>SHYS01000002.1 GCA_009692685.1 Dehalococcoidia bacterium
AACATCGGCATGACAACGTGGATGAAGTTGTCGTCGCCAACGGGGCGGAAGACGCCGGGGCTCGATGGCGATGTGGTCTCGATGGCGACACGTTCGACATCGAGAACGCCGAGGACGTCCGTGAGGTAGCGGCTGTTGAAGGCAACCTTGGCGGCGTCGCCTTCGACGACCGCGTCGAGTTCGCCCTCGTTGTTGCCCACCTCGTCAGCGCGGGCGGTGATAGTCAGGCGGCCTGGAGCGCCATCGACGCCGGGGGTCGCCTCGAGACGGACGATGCCTGACCCATCGCGCGCGAAGATCGAGGCGATACGGGTCTCACGCGCGAACTCGGCAACCCCAACCTCGGTGCGCGTGGTGTGGGCGGCCGGGATCAGCTGCTGGTAGTTGGGAAAGCTCCCCTGAATGAGCTGTGCCATCAGTTTCGCGTGACCGAGATCGAACTGCACCTGCGTTCCCGCCGCGTTGAACGTAATCGAGACCGGTCCGCTTGCCTCACCGAGGAGGCGATTGAGCTCGCTCAGCGCACGCGCAGGCACGATCACGTTGCGTTCCGGAACGGGGCCATCGAGGTGGAGCGTGTGCGCCGAGAGGCGGAAACCATCGGCGGCAGCGAGCTTGATCTCGGTGCCACTCATGGCGAAGTGCACGCCGGTGAGCACCGGGCGCGAGTCATCAGCGGCGGCCGCGAAGACCACCTGGCTGAGCGCGCGCCGGAGCCTGTCGGGCTCGACGGTGACCGGCGTCGAGTCGCTCGCCGGCGGGATAGGAGGAAAGTCGTCAGGGTCCATGCCCCCGATGGAGGCCTCGTTGCGCGCGCAGGTGAGGCTGACCTGACGCGACCGTTCCGCCAGCGTCAGCGTGATCTCGGACGGCGGCAGCGTCGCCACGAAGTCAGAGAGGAGCCGCGACGGCATCGTGATCGAGCCCGGTTCGGCGATAGTGGAGGCGATGCGGTAGGTGATGGCGATCGTCTCGGCGTCGGTGGCAGACAACGTGATCGAGCCGTCCTGCGCCTCGAGGAGTACGTGCTGAGTGATGGGAAGCGTCGTGCGTGCGGGAATAGCGCGCGCGACAGCGCTCAGGCCTCGGTGCAGGTCTTCCTGCGAACAGGCAACGCGCATGTGTGGGTTCCGATGCTCCTAGCCCATAGGGGGCCATGCTTGACAGATGACAGCACAAATGCTCAAGCGACTTAACATTTATCTAGAATCAAGTATAGGCGCGCCCCGTGAGCGATCGCAACGGGCGTCGTACGGAACATGGCGCGCGGCAGGCGAATCGAACGCGGTCGACATCGGACACGATCGGGGCAGCCAGGCCGAGGCCGTCATCCGTCGGAGCGTCTCGCGGGAGCAATTCGGACGACTGACCTGCAACGACGTTCCGCGCCTTACCCCAGTAGCGCGTCCGCGATCTCCGCGAGGTTATGCACTTCTAGGTCCGCGGGCGGGGCATCGACGGGGTACGGGCGCTCGGTGCGACGCACCCAGACTGAACGCAGTCCGGCGTTGAGGGCACCGTGCACATCGGCGTAGGCCGAGTCACCGACGTACAGCACCTCCTCCGGCGCGCAGTCGAGGCGATGGACGGCGGCGAGGAACGTGGCGCGGTGGGGCTTGTAGGCACGCAAGGACTCGGAAGATTGCATCACCGAGAAGCGCAGGCGGTTCTTCGAAACGGCGCTCTGTAGGAAGTCTTCGTCCGCGTTGGAGAGCAGCGCAATCCGCAGTCCGGCGGCCGCGAGGCGGTCCGTGGTGGAGAGGGCATCCGGGTACGCTTGCAGGTGTGAGAGCGCGTGGCGCAGATCATCGGCCGCCGCCGCCGAATCGCCATCGAGCTTGTGGAACTCGAACGTCGCCACCCACTGGCGCCGCCACCACTCCCACTGCGTGAAGAACTCTGGAATCGGGCCCTCGGTCATCGGGTTGCGGTCGATGCGTTCGACGGCGCCCGGCGGCGTATTGGGAGGAAACAGGTGGCGCCACGGCCCCACCTTGCTGTAAACGCCGTACCAGGTCTTGTAGACCGCCTCGATGTCGTCCGGCTTAAGGCCCTGCCGTTCGATGGAGCCCGCGATGATGACACGGAACTCCGCATCGGCGAGCTGGAACAGCGTGCCGTAGGCATCGAAGACCACCGCCTTGATGGCCTTCAGGTCGAAGGGTGTGCGGACAGTGCCAGAAGCCGTATCGGACATGCGCGCCTATCGAGCCTGTCGAGGATGGGCCAGTTTGCCGCCCCGGGGCATGCTGTTCACCGAACGTGGCGCATCGTACGCCCCGGCCACGCCAATGAGCACGCGGTCGGCGAGGCCGGCAATCTCTTCTCGAGCACGGGAGGCCTCTTCGATAGTCAGGCCGCTGCGCTCAGCAAGGCTCTTCGCCGTCTCATCGAGAGACTTACGGAAGAACGTGAACCCCTCGATCGCCGCAGACAACGAGGTACCGCTGTCATGGAGCATGGCGCCATAGCTGCGACCGATCTCGTCTACCTCCTGCTCGACGACCGCGCGCGGACGGCGGCGCTCGAGAAAGTCGCTGACCAGCTCAACGAGGCGACGGCCGAGCGGGCGCAGGGCGTCGCGTTCACCCTTCTCGATGGCGGAATACCATTCGGGATCACGCCGCCCATCGAGTTGACGGCGAATACGGTTCACGGCGGCCGCTTCCAGAGCGGGGCGCGCACCGGCCGTCATCGCGAGCAGGTCCGCCTCGGCCAAGCGTCGATGACCGCCGGGCGTCCGGAAGGAGCGGATCTGGCCGGCGTCTGCCCAGCGACGCACCGTCGACTGATTCACGCCGAGCAGGGCGCAGGCGTAGCGCGGGCTGAGCCAGCGAGGCGCGTCGCGCGCGCCGCCGTGCAGGTCGGACGCAGCAGACTCTGAGGTCACACTGAACCTCTCAAAGCGATCTGCAGGTGAGAGATTCGAGCGTAGCCATCAACGCGAGTGCTGGCAACGACGAGGCGTGGTTGAGGGGAACAGCGCGACCCTACCTTGAGTCGCGTAGCCCTCGCGAGCGGGAGCCTGTGTGACCTCGGACCACCGAGGCGTCGCCGAAGCGCCCGCGAAGCGCGTCAATCGCGTGGTCGAGAGCTTCGTGGCGGCGAACCGGAGCGTCGTCAAACCGCAGTTGCACCGCATCGTCGACTAGGTTCCTGACGCCAAGGCCAATCAGGCGCACGGGCTGCATGCCCTGCGCGGCGAGCAGCTCATCGAGGAGCACACATGCCTCGCGGTGCAACTCGCTGGTGGCCTGTGCCGGCTGCTCGAAGGTGCGAGCTCGAGTGAACGTGGTGAAGTCCGACCAGCGCAGCTTGAGCATCACCGTGCGCGCGCGCTTACCGCTGTCGCGCAGGTCGGCGCCGACGCGATCCGCCTCCGAGTGCAGAACGCGGCGCAACTTCTCGACATCCTCGACGTCGACGCCGAAAGTCATCTCGCGGGAGATCGAGCGCGCGTCGCGACCCCCGTGGTGTACCGCCGTGGGATCGAGGCCGCGCGCGCGTTCGTGCAGAAGCGCACCCGCCTTGCCGAAGCGGTCCTCCAGCCAGCGCGGATCCACCTCCGCAGCCTGGCCGATGGTGGTGATGCCCGCAGCAGCGAGCCGCTCACCCATTTTGGGACCGACAAGCGGCAACTCACGGATGCCGAAGGGTGCGAGGAATGTGGCATCTTCGCCCACCGGCACCTCGATCAGGCCGTCCGGCTTCGCGCGGTCCGAGCCGACTTTGGCGGTAATCCTCGACCCCGCGATACAGACCGAAACCGCGATACCGAGGTCGCGCCGGACGCGCACCCGCAGTGCCGTGGCCACGGAATTCGCACCGCCATGTGGCTCGAGGCCGGTCAGGTCGGCGTACGCCTCGTCGATACCGACCGACTCGACGATGGGCACCGCTTCGGCGAGACGGGCGTGAAAGCCACGCGAAAGCTCGATGTAACGGTCGAAGTGAGGAGCTACGACGACGGCTTGCGGGCAGAGCCGGAGAGCCATCGACATCGGCATCGCCGAATGGCAGCCGAACGTGCGCGACTCATAGGAAGCACTCGCGACGACACCACGAGGGCCGTTGAACCCGACGAGCACGGGCTTGCCGATGAGCAACGGGTCATCGAGGCGCTCGACCGCGACAAAGAACGTGTCGAGGTCAAAGTGGGCAATGCGCCTTGGCAGTACGGGAGCAGACATAGGAGGAGCGTAGAACGCCCGTTCGAGGCGCGTCAACCACGCTGCGTCAGGCTCGCGGACGAGCCACGGCCCGGTCCGGCGCTAACCCTCAGTGGTGCGGGTCTCGGAAGCGTGGGCGGTGGCGCCGTTCGTACCGTTGGTGTGCGCCCCGTTCGAGGCAAGCACGTGGCCATTCGACGCTCCCGGTACAGTCGCCGCCGTGGCCGGGACATCCTCGACCTCAGGCGCCTCGTCGTCGTCGCGCTCTCGATGATGCAGCGACTCGATCTCGGCCTCCGTGACGCTGTCGGCAGCCTGTTCCCCACTTTCGCCGTGCCGCATGCGGCGGACGATCGCGACGCTGGCAAGGACGACGAGCGCACCGGTCACGGCCGCACCGCCGGCGACGTAGCGGTGACGCCTCAGCAGGTCGGGAAATCGATTGATTGCGCGATGCGCGAGGCGAATCGACTCTTCCGCGGCGAGATCGAGTTGCTCACCGCCCCCACGCTGCTTCGGCTCCGAAGAGATGCTCTGATCGCGCGTCTTGCGCCGAGGGCGAAGTGCCATCCGTGAGTCAGCCTTCCAGGGTGGGGAGGAGCGTCGCCATCTCGATGGCTGCGAGCATCGACTCGCGCCCCTTGTTGCCGACAGAGCCGCCGGCACGGGCCTGCGCCTGCTCCACAGTGTCGGATGTGATCACGCCAAAAGCCACGGGCAAGCCGTAATCAGCAGCCACCTCGGCGATACCCCTGGCCGCCTCGCCGGCGACGAAATCGAAGTGCGGCGTCTCGCCTCGAATGACCGCGCCGACGCAAGCGATGGCGTCGTAGCGACCGGTCTCGGCGAGGGCACGCGCCGCCATCGGCAGTTCGAAGGCGCCCGGCACCCAGACCACATCGAGGTTGTGATCGACCACGCCGTGCTCCCGCGCTGTTGCGATCGCGCCCTCGAGAAGGCGTTCGGTGATCAGCTCGTTGAAGCGAGAAACGACGATGGCGACGTGCAGGCCGCTGGCGTCCAGAGAGCCCTCGAAGGTACGCATGCGCTAGCCCAGTGCGTCCGCGCCGAGGACGTGGCCCATCTTCTCGCGCTTCGTCTGCAGGTAGCGGACGTTGTGCGGGTTGGGCTCAACCTCCAGCGAGACACGCTCGACGATCTCGAGGCCGTACCCCTCGAGACCCGCGCCGCGCAGTTCGCCGTGCGTCTGGATCTCGCGCACCTTGAGCGGGTTGTTGGTCATGAGGCGCATCTTGGTGATGCCGAGGTCGACGAGGATCTGGGCGCCAATGCCGTAGTCGCGGTTCTCAGCAGGCAGTCCAAGCGCCTCGTTCGCCTCGACGGTGTCGAGGCCTTGCTCGTCTTGCAGACGATAGGCGCGGATCTTGTTGTGCAGACCGATGCCGCGACCTTCCTGGTCCATGTAGACGATGGCGCCACGGCCTTCGTCTGCGATGCGCTGCATGGCCGCCTCGAGCTGCTCGCCGCAGTCGCAGCGCATCGAGCCAAAGACGTCGCCGGTGAGGCATTGGTCGTGCACTCGTACCAGCGTCGGCTCACCGGTGCCCATGTCGCCCATGACGAGGGCCATGTGCTCCTTGCTGTCGATGAGCGTCCGGTAGCCAATCGCGCGGAACGTCCCGAATCGCGTCGGCAGCTGGGCCTCTTCGACGCGCTCAACGAGGCGTTCGTTGGCGAGGCGGTAGGCGATGATGTCGGCGACCGTCACGATGCCCATCTTGAACTTGCGAGCGAAGCGCTCAAGCTGCGGCATCCTCGACATGGTGCCGTCGGCGTTCATGATCTCGCAGACCACGGCCGCGGGCTCGAGCCCGGCGAGGTGGCAGAGGTCCACGGACGCCTCGGTCTGGCCGGCGCGGACCAGCACGCCGCCGGGACGAGCGCGCAACGGGAAGATGTGACCGGGCCGCGTCAGGTTGCGTGCGGTGCTCGAGGGATCGGCGAGCACTTGGATGGTGCGCGCGCGGTCGGCCGCCGAGATGCCGGTGGTGACCCCATCTCGCGCCTCGACACTCACGGTGAAGGCCGTGCCGAGCGGCGCGCTGTTGTGCGCCGCCATGGGGTGCAAGTCCAGCCGGTCACACCATGTGGCATCGAGGGGCACGCAGATCAGCCCGCGCGCCTCGGATGCCATGAGGTTGACCATCTCGGTGGTGCAGAACTGCGCGGGGACGCAGATGTCGCCCTCGTTCTCGCGGTCCTCGTCGTCAACGATGATCAGCGGCTCGCCCGCACGGAAAGCGGCGATCGCCTGCTTGACGGTCATCAGGGTGCTGGCGGCGCGGCGCGCTCGGGGCTTCGAGGCGGATGTCTTCGGAACCTTGGCGGCGGGTTCCCGCCTGCTCGGCGTCACGCGTTCCCCGCTTTCTGGTCGGCGCCCGAACTAGGTAGCCGCCCTCGCCTCGAGCATCTGTTCGACGTATCGAGCGATGATGTCGGTCTCAAGATTGATGCTATCACCGGGGCGGCGGCGCGTGAGGTTCGTGTGTTCCTGCGTGTACTGCACGAGGGACACTGAAAACGACTCAGAATCCTTCGCCATCACGGTCAGCGAAGCGCCATCGACGCAGATCGGGCCCTTCATCGCGATGTAGCGCAGATACTCGGGAGCGACGCGATAACGGGCGATGATGGCGTCGCCCTCCGGGGTGAGGCTATCGATGGTGCACGTGGTCTCGACCACGCCTCGAACAATGTGACCGGAGAGGCGATCATCGGGCCTGACGGAGCGCTCCAGATTCACGACGGTGCCCGCCGCGAGGTCGACGAGGTTCGAGCGCCGGTAGGTCTCCGGCATCACATCGAACGTCATGGAGTGGTCGTCCATCGCGCGGATCGTGAGATCGACGCCGTTCACGGCGATCGAGTCACCCAGCTTGGACCCCTCGATGATCGTGGCGCAATCGATGATCAGGACGCCGCCGTCGCGGCCGCGGACCGTGCCTACCTCTTCGATGATGCCTGTGAACACGTCAGCTCCCGCCCGTGGATGGTCCTGTTGAATCGTCCGGCCAGATCGGAACACCCTCGATCAGTACGTCGTCACCGAGGCGCGTAACCTCGATGTCGCGCAGGCGTGGTGCCTGTGCCATGCGCTCGACGCCGCGCCCGGCCACCGCCGAGGGGGCGGCGCTGGCGCCGATGATCAACGGCGCGATGACCGCCTGCACTCGATCCACGAGACGCCGATCGAAGAGCGAACCCAGCACCACACCGCCACCTTCGAAGAGCACCGTAAGCAGGCCGCGGCGGCCCAGCTCCTCGAGGAGCGCGCGCTGATCGACGTGGCCGTCGGCGGCGGGCAGCGTCAGCACCTCGGCGCCCGCGCGCACCATCGCATCGCGCCAGACGGCGGTCGAGGCGGCCGTCGTCGCGATCAACGTCGGCGCGCCCTGGAGAACACGAGCGGCCGCCGGGGTGCGCCCGCGCGAGTCCAGGACGACACGCAGCGGCTGGTGAACACCCTCGCTCGAACCACCCGGACGTGCCGTGAGCTGCGGGTCATCGATGGTGATGGTGCCGGAGCCGACGATGATGGCGTCGAGCTTCGGACGGTTGGCGTGTACCCACTCAAGCGTGGCCGGTCCCGAGACCCAGCGCGAGTCGCCCGAGGAAGCCGCGATCCGGCCATCGAGAGACGCGGCGAACTTCACGACCACGGCGGGGAACCCGGTCCGTCGATGTTTGAGGTAGCCCTCGAGGAGACGCGTGCTCGCGGTGGCTCCGTCGCCAACCTCCACGCGGACGCTGGCAGCCTCGAGCTGGGCACGTCCGCGGCCGCAAACGTTGGGGTCGGGATCGTCGATGGCGTAGCGCACCTCGGCGACACCGGCCGCGAGCAGCGCGTCCGTACAGGGCGGCGTGCGCCCCTGGTGAGCACACGGTTCGAGGGTGACGTAGACAGTGGCGCCGCGCGCGCGATCGCCCGCCTCACCGAGGGCCATCACCTCGGCATGCGCGCCGCCGGGGGGCTGCGTGTGCCCTCGACCCACGACTGTACCGCCGAGGACGATCACGGCGCCGACGGCAGGGTTTGGCGACGTGGTGCCGAGCGCGCTGTCCGCCTCAGCGAGGGCGAGGCGCATAAACTCGGACGTTGAGGCTAAGGCGGAAGGCATGGCTAGCCGCCCGCGCGGCGGTAGTCGACCCAGCCTCGACTGGCCGTGGGGCCGGTCTGGCCCTGGTACTTCGAGCGCAGACCGGGGGAACCGTAGGGTCGCTCCGCGGCCGAGGACAGTTCGTGGATTGAGAGTTGACCGATCTTCATGCCGAAGTAGAGCTTGATCGGCAGGTTGGCGACGTTCGAGAGCTCCATCGTCAGGTGGCCGTCCCAGCCGGGATCAACGTAGCCCGCGGTCGCATGGACGAGCAGACCGAGACGGCCCAACGATGACTTACCCTCGACGCGCGCCACCAGGTCGTCCGGAATGACGACGCGTTCGAGCGTGGAGCCGAGGACAAACTCACCCGGGTGGAGCACGAACGCCTCGTCGTCAGCAACGACCTCAAGTTCGGTGAGGTCATCGACCGGGATGCGTACGTCGATGAACGACTCGCGATGATTGCGAAAGACGCGGAACTCGCGGTCGAGGCGGATGTCGATGGACGCCGGCTGGAGGGCGTCCTCAGCCAGTGGATCGACGATGAGGCGGCCGGCGTTGAGCTGGGCACGGATGTCGCGGTCGCTGAGAACCACCGAGGCACCTCGATATTCAGACGGAGATTCGAACCAGATTGCCCCACGATCGTACCTTCGGCGGCCAGAACGCGTCAGCCCCGCTCGAAGCGGGGGCCGCGCGCGTGACTCAGTCGATGGCGAAGACCGCGCTGACGTTGATGGTCACCTCCGACTGCCCCGCACTCAGTGGCGTCGGAACGTCACCCGCAGCCCGTGCCTCGGCCAGCTGGGGCCCGCCGAACGGAATCGGCACGCCGCCTGAGGACTCGGAGATGCTGTGCGACTTCCCGAGCGTCACGCCCGCTTCCTTCGCGAGTGACTCAGCACGCTCGCGCGCATCCTTCAGCGCAAGCTGACGCGCCTACGCTTGGAATTGCTCGGGCTTGTCCACGGCAAACGAGATGCCGATGACGCGCGTCTCGTCGCCACCTGCCTCGACAGCGTCATCGAGCACCTTCGAGGCGTTGTCGAGGTTCCGTACCTTGACGGCCACGGAGTTCGTCGTGACGTAGCCGATGATCTGCGGCGTCGTTGTCGGCCGTGACGAGTATGCAGGACGGATGCTGAGCCCCTGGGTCCTGATGTCCTTATCATCAACGCCGTTGCGCTTGAGCGAGGCACGCACAGCATCGAGGGCTCGCGCGGCCTTCTGTCGCGCCTCGGCCACCGTCGACCATCGGGCTTCGACGCCAATGCTGAGGACGGCGATGTCCAGCGCCACCGTGACCGAGCCGACGCCGTTCACCGAGATGCCGCCCGGGTCAGGCGACGTGCTCACAGTCGTCGTCGTGTCGCAGGCGAGCGCGAATCCGCTCAGCGCGGCGGCGAGGACGAGTGCGCCGAGCTTGCCTCGACCGGTTCGATGTGTCATGAGACTCCGTCCAATCTCGACGAACTACGTGCCGCCCCGTGCGCGACGTCGAAACCACAGAACAATCGCAAGCACCCCGAAGACCGAGTTGGCGACGGCAGCAGCGAACTGCGCTCCCCACAGCGCGGATTGCGAAGAGCCCGCATCGCCATTGGAGAGCGCAACCAGCTGCTCTGACGGTGACGGGATCGCGGGCAGAGCGGCAGCAGCGGAGCCGGCCGACGTGGCGGCGTCGCTCGCGGGCGCACCGGGCGCGCCTGTTAGAGGCGTACCAGGCGCCGAGGCCAGGCCGGGTACCGTCCCCGGGGCGAGTCGTGGAGCGACCGGCGCCGGCTGCGTGGTAACGCCACCCGCTCCCACCGGGGCGCCCTCGGCGCCGTGGGCTGCCGCGCGTGCGCCCGCGGGCGTGACAGCCGGGGCAGACGGCGGTACCTCGGGTGCGGCCTGCAGCGACTGGCCCGCCTCGGCGTTCGTCTGCTTGCGCGCCGCTGCGGGCTCCCCGCAGCATCGAAGGACTCAGTCACAGAGGTGCTCGAACGCTTCGCGAACGTGCCGGTGAACGAGGGTGCCAGCGACGTGGCCGTGAGCACCAGGCCGCGGCGACGGTCGCAAAGCTCAGGTACAACTCGAAACACAGCAACCCGACCTAGTGCGGCACGTCGTGCAGCGTCAGCGTGAAGGAGCGCGGCGCGCGCACCATGCCGAGCTCACCAAGGCCGGCACGAACTGCGCGCATCCCCTCGAGAGCGAAGCGGGTCTCGGGATCTCGGTCGGCATCGGCCTCAATGCGGGCGCCGTCGGGACGGGACAGGAAGCCGTCGAGGTACTGCGAAAGCTGCTCATCGCGGAGCACGCTCCCGGAGCGCGCGACGGTGTCGTCGCTTCGGTCACCACCTCGTCGCTAGGGCAAGCGCATCGCTTCGACCCGCCTCCTCGCTAAGGACTCGTGAGTGCCCGGTTACACACTAGGAGACGACCGGAGGGGGCACGAGTTCCCCGGTAGCCAGCAGAATGTCGCGGAGCCGCCCCCGGGCGCGGATCAGGCGTGACTTCACGGTCCCGAGGGGGAGCGGACAACCTGCGCCACCTCGCTGCACGAAAGGCCGTGGATGTTGGAGAGCACCACGATGAGCCGCCAGTCCTCGGGCAGTTGCAGGATGGCCCGCTCAAGGGCGACCCGTAGCTCGGTGTTCATGGCGCTGTCCTCGGGAGAAGCCCCCGGATCGGGAGGATCGAGGGCTGGTGCATCCGCGGAAGCCCCACGTGCATCAAGGGATTGCGTCGGTCGCCGCCGCTGACGTCGGAGTTCGTCCCGACAGGCATTGGCCACGATGGCGAGAAGCCAGGGCCGGAAACGGTTACCGCGGAAGGAGCGAATCGCGCGGAAGGCGCGCAGGAAGGCCTCCTGGCTGGCGTCCTCGGCGGCGGCGCGCTGTCCCATAAAGCGGTATGCGAGGCTTAGACCTGATCCTGGTGCGCCAGCACAAGGGAATTGAAGGCCTGGATGTCACCGGCCTGGGCACTACGGATCAACTGGGCCGTGTCCACTTGGGGGGGGGCTGGCTCCCTGCGTACGAATCAGCTGAACTGCCGCGCAACGCACCGCCGATGACCGCCCCGCCAGCCAGTCACAGGCTACAAGCGAGCGTAGCATTCGACCTGTTCTCTCGAAATCCGGGAACCACCGCCTCGAACCAGAGTCACGGGGAGCCTCGATGCCACTGTCCTCCGGAAAACAACTCCTGCAGGAGGCCGAGCGCGGGGGCTACGCCGTGCCTGGATTCAACGTCTCGAACATCGAGCTTGCTCTCGGCGTGCTCGACGCGGCTGACGCGAACCGAGCGCCGGTGTTGTTGCAGTTCAACCCGGCCAACATCGAGCACTTTGGTGGCATCGAGATCGCGGCCGCCACTGCCCGCGTGCTGGCTGCGCAGGCCAGTGTGCCGGTCGCGGTTCATCTCGACCACGGCCCTGAACTGCCGCTACTCCGTGCGGCCGTGCGTGCCGGCTTCACGTCGCTGATGTTCGATGGCTCCACGTTCCCGCTGGAGCGCAATGTCCGTGAGACGCAGGAGGCGGCCGCGATCGCGCTGGCGGCCGGACTGGCCCTCGAAGCCGAGCTGGGCCACGTCGGCGGTCGCGAGCCCGGCGTGGCCATATCGGAAGCCGTGCTGACCGAGCCCGAGAGCGCACGGCGTTTCCTCGAGCTCACGCGAGTCGACTCGTTGGCAGTCTCCGTTGGGACGGCGCACGGGATGGCCGGCGACGTGAACCTCGAGCTGGTGGCGGCGCTCCGCGAGGCGACGCGCGGGCTGCCGCTGGTGCTGCACGGGGGCTCCGGCGTGATGCCGGCTCAACTGCGCGAGGCAGTACGCGCCGGCATTCGCAAGGTCAACATTTCGACCGAGATACACCAGGCATTCGGAAAGGCGCTCGCGGCAGGCGTCGAAGGCGACCCCCGACCCGCGTTACGTCGTGCGCGAGCCGCCGTCGCGGAAGTGGCGGCGTCGCGGATCGAGCTTCTCGGAGCGGCGCGCCGTAGCTAGCGATACTGAGCCGGACCGGGCAACCAGGCTGCACGCAGGCATCCGTAACTGTCAACACATCCCGAGGTATGGGACGCACATACTTTCTTGACTCGTGGCTAGACCGCCCGGGGCTATACTCGCTGTCGATGTTGAACCCGTTGTCCTCAGACGACGCCCCAGACCGGCCGCGAGAGATCGCGCTGCTGCCGCTCGCTCCGGCCCCGACCCACCAGGGCCTCGAGGATGTCGACCCGTGGGCCAGAGGCTGGCAAGCACCTGTCTTCCCACGCACAGTCGAATATGACCACGCGCCACCGGAGCGACGAACGCTCGTCCCGTGGCAGTGGCTCGCCGAAGCACTCGAGGTGGTCGCCCTCGCGCTGTTCATGTTCATGGCGGTGCGCGGGGTCGCACAGAACTTCATCGTCGATGGCGCCTCGATGGAGCCGAACTTCCACAACGGAGAGCTCGTCATCGTCAACAAGCTCGCGTTCAAGACGGTCGACCTGTCGCCCCTCCCGTTCATCGATGGCAAGCGCTGGCAACCGTTCCGCGACCCGGCGCCGGGCGACGTGGTGGTCTTCGAGTTCCCACAGGACCAGACGCGCGACTTCATCAAGCGTGTGGTCGCAGTGCCCGGCCAGACCGTCGAGATCCATGACGGGCACGTGTACGTCGACGGCGTGATCGTAGAGGAGCCGTACCTCTTGGAACCGCCGCACTACGCGTACGGTCCCACCTCAGTACCGCCAGGACAGCTCTTCGTGCTCGGTGACAACCGCAACAACTCGTACGACTCGCACTCGTGGGGGATGCTGCCCGACGAGCATCTGGTCGGCCGTGCGGAGTTCCGCTACTGGCCGTTGTCAGCCGCGGGTCGGATCAGCCACCACCCGATCCTCGAGGCGTCGTCGCAGGCCGGAGGCGCCAGATCCCGGTAGACCCGACCATCGTGGCCGCCTTCGAAGAAGCGGGCGCCCTGTTACACGGGCATTTTCAACTCGCCTCCGGCAGGCACTCGGACGCCTACATCGAGAAGTTCAACCTGCTGCAGTGGCCCCGACATACCGAGGTAGTGTGCCGCAGCTTGGCGAGCGGCGGCCGCGAGTTCGCACCGCAGCTGATCGTCGGCCCAACGACCGGGGGCGTCATCATCGCCTATGAGGTCGCGCGCCAGCTCGGGCTCCGAGGCGTGATCGCAGAGCGCACCGACGGCGGTGGCAGGGCAATCGGGCGGCACTTCCGCATCGAGTCCGGGGAGCGCGCGCTGGTGGTGGACGACATCTTGACCACGGGGGGCTCAATACGTGAAACCCTCGCGGCAGTGGTCCAGGCCGGCGGCGTGCCGGTAGGCGTGGCCGTGATGGTGGACCGCTCCGGCGGACGCGTCGACTTCGGTGTCCCGCTGTACGCCGCCACCGACGTGGAGATGCAGACGTGGGAGCCCGCCGCGTGCCCCCTCTGTCCGGCCGGTATCCCCCTCGAAGTGACATAGGGCCGCCGAAACAACCCCCGCCTCATTACACATACGTAGTAGACAAGCGATCTCGCGAGCGCGATCGTGAGTTCGCGCCTGCGTTCTTTTCAGCAGCGCGGAGGTTGTCCCGATGCCGTTCGATCTGAGCGTAGACCTTGGTTTCTTCTGGTCAGTGCTGGTCATTACGTTACCCGTGCTCGCGTTCCTGCTGGTAGCAGGACGACCACTGGTGAACATCGGCGGCGAGCAGGTTGGCATCGTGGAGCGTCGCTACCTCGGACGTGGCCTGCCGGAGGGGCGCGTGATCGCGATGCCCGGACAGGCCGGGCATCCAGGCGCGCGTGCTGCGCCCAGACCTGCACCTGCTCATCCCGTTCCTGTATCGGGTGCAGAAGCGCCCGATGATCGTGATCGCGGAGGACGAGGTCGGCATCGTCTAGTCAATCGACGGCAACCTGCTCGCGCCGGGCCGCATCTTCGCGCGTCGCATCGGCGCGCACGACTCGTTCTAGGACGGCGAGGCCTTCCTGAGCGCGGGCGGTCAGAAGGGCCCGCAGGTCGACGTGCTGCCGCCGGGGCAGTATCGAGTCAACACGTACCTCTTCCGCGTTTGCGCGGAGCCGGCGCTGATCGTGCCCGCCAACATGGTCGGCGTGGTCAGCGCACGCGACGTGGTGCAGATCGCCTCGGGGCGCCTGCTCGCCGCGAAGACGGGGAACCACAACTCGTTTCAGGACGGCGAGGCGTTCCTGTCGAGCGATGGTCAGCGCCGCCCACAGATCGACGTGATCCTGCCGGGCCGGTACCGCCTCAACGCCGACCTCTTCAGCGTTGAGGGCGCACCCGCCGTCGTCGTCGAGTCGGCGAAAGTTGGGCTGGTCACGGCGAAGGATGGCGCACCGCTACCGGCGGGCGAGCTGGTCGCTGCGACGGTTCAGGGACACACTGACTTCCAGGACGGCTCTGCCTTCCTGACGGCCGGCGGACAACGCGGCCCTCAGTTCGATCTGCTGCGGCCCGGGACGTATTACATCAACCCGCTGATGTTCGACGTCAAGATCGACGACGTGGCGGTCGTGCAGCGCGGCCAGGTGGCCGTGCTGGTCTCGAACGTCGGCCTGGAGCCGGACGCGGTGGAACAAGAACGGCTGGCCGAGGGGTTGGAGCGCAACGTGGTGCCTCAGGGCTTCCGTGGCATCTAGGCCGAGGTGGCCGGACCGGGCGTGTACTACCTCAACCGCTGGGCCTACCTCGTGTACATCATTCCGACCACCAACCTGACGGTGGACTGGGCCGAGGAAACCACCATCGTCACGGAGATGGCGGGACCGGCCACACAGATGGAGTCGACCGCAGACGGCATCCAGCGCGCGCAGCTCTTCAACCCGCTCTAGGTCATCAGCCGTGACGGCTTCGAGATGAAAGTGTCCGTCAAGGTGATCATGCGGGTGCATCCGGAGCAGGCGCCACTGATGGTGGCGAAGATCGGCTCCGTGCAGAACCTGATCGACCACGTGATCCACCCGATGATCGACTCGTCCTTCCGCAACCAGGCGTCGTCCACCGAGGCGATGTCGTTCATGCAGGACCGCACGATCGAGCAGGAGAAGGCAGAGGCGCGTGCGCGTGAGGAGATGGAGAAGTATCACGTCGAGTGCGTGCGTGTGCTGATCTCGCAGATCATCCTGCCCGAGGGGTTGATGCACATCCAGACGCGGCGCGTCGTTGCAGCGCAGCAGCAGGAGATGTTCATCGAGCAACAAAAGTCCGAGCAGCAGCGCATCGCCACGGAGAACACGCGCACAGGCGGATCAGCAGATCAACCTCGTCAGCGCGCGGATCGGCGTGCAGATCGCCGAACAGAACCGCCAGAAGACAGTGATCGAGGCAGAAGGTCGCGCGCGCGCCGTCGAGCTGGAAGGCGAGGCCGAAGGCACCAAGATCCTCGCCATTGGCAACGCCACCGCCGAGGCGTACGACCGTCAGCAGAACGCGATCGGCCAGTCGAACCTGTTCGGCATCGAGATCGCGAAGTCGATCGCCGGCGCGGGTCTGAAGATCACGCCGGACATCGTCGTCGGCGGCGGTGGAGGCGACAGCGCGTGGTCGAACATCTTCGCGGCGCTCCTCGCGCAGATGCTCGCAGACGGACGCACGCCAGGCGGCAACGGCACGAACGGCACAACTCTGACCGCACCGCCCGCGAACTAGCAGCCCGCGACGAGAACTCGCGGGGCGCTCGAGGCATACCTAGCCTCGAGCGTCTCTGTAGTTACACCAGTGTGCGGGTACGGCCTGCTAAACCTCGACGTGGGCGTCGGCGAAAGCTTTGGGGTTCTTGAACACCTGGATGGCCGTGTGCACCAGCTCGCCGACTTCGCGACGCTGGCGAAGCGCGAGGTAAAGCGCGAGCACGATGTAGAGCACGCCGATCGAGACACGAAGACTCTCGACGTACGGGGCGAACGCGGGAACCAGCTCTCCAAAACCCGGTGCGAGGAACTGAGTGGCGAACAATCCCACCATGAAGCTGGCTTCGCGGGTGCTCAGACTCAGGCTGACGAGTACGGCGACGCCGAACGCCGACTGAGCGCTGGTGAGAAACATCTCCTCGCGCGCTACCTGCTCCATGGGGAACGCGGCGAGGCTGCCCCCGGAGATCGCGTAAGCCAGCGGCAAGCCACCCACCAGCAGCGTCCACTGGTTCACCTTCGCTGAGATCAGAATGCCCATCGCTACCGCCGCACGCCCGCGCCAGGCGAGGATTGCCGCCACCACAAACTCCGGCGCCTCCGAGGCCAGCGGTGCGAGCCACTGCACCAGCACGAACTCGTCGATCCCGACCTGGGTACCCACGTGCACGAGTCCGTGAGCGAACGGCTCAGCGCACGCAACGATCGATGCCGCCGAATACACAAACAGCGCACCGACCACGGTGCGCCGCTGAAACCTCGGCAGAGCGCCGATCGAACGCGCGGGCCCGATGAGCTCGGGCTCCTCGCTGGGCGAGCGGGACAGAACCGAGACGTAGCCGACGAAGATGCAGCCCAGCACAAGAGCGTCGAACAGCGAGATGCTGCCCTTGAACGGCAGCACAAACGAATAGAGCGTCGCGATCGTCAGCGCCACCACCTCAAGGGAGTAGTGCTTCTCGAGGGTCAGTAGCTTCGAGCGCGTGCGATACCAGAGGATGCCGACAATCAGCGGCCAGGCCGCGCCGATCAGGAGGCGGTTGCCGCCGGTCATGTTCGCCACCGCGAACTTGGCCTGCTCGGGATCGCCGGGCGCGTTCCACGCGAAGGTCAGGCTGACCGCGTACTCGGGTATGACGGCGATCAGCGCGATGAACGCCACAGCCACACCCCGCGCGATGTCGACCTCTGAGGCTTCGGCACTCCACGCGAGGAGAAAGGCCGCGGCAACGATCGAGAGTCCGAACAGGGCGGTGTCACCGGAAGTACTGATGTGGACGCCGAACACGCCCACGATGACCCCGGGCAGCGCAAGCGCAAGAACCACTAGGACGATCGTCCGGTTGCTTAACAGCGTGATCTCCGAGAGGCAGGTGCGGGGGACGGGCATCATTGTCGTACATTGGTGGCAGGCACGCCACGCTGAACCGTCGGACGCCTCGATCGTGGCCGCCGGTGGCGGTACCGTGCAGTGGTGTGGTTCGACAGTACGTGCTGCTACCCACTGGATGAGGTGCGGACGCTGGTCGAGTTCGCGATGGCGGAGATCGACCACTCGCAGCTCGCAGTTCGGGTGAAGAACACGCGCGACGTCTATCGAGGACGCGCCTACGACGGGCTACCGTCTCTGTCGGCAGCGAACCGCGTTCCGGGCATGACGCGACTCGTCACCATTGGCATCGGGCCACCCTCAGGCTTCCCCACCACCAACGAGGTACGCAGAGCGCGCTGGCGCAAGGTGCGCGCCAACGAGTCGTTGGACGGCGTGCGCAAGAGCGACCTGCGCGTGTCGCCCTCGAAGAGCGTGGCCACGACCAGATCACGCGTGAAGGCGCTCCTCGGCCTGGAGCCCGCACCACGTCTCGAACGCCGCGAGGTCCGCACGCATGGTTACGGCGGCGTGACCTCGCCGATCGTGAGCATGACTGACTGGCGCGAGGCGCTGGTCGCGGTTGCAGCACACGAGGCGCGACACGTCTGGCAGTACCAGCACGACGCGCCTCGGAGCGAGGTAGACGCGGAGCGCTACTCGGACGGGCGTCTGGCGCTGTGGAGGGAGTGGCGCGCCTGGCGCGAAGGTCCTGTGCTCGACTGACTCTGGCCCGTCTCGGCTGAGTTACGCTGGATCGAGGATCCAGACGGACCGAGGAGGCCACGAATGAAGCACCATCGAGGCATGCGCGATTTCAGCCCACGCCACCGGGCGATGATGGGGTTTGACGCACTCATGCAACTCGCGCTGCTGGCTGCGGCGCAGGTCGACCTGCTGCGTCGGCCGGACGACCGCGTTCGAGGGTCGAAGTGGGGCTGGCGTGCGGCGACACTGGTGAACTTCGTCGGGCCGATCGCGTACTTCGTGTTTGGCCGACGCGAGCCCGAGACACACGAGCCGCTGGCCGAAGGCGTCGTCTGAGCGAGCTTCGCTAACGCAGGCGCGCCTCGAGGTCTCGGATGAGCGCGAGAAGCGCCTCGTCTTGGCTATAACGACCCGCGATCTGCAAGCCGAGCGGCAACCCCTCGACGTCACCCGCAGGCAACGAGGCGACCGGCAGGCCGGCGTGCGACCAGGGCGTGTTCATCACCGGGTCGCCGGTCGAGCCAAGACCGAGCGGCGCGCCACCTAGTGCCGCTGGGCTGACCCAGGCGTCAAGGTCCTGCTCCCGAAGGGTACGCGAGAGTTCGTCGCGGAGGGCGCTCGCGCTGGCGAGGCCAGCCGTGTGCTGCTCGACCGACAAGACACGCCCCTCCTCGACGAGTAGCGACGACCGCGGGCGGTAGTACGCGCCGTAGTCGGCGTACCACCGCCCGTGCTGCGCGGCGAACTCGAAGGTAGTCAACCAGCGATGCCGTAGCGCGATGCCGTCGATGTCCGCGAGAGCAGGTACCCGGTACACCTCGACACCCGCAGTGGCGAGCCGCTCAAGCGCCCACGCGAATACCTCGAGGGCGGCTGGCTCGACCTGCTCGAGGTACGTGCCTTCGGGGACGGCAATGCGTGGCGCTCGAGGCGCGGCCAGCACTGGCTCACGCCAACCATCGATCAACAGCCGCGCTGCCTCGACGAGTCCGGCGGCGTCCCGAGCGAACCAGCCAATGGTGTCGACGCTGGGCGAGTAGTAGACGACACCATCGGACGGCACGCGCCCGCACGAGGGCTTGAAGGCTGCCACGCCACAGAAGGCCCCGGGCCGGATCACAGAACCAACGGTCTGTGTCCCCAGTGCGAGGGGGGCGAGGCCCGCCGAGACCGCTGCGGCCGAGCCGCTACTCGACCCACCGGGCGTGTGTCCGGCGGCCCGCGGGTTTCTGGTTGGACCCGGCTCGAAGTAAGCGAACTCGGTGGTCACAGACTTACCGAGGATGAGTGCGCCGGCGGCGCGCAGGCGCGAGACCGCGGAGGCCTCCGGCCCAGCGAACACCTCGGGGGGAAGCGCCGAACCGGCGCGCGTCGGAAAGCCATCGACCCGGATCACATCCTTCACCAGTATCGGAACGCCGTAGAAGGCAGGGCGGCCCGCGGGTGTGGGGTAGCGAGCCTCGAGGGCACGCGCCTCCGCGAGGAGACGCTGGCGGCGCCCTGGCTCGGGCAGAACTGCCAGCAGATTCGGATTCACGCCGTCGATCCGGTCACAGGCGGCTTCAACGAGCGCCGTTACGTCGAGTGACTCTGCCCTCAGCCCGGTGGCGAGGTCGCTCAGCGACGACTCGAACGGTGCTTCAGATGTCATCCGTGTGCCTTTCGAGGGCTGCTGGGCGGCGTCCGTTCATCCGACAATCATGATGCGAGAGTGTCGCGAAGGGCTAGCCCGATGTTCAACAGTTGTGATGCATGCCGGCGGCCGAACCCGACCGAACTCGTGCAGATCTAGGCTGAACGTGGCGAGCTTGTCGCCTCAAAGCTGGGCCTGGCGCTACGCCCTCGGACCCGCGACCTGTTCGTGCTCTGCGCAGGCTGCGGTGAAATCGCACTGACGCGGCTTCGTCAGGTGGTCGCGACACGCGGCGTGATCGGCCAGTCGCTGCAGCAGGCTTCGTAATCCGCGCCACCGTGGTGGCTTGATCGCGCTGGCATACCCTCCCCTACGCTGGGTGCGAGGTGACAGCCACGCACTACACAACACCGCCCCGAACTGCCATTGCCGCTCACCACCAGAAGAGGCTCCGAACAACGAGCACACTCGGTGGCATGCTCGTCTTATTCGCGGCGCTACTGTCTGGCTGCGCGATCGCAGCCGGCGAGACTCGACGCGGCGACACGCCACTGCGCCAGATCGGCGACCAGCTCACCATGGCGATCGCCGCCGCGACTTTCCCCTGGACACCGGCACCCGACTCGACCAGTGGCGCGATGGTGCAGTCGGCCGCGGCAGCCATCTCCACCGCGGTGACCGTCAAGATTTCGGCGGGTGGGACAGGGATCAGTCTGCGCACCGACTGCGCCGACGCTGCTCGTTCGGGTGGAGCGTGGACCGACAATACGCAGGTGGATGTCATCGAGTACGGCTCAGGCCGCTGCGCGGGTTGGACGCGAGCTACCACAGGCGGCGTGACCTCCTGGGTCCGGGATGAGTACCTGGCGGGCTTGCCGCCCGCCGGACAGCGCACGGCGCCGGCCGCCCCATCGGTAGGGGGTTCGCTTCAGATCGCGCAGTTACGCGGGTGGACCTCCCGGGTGGTCGATGGTGCGGGGCGGCTGGCGCTCCTGAGCCGCCACTCACCAGACTCGATGGAGTCGAACCTGACTGCGATGTTCATCGAGGTGGTGCGCGACGAGATGCGCGCAGTGTCGGCGGAGATCGGGAGCGCCGCCGGTAGCGGCAACGCTATGTGCGACAACGCGCGGCGTCCGCTCATCGATGCGGCGAACGCGCTCGCGGACCTGGCCCAGCGCATGTATCCCATGTTCACACCGGGCGGAGAAGTCCCCACCGGCCTCGAGGCGTTGGTCGCGCGCTACGCGGCTGCGCAAGGGGACGCCGCGCGCTCCATCGCGGGGTGCGCAAAGGCGTAGCAAGCTCGGGTGCCGCAGCCACACACCGACGGGAATGGGGTGCCCACGGAGCCAGAGTCGCGCTAGGGTACGCCTCGAAAGGCGCGTAGCTGCGCCCGCGGGCCGTAGCGCGAGAGGATCGCCGCCATGCAGATCAGCCCCAGCGTCCGTGCTGTGCAGGTCCCGGATGAACAGCCGATGCACCCCGGTGGGACAAACATCTATCTCGTTGGTAAAGGGCAGGCGCTGACTATCGACTCGGGAGAGGCGATGGACCACTACAAGTGGATGCTGCGAGGCTACCTCGCAGCCGTGGAGCGCGCCGAGATCGCGCTCGCCGCGATCACGCACCACCATGCCGACCACAGCGGCAACCTCAAGTGGGCGAGCAGCATCTTCAAGGCCGAGGTGATCGTTCACAAGCGCGCGGTACCGCTGCTCAAGGGCAAGTTGCCGAAGAAAGAAGCCGTGCGCTTCATCGAGGACGGCGACGAGATCGACATGGGCAGCGGCGTGAAACCGCGTGTGATCTTCGCGCCTGGCCACAGCGTCGACTCGATCTCGTACTACCTCGAAGACGAAGGCGTGCTATTCACGGGAGACACGCTGCTGGGAAGCAGCACCACCACCGTGAACGACCTGGGGAGTTACCGGGCTTCGCTGAAGACGCTGACGGCGCTCCCCAACCTCAAGGTGATCTGTCCCGGTCACGGCGCAATCGTGAACGATCCGCGGGAGCGGCTCCAGGGGCTCATCAACCACCGCGAAATGCGCGAGCGACAGATCCTCGAAGTCCTCGACGACCGCCGACCGCGGACCTCGTGGGACATCATGATGGAGATCTACCCGGGCCTCGATAAGCGCCTGCGGCGTGCGGCTACCGGCAATGTCGAGACCCACCTGCGCCAGCTCGAGAAGGAAAAGCGCCTGATCACGCATCCGGGTCGGGCGAAGAAACCGAACCAGGCCGCGGTGCAGCGCGATGTTGAGCACGCGAAGTTCCAGGACGGCATCATCGCTCAGGCTAGGAAGTTTGAGACCGAACGGCGGCGCGCCGCCCTGCGCACGCAGGAGAGTCCACCCAGCGCCGCGTGGTCGCGCCAGCCGAAATACGAGCTGGTAGGTCGCGCAAAAGACTAGCGGAGCGCTCCACTCGGGCTGCCTCGCGAGTATCGTAGAAGGGTGTCCACCAAGCCTCAGCAAGCGCTGAGCTCAGAGGAGGGACGCTGCATGCACCCATCTGTACGACTCTCCGTACCGCGGCTCGAGCGCCTCGATGACCCGATCGTCATCGCAGCCTTCCGAGGCTGGCACGACGGCACCGGGTCCGCCGTGGGCGCGATTCGCTACCTCCGTTCCGAATGGGGCGCACGGGAAGTCGCCGACATGGATCCAGATCGCTACTACGACCTGACGGTGGCGCGCCCCCACGTCCAGCTCCGCGGCGAGGAGCGCCTCATCCGCTGGCCGGGGACGCGCTTCTATGTGGCTCCACACCTCGACGGCGCACGTGACGTAGTGCTACTCGCGGGCCGCGAGCCCAGCCTGGCCTGGCGCAGCTACTGCGACGCAATCTCCGAAGTGATTGGCGAGCTGGGCGCGAAGACATTCATCGCCCTCGGATCGCGGCCGGCGCTGGTACCGCACACGCGGCCAGCCCTCCTTGGACTGGCAGACGCTGATCCGGGGTTCGAGGCGCTGTTCGGCCTCGAGGCCAACCGCGCGGGCTACCAGGGCCCGACCGGGATCCAGACGGTGCTTGGCCTTCAGCTGCGGGCGCAGGGCGTGCGGACGGCCCGCCTGACAGTGCGCATCCCCTCGTATGTCACAGCGGGACCCAACCCGATGGCGGCACTGGCACTGGTCGAGAAGCTCGATCTGGCAACACGCCGGCGTACGCCCCTCGACGCCCTGCACCGTAGCGTCGCCGACTTCCAGCGGCAGACGGAAGCCGCCCTCGATCAACTCGACACTCCTCGGCAGATGCGCGGGCAGATCGTGGACATGGAGCGAGCCTACGACGAGGCCGCGCCAACACCAATTCCAGCGTCCCGCGAGCAGGAACTTCCCAGCACCGAGTCGCTGATCGGAGACGTCGAGGAACTGCTGCGCCAGCAGCGGCGCGGCCCGGAGAACTCCGAGCGCTAGCTGCGTCGCTTGCCAGGTTCTTACTTGTGGTCCGGCCGAACGACGAGCACTGGACAGTGGGCGTGCTGCACCACGGAGCGCACGACGCTGCCGAGGATCGCCCCCGCGAGGCCACCTGCACGCCAGCTGCCGTCAGCTGCGGACCGGGCATGCCGTAGCTCCTTCCAGCCTGCCCAAGTCGAGCAGAGGGACATCCAGTCCGTGGAGGAACTTTCGGCATGTTCGTGTGGTCTCCGTAGTCCAGCCAAATAATCATTGCTGAGGCGTTTGAACCGGGCGTCCGACGAAACACGTAGTGGTTTCACCTTGATCAACACGGAGGGCGGCTCGGAGGCAGCAGGAAAGCGTCAGGCACAAGCGCCGGGGCAACGAAAAGAGGGCGGGCCGTGTCTGGCCCGCCCTCTCAGCGGTCGTACCCCGAGGAGAACTAGTCCCTGGTCAGCACAAGCGTTCCAGTAGCAGAGAGCGTACCACCGGTGCCGTTAACAATGCACGTGTTCGCATCGGTCTGCTTGCCGGGCAGGCCGTGGATGCCATCCTCTGCGGTGCCGGAGAGCTGGCGGTATGCCTCGACGAGCAGCTGCATGCCGTACATGCCCGAGTGGTTAAAGGAGAGCCCGCCACCGCTGGTGTTCATCGGGAACTTGCCACCGGGAGCGGTGTTGCCGCCCTTGACGAGGCTGGCGAACTCGCCGCGCTTCGTGAGCCCCAGCATCTCAATAGTGATGCCAACGGTGAGCGTGAACGAGTCGTAGATCATGGCCATTTCCATGTCCTCGGGCCCCATGCCGGCCATCTTGTAGGCCCGCTGGCTGGAGGCGACGGCGGAAGTGGCTGTGAAGTCCTTCATCTCGAGCATCGTGGCGTGGCCGATGGCCTCACCGGCGCCCGCGATCCAGACCGGCGGCTTGCGGAAGGACCTCGCCGCAGCCTCGGAGGCGACAATAACAGCGCCGCCGTGGTCCGTGACCAGGCAGACGTCGAGGAGGTTCAGGGGCCAGGAGATAAGACGCGAGTTCATCACGTCATCAACGGTGATGGGGCCGCCGTTGGGGTTGGTATCCTTCGAGTGCATGATCGCGCGGGGGTTGAGCAGCGCCCACTGCCGCGTGTTCACGGCGATCTCAGCGAAGTCTTCCTTGGTGGTGCCGTACTGGTGCATGTGCCGCGTCATCGCGTGCGAGTACTGCGAAGGCGCGCCCGTGGTGCCGTAGGGGCTCACGAACTGCGCGTCGGGGCCCAGTGGGTCGCCGCCACCGCCACCGCCCGCGCCTCGCGGGAAGTTGCGACGGGAGTAGCCAGCCTGGCCGTTGACGATCACGCCGATGTCGAACATGCCGGCGTTGATACCAGCGAGCATGTGCGCAACGTGAATCTGGAAGGAGCACCCACCGACAGCGGTGGTGTCCACCCACTTCGGGACGATGCCGAGGTATTCGGCGTAGCCGTTGGCATTACCGGGGTTGGCAATGCCCTCGATGTCCTTGGTGCTGATGCCAGCCTCGCGGCAGACGTTGTAGATGGCCTCGATGCCGAGCATCATGTCAGTCTTCGGCGACTCGAGGTAGCCGATCTGGTCGGCCTCAGCGGCTGCGACGATCGCGGCCCCCATGGATGGATTGTTTGCCATCTTGCTTCTCCCCGCCTATCCGACCATGCGCCAGTAGGGCATGCTCACGGCCTCGTTGGCCTCGTCCCACTCGACGCGGCAGAGCGAGCCGATCTTCTTCATGATCTCCTCGGGCTTGGTGGGGTCCACGCCGCGAAGGACCGTGAAGACGCGGTCGCCTTCCTTCAGGTCGATGTAGGCCGTGACGAACGGAGCCTCCTCGGCCCAGGCACCCATCGCACGGTGCTGCACGGCAAAGGTGTGCAGGTAGCCCTCGCCGGTCGCCTCGATCCACTCGATGGAGCGCTCGCCACAGTTGGGGCAAATGATCCGCGGGTAGAAGTGGACCTTGTTGCACGAAGAGCAACGAGGAAGCATGAACTTCCCCTTCTTCGCGCCTTCCCAGTAGGGCCCGTTGGTCATCGGGTCGGGAATGGGGATGGGTTTGTTGTAGTCCGCCACGGGCATCTCCCTCGTGCGTTCTCTGGTGGCCGGGCGCACTCTACGAGACCAGTGGATCGGCGGTCAACACGTTCGAGGCAGAAACTCGGACCAGGCGTGTGCGCGGCCGCCGCGACTCTGGAGGCTGCATACGTGAGTCAAGGTTGAACGTCCTGGGTGAGAAGCGTCCGTGGTGAGAAGCAGGAGCAGTGCGCGCGGCATCGCGAGCGGGTACATGGAGACTAGGAGGTGGCCTCGGCAGCGGCTAATTCCGGCCGGTGGGGAAGAGCAGGTAGGTCATACGCACCCACGATTCGACCGCACCAGCGGAGACCATGGCCCAACCGGGGCACTCGGCCACACCGATGCGTACTATGGAGACGGTGGCGCCCTCCGGAATGTTCCAAGAGCCGGGCGCATCAAGACTGCACTCCGTTCGAGCGCGGACGCCGGTGCCTTCAGTGTTGACGATCCGCATAGTGCTGACGGGCGAAATCGTAGCCGGCGGCGGCGCTGCCGCCGCTGGCGAAACGGCAGAGACAAGGGCTGATTGGCCCTCGGCGATGGTTCGTGCGGCCCGGCCGAACGAGGTATCACCCACCTCTGAGGTTGGTGATCCCAACAGTCTCCGTCGCGCCGAGGGCCACGGAGCCAACAAGCAGGAGACGGATGAACAGATCCTTCATACTGCCCTAGGGACGGCATCTCCCGGCGGCGACCATCTGGACGAGGCGCACCGGTCGCGAGCGTGCGAACCTTGTACCGAGGATCGGCACTCATGTGGGCGTGATGCAGGGAAGCCCAACTCGAGGCTGTATGGGTTCCATAAGAGATGCAATTCCATCGGCCCCGGGGGACCTGGGGCACCTGCGCACCCTCGGGCTCGAGCCCCCTGAGCTGCCTGAGAGTGAGATGGCGCGGTTACACGCCGCCGTTCACCTGGCTGGGCACGCCGTGGCGGCCGAGGCATGTGGACTCGGGTATCCGGAGTTGAACCTCGACGCTGCTTCCGCCGCGCGCTGCTCGTACGTCGCACTCCGCACCGGCAGCGGGCACGGACCCGCCCGGAACGGAGTGGAGGCGGCAATCATCGCGAGTCTGGCGGGTATTGAAGCGCAGCGCCTGGCAGGCGGTGACCCCGGAGCAGCCTGCGTCGAGGTCGCACCGTGGCTGACGGACGGCGAATCACGCGACGCCGAACCCTACGTCGAGTGGTTGCGTCTGAAGGCAGAACGCACAGTCGAACACCCGCTACGGCAGCGCCTCATCCTTGGGATCGCGCTCGCACTCGTCGAGGCTGGCGGGCTGACCTCGGCACAGATCGAGCCGCTGGCCGCGCGTGAGACGGCACTCTACATGCGTGGGCAGTAGCCCAGACCTACCGAGTCATCCCATCGTCGGGAGACACCGGCAGCGTGAAATGGAATGCGGCGCCCGCGCCATCGAGGTCCGCCACCCAGATGCGGCCCCCCATCCGGGCAACAAGATGCCTCGCGATGGCCAGACCAAGGCCGAATCCGGAGGGCTGGTCGCCATGCCACGCCCTCGAGGGGTCGCCCGTGTAGAGACGCTCGAAGATGCGCTCGCGCTCCGCTGGCAGGACACCCGGTCCACGATCCCGTACCTCGAACGTCACGAAACCCGCCCCCAGGGAGGAGCCCACGACAACCACATCGCCGGGTGGGCTGAACTTGATAGCGTTGTCGAGGAGCATGGTGAGGACCTCGACCCCACGGTCGAAGTCGGCGACAACCTGCGGTATCCCCGGCGTCGGTGCGATGTGCAGCGAGACACCACGCGCCTCGGCAAGCGGGACGAGCCGCTGCACCGCCGCCGCCAGCAGTTGATCGGGCGCAACGGGCGCCAGATCGAGAGATTCGACGCCCGCCTCGATGCGGGAGAGACGTAGAGTGCGCTCGACGATCACCGCTAGGCGATCGATCTCAGTAATGAGCTGGCGCTGGTAGCGCGCGCGCCGCTCGTCGTCCTCGACGCCGCCCTCGATGGTTTCGGCGAGTGCCCGAGCGGCCGCGATCGGTGTGCGCAACTCGTGCGAGAGGTTGGCAACGAGTTCCGTGCGCGAGCGCTCCGCACGCCGCGAGTCTGAGACCTCCCGGAGCATGACCAGTACGTGCGACGGATCCCCCGGACTGGCTGGGTGGGACGCCGTGGCGAGAACGGTACGACCACCTTCGAGGGCGATCTCGCGGGATACCCCGTCGACCTCCGCGACCAGCCGCGTCAGCTCGCTGCTCCAGGCGGCGCGGATCAGCGGCTGGCCCGCGATCTCTTGTTGACTGTGGCCGAGGAGCGCCGCCATCTGCTGATTCGCGAAGAGGATGGTGCGGCGCCCATCGAGGATCAGCAACCCTTCGTCCACCAGATCGAGGAGTTCGGGCCACGGCCAGACGTGCGTGAGCTGCGCCTCGTGTATCCCGGAGTACCGCTCGACCGCGCTGCGCGTCGCGCTCGCCTGCCCGACGACCACGACGACGATCGTCGCCACCCCCCCGAGGATCACCGCGAGGGCCGACGACACGAGCAGCCCGAGTACGATCGCCAGCGCGACGACGAGTGCCGCCGGCAGTGGCGAAGTGAGGAGCGACGACGTTGGCTTCATGGACGGCGCGCCGCGCTAGGGTGCGAAGCGGTATCCGAAACCCCGCACCGTCTCGATGTGGCGAGGGCTCGACGGTTCGTCCTCGAGCTTTTCGCGCAGCCAGCGGACGTGGACATCAACGGTGCGCGACTCGCCAGCGTAGGTGTAGCCCCAGACCCGCTCGAGGATGAGATCGCGACTCAGGACTAGGCCCGGGTGACGCATGAGGTATTCGAGAAGCAGGAACTCGCGCGGGCGAAGCGCGACCCTAGTGCCGCCCTTACGCGCCTCGTGCTTACCGATGTCGAGGACGATGTCGCCGGCGGTGAGCACGTCAGATAGCTGGCTGTCCTCACGAGGGCCGGCTTCCCTGGAGAGTCCGTCGCGGCGGAGGAGCGCCTTCACGCGGGACCGTAGCTCGCGCATCGAGAAGGGTTTGGTGACGTAGTCATCAGCGCCCATATCGAGGCCGCTGATCACGTCCTGCTCGGAGTCGCGGGCCGTGAGGATGAGAATCGGTACGGGCTGCTCGTTGCGGACGAGCCGGCAGACATCGAGACCCGACATACGGGGTAGCATCAGGTCCAGGACGATGAGATCGGGATGCGTATCACGGGCGAGGGCGAGACCGAGCACACCATCGGCGGCAGTGTGCACCTCGTGCCCGTCGCGCTGCAGGTTGTATGCGACCGCGTCGAGGAGGGTCGTGTCGTCCTCGACCACAAGCACTACTGCCATCGAAGGAGGCTCCTGCCGGGTTCCGCGACCCGGCTAACGCCGAGAGCGCTCGCGCACCACGGCGGCGGCGAGGTTGAAGGCGAGGACGATCGCCATGAGCACGATTATGCCTGCGGCGGCGTTGGCACGGAAGTCTTCTTGGGGCCGAACGGTCCAGTTGTAGATCTGGATGGGGAGCGTGGTGAAGTTCTCCGTCACCCAGTGGTTGTCGAACGCGATGAAGGCAAACGCGCCGATCATGATGAGTGCAGCAGTCTCACCCATCGCTCGGGAGACTGCCAGAATCAGGCCGGTCAAAATCCCGGAGAGCGCCCGGGGAAGCACCTGGTACCAGACGACTTGCCACGGCGTAGCCCCGAGAGCCAGTGCGGCCTCACGGATGCTGGAGGGCACCTGGCGAAGCGCCTCCTGGGTGGCGATGACCGTCATTGGCAAGATCATGAGGAAGAGGGTGAGCGCGCCCGCGAGGATGCTCTGGCCCATGCTCATCATGCGAACGAACAGCGTCAGGCCAAGGACGCCGTAGATGATGCTGGGCACGCCCGCAAGGTTCGCGAGATTGAGCCTGACCAACGACATGAACCGACTCCGCGGCGCGAACTCCTCGATCCAGATGGCAGTGCCGACCGAAACAGGCAAAACGAACACGATCGTGAGCCCGAGCAGCCACGCTGAGCCGATAAGCGAGGAGCGCAAGCCAGCCTGATCCGCGAACCTCGAAGGAAAGTTCGTGAAGAAGTTCACGTGGAGCCTTGGGACTCCGGTGATCAATGTGTCGACAGTGAGCACGGCCAGGACGATGAGGGCCAGCACGGAGGCGCCGAGGAACGCCCAGTGCGAGGCGTCCGACAGCCGCTTACGACGCGCAAACCTGGCGGCCGTGTAGCTCGGATCGGGGCGCTGCGCCGTCGGAACGGGGAGCGAGGTGGTCATTCGTACTGCTCCTGGAAGCGCTTGATGAGCAACTGAGCGGCGATGTTGAAGACCAACGTCATCAGGAAAAGCATCGAACCAACGGCGAACAACGAGCCGTACTCGATGCTGCCACGGGCAGCGTCACCGAGCCCGATCTGCAGCATGAACCCCGTCATCGTCTGGATACTGGCCAGGGGCGAGAGGGTGAGGGTCGGCGTGGAGCCCGCGGCAACCGCGACGATCATCGTCTCGCCGACGACGCGTGCGATCGCGAGCAAGATCGAGGCCATGACGCCCGGGAACGCGGCGGGCAGAACCACGCGTATCGCCACCTCGAGTCTGGTGGCACCGAGGGCGTAGCCACCTTCACGGAGTTCACGCGGCACGTTGTGCATGGCGTCTTCCGAAAGTGACGCGATTGTAGGTAGCACCATGACTGCCATGACGATGCTGGCCCCCAGCGAATTGAAGATGCCGATGCGATCGCCGAGTAAGGGCCGCAGGACCGACAGGGTGATGAACGTCAGCGCGAAGTAGGCGTAGACGACGGTCGGCACGCCCGCGAGTGCCTCGAGCAGCGGTTTCAGGATCTTCCCAGCGAGCGGCGGGGCGTACTCAGAAAGATAGATCGAGGCGGCGAGGCCAAGCGGGACTGCGAAGACCAGCGACCAGAACACGACGTTCATGGTGCCGGCGACGAGCTCCCAGATGCCGAACGACACCGGCTCAAAGAGCGGCTGCCACTCGCGGGCGAAGAAGAAGTCCTGAAGCGGCACCTTGAGGAAGAACTCAGTGGTGCCCTCAAGGAGCACGAAGATGATGAGCGCGGTAACGGCGAGCGACAGCATGCCACAGGCAACGAGCAGGCTGTGAATGACCGTCTCAGCCGGGTGGCGGAAGCGCCTGCGCCGGTACTGGCGGCGCATCGCCTCGGTATCCCCCGCAGCAGCCTGCATCACGTCCCCTTACCAGTGACCACAGCGTAGCGAAGAGGCTGGTCCGCCGGGGAGACCTGGTGGGGCCTCCCCGCGGAACCAGCTCGGACTGACCTACTTGATGAACGGGGTGAGCTTGGCAACCTGCTGAGCCTTGAGGTCGGCTGGCATCCGGACGTAGCCGACTTCGGGCACCAGCTTGTCGGTGCTCTCCAAATAGAACAGCGCGAAACCGAGCACCTCGGGCCGCTCCTTGAGGAGCGATTCGCGGGTGTAGATCATGAGCGGGCGCGAGAGCGGGGCGTACGTGCCATCGAGCGCCGTCGTGGGGGACGGGGTGATACAGCCCTTACCGGAGTCCACCGCGACAGCGGTCAGCTTCTTGCCGGCCTCTAGGAAGTACGCAAAGCCGAAGTAGCCGATGGCGTTCGGGTCGTTCCCAATGCCCTGCGCGAGAATGTTGTCGTCCTCGGAGGCGGTCCCGTCGCCGCGATGCTTTGAGGTGCTGTCGACACCGGTGATGATGGTCTCGTTGAAGTAGGCGAAGGTGCCGGAGTCGGTGCCCGGGTAGTAGAGCTTGATGGACTTGCTGTGGAAGCCTGCGCGGACCTCACTCCAGTTGCTCACGCCGCCGACCTTGAAGATCGAGTTCAACTCCTTCGTCGTCAGGCAGGTGGCGAAGGTATTGCGTGGGTTGACCATGACCATGAGGGCATCGATGGCGACCTGGAGCTCGACGACATCGTTAATGCCCGCCGCAACACAGGCGGCCTTTTCTTTGTCGTTGATGCGACGTGAGGCGTTGCTGATCTGAATCTCGCCCCGGCAGAACTTCTCGAAACCACCACCGGTGCCGGAGAAGGCGACATTCACGCGAGTTTTGGCGACCTTGCTGAACTCCTCAGCCACGGCTTCCGCGATCGGAAACACGGTGGAGGAGCCATCGACGCGAATCTCGCCAGCGAGGTTCGCGTATGGATTGGCGGTCATGCCCGTGCTACCGGGTGCAGTCGTGCCACCTCCCGAACCACAGGCAGCGAATGCAGCGACAGCCAGAGCCGCCGCACAAAGGCCGAGCACACGGACCTGAACCGGATATTTCAAGTCTGTTCCTTCCAAGGTCTGCAAGCACCGCTCAGCGTGCCGCGTCTTCTTCTTCGCTGCCACAGCGTCGGGGGGGCGGTTTAAGGACTCATTAAGGCCGCCTGCGCAACCGCGTTAACAACCGCGGCGCCTGACAACTTCGAACCCGGTGTATCGCAGCGACACCCTCGCCTAGGCTGAGCAACGCGTAGCGGACGGTAGGATGGCAAACGTGCAGGAGGGAGCCGCACAACCGGCGGGGCGGACTCGGCCTCTATGCCGCCACGATCTTCGTTGGCGCGTTCCTGCTCTTTCAGATTCAGCCAATCATCGGCAAATTCGTGCTTCCGTGGTTCGGAGGTAGCGCCGGCGTCTGGGCTGCAGCACTCCTCTTTTTCCAGCTGTTCTTGCTTCTTGGCTACACGTACGCGCACCTTGTCTCGACCTGGTTCAGCCCGCGCGGGCAGGCGATCGCGCATCTGGCCGTGCTCGCACTCGCGGTGGTCGTGCTGCCGATCATCCCATCGGACAGCCTGCAGCCTGAGACGACGGACAACCCCGTGCTGAACATCATCCTGCTGCTCGCGGCCAACGGGCCGCTGCTGCAGGGCTAGTTCGTGAGGCAGTATCACGGGCGGTCGCCGTACCGCCTGTACGCGCTATCGAACGTCGCCTCGTTGTTAGCGCTCTTGTCGTACCCGGTGACCTTCGAGCGTGCGCTGGGCCTCCACACGCAGGCGTGGCTGTGGTCGGGGGGGGGGGCTACCTCCTGTTCACCGCGCTGTGCGTGGCGATCGCCATCCTGCAGCTGCGCAACGCCACGCGAGACACGGCGAACCGGGAGTCGACGCCGCACCGGCTTGCCTTCGCGGTCCCCTAGACACCCGCCGAGGCCATCCGTCCGTTGCAGGTGACCCTGTGGGTGCTGTTGCCCGCCGTCGCCTCCGGGATGCTGGTCGCCACGACGAACCGGCTGACGCAGGAGATCGCACCGGTGCCGCTGCTCTGGGTGCTCCCGCTGAGCCTGTATCTGGCAAGCTTCATCCTGATGTTCGACAGCGACCGCTGGTACCACCGCCTCATCTACGTGCCGATCGTGCTGTTTTTCCTCGGCGGAGCGACCGACACGATCTTGCGGCCGGGCCAGTTCTCGCTGGTGCAGCAGGCGGGCGTGCTCCTGGGTGCGCTCTACTTCACCGCGATGCTGTGCCATGGCGAGCTGGTCGCGCACCGGCCCGGCATCCGACACCTGACGAAGTTCTATCTCGCGGTCTCGGCAGGCGGCGCGCTGGGCGGCGCTGTGGTCGCGATCGGCGCGCCAGCGTTCCTCGACGGGTACTGGGAGTACCACTACTTTCTCATAATCGCCGCGGTGACGGCGACCGTCGCGATGGCGCTGCAGGTAAGCAAGGTCACGACATAGCGGGCGCGGACCGGCGCGCTGTTTGCGACGGGCCTCACCATCGGCGCAGCAGTCACCATGGGCGTCCAGCTATCGAATCGCGTCGCCTTCGAGCGCGGCGGGCGCTTCCTGGTGTCACGCAACTTCTACAGCGCCCTGCAGATCCAGGAGGTGTGGGCGGACGGCCCGCTCCTGCACCAGTTCCAGATGGTGCACGGCCAGACCGTGCATGGCATCCAGTTCCGTAATCCTGAGCGCCGCGCGTGGCACACGTCGTACTTCGGGGACGACAGCGGACTGGGTGTTGCGATGAAGCGCCACCCCTCGAGGGCGGCCGGGCGACCGTTGCGGATCGGCGTGATTGGCCTCGGCACCGGCTCGATCGCGTCATACGCCGAACGTGGTGACACGCTGCGCTTCTACGAGATCGACCCGCAAGTCGAGGTGATCGCACACGAGCAATTCACGTACCTGGACGACGCGGTGGCTCGAGGCGCCACGGTCGAAACGCTGCTTGGCGATGGTCGCATCGTGCTCGAGCGAGAGCGCGATGCCGGCAACGCGCAGCACTTCGACATCTTCGTGATGGACGCGTTCAACAGCGACTCGATTCCCGTGCACCTGCTGACTCGCGAGGCGCTGGAGCTGTACAAGAGCCACCTCGCGCCCGGTGGCATCGTGGCGGTCAACACCAGCAACCGCTTCCTCGATCTCACGCCGGTCGTGCGGGCACTGGCCGAGGCAGGCCACCTGCAGGTGCGCCTGTTCGTCAGCCAGGACAGCACGGAGCGCGGCACCAACAGTTCAGAGTTCGTGCTGCTCACGGACAACGCCGCCTTCCTCGAAACACCCGCCGTTCGAGAGGAAGCCGACCCCTTGCCGGACTTCAAGACACCCGTGCTCTGGACCGACGACTACAGCGTGCTCCTGCCGCTGCTGAGGTTCTAACGAGCGCAGCTCGCGGGCCCGAACACCATTCGATAACGGGCGGGCGCCAACGTTGACGCCCTCGACGCCGCCGTGATAACTAGGCCACATCCATCGACGGTGCACGCTGAACGAGGCGGATTAGTGGCTCAACCACTCGAAGGCGTGCGCGTGATCGAGGTAGGTGGCGGCGTTGCCGTCGCCGCGGCGGCGAAGACGTTCTCGGACTACGGCGCCGACGTCATCAAGGTCGAGGCACCGGCAGGCGGCCTGCTGAGGCGACTCGCACCCTTTGCCGAGGACCGACCGCATATCGACCGCGGCGCCTACCACCTGGCACTGGATACCGGAAAACGCTCGGTCGTCACCGACATCGGCACCACGTCAGGGCGCGAGGTGGTGGGACGGCTTGCCAGCGGTGCGCACCTCGCGATTGTCGAGTTGCCCGCTGCCGAAACTCCGTCGATGCAGCGGGTGCTTGCCGCTGCAGGGCCGAGCGTCGTGACGATTACCCCGCACGGCCTCGAAGGGCCATACGCGACGCGGCTCGAGAACGACACGTCCGCCTTCGCGTGGACGTCCCGGATGCACCTGCACGCCATCGCCGGGCGCCCACCGCTGCGCTACGCCCCCTATGTACCGGCGATGCAGGTCGGCGGGACGGCAGCAGCCGCAGGCATCGCCGCGGTATGGTCGCTGGAACATCAGGGAGAGCGCCGCGACATCGATATCTCGACGGTCGAGGCGCTGTCAGGCAACGTCGATGTCTACTTCACCGTCTGGTCGTTCTCACAGTCCGAGATGCCTCGGCAGGGTGGGCAGTCCAAGCTGGCGTACCCGGCGGGCAACTATCGCTGCAAGGACGGCCACGTGATGTTCGCGGCCGCTGGCGAGCGCTTTTTCCAGCGGCTGTGCGAGGGTATCGGGCATCCCGAACTGATCACGGACCCGCGATTTGCCGACCCTGCCCAGAAGCCCCTGCACTGGGCCGACTTCATGACGTACCTCGAGCCGTGGCTGATGGCACGCACACGCCAGGAAGTCTTCGTCGAGCTGCAGGCCTACGGCGTGATGGTCGCACCTACGCTGGAGATTCCGGACTTCGAGAAGGATCCGCAGGCCATCGCGCGCGGGTCGCTGGTGCAGGTTGAGCAGCCCGGCGTGGGGACAATGAAGCTCGCGGGACCGCCGTTCCGCCTCGACGACGCGTGGGTGGCAAGGCCGGCGCCGGGACTGGGTGAGCACACCGTCGAACTCCTCGATGAGGCCGGGTACACACGGGACGAGCAGGCGGCGCTCTTCCGCGCCGGCGCGATCGGCTAGGGCGAACCACATGACCTCGAAGGTGCTGGCGGGGCTACGCGTCATCGAGTTGAGCGAGGTGTGGGCCGGGCCGATGGCCGGGTCGCTGCTCGGCGACCTCGGCGCTGACGTCATCAAGGTGGAATCGTACCCACGCAACTCGCAAACGCGCGCGCTGGTCGAAGGTGGTGCCGGGTCGGCGCCCGGGGACGGCCCACCATACGAACGCTCCGGCATTCACCACCTGCCGAACCGCAACAAGCGGAACATCACCCTCAACCTGCGCCACGAAGACGGGGCGGAGCCCTTCCGTCGTCTCGTCCGCGGCGCCGACCTGCTGTACGAAGGCTATTCGGCGGGCACGCTGGAGCGGATGGGCTGGGGCTGGGGCGTCCTGCGCGAGATCAACCCGAAGCTCGTCATGGTCTCGATGCCAGGGTGGGGCAAGGCCGGACCGTACCAGGGCTTCGTGACGCTCGGGTCGGGCCTCGACGCTTCAGCCGGGCACACGGCAGTCCGAGGCTACCCCGGGGACCCGCCAGAAGAGACGCGCTCGATCTACCACTCGGACGCTACGGGCGCGCTCACGCTCGTCTTCGCGGCACTGACCGGACTCCGTCAGCGCGAACGCACGGGCGAGGGCTGCTTCATCGACATGTCGCAGATCGAGGTGCTGGTGGCCCACCTGCCCGGCGTCTTCGCGGAATGGACGCTCCTCGGACGCCGCCCGAAGCCGCTCGGCAACGTCGACCCGCACATCGTGCCCCACGACGCCTACCCGGCTGCTGGCGACGATCAGTGGGTGTTCGTCGCCGCCGAGGACGACGCACAGTGGGCTGCCATCGCCGGCTTGCTCGCTCACCCCGAGTGGGGCGCCGACGGCCACCTCTGGTCGACGGTGACGGGCCGCCTCGCCGCCCGCGCGGACATCGATACCGCGATCACGACGTTCACGAGGGCGCACGCGGCCTCGGACGCGGCCGACGCGATCCAGGCAGCGGGCGCGATCGCCTCGCCGATCGTCGACCCACCGCAGATGTTCGTTAGCCCACAGCTGCAGGCGCGCGAGTGGTTCCAGATGGTCACTCACAAGTTCGCGGGGACGAACATCATGCCCGGCTTCCTCTGGTCGATGTCACCGGACGGTCCCACATGGGACCGCCCGACCGGCCTGGTGGGCGAGCACCTCGACGAGGTGTTCACCGAACTCGGCTATTCGCCAGCGGATATCGAGCAGTTCGAACGCGACGGCGTCATTGGGCGGAGCTACGCCCTGCCGGGCTAGCGCCCTCGCCGGACCTCTTGTCGTGCCGTCGATTCAAGCGCTGAACGCCTCAGCGGTCGGTGAAGACCGTCGCGAAGATCGTCACCGTGTCGCCGGTCGAGGCGGAACCGACACCGACGAGCCTGTAGGCGGGGTTGAGGATGTTCGTGCGGTGCGTCGGGCTCGCCATGAGCGCCTCGATAGCCACGCTCACCGAGGTCGGTGCGTCGCCGTACACCTTCGCGAGGTTCGCGCCACCTGCCGAGAAGGTCATGTTCTGGGCAGCCAGGCTGTACCAGGTCTCGCCGGTCGGACTCGAGTGCGAGAAGTAGTTCTTTGTGAGCATGTCGGCTCTCTAGGCGCGCGTCCGAGCATGCCCGCATCGTGATCGAGGATCCAAAGCCACCGCCGCCGAGAGCAGCCATGAGACTCCCCACCGTGATGATCTGCATGTATGCGTGCTCTATCCGTATGATGACTTCGTCACCTCGACCTTTGAAGTTGGCGCCATCGGTTGTCACGTGGGTCGGGTCGACCCGGACGAAGACGTCGCTGCACTTAATGGTGCCAAAGGATGCCGTGACGGCACGTTGCCTGATCGTCTCGTTCGTACCGCCCGCACCTTTGCAGTCCACTGCGCTGCCGGTCTCCTTGCCAAGCGCCGCGAATCGGGCAGCCTCGCGTGATTCCTGCTGCACATTCAGGTTCGTCCAGAGCATGAAGCCGAACTCGACCACGAGCAGCAGCAGGATGAACACGAAGGGCAGCAGCAGCGCTACCTCGATCATGGCATGGCCACTGTGTTCTGCGCGCCCGCGCCCGACCCGCGAGAGAAGTCGTCTTACTGTGCTATCTACCCCACGTCCGCGAGCGGGCGCACTGAATCGGGCCCTATCGTGCGGTTCCGATCCTCACGCGTTGCTTCCGAGGGGCTGACGTTGAGACCTCGAGCGAGCTTGCGCTCGCAGAGGTCGTACCAGCGACTTGCTGCCCGTCGTTCGCCACGCTGTCCGTGCGCGGTAATCACCAGTCGGTAGGCCTCTTCGTTACATGGATCCTTGCGCAGAACCTTGTGACAGCGCGCCAGCGCGCCGAGTTCGTCGCCCTGTACCAGGTAAAGGTTCGCGAGTCGCATGAGGAGCGCGACGTACGCGTCGTGGAGCTGCTCGCGACGCAGCATCGTCCAGTCGAGGTACTCGTCCTGCTCGAGGAAGTCTCCTCGGTAGAGGCTCTCGGCGAACACGTAGCGGTCCATCGCCTGATTAAGCTTGCCATGACGCTCGTAGGCCTGACACCGCCCCCATGCTTCCTCGAAGAAGTCGGCGTCGACCATCAGGACTTTCCCCGGGAAGAGCAGGTACTGGCCGTGATCGTAAGACACGACGCGATCGGCGTCCGTGCTGCCTTCCGGGAACATCTGGCGAAGTCCGTGGAGGACTGTGCGGAGGCGGCTGGCCGCCACACTCGCCGGAACGTCTGGCCGTAGCGCCTCGATGATGCGATCGCGGGGCATCGTGTGGCTTCCCGATGCCGCCAGGAACTTCAACACGGCGAGCGACTTACCGCCCGACCGAAGCGCGAGGTGTTTTCCACCGAATTCGACGGCGAACGTCCCGAACAGCCGGACCAGTGCCTGATCTTTGGCCTGCGCCTGGTACCGGAACCCATCCCCGAACGGCTCACTCTGGAGATGTCGCGGGGCGTCGGCGCTGAATCCATCGAGGAGCGTGGTGATCGTCTGGCGTACCCCATCGAGGTGAGTCAGCGCATCGAGCAGTCGAGTCTCATCCGGAACCGGAGGCGCATCATCAGCGTCGTGTCGCGTGGCGGACGCCTGAGTCCAGGAGATCGAGGCAGCAGCGTCCCGAGCGCGTGCGGAGGGCCAGCTTACTTCGGCGCCTCCGCTGAGGAATCCGTAAGACTCAAGCATGGCCGAAACCGAGGTAGCTCAGCGCTTCTGGTAGCGCACGAACGTACTCTCATTGACCGAGTCCACGCGGTGCATCATCGATGCCAACCAGTGTGCGCCGCGCACTTCTGGCGAGCCCCGTAACAATAACATCCGCCGAACCGACTACCGCCGTGTCTGATCACAAGAAATGTGTATTATCTACACGATACCATTCATGCTGATTGTGCAGCACCTGCGAGGTGATAGGTCGCGTGTATCGGCTGGAGGTCAGCAGCCGGGGCCAGCCCAGCCGGAACTCGCAAGGACTAGCCGCGGTTCGTGAGTTCATCGGCACGCCGCCGGATACCCCCCTCGAACATACCAACGAGCCTGCGGTCACGTCGCCAACGTCCGAGGAGCGCGGGATCCCGCTTCTCAAGGAACCTCTCGAAGAGGTCGGCTGATTTCCTCGTTATGGGCTCGATGCCGGCGAGGGCGATCGTGGTGTTACGCGACGTGAGGTCGAACATCGACACGGCATAGAGTGCCTGCAGCGTCGCCAGCGGGTAGCCGAGGAGCTCCGACGGCGCCTCGAGGCGTCGTAGCTGGCTGAGCATGTTCGCGTTGAGCGCGGTGAGCACGTGCAGCGGCTCGCCCACGGCGAACTCGGCCGCGCGCCTAGAGTCCGTGATGATGCGATCCGCCTTGACGCGTGTGCCTGAAAATGTCACGCGGCCCTGTGACAGCTCGGGGAGGAATCTCGGGGCGTTTCGCGCCTCGGTCGTGACGCCGAGCGCATCGCGGTCAACCACGTAGAACCGACGATCCGGGCCCGTGCCGACGGTCACGATGATCCGGCTCACCAGGTTGCAGGCGGCAAGCCAGGTCTTGGTCCCGGTCAGCCGGGTGCCCGAACCATCCATTGCCACTGAGACCCCATGGATCGTGCCATCGCGGTCCTCCGAGATGGCGTACGCCACCCACCCTTCACCATCCGCCTCCGGAAAGCAGCGCTGGAGGCCTGCCTGGTATCCCGCGAGGAACACCCAGGCCAGGCGGTCCGCGAGCGCCCCGCCCGCTGCCGCCGTGGCGATTGCCGAGGGTTGGCGGGTGTCGAGGGTTCCCCACGCGCTCAGCCAGGCCGCTTCCGTCGGTGCCGAAACGGGCGTGCGCGTGCCGTCGAGGATCTCCTCGATGACCGCGTCGAAGCCGTCAGAGGAGGTGGTCAAGGTGACTCAGACAGGCTGCGGTGTCGAGCCGGCAACGGTCAGCCGACGCTTCGCCTCCGCGAGCACGTCGGCGGGGAGCGGGCCCGCCAGAGCCGCCGTGACGTTGTCCGCCAGGTGCTCGACACTCTTGGTGCCGACGATCGTGGTGTCGAGGTCGGGGTGCGAGAGCGTGAAGCGCAGCATGAACGCCATGCGCGTCATGCCATCACTCAGCAGCTCGTCGAGGCGTGCCTCGTCCCAGCGGTCGCGCATCGTCTCCGTGCGCAGCATGTAGTACGGGCGGCTGTCCCAGTCGGTGGGTGCACCGCGCGCGACCCCGCCTCGGACGATGATGCCCGCACCGGTTGCCGAGGCCTGCGCGATCACCTCCTCGTGCTCACGCTGCAACGCGGAGTATGGCACCTGGAACGTGTTGAAGACGCCCATGCGGATCTGTTCTGGCATCTGCGGCAGTGTCCCCGAGACGCCGACGAAGCGGACTTTGCCCTCGTCCCGCAGCTTCAGCGCCTCCTGTAGCGCTCCGTGCTCTTTGAACTCCGCCTCGGTGAGGCTGCGATGGAACTGGACCAGGTCGAGGTAGTCGGTCTTGAGGAGGCGCAGCGAGTTTTCGACGCCCGCGCGGATGTTCGCCGCGGTGTGCACATGCTCCCCACCCATCACACCGCCCGGAACGCACCCGCACTTCGAGGCGATGTAGTACTCGGAGCGGCGGTCGGCGATGCACCGCCCGATGAGCTCCTCGCTGCGGCCGTAGTCGATCGAGGTGTCGATGAAGTTGATGCCGGCGGCGAGTACCGCGTTCAGCACTGCGGATGCGGCAGTCTCCTCGACGGATCGGAGCTCCATCGCACCGTAGCCGAGCGTGGTGACCTCGAGATCGGTCCGGCCGAGGGTGTGTCGTGCAAGGTCAGGCATAGGGGCTCGTTTCGAGAGAACGGGTCGCGTGGGTTTGGTCAGCATCGTAAGCCACCGAAACGCCCCGGTGCTGCCTTCATTCCACGATCCGATCGACGAGCGCGCTACATGGTGCCTAGGACTCCCGCCTCGACCAGGGCGTCAATCTCGTCTCGAGCCCAGCCGAACTCCTCGAGGAGTTCGACGGAATGCTCGCCGAGAGCAGGTGCGGCACGCCGCGCCGCGGTTGGTGTCTTCGACATCTTGACGATCGGCGACACGACCCTTTGCGGGCCCGTGATCGTGTGCGTCAGGTCCGTGATCATCCCGTCTGCGAGCACCTGGGGTTGGTCTGCCATCTCCTCGGGGATGTTCACGGGGGAGACCGGGACGCGCGCCTCATCGAAGGCTGCCACCCACTCGGCCTGGGTGCGAGTGCGGAACTTCTCGCGGATGCGCCGCTTCCACTCGGCCGCCAGCTCGATGTTGGCCGGGTCAAGCGCGTCGTAGTCCGGCTCGCTCGAATGTTCCTCGCCGTAGATGCCCAGCACCTTGCGCATCGCGTTGCGGTTGGCGACAGTCAGCGCGCCGAGGACTACCGCACCATCTTTCGCGTTGTATCCGCCGTAGTACAGCCTGGTGGCGGCGCGAACGCCCTGCTGACTCTGGCGCGCCTCCAGAACTTCGTCCCACGTGCCACCTCGAGCGCGCACTGCCGCGACCTTCTCCATCGCCGGGTCGCGCAGGACTGCGTCGTGCACCGGCTCGCGCATCACGGAGCCGGAAAGCAGCGACAACGACGTGCGAAGGAGCGACGTGGTCATGAACTGGCCTTCGCCCGTCTTCTCCCGGTGGAAGAGCGCGGCACTCACCCCCATCGCCGCTGCAATGCCGGAGGCGATGTCGGCGATCGGACTCTGGATGAGGTCCGGCGCGCCGTCCTCGTCCATCTTCGCGTCGAGAGCCATAAGCCCCGAGTATGCCTGCGCCACGATGTCCGAACCAGCGCGGAACTTATCCGGCCCCTCGTTACCGAAGCCCGTGTTCTGCCAGTAGATTAGGTCCGGCCGGAACTTCCGGAGCGTGTCGTAGTCGATGTTCAGGCGCGCGGCCACGTCCAGCCGGTAGTTGATTGTCACGACGTCGATGTGCTTGATGATGCGCTGGATGAGCTCCTGACCTCGGTGATCCTGGAGGTCCACCACCAGGCTGCGCTTGCCTCGGTTCAGCGCCTGGAAGCCCTTCGACTCGTTGGGGACGATCGAGCCCGAACGCCGCGACTGCTCGCCGCCCGGCGGCTCGACCTTGATCACCTCGGCACCGAGATCGGACAGATGCACGCCCGAGACGGGCGCCGCGACAATTTGCGAGAACTCGAGAACTCGGATGCCGGCCAGTGGTCCTGTGGCGGCGGGGATTTGTGTCATTGGTCACCTCCCGTGCGTGCAACGCCTCGTGCCTCCGCCACCCTCCGAGAGGCGGGGGGAGCGTGAGCCGCTGCTCATGACGGGCGCAATCCTACAACTAACGGTCGGGCGGTGCGGTGCGGTTACGTCGTCGACGACAAATTCTAGCTGTTGCGAACATCCTGTCGAGGTTACGAGCGGGTCGCGTTGCCCGCCTGCTCATCATCCACCGGCGTCGACTTTGCGAACGCCCAGGGGTAGGAGTCGCCGCAGGATGGGCACTTCTTCGGCGCCTTCCGCGTGGCGCTCAGGAATCGACGAAGGAGACGCCCGCCGGGTCCCTGGACGGTGGTGAACTCTAGGCCGTGCAGGGGGCTCTCCGCAGTTCCAGCAGTTCGTGTAGACCTTCCTGCCGCAGGAGATGGCACTTTTCCGTCGCCGGGAACGTGGATACGTCCTCCGAGGCGAGGTGGCCAATTCGGCAGATGGCGATGCGCGTTTGCACCATTGGCCTCTCGGATCCGCATTGGGAGCGCGCCGCAGTCTGCCCGCTTTCCCGAATAATCGGTTGGCCAACAGGTCTGGCGTACTGGGGCGCACCATATCGAACGGACGCCCCGTTCCTCTTTCTGGGGTGTGGAGCCTGCCGCGCCCTGCCCGGGGGGCCACCGTTGCCGGATTGGTGAGCGCACGTCAATGTGCACAGTCTGCGAACCGCGCTCTTGAAGGAGGCTCGCCGCCGCCGGACAGACAGAGCTGCCAGACAGACAAAGGGGCCGCGTCTTGTGACGGGCCCCTTTGATCCTCGATGGAAGGCTGCGCTAACCGCGGGGCAGGCCCAGCCCGCGCGTTGCGATGATGTTGCGCTGAATCTCGGACGACCCCGCTGCAATCGTGCGCGGGATCGAGGTGACGTACAGCCTCGTGAACTGCCCGCCCATTGGCGAGAGCGGATCGGTGCGCTCCCACAGGTTCGCGTACAGCCCGAACACCTTCGTACCCAGCCGGGCCACGCGCTGCACCAGCTCCGAGTTGAACAACTTGCTCGTCGAGGCCTCGTAGTTGGGGATGAGGCCTCGGTTCTGCATCGAGATGATGCGGAACGAGAAGTTGAACAGCACCTCGGACTGGACGGCTGCCTCGGCCATCTCGTGGCGTAGCGGGTCGGACCTGTCGAGGCGGGCGCGCTGGCGACCTTCCTCGGTCTTCGTGTAGTCAACGAGGTTCGAGATCAGCCTGCGGTTCTCGATGGCGCCCGCGATGTTGGAGCGCTCGAAGTCGAGCAGCGAGGCACCGACGTACCAGCCGCGGTTCTCCTCGCCCACGAGGTTCCGAGCTGGCACGCGGACGTCCTCGAAGAATGTCTCGTTGAACCCGTGCTGCCAGGCCATGTTGATGAGCGGCCGAACGTTCAGGCCGGGCGTGTGGATGTCCATCATCAAGAAGGAGATGCCACGGTGCTTCGGCGCGTCCGGATCGGTCCGCACCAGGGCGAACAGCCAGTCCGCGGTATGTGCGCCCGACGTCCAGATCTTCTGTCCGTTGATCACGTACTCGTCGCCGTCCTTGACGGCGCGCGTCTGCAGCGACGCGAGGTCCGAGCCAGCGCCCGGTTCCGAGTAGCCTTCGGCCCAGGCGACCTCGCCAGACAGAATCCGAGGCAGGTGCTCGGCCTTCTGCTCGTCGGTGCCGTGCACGATCAGCGTTGGCCCAAGGAGCGAGACGCCCATGCCACCCACGCCGGGGGCCTGCGCCTGCGCCATCTCCTGCTTGAAAATGAACTGCTCCATCGGCGACAGACCGGCGCCGCCGTACTGCTTCGGCCAGTGGGGGGCGATCCAGCCGCGCTCGGCCAGCGCACCTGCCCAGTCGGCGGCAGCTTTCTGGGCCACGGGGTCGCTCGACTTACGATCGGACTGCCAGCCTGCGCCACCCTCTTCCTCCGCAGTGCGCTTATAGCGCGCCGGAAGCTTGCTATCGATGACGTCTTTGACCTGAGCGCGGAAGGCCGACTGCTCGGCGTTGTCGTTCCAGTCCACCGGTGCCTCTCCTTCGAGGTAGGCGGCGCCACGAGGCGCCAGCCGCCAAAACTATACACGCTATCCCCCTCGATATCACGCCGCCACCGTCAGTTGAGCTGGTGCACGCAGCTGCCTCGTTGAATTCGACGCCGCTGAGTCAGGAAATGGGCGCGGGGCGTTAGCTCTCATGCCCTGAACCTAGGCGGCTGCCTGGCCACCAATGTTTGACCGCGGTTAACGCCGCGATCATGCTGTGTGAAGATGGCGGCGCCAGCGCCAAAATAGAAGGCGTAGAGTTCGAGCAGCAGCCGAAACGGAAACAACAGTGACCGAGGTCTTGTGGCTGGGTGACAAACGCTGCCTGGACGTTTCGCAGGTGGGGGCGCAGGCCGCGCACTTGAGCCGCCTAGCGACGCTGCACCTCGTCCCACTAGGCTGCGCCATCTAGGCCATGGACGGCGGCAGCGAACTGCCGCCGGACCTCGAGGAGGCGATCCGTCGCGCTTACCGCGAGCTCACGGCTGCGACGCGCAACCTGCATGCGCCCGTGGCAGTGCGCCGAGGATCGCAGTAGTGATCGTGTGCGTGGTGGAGATGGGCAACCCAAGGCGTGAGGTCGCGAACAGCACCGAACTCGCCACGGTATCGGCCGCGAAGCTGGCCGGAGGATCGAGGTCGATGACTTTCCGACCGAGCGTGCGAATGATCCGCTAGCCACCAGAAGCAGCGGCGGCGTCGGCGCGCGCTACAGCGAGTCCACGTACTCCTGTTGGGCCTGCGCCCACTCCGCTCCCCACTCCGGCGGAGGCGGGTCGCCCCACTTCCACGGGGTTTGCCTCACGAGCGCGGGCGAGGGCGAGTTGCTTGGCGGCGTCGAAGTCGTCGGTGACGACTGTGGGACTGCGGTAGTCGGCAAAGGTTCCGGCGCGCTGAAGGATTGTGTCGCGGTCGCCTCCTGTATATGCCATGTGTATGTACCGAGCGCGAGAGCCGTCGCGGAGCTCCAGAAGACCCACTCTTGGACGTGCGTGCGGCTGTCTTGGTACCCGCCGCACCCCAGTTGCAAGACCGCCGCAACTGAGGGCACCTTCACGGCGTCCCCGGGGACGGGTTGTGCCGCCTCCAGGAATCGGGCACAACCGGAGGGAGCCCAAAGTGCTCCGTGGATCGTTTAGCGCTCCGCTCGGCGGGACCGACCCACCTTGTGGACGCGGATCGAGGCGTCTCGTAGATTCAATTCGGGCCCGTAGCTCAGCGGTAGAGCAGAGGACTTTTAATCCTTCGGTCCAGGGTTCGAATCCCTGCGGGCCTACCAACGCACCCCACCCCCATCGACGGGGAAAAGCCACAAGTCCACATCGATGTCAGCGATGTGGTTCCCTTCGGCAGGCTCAGGGCAGGCTCGGTTCACCACCAACGCATAATGGCGCGCTCGCTGGTCAGTCCTCCTCGAGGGTGCTCGTGTCGCCCTCGGGCAGGCCGAGTTCGCGGGCCTTGAGCAGGCGGCGCATGATCTTGCCGGAGCGCGTCTTCGGCAGGTGGTCGAGGTAGTCGATCTCCCGCGGCGCCACGCCGGGGCCGAGGCGTGCTCGCGCGTGACCGATCAGCTCGCGACGCAGCCCGTCGGACCACTCGTAGCCGTCGTTCAGCGAGACGAACGCCTTCACGATCTCCATCGCCACCGGGTCGGGCTTGCCGATGACGCCCGCCTCGGCGACGGCCGGGTGCTCGATGAGCACGCTCTCCACCTCGAACGGCCCCACAAGGTGGCCCGCCGTGTTGATGACGTCGTCGTCGCGGCCCACGAACCAGTAATAGCCATCGGCGTCACGTCGAGCGCGATCGCCGGTGATGTACCAGCGTGCGCCGCCCGCCGGGTCGTCCTTGAACCGCGAGTCGTAGCGCTCCTGGTCGTTCCAGTACGTGCGCATCATCGAGGGCCACGGCACGCGCACCGCCAGCTGCCCCTCGACGTTCGCGTCGGTCACCTCGCGGTACTCATCGTCGATGATGCCGGGCTGCACGCCGGGGAAGGGCTTGCCCATCGAGCCCGGGCGGATCGGCAGCGAGGGGTAGTTGGCGATCATGATCGCCCCGGTCTCGGTCTGCCACCAGTTGTCGTGGAACGGTAGTCCGAACGCCTCGAGGCCCCATACGACGCCCTCCGGGTTCAGCGGCTCACCAACCGACATCGCGTAGCGCAGCGTCGAGAGGTCGAAGCGCTTCGGGATATCGAGGCCCGCCTTCATCAGCAGGCGGATCGCCGTCGGCGCCGTGTACCAGACGGTGACCCTGTGCCGCTGGATCAGCTCGAACCACTTCGAGGCGCTGAAGCCGCCCTCGTAGATCAGGCTCGTCACGCCGTTCGACCAGGGCGCGAACATGCCGTAGGAGGTGCCCGTCACCCAGCCGGGGTCGGCGGTGCACCAGTAGATATCGTCCGGCTGCAAGTCCTGCACGTACTTGCCGGTGGCATAGTGGCCGAGGACGGCGCCGTGCACGTGCGACCCGCCCTTGGGAAGGCCTGTGGTGCCGCTGGTGAAGTGGATCACCGACCAGTCCTCGTTGCCCGTGGGTTCGAGGGGGAACTCCTCCACGGCCTCGGCCATCAACGAGGCGTAGTCGAGGGTGCCCGCGGGGCCCTTCCGCCCGCCTCGATCGCCGATCACGATGACCTCACGCACCGAGGGGATGCGCGCGCGGATCGCCTCGACCTTTGGGTAGAGAGCAGGCGACGTAACGATGATGGCTCCCTCGGCGCGGTTGATGCGCTCGGCGATCGGGTCCGGCCCAAACGCCGAGAACAGCGGGCAGATCACGGCGCCTCGACGCAGCGTGCCGAAGACGGCGAAGTACAGCTCTGGCACACGGTCCATCAGGAAGAAGACGCGCTCGCCCTTCGCCACGCCGAGACTGGCAAGCACCCGCGCGAAGCGGCTCGACTCCTGCCGCATTTCCTCGAAGGTGTAGTTCTCGATGGCGCCGCCCGCCGACTCCCAGATCATCGCGACCTTCGAGGGTGTGTGCGCGGCGTGGCGGTCGATGCACTCGTGCGCCAAGTTCACGACGCCGTTCGGGAGGTCGAGCTCGCCTCGGATGGCGTCCCAGGAGAACGAGGCGCGCGCGGCGTCGTAGTTGGGCATGTTCGGCGCAGCCTTGAGCCTGCCGAGGTCCTTCGCGATCTCCTCGTAGGTGGCAGTCATCGATTCCTCCTCGGGCGCGCGAACGCGAGGGGGAGTATAGCCGGGGGAGGGCGGAGGGTTAGCAGGGGATAATGGAGACGTGTCGGCCCGCGGCCGTAACGAGGCGCGCGATATCAGCGGGGTCGCTCGTGAGGATGCTGTCGCCATCCTCGGCGACCAGCACAACCGTAGCGTCCACAGCGTCGCTCATTCGTGCGAGTCCCAGTAGAACCCCGGCGTCTCGCCCAAGGCGTTCCGTGACCGGCTGGATGTCGACCCCGCGGAACAGGCGGGCGAGGTTTGCCTGGCGGTCGATGGGGTTCCGCCAGACCTGCGCGAGGACTATGGCGCTCGTCCGGAGGCGGATCGAGTCGAACTCAGCGGCCTGTAGTCTCGCGATGGTCGAACGGTCGTTGCGCTCGATGGCGACGAACGCGCCCGCATCGAGCACTAGCGCTGTCATGTGTTCAACCCGCCGCCTCGGATGTACCCGTGCGGAGACCGAGTTCTTCCCTCGCGCGAGCAAGTTCCTCGGGCGTGATTGGGCCGTGCTCGGCCTGCCACTCGTCGAGGAATTCACGGAGCGCTTCGGAGCGGAGCTTCGCCGCCGCGGCCTCCGCAAGCCACGCGGAGACGCCCTTACCCGCCTTGCGGGCAGCTGCGCGAACCTCGTCTCCGAGTTCCGCATCGAGTGAGATGCTCAGCTTATCTACCTTCATTACCGCATCGTACTACGGTGTGGGCTACTGCGGTAGTATTCTGGGTCCGGTTACCCTTTCGCCCGCGTCGCCGCCTCAAACGTACGGCGGATGCTCCCGACCTGCATCGAGGTGACGTCGGCCGCGGTGGCGCCGTGGGCGAGGAGCCAGGGCACCTCGATGGTGCTCACCGCGGTCCAGCAGTCCGGCGCGTCCGGCACGTTCGAGGTGAAGCGGTAGTACGGCGACGCATCGTGGCCCAGCGAGGTCTGGCCCGCGTAGCCCGCCTTCGCGAGGTCGAGGGCGATCTGGGCGCGGCGCGCGATCTCCTCCTCTCCTCGCGCGGCGCTGAAGCGGTCCAGGCCGACGTTGAAGCCGCGCTTCGCGATCCCCTCGATGTACGCGAAGTTGTGGGAGTCGTTGGTGTGGCCGATGGTCACCATCGCGGGGTCCACGCCCTCGTCCTCGAATATCGCCATCAGCGGGATGCCGAGTTCGTCCCCCGCGTTAGTGTGACAGGAGATCGGCACGCCGCCCGCCTTCGCCGCCCGCGCTGCCGCGCGCGCGGTCCGCTCGAGGCTGGCGCGCGCCATCCCCTCGCCCGCGGGGCCCTCGGCGGTCAGGCGGTACTCGACGTCCCACGCCAGCTTGATGATGCCCGCCTTGATGTCAGTCCCGTCGATGCCGTGCTCGATGTCGTGGAGGAAGATCGACGCTACCTCGTCGATGTCGCGGCGGAAGAGGTAGAACGGCACCCAGCGATACACGCCGGTCGCGCAGACGATGTGCACACCGGTGTCCGCCTGAGCGACGCGCTGGAACAGTGACGCCTGCCGTCCGAGGTCGAGCGGCGTCAGGTCGATGAGCGAGTCGACGCCTGCCGCCTTCCCCCGCCCGAGCGCCTGCACGGCGCGTCGTACCGCCTCGTCCTCGTCGTAGATGGCGGGGCGCACGCGTTCCATCGCGGCCGCGCCGCCGGTGAGGTGCTCGTGTGACAGCGTGCGCCCGAGGTCGGCGCTGTCGATCGGGCCTCGGATCGTGTTGACGGTGCTCATCGATGTGCGCTCCTTGATTGAGCGTTCCGGTTCGCTGATGTGGCGCGCATTCTACGGGGGCTGGCTACGGGAAGGCTGGCCCACCGCCATCATCTGTTCGTGGTGAGCCGAGCCTGCCCTGAGCCTGACGAAGGGAACCACACCGCTGACATCGGTGGTGCAAGCTCGCGCTCCGGAGGTGCCGTTCAGGAGATCGAGGGTGGTCATGGCCTTCGACAGGCTCAGGCCGAACGTCCAGGCGTGATCTGCGCTACCGCGCTATCAGGAGTCCGTTATCCTGCGTGCCGGCCTCGGTGGATGCCGGACAGTGGGAGGGGTGACGGGGATGCCGACGACGACTCGGGCCGCTATCAAGATCGAGCACGGCGCGCCGCTCGCCATCGAGGAGATCACGCTGCCGGACCCCGGCCCCGACGAAGTGCTCGTGAAGCTGTACGCCTCGGGCATCTGCCACAGCCAGCTACACCAGATCCACAACCCTCGACAGTCGTTGCCCGCCCTCCTCGGGCACGAGGCGACCGGAATTGTGCTTGCCGCGGGCCGCGAGGTGAAGCACGTCCGCGAGGGCGAGCGCGTCATGATCCCGTTCGTCCCTCGAGACCTGCCGGATCACCTGACGAGCGCGCACCGGACCACCTACACGCTGCGTGGCGAGCAGTACTCGACCATCGTCTACACGTGGGCCGAGCACACCCTGCTCAACGAGCAGATGGTCGTGCCGCTGCCCGATGACGTGCCCACCGACATCACCTCGATCATCGGGTGTGCGGTGATCACGGGTGTTGGCGCTGTCCTGCACACGGCGCATGTGCGCGAGGGGCAGTCGGTGGCGGTCTTCGGCGTCGGTGGTGTGGGGACGAACATTATCGCGGGCGCGAAGATCGCGGGCGCCTATCCGATCATCGCGGTCGACCTGCAGGAGGCGAAGCTCCGCTATGCGAAGCAGCTGGGCGCCACCCACGTCGTGAACGCCTCGGACGTCAACGCGGTCGAGACCATCAGGGAGTTGACCGGCGGCGGCGTCGATTTCGCGTTCGATGCGATCGGCGTGCCATCGGTGACCGCGCAGATCGTCGAGAGCGTGCGCGCGGGCGTGCTCGGCGTCCGTCGAGGCGGCACCGCGGTCAGCGTCGGCATCGGCGATGGGCCCATCGAGATTCTGGCGCGCATGTTCCCCTTCGGGGAGCGCTCACTTATCGGCTCGATGGGTGGTTCCGCTCGACCCGCCGAGGTGATGCCGCAGTACGTACAGTGGTACCGCGAGGGCAAGCTTCCCCTGGAGGAGATGATCTCGAAGCGCTACGACGGCCTCGACCAGATCAACGAGGGCGTCCGAGCCCTCGAGGCAGGCGAGATCGAGGGCCGCTCGATTATGATCTATGCCACGCCCTAGGGGCGAGCGGCTGCGGACCGTTGTGCTACTCGGCGTCCCACGCCTCGATGATCGTGAGGGCGGCACGACCGGCGGCCGCCACCTGCTCGGCGTCACAGGCGAGGTCGAACGTGTCGTTGGGGGAGTGGAAGTAGTCATTCCCGCCTCGCAGCGACAGGTATCGACCGCCCGCGCGGGCGATGTTCTGCGCTTCGCCGCCGCGCGCCTCGGTCACCTCGAAGTGCGCGCCAGACGTCTCGAGGGCCACGATGCCCTGCGCGAGCAGGCCCGCATCGGTCGTCTCGACGTGAGTCGGACCGGTTGAAGTGCCGATGTTCGCGCCGAGGTGCAGCCAAGCGTGCGCCCGCTTCTCGATGCCCGCGCGGGCGCGCAGGTAGGACTCAAGCCCGACGTGATTGAGCTCGTGACCGGATGACGCCACCAGCTCGATGGTGCGGCGGTGCGGACGCCTTGCAAACTCCTCGGCAAGCGCCAGCAGGATCGCGATCCCGCCGCCACGCTCAGAGGCGCATGTGAACCAGCCTGAGCGCGGTGTCATGACGCCTATTGGTGCCGCCTCAGAGTCCGTGCCCAGCAGCGTGGCGGCGACGTTCCGGGCTCGCGACTGCAGTCGGTCACCATCGATGTCGAGTCGCACTTCCGAGTGCATCAGCAGCGCGCTCGCAAGGTGGCGGCGGGCGTCGGCGGCGCCGACCTGCAGCACCGGCAGCGACCGCGGGTCCCCGAGGCGCACCGCGTTGAGGACCGTGACCGCGTCCTTCGGATCCGCCGTGACGATGACAAGGCCAACCGCGCCCACCTCCTCGAGGTCTTCGATGGACTTCCCGATGCGCGCCTGCGAGAAGGCCGGGTCGTTTTCGGTGGTGATGACGATGTTGCCAAACGGGTCGCCGCTGCCGAGCTCCACGAGCTCGCCCTCGACCCCGCCGCCGGCGGGTGTGAAGCCGCAGTCGTACATCGGCAGCCCCTCCAGCTGGCCGCCGGGGTAGTGGAGGCACATGCGCCGGTATTCCAAGAGTTGGAACGTGAACCGCTCGATGACTGCCTTCACCCCGGCGGCTCCGAGGGCGTCGCGCATCCAGTCCGCCGAGCGGTCGTCGCCGGTCCAGCCTGTGCGGTGGGTACCGAAGCCATCGTAGGCGCGAATGCGCTCTTCGATGAGGCGCGGGTCGAGGCCGCTGGCCATGGGCGGTTGCCTTTCGGTCCCGGGGGACGCTGGAATGGAGCGCCCGCTAGGATAGAGGAGCGACGAAGCATGCATGCGCAGGAAGCGTGCTCCTTCCGTCCCTTGTAGTCGGCCTTGTCGAGGTGTCTGGGGGCCATCATCACCGCACGGACAGCGGGAGCCTTCGTTCGTCACCGCGCGTCACTGCTCGCCTTGCTGGCGCTCTTCGGTGTTGTAGTGCTGCTGCTTGATGCCCGCACCGCCGATGCCAGCCCCGAGTCGGGCGTGCCTCGGGGCTGGGTCGCCTACGACGACGTGCCGGAGCTCGCGGCGCTCCCGTCGTGGCTCCTCGATGGCGCCCTCACGCAGCCGCTCATCAAGTACATCACCGATTGCGACGGTCCCAGCGATCCGTCCGACTGCGGCGGCACGCCGGCGCGGTGGCCCGCGGCGAATATTCCCGTCCGCATCTGCTCGACACAGGCGTCAAGGCCGGCGGGACTGACGGCGCAGGAGTTCCGTGACGTCATCGCCATCGTCGTTGAGACGTGGAACTCGCAGGAGATCGCGGTTGGCATCGACTACGTGGGCGATTGTACGAACCGCGACTCGTGGTTGTTTAACAACCTACAGAACGAAGTCGGCTGGGATGACCAGCGGCAGGTGCTCTCCGCCGCGCAGGCGGCGGTGACGCGCACATCTCTGCCGATCGTTGGCGGAGTCCGAGTGCTGCGCGAATCAGATGTCGTCCTCGATACCGACCTGGGACGTGTCGCCCGCGTGTGCGTCGAGTCCACGCTCGCCCACGAGTTTGGCCACCTCCTGGGCATGGGCCACAGCGATGACCGCGCCGATCTCATGTACCCGTCGTTCGATCCGAATACGCCCTCCACCTGCAAGGTGCGACCGACTGCCAACGAGCGGGCGCGAATGCAGTCCCTGTACGGCGTGGATCGATCACCCTCAGTCGTACTTTCCGGCGCCGCCGTCGAACCGGGCTCGCTGGTGACCGCTGTTGCGACTGGCACCGACCCCGAGGGGCGCGCGCTCACCTATCGCTGGCAGCAGACTTCCGGGCCGACGATCACTCTGAGCGCCGAGGGCGTGACGGCTCGTTTCACCGCTCCGGCGCAACTCGGTGCGTCGGTTGCACTCCGCGTCACGGTCGTCGATGCGTTTGGCCACCTGGGGACCGCCAGCGCCAACTTCGTGGTCAGTCGCGCAGTCGGGCCACCGGCGAAGCCGCCCAGCCTCGACGTCTTTGCGCCGGGCGCCGCCGATGCCGTCCTCGGCTGGGGTGCGGTTACCGATGCCGCGACGTACGAACTCTGCAGCCGCCCGGTCGAGGCGCCGGCACCCTTCGAATGCGGGCCGGTTTCGGGGCCTCGCGTACCCGTGACCTGGGACTCTATCCTCGGAACGGCCGGGAGCCCGAGCGAGATGCGGTTGATCACGACTGGCACTCGCGAGACGTTCCTGCGTGCCTGCAACTCCAAGGGCTGCTCGCCAGCTGGGACCGGAGGTCGCAGCGGCGGTCTGCGCTGGTCGACCTGGAACATCGATTACGACTACTTCGCGCTGGCCTATGAGGTGGGCAGTATCCAGTTCACGGTGGTGGGCGTCGTGAACGTGACGGGCACGCCCCGGTCGTTCACGCTCGCCATCGGCACAGAGGCGGATCCGCGGCGCACTCCGCTCGCCACATGCGGCCTGATTCCGGCTGGCCAGTCGTGCTTCGTGTTCCTCGGGCCGGGCGCTGCAGGGGCCGCACGTCAGACCGAATTCGTCAGCATCCTCACCGAGGCTTCAGGCCGTCCCACCATCGAGCACCGCTTCCGTGTGCGCTGACGGCGAGGGCCTGTTGGCGAGGATCGGAGCGCTTCGGCGTCCGCGGGGCCTCGAGGCCGGTTAGCGCTTGCCGGCGGTGGCCTTGAAGGGGTTTGAGATGCGTTCGGCGCGTTCTCGATCCTCGGCACACACGACGTTGCGCTCGCCGAACTTCACAGCGCCCTTGATCACGTAGGTGCCGCAGATCGCGCACTTGCCCTCGAGGAGCCCGCTGTCCCCGATCTTGTAAGTCGGCATCGCCTTCACCTCTCAACGTGCGCCGCACGTGCCTGAAGGGCGCAAGTCCATCGTCCGACTTATACTAGCCGCTACTCACTCCTGTGAAATGGGTGGCGGTGGACTCGGCCGTCGTCCTGCCTGTCACGGACTGATGTGCTTCCGGGCGGCCAGTGACCACAGACGAATGGGCGAACCCTCGATGACGCTCGTCGCACGCCGCGCTTTTGACATATCAGCTGGGCGGGCCATGTGACGGCGACCTCGGGCACTGGAACTCGTGTCGATCTTGACGACGTGCTGGCCCAGCTCGATGGCGAGCGCAGTTCCGACTTTCGCGCGGTCCGGTTGCCTCCGGCGTTCGATGCGCGAGTCCTCTTCGGGGACTCCGGCGCTCGCCCTGCTACCCATGCTCACGTGACCGCGTCGTACGAGCGACCCAGTCTCAACTTCGCGCTTGTCGGCGTCGGCGAGGCTGCTCGCGTCGACCTCGCGGCGGGTGCGGACATCGATGGCGCACGGGTGGGCGCACGCGAGCTTCTCGCCGCGCATACTGACCTGCCGCATGAGCTCCGTCCACGCCTCCTCGGTGGATTCGCCTTCGACCCCGCTGGTGCGGGTGGTGAGCCGTGGGCGGGGTATGGGCGGGGCGGCCTAGTGTTGCCTCGGCTGTTGTTCGTCCACGACGGTGATGTTCGCGGTGTCGTCGTGGCTCCGGGCGTCAGCGCTGCTGAGCTCCTCGATTTCCTGAGTGGCATCGAACCAGCCGAGCCCGTGGCCGAGACAACGACGCGTCGCGCGCGCGGAGTGGATCGCGAGGCGTGGCTGGCCGGCGTACGGACGATCGTGGCGCAGGTGCGCGCCGGACACCTCGACAAGGCTGTGCTGGCTACCACCCAGGAGCTGGTCGCTGCCGCGCCCTTCGACGTAGGCCGTGTGCTCTCGAGGTTGCGCGCGCTCTATCCGGATTGTCACGTGTTCTCGTTCCGTTCCGGCCAGGCGACGTTTCTTGGTGCCAGCCCGGAGCTCCTCGTGAGTCTGCGTGATGGGCTCGCGAGTGCGCTCGGCCTCGCGGGTTCGGCCCGCCGCGGCGAGACTCCCGAGGAGGACGACCAGATCGGTCGCGCGCTGCTCGCCAGCACCAAGGACCGCGGCGAGCACGAGACGGTCGTGCGCGCCATCCGTGAGGCGCTTGCTGGAGTTACCGAGCAGCTGCTCGCCACCGACCAGCCTCAGCTGCGCCGCCTGCGCAATATCCAGCACCTCGCGACCGAGATCGCCGGGCGCGTACGGCCAGGTGTCGATGTGCTGGAGCTAGTCCGGCGGCTGCACCCTACGCCCGCCGTCTGCGGCTGGCCTCGTGAGGCCGCGCGACGCCTCATCTCAGCCATCGAGCGTTTCGACCGCGGCTGGTACGCCGGCCCCGTCGGCTGGCTCGATGGCCAGGGAGAGGGCGAGTTCGCGGTAGCTCTCCGCGCAGCCCTCGTGCGGCTGGATCACGCGTGGCTGTTCGCCGGCAACGGCATCATGGGCGATTCGCAGCCCGAGGCGGAGCTCGCGGAGGTGAACCTCAAGTTCCGTCCGCTGACGGAAGCACTCGGCGCGGGCGCACCCTAAACTCGCACCGCATTCCGCGCAACCAGTTGCGCGCGTGGTTGCCGCCACGTGACGCGGGAGCCGAGCGTGCCTGAGCCGTCCTCGAACCCACTGGCAAACCCGCAGTACCCGTCTGCGCTCCCGCCGGGGGCAGGCGACCGATACGTGCGTGCTTTCACCGATCAGCTCCTCGCGAGCGGCATGCGTCATGTCGTGATCTGCCCCGGTTCGAGGTCGACGCCGCTGACCCTGGTGTTCGCACGCGACAGGCGCTGGCGCGCCTGGCTGCACATCGATGAGCGCTCGGCAGGCTACTTTGCTTTTGGCCTCGCACGGCAGCTCGGCGAACCCGTGGGGCTCGTCTGCAGCTCCGGCACCGCGGCGGCAAACTTCTTCCCCGCGGTCATCGAGGCATCGCTGTCCGCGGTCCCGCTGCTGGTGCTCACCGCCGACCGACCGCCTGAACTGCGTGACGTAGGTTCCCCGCAGACCATCGATCAGGTGCGGATGTTCGGTAGCCACGCGCGCTGGGCCGTCGATATGACGCCTGCCGACGGCACGCCTGCCCTCGAACGCGCCGCCCGCGGTGTTGCCGCGCGCGCCGTCGATACCGCGCTGTCGGCGCCCGCGGGGCCGGTGCACGTGAACTTCCCGTTCCGCGAGCCGCTCCTCGAACGTCCTCTCGAAAACCTGACGCCGCCCGCCGGGCGTGCCGTCGCCGTCACCCGGTCCGAGATCGCGCCCTCGCCCGAGGCTGTGCGCGCCTTCGTCGAGGCTGCACGCGGGCGTCGAGGGCTCGTGATCGCGGGCCCCGAGTCGGGGTTGCCTGTCGTCGAGGTGGCCGCCGTCGCCGCCGCGCTCGACTGGCCTGTACTCGCCGATCCGCTTTCAGGCCTGCGTGCCGGCACACATGACCTCTCCCACGTTGTCGAGACGCATGACGTGCTGACGCGCTCGGCGGTATTCCTTGTCGACCGCACCCCCGAGGTGACGCTCCGCTTCGGCGGCGTGCCGACCTCGAAGGCGCTCAACGTCTGGCTGGCTGCGCATACCGAGATCGATTCGTGGGTCGTCGACGTGCCGGGGAGCTGGCGCGAGCCCGATGCGACGGTGAACACGATGCTCCGCGGCGAGGCTGGCCCGGCATGTCGCGCGCTCCTCGGGATGCTGGCCGCGGGCGACCGCGTCGCTGACGCCTGGCTCCATGGCTGGCGCGAGGCGAACGAGGTGGTCGCCCGCGCGCTCCTGGAGGCGAGTGCGGCCCTCGATGAGCCGTTCGAGGGACGAGCGCCGATCGAACTTGCTGCTGCGCTTCCCGATGGTGCCACGCTGGTCGTCGGCAACTCGATGCCAGTGCGGGATGTTGACACCTTCTTCCCCCGTCTCGCGAAGGGCGTCCGCCTTGAGGGTACGCGCGGGGCCTCCGGGATCGATGGTGTCGTGTCGACGGCCGCCGGAGCGGCGGCGGCGGGCACAGGCCCGGTCGTGCTGCTCATTGGAGACCTGTCGTTTCTGCACGACCTCAACGGGCTCTGGGCTGTCGGCCGTCATCACCTCAACCTGACGATTCTCCTCGTGAACAACGATGGCGGTGGCATCTTCCACTTCTTGCCGCAGGCGGAGCTGGCGCCGGACGCCTTCGAAGAGTGGTGGGGCACCCCGCACGGCCTCGACCTGCGCGCCGCCGTGGCGCTGCACGGCGGGACATACCAACGACTCGAGGGTGCGAGTGGCTGGGCACGGGAGATCGAGGCGGCCCTCGGGCGGTCGGGGTTGAACGTCCTCGAGTTGCGCACCGAGCGCGTGCGCAACGTTGCGCTGCACCGTGAGGTCATCGCCTACGCAACCGGGGTACTGGCGAAGCACATCGAAGGCGTCGCGGGCGCGCGTGCGGGAGCGGCGAGATGAAGGTCGATGTTGACGGGCTGATGTTGAACGTAGAGCGCTGGGGGAGCGGTCCACCGGTCGTTCTGCTGCACGGTTTCACCGGCAGCGCGGGCGGCTGGGCAGATCTCGCGGGCGCCCTCGCACCCGAGTTCGAGGCGATCGCCATCGATATCGTCGGGCACGGTCAGAGCGATGCTCCCGAAGACGTTGAGCGCTACTCGATGCGACGTGTCGTCGATGACCTCGCCGCGGTGCTGAAGGCGCTTGGGCACGAGCGCGCGACGTGGCTCGGCTACTCGATGGGTGGACGCACCGCCCTTCAGGTCGCGGTGCATTGGCCCGACGTGGTGAGCGCGCTGATCCTCGAGGGGGGCACGCCCGGCCTCGCCACCTCCGAGGAGCGCACCGCGCGCGTCGCCGCGGACGAGGTGCTGGCCCAGAAGATCCTTAGCGAAGGCGTCGAGGCGTTTGTCGACTTCTGGCAGGAGGTTGCGCTGTTCGCCTCTCAGAAGCGTCTACCGCAGCAGCGGCGGGATCGCGTGCGCGCCGGGCGCCTTCGCAATCGGGCCATCGGTCTCGCGAACAGTCTGCGTGGCATGGGTACGGGCGCCCAGGAGGATGTGCGCGATCGCCTCGACGGCGAGCGAGCGCCGTCTTTCCTCATTACGGGTGGGCTCGACACCAAGTTCACGAACATTGCACGAGAGATGGCAGAGCGCCTTCCGAACGCTACGATTGCGGTCATCGATGACGCCGGGCACGCGGCTCACGTTGAGCGCCCTGAGGAGTTCTCCTCGCTGGTGCTCGATTTTCTGCGACGCGTGCACTCGGCCTGAGGCGGCAACGAGCGGTTCGGCGCAGCAAGTGCGGCGCCTTCGGGGGGGGGAACATGGCAGCCGACTGGCGCACGGTTCGTGAGTACAGCGACATCCTCTTCGAAAAGCTTGGTGGCATCGCCAAGATCGCCATCAACCGGCCGGAGGTGCACAACGCCTTCCGCCCCCAGACGCTCGACCAGCTCCTCGAGGCCTTTCGCGACGCCCACCATGATCCCGAGGTGGGTGTCATCCTCTTCACAGGCACGGGCGGCCGCGCCTTCTGCTCCGGTGGCGACCAGCGCGTTCGGGGTGATGGCGGCTACGTCGGTGAGGACGGCGTCCCGCGCCTGAACGTCCTCGAGTTGCAGCGCTACATCCGCACCATGCCGAAGCCCGTCATCGCCCTCGTGGCCGGGTATGCCATCGGCGGGGGCCACGTCCTCCACGTCATCTGCGATCTCACCATCGCCGCCGACAATGCACGCTTCGGCCAGACGGGGCCTCGAGTCGGCTCGTTCGACGCCGGTCTCGGCTCCACTCAGCTCGCGAGGATCGTCGGGCACAAGAAGGCACGCGAGATCTGGTACCTCTGCCGCCAGTACGACGCTCAGCAGGCGCTCTCGATGGGCCTCGTCAACGCCGTGGTCCCACTCGACCAGCTCGAGGACGAGGGCGTGAAGTGGGCCAACGAGATCCTCGGTCATAGCCCGATTGCGATTCGCTTCCTCAAGGCCGCCTTCGTTGCCGACACCGATGGCATCGTGGGGCTTCAGCAGCTCGCAGGCGACGCCACGTCCCTCTTCTACATGACCGACGAAGGCAAAGAAGGGCGCAACGCCTTCCTCGAGAAGCGCCGGCCCAACTTCGCCCAGTTCCCGCGCCTGCCGTGAGCAACTGACGCGTGCCCGCGCGCGATCTCTCGAACCTATCGAGGATCGAGGTCTGGCGCCTCGCGATCCGGCCGCCGACCTTGATGGCGGCCATCGCACCAGTCGTGGTCGGTACGGCGGTGGCGGCACGCGACGGTGCGTTCGCACTCGGTCCGGCGAGCGCGGCCATGCTCGGTGGCCTTGCGCTGCAGGTGGCCGCCAACCTCGCGAATGACGTCTCCGACTTCCGTCGCGGCGCCGACACCGAATTCCGCGTCGGGCCCCCTCGCGTCACCCAGCTCGGCCTGCTCACGGAGCGCGAGGTGATCGCGGGGCTCTGGGTCGCGATCGGCATCGCGACGCTGGCCGGCGTGTACCTCACCGCCGTCGCGGGCTGGCTCGTCGTCGCGATCGGGCTCTCCTCGATCGTCGCCCTGCTCTGCTACACCGGCGGCCCCTGGCCGTTCGGGTATCGCGGACTCGGCGAGGTCTTTGTGTTCGGCTTCTTCGGCGTCGCTGCTGTCGTGGGGACCTATTACGTGCAGACGCTCGAGGTCACCGGGCACGCCATCGCCGCCTCGATTCCCGTGGGCCTGACCACCTCTGCGATTCTTGTCGTCAACAACGTGCGCGACATCCACACCGACCGCATCGCGGGCAAGCGCACGCTGGCGGTCATCCTCGGGCCTCGCCTCGCGAGATTGCACTTCGTGCTCACCATCGTCGCCGCTTACCTCGCCGCGGCCGCGCTGTGGGTCCTGGGCGAGTTCTCTGCCTGGACCATGCTTGCCTTCCTCAGCCTGCCGCTCGCGTGGGCTCCCACGGTCGCTGTGCTGGCGCAGAGCGAGGGTCCGGCCCTGAACACGGTGCTCCGAGCCACAGCGCGGCTGCACCTCGTGTTTGGCATCCTGCTGGCGGTAGGAGTGGCGCGCTGAAATGACTATCACAAGCGGCGAACAGGACCTCGTGCGTCTCGCCCCCGCGAACCTCGCGGCTGTGCGCTGGCGGCCCTTCCGCCTTCCCATGCGCCATCGTTTCGAGGCAGCTCACGGCGGCCTCGATGACCGCGATGGTGTCCTCGTCGAACTGGTGGGCGCCGATGGCGTCACGGGTATCGGCGAGGCCTCGCCGATGGCCTCGATCGGCGGTGGTACCGTGGCGCACGTGCTCGCCTTGCTCGAGGTACGGGGTGCCGCACTGCTGCAGGCTGATCCACTGGCCGCCCTTCCGATGTCTGGTCTCGGCGTATCGGCCCTCCGCTGCGCCATCGATGTGGCGTTGCTCGACCTCGAAGGCAAGCGACGCGGGGTCTCGATTGCCCGCCTGCTGGCGCAGGAGGCCGCCGAGGCCGTCACCGTCAATGCCATCATTGGTGCTGGCCCTGCCTCAGAGGTCGCCGCGTACGGGCGCGAGGCCGTCGCCTGCGGCTATCGCGTCCTGAAGCTCAAAGTCGGGGTGGCCAGTATCGAGGAGGATGTCGCCCGCGTGGCGGCGCTGCGTGAGGCCTGTCCCGACGCCACGATTCGTCTCGATGCCAACGGTGCGTGGAGCGAAGCTCAGGCTATCGAGGCGCTCAAGGCCCTCCATCCGCTGGCCGTCGAGCTGCTCGAGCAGCCGGTCGCCGCCGCAGATGTCGAAGGCCTCGCGCGCGTCCGGGCCAACGCGCCTCTGCGTGTCGCCGCCGACGAAGCCATCAACGATCCCGCGCGTGCCATCGAGGTGATTCAGCGCAAAGCGGCGGACTTCCTTGTCCTGAAGCCAATGGTGCTCGGTGGGTTGAGGCCCGCGCTTGCGCTCGCGCGGGCCGCCGCGCTTTCCGGCATCGGCGCCTTCGCCACCACGACGTTCGACTCCAGCATCGGGACGGCCGCCGCCGCCCACCTAGCCGCCGCGCTGCCTACAGACGCGGCCCACGGCCTTGGCACGGGCGAGCATCTGGCCTCGGATCTGCTCTCGCCGACGCTCGTCGCGCACGACGGCTGGTTGCGTGTCCCCACCGAGGGCAACGGGCTGGGTGTTGTCGTCGCCACGGCCGCCCTTGAGGCGATCGCGACTGCCCCCTGGGGCGAGCGGACCGCCTAAGTGTCGGCTGTCGGTGGTTCGGTCTCGGTGCACACCCGCCACGCCTGCACCAGCATTACCCGCGCATATGCAGCGCCGGGGCAGTGGTTCTGTACCAGCCGGTCATCAAACTGGCCGTACGTCCGCGTGAAGAAATCGCGGCCTGCGAAGGCGCGGACTACGTCGAGGTAGGCCGCTCGTTCGCCGTCGGCCGGTGCATACGGCTCGTCGATGGCGGGCGCCGTCCAGAGGATCGATTCCAGTATGGCTCGTACAGAATCGACGCCGACGCGCACGAACGCTTGCTGGTCGTCAACCTCTGTGATGCCGAGGCGGGCACAGGCGTCGCGCAGCAGACCTCGAAGTGCGTGGTCCCACGCCTCCACACGGCTCGTCCCCGCGGGCGAACCGCTTGCCGCGGAGGCGTAGGCGGCGAGGACGGCGCCTTCATCGAGGATGTCCGGCAGCGCGTCGAGAAGCGCGTGCAGCCGCGGTGCGAACCCCTCCTCGAACTTTGACACCAGTGCCGTGTCCTCATCGAGGCGCGACAGCCGACGCCAGTCGGTGACTCCGGCGTCAGTGCGCAGCCAGTCGCGCAGTCGCGCCTCGAAGGCGGAGTGGTACTCGGTGGCGTGCTCGCTGGTCATGTCCGCATTGTGCGTGCGATGTCAGGTCCCCCACAAGTGCCACAAAATGCCGATGTGCCCGTGAGGGTCGTGGGTGCCGGGCGGGGGCACGAAGAAGCCCCCGCAGCGCGGGGGCTTCTTGATTGCTCGTCGCTGAGGCGACGCGCTGCGCTCGCTAGCTGTAGCGAATGCGCGGGTCGAGCCATGAGTAAGATATGTCCACCGCGAGGTTGCAGGTCAGGCTGACGGTGACCAGGATGAGGAGGATGCCCTGCACCAACGGGTAGTCGCGCTGCGTTACCGCATCGATGTAGGTGCGGCCCACGCCGTTAATGGCGAACACGCTCTCCACGATGACCGAGCCACCGATGACGCCTGCAACCTGGAAGCCGAGGAGCGTGACCACCGGGATGAGCGCATTGCGGAAGGCGTGCTTGAAGATCACGCTCATCTCCGTGAGGCCCTTCGAGCGCGCCGTGCGGACGTAGTCCTCACGCATCGCCTCGAGCATCGTGGTGCGAATCATGCGCATGTTCGCGGCAGACGCACTCAGGCCGAGTACAGTCGCGCCGGGGATGAACTGCTGCAGGTTTCCCCACGGATTCTCAAACGGACTCTGATATGACATCGGTGGGAACCAGCCGAACCAGACCGCGCCGTAGATGATCACCAGCGTGGCGAGGAAGAAGTTCGGGATCGAAATCCCGCCGATCGATATCGACCGCCCGATGTAGTCGATCCACGTGTCCTGGTAGATGGCGGACAGCACCCCCACCGGCACGGCGATGAGCAGACCAATCGTGATTGCAAGGAAACCCAGCTCAAACGAGATCGGGATCGCCCGTGCGATGACCTTTGAGACTGGCTTGTTCTGCCAGTACGACTTTCCCCAGTCGCCCGTGACGATCCCGCCGATCCAGCGTACGTACTGGACTGGCGCCGGCACGTCGAGGCCGAGTTCCTTGCGAAGCTTCGCCATTAAGGCCGGGTCAGACCCGCGCGACTCTGCCATCTGAGCGACGATGACGTCTCCCGGCATGATTCGCAGCAGGCCGAACGTGAACATCGTGGTCACGATGATCGTCGGTACCATGAAAATCAAGCGGCGAATTACGTATCGGTGCACCCTGATCTCCGTCCCTCTGGCTACCCAGCTGCCCATCGCGTACCGCTGGTCTCGCCTCGATCTGCCGAGGCCTACCAGTTAGTACGTTCAAAAACGCGCCTCCGATGTGTCAGCACGCACCAACCGTCGCCCATGCTCCGGCGGTTCGAACTGTGTAACCGATCCCATGAATTCCTGCAACACGACTGTATGCGTGAGGATTCCGCTGCACCCCTACCACGTGATTGACGCGGGCGATTCACCCGGCGAGAATCGGCGACCATAAGGGGTGACAACGGATATGCCTGACTACTACTACTTTGACCTGCATTCGCACTCGACGGACGCCTCAGACGACGCTGGCGGCACCGTTGAGGGGTACCTGAAGTGGATCGTGGCCCGCCGCAAGAAGGGCTACCAGATCAGCGGCATCGTGCTCACCGAGCATCGCCAGTACGACCCCACGGTCGATTATTCCGCGCTGGCTGAGCAATACGGCGTTGTCGTACTCAAGGGTGCCGAGGTGGAGACCGACGTTGGGCATGTGCTCACGTACGGCATCGACCAGCGCTTCACCTCGCAGTTCGACTTGTCCAACATCGCGTTGCCCTACGCCGACGTGTTCAACGCCGTGTACGACCTCGGCGGATTCGCTGTCGGCGCCCACGCCGGGCGCCCGCGCATTGGCCTCGAGGAGCACGTGCGCGAGCGTGGTGTCTCCGTGCCCCCGGTACGTGCGGTCGAGCAGCTCAACGGCGGGAGCAACGACGAGGAGAACGGGCGCGCCCTCGTCTTCGCGAAGGCACACGGCCTCGGCCGTGTCGGGGGATCCGATGCCCACTTCGTGAGCGCCATCGGACGCTGCCTCACCGCCTTCAGGCGCCCGATCAACTCTGTCGAGGACCTGGTTCAGGAACTCAAGAGTGGCGAGTTCTTTCCCGTGACGGTGGAGCAGACCCTCGCCGGGCACGGCGAAGAGTAACGTCGAGTAGCCAGCGTCCGGCCTCGACGGTACGGACGACGAGAACCGGAGGACGCATGACGAGTGAAGCCACGCAGGAAGCACAGTTCGAGTACGACCGCAGCGTCGTGGGTGTGCAAGTTCCCCTCGGTGAGTTCACCATCTCCACAGAGCAGGTGAAGAAGTACTGCGAGACCATGGGCGAGTCGAACCCGAAGTTCACCGGCGGCGAGATTGCGCCCCCCGGGATGCTGAGCTCGGTCTCCTTCGGTGGCGGCGCCGCCCTCGACCCCAAGGTGAAGTTCGGCAACACCACCTTCATGGCCGGAACTCGCATGGAGCTCTCACGCGAGCTGACCGTCGGTAAGCCCATCAAGGCGCAGACCTCCGTGAAGGAGGTCTACGGCAAGACCGGACGCACCGGCACGATGGTCTTCGTCGTACGGCGTACCGAGTTCCTCGACGCCGCCAGCGGCAACCTGCTGGGGGCCATGGAGCAGTCCACCGTGCACCGTGAGACGGAGGCGGCCCAATGACCGAGGCGCAGCGCTACTTCGGCGAGGTCGACCTCGGCGACGAGTACATGGAAGAGATGACTCCCACCCCCGAGTTGGTCAAGGACTTCATGGCCCTGAACCCCGCGCGCGGTGGCCCGACAGATGGCCGCTTCACCAGTGATGAGGGCGCTCGCAGCATCGGCATGCGTGCCGCGATTGTGCCCGGCGTGATGAGCCTGTCGATCATCAGCCGCCTTGTCGAGGACTGGATGGGCCCGCAGGGCACCCTCCATTCCCTCGACGTGTCGTATCGGCGGCCGGTCCTGCAGGGCGACGCGCTCAAGCTGCAGGCGCTGGTCACAGACGCCGACGAGACTCCCGAGGGACCTCGCGTGAAGCTTGACGTCTACATGGAAAACGCGCGAGGCGAACGCCCGCTGCAGGGCACCGCGGTGGTGGAGCTGCCTCGCAAGAGCTAGTTCGAGCCGTCCCCTTGGTTCCGTATCGCAGGCGCCGTCCGCAAGGGCGGCGCTCTCGACTACCCTACGAGCTTCGAAGCGGGCTGGCCCGCGCTCGGGATGTCGACGTGCTGTTGGCTGCAATACTGTGCGTCGTGACCGCAGACATGCTCCTGCTCCACAGCCCGCTGGTTTGGCCGACGACCTAGCGTCTCGTGGCCAGCGCGCTTGCTGCGCGCGGGGTTCAGGTCAAGCTGCCCTCGCTCCTCGGCGTGCAATCAGCTCCGCCTCCGTACTGGCCGGCCGTCGTCGCTACCGTCGTTGATGCCCTGTCGGCGCCCGACGATCCCGCAGTGGTCATCGCGCACAGCGGTGCGGGACCGCTTGTTTCTGCGATCTCAGGGGGCGTGCCGCGTCGCGCCGCCGCCTACATCTTCGTTGACGCTGCCATCCCGCCCCTGCCCGGCGCCCCGTTTCAGGACGAGTCGGCTTTCCGCGTGCAGCTCGCCCAACTCGCACGGGAAGGTGTGTTGCCGCCCTGGTCTCGCTGGTTCGGGGATGGAGTGATGGAACGACTCGTACCGAATGCCGCTCTCCGTCTGGACGTTGAGCGTGAGCTGCCCAGCTTGCCGCTGTCCTATTTCGACGAACGGCCTCCGGTCCCCCACGGCTGGCCCGACGCGCCGTGCTGGTACCTGCAATTCAGCGGGGCGTATGCCCCGCAGGCGGCAGAAGCGGGACACCGCGGGTGGCCTGTGCGTCACCTGACGGGCGGGCACCTGCACATGCTCGTGCAGCCTGCGGCCGTGGCCGAATGCTTGATCGAGATGGCCGACGAACTCGTACCGACGTCGGAGGCGGGCCCCGATGGCGAATCTGTATCGGTGTGTACCCGGGCCTACTCCCAGGGCCAGCGGTTGTTGCCCTCCAGGAGGGCGCGGAGGTAGTTCACCTCCCCCGCGTGGTACAGGTCGTGCTCGATAATCACGTGCGCGATCTCGCGAATCTCGAGCTCGCCGCGCCACGGCATGAGGTGTTTGCCCCCACCAGACGCCGGTCCGACAACGTGCCAAGCGAGGTGACGAAGCGGCGCTGACATTCGCGTAGCCACTCGATGAGTGGTCCGCGTCCGAGCGGCGGCGCCACCGGCGGCTTACCTGCCTCGTAGGTGCCGTCCTCGAAGGCAAAGTTCTCGTACATGTACTTCGCGCCGCCGACGTGGCCGAGGATCGCCCCGACCGTCCGGCCAGCGCCCTCGGGCACACACGCCCAGTGCTCCTCCGGGAGCGACGCCACGTTCGTTAGCAGCGAGTGCTCCGAGCCCTCGAACGCCTCATCGAGCAGCCAGAGCAGCAACTCAACGCCCGTGCGATCCGTGCCGCCCGAGTTTCCCGATGGGGTGGTCACCTCGCTAGCCCTCGCCGCGCCCTGACGTCTCCTCGCGGAGGCGCTCCATCACCTGCTCGAACGCCGGGTACTCCTGCGCCCCGACGATGGCGTATTTCTCGTTGAAGATGAACGTGGGGATGCCGGTGACGCCGACCGCCCTCGACCAGGCGATGCCGGCGTCGACGTCGTCCTTGAAGCGCTCGGTGATGAGTGCGTCGCGGACGTCGTCGGCGGCCATCCCATGCTGTCCGGCGATGTCCGTCAGCACGTCTGTATTGCTGATGTCGACGTGGTCGTCGAAGTGCGTCTTGAACAGCTGACGGTGTAGCGAGTCGATCGCCGGACCCTCCAGGCCGTGCGCGTAGGCGTACTCCTGCAGCTGCAACGCCAGATGCGTGTTTGGCGTGAAGCGGCGCCCGCGGCGGAAGAGGATGCCGGACGCCTCACCACGCAGCTCGAGGTGTGACTTCGGCGTGTCGGGCGTCGTCGTCGGCTCGCGGTAGCGGCCTTCGGCGGGCATCGTCGGGTCGAGGAAGAACGGCACCCACCGAACGTTTACGTCGGGGTGCTCGCGCTGGAGCCGTTCGACCTCCACGAGGCCGACATAACACCATGGTCAGATGAAGTCGGATACTACCAGCAGATTGATACCAGACGCCGTCTCGGGCTGGACCATGGCACGCTCCCGGTGAAGCCTTTGCATGTGATGAGGCGAGCGCAGTGTAACCCCCCGCGGGGCCCAGTCGCGCGGGGATCCGAGGGGTTTCGCCGAGCGAGTCCCCCGAATGAGCGCTCTAACCTCGGTGGGTGGGTTCGAGGCGAGCCCGCCACCAGCGGTTTCGAGGTACGACATGAATTCGATCGCACGGCGCGCGCCATGCCGCGCGCGGCCCGGCCAGCCTCAGCGGGGCGGCTCAGGGCTGCTTACCTTCGCGGTGACCGTCGGTCTCGGCGTGTGGACGGGTGGCCACGGTCGTCGCCCTTACCTCGGTCAGCACGCTGCCTGTGCTCCCAGCGCCTTTCGAAGTGTCGACTCAGGCCGCGCCTGCCCCGACCGCGTCTGGCATCGAGGATTCCACGGCTTCTCCGATCGCGACCGTGCCAGCGGAGCCACGTCCGGCGATCATCGATCCTCCGGCCGCTGCGCAGCCGACGCGGCCGATATCGTCGGCGACTCCTCATGCGCCCGCAGCGGATGCGTTCCAGATTTGGAGCCAGAGCGGACTCGTCGCTACCGGCCCTCGTGGTGGCCCTTTGAACTTAAACGATGCCGACCTGTACGACTGCGTCGATTGCGTCAGCCTCGAGCAGATGCCGGCCGTCTTCATCGCGAGTGTGACCGGTGACCCGAACAACCTCGACCCCGGGCACACCGGCGCACCATGCGTCGGCGGCGCGCCGTAGCTCGAGGCCACGTGCCCGCGAGGGCATGGCGCGGAGTCGGCGCGGGGCGCACCATGTATCCGATGCCAGTTTCGAACCACATGCTAACTCCCCGGCGCTCAACCCAGATGGTGAGCGCCCTCGAGGGTCTGGTAACCACCTCCGAGGTGGTTGGCGAGATCGCACAGGTGCTGCAGGCCGCGGGCTCGTTTGCTCTTGATCTCGAGTTCATGTCGGAAGAGCGCTACGTCCCCGAGCTGGCGCTTGTCCAGGTCGCGTGGCAGACAGAGGCGGGACCAGTCGCAGCCGCCATCGATCCTCTCGCCGTCGATATCCGACCGATCGCCGAGCTGGTCGAGGACCCCTCGATCACCACGATTCTGCACTCGGGTCAGGCGGACCTCTCGCTTCTCGGCGCGCGTTTTGGCGTCGCCGGCAGGTGCATCGTCGATACGCAGGTCGCTGCTGCCTTCCTCGGCATGGGCGAGCAGGTAGGCTACGCACCGTTCATTCAACGGACGCTGGGTCTGACCGTCGACAAGGGTGGCCAGTTCACCGAGTGGCTCAGGCGCCCACTTTCGGCGGATCAGCTGCGTTACGCGCTGGACGACGTCCTCCACCTGCTGCCGGCCTGGACCAGCGTTGAGCGTGAGCTGCGCGAGCGCGGCCGCCTCGACTGGGTCAACGAGGAGTGTGCGCGCTTCGCCGCCGGTTGGTCAGAGCGCATTCCGCCCGAGTTGATGTACCGCCGCGTCAGTGGCTGGGCCACCCTTCGCCCTCGGCAGCAGGGTGCGCTGCGCAACGTTGCCGCCTGGCGGGAGCGCGAGGCCCTTGCCCTCAACCGGCCGCCCTCGAGGTTTATCGCCGACCGCACGATGCTCGAACTGGCGCGCCGGCCCCCCCGGTCGGTCGAAGGGTTCAGCGACGTTCGCGGCATGAGCGATGGCGTCGCGCGTCGCTATGGCTCCGCCATTATCGAGGCGCTTCATGACGGAGAGCAGGATCCGCCACCCACGGAGTTGATGCCGAAGTCGCTGCCGCCCGCCGCTCAGGCCTGGGCCGGAGTACTTGGTGGGCTGGTGCAGGCGCATTGTCGCGACGCTGATATCGCGGCGCGCTTCGTAGCCTCGCGTTCTGACCTCGAGGCCGTCGCCCTCTGGTGGTTCGACGGCGATCGTGATGTTGCGCCCGAGGTTCCCCTGCTGCACGGTTGGCGTCGCGAGCTGGCTGGCGAGGTGGTCTTGAGCTGGCTCCGCGGGTCGATGGCGCTACTCGCCGATGCCGACTCGCCCTTCGGTTTTCGCCTCGTGGACCTGCCCTCCGAGGGGTAGTGGTGCTCACCCAGGCCTGCACCTCCCCTGCTCACCTTGAGCATGTCGAAGGGTGAGCAGGGGAGGTGCAGGCCTGGGTGAGCGGCGGATGCCGGTCTCGTGTCGGGTGCTCATAACGCTCGTGGCTCTCAGATCACCAGATCGCGCGTCAGGTCTTGGAGGGCGCGCGCGCCACAGAGCGCCATCGCCAGGTCGAGCTCGTCACGCAGCAGCTCGAGCACGTGACGCGCGCCCGCTTCGCCATCGACGGCGAGACCCCAGAGCAACGGTCGCCCGAGGAGCACGGCGTTCGCGCCGAGGGCGATCGCCTTCACGATGTCGGTCCCGCGCCGCACGCCGCCATCGACGAGGACAGCGCCGCGGCCGGCCACGCTCGCGACGACCTCAGGCAGCGCATCGATGGCCGCGATCGCGCCGTCGAGCTGACGGCCACCGTGGTTGGAGACGATCACGCCTCGCACACCCGCCTCGACCGCGAGCGCCGCGTCATCGCCTCGAAGGACGCCTTTCACCAGCACCGGCAGGCGCGTGATCGAGGTCAGCCACGCGAGGTCTGCCCAGGTCAGCGCCGGGTCGATCTGCTCCGCGAAATAGCGGAACAGGCCGGACTCGCCGGGAGCTGCGACCAGTGCGCGCATCGAGGGGTGTTCGAGGTTGGCGGCCGCCAGCCCGGGCGGCAGCGCGAACTCGTTGCGGCCGTCGCGTTCACGCTGGCCGAGGAGCGGGGCATCGACGGTGAGCACGAGCGCCTCGAAGCCTGCCGTCTCTGCGCGTTCCACCAGCGCGCGCGTGAGTTCGCGGCCGCGGTAGGCGTAGAGCTGGAACCACGCCGGCGTCGAGGTCGCGGTGGCTACCTCCTCGAGCGCCACGGTCGAAAGTGTGCTCAGTGTCATCGTGACGCCAAGGGCGTTCGTCGCCCTGGCGAGGGCGAGCTCACCCTCGGGATGCGCGAGGCGCTGGAACGCCATCGGTGCGGCGAGTAGCGGCAACTGGTGCGTGCGCCCGAGGATGACAGCGGAGGTGTCACGTTCCGACACGTCGCGCAGCATTCGAGGGCGCAGGCGCAGGCGTTCGAACGCCCCGCGGTTGGCGCGCAGCGTCAGCTCGTCGTTGGCGCCGCTCGCGAAGTAGTCGTACGCCATCGCGGGCAGGCGCTCGGCCGCGATCCGCTCGTACTCGAAGAGGTTGAGCGGTCTCGAGGCAGGCGTGCCAGCGCTCGTCACTGGAGGTCCTCCGCGAGGAAGGCCACGGCGCTCGAGTGGTGCTGCACGATCCGCCACTCGCCCGCCTCGAGGACGAACACGTTCGTTGCCACCAGCGGGGAGCCCGAGACCAGCTCGCGGCATACCACCCATGCTACGTCGGCACCGACGTGCGCCTCGGCGGCCCCCACCAAGATTCGAGGCTGCTCCGGGTTCTCGATGATGGCGCGCCAGGTGGCCATCACCTGCTCGCGTCCGTGCACCGCGGCCCACCCCGGGTGCACGCAGGCAACCGGCGTCTCGCGTGCCCACAGTCGTTCCATCGCGGTCAGGTCGCGGGCGTTGAACGCGGTGTACAGCGTCTCGTTGGCGGCCAGCACGCGTCCTTCCTCGAATGTGGTCATCCGCTGGCCGTCATCCGGAGTACACCCATCCCGTGTACGCCGTCGTCATCGGTTCCGCGCTGTTCACCACACGGCCATCGAGGACACGGCCGACGATGAGCACGTGGTCACCGACGTCGCTGATGGACTCCAGGTCGCACTCCAGCCACATCAGCGCCTCATCGAGGAGCGGGAGCCCTCGCGAAGTGCGCGTGAACTCGATGCCGTCCAGCTTCCAGTGGTGTGTGGTGGCGGCAGCGTTCGAGCGCCCCTCGATCTTGGCGGCGTTAGCTGGCTGGACGAACTGCATCGCCATCCGTAACGAGTCTGGTTCAGCCGTCAGGAGGTTCACGCTGAAGCATCCCGCCGCGCGAATGCGTCCCAGTGTGCTCGAATCCCGCTCTAGCACCACGGCCACCAGCCGAGGCTCGAATGAGACCTGCATCACCCAGTCGGCGACCATCACGTTCGTCTCGCGCTCATCGACTGAGCCGATGGCGTAGACGCCGTATGGCATCTGGTGCATCGCCTCGGCAATCGGATCGCTGAAGCGCCGTGCGGGCGCGTTCGCCGGCAACTCGGGTGTCGAATCGGGCATGGGCGCTCCGCTATTCCTGAGGTCAACCGTGGCCACGATAGCCCGCTCGTCGCCTTCGAGGGCGCCCTGGGCCGCTTCCCGAACCCCTGCGGCTGGTGCCGTGGACGCTCGGCCTACGCCTCGTTACGATGGCGAAGATGCTGGTCCGCGGCGCCTCGGCCCTCGCCGGGTCGGTGTGTCGTGTGCCCGCAGTTCCTGTCCGCGACCTCGGAGGTTGGTTGTGACGTTTGTCATCACGCAGCCGTGTATCGACACGACCGACCAATCGTGCGTCGAAGTCTGTCCGGTGGATTGCATCCACTTCGAAGAGGGCAGCGACCGGATGCTCTACATCAACCCCGCTGAGTGCATCGACTGCGGCGCCTGCCAGCCCGCCTGCCCCGTGACCGCCATCTACCCGGACGCCGATGTGCCCGCGGCCACGGCTCCGTTCATCGAGATCAACTCGCTCTGGTACGAGGACCCCAATGCCGCCCGCCAGAAAGTCGCCGCTTTCCTCGGCGGCGGTGGCGTTTCGACACCCGCGCCTGCGGCCGCCGTCCCAACTGCCGAGGCGGCACCAGCCGCCGCAGCGCTGGCCGAGGCCGCACCGGCCGCTGAGGCCGCTCCGGTTGCCGCCGCGGCCGCACCGGCGGCCCCCGAACAGGTCTGGGTGGCGCCCACCCCACACGCCGGCAAGGCAGACTTCAAGAAGGCGTTCGCTGGCTTCCACTACCCGATCTCGCGGGACGCGGTCTATCGAGGCGCGCGCGACAAGGGTGGCCTCGACCGCGAGGTGCCGCGGATCTTGGCGCAGCTGCCGCTGAACAAGTACCGCTCGGAGGACGAGCTGATTCAGGCCGTGCGCTGGGTCTACGCCATGAACGGCGTTCCCGAGGACGGCCTGCCCGTCTAGCTGCCCGCTCTCCCTTGAGCGGTCGGGCGCGCTCCGCGCGGGCCATCGAGGGTCGCTACGCTCGATCTCAGTGCTCGGCCGAGGAGGCTCGCGTGCGCAGTGCCAAGGACTTCTTCAAGCCGCTCGCCGTCGGCGCGCCGATGCCACTCCGGGAGATCGATGTGCGGCCGGGCCGCATGATCCACTTCTTCCCGCCCCACAACGAGCGCGTGCGTGAGCGCATCCCCGAGATCATCCCACAGGTCGATATCCTGCTCGGCAACCTCGAGGATGCGATTCCCGCCGACGCCAAGGTCACCGCGCGTCGCGGCCTGATCGAGGTCGCCCAGGCCAACGAGTTCGGCGACACGCAGCTCTGGACCCGCATCAACAGCCTCGACAGTCCGTGGTGCCTCGATGACCTCATGGAGCTGGTGGAGGCGATCGGCAACAAGCTCGACGTGATCATGGTTCCGAAGGTCGAGGGCGCCGAGGACATCCACTACATCGACCGCCTGCTCGCCCAGCTCGAGGGGCGTTACGGCATCACGAAGCCGCTCCAGGTGCACGCCATCCTCGAGACGGCCGCGGGCGTCAACAATGTCGAGGAGATCGCCGCCGCCAGCCCACGCATGCAGGGCATCAGTCTCGGGCCCGCAGACCTCGCGGCATCGCGGCGCATGAAGACCACTCGCGTCGGTGGTGGCCACCCGGGCTATCTCGTGCGCTCCGACCAGGACCCTGCCAACCCCGAGGCGCCTCGCGCGACCGCCCAGCAGGACCTTTGGCACTACACCATGGCCCGTATGGTCGATGCCTGTGCCGCGCACGGCATCCTCGCCTTCTACGGACCGTTCGGCGATATCGCGGACTCCCTAGCCTGCGAGGACCAGTTCCGCAACGCCTACCTCATGGGCTGCGTCGGTGCCTGGTCGCTGCACCCCTCGCAGATCGAGATCGCGAAGCGCGTTTTCAGTCCCGACCCCGCCGACGTGGCGATGGCGAAGCGCATCATCGAGGCGATCGGCGAGACCGGTTCCGGCGTCGCCATGCTCGATGGCAAGATGCAGGACGATGCCACCTACAAGCAGGCCAAGGTGATGATGGCCACCGCCGAGCTGATTGCGAACCGCGACTCCGATTTCGCGCACGCCTACGGCTTCGTCTAACGCGAGACATCGAGGCCAGGTCGCCGGCACTCCCTCGGCGTGTCGCCTTTGTCCGTTCGTGGTGAGCTCGACGCACCACATCGCCCGCATCGATGACTCGCCCCACCGCTCGGGCGCGACTGGCGTTCGATCGACGCAAGCGTGTGCTTCGACAGGCTCAGCACGAACGGATAAGGGCGGCGCGGCCCGAAACGCGGAGGCGGGTTCACTTCGAGGAGCGACGCCGCCCCGAGGCAAGCACCACGATCGCTCCCAGCAGCGCCGCCAGCGGCACCAGAAGCGGCAGCAGGTAGCCCTCGCTGCGGTCGACCAGCACGCCGCTGAGCCACGGTCCGGCTGCGCCGGCGATGCTCGCTACGAACTGCTGCATGCCGCTCAAGGTGCCCAGGCGTTCCGCGCCGTAGGTCTTGGCCGCCAGCAGCCCGTGCACGGGCGCCAGCATGCCCACCGCGAGACCAGCCGTGAGCGCAAAGATGACCGCGAGCACTACCGCCGGCCCGCCCGCCAGCGCGAGGCACAGCGCCCCCGCGCCCACCGCGCCCGTTGCGTATGCCAGGGTGGCCGTGCCGCGTAGCCCGAACGTCGAGGTCAACCGTGCCAGCGCCAGCCGCCCCGGGATCTGCAGAAATCCACGTACCCCCGCAAAGCCGGAGGCTGTGTTGAGCGACAACCCGGTGGCCTGCATCGCCGGGACCTGGTGCAGGAGCAGGGCGCTCGTCGCCGCCGAGGCGAGGCTCACCGCAAGCAGCAGGCGCAGCAGGTTCGCCTCGCGGAGTACGGTACCGATCGAGGTCGTGGGCGCGGATCGCGCCGCCGCAACCTGTGGAGGCGGGGCCTGGGCCACCAACGCTCCCGGCACGATGAGCACGACCATCACCAGGACCAGCGCGCGCATCGCCTCGCGCCAGTCGTACGCTTCTACCAGCCAGCCGGCCAGCGGGTAGAAGATCGGGCTCGCCAGGGCGCCCAGCAGCGTGAGGATCGAAAGCGCCTCGGCCCGACGCTCCGGGTAGATCCGCGACAGCGTGGCCATAGTCATCGGGTAGCACAGCCCGCCCCCCACGAGCGCCGCGCCGAGGCCCCACGTCGCGATGAAGCCGGCCGCCGTGGTTGCCTGCGAAGCCAACAGCAGCAGCGTGGCGCCGCCGGCAAGCGTACTCAGGAACACCACTCGTGACCCAGCACGGTCCAGCGCGTACCCGGCTCCAACCGCCACCACACCCGACAACAGGATGCCGACGGCAAACGCGGTGGATAACGCGCCCGTCGACCAGCCCGTATCCACCTGGATAGGCGCAACCAGCACCCCGATCGCGTACAGCACCATGCCGTACGCGCCGATTGTCTCGATGCCTAGGAGCACGGCCACGCGCCACTCGATGAGCCACCCGACGGGACGCAGTAGCGGCGCGGTCACTGCTGCAGGTTACGCGCCTCGCCCTCGAGGGATCGAGGCACCGGGTGTTAATTCACGCCGTGGGTAACCTACTTCACGCGGTCGGGATACAGGGCTTGGCCGAGCGCTCGGATGCCCTGCGCCAGCCGCGGGCCTGGCCGGTTCGTCGTGTTCGGGTCGATGGCATACACCCGCTTGTTCGTGACCGCCGCCACACCGGCCCACCCCGGACGCGCGGCCACGGTCTCGAGACTCTGCCCGAAGGCGTGATCTGCCAGCAGCACGACCTCGGGATTAGAGGCGATCACGGCCTCCGAGCTCAGCTGCGGGAACTGCGTCGTCGCGCCCTCGGCGACGTTGCGTGCCTTTAGCAGCGTGAGCATCGCGCCGATGAACGTGTTCGGCGCCGCCGTGTACAGCGTGGAGTCGAGCTCGAAGAAGACGCGCGGGCCCTGCTGCACCCCCGAGATCGAGGCCGTGACCGCGTCGATCTCTTTGCGCATGTCCGCGATGACCTTCGTCGCCTCGGTGGTTCGACCCGTCAGCTGTCCGAACGTCGTGATCTGCGTGTACACCCCATCGAGGCTCTCCGGCTCCTTCGCGAGGTAGACGGTCATCCCCAGTCCTCGGAACTGCGCGATGAACTGCTCCTGCCGGGTCGCCATGATCACCAGGTCAGGACGCAACGCCAGCGTGGCCTCGGGGTTCGGGTTCGAATAGGCGATCTTCGGCGTCGACTTCGCCGCGTCGGGATAGTCCGAGAACGCGTCGGTCGCGACCACTCGGTTGCCCGCCTCGATGGCGTACAGGATCTCGGTGGCGCCGGGCGACAACGAGATGATGCGCTCTGGCATCTTGTCGACGTGCACCTCGGTGCCCGCTGAGTCCTTCAGCGTCAGCGGGAACGTTGTCCCTTGCGATGTGTTGTCGGGCCGCTCCGTGGATGGCGCATCCTCATCGGTGCAGGCCGCCAGCAATGGCAGGCTGAGCACAAGCAGCCCGATGAGGACGTGCCAGCGCCTCCTTGGGCGGGTCCAACGAGTCGTGTTGAGCACTTTCAGCACTGCGTCCTCCACAGCATCGCAGACCCCTCGACGGGGTCGCTCGGTAGCCGGGCGCGAGAATGGGCGCACTCGCACCATCATCCCTCGAGGGGAGGCGGCATCGAGTAGCGGCGCGTGGCGTTCGGGGGAACCCACGTGCTCGGCTCGGTCCTCGCGAGCCCGTAAACACGAACGCAAGTCGTCGACCTGGCTTGCCGCCCCGGACGTCGTGCGCCAGGCGGACCACAGTTGCGGGACAGCGCCGGAATCTCACCGGACTTCGCGGGCCTTGCGTCGCAGTACTGAAATGCTAGCACCGGCTCCTCCTCGGTACCATCGCGCCTGCGCGCTGAGAACCTGACGCGCCCGTTACGGTAGACACGTACGAGGCGTGTCATCGAGGGGTGGAGCGAAGGGGAATTCATGCGACGGATCAGCATTGGCCTCAGCTGGCAGAACCGCGCGGACATCGATAACTTCGTGGAGCAGGCGAAGGTCGCCGATGACAGCGGCGTCTCCACCATCTTCACCGGCGAGAACTGGCGCCGCGAGGCGTTCACGCCGCTCGCCGTACTCGCCGAGCACTACGGCACCATTGACGAGCTTTCCGGTGGGCGCGCCATCATCGGCCTGGGCAGCTCGAGCGCCAACGTCGCCGAGCACTTCGCCGGGGTGCCGTATCAGAAGCCACTGCGCCGGATGCGCGAGTACATCGAGATCATGAACATGCTGATCTCCGGTGCGCCGCTGCAGTACGACGGCGAGATACACCACCTCAACCGCGGCTTCCGCCTCGATATGGACCAGCCGAGACTGCACATCCCCGTCTACATCGCTGCGACCGCCCCCGCCGCCGTGCGACAGACCGCCGAGATCGCTGACGGCTGGATGCCGATCCAGATCCCGCGTTCGCAGTGGCAGGCCGCCACCTCCGAGTTCTACGACCATGCCCGTAAGATGGGACGAGACCCCTCGATCCTCACGATTCGCACGGCGAATTCGATCTACGTCACTGACGATCCCGGACCCGAACTGGAGAAGACACGCGGCACCGTCGCCTTCTACATCGCGAGGATGGGCGACGGGTACTACAACCAGTTCGTCCGCCGCGGCTGCAAGGAAATGGCAGACGCCGTTCGGGCGGCCTAGGCCGAGGGCGGCTCGAAGGCCGGCGCCGAGGCCGTCCCCGTCGCGTTTGCCGAGGAGATGGGCTTCGCCGGTTCCGCCGAGGCGTGTGCCGACCACCTCGACGAGCTCGAGGCGGCGGGCTTCAACCTGCACAGCGTCACCATCGCCGAGCGTGACCCCGCGAAGCGCGGCGCGATCTACCGCACGCTGGTTGGCTGACGGAGACAGTCCGTTTCTGGCTCCGCTGCTGGTGATCCGCTGGTCACTGCGCGGAAAGGCCCGTACGCTACGGACATCACGCAGGGCAGTGTGCAGGGAGGTACTGGATTGCTCAAGTCAGATCTGATTGCGCTCGTTGGTGCCACAGCAGGGACATCGCGCGCGGACACCGAGCGTGTGCTTGATAGTTTCCGTGACGTGATTCAGGCAACCGTTCGCAAGGGTGACGACGTGAGCTACCCGGGCCTCGGCAAGTTCAGTCGAGTCGCCCGCAAAGCGCGGACGGCTCGTAACCCCCGGACTGGCGAGCCCATCAAGGTCGCCGCATCGAAGGCGCCTCGTTTCACGCCTTCCGCCACCCTCAAGACCATAGTCAACGGCAAGGCCGCCGCGCCGAAACTCGGCAAAGTCTCCTGACGACCATTCCGGCTCGATAAGTCCTGCGGAGACACACTCGCTTGCGATGTCACCGCAGCGTCGTGTACGCCGAAGGGCCCGACGTATGTCGGGCCCTTCGGCGTACACGACGCTAACCTCGATGCCTGCGGCAGTGCGGACTGGTAACGAGGTGGCGCTTGTTTCCGATCAGCGATGTGAATCCCGCCCGCGGCGCGCCAGTACTCACGCTGCTGGTGATTGCCGTCAACGTGCTGGTGTTTTTCTTGCTGCAGCCTCGTGATTTTGAGGAGGGGTTCAGCTTCGCTTACCGCCACGCTGCCGTCGGCTGCGAACTCACTACTGGCGTCCCGCTCACCGCGCTTGAGGCTGAGTCCGGGACGTGTGATGCAGCGGCGGGCGACTCCGGCGCCACGCTCTTCCCTCAAAAGAATCTCGCCGCCTCCGTGCTCGTCTCGCTGTTTCTCCACGGCAGCGTTGTACATCTCGCCGGCAACATGTGGTTCCTCTGGATCTTCGGAAACAACATCGAAGAGGCCTTCGGGCGGCTCGGGTATGCGCTGCTCTATCTTGTCGGGGGCGTGGCAGCGACGCTCGCCTTCGTCTGGGCCCAGCCGACGAGCACCGATCCACTCATCGGGGCCTCGGGAGCCATCGCTGCTGTGCTCGGCGCGTATCTGGTCCTGTACCCATCGAGATTGGTGATGTCTGTCGTCTTCGTCACGCTGATACCCGTGCCGGCGGCGCTGTTCCTCGGGTTGTGGTTTCTCGGACAGTTCGCCGTCACCGATCCCGGTGTGGCCTGGCAGGCGCACGTCGGAGGGTTTGTTGTCGGTGCTGTCGTCGCCTACACGTTGCGCCGGCCGCTGCTTCGCCGCGTGGGCCACCTTCACGCCCGCGGCTGAGTCTCGTCAGCGGGCCTGGACCACGGCGCACGCAGAATGGGCAGGCCGCGTGCGGCCTGCCCATTACATCGAGGCGTCCTCGAAGCGAGCCGTTAGTTGTGGGGCGGGGCGCCGACGAATACGAACCCGTCGACCTTGCCGTTGACCGTGTACTCGAGGTCGCGGCCCTTCACGTTGATCTGCACGATGTCGGTGTCGCCGTCGAGCTAGACGGTGAAGCGCACCAGGACCAGACCTCCGCCGGGGACCCACAGCGGCCCGGCGCCCTCGGCGTGCACTTTCTGCCCGTCGATCTTCACCACACGAATGGCGCCGTTGCCGGCGCAGCCGTTGCAGACGCCGCGCGCCACGCCACAGGACCAGCGTTCGCAGCTTCGCCCCACCGAGGCGAGTCCCCTGCGCAATCGCCCGCAGACGCCACCGTCTGTTACGCCTACCCCGCCCGCGGTGCGCCCTCGCTAGCCCGCTGCCTCGGAGGTTCGGGCGTGCGCCAGCGCCGCAAGGCGCTTTGCCTGGGGGTGAGGCATCCGTGACGCGATGGCGAAGAGTACGAACGCGGCGCTGAACGTCCCGATGAACAGCAGCAGCGCCAGATCGTACGTGCCGGTAGCGTCATAGATCGCGCCGGTGATTGTCGGGCTGAGAATCTGGCCGATCGTCTCGACGACGACGACGGCGCCGAGGATCGTGGCGAAGTGCGTCACGCCGAACGCGCGCGTTAGGATCAGTGCCTCCATCATCGGGCCGCCCGCCGTCCCGACGATCCAGAGTCCGACAAACAGCACGATCGCCGTGGTGCTCGTGCTGATAGAGAGCGTCACCATCGCTGCGATGAGCACGAGGGCGAGCGCCATCACCACCAGCTCGAGGCGTCCGGTGCGGTCGGCGAGGACCCCCGCAATCAGCCTCGTCACGATGCTGGCGCCAGCGGCCGCTGAGAGGATGAACGCTGCCCAGCCTCGGGAGATGCCTACCGACTCGTAGAACGGGACCTGGTGCACCAGCCACCCGAACATCCCGAAGAAGAACGACATGAACCCGCAGGCGAGCACCCAGAACAGCGGCGAGCGCAGTGTCTCGCGGAGCGTCATGCCGACCTCGGGGATCTTCACTGGCGCGCCCTCGATCTGGGTGGCGCCGTCCGGCAGCAGTCCGCCCTCGGCAGGGGAGTTCCGGATGACGAAGAGCGCGATGGGGAGAAACACCACCGCTACCAGCGCCCCTGACGCGACGAACGAGGCCTGCCACCCCAGCGCATCGATAGCGAGTCTGATCCACGGCACCACCACGAACCCGCCCAGCGAGAACCCGGTGCCGAGGATGCTCGTTGCGATCCCGCGACGGCGGTCGAACCATCTCGAGATTAACGCCATGAACGGGATGAAGAACATCATCTGCCGTAGCACGGCGTTGATCGAGGAATACACGTACCACTGCCACAACGAGTCGGTCGTCGCCAGCAGCAGGTACGACAGCGATGTCAGGATCGCGCCGATGATGATCGCCGAGCGCGGGCCTCGAACGTCCACCCACCGCCCGACGAGCGGCCCGGAAATACCGCTCACCAGCAGTGCCGCCGAGAAGCCCAGCGACACCTGCGCCCGCGACCAGCCGAACTGTGCCTCGAGGGGTTCGATGTACAGGCCAAAGGCCCAGAATGACACCCCGCTGCCGAGCGCCATCGCCCCAACGGAGGCGGCGAGCAGCCACCACCCGTAGAAGATCTTGCGGCGTCCGCTCAACACCTGTGCAGCCTGCACGAGAACAGCGATCGGAGTCAGCCTTCGGTCGTCGATGTGGCGGCTCGACCGGAGTCGGCCGACCGTCAGTCTCCCGTGTAAATCGGAGGGCGCTTCTCCAGGAAGCTCTGGCGCGATTCCGCAACGTCGTGCGGGGCCTGACGAGCGAACTTCAGCCCGGCGTTCTCGTAGCGTAGGGCCTCGTTGAGGGTGACGCCGATGTTGTGTTGCAGCACGCGTTTGGCGCTCCGCATGGCGATTGGCGGCCAGCCCGCGATCTGCCTCGCCAGGGCGAGCGCGGTCGGGACGACCTCTTCCGGTGCTACATACCGATTGAGGAGGCCGAGCGCGAACGCCTCTTCGCCCTCTACCATTCGGCTCGAGTAGATGAGATCGGCCGCGCGCGCGTACCCCACGATTCGTGGCAGGAAATAGCTCATGCCGGAGTCCGGTGACAGGCTGCGCTCGATGAAGGTGGTCTTCAGGCGTGTCGCAGCCGAACCAACTCGCACGTCGCAGGCGAGCGCCATGCTCATCCCGGCGCCCGTCGCCACACCGTTGACCGCGCCCACGAGTGGTTTCGGGAAGCCGTGGAAGGCCAGCGCCTGGCGGCCCACCCAGCCGTATTCATCGAGCCGTTCGGCATGTGCTGTCCGGGACGGAGCGCCAACTACCTCGACGCGCTCCGGTGCTGTCAGGTCCGCCCCCGAGCAGAACGCGCGCCCCGCGCCGGTGACGACCACGGCGCGCACGCTCTCGTCCTCGGCCAGCTCGGCGAGGACGGCGCGGCTGTCGTCTTGCAGCCCCCTGTTGAGGGCATTGAGCTTCTCCGGCCGGTTGAGCGTGATCAGCGCCACATGCCCCTCGAGGCGTTCGAGGATCAGGTTCTCGTAAGACATCGTGGCCCTCCGCTCACACGCGCTGCCGCTCGCCCTAGCGCAGAGTAGCGCAGCCGTCTCGAGCGGCGTGACTGACGAGGTCTGGAGCGGGTGCGCTAAACGCGCTGTTTCGGTGCGTCCTCGTCCAGCCACATGTTCGCGATGTTGTGGTTCGCGTAGCAGACCCAGCTGTCCATCAGGCCGTGAGGGCGGTAATTCAGCACCCAGTTGTGCCACGCCGTGCGAACGTGCGCCTCCGGCCACCAGAGATCCCAGACCTGGTCGTGGATCAACGTCGAGATGCGCTGCCAGGTCGCCTTGCGCGCTTCGGCGCCTGCCTCCCGGCGCTGCTGGTCGAGGAGTTTGTCCAGCTCATCGTTGCCTTTCGAGCCGTAGTTCAGGCCACCCTTCGTGTGGTACCAAGGGTAGATCCACTGGTCTATCGAGTGGCCGGGCGGGCCCCAGACGATCCCCGTGGTCTCCGCGAACTTACGGTCCCCGAGCGATGCGACCTGCGTGGCTGAGTCGATCGGCTTCAGGTCGACCTGCACTTCCGGCAGCTCCTTGGTCATGGCGGCAATGATGTCCTTCGACACCTCGCGGTCGTACCACGTCACATGGGTCCAGCGGAGCGGGCGATCCTTCGTGTACCCGGCGGCCTGCATCAACTGGCTCGCCTGCTTCGCGTCAAAGGTGTACCAGCGGCCGTTGGCCTTCGCCGTCGGGTACGACTCGTAGAGGAACGGCCATGGCATCGGTGAGTTCGAGTACGGCCCGTCGGGGTTCGCGTTGTCAGCAGAGTTTCGCTGCTCGTCGATCTGCGTGCGGTTGATCGCCAGTGAGATTGCGCGCCGGATGCGCTCGTCCCGGAACACGCCGCTCTTGAGCTGGAACTGCCAGCCGTTGATGTTCGCGCCTCGCGATCGCGGGCGCTTCCACGCCACCATGTCGGTGGCGCGCTTGGCCATCGCTTCGGTGTCCGCTTCGTCCGCCGCGTTCCAGAACGCGAGCGAGTTATCCGCGAACCTGGCCGCCTGTGCGCCGGTGTCGTTCTGCACCGTCGCGATGTACTTGTCGATGTAGGGGCGGCCGGGCTCGTAGTACTCGGGGTGCTTCCGGAAGACGGAGCGCTCGTGGCGCACCCACTCCTCCTGGATAAATGGGCCGGTGCCAATGGCGCGATTCTGGATCAGGTCGTCGCTCTCGATGACTTCCTTGAGCCAGATGAACGACCACGCCGAGAGGTCTGCGACGAGCTGCGCTCGAGGCTGCGCCAGCTTGATGCGGACCGTGTACTTGTCGGGCGCCTCGATGGCTGTGACGTCGGCAAGCACGTCCTTCTGCGAGCCGCCGCCTCGATAGCGCTCTAGCGACAGGCGCGCGTCCTCCGAGGTCAATTCGCGGCCGTTCGCGGGTGCGATGTTGTGCGTCTTCACGCCCTGGCGGAGGTGGAACGTGTACTCGAGGCTGTCCGGCGACACCTCCCAGCTCGAGGCGAGATCGGGCTCGATCTCCGGCAGGAACGGATTCGCTGATGCCCCTACCTTGCCGCGGACCAGCTTCGAGTTCGTCAGGTTCATTGTGTGGTACACGGTGCACGACAGCGTGCGGTTGATGTCCATCGTCTGCGGGTCGAGGTAGCGGTCGACGAGCGTGCCACCATGGCGCGCGTTCGCCCCCGGGTTTGCCTCGGCCGGCGATGGTCCAATGGGTCGGTCATACAGGCCGGGCTTGAGCCGGACCTGGCTCCGCGGGACCGGCGTTCCAGCCGCGCCCGGCGTGCGCGCGGCTGGGCCGGGCGGTGTCGCCGTTGAGGTGACTTCGGTTGGTGTCTCGTTGGCGGAGCACCCGAGGAAGGCCGCGCCCGTCAGCCCGATGAGCCCGATCGCAGCACCTCGGAGCAGCCCGCGTCGTTCAATGAGGCGCCGCGTCCAGTAGTTCCTGTCCGGCATCCGACCTCCATGCATGAGATCTGCCCGGGGGTGGGGTGTTCGCAGTATCCGAGCGGCGCCTCGTGCGGTAAAGCCGCGCTCCCTAGACTCCGGGGTGTGCATCCCCTCGTCATCCTCGTCGACGTCGACAACACGCTGCTTGAGGGCGACGCTGTCCGTGCCTCGATCACCGCTGCTCTCGAGGCTGTTGCGGGATCTGAGACTGCGCGCGCCTTCTGGGCGGAGTACGAGGTCGTGCGTGCCGAACTCGGTGGCGTCGATGTCCCGGAGACGGCGCGTCGCATCGAGGCGACCCTCGGTGCGGCTCCGGGGACACTCGTCGCCTGTGTTGAGGGCGCTGACTTCACCCCGAGCCTCTTCCCGGGCGCTCGCGGGGTGCTCTCGCATCTCGCGACACTGGGGCTGGTGGTCGTGCTATCCGACGGCGACCCAAGATTCCAGCGCGCGAAGATCGCGTCGGCCGGTATCGAAACGGCTGTTGCTGGCCGTGTACTCGTGGTGCCACACAAGGAGCGCGCGCTCGATCTGGTCACGGCCGACTACCCGGCTGAGCACTACGCACTCATTGATGACCGCGCCAGTATCCTCGGCGCCGTGAAAGCGCAGCTCGGCGCGCGCGTGACGACGGTGCGCGTGCACCAGGGGCGCTATGTCGAGGAGCGTGTCGACCATGCGCTCCCCGTGCCTGACCTCGAACTTCCGTCCATAGAGGCGGCGCTGGAGCTCGCTGCCCGCGACCTGCTCGGAACTGCCGGGGCGCAGGGTGCCTGATCCGCACGCTCCCGCCTCCAGGTCAACGGGTGCGTGGCTCGCCCTCCTCGGGTTGTCGCTCGTACTCGTCCTGTCGGGGTGTGAGAACCAGTCGGGCGTGCGGCGGGGCGATCCACGGGCGGTACCGACGTCACCCGCGATGCCGAGTGACACTGTGGCGATGAATGGCTGCGCCCCCGGTATCGCCGAGCATTCGGCCGGCGATGCTCAGGCCGGCGAGGTTACGGTGGCCTTTGGCCTGCCGGTCGGCGATCGCTATCGCCCTCGATGCGTCACTGTCGAGGTAGGTCGCGCGGTACGGTTCATGGGCGCATTCGGGCGGCACCCGATGACTGGCGGCGCGGTCCTCGAGGGCCTGCCTGTCCGCGATCCGTTCAGCCCTCTGCCCTTCACGAACGCCGGCACCGAGGCGGTATTCCGGCCCGATCGGCCGGGTGTCTACCCGTACTTCTGCCAGGTCCACTGGGTGCTGGGAATGAGCGGGGTCATCTACGTCGAATGAACCGCCGCCGCGAGCGGTAGCCTGAAGGTACGCGGTCGGTGTTACTTGCCAACGGGCGCATCCGCGGCGTGCTCGTGGCGCATCGCCTGGTACTCGGATACGTCCTGACTCAGCACGATAAGGTCGTAGAGTTTGCCGTCGCGGTCCTTGACGTGGTTCCGCAGCCGCGCCTCCTCCTCGAAGCCGAGGCGGTAGAAGATGCCGAGCGCGCCCTCCTGGTCGACGGTCATCTGCGCCATCATCTTCTCGACACCCATGTCGACGGCCGCCTGGAACGTCGCTGCGATCAGCAGTCTGCCCAGGCCGCCACGGCGGTACTTCTCCTGCACCAGCACACGTAGCTCGGCCACATGCTGCATCCACCGCAGCTCCGTGCGCGCCACCGTCGAGTAGCCCACCACCTCGTCACCCGCCAGCGCGAGGATGGTGCGGTTGCTGCCCGCCTCGATGTCGTTGATCCAGTCGGCGATCTCGTCCGGGCGCGTGATGTCGCGCCGCAGGAACAGCAGGTCGTTCGCGGGCAGCCCGCGTGCGAACTTGAGCATCCGCCCGGAGTCCTCGGCGGTCATCAGGCGCAGCGTGAGGGTGTTTCCTCCAACCTCCACTGTGTGAGGCAGTTGCATGGTCGCGAGCTGTGGCACGAAAAGCCCTCCCCCGCTGCATTCGGTGTCCGAATGGTAGCGGGGGAGGGCAATCGGTGTTGAGTCCGCCCGCGGGCGGTCTCAGCCGTGCTAGACGAGGCGGAAGACGGGGATCGGGTACTCCCCGGTGTCCTGCTTCTCGAAGTCCACCTTCACCCGCGCGTCGCACTTCACGTCCGTCGTCGGGTTAGCGACGCCCACGACGTTGCTCAGCACGCGGAACCCCTCGTCAAGGTCGATCCAGGCGAGGACGTACGCGCCCAGCGGCGCGAACGCCGGGTTCCGGTTCTGGCGCACCACCGTGTAGGTGTACACTTTGCCCTCGCCCTTGGAGACGTTGACTTTGAGGTTGCTGCCGCCGCAACCCGTGCAGTGCAGGCGCGGTGTGAACACCACGGTGCTGCAGTCATTGCACGTCTGGTACGTGAGCTGACCGTTCTTCACGGCGTCCCAGTATGGCTTGGTGTTCGGCTCCGGAAATCGAGGCTGTGGCCGGTCTGGCATGTTCGTGCTCCTCCCCTCAGGCATCCCCGCACAGGGGGATGCCTGCATTCGTCTAGTCGCGCGCCAAGATGACGCTGCCGCCGGCGTGGGTGCCACCAAGGGCGCCACCGTTGCCGTGGGCGATCGCCAGCTGCGCGTTCGGGACCTGCGAGGTCGATTCGCCGCGGAGCTGCCGCACAGACTCGAACAGCAGGAAGATGCCACGCATGCCGGGGTGGTTGCTCGACAATCCGCCGCCGTCGGTGTTCAGCGTCGGCTTCAGGGCGTTGTCGAAGCGGAACCGGCCACCCTTGGCCAGGTCCTTGTACTCGCCCTTCTTGCAGAACCCGAGGTCCTCGAGGATCGTCGCGACGGTGATTGTAAACGAGTCGTAGATCATCGCGATGTCGATCTCGGCCGGCGTGATCTGCGCCTCCGCGAAGGCGATCGGGCCGCCTTGCGCCGCGGCGCTGGTGGTGATGTCCCCGCCGTTTTCACGGTACTTGATCGCCTCGCCGGTCCCGATGATCCAGATCGGCTTCTTCTTGGTCGTGCGCGCCACAGCCGCGCTGGCGATGACCACCGCGCCACCACCGTCGGACTGCATGCAGCACTCCAGCAGGTGCAGCGGGTCCGCGATCATGCGGGAGTCCAGTACGTCCTTCACGGTGATCTCACCGGTCCCCATGAACTGGAGGTCGGTCATGGCCTTCACGGCCTCCGGGTTGCGCGTGGCGTGCAGGCGCGTGGCGATCGAGACCTCAGCGAGGTCCTCGGTGGTCGTCCCGTACTCGTGCATGTGGCGGTGGGCCACCAGCGCGTAATTCCCCACGGTGATCATCCCGTAGGGGTCCTCCACGTTGCCCTGCCAGTTCGGCAGGCCCTGCCCTGTCGCACCGCCGGTGCCGATCGCGCGGCGGCTGGAGGCAGCCGTGGACCCGTAGGACAGCACGGCGACGTTGGCCTTGCCGGCAGCGATGTCGCGCAGCGCGTGCGCGGTCTGGAACTCGTAGGACGAGCCACCGACCTGCGTCGTGTCGATAACGGTTGGCCTGAGTCCGAGGTACGCCGCGGTACCCAGCCCGCCGCCACCCTCGCCGTCGTTCGTGTCGTACACGGCGTCGACGTCCGACCACTTCAGCCCTGCGTCATCGAGGGCCGCCTTGATCGACTCAACTTTGATCTGCATCGCTGAGCGGCCTGGTGCCACTCGCAGCGGGTACTCGTGGATGCCGACGATTGCGGCCTCGCGCCTCTGACTTGCCATAGGTTCCCCTTCCTTTGCGCGGCGGCATTCTTCAGCGTGCGCCTGTAGCTGTCAACGCCGTCCGTATTCGAGGGCCTCGCGCTCAGCGCGGAGGGCCGACGAGCGTCACGAAGGTCAGCGTTGATGCCGCACTGCGCGCCGTCACTCGCCAGCACTCTGCGGCGGGGAAGTGCAGCACCACGGCCTGCAGTTGCGCGTGCTCGTCGCTCTCGGGGAAGAAGACGGCGAGCGTCGGGTGGTTGGCATCTGCGTCGAGGCGTTGACCTTCGACGGTCAGGGCCGCCACGCCCGGGACGGGACGCCAGAACGGCCACCTGAACTCGAGTGCTGCCCCGCGACCCGGCGTGGCGATTCCTGCGGCAGACTGGTCCACATGTCGCCGACCCGGTGATGGGTCGGTTGTCTCAGCGGTTCGGGGGGGGGGAGGTTTTTCTCCATTTGGCAACGTTACCGGGCACTCGCCCTTGAACACGTCCTCTGGTCTTGAGGGAGGCGGGGTGCCCACCGCGACCGATGTGGCTTCGTTTCGTTCCGGCTCCGCACACGCGATAACGAGGGCGAACAGCAAGCCGAGCGCAAGCGAGCGCCCTCGTGCGGTCACGGGCGTGGCGCGGCGCGCCTGCGACGGGGGAGCGGTACACCTCGCCAGGTGCAGGCGCACCAGTGGTGCTCGCACGCGTGGTTCGGGATCGGCGCCTCCTCGATGGCGTGCGCGAACGAGAACTCTTCGCCGTCCAACGTCGCGCACGTCGCGCAGCAACGCCGCCCCTCGATGGCGACGCGCGCATGGTGGCGGCGCTTCTGGATATCGAGCACCGCCGCCTGATGCGCCAGCCTCAGTGGCTCGCGGAAGTCCTGTCCGGGCTCGTGTTCGTGTAGCCAGCGCGCCTGCGCGAGGTAGACGAGGCCCGCGCCGTCCCAGTCGCGCGCGCTGGTAAACCGTTCGATGGCACGAATGCTCATCGCCCAGAGCGCGTCACCCGGCCCCGACACGCCGCCGGACTGCTCCGCCAGCAGCCGCTCCGTGTGCCCAAACTCCGCCTCGGTGACGCCAAAGCGAGCTGCCGCGGTGATTGCCGCCGCTCGGCGCTCGGCCGGCGTCTCGGCCGATGTCGTGCCGCCGCTTGTGCTCTCGTCCGCCATCGTCGCTCCGCGCTTCGCTGTGGTTCGTCGTGCGGAGGCTATCGATTTGGACCGTTGACGCGCTACCTCGCTCCCGACTAGGCTCCGGTCGAAGCGGAGGGGAACCATGGCTGGAAAGCATCTCGAGGGCAAAGTAGCCGTCGTCACCGGTGGTGCGGGCGGCATGGGAAGCTGGATCAGCAAGATTTTCGCCCAGCAAGGCGCGAAGGTCATCGTTGCTGACACCGGCGCAGACGTCGAAGGCCGCATGGGTATGGACGCTACACGCGTCAATGCCGTCGTCGACGAAATCAAGGCAGCTGGCGGCGAGGCGATGAGCATCATCGGCGACGTCGCCGACATGGACACCGGCGAGAAGATCATCAAGACCGCCATCGACACCTACGGTGGCCTCGACATCCTCGTCTGTGCGCACGGCATCCTGCGCGAGCGCATGATCTTCAACATGGCCGAGGACGAGTGGGATGGCGTCATCAACACTCACCTCAAGGGCTGCTTCACGGTCACCAAGTTCGCCTCGATCTACTGGCGCCAGGAGCGCGAGCGCGGCGGTCGCATCATCTACTTCACCTCCACCGCCGGTATCAACGGTGGTGCGGGCCAGCCGAACTACTCGGCGGCGCACGCCGGCAAGATCGGCCTGTCGCTCTCCAACGCTCAGGCGCTCGCCCGCTACGGCGTCACCTCGAACGTCATCTCTCCCGGCGCCTCCACGCGCATGACCGACCGCGGTCTCGCCGTCGAGCGCGACGCGCCTGCCCCCAGCCTCTCGGCTGCCGGTACGGCTCGCGACCCGATGAACGCTGTCCCCGCAATCGTCTACCTCGCCTCCGACGAGGGCAAAGACATTACCGGCCGCGCCATCGGCGTCACCGGCCACAAGATCACCATCTGGAAAGAGCAGTCGTGGGAGCGGACCCTCTGGTACGAGGAGCCCTACATCGACATTGACACGCTCTTCGAGCTCATGCCCAGCACCCTTGCGGGCGGCAACCTCGGGATGGCCCCGAAGCTCAGCCCGTAGTTCGCCGGCGCTTTCGAGCGCCCCGCGACCATCGAGCAGAGCAGTCAGTCAGGGCCGGAATCACCGGTCGAAACACGGGAGCGAGAGAATCAATGGCTAAGCACCTCGAAGGCAAAGTCGCCGTCGTCACGGGCGGCGCCGGCGGTATGGGCAGTCACATCAGCAGGGTCTTCGCCGAGCAGGGCGCTAAGGTTGTCGTCGCCGATACCGGCGCGGACGTCGAAGGCCGCATGGGCATGGACCCCACCCGCGTGAACGCGGTCGTCGACGACATCAAGAAGGCCGGCGGCGAGGCCGTCAGTGTCATCGGCGACGTCGCCGACATGGACACCGGCGAGAAGATCATCAAGACCGCCATCGACACCTACGGTGGCCTCGACATCCTCGTCTGTGCGCACGGCATCCTGCGCGAGCGCATGATTTTCAACATGGCCGAAGACGAGTGGGACGGCACCGTCCGCGCTCACCTCAAGGGCTGCTTCACCGTCACCAAGTTCGCCTCGATCTACTGGCGTCAGGAGCGCGAGCGCGGTGGACGCATCATCTACTTCACCTCTGACGCCGGCATCTCCGGCTCTGCGGGCCAGCCGAACTACTCGGCCGCGCACGCCGGCAAGCTCGGCCTGATGCGCTCCAACGCCGCAGCGCTCGCACGCTATGGCGTCACCTGCAACGCTATCGCGCCCATCGCCTCCACTCGCATGACCGACCGTGGCCTTGCCGTTGGCCGCGACGCGCCGGCCCCCAGCCTCTCTGCGACAGGCACCGAGCGCGACCCGAAGAACGTGGTCCCGATCATCGTCTGGCTCGCCTCGGACGAGGGTAAAGTTGCTACCGGTCGCGTCTTCGGAGCCACCGGTCACCGCATCGCGCTCTACTCCGAGCCGGTCCAGGAGCGCGTGCTCTACAGCAACAAGCCCTTCTTCGACATCGACAAGCTCTTCGAGGAGTGGCCCCGCACTCTGGGTGTCGGTGGCTACCCGATGGTTCGCATGGCGGCTGCTCCCCAGCCGGCGGCGTCCAGCTAGCTCGCACAGTTAGAGGGGGTTCCTGCGGCGGGACCCCCTCTTCTTTGCCGCCCTGGTGGGACCCCATTCCCGCCCTCGCGGTGTCAACTACTGGATACGTCAGGCACCGTTCCCCATCACCGCCGCACGCCGAGCGGCTACCGAGGCGGGCACGAAAGGACACTCCCCCGTGCCAAAGTCGGCCAGGACCGTGATCGTTGAATGCACGACCCACCACTGGGTCATCGGCAGCCCAACCGGCGCTGTTAGTCTGGGCGTCTGCAAGCTCTGTGGCGCCAAGCGCGAGTTCTCCGCTGTTCCCGAGCGCGGGTGGGTCTCTCGACCCGGTGCGCGCAAGGTAGCCTCCTAGCTACCGCTCATCGAGATGCTCCCGCCGAGGTGGCACCCCGGCGGGAGCATCTCATCTCGATTTTGCCTGTGGCCTCTCGAGGGTTGGACGTCAGCCCCGGTTATGGGCACCATGTTCCTATGCCTGACCATCGCATCGTTGCCAAGGCGATGAACGACCTCGCCGATGACTGGCACTGGGTGGTGCTGCGGGATGCCCAGCAGCTGGAGCCCGCCGTCTTCCTTGCCAGTACCGTCGACACGATCTGCGGCGTCCTCATCGACGCCGGTCCGAGGCGTGTTCGCCTCTACGACACTGGCGCGCCGTCTGAGCCCACCTGCGTCGCCTGCCTCGAGGACGGTCTGGACCGCGGGCTCCGCGGACAGATTTCCGAAGCTATCGAGGCTGCCAAGGCGATGCCCGTCGCGAGGTAGGGCCGTTTACGCTCAGCCTTCGGCGTGGGGGACGACGCCGCCGGGCGTGACGCCGCCGGCGATCGCCGCTCCATCGAGCAGCACGATCTCGCCGCTCATGTAGTTCGATGCTTCCGAGGCCAGCAGCACTGCCATCGGCCCGATCTCCACTCCGTATCCCGTCCGGCCGATTGGCTGCAGCGAGTTCCGCTGCGCTCGTTGTTCCTCGGACTGCCTGTGGGGGATCGAGCCGGGCGCGATGCAGGTCACCTGGATATTGTCGCGCGCATACGTTATCGCCAGCGTCTTCGTGAGCTGGATCACGCCGCCCTTGGCGATCGAGTACATGAAGTTGCCGCGGCCACCGCGCATCCCCCAGCCTGAGGTGATGTTGATCACCTTGCCGCCGCCGTGCTCCAGGTAGTGTGGAATGATCGCGCGCGAGCAGTAGAACGCCGAGCTGAGGTTGGTGTTGATGCCGTCGAACCAGTCCTCGTTGGTCAGCTCCGGCAGTGTCTTGCCTCGACCCGCCGAGCCGCCGCCTGCGTTGTTAATCAGGATGTCGACGCGCCCGAACTCCGCGATTGCTTTCGCGACCATCGCATCCACGGCGTCCGAGTCGGTGGCGTCACACGTCACCGAGAGCCCGTGCACACCTTTCGCCTCGACGGCTGCGCGGGTCTCCTCGAGGGGTTCGAGCCGCCGTGCCGCGCCCACGACGTTCGCGCCCGCATCCGCCAGCGCGAACGCCATCGCCCGGCCGAGGCCTGACCCGGCTCCGGTGATGATCGCCGTCTTACCCTTGAGTCCGAACCTGCCATCGATCATTACTCGCTCCTCGACCTGAGTTCTTCCGAGGCGTCTCGCGCGAAATAGTACGACCGCGCGCTCTCCCCGTGAGCCCGCGGCCTCGCTATCCTGCGCCCATGTGTAGAAGCATCAAGACCATCCGCAACCTCGAGGTCGGCGCGACATACGATGGCATGGAGGCGGCAGCCCTCCAGTTCGTCCGCAAGGTCAGTGGCTACCGGAAGCCCTCAAAGCGCAACGCCGAGGCCTTCGACGCCGCCGTCGCCGAGATCGCAGAGGCTACCCACCGTCTGTTACACGCCCTCGAGGCGGCGAACGCTGCCTGACGGCCTCGGCCAGAAGTGTGGGGCCGGTGGTGGCGTTAGAACAGCCACTGCAGTCGCAGGTACCCCCCAGATGACGTGCCACAGCGCGTAGTAGATGATCCGGAACGAGTACAGCGCCACGAAGTCGTACCGCCGGAAGACGTAAAGATGTACCGCCGTGAACGCGAGCACGTGTGGTCCGGTGTAGACGTCTGCCCACGAGAACGGCTGCCCCGATAGCCCACACAGCAGTTGAAGCCCCGGCTCGATCAGTGCCACGAGGCCGCTAGACAAGATCACTGGCGTGTTCGAGGCGTTGCCGCCGAAGAGGCGGCCGAGGAGCGTGAGCAGGATGGCCAGCGGCACCGCGTGGAGCATGGTTGCGACGATGAAGCCGATCGCGGGATAGAAGAGCAGTGCCTCGGGGGACGGGACGTGATGTGATGTCCTGATGGTATCGAAGGCTGATGTCCACCGCGATCGCCAGCATCGCGAACACCGTGGTGAATTTCGCGACCAACGCTACGCCTCGGACCGTCTTCGCTTGTACGAAGACCTCGAACGACCATTGAACCTGAAGTACACGCAGCGCCACCGCGCCGAGTACGGCCGCGATAGCGACTCCCAGCACCGGGTGGATCGGACCGATGTACGGAGCGAAGTCGGCGGTGCTGGATCGGGAAACAATGGCTGCAGCTGTCGCGGCGGCGAGGGCGATGGCTCCCAATGCCGCATATTGCGGATATTGCCGCTGGGCGCTTGTTTCGTTCCCCGTCTGCTGCATCTCGCGCCCTCGCTCCCGTACGATATTTGCATGGTGACGCAACGTTGCGAGTTCTGCACCGCCCGCCCCATTGAGGAAGTGGCGGTTCTCCGCTGGGTTGGTGAGGATCGCGAACGCCTCACGCTCTGGCTCTGCGACCGCCACCTGCCCCGGATTAAGCGCACCAGCCGCGATGGCTGGGAGCACAAGGGCAAACGTCACAAGATCGGGTGGTGGTAAAGCTCGGGCACGCCTCTCGGTGTGCTTATACTGAGATGCGCGGTGTTTTACGCGCCTAACGCTCAGGAGCGTGCCGCGTGGAGTTGTTCATCGTCCTCGGAGTTCTCGCCGTACTCGCCGTGTTTCTCGTCGGCATCTACAACGGCCTCGTACGGCGCCGGCTGCGCGTCGACGAGGCGTGGGCGCAGATCGATGTGCAGTTGAAGCGCCGACATGACCTCATCCCCAACCTCGTCAACGCTGTGAAAGACTTCATGGGGTTCGAACAGGATGTCCTGACCCGCGTCACCGAGGCGCGCGCCGGCGCTGCGAACGCCGGGACAGGTGCCGCTGGCGCGCCAGCTGCTGCTGGCCAGGTCGCCCTGGTCGCTGCTGCAGAGAACCAGCTCACCCAGACACTCCGTGGCTTCTTCGCGGTCGTCGAGAACTACCCCGACCTCAAGTCGAACCAGAACGTCCTCTCTCTCCAGGAGGAACTGGGTACCACCGAGAACCAGATTGCTTTCTCACGACAGCACTACAACGCCGTCGTCCGCGACTACAACCAGTCCATCCAGCAGGTTCCCGGCGTGCCCTTCGCAGGCATGCTCGGGTTCTCCGCGCGCGAGTTCTTCGAGGCAGAAGAGGCAGCCCGCGAGGTGCCGCAGGTGAGCCTGCGGTAGATCGTTCGGTCTCGAGGGCGGCACGTGGCGTCCAACTTCTTCCAGCTCCAAGCGGCCAATCGGCGCAAGTCGTGGCTGCTCATGTTTGTGGCGGTCGCGATCCTCGGGCTGCTGGGCTTCGCGGTGGGTTACGGCCTCACCGCTGATCCAGCGATGGGACTCGTCTACACGCTCGGTGGTCTCGTACTGGCAACAGTGGCGACTCTTGCCGCGTACTTCCATGGTGACGCCATCGTCCTCGCTGCCTCGCACGCTCGCGCTGTCGAGGCGGGTTCGTACCCCCAGCTCGAGAACGTCGTCGACGAGCTGTCCCTTGCCGCCGGGATCCCGCGGCCGCGCCTCTACCTCATCGACGACAGCGCGCCCAACGCCTTCGCGACCGGCCGCGACCCGGACCACGCCTCCGTGGCGGTGACCACGGGACTCCTCGACAAGCTCGATCGCGAGGAACTCCAGAGCGTGATTGCGCATGAGCTCTCGCACGTGCGTAACCTCGATATCCGGTTCGCCCTGCTGGTTGGCGTGATCGTCGGGAGCATCGCGCTCATCGCCGACATGTTCCTGCGCTACTCGTTCTGGTTCGGTGGCGGTCTCCGCAGCGGCCGGGGCCGCGAGGGGAATGGCGGGGCGCAGGCCCTGCTCTTCATCCTCGCACTGGTCCTCGCCATCGTCGCGCCCATCGCCGCACGCCTCGTGCAGCTCGCCGTCAGCCGCCAGCGCGAGTACCTGGCGGACGCGAGCGGCGTCGAATTGACCCGTAACCCCGTGGGGCTCGAACAGGCGTTGCTGAAGATCTCCGGCGACACCGACGTTCTCGAGGGCGCCAACCGCTCCACGCAGCACATGTACATCGTGAACCCGATCAAGAAGTTCGAGGAGCGATCGCAGGGCCTCTTCTCGACTCACCCCCCGATCATCGAGCGTGTAAACCGGCTGCGTGCCCTGCGCGGACTTTCACCCCTCGAGGCGCGCGCGTCGGACCTCGACTGACCCGTCGGCGGATGGCTCGCCACACCCTCGTATAGTTGTGATAGCACTCGGCGACCTTCTCGTAGGGGACATCGATGCGTACGTGCCTGAGCGCGCTCGTTCTTGCCTCGTCGCTGGCGCTTGCCTGCTCTGACGAGGATCCGCCTGACCTGGAGGCAAGCCGTGGCCGCGTCGAGCCCACGTTCGTCGCCACCCCGCCGCCGGCAGTGCCCGGACCAGTCCAGTTCGCGCGCAGTGCGGCAGGCGGAGCCTTTGTTTCCCAGCTCGGTGGCGCGCAGGAACTCGGCCCGGTGGGCGCCACTGGCCTTACGGTCACCCAAACCCAGCATGCCATGCTCCCGGCGGATCGAGCCGCCGTCGTTGTGACAAGCACGCGCGACCCCGCCCCGGGGCCCTTCGGCAGTGGCCCGTCCGCCGAGGATCAGCGTCTCGTCCTCGAACGGCTCGCGCCGCTTGGCGTGGAGCGCGCCGATGTCTCCTTCAGCACGAACCTCCAGTTCGGCCCGTTCCCCTCGGTCAGCGTGGTCATCCCCGTTGCCGACCTCAAGGACCGCGGCCCGCGTATCGAATCGGCCATCGAGTCTGTGTTTGGCCGCTCTAATACCGCTGGCGCCCAGTTCTTCCTCGCCGACTGCAACCAGAGCTTCGAGGGCCTGCGGCGCGACGTCCTCCGCGGCGCCGAGGCCGCGGCTCGATCGATCGCGGTCGCCGCCGGCGTCACCCTCGGCGCCCCATTGCACTGAGTGAAGGCATCGCGCCGGCGCCCTTCGGCCCGCCGAGCGACCCATGCGAGATGGCGGGAGCTATCGGTAAAGGCGGTCCGTTTGGTGGTCCCCTTGCCGATTACGGAGCGACACCCGAGGTGTCGGCCGCCATCGCGCTGACGGTTACCTACGCCCTCGGTGACGCGCCCTCCGGAGGTGTCACGGTGACCGGCTTGGGCTCTGTCACGGCGCGCGCCGACCAGCCTACGTGGTTGCAGCCATCCAGAATTTCGGCCCCACCGGACCAGAGGCCGCGACCTCACCGTACGATGGTTTCAACGGCGACCCCTGCAACGACGGCGACCTGCGCACCGTGATCTTCGGCCCGGCGCAGTCGCGACTGCGACCGCTCGATGCCGAACCGCTCTTCGAGATGAAGGCCGGGCTGCGCGTGACGTACGCCGTGGCGCCCTAGCCCGTGCACCACGGGCTTGCGCTCGGCTGGGTGCTGTATCTCCTTGGTGCGGCCGGCGCCGCCGGACTTGTCTGGGCGAACGCCGCGACCGACACCGCGCTGGCGCACATCGAGGCGCCGGCGGCGCCAGCCCTCGATCTGTACCGTGGCACCTACGTGCTCCGCCCGAGCGCCAGCGCTCGCGTCTTCGCACTCAGCACGCGCGCCGGTCTTGACCTCCGCGCCGCCGAGGGCAGCAGCTCTTTCGAGGTAGAATGCCCCGGCATCTACATCGTCGAACTGCTCAATCCGGGCGACTAGACCGCGATACATCAAAGCCGGATGCTCTCGGTCTCGCCGACTGCGATCGTTGTTGCCTTCGTCGCTCCGCTCGCGACGCTCCACGGCCTGGTGCTCCTTGGCGGTCGAGGTGGTGTGACTGGCGTTCGGGTCACCCTCGGTGGCACCGTATTCAACGTCGTCAGCGTGCGGTGGCGTCTCGCAGGTGTCGTGTTCGATCTGCTCAGCGTCGGCGAGCTGGTCGTGCTCCTTCTGCTGATGGGACCGCTTTTCCCGCCGCTCTCACTCATGATCCCGCTGTCGCCTGTCGCCTATCTGTGGTCTGGCAACGCGCGCGGAAGCACGCTGGGGTGATGGCTGGTGGGTGCTCGCGCGGTGAACGAGGCCGGTCAGCCGCTCGTGGCCGTCGACGGGTTAATCCGCACGCTTGGGTGGCGCGGCTGGCTGGGGCCTCCTCGGCTTCGGGTACGCCCTCGCGACCCTCAACCCCGCGAGGAGCGCGCCGCACGATCTGCTCTCCAGGAGCTACGTGATCTACGACTGAGCGTCCGGCCGCAGGCCCGAGCACGTACTGGCAGACCAAATCTCCCGCACATGACCGGGCAAAACGACCGCGGTACGGTGGCCACGTTGGCGCTCACATCTGCGAACTGCCGTGGGATACTAGTTGCGGCGGGGGTATCACGAGGCGGGCTCTGCCACGCCTCGAGGCACCGGAGGCATAGATGCTCCGCCGACCTGTCACGATCGATCGACGCAGTTTCCTCCGTGGTGCGGTCAGTGTCGGCCTCGCCGCTGCCGCGGTGCCTCGAGGCGTGCTTGCCGCCCTCGACCCTTCGACTTCTCTATCGACCTCGACTGCGCGTCCCGCTTATGCCGGAGCGGGCCTGCCGACACACCTCGCCTGGGTGTGGCAGTTCAATCAGGACGGGCCACGCGCGGAGGTCCGCGATGTGCTGGCCGCTCACGGTCTGGGCATTGTCATCAAGACCCACGATGGGCCTGACTGGATGTCGCGCTACGACAAGAGCGCCGACGGCATCACCGGGTCTCGCAAGGTCGAGGAGCTCGCGAACTTCTTCGAGAACGCTGGCGTGCCGTTCCACGCCTGGGCGGTCATGCACGGCTCGAATCCTGTGCGTGAGGCGGAGATGGCCGCCGATGTGCTGAGCGCGGGCGCTCGTAGTCTGTCGATGGACCTTGAGCCGCACCCGGGGTTCTGGCGAGGCACCCCAACCGCCGCCGCCGAGTTCGGTTCCGCGTTGCGCTGGCGCGCGCCCTCGGCCTCTCTCATCACTTCGATAGACCCACGGCCATGGACAATCGAGCGCATTCCGCTCGACCAGTTCGCAGCGTTCTCGGACGCGCTGGCGCCACAGGTCTACTGGCACGTGTTTGCCACCCCGTCGAACGTCGCGAAGTACGTGACTGCGGGGTTCGACCCCGGTCCCGCCGGAATGACCGCGAAGTTCACGATGGATACCGCGATGAGCAGTCTTGCGAGGTTCAACCTGCCCGTCACGCCGGTTGGTGACGGAACGGCACCGGCTATGGCCGACTGGCGCGAGTTCATCGACAGCTCGTTTACTCACGATGGTGTCGAGTCCATCGGGGTCTGGCGCTACGGCGTCGCGGCGCCCGCTCTCTGGGAGATGCTGCGCGACCTTCCGCCGCGTGTCTCCTCGTACGTCGTCGAATCGGGCGACACGCTCGGCTCCATCGCGCGACGCATGGGCACCGATGTGCAGTCGCTCGTCGAGGTCAACGGACTAGCGAACGCCAACTTTCTCTCGATCGGCCAGCAACTCAAGCTTCCCCGAGGCACGCACGCCCCCGCTAGCGCACCCGTCGCCGCTGCGTCCTCGGCTGGTGGAGGTGGGAGCGGGCGCACGTACACCATCGAAACCGGCGACTCGCTCTGGTCGCTGGCGCGCAAGTGGAACACCACCAGCGACGCCATCGCCAGCCTGAACGGCATCGCGGACGCCTCGAAGATCCGCATCGGCCAGCGCCTCATCGTTCCGTAGGGCGCGCCAGCACTGACGAATCGCGCACCATCGAGGGATCTGCGTGCTAGCGCGGCCACGCGCGTGGGCGTGTGGGCGTGTGGTGTTATGCTTGAGCACGGCGAGCGCAAGCTGCCCTCTCAGATTACGGACTAGGTCGTTCCACCCGAGCTTCCGCGTCGCGCCCTGAGAAGTCCCGTGTTTTGGGTTACACCTCGTCCTGACGGAGGCGGTGGACCCAGGTTCCGGCAGCAGCCGAGTGGAGTGGTGTCTTTTGGCTCAGAGGATCTATGTAGGAAACCTTCCGTTCAGCGCACGTGAGGAAGAGGTACGCAGCCTCTTCGCCACGTACGGGGAAGTCGTAACCGTGGTGCTCCCCACGGATCGAGAGACGGGCCGGCCGCGTGGCTTTGGCTTCGTCGAGATGTCGAACGAGGACGCTCAGAAGGCGATCGACGCTCTCAACGGCGCCGACTTCGGTGGCCGCGCACTCAACGTCAACGTCGCCCGTGAGCGCGAAGAGCGCCGGCCGAGCGGCGGTGGTGGTGGTTACGGCGGCGGTGGTGGTGGTTACGGCGGCGGTGGTTACGGCGGCGGTGGCGGCGGTGGTCGCAGCGGGGGTGGCGGTGGTGACCGCTACTAGTATCGGCCTGTCGAGGTCGGTCGCGCCAAGGGTTGAGTTCGCGACAGCGCGAACGCTCGGGTGGAGTCCAAGGCAAGACTGAGAAGGGGCCCGGTCGATGACCGGGCCCCTTCCTTTTGGGGTTCTCTGGGGTCAGCGCGCTCCCGCTCGATACGACTCATCGAGGAGCTCCACGACGTGCACTGCCCGCGCCTCGAGGCCACGCGCGACGATGCCGGCGGCGAGCTGGAGCGTGCACCCGGGGTTCGAGGTGCAGATGACGCTCGCGCCGGTGCCCTCCACGTCGTCCATCTTCGCCTCGAGCACCGCCTGCGACATCTCCGGCTGCACGAGCGAGTACAGCCCCGCTGCGCCGCAGCAGCGGTCGGGCGCCTCCAGCTCACGTAGGTCGAGGCCCGGGATCGCACTCAAGAGCCGTCGAGGCGCCTCGCGGATGCCCTGCGCGTGCGCGAGGTGGCACGAGTCCTGCAGCGTGACCAGCGCAGCACCAGCGTCGAGGCGCCCGAGCCCGTGTTCGAACCCGTCGATTCCCGCGATGTACTCGAGTACGTCACGCACCGTCGAGGCGAAGCGCTCGGCGCGGTCGCACCAGGCGTCGTCGTTCCTCAGGAGCCGTCCGTACTCCTTCATCGCCGCGCCACAGCCCGCCGCGTTCACGATGGCGGCGTCGACGCCCGCCTCCTCGAACGCCTCGATGTTGTGCCTGGCGAGGGCACGCGCGGCCTCGGTGTCTCCGGCGTGTGCGTGGAGCGCGCCGCAGCAGGCCTGGTCAGGTGGGGCAACCACCTCGCAGCCGAGGCGCGCGAGGACCCGCACCGTTGCCTCGTGCATACCTGGCGTCAGCTCGCCGTGCACGCAGCCGGTCAGCAGCGCCACGCGCACTCGAGGTGACGCGGGTTGCGCCAGCAGCCCTGAGCGGCGGAACGGTCGCCTGCGCAACGCGGCGAGCTGGGTCTCGATGCTGGCCGCCCTCGAGGGGAGGAACCGTCTCAGCAACGGCCGTCCGAGGCGGTGCAGGCCGAGTCGTGCTGCCACCCGCGCTGGCACGAGGACGGTGCGCAGTACCCGGGGGCGCGCGATCACGCCACGGAGCAGCGCCATCCGCAGGGTCCAGGTGCGAGGGCGCTTCGCCACACCCTGTGCCACGATCGCCGCTCGCGCGTCCTCCATGATGCGGCCGTAGGGCACGTTCGATGGACAGGCGGTCTCGCAGGCACGGCACTGCAGGCAGAGGTCCAGATGCGGCAGCACGCGCTCATTCGCCTCGATGCGTCCTTCGAGGATGGCGCCGATGAGGTGCAGCCGCCCGCGGGGCGACTCCAGCTCGGACCCGGTCGCGAGGTAGGTCGGACAGCTTGGCAGGCAGAAGCCGCAGTGGATGCAGTTACGCACGTCGGCCAGCGCCGGGATGTCGATGCCGGTGAACCCTCGAGGCGTCGCGCTCATACGCCCTCGGCCCAGCGTCCGGGGTTCAGCACGCCCGTCGGGTCGAAGCGCGACTTGAGCGCGCGCGTCAGCTCAATGTCGCCCGCGCCGAAGGGGTCGATGGTGCTGGCGAGCGCGGCAGTCGGTGACTCGACCTGCAGGAAGCCGCCAACGTTCGAGGCGTAGGCGCGCAGCGCCTCGATGGTCGCGGCGCTCGGGTCCTCGCCAAGGGCGAGCACGCTGCCCGCCGCGAGGTGCGCCCAGCCCTGAAGGCCATGTGCGGCTACCACCTCGAGCGTCGCGCGCACCGCGGACGGCGGCACACCAAGGCGTAACAGTGCGTGGTTCGCCCGGTCGTCGCTGTCGGCATGACGGCGCAGTGCGCTCCAGATCGTGTTCGTGACCTCGAGGCGGGTGGCGCCCTTCGCGCTGGCGACGTCCGAGATCTCATGATCTGCCCGCTCGACTGCAGCGGTCACGTCGGCGACCTCGATCAGTACGGTGGCGGCAGTGGGGAATGCGAGCGCAGTCGCCGTTCGCGCGTCGAGGATTGTGAGTGCGCGCAGCGGCAGGCGCCGGTCCCACACTCCTAAGGCCACACGTTCGGCGATCTCGAGGTCGGCGCAGGCCAGCGCGACCGTCACCGTCGCCTCGGGCAGCGGCGTCACCTTGAACGAGGCGCGCACGATCACCCCGAGGGCGCCCAGCGCGCCCGTATACAGGCGGTGCAGGTCGTACCCCGTCACGTTCTTCACCACTCGACCGCCCGAGCTGGCCAGCGCGCCGTCCGGCTGCGCGACCGTGAGCCCGAGGATCAGGTCGCGTGCGGCAGGCAGGTGACCGCGCCAGGCGCCGGAGCGTGCTGTCGCCAGCAGGCCCCCGATGGTGACCTCGTCGCCGGGTGGCGGGTCGACGGAGAGATACTGGCCGTGCTGTTGGAGTCGGGCCTGCAGGTCGGCGAGCCGGACACCGGCCTCCACGGTCACGGTCATGTCTGCCGGCTCGTACTCGATGATCCGATCGAGCCCCAGCATGTCGAGGGCCACGTCGTACCTCGACAGCGGACGGCCGAGGGTCATCGCGGTGTGTGCGCCCACCGGCACGACGGCGGCGCTGTCTGCGCGCGCGACGTCGAGGAGCAGCGCCACCTCCTCGGCGCTTTCGGGCCGGACCGCGATCGAGGGCAGGCGGTCCGCGATCTGGTAGCCGGGGTGCCCTCGCTCCTGCGAGGTCACATCGAGGTATCGCTCCACGGGGAGTGCGGCGCACACCCGTGCGAGGGCGACCGTGGTGGTCATCGCGGCACCGTGCTGCAGGAGCTAGACATAGACGCCCGGCGTCGCGAGGTGCGACCGCAGTTCCGCTGAATGCGCCGTGGCGCAGCCGTGCCCGCCCGGCAGAACCTTGCAGGGGTTGAACAGTCCGTCCGCGCCGAACGCCTCGCGCGCGCGTCGCATCGCCTCGAGGTCCGTGGTGGTGAAGATCCACTCCATGTACGACCGCTTCTCGAGGCCCACGCCGTGCTCGCCGGTGATCGCTCCCCCCGCGTCGACGCACAGGCGCAGGATCTCGCCGCCCAGCGCCAGCACTTGCTCCGTGGCGCCGGGCTCCAGCTCATCGAACATGACGTTGGGGTGGAGGTTCCCATCGCCGGCGTGAAAGACGTTGCCGCAGCGGAATCCATAGCGCACCGCCAGCTCCTCGACGCCGCGCATGACCTCGGGCAGCTTTGTCCGCGGCACCACGCCATCTAGCAGGTAGAAGTTGGGGGCCAGCGCGCCGATCGCGCCGATGGCGCTCTTGCGGCCCTCCCAGAGCCGTTCGCGGTCGGCGGCTTCCGAGGCGACTCGCAGGTCACGGGCGCCCGCGCCCAACAGCGCTTCGGTGACCTGTGTGGCCTGCACCTCGACGCTTTCGGTCAGGCCCTCGATCTCCACCAGCAACACGGCGCCCGCGTCGTCGGGATAGCCCACGTCGCGCGAGTGCTGCACGGCCCGGATGATCTCGCGATCCAGCATCTCGAGGGCGACCGGGATCACGCCGCCGGCGATCACGGCGGTGACCGCGTTCGAGGCGATCTCGATGCTGTCAAAGACGGCAAGGAGCGTGCGGACCGCCTCGGTCTGGGGGAGGAGACGCACCACCACGCTCGTGGCGATGCCGAGTGTGCCCTCCGAACCCACGAACAGCCCGCGGAGGTCGAGGCCCGGCGCATCCAGCACTCGACTGCCGAGGGTAGTCACGCGTCCGTCCGGCAGTACGACCTCGATGGCCAGCACGTGGTTGACGGTGCTGCCGTGGACCAGCGTGTGCGGCCCGCCTGAGTTCGTCGCGACGTTGCCGCCGATGGTGCACACGCGCTGCGAGGAGGGGTCGGGCGCGTACGTGAGTCGGTGCTTCGCCACAGCGTCCTGCAGCTGGAGGTTGATCACGCCCGGCTGCACGGTCGCGGTCCGATTGCGCACGTCGATGTCGAGGATGCGGTTCATCCGCGTGAGCACGCAGAGCACGCCGCCCTGGATCGCGACCGCACCACCGGCCAGTCCTGTCCCCGACCCTCGAGGCACGATCGGCACGCCATGCGAGCGCGCCGCGCGGACCACGCCCGCCACCTCCTCGGTGGTTGCGGGGAAGACGACGGCGTCCGGGCGCGCGTGCTCGATTGTGGCGTCGTACTCGTAGGCGATGAGGTCCTCAGGCGTCGAGAGTACGTGTCTTGACCCCACGATTGCTTCGAGGTCGCGCAGGAGCGTTGACGCTAAGGTGCTGGATGCCATCGGCCGCAGTGTACCGCCCTCGTCATCACGGCCGCTTCTGATTGCTATACTGCCCGCGACGCAAGGAGCGACCGATGACCACCGCCCCTCTGCCCTTCGAGGCGATCATCGAGCAGCTACCTGACCCCACGATCTTCGCCGACCTCGAAGGCGTGATACGCGTCTGGAACGCGGCCGCGATCCAGATGTTCGGTCACACCGCTGCCGAGGCACTCGGGCAGAACCTCGACCTCATCATCCCCGAGCGTTTTCGCGAGCAGCACTGGACTGGCTACGACCGCGCACTCGCTGATCGCGACACAAAGTATCGAGGTCAGCTGCTGACTACACGCTCGATGCGCAAAGACGGGACTACGATGTACCTCGAGATGGCCTTCGCCATCCTCAATGACGCCGCTGGCAACGCGCTGGGCGCCCTCGCGCAGTGCCGCGACGTGACCGAGCGCTTCGAGCGTGAACGCGCTGCCCGCCAGGCCACTGGCAGCTAGCCTCGACTCCACCTCAACAATCGAGTGGTCTTCGATAACCGCGTCACGCGTGCCCTCGCCGGGACCGCCGCCGCCGATGTGCTGCGTCTCCGGGACTACCGCCGCTTCTGGTTCGGGTTCGGCCTCACCGGTTTGGTCTGAATTTCTGGTTCCTGGGAGCTTACTGGGTCGTCCTCGAGCTGACGGACTCGCCGCTCGCCGTGGGACTCATCGGCGGCCTCGCCGCTGCGCCGTCGATTGCGTTCTCGCTCCTCGGCGGGGCAATGACCGATCGCGTCGACCGGCGACGGGTGCTTGTGGTCGCGCGCCTGTGGTGGGAGTTGCAATGCCTGGTGACGGGGTTGCTCATCAGGAGTGGTGCCGTCGAGGCCTGACACGTGCTCGCTATGGCCGTGGTGTTTGGCCTCGTTGACGCTGCCAGCAGGCCCGCCGGATACACCATTCTCGTCGATATCGTCGGAACATCGAGGCTGGTGGTGGCCAACGCACTGGATCAGGTCGCCGAGTTCGGAGGCGAGCTGATCGCGCCATTGCTCGTCGGCGTCATCATTGCGAGCGCAGGTTCCGCGCCGCTCTTCTACTTCGCGCGCGCAGTGCTGCTCGTAGGCGCGCTGCTCATGGCGCTCGTTCGCGCAACGCCACCGCGCGAGGTAGTGGCCGGATTCGAGGAACGCGCCGGCGTGCTCGCCGAGATCCGTGCCGGACTCGCGTACACACTGGGCGCGCCGCCGTTCCCGGCGCTGCTCGGGGTCTCTGCGCTCTCGCTGCTCGCGGCGGCGGTCTTCCCGCTCGTCCCGTTCTACGCGCGAGACGTCCTCGAAGTGGGACCGCGCGGCTTCGGCTTGATGACCGCGGCACTGGCGGCAGGCATGCTCACGGGCGCCCTCGGCATGGCGGCGCTCGGCGACGTGCGGCGCCCCGGCGTCATGAGGTTGCTCTCGAGGGCGGTGTGGTTCGCGGCGATGGCCGCTTTCGCCGTCAGCCAGGCGTTCGTGCTGTCGCTCGCCCTGCTTGCGGTCATGGGCGCGTCCGGTGCCGTCGCCGGGAACCTGGTGATCACTCAGTTCCAGCGCTACGCCGAGGACCGCGTGCGCGTGCGCGTGATGAGCGTCCACCGGATGGCCGAGTCGTTCGACCCGTTGAGTGCCGTCGTGGGCGGCGCTCTCGCCTCGTTGTTTGGTGCCGAGGCCGCCCTGCTCCTGTGCGCTGGGGGAGGTGCGTTCGCCCTCGCCGTGATCGCTCTTGCCTCGCCGTCGCTCCGTCGAGGCTGACCCGCCCGGGTCGATCTTCGATGCGAGGCGTGCGCTCTGCTAGGCTCCCGCCGCATCCTTCGTCACGTGCCGCGACGCGACGTCGTGCCGGGCGCTCCAGGCAGGACGGGAGTCTTCGATGGCGATAGCTGTGAACAAGGTCGGAGACGCAACGGTCACGCTCGTCGAGGAGTTTACGCTTCCCACCTCGGCACGCTGGATGTTCCCGGACGCCGAAGCGCCCTTCGAGATCCTCAACGGAGCGCTGTCCTGGCTCCAGCCCCACTTCGCCAACGAGCGCGGGCATCTGCTCCAGGTGATGCAGGGATTCGTCATCCAGACCGACGGGATCACGCTCGTCGTCGACACGGGCGTCGGGAACAACAAGCAACGCGGAGGCGGCATCCCCGACTTCAACATGCGCACCGGCCTATTCCTCGAGGATTTCGTCGGCGCCGACTTCCCCGTCGAGTCCGTCGACTTTGTCGTCGCCACCCACATGCACGTCGATCACGTCGGCTGGAACACGCGCCTCGAGGGCGACATGTGGGTGCCGACCTTCCCCAACGCTCGTTACCTCTTCGTCGACCGCGAATGGGCACACTGGTCGAAGGAGGCGGAGCAGCCCGGCTCGGTGCAGACGCTCGTGAACGACAGCCTGCGCCCCGTCCTCGAGGCCGGCCGCGTCGATATGGTGACGCCGACGCATCGCATCTCGGACTCGCTCTGGCTGGAGCCGAGCCACGGCCACTCGCCTGGTCACGTGAACGTGCGCATCGGCTCGGCGGGCCAGGAGGCGGCCTTGATCGGCGACATGATGCACAGCCCGCTGCAGTGCGCTGCTCCGGACGAGCGCAGCAACTTCGATGCGAACTTCCCGGAGGCGGCGCGCGCGGCGCGCTGGGAGTTCCTCGAACGCACAGCGGACACCGCGGTCCGCGTCTACGGCTCGCACTTCCCGCGGGCAGGCCTCGTCCGCCGCGACGGCGCTGCCTTCAGCTTCCACGCCATCGAGGACTAGAGCGCGATCACAACGCAGGTAAGCGCCATCGATGTGGCCCGCGCCGAGTGGCGCAAGGCCGTGCGCCACTACACAGCGGCAAGGACCTTGGACGCTCGGCGAGCCGACCTCGAGGGCTCGCACTTCCGTCGTCTTCCGTTCGCCCTGAGGCTGTCGAATGGCATCGCCGGCCTCGATGGTCCGCTGTTCGAGCAAGGAGACCGCAGGCGGAAATCGAGGAAAACGAGGCCTTCGACAGGCTCAGGGCGAACGGAAGAGGGCTGGCTGTCGCGAGTTTCCCTACGCCGCTGGTGGCTTCCAGTCGTCAGGCACCGGGATGAAGAGTGAGAGGCGGTCGGCCGCGCCCTTGCCGCGAGTGATGTGGCCGCGGCCGTTCGTGGCGGCGGTGTCCTCGACGAGCACGATCGAGCCCGCGCTGAGCGGCAGTAGCGTGCCGTCGCTCGTCTCGATCTCACCGTCGCCCTGGATCGTGATGACGAACTGCCGTCGAGGCGCGGGGTGGAAGTCCGCGTCGAGATCGGGCTTCGTCCGCCGGAAGATCACACCCTCCACCGGCACGAGCGCGGACAACGAGGGCGATCCCACCCCGAGGGCGAACGAGAACGCCTCGACGTGCGTGTTGCCGTCCGGGCCTGTGTACACCCGGAAGGCCGGCACCGGCTCCAGCGGCAGGCGGGCGGCGTGGTTGCTGGTCATGGCGTGCTCCCCTCTATGGCGGGCTGGAGCCCATCCTCAGGTGGTCTGCCACTCGTGAGGCTCCGGGCAGGCCGGCGGCCTGTGCGCTGTACTGCAGCTCGTACAGGCGGTGATAGTAGCCGCCTCGCGCCAGCAGCGCCTCGTGAGTGCCCTCCTCGACGAGCTCGCCTCGATGTAGCACGAGGATGCGCTGTACTGCTCGGATGGTGTTCAGGCGGTGTGCAATGATGATCGAGGTGCGGCCGCTGGTCACGTCGGCAATGGCGCGCTGGATCGCGCCCTCCGTCTCGGGGTCGATGCTCGCCGTTGCTTCGTCCATCACCAGCACGATCTCCGGGTCGAACGCGGCCACCCGTGCGAGGGCAATGAGCTGTTTCTGCCCCGTCGAGAGGTTGGCTCCGCGTTCGGCCAGTAGCGTGCCGTACCCCTCGGGTAGCTTCTCGATGAACGATTCGGCGCCGACGCCGCGCGCCGCGACGCGTACCCGTTCCTCGGAAATCGAGTGGTCTCGCAGCCGGATGTTCTCGGTCACGGTGTCGGTGTAGATGAACGGGTCCTGCAGCATCAGCCCGACGTGGCGTCGCAGCTCACGCTGCGCCAGCTCGATGATCGGGATGCCATCGATGAGGATCGCACCGCGCTGCACGTCGTAGAACCGCGTGAGCAGGCTCATCATCGTCGACTTGCCCGCGCCCGTTGCGCCGACGATCGCCACCTGCTCGCCTGGCTGGATCGAGAACGACACACCTCGGAGCACCCACGTGTCCTCGTCGTAGGCGAACCACACGTCGCGGAACTCGATCTCCCCTCGAGGCTGCTCCAACCGTCGAGGTGAGGCGACGTCGCGCACTTCCTCGGGCTCGTCGAGCACTCCGAAGATACGTTCCGCCGAGGCAATGCCCGACTGCAGTGTCGTGTAGCGCTGGGACAGCTCACGCAGCGGCCAGTAGAAGCGCTGCATGTACTGGAGGAACGCGACCAGCGTGCCGAGCGTCAGGGCTCCCTGCACCACTCGACCGCCGCCATACCAGAGGATTGCCCCCGTCGTGACGGCACTGAACACGACCACCGTGGGTTCGAAGACGGCGTACCAGAAGATCGAGCGCATGTTGGCGTTCAGCAGGCCGGCGTTCCGCTCATCGAAGCGGCGCATGCTTTCGCCTCGACGGTTGAAGAGCTGCAGCACAGTCACGCCCGTGATCAACTCGTTCAGGTAGGCATTGATCCGCGCGAGCCACACCCGCTGGTCGCTGTACGCCTCGCGCTGCGTGATCGCGAAGGTCCGGATCGCCCACAGCAGCGGCGGCATCGAGGCGTACATAGCCATGGCCAGCCGCCAGTCGAGGAACAACAGCACCCCGAGGAAGAGCACCACAATCACGATGTTGGTGATGATCTGTATCAGGCCCTGCGTCAGCACCTGCTCGATTACGCCGATGTCGTTCGTCACCCGCGTCACTAGGCGACCGACCGGGTTGCGGTCGAAGAACGCGATCGCCATCCGCTGCAGGTGGCTGAACAACTCGATGCGCATATCGAGTACGACGCGCTGGCCGAGGTAGGCCATCAGCATCCCCTGCACGTAGGACAGCACGAACCCGCCGACCAGCGTGCCGACAAACACCAGAGTCAACACGCCCAGCCGGTCGGTCTTGCCGAGGGCGATCTGGTCATCGATGGCGGAACGCACGATCAACGGCCCGGCGGCGTCCAGCACCGCGATTGCCAGCACCAGCGCCACTGAGGCCCACAGTTGCAGCCGATACGGCCTCAGGTAGCGCCAGAGCCGTCCGAGGACGCGCCGGTCATAGACCTTCCCGATCGCCGACTCGTCGCCGTAGAAGTCCGTGGTCATGTGCCGCCATCCACCACGCCCTCGAGGGCCTCCGGCGGCAGGTCGGTGGCGACCCGCTGGGCCAGTTCCGCCTCGCGCTGCTGGTGGTACAGACGCGCGTAGACGCCGCCCCGCGCGATCAGCTCGTCGTGCGTGCCCGACTCCGCGATAGCGCCGGCCTCGAGGGCCACGATGCGATCCGCGCCACGCAACGTCGAGGTCCGGTGGGCGATAATGATGGTCGTGCGCCCTCGGACGTACTCGCCGAGGTGGCGCAGGATCTCCTCCTCGGTGTGCGTGTCCACGTGCGACAGCGCGTCATCGAGGATCAGGATCGGCGGGTCCTTCACCAGCGCCCGCGCGAGGGCGGCGCGCTGCTTCTGCCCGCCGCTCAGCGTCACTCCACGCTCCCCGATGACCGTGTCGATCCCCTGCGGGAACTGTTCGAGGTCGTTCACGAGCTGTGACGCCTCGAGGGCGGCCGTCAGCTCCGCGTCGGTCGCCTCGATGCGCCCGAACGTGACGTTGTCGCGCAGCGAGTCCGAGAACAGGAACGACTCCTGCGGTACGAATCCGATCGCGGCGCGCAGCCCCGCCAGCGACCACTCGCGCACGTCCACGCCATCGATCAGCACCTCGCCCGCCGTGGGGTCGAGCAGCCTCGGCACCAGCGCCGCGAGCGTGGTCTTCCCGGACCCCGTGGCGCCTACGAGGGCCACGGTCTCGCCCGCTGCGATGTGCAGATCGACACCTCCGAGGACCGGCCGGTCACCGAAGGCCGCCGTCACCCCGCGAAGTTCGATCTCGCCTCGCACAGGCGAGGGCGTGCGTGGTGTCGCCGGCTCGCGCAGTCGTGGCGGCGTGCGGAGCACCTCGTTGATCCGCTTGAGCGAGACACTCCCCTGCTGCCATGAGGCGATGGTCCAGCCCACGCTCGCGAGCTGCGAGGCGAGCAGTGCGAGATACGCCGAGAACTGCACGAACTGCCCGATGGTGATGCGCCCGCTCACCACGTCGTGACCACCGAACCACAGCACCAGCGCCGTCGAGGCGCCCGTGGCCAGGATCATCACCGGGAACAACCCCGAGGTGTAGCGCGCCAGCCGCAGCGATCGCCGCATCATCTCCTGGTTGTCCTGCGCGAACCACGCGTTCTCGATGTCCTCCAGCGCGTGCGCTTTCACCGCGCGGATGCCGGAGATGCTCTCCTGCACGCGGTTCGCCAGCGCGCCGAACTGCTGCGAGACCGCGAGGTAGCGGCGGTCCATCTCGGTCTGGAAGTAGGCGACGGCGCCCGCCACGAACGGGAAGTACGCCAGCGAGATCAGCGCCAGCCGCACGTCGATGGTCAGCAGGAACGCCACGCCGAGGATCAGCATGATCACGGTGCGGACCACATCGATGAGCGTCGGGCCGGTGAAGTCGCGCAGCCACTGCAGGTCCTGCGTTGCTCTCGACATCAGGTCGCCGGTACGGGAGTCGATGTAGAAGCGCTGGTCGAGGACTAACAGGTGGTCAGCGAGGTCGTTGCGCAGGTGGTACTGCACCACGTAGGCCGTTCCCGACACGAGCTGCCTTGAGGCGAAGCGCAGCACGCTCTCGATGACCGCCAGCCCCGCGATCCATGCGACGTAACGCACAAGTTCGCTGCGCGGCGCACCTCTGGTGATCGCGTCCACGGCGTCACGCAGCACGAACGGCGGTACCATCGCGGCGAATGATGCGCCAAGGAGCGTGACGAGGCCGATGATGTACCGCCAGCGGTACATCCAGATGTAGAAGAGCAGGCGATCTCCGGCGAAGCGACCGCTGTCGCCGGGAGCAGTCGCCACCGGCCGGACGGCGGCGCCACGCAGTGCCGAGGCCACGTCGATGCCTTGTCCACTCAGCGCGCGCGCACGCCGAGTCCTAGTCATGATCGTTAGGTCGAAGGGAGGCGCCAGCCTCAGTGTAGCGGGACTTCTCCGGGCAAGCGCAAACGTGATGTCCGGAGATGCTCGCGACCGACGGCCGCAAGCGCTCTTCCGCGTGGTCTGCGGGCTATAGTGGCCGCTAGCAGTGCGCAGCCCGTGGAGCCCTTCGATGAACGTTCGCGACGCTTGGCCAGGCAAGCTCTCCATCGGCGCCACCCGCATCGCTGTCGTCTCCGACACCCACGCCAAAGGCGACGGTTGGGACTCGCCGCCCGAACTCATCGAGGCGATTCGCGAGGTCGATGTCATTCTCCACTGCGGCGATCTCGACTCGATTGGCGTGCTCGATCACCTCGAGACGGTCGCGCCGGTGTTCGCCGTCCGCGGCTACCCCGACCCTCGCGAGGAGGGCGACCGCCTGGCTGAGATCACCCGCGTTGTCGAGGTGGCGGGCGTGCGGATCGGCATGGTCCACGACATCCACTGGCCCGGCCCGCGCGTGCGCTTCACGCACACCCTCGAGTTCCCCGACGGCAACGTGCACGACCTGATGACGCGAAAGTTCGGCGAGCCCGTCGACATGGTCCTCTTCGGCGACACTCACGAGGAGTACATCGGCTGGTACCAGGGAATGCTCTTCCTCAACCCCGGCAGCACCAGCCGCCCCGGCCTCCGCCACGGCCGCGAAGACCTCGGCACCTACGCCATCCTCGATATCAAGAACGGCGCGGTCTCCGCCGAGATCAAGAAGCTCTACCGCCGCATGGACTGACGCATCCGCGCTTCGTCACGCGCCCGCCCGTATCCGTTCGCCCTGAACTTGTCGAAGGGCGCGTTTACCTCGATGGTGCGTGTTACCAACTCCGAGCTCGACCGGTGCACTATCGAGGCGCGGTTGGCGTGCAGGCGGGCTGGCTGAGGGCGACCCTCTGGGTGGGGGCGCAAGGCTTTGCGCCCCCACCCAGAGGGCGTGGTCCCAACAGGGCAGCCTCTTCTGCGCCTCGATAGTCCGTGATCGAGGACACACACAGAGCCGCCCCCGGTTTCCCGAGGGCGGCTCGATAGTTCTTTGCGAGTGGGCAGCGCTAGCCGCGCGGCAGGCCAAGACCGCGCGTCGCGATGATGTTGCGCTGGATCTCGGACGTCCCCGCCGCAATCGTCGAGGAGACCGAGCTCACGTAGCTGTGCGTGAACTTCGCCTTCATCGGCGCGTGCGGGCCCTCGTTCCAGACGTTCGAGTACAGACCGAACACCTTCGTCCCCGTGCGGGCGAGCTTCTGGTTGAGCTCCGAGTTGAAGAGCTTCGCCGTTGATGCCTCGTAGTTCGGAATCTGTCCGGCGTTCTGCATCGAGATGATGCGGAAGCTGAAGTTGCTCAGCACCTCGGTCTCTACGTAGTCTTGAGCCAGCTCATGGCGCAGCGTGTCCGAGTCGTCAAGGCGTGACTTCGCCTTGCCGTCCGCGGTCTTCACGTAGCTCACCAGCTGGTCGATGTTGCGACGCGAGTGGACCGCGCCGTCGACGTTCGAGCGCTCGAAGTCGAGCAGCGTCGCGCCGACGTACCAGCCCCGGTTCTCCTCGCCCACGCGGTACTTCGCCGGCGTGCGCACGTCCTCGAAGAACGTCTCGTTGAACTCGTGCTCGAACGCCATGTTCACCAGCGGGCGGATCGAGATGCCCGGCGTCGACTTGTCGACGAGCAGGAACGAAATGCCGCGATGCTTCGGTGCGTCCGGGTCCGTGCGCGTCAGCACGTACAGCCAGTCGGCGTAGTGTGCGCCCGAGGTCCAGATCTTCTGACCGTTGATGACGTAGTCGTCGCCGTCGCGCACCGCGCGGGTCTGCAGTGACGCCAGGTCCGAGCCAGAACCGGGCTCCGAGTAGCCCTGCCGCCAGTTCACCTCGCCGCTGAGGATCTTCGGGAGGTGTTCGGCCTTCTGCTCGTCGGAGCCGTGCACGATGAGCGTAGAACCGAGCTGGCGCGTGCCCTGACCGCCGACGTGCGGCGCATCCGCGAGGGCCATCTCCTGGCGGAAGATGAACAGTTCCATGGGCGACATGCCGGCGCCGCCGTACTCCTTCGGCCACTGCGGCGCGAACCACCCTCGACCGGCGAGCGCGTCACCCCAATCCTTCGCGGCCTTGCGGACGTCCGGGTCCTCTGACTTCCGGTCCACGTCCCAGCCGCCGAGACCCTGCCGGTAGCGCTCCGGCAGCTTCTCCTGGATCAGCGTGTGTACTTCACTGCGGAACGCGGCCTGTTCCGGCGAGTCATTCCAGTCCATCGGTCACCTCCTCGAGGGGTTTGTGCGCCGGGAGTATAACGCTCTACCTCGGCGTGTGGGAGGCCAAATCGCGGGATCATCGACTCGTGCGCGTGGCGTGACGATGTTTCGCCATCGACCCGACTCGCTTCACGGGTAGATCTGGCTAGGTGGGCAAACTCGCGGCCTGTGCGGCCGCTGTCCGGCGCGCTGGTCAGGCAGCGGCGATCGTGGCCGGTGCTGTCACTCGCGAGGGCTTGCGCGCGCTGATGACGAGGAGCGTGGCGACGACTGCGAGGCCGGCGACCGCGAAGAAGGCGCCGTCGTAGTTGCCGATTCGGTCGAAGTACAGCGTGGTGACGAACGGCGCGCTCGCGCCCACGATGAGCGAGAAGGGGAGACCGGCGCTGCGTACGGCGCCGAGGTAGCGACGTCCGAAGAACGAGGCCCAGACAACCTCCTGCAGCGGGATCAGCCCGCCCCAGCCGAAACCAAGCAGGAAGTAGCTTGTGTACACCGCCGGGTGCGATCCCGAGCGCACCGCCATGACGATGGCGACCATAGCCACGGCGTTGATCATGAACCCGGTCGCCGACAGCACGCGAGCGTCGATCCTGTCTGCCATGTAGCCCCACAACGGCTTCGTGAGCATCGATGGCACAGAAGTGAGCGCGATCATGCCCGCGGCAAACGTGCGGCTGTAGCCGGCGTCCGTCATGTACGGCACGGTCTGCGCGAGCATCACACCGATCGACAGCGTGCCGAAGCCGTACGCGAAGACGATGAGGTAGAACGAGACAGAGCGCAGCGCCTGGCTACGCGTCATTGATGAATCGAAGTCCGCCGCGGCAGCTCGACCGGCGCCCCGCGCGATCTCGGCCGACGACTTGCCGTCCGGGTGCAGGCCATAGTCCTCTGGTGCACGGCGCATCATGAATGAGACCGGGAAGATCGTGAGGAAGATCGCGACGCCGAAGACCTGCCACGCGCTACGCCACCCAACGTTGTCAACCAGCATCGTCACCGCTGGGACCAGGAACACGCCGGCGAGCGAGACTCCCATCGAGGAGAAGCCGACGACCCGTCCACGCTTCTCGACAAACCACTTCGAGAGGGTGACGTTGACGACCAAGTTCCCAATCAGCGCGGCGCCCGTCGTGACGGCCAGGCCGTTGACCAGCAGCCACTGCCACTGCGTCTGAACGAACGATGTCGCGAATAGCGAGCACCCGAGGACGACAGCGCCGACTTGCATCAGCAGCCGGCCGCCCTTCCGATCGACTAGGCCACCGACATACAGCCCGATCCCAGCCATGACGAACTGGCCGATGGTTCGTGAAAGCTGGTATTCGGAGCGGCTCCAGTCCAGCTCGGTCGTCATCGGCGTTAGGAAGGGCCCCGTAATGTAGTTTTGCGATCCCGCCGAGACGAACTGTGCCACGAAGGCGACCACCACGAGATAGTACCCGTAGTAAATGCCGCGTTTCGCGCCCTCGACGAACGCTGGCGTCGGGCGCGGGATCGAGGCGATGGCGGCCGCGGCTGCGTCGCCAGCTGCAACCACCGCCGCGTAGGCGCCGTTGCCGTTCGCACCGTTTGGCTTCGTACGTCCGGGGCCGAGCGTACGCGGGTTCCGCGGTGGCAGCGGTGGGCGCGCCTCGTCGGACATGTAGTCGCGTCCCCGAGGTTCGCTCGCGGTTGGGCGCGGCACCATGTAGTCCTGCCAGGGGCCCGGTTTCCGGTTCACGCTGTCCGCCTTCTCAGATTCACAGCGTACCAGAGCATCTTGCCGTGAGCGTGAGGGTTTGCCACTACACGGTGCGTGTTTATTGTGCCAGCTGGCGGCGCAACCCGGGGATCGATATGGAAGCGCGCGTGACGAGGACGTTCTGGCGCGTCTCGAACTCCTCCTCTATGCGATCGCCCGTCCGGTTGTGCAGGAACCGCTGCCATGCATGCGCCGGTACGAACTCCGGCACCACGATCGTGAGGAGTGTCCCCGGCGCGAGGTCGAGTCCATCGATGTACGCCCGCAACGGCCCTAGGAACGTGCGGTACGGGGACTCGATGGTAACCAGCGGCACGTCCGGGAAGACCGCCGCCCAGCGCTCTTCGAACGCCGCGATGTCCTCGCGCGTCAGACGCGCAATGTGGACCGCCGTCACGGTACTCGAGATCCGTCGGGCGTACTCGACGGCGCGCGCCGTGTTGAGGTTGATGTTGCGCACAGGGACCAGCATCGGCTGCCCTGACAGTTGTTCAGGACGCGGGTTCGCCCGGTACCCATCCTCGGGGAGAGCCAGCAACTCCTCCACCCCGTCGTAGTGCCAGCGAATGCTCTCTAGGCCCCACACCAGGCACGGGATGAGCAGCAGCACGAACCACGCGCCATCGATGAACTTCGTGGACGCAACGACTACTGCGACTACGGCCGTCAACGCCGCGCCTGCGCCGTTGATGGCGGCGCCACGTTGCCAGCCCGGGCCCCGCTCGCGGCGCCAACGCACGAACATCCCGCCCTGCGACAGCGTGAACGCAATGAACACGCCCACCGCGTACAGCGGGATCAGGCGGTGTTCGTCGGCCTGGAACGCCACGAGGATTGCGCCCGATATCAGCGCCAGGGCGATGATCCCGACTGAGAACGTCAGCCGGTCGCCGATGAACGCGAACTGCCTTGGCATGTGCCTGTCGCGCGCCAGGATCGATGACAGCCGCGGGAAATCGTTGAACGCCGTGTTTGCCGCCAGCACGAGGACGAGCGCCGTGCCAGCCTGCAGCCCGTAGTACGCGATGTTTTCGCCGCCGAAGATGATCCGGCCCATCTGCGAGATGACCGAGTCGTTCTCAATAGGAGTGATTCCGAGGCGGGTCGCGAGCAGCGTGGCGCCCAGGAAGAACACCGCCAGGATCCCCGCCATCCAGAGCATCGTGATCGAGGCGTTCTTCCACTCGGGAGCGCGGAACGCCAGCACGCCGTCGGCGATCGCTTCAACGCCAGTGAGCGCCGTGGCGCCGGAGGCGAAGGCCCGCAGGATCAGCCACACTCCCAGCGTTGCCGTCGCTTCTTCGAGGTGCTGCGGTGGCTTCGAGGTCACTATGGTGGCCCCATCGAGGCCGATGGTGAGCCGCACGAGGCCCACCGCTACCATCGCTCCGAACCCGACAATGAAGAAATACGTCGGGATCGCGAAAATGGTTCCGGACTCGCGCAGGCCACGCAGGTTGATGATGGTGATGAAGATTAGTGCCGCGACCGCCAGTTCCACTCGAAACGGAATCAACTGAGGGAACGCCGACACCACCGCCAGCGATCCCGCAGAGATGCTGACCGCCACTGTAAGCACGTAGTCGGTGAGCAGCGCCGCGGCGGCTGTCAGGCCGGCCGCCCGTCCCAGGTTCTCCTTCGCCACGATGTACGAGGAACCGCCGCCCGGATAAGCCCGCACGGTCTGTCGATATGACACGACGACCATGACCAGCAGCAAGGTGATCGCCATAGCCACCGGTAGTGACAGGCTCAGCGCGCCGGCGCCGGCCACCACGAACACGATCAGGATCTGCTCGGTTGCGTACGCCGTCGATGAGAGGGCGTCCGAAGCGAATACGGCGAGTGCCTTCTTGTTGTTCAGCCGCTCGTGCGATTCGAGCTCCGAAGTAAGCGGCCGGCCGAAGAGCCACGAGCGCGCCTGCCAGATCGCGCGACCGAGAATCGAGGGGGGCCGGTCCGCCGTCTCCGTGGCGCGCAGCCGGCCACCCTCGACGTAGCGGAGCACCTGGTCGCGCGTTCGCGTGATCCGCACCCGCCGCGACCCGACGTGCTCACCCCGAACTACCCGCCGTTCTCGGGCGCGCGGCTGAAGGGGCGCCGCGGGGCCACCCTCAGGTTCTGGGGTGGGAGTCTGTTCTGGTTCCCCGTCGGTCATGACGAGGCCTCGTTATCGTGCCAGCACAGCCAGCATCAGCAGCGCGACGATATTGACGATCTTGATCATCGGGTTGATGGCTGGACCAGCGGTGTCCTTGTACGGGTCGCCGACGGTGTCACCAGTCACTGCGGCGTGGTGCGCGTCCGAACCTTTGCCGCCGTACTCGCCGGTCTCGATGTATTTCTTCGCGTTGTCCCAGGCCGCACCGCCCGAGGTCATCGATAGCGCTACGAACACACCAGTGACGATCGACCCCAGGAGCATCGCTCCCACGGACGTCAGCGCCGCCGCCTGATCCCGCACGGCGAGGATGAGGACGTACAGCACTACCGGCGCCGCTACCGGCAGCAACGACGGGAGAATCATCTCGCGGATGGCGGCCTTGGTGAGGAGGTCCACGGCGCGGCCGTAGTCTGGTCGCGTTGTGCCGAGCATGATGCCCGGCATCTCCGCGAACTGGCGGCGCACTTCGACGACGACCGCGCCGCCGGCGCGACCGACCGCCATCATCGCCATCGAGCCGAACAGGTACGGCAGCATGCCGCCGATGAACAGCCCCACCACGACAAACGGGTCAGAGAGGTTGAAGGTGATGTCCCCCTTCAGGTCGGGGAAGAAGCGGTCGATGTCCTGCGTGTACGCCGCGAACAGCACCAGCGCCGCCAGCGCCGCTGAGCCGATGGCGTAGCCCTTGGTGACGGCCTTCGTGGTGTTGCCAACCGCGTCTAGGGCGTCCGTGACCGTGCGCACCTCGGCGGGCATGTCCGCCATCTCCGCGATGCCGCCGGCGTTGTCGGTGACCGGCCCGTAGGCGTCGAGCGCGATGACCACACCAGCGAGTGCGAGCATCGTCGTCGCCGCGAGCGCGATACCAAACAGCCCCCCGTTCAGGAACGCGACGATGATCGCCACGCAGATCACGAGCACCGGGAGCGCTGTCGCCTCCATCGAGACCGCAAGGCCCTGGATCACGTTCGTCCCGTGGCCGGTCGTCGACGCGGCGGCGATGGCTCGCACCGGCCGGTACTTCGTGGCCGTGTAGTACTCCGTGATCCAGACGATGAGCCCGGTGACGGCCAGCCCCAGGAGGCATGAGATGAACAGACTCATCCCGGAGTAGGCGATGCCATCGATTTCGACGCTGCCATCGAGTGGCAGGACGTTCGTCACCGCCTTGTACACGAGTCCTACCGACAACACCCCGGTAACGATGAGCCCCTGGTACAGCGCCTGCATGATCGAGGTGGAGCCGCCTACCATGCGTACGAAGAACACCCCGACCACCGACGCCGCGATGCACAGCGCTGAGATCACTAGCGGCAGCCGCATCATCGATTCCTGCATCGGGCCATCGAACGACAGCGCCGCGAGCAGCATCGTCGCGACGATGGTCACGACGTACGTCTCGAACACGTCCGCTGCCATGCCGGCGCAGTCGCCGACGTTGTCACCAACGTTATCGGCAATGACCGCCGGGTTGCGCGGGTCGTCCTCGGGAATACCAGCCTCGACCTTGCCTACGAGGTCTGCGCCGACATCGGCGCCCTTGGTGAAAATGCCGCCACCGAGGCGCGCGAAGATCGAAATCAGCGATCCGCCAAAGGAGAGCCCGACCAAACCCTCCAAGGTCGAGTTCAGGTCGTTCGGGAACCAGGACCGCAACAGCGCGTAGTAGCCGACCACGCCCAGCAGCCCCACCGAGACCACCAGCATCCCGGTGACCGAACCCGCTCGGAAAGCCAGCGAGAGCGCGGGCCCGAGGCCCAGCGTTGCCGCCTGCGCCGTGCGCACGCTCGATCGTACCGAGACGTTCATTCCGATGTAGCCCGCGAGTCCGGACAGGACCGCGCCGAGCACGAATCCCGCCGCGACGTGCGTCCCGAGTTGCACGGCCAGCAGAACGGCCACCACCACACCGACGATCGCAATCGTCCGGTATTGGCGGTTCAGGTACGCCGATGCGCCTTCCTGAATCGCGCTGGAGATTTCCATCATCCGCGCGTTGCCGGTGCTGCTGGCCAGCACCATGCGCACCGTGATGCCTCCGAAGGCCAACCCCAGCACGCCGAAGGCCGCGATAAATCCGTACGAATCCATGCCTTGACCCACCTCGATACCGGCCGCAGTGTTGGGCCGGATGCACCCAGAACTCCCGGCTCGCGGATCCGCCGCCGGCACCCTCGCGGGTCGGCGGAATGTAGCACGCGGCCTTCCTAGCGGCAGTGGCGTGCGGTCTCCGGCCCTCGCCACGGAGTGGGCCGAACGGCCAGATCCCAGGCGTATGATTACAATGATTCTGACTTCACCCTGACCACGCACCATAACTGCGGAGCACGCCTCCCGAGCGCACCTGAACTACCGACGATCTGAAGGTATGCTTAGGGACCGTATGACTGCGTTCGAACTTGAACACCTCGCCCGCCTAATCGAGCTGACCGACGACTTCATCTGTGTCGGTGGCGCGGACGGCTACTTCTTGCGCGTGAGCCCCTCGTGGACGCGAGTCCTCGGCTATTCCGAGGACGAACTCCGCGGCTGCCCGTTTATCGACTTCATTCACCCGGAGGACGTGGCCGATACGGTCCGCCAGATTCGGCGCGTTTTCCGGGGCGCGCCCAGCAGGCAATTCGCGAATCGCGTACGTCATCGCAATGGGCGCTATCGATGACTGCGCTGGAACGTCACGCCCTCGCTGCGCACGAGGAGTGGGCTCGCTCGTGCCTCGCGCGTGAGGGAATCTCGGACGACCTTCTGGATGAGCTGGTCCTGGGCCTCCACGAGGTTCTGGCTAACGTGATCGCGCACGCGGATCCGCCCTGTGATGTTGGCCTGGTCATCGAGATTCGCCAGCAGCCTGAAGGACTGAGCATCGAAATCGTCACGACCGACGGCGGTCGCTAGTACACCGGACCGAGCTCCACGAGCGGCATCGAACGGGGCTGCGGTCTCGAGATCGTGCGGGTCCTCTTCGACACACTCGACTACATCCGCGAGGGCGGCACGAACCTCTGGGTGCTCAACAAGGTCATCCCGCTCCATGCGAGCCACTACGAGTAGCGACCAGGCCGCAAGGAGTCTCACCATGGCAGGATTCATCACACGTCAGGAGGACGGCGTCACCGTCGTCGAACTCGAGGGACGCCTGGACATCGCGGGTGTCGATGACGTTCGTCCGCTGCTCCTCGCGGCCGCCCGGGACTAGGAATCCCGGATGGTTGTGCGGATGGGTGGTGTTACGTTCCTCGACTCCACGGGGCTGGGCGCGCTCGTCGTGCTCCAGAAGGCGCTTGCTCACTAGGGCAAGCTGCTGCTGACCGAGCTGCCGCCGCAGGCCCGCATGGCCCTGCGCATCACTCACCTCGAGTGGATTCTCACCTGTTTCGACACCTTCGAGGAGGCGCTGGCCGCCTAGGCCACGCCTCCGCCCGTTATTCGCCGTCGAGGCCCGTGGGCGGGCGGAATTCCACTGTTTCCGTCGCGACGATGACGGGCTCGACGCGTGTTACGCCACGACGCTTGAGGTCCTCGATGATGGGCTCCAGCAGCTCGTCCGGCACTGACGCACCCGCGGTCAGCCCCACTACGTCCACGCCCTCGTACCACGCCGGGTCTATCTCCTCGATGCCGTCCACGCGGTACGAGGGCGTCCCGGTCCCCGCCGCCACCTCGCGCAACCGCACCGAGTTACTGGAGTTGATCGACCCGACCACGATCACGAGGTCGGCCCGCTCGGCGATGGCGCGTACGGCCTCCTGGCGGTTCGTCGTCGCGTAGCAGATGTCGTTGCGTACCTCAGCGTCCGGGAAGCGTCCCCGGATCGTGTCGATGACCTCGGCGGTGTCATCCACGGACAGCGTGGTCTGCGTGACGACGAACACGGGACGCCCCGTCGATGGCAGTTCTCCCACCTCGCTGGCGTTGTCCACGATCGTGGTCCGCTCAGGCGCCTCACCGAGGGTGCCGACCACCTCGTCATGCCCGCGGTGGCCGATCAGCAGGATGTCGAAGCCATCCTGCGCTGCCTTCTTCGTTTCCTTGTGCACCTTCGTGACGAGGGGGCACGTCGCATCCACGACGCGCAGGCGGCGGCGCTGCGCTTCCTCCACCACCTCTGGCGCGACCCCGTGAGCGCTGAAGACGATGCGTGACCCCTCGGGTACCTCGTCCAGCGAATTCACGAAGACCGCACCACGACTGCGGAAGCCATCCACCACGTGCCTGTTGTGCACGATTTCGTGGAACGCGTAGACGGGCGTCGGCTCCGAGGCGAGCACTCGATCCAACACGTCGATCGCGCGCACCACGCCGGCGCAATACCCCCGCGGCTCGGCCAGCAGCAGCGTATGTGGCATCGAGGCGCGCTCCTGGGTGGTTAGCCGGATGTTCTGTGCTCGTAGTGAGCTCTGCGTCGATTGTACGGGCGCCTAAGCTGTTATCGCGCGTCCGACTTCCACCACCCCCCAGGGCTTCGAGGGCGCGCACCAACGCCTGCGTGCCCACCTCGCCGCCATGTGCCGCCTCGGCCGCCGCGAAGAGCTGGTGGACGAGCGCCGTGCCCGGCAGCGGCAGTGTGAGGCCATCCGCGGCTTCCAGGGCGAGGCGCAGGTCCTTTTGTTGCAGCGCCACCTTGAATCCCGGCGCGAAGTCCCGCGCGATCACGCGCGGCTCGAGGTTCGAGAGCTGCCACGAGCCCGCGGCGCCCTGCGTGATCGCCGCCAGCATCACTGCGGGGTTCACGCCAGACCTCGCGCAGAACAGCAGCGACTCGGCCATCGCCAGGTTGTTCAGGACGACGGCGATCTGGTTGCACAGCTTCACGGTCTGGCCAGCGCCGAACTGCCCGCAGTGCGTGATCGTGCGCCCCATCGCCTCGAGGGCCGGGCGTGCCCGCTCGATCGCCTCGGTGGGTCCGCCCACCATGATCGAGATGGTGCCGCCGATTGCGCCCTGCTCTCCGCCGGACACCGGTGCATCGAGGAGCGTTGCTTCGTGTTCCGCGAGCACCGCCACGATCGATCTCGTGACCTCCGGGGAGATCGTCGACATGTCGATGACCACCGCTCCGGGATGCGCGCCCTCGATGACGCCTCCGCTACCGAGGATCACCGCCTCCACATCGGCGCTCGCGGTGACGCACGTGATCACGATGTCGCTCCGCGCCGCCACATCCGCCGCCGAGGTGTCACGCTTCGACAGCCGTCTCGAGGCGGACCGGCGAGCGATTCCACGCCACGACCTCGAAACCCGCCTGCAGCAGGTCTCGCACCATCGGTGCGCACATGATCCCGAGGCCGATGAACCCGATGCGGTCTCGCGTGCCGCCGGCGCCCTGCGCTGTAATCGTGCCTCCTCGATACGCCTCACGCTGCGGAGATTGAGGTCGCGCCCTGCCCTTTCGGGTGGGGCCGCTCCGCGATGGGTGGAGTAGCATCGGCAGCAGAATGTTCCGCCGTCAATTCGATAACAGTGGTCCGACCGGTCCCAAGCGCCGCATTGTCGTACGCACGCTCGGTCTGTTCCGCCCCTTCCTTGGCAACGTGGGCATGCTGGTTGTGCTCATCGCGGCCACTTCGGCTCTCGATCTGCTTCCGGTGCTCCTCGTCAAACAGATGGTCGATACCGCCACCGCTGGGGCTGCGACGGCCACCGGGGCCAGCACGCGCATCGATCTGCTCTTTCTTGGCCTGATCGGGGCTGTGCTCGCCTCCGGACTGCTTGGCGTTGCCTTGGGCTACGTGAACCAGGCGATTGGCCAGGGGGTGATGTACCGCCTGCGTGCCGACCTGCACGCGCACCTCCAGCGGCTCTCCGTCCGCTTCTTCACCCAGACGCGTACCGGCGAAATCCTCTCGCGCGTCTCCACCGACGTGAACGGCGTACAGGGGGCCGTCACCGGCACCTTCACCGAGTTCCTCCAGAATGCGATCACCCTCGTGGTCGCACTCGGGCTGATGTTCGCCCTCGAGTGGCGCCTCGCCGTCTTCGCCATCGTAATCCTGCCGCTCTGGGTGTACCCCACCATGCGTGTCGGCCAGATCCAGCGCCAGCTCATGCGCGCCTGGCACGAGGAGAACGCGAAGATGTCTTCGCACCTCGAGGAAACGCTCTCCGTCTCCGGGGTCATGCTCGTCAAGGCCTTCGGCCGTCAGAGCCACGAGTCTGACAAGTTCGAGTTATCGAACAAGGTGCTGCGCGACCTCTCGGTTCGCCGCATGATGGCTGGCCGCTGGTTCAACCTCGCCACGGGGCTCTTCGGCGCCCTCGCCCCCGGCGCCGTCTACTGGTTCGGCGGTCGTGCGGTCGTCAGCGCCGACCTGAGCATCGGTGCCGTCGTCGCATTCGCCGTCCTTACGCAGCGCGTCTTCCAGCCGTTCGCGGGCATCGCCCGGATCAACACCACGCTGCTCTCCTCGCTCGCCCTCTTCGAGCGGATATTCGAGTACCTCGATCTTCCGGTGGAGGTCGAAGAGCTTCCCAACGCACATCCCCTCGAGGTTCCCGCTGGCCACCTCCGCTTCGAGGGCGTCACCTTCTCCTACATCGCCGGCAGCGGCGCCCCCAGTGCTATCGAAGCCGTGGACCTCGAGGTGTTGCCGGGACAGATGGCGGCGCTCGTCGGGCCCTCCGGCGCTGGCAAGACCACCGCCACCTACCTGCTCCAGCGCTTCTACGACCCCCAGGCCGGTCGAGTGCTCATCGATGGTCACGACCTGCGCGACCTGACTCTCGACTCGATCGCGCGGGCGGTCGGCGCGGTCATGCAGGACACGTACCTCTTCCACGCCTCGCTCGCGGACAACATCCGCTACGGTTGCCTCGACGCTCCCGATGAAGACGTAACTGCGGCGGCGAACGCTGCCGGGCTTGCCGAGATGGTGGTGCGCCTGCCCGAGGGCCTCGACACGGTCGTTGGCGAGCGCGGCTACCGCCTGTCGGGTGGTGAGAAACAGCGCGTCGCGATCGCCCGCGCCATTCTCAAAGACCCGCCCGTGCTCGTCCTCGATGAGGCGACGGCGTCTCTCGATTCACGCCTGGAGCGCGAGATTCGCGAAGCGACGGCACGACTTGCTGTCGGCCGCACCACCATCGTCATCGCCCACCGCCTCTCGACGGTGCTGGCAGCCGATGTCATCTTCGTCTTCGACGGCGGTCGTATCGTCGAACGTGGCCGCCACGCCGAACTCGTGGCGCGCGGTGGCCTCTACGCTGCGCTCTATCGAGAACAGTTCGAGCCCGACATCCCGGAGGCCGCCGCGGACCGCGAGGCGCTGGCGCTGCACTGATACGGGTTCGCTGGCGCAGCGGGCGTGCGCCTGCGACACTTGATGTAACGCGCATCGCGGGCACCGAGGTTGTCAGGAAGGAACGCGGATCATGGGTCGCCTGCTTCGTCGCATCGCCCTGCTCGCCGTTCTTGGCGGCATCCTCGCCGCGGTCAGCCAGCGTTTCATGCGCCGCGACGAGTGCACCCCAACCTGCGACTGCAGTCTCGGTGCTCCCTCCTGCAGCTGCGGTCACGTGACATGTCTCGCACCTGTGGCTGCCTGACATCGATAGTCGATAGGCCGTCTCACCTCGATGATCGCTCGGTCGCGGTCGTCACGGTTCGTGGTGAGGTCCTCCTGAGCCGCCCGTCGCGGCTACCGCTCGTCCCAGCCCACCGCGTTGCGAAGCCGGATTTCCGAGGTGTGCAGCGATGTCTCCCAGACCCCGCGCAGCGGCGTGAGCTGATCGAGGACACGTAGCTCCACCTCTGCGCCCTGTAATACGTCTAGCAAATTGCCAACGGGTTCCACCTCGACAGGTGTCAGCGTCAACCGGCTGAAGTGCATCCCCGCGTCGCGGAGGTCCTCGAACGCCGCGGCATCGAAGACGTAGCGGTACAGCGGGGTCGTTCGCAGCCGCTCGAGTCAGCACCACTCGATGTGGGCCAGCATCCGTGCCCCGCTCGCACCAAACCAGCGCTCGCGATCCTCGGACGTCGTTGTCGCCAGCGCCCAAACCATGATCCGAGGACAGTCGCGGGGGAAGTAATACATGGGCGCGTGCCACTCATCGATGGCCCACACCAGCGACTCGATCTCCGGCCGCGCCTCCGGCGTTCGAGGTACGAACCGCTCGATGTTCGGGTTCTCGGAGAAGTGGTACAGGTGGGGCGCCGTGGTGGCAGGCCGGTGCCTACTGGTTCGTCCAGATCAGCGTCGCACCGGCTGAGAACATGCCGCCCGCCCCATGCACCAAGCCTACCGCGATGTTCGGGACCTGGCGCTCCCCTGCCTCACCTCGCAACTGGGTGATCGACTCGGTCATCGCGAACATGCCGTACATCCCCGTATGCGTGTACGAGAGGCCGCCGCCGTTCGTGTTGATCGGGAAGTCACCACCGGGCGCCGCGCGCCCACTCGAGAAGAAGTGCGTGCCTTCGCCGGGCTGCGCGATGCCGAGGGCTTCCAGCATGTACACCGGCGTGTGAGTAAAGGCGTCGTACAGCATCGTGTGGTCGATCGCATCGATGCCCACACCGGCCATCCGGAAGGCGTTCTCGCCTGCCACCCGGTACGCCTTGCTCTCGTGGAAGTCGCGCATCATCGAGACGTTCGCCACCTCGACGGACTCGCCCGCGCCAAGGACGTACACGGGCTTCTTCGGGAAGTCGCGCGCCCGCTCCTCCGACACCAGTACCAGCGCGCCACCACCGTCGGTCACCAAGCAGCAGTTGAGGATGTGCAACGGCCAGCAGATCATCCTCGAGGCAAGCACGTCAGCGACGGTGATCGGGTCGCGCATCATCGCTCGCGGGTTGAGCGTCGCCCACTTCCGCGTCGACACTGCCACAGCGGCGAAGTCCTCCTCGGTCGCCCCGAAGCGCTTCATGTAGCGCGCCACCGGAATCGAGAACATCGTCGGCGGACCGCCGACGCCGTATGGGGCCTGGAACTGGCCCCCCGGCTGGCTCGGCGCCGCGACGCCGCCCGCGACCCCGATCCTCGACCGGCCCGACTCGCCGTGTGTGACGATGACGACGTCCGCCATCCCTGCCGCGATCGCAGCCACCGCGTGACGCACGTGGATCAGGAACGAGCACCCGCCCACCGACGTGCCGTCGACGTAGCGGGGGATGATGCCGAGGTACTCCGCGATCGCCGCCGGTGACGGTCCTGCCGTCGCGATGCCGTCGACGTCCGCGGGCGTCAGACCGGCATCCGCAAGGGCGTTGAGTGCCGCCTCGGCGTGCAGTTGCAACATCGAGCGGTCCGGCAGGTTGCCTACCGTGTCGGTCTCCGCGGCGCCGACGACCGCGATCCTGTGGCGAAGCGAGGTGGGATCAGGCATCGACGGCTCCCTTCCCGGGGCTCAGCTCACGGCCGGGCGGAACTTCGGTAGCGTGATCTCGTCCGTCGCGTCGTCGTACACGACCTCGAGGGCCATGTCCGGAGGCAGCTGGGCGGGTTCCGGCTCGACACCGATGAGGTTGGTCATTAGGCGCGGACCCTCCTCCAGCGTGACGATCGCGATGACGTATGGCACATCGTCCTCGAACCGAGGCGCGGCGCGGTGGTTGATCACGTACGTCTCGAGCGTCGCCTTCCCGGAGACGTCCTCCCACGCCACGTTCTTCGAGTAGCACTTCGGGCAGAACGGTCGCGGGTAGAAATAGAACTCGCGACAGTTCTGGCAGCGCTGGATTTGCATCTGGTGGCGCTTCAACGAGTCCCAGAACGGCTGCGTCTCCGGTGTGGGCACTGGCAGCGGCTTGTTGTACGGCATAGGTGCGCGCCTTCCCTCGACCGTCCTCGACGGTTCGTGCGCGGAGTCTAGCGAGTCGGTTAAAGCAGCGGCAGGACCCGCGCGCACGAGCAGGGTCGCGAGCACGAGTGCCATCCCTACACGCACGCCAGCGTTCCCCACGACCGGCGAGGCGGTGCCTACCCCGAGTACGGGGCCTCCGCGGTCAGGTCGTGGTTAAGGCCGCCCTCGGTGGACTCTTCCCAGCCACCGGAGGGCGGTGCCGGCCAGCACGGCACCGCCTTACGTCTCGGCACCCGGGGTAACGGGAGTTCGAGGGCGTGGCGCCAGCGCCAGCGTCACCCGTCCGACCACGTTGAGGTCGCCCGTCTCGCCGTTGCGTACCTCGACGGTGCAGGCGCAGAGGCGGCTGCCCTTGCGCAGCAGTCGGGCCTCGGCCACGGTCGGGTCGCCGAGGGAGGCGCGCAGGAACGACACACTGAGGTCGACGGTGCCCTCGATGACCTCGCCCGGCGCGAGCGCGGCGTTGAGCGCGCAATGCCCGGCTAGCTCGATGAGCGTCGCCAGCACGCCCCCGTTGATCGAGTTGCGTACCCCGCCCACGGTCACGTCGGTGCGTCGCATGGACAGCCGTGCGCCGCCCTCGAAAGGTTCAACCGTCGTCGAGAACGCCTCGAGCAGTGCCTCGAGCGGCAGCGGCGCAAGCGGTAGGACTGGTGGTGAACCTGGTGTCGTCACGAGGCCGGCGCCTGCGCCGGTGGCTTTGGGCGAACCGCGTATGTGCCGCGTCCGTGCGCCGTCGTCACGCCTCGTTCGTCGCGTACCGTGACCAGGACCACGCGCATGTACGGCGCCTCCCCGGCCACTTCACAGCGAACAAGCAGTGCCCCGCTCGGCTGCTCGACGTGCGTCATGCTGAGCTCGGCCGTGCCGTTGTTCTCCTCGATGGCGGTGTCGATTGTGGTCGTCGCCGCCACCAGCACACCCATGTCGGCCGCAATGGTCGTGGCGAACGAGGACACGGACCCGCGCCCGTCACGCGAGGCGGCAGTCGGCGCAACGGTGTACTCCACCCAACCCTCGCCGATCCCCCGTCCGCGCACACCGAACACCAGTAACAGCGCCCGCTTCTCGCTGCCCGCGATCCATTCGTCGACGTTCGGGACGCGGCGCGGCACCTAGTGCCGTACCCGGCCTTCTGCTTCGGCGACATGGTCCGGCGGTGCGATCCACTGGTCTGCCCACACTGAAATCGCCTCGACCACCCGGGCCAGCGCGCGCCCTTTGTCGGTCAGCTCGTACTCCACGCGCACCGGCGTCTCGGGGATGACGTGGCGCTCGATCACGCCCGCGCCCTCGAGTTCCTTCAGGCGCTCTGAGAGCAGCCGATCGCTGAGGTCCGGGACGGCGCGTGCGATATCGCTGAAACGGGTCGTCCCGCCGAGGAGCGCGCGGACGATCACTCCCGCCCAGCGCCGCCCGATCAGTTCGACGGCCTCGTGGTAGTACGGGCAAAACAGCCCGAACTGGGCCTCGGTCATGGGGCTCTCGATTGCCATGGGGTGATCTTATCTCTGGTAAGTGGATTGTTAATAGTAACTAACTGAGCTACAGGAACTTACGAGATGTAGGCGACGCACTCTGCGTATGCCACCGCGGATCCTGAAGGAGAACATCGATGCCCTGGACTCTCGACACCACCCACGCCGACGTCAGTTTTTCGGCCCGTCACATGATAGTCACGACCGTCCGCGGCCATTTCGCAGAGGTCGAGGCTGATATCCACCTCGATGAAACGAACCCGGAGCAGTCCCACGTCACCGCCAGAATCAAGACTGCAAGCCTGGACACCGGGGCTCCCGATCGCGACGCCCACCTGCGCAGCGCCGACTTCTTCGACGTGGAGAACCATCCCGAGATTGTCTTTCGCAGCACACGCGTCGAATGTGCGGGCGAGGCTTGCACGCTCGTTAGTGACCTCACTATCCGCGACATCACGAAACCTGTCACCCTGCAGTGTGAGTTCGCCGGTCCCGTGCAGGGTCCGTGTGGTGGCCGCCACATCTGTTTCGAGTTTGGCGGTGAGATCGAGCGCGAGGACTGGGGCCTGGGTTGGAACGTCGCCTTCGCGGCGGGCGGTCTGCTCGTCGGCAAGAAGGTGAAGCTGCACCTCGCAGTCGAGGTGGTAGAGGCCGCGACCGTCGCTGCGTGAGTTCAGTGCGTGCCCATTGAGGAGGCTCGCGTGTTCAGGATCGCTTGACTCAATCACGCTGTGCTCTACGTCCGCGACGCGCAAGTCGCCCTCGCCTTCTATCGCGACGTCCTCGGATTCACCGTCGTCGAGGCGATGGGCGAGCAGGCCGTCTTTCTCCGCGCCAGCGGCAGCGACAACCACCACGATCTCGGTCTGTTCGGAATTGGCAGCGGTGCGCCCGGTCCCTGTCGAGGGCGGCAGGTGGGCCTCTACCACCTGGCGTGGGAGGTCGACGCGCTGCCCGGCCTTGCCGAGGCGCGTTCCGCGCTCCTCAGCGCGGGTGCAATGACCGGCGAGTCCGACCACGGCAACTGCCTGAGCCTGTATGGCCAGGATCTCGACGGCAACGAGTTCGAAGTCTTCTGGATGGTCCCTCGCGAGGAATGGGCCACACGCGGTTTCGGCACCCGTCGCCTCGACCTGGAAGGCAAACTCCGCCGCCGCGGCTTCGAGGGCGATTCTCAGACCTGACGCCAGCCGATGGCGCACCGTGTGCCGCAGCGGCCCTCACTCTATCATCGATAGTGGAGGTGCCCGTGACCATCCTCGTTCAGCGGCACTTTCGGGTCGCCCCGGCGAACCGTGCTGAGTTCGAGCGACTGAGCCGCGATGGCCTGTGGCCCGCATTCCTCGAACTCGGCGCCCGTATGCTCGCCTATGGCCGCTGGGAGTTCGGCACCGACGACGCCAGCGTGGTCACCCACATGGCCTTCGAGGATCTCGCTCACTGGTCGGCGGCCCGCCCGGAGACCCCGAACGGCCGGGGTGCGCTCTATGGCGACACGTTTGTCGCACCGCTCATTGAGCCCTTGATCGCTCACTACGCAGCTCGAGATGCGCTCGTGAGTGCGGTCGAATCGCGACTTATCGAGGTGGATGACGATGCCTCCGACCTGGGGGTCTGCTATCGCCGCCCGGGTACCGAGGCCGCCGTGCTGCCCCCGACCTTCGGCCTCGGGTCAGTCGTGTCCGAGCGCACCTATCTGCTCCGGCCCGGTTCGATGCCCGAATTCCGGCGTCTCTCGATGCAGGTCTGGCCCTGGCTCGAGGCGCACGGCGGACGTCTGGTCGCCTTCGGGCAGGACCCACTACACACCTCGGACGAGGCGGTCACCTTCTTCGCCTTCCGCTCGCTTGCGGACTGGCACCGGCTCTCGAGGCCACGTGCCGACCTCGACCCACCAGCCGACGTGGTGCAGGCTTGGAGCCAGCGAGCGGACCTCATCCTTTCGAACCAGGGCCGCCTGCTCACGGTGCTCACCGACTTCGGAGCGCCGGTTAAGGCGGAAGCGTCCCCTGCCGCGTGAGTGCCAAGTTGCCGCTGTTCCCCGATCTCCCGGCCGCCCTCCTTGCAGAGATCGAGGCCACCGCGCTCGAGTTGGCGACGCTCGGAGGGCGGGAGATCGAGGCGGGCCTCAGCCGCGCCCTGACTATCGATTACAAGACCGTTGGCAAAGGCGACGACGCCCCGCGGGATCCCGTTTCCGAGCTTGATCGCTCCATCGAGGCGCTCGTCCGCGACCGTATCGCCACGCGCTTCCCCGGCCACACAGTCATTGGCGAAGAGATCGACGGCCACCCCTCCCCGGACACCGAGTTCCTCTGGGTCATCGACCCGGTCGATGGCACTTCTAACTTCCTCAATGGCTTTCCGCTCGTGGCCTGTTCGATAGGTGTGTTGCAGCACGGGCGGCCGGTCGCGGGTGCGATCTGGTGTTCCAGCGGGCGCGCGCTGAAGCCGGGCGTCTACCACGCGCGTCTCGGCGGTGGGCTGTCCTTTGATGGTGACCCCGTCGACCGAGGGGCTCGCGAGGGGCTGCGTCGCCGTCTGGCTGCCGCACCCGGGGGCTCCTCGGGGGGCACGCCCGGTTGGGACCACCGCGTCACCGGCTCGGCCGCCATCGAGTGCGCCTACGTTGCCGGTGGCCCGTTCAACTCCGCCATCTTCTTCTCACCCTCGATCTGGGATGTGGCCGCAGGCGTGCTGCTGGTGCGCGCCGCCGGCCTCGAGGTCCGCGAGCGAACGCCCGGCAAACGTGCCGAGTGGCGTCCGTTCGTCCGCTTTGAGGCGCCAGACCGGGTCAAGGAAGATCGCGTGCCCTCGTTGCGAGACTGGCGTCGACCGCTGCTCATCGGCGAGGCCGGCCCCGTTACCGCCCGCATCGAAGCGCTACAGAAGCGCCGCAGCTTCCGCTTCCCCTGGCAACGTCGAGGTTGATGGGCTGAGGCTGACGAGTCGCGTTGAGCCTACATGGCGCCCGGGCCTGCGACTTCGCCCGCCGCCGTGAACACGACGTCGTGGTACGACCCGCCGTCGACAACGGCACCCGGTAGCACCACGCAGCGCTCGAGGCGTGCGCCGCGTACTCGGGCGCCATCGCCGATCACCGACCAGGCCAGCATGCTGTCGTCGATGCGCGTGCCGTCGCCCAGGAGCACGGGGCCCGTGAGCTTCGAACGGTGCGCCTCCGACCCCACCCCGGCCGCCAGTGCTCCCGTGATCACGGAGTCGCCGAGTACGCTTCCTGAAGCGCCCATTGGGGCGAGTAGCCGCGCGTGCGCGTCGAGGAATCCGTCGACGGTGCCGGCGTCGAGCCATGCGCCTGTCGTGTGCCACCCCAGCACCGTGGCGCCCTCCGCCAGCATAGCCGCGATGGTCGCCGTGAGGTCCGACTCGCCCTTCCCGTTGATCACTGGGTTCGAGCGCAACCGCTCGATTGCCGGTGCGCCCAGCAGCCACAGCCCCACAAGCGCGAGGTTCGACCTCGGCTGCGCCGGCTTCTCCTCTAGGTCGACCACGCGGTCGCCCTCAAGGATGGCGACGCCGAAGGCACGCGGGTTTTCCACCGGCGCCAGCACCAGGCCTGCGGCCGCGTCGGAAGCTGCAAACCAGTCGGTGTAGCGTGCGGTGTCGCCGATGAGCAGGGTGTCCGCGGCAAGTACGGCGACGTCTCGATTGTCGAGGTGTTTGCCCACGCTGACCACGGCGTCACCGATGCCGCGTGCCTCGTGTTGGATTGCGACGTGCACTTCGACGCCCGGTGGCACCACCTCGTACGCTCGCGCGCTGGTCGCCACGTCGACCGGGCTCACCACCAGCACGATGTCGCGGATACCGAGGCTGGTCAGGAACTCCATGCTGTAATCGATCAACGGTCGATTGAGGACGGGGACCAGCGCCTTCGGAAGGGCTGGCGTGATCGGACGCAGGCGGGTTCCGAGGCCGGCGTTCAGGATCACACCCAGTGGCGCGCGCTTGCCGGGAGTCGTGTCTGGCATTGCTAGCGTTCTCTCGTCGGATTATCGGCATTGCGCAGGCTACCGCTCGGGCGCCCCATGTAACAGTGCACCCGCGTATCACCTGTACGCTGCGCCTATGCACAGCAGCCACTCACGAGGATTATCGACCTCAGTCGCTCCCTGCCGGAGGGGTGGGCTCACCTCGCTGGCGACTACCGAAGCGCCCGCCACGGCCCCCACCGAGCGTGCCCGCACCATCGATGAAACTTTGCCTCCCTATCGCGTCATCGTTCATAACGATGACGCGAATGACATGATGTATGTGGTGCGATCGCTCCTCGCTTCGGTACCGGAGCTCACGGCCGCGCGGGCTCTCGAGGTCATGCTCGCCGCTCACCACCGTGGGAGTGCCGAGGTCATCGTGTGCTTCCTCGAGCGCGCCGAGCTCTACCGCGATCGCCTGGTGTCTCGTGGTCTCTTCGCCACGATCGAACGTGCGTGAACAGTAAGAAAATCGGGGCCCGCAACCCTGCAGAACCAGTAGCCCCCGCCGACGATTCCCCTAGAAGGATCTGTGCGAGGGACCGCCATGACGACGTAGGAAGCACCCAGCATGCCGGAGCTTCTCGGCAAGTTGCCGTGGTTCCGCGACCTTACCGCCGACCACCGTCGTGAGATGGTCGAGCAGATCGATGCACGCATGACCATTGAGACCTCGCGTGAGCACTACGCCGCGCTGCTCGAGAGCTGGGCCGAGGTGGCACACGTGGACCAGAAGTGGGCACGCTACGAACTGCTCCGCGAGAGCGGGCTGCTCAGCGTCGAGTAGGGCCTGACTGGTCGTCAGGAGGAGCGTCGAGGCCGGTCACGCCTCGGCCCCGGTACCCCATGTAATTGCGCGTCTCCGTCGCACTGGGTGGCGGTGGCTCGGCTCCCTCGGCTCCCTCGGCGCCTAGGCCGTACGCGCCGCCCATACGCCAGCGCCTCGCATTTCGAGGTGCGACCGGACCGGCGATCGCTGGCTCCTCATCTCCGACCGGGACCGCTCGCTGCACGCCGTTCGAGGGCCGCGCGAAGCCCAGCGATGACGCGGCACGCCTCGATGCGCCATTCGTGCCGTTCGCGTCATTTGTCCCCGCGCCAACGCCCTGTGGCGTGACCCACGCGCTCCAGCTTGTCGCGCCGAGCGGTGCACGGCCCCTCGAACCGTTCGAGGCGCTGTCCGACGGCCCGGGGAGCGAGGCGAGCACGGCGGCGGCAGCCGATCGTGGCGCCGGACCGCTGGCAGCCGCTGGAACTCGTGTCGTGGCTTCGCCTCGATTGTGGGGGCGCCGAATCAGCAGCACCATCACGGCGGCGGCCGACCACAGCACGCCGAGGCCTACGAATGCTCCGTTGTAGTTCCCCACGCGGTCGAAGTAGATCGCCACTGCCTGCGGCCCGAGCGCACCGAGTAGCAACGAGAACGGCATCGCCACGCTGCGCACCTGCCCGAGGTACCGACGTCCGAAGTAGGAGGCCCAGATCGTCTCTTGGATTGGAATCTGGCCGCCGAGGCCAGTGCCCACTAGGAACAGTCCCACAGCCAGCACGGGGATCGAGCCCGTGGCTCCTCCAGTGATCACCACTGGCATCCCAACCGCCGCCACGAGGAAGCTCGCCGCAGCCAGCACTTTCGGCGAGACCTTGTCGAGGAAGAAGCCCCACAGCGGTTTGGAGAACGCCGCCGGGGCCGACTGGAACGTCGAGAACAGGAACGCCGCGGTGGTACGGCCGATCCCGGCGTCCGTCATGAACGGGATGCTCTGCTGGATCATCGTGCCCAGCCCCACGCCAGAGAGTCCAAAGGCGAAGATGATCACGTACAGCGCTGGCGTGCGGAGTGCCTGTCCTCGGGTCAGCGAATTCTCGAAGTCTGCCCGGACGTTGGCGCCTCGTGCGGACCTCATGTCCTCGTCGGTGCGTCCGTCGGGGTGCAGGTCGTAACGCTCCGGGTCGGCGCGCATCAGCATCGCCATCGGGTAGATCAGTACCCAGGCCATGATTGCCAGCACCTGCCAGCCGGTGCGCCAGCCGAACTCGTCAACGATCCACGTCATTGGCGTCGGGAGCAGCACTCCCCCCAACGACACTCCCATTGAGGAGATGCCGACCATCCGGCCGCGCTTCTCCACCCACCACTTCGCGAGCGTTACGTTCACCACGAGGTTGCTCAGGAGCGCTGCGCCAACGGTGAAGAACATGCCGCGCAACAGAATCCACTGGTAGTAGGCCGTGAACCAGCCTATGTCGTGAATCGTGGAGGTCAGCATCAATCCGGAGCCGAGGATCGTGCAGCCGATGACCATCATTCCGCGCGCGCGGCCTTTATCGACGTGCGCGCCGACGAAGAACCCGATCAGCGCCATCGCGAACCGGCTCACGCTCTGCGCCCACCCGAACTCGGACCGCGTCCACTCTAGGTCCTCGGTCATGGGTTTCAAGAACACGCCGGTGACGTACGTCTGCGTCCCCGCGCTCACGAACTGGGCAACGAGCGCCACCGCGACGAGGTAGTAGCCGTAGAAAAACAGCGCCTTCTTCCCCCCCGCGTTCGAAGTGGACGCTGAGGCTGAGCTGGATGGCGCTGCCGGTGCTGCGGAGGTCATGGCTGGATCTCTTTGTGAGTGGCCGTAGAACGCCACTATAACGCTACTTTCACGTGCGCGTCATAGGTGGTGGCCCCCATCTCGGGGCCCGGCGATTGCCGCGGCACCCCTTCGCCTTCCGAATTCACGTCGTATACTTGTCCCTCCAAATGGCGTGCGGATACGGGAGTTCGAGGTGGGCAAGCAACTCCGGGCACAACTGATCGGCGCGACAGGGTACGGCGGGCTTGGCATCCTCGAGCTGCTTCTCGGCCACCCTAACTTCGAGGTCACCTCGGCCGTCGCCCGCGACGATGTCGGCAAGCGCATCGCCGATGTCTACCCTCACCTCACCGGGCGTACCGACCTCGTTGTCCAGTCCGCCGACGACGTAGGCGTGGGCGCGAACTGCGACGTGGTCATCTTTGCGACCCCGGACCGCGTCTCGCAGGGTTACGCGCGCGGTCTCGCCGATGCCGGCGTGCGCTTCATTGACTACTCCGGCGACTTCCGCTTCCCGTCCACCGCGCGCTACGCCGCCTACGCCGACCGCCACCCCTCGATCAGCGACAGTGCGCATCAGGCTGACGACCTCCTGGGACGCGCCGTCTACGGCGTGCCGGAGCTACATCGCGATCGCAACGCCGAAGCGGCCATCGTCGGTAACCCCGGCTGTTTCGCTGTAGGCATCATCCTCGGACTCACGCCGCTCTTCACCGACGGCATGGTCGAGGGCGGTCACGTCTCCGTCGATGGCCTCACGGGCTCGTCCGGAGCCGGCAAGAAGCCCGCGCCGCTTCAGCACTTCAGCCACCTCAACGACAACACCATCCCCTACCGCGTCCTCACCCACCAGCACGTCATCGAGGTGGAACAGACCCTCGGCGACATCAACACCGGGAGCGGTACCCCGACGGTCGATTTCGTCCCGCACCTGCTGCCGGTGACCCGCGGCATTCTCTCCACCATGCACCTGAACCTCGCGAAGACGGCGTCCGCACCTGACCTTCTCGAGCGCTACCGCGAGTTTTACGCGGGCCACCCTTTCGTGCGCATCCTCGACACGCCGCCCACGCTCAAGGGGCCGCTCGGCTCCAACTACTGCGACATCTCGATCGTCACCTCCGCGGACCAGCGGCGCGCAGTGGTCATGTCGTCCATCGATAACCTGATGAAGGGCCAGAGCGGCGTCGCGATGCAGAACATCAACCTGATGTTCGGACTCGAGGAGACCGCGGGCCTCGACCGCACCCCCGTCTACCCGTAGCGCACGAATCCGCCGCCGGTGCGCTGAGCGCCGCGGGTGCGCCTCGCGTGGTCATGGCCTCACTGACCGACCTGACCGCGCCCGTCCGTGGCGTGTTCGCGAACTGATCGCCTGCCAGGTCGCCCGCGGATCGCCGAGCGCTACGCTGGATCTCTCGCTCCCGCCCGCCATCGAGGAGTACCGATGTCTCTCGCTGAGTTTCGCGCCAACAAGGACGAATTCTTCCGCGACGCTCCCGATTCACCGCTTACGGCACACCAGAAGCGCGACTTCTCCGGCCTGCGCTATTATGAGGAGAACGACGCCTTGGCGCTCGAGCTGCCAGTTGACGTTCTCCCGGAGCGCGAGTTCGTGGCGATGCAGACGAGCACCGGTGGCGAGGCTGCCTACGAGCGCTGGGCGCGCGTCTCGTTCCCCGTCGATGGTGCAGAGGCGACCCTGACCCTGTATCGCGAGCCGGGCTCGGGCCACGTGTTCTTGCCATTCCAGGACGCCAGTGCCGGCGGCGAGACCTATGGCGCCGGACGCTACGTCGAGGTGATGCCCCTCGATGGGGACCGCGTGCTGCTCGACTTCAATTACGCCTACAACCCGTACTGCGCGTACAACGAGATGTGGTCATGCCCGGTCCCGCCCGCTGAGAACCGCCTAAAGGTCGCTATCCGCGCCGGCGAACGCTCCTTCGGGGCGGACCACTAGCCGAGGCCCGCCGCGGGCTCACTCCATGGCTACTTCCGCTTAGGAGCGCGTGCGCCGTACCATCGAATTTCACGATGTGTGCCGCCGTCCAGCGGTGCTCTATGTGGCGTGGTTGAAGAGGACTGATGTCCGACGAGCGCCCCCGCTCGGCTGGGACGGCCCGCGCGGCCCCGCCTCGTGGCCGTCTGGCCTCTGCCCGGCCCGACTTCGACGGCGCGCGCGGTCGAGGCGCATCGGTCATCGAGGCCGACGCGCCACCGCGGCGCCCTGCCGCTTCACGCAGCGCCGACCGCCCGAGACCGCCTCGTCCACCACGCGGTACCCGCCCGGATCGCCCCGACCGCCCTCGACGGTCCTTCCGACTGCGGATTCGCTTTCCGCGCTCGCGGTGGGGACTGTTCTCGCTCCTTGGGCTGCTCGCCGGGTTCGTCTTTCTCGTGCTCACGCTCACCGATCGTGGTGGTGGTAGCGCCGGTGTCTCCGTTCGCGCGGGGAGCCGGGCGGCGCTGATCGCAGCCGGTGATGCTACCAGCGAGAGCCCGCTGAAGAGCAGCAACTACGTCACCAGCATCGAGGATCTCCACCGCCTCTACGGCGAGCCCCCCGACGCAACCCTTGGCCGCATGCGCATCCCGTCGCTCAAGGTCGACGCACCGCTCAGCATTCGGGCTGTGGCACCGGGCGGCCAGATGGCCAACCCTTCCGGCCCCGACGATGTCGTCTACTACGATTTCTCGGCGTGGCGCGGCTACGGCGGCTACCCCAGCGCCGGCGGGAACGCGATCTTCGCCGGACACGTCGACGAGGCCGCGCACCTCGATTACGCCGGCCTCGACTACCTGGGGCCCGGTGTCTTCTTCCGCCTGCAGGAGATCGATAAGGGCGACACTATCGAGCTTGACCTCGGTAACGGTGCCGTGAAGTACAGGGTCCGCTGGGTACGGGAAGTGGCCGTCGAGGATGGCGACTGGAAGTCCATCCTCGGTTCCAACGTTAGCGTCGACAGCATCACGCTCATCACCTGCGGCGGGAACTACTCGGCACAGGCGCACGCCTACACCCACCGCACCGTTGTTCGCGCCGAGCGCGCCTGATCCCTTCCGAGGCCGCCCACGTCGTCCGCTTCTCACTATGATGCGCGGGATGACGAACGTGTTTCCGGGAGGTCGACATGCAGCCATACATTCAGAAGTTGCAGGATCGCTACGTTGACCAGCCTGTCAAATGGGCCACTGTGGCGGGATTGGTGCTGCTGCTCCTCGGCGGGCTGGGACCCTGGTACACGATCAACGTTCTCGTGACCGTGATCGCCTCCAGTGGAGGCAACGGCGGGCTCATCCTGCTGCTGGCACTTGGTGGTCTTGGCGTCCTTGGCGCGTACGTCTACGCCAACGTCGAACTCCCGCTGACCACGCTGCTCTGGGTGCTGGTCGGCCTCGCGGCCACCGTGGACGTGTTCGTCACCCTGAGTTTCCTCGACGCTCTCGGCTCGTCGGTGGGCATCGGCTGGGGCCTCTGGCTCGCGATCGTTGGCGCGGTGGCCTTCTCGGTCGGCGCCATTCTGCCGATGTGGAACCAGATCCGCGATTGCGCCCAGTCACTGCAGCGCGGCAACACCGAGTAGCTCTCGCCGCGCGCTAACCTCAAGGGGTGAGCGACGACTTCTACTGCGACGAGGCGCTGAGCTGGCGAACCCCCGTCGCTGTCGTTGAGGAGACGGACACAGTCCTCGCGTTCCGCCACACGCGGCCGCTCTGGCCAGAGCACGTCGTGGTGATCCCGAAGCAGTATGTCGCCTCGCTACTCGAGGTAGTGCCGCCGCTCTTGGCCGAGCTGCTCACCGTTGTCCAGCGCGTCGCCACCGATGTGGTTGCGAGCCGGGGCGCCTGTCGGGTGCTCACCAACCTCGGGGAGTACCAGGACTCCGAGCACCTCCACTTCCACGTGGCCGCGGGAGACCCGCTCGTGTTGTTGCGCAGTTGATTCAACCGCCCATCCACCTCGATGCCGTCATCTTCGACTGGGGTGGCACGCTCGCCGAGTACGCCACCATCGAGCTCGAGGACATATGGCGACTCGCCGCACGCCATCTCAACTCGCAACAACCACAGAGGTCCCCGGGACACGCCAGCTGGGAGGAGCGCGAGCTCGTCGCTCGCCTCGCCCAGGTCGAGGTCGACTTCTGGGCCACCACGGCCACCCACCAGCGCGCCGGCACGCTCACTGACCTCCTCCATGCGGCCACGGCCGCCCTCGACATGGACGTGACCGAGGCTGTCATCGAGGAGGCCGCAACCCACTACCTCGACACCTGGACGCCCCACATCCGCCACGCGCCGGACGCCCGCGACACCCTGCGCGCCCTGCGCCGTCGAGGGCTGCGCATCGGTCTGCTCTCCAACACGCACTGGCCGCGCGCCTTCCATGAGCACTTTCTCGCGCGCGACGGGCTCGCCAGTCTCATCGACGTGCGCCTCTATACCAGCGAGCTACACGTCATGAAGCCCCATCCGGATGCCTTTCGCGCCGCCCTCGAAGCCGTCGGTGTCACCGATCCTGCCCGCGCGGTGTTCGTCGGTGACCGGCCCTTCGATGACATCTTCGGCGCGCGACAGTCGGGTCTGCGCTCGGTCTTGCGCATTAACCCTGAGGTCCCGCCATACGACGTCACGCCCGACGCCGTCATCGATAAGCTGTTCGAACTTGTGGAAGTGGTCGACCGCTGGCAGGAGCGCTAGCGTGTGGCCTCGGTCAGTCGTTCAGGCTCGATTCACGTCACCGAGGAGGCGCTGTGCCCGCCATTGACGCTCCCGATCCCGCTGCACAGCACCCGCTGCTGGTCACCACCGAGTGGCTGTCGCAGCACCTGGATGACCCGCGCCTGGTCCTGGTCGACATGGCGGAGCCGGCTGCCTACGAGCGCGCCCACATCCGCGGCGCGGTCGGCGTGCCACATCCCTGGCTCAAGGGCGGCACGGTCGGTGCCAACAATCTGGAAGTGATGCCCGCGGCCGACCTCCAGGCGCTCGCTCGGCGGCAGGGCATCTCCGCCGACAGCGTGGTCATCCTCTACGACGACCACCTGAACCGGGCCGCCGCGCGCGGCTGGTGGGTCCTCGAGCGTTACGGCTTCGAGGGCGCACGCGTCGTCGATGGCGGGCTCCACGCCTGGATCGCCGAGGGCAGCCCCGTCACCCAGGAGGTGCCAGCTCCGGAGCCGGGGACCTTCGTCGCGCGCCCCGTCGATGAGCTGACGTGCTCCCTGCAGGACATGCGCGACGCCATGCACCCGACCGCCGGCGTGCAGATCTGGGACGTGCGCACCGAGGTCGAGTGGGAAGGCCGCAGCACCAACAATCAGCGCGCCGGGCACATCCCCGGCGCTGTGCACTTCGAGTGGCGCAACTTCATCGATAACACGCCGTCGCACCACTTCGTGCCTCTGTCGGAGGCGCGCCGTCTCCTCGAGGCTGCAGGCATCAACCCGGAGGCGGTGACCGTCACCTACTGACAGGGCGGCATTCGCGCCGCGTTGGCGGCGTTCCTCCTCCGCATGCTCGGCAACCACAACGTCAGCGTGTACGACGGCTCGATGGCCGAGTGGGCCAACCGCGAGGACACCCCGCTGGTCTGACCTGCTGGGGGGCAGTCCCTGTCTCCCGCGGTTGCTGCGCCGTGCTCGCCGATGGCCGCTGTGCCGTCCCCGTTCGTGGTGAGCCTGTCGAACCACAGCGGGGTCTCGGAAGGTTCGAATCGAAGACTGCCTGCAGGGTTTGTGCTCAGTCCCCCGCCGTCACCGCAGCCATCGAAGGCGCCTCGACCACTCGCCGCCGCTCGGCGCTCGTGACCACCGCCGCGATGACGAGCGACAGCGCCACCGCGACCCCGGCGAGCATCGCGAACGTCGCGCCCGTTCCCCAGCGTTCCGCTACCGCGCCGGCGAACCACGCCGCCGATGAGCCCACGCCGAAACTGAGGAAGAACGACAGCCCGAACGCTCGCCCCGCGGCATCGCGAGGTGCGTAGTCGGCAACTAGGCCGTTGAACACCGGCTGCTGCGCGAAGTTCACCAGGCCGAACAGCGCCGCGCCCACCAGCAACAACACCCCACTCGATGCGCTCACGAGCACTAGCGCGGGTACCAGCAGGACCACGATCGGCACGGCCACCCGTTCGAGGGGCATGCGGTCGCTCAGCATCCCGCCCGCGATCTGCCCGAACACCGCCGCGAACAGCACCAGCGAGGACATCGCACCCGCGATCGTCTGTGGCGTCCAGCCGAACAGCGCCAGTCCGAGGTGCTGCTCAAGGTGCGTAGGGAGGAACGTCAGCGCGCCTCGATACACGAAGCCGGTGCCGATGGTTGCCGCATAGACCAGCAGCAGTGGTGGCGCGGTCCAGCTGCGGACCGCGGGCGGCGTGCTGCGCTGGCGCGCGCTCGAGGTAGCGTGTGACTCCTCGATGCTTGCGAGCGTCGCGTCACGTGCTCGTTGCTGCGCCTGCTCGCGATCTGGCGCCACCCGCCTGACGAGGAGGCCGACGCCCGTGGCCAGCACCGCCAGCGCGACGTACGGTGCCCGCCAGTCGATGAGCACCGCCAGCGCCGTCGCGATCAGCGGCGCCATCGAGATGCCGACGTTGCCCGCGATACCGTGAATGGCAAACGCGCGCCCTCGACGGGCGAACACGGTCGAGACCATCGCCGTCCCGGGCGGGTGATAGAGGCCGATCGCCGCCCCCAGCGTCGCGAGGGCGATCGCGAGTACGGGCAGGCTCGGCGCCGCCGCTACCAGTAGCGAGCACACGGCCGCCGCCAGCATCGCGCCGGTGATTACCGCTCGCGGTCCGAAGCGGTCCGAGAGATACCCCGCGGGCAGCGCCGCCGCGCCGAACGTCAGCGTCCCGGCGAAGGCGATCGCACCGAGTGTCGCGAGCGAGACACTGAACTCAGCGCCGACACGCAGCAGCAACGCCGCGAACGTCAGCTCCAGCGTGTGCGTCATCCCGTGTGCCAGCGCCGTCGAGGCGATGACACGCCGCTCCATGCTCGCGTCCGTGGTCACGGTCGTCATCCCTTGCTCCTCCAACTGAGGAGCAAGCATACTTCCCCTGCCCTGCTCCTCCCGCTCATGGTGAGCTTGTCGAACCATGAGCGGGAGTCGCGACGAACGACTCGTCATTCGACAGCTCATGACGAGCGTGAATCGCAGGCGCACGTCCCCTCAGAACAACCAAGGCGGACCCGTAGGCCTGCCCACTTCCTCGCGCCGGGGAACGATCGAGGTGAAGCGTGTCGATCGGATGACGGCGTGCTTCTGTAGGGGGCGCAAGGCCTTGCGCCCCCTACAGAAGCACTATGTCGATGCTGGAGCTGCCATCGAGAGGCTATGCCCCCGAGTTCGTTGCTCCCGCCGGCCGGTTGCCGCTCGGACCTTGCATCCCGGCGAAGATCGAGCTGGGTGCCACCTCGAATAGCTTGTCGATGGGCCACTTGCTGTCCCACCAGATCTGCCGCTCAGGCACGTAGTCGTGGTACAGCACCACCTCGAAGCCGCGCACTCCGAAGCTCCGACCCGTCACGTGCGCCGCGTCGTCGGAGCACAGCCACGCCACCATCGGGGCTACGTTCGCTGGGTCGCGGAACGTGCCTTCGACACGCTCGCTCTCGGCGTCGCCCTCGCGCGTCGCCTGCTGGTTGCCCAGGTTACGGTCCGTCATCCTCGTGGCCGCTCCCGGCAGAATCGCGTTCGAGGTGACTCCGTACCGTCCGAGGGCGTTCGCGCACGACTTCGCGAAACCGATGAGTCCCGCCTTCGCCGTCGCGTAGTTCGGCTGCCCCGCCGACCCGAACGCCGCACCGGACGAGAAGCTGATCAGCCGTCCGCCCTGTCGCTGTGTGCGCCAGTGGATGCTCGCGAAGTGCGTCGTGTTGTACGTGCCCTTGAGGTGGACTCGGATGACGTCGTCCCACTCCTGCTCGCTCATGTTGAAGATCATGCGCTCGCGCAGGATGCCCGCGACGTTCACGAGGATGTCGAGCTTCCCGTATGTATCGAGCGCCTGCCGCACTAGGTCCTCGGCCTGCTTGTGGTCCGAGACGTCCGCGTAGTTCGCGACCGCCTTGCCGCCCGTCGCGAGGATCGCGTTGACGGTGTCGTCCGCCGGCCCCGCCTCACGACCCGTCCCCTCCACCGACCCGCCAAAATCCGCGACCACGACGTTGGCGCCCAGCTCACCCATCAGCTTCGCGATTTCCGCGCCAATGCCGCGGCCTGCGCCGGTCACGATGGCGGTCTTCCCATCGAGGTACTTCGTTGCCATGACTTGTGTTCCTCTCTCGAGACGTGCTTACCGTCGATGCCGCTCTACGCCCCACCACCCTGCGGGCGGTTGAAGTCCGGCAGCGTGAGGTGCGGCGTGAGCTGTTCCTTCGCTCGCCGCCACAGGTCATCGATGTCCCACGGACCGTCCGAGAAGATCTGTCGCTCCATCTCCATGTCGCGGTAGAGCGTGATCTGGTACCCGCTGGCGCCGATGACGCGGCCGGACACGTTCGCGCCCTCGTCGGAGCACAGGTACACGAGCACGGGCGCGACGTTCAGCGGGTCTCGAGGCGTGCCCTCGGAGCGCTCGCTGGCCGGGTCACCCTCGCGCGTTGCCTGCTGGTTGGTCAGGCCGCGGTCTGTCATCCTCGTCGCTGCGCCCGGCGCGATCGCGTTCGCCGTCACGCCGTACCTCGCGAGCGCGTTCGCGCACGACTTCGTGAAGCCGATGAGCCCCGCCTTCGCGGCCGCGTAGTTCGGCTGGCCCGGCGAGCCGTTGATGCCCGCGCCGGATGAGAAGTTGATCAGGCGGTAGCCGCCCTTGCGCTGCGTTCGCCAGTGGATGCTCGCGAAGTGCGTCGTGTTATACGTGCCCTTGAGGTGCACCCGGATCACCGAGTCCCACTCGGCCTCCGACATGTTGAAGATCATCCGCTCCTGCAGGTTGCCTGCGACGTTGATCAGGATGTCGAGGTCGCCAAAGCTGTCGAGCGAGTGACGGATCAGGTTCTCCGCCTGCACGTGGTCGCCCACGTCGCAATAGTCGGCCTCGGCGATGCCGCCCGCTGCGCGAATCTCGTCCACGACATTGTCGGCGACACCCTTGTCGTTGCCCGTCCCCTCAACCGAGCCACCAAAGTCGGCCACGATGACCTTCGCGCCCTGGTCCGCGAGGGCGAGCGCGATGCCCCGCCCGATCCCGCGTCCCGCGCCGGTCACGACCGCCGTCTTTCCCTCCAGATGCTTCGCCATGCGCCCCTCCTCGGGTTCCCCCCGGCTTTCGATGGCGCACCGAACGTGCTTGCGCCTCAGCCGCGCGTGATTCTAACGCACGTATATCGAGTTGTGAACGTTCTGGTGCCTTGAACGACCTACATCTTGCGGGTGCGCGGCTTCTTCGACGGCGTGGCGTGCGCGACGTCGATGGCGCCACGCGCCCACTCCCGGAACACGTCCCTGTCGTCGAGGACGCTTGCGGGCACCTCGTAGTACGGCATCGTCATCTGCGCGCGACCCGCAGGCGTCGGTGTGGTGAAGGGCGCTCTGCCTTCAGCCTCGAACGCCGCGCGGTTGGAGTCGTCCACCTTCAGGTAGAGCGTCGAGTCCTTGTCCAGCAGCGCGAACATCTGCCCGTCGTGCCACCACCCGTACCCGCCGAACATCGCGCGGCCCGTGATCCCGCCGAGCGGTTCCAGCATCTCTAGTACGTGAGCCACCATCCCCCTGTCGACCGGCGTCGCCGCCCTCTCACACGCCCGTTGTGAGCCCCCGCATCGCTCGGCCTGAGTCTACCGCCGGCCATCGAGGCTCACTAGAATCCGCCCATGGAAGGTCCACTCACCGGCGTTCGCGTCCTCGACATCAGCGGGCACATCGCGGGCCCCTACTGTGCTCGCCTGCTCGCTGGATTCGGCGCCGACGTCATCAAGGTCGAGCGCCCCTCGGGTGACCCCGTGCGCGCCTGGGGTGGCGACGGCGCCGAGACGGGCCCGCTCCACCTCTATCTTAACCAGGGCAAGCGTTCCGTCGTTGTCGATCTCGAAAGCGCCGAGGGCCGCGACACGCTCTGGCGCCTCATCGACACCGCCGATGTCCTCATCCAGTCCTATCGACCGGGCACCATGTTGCGCTGGGGCCTCGATGCCACCGCCGTCGCGACGCGCAAGGCCGATCTGCTTTACGTCTCCGTTACCGATTTCGGTCAGGATGGTCCCTACTCGGGCTACGTCGGCTGGGAGATCACCGCGTACGCGCTCTCCGGCCTCATGTCGATCACGGGCGAGCCCGACCGCGAGCCGCTCAAGAACGGCGGCTATCTGGGCCAGTACGTCGCGGGGCACAAGGCCTTCGACTCCGTCCTCGTCGGTCTGTGGGAGCGCGGCAACTCGGGCCTCGGTCAGCACCTCGACATCTCGGTGTTCGAATGCGTCGCCTCACTGCTCGAGCACTTCGACATGCAGTGGATCTACGGTCACAACATTCCGTCGCGCGCCGGCAACGGCTCGAGGGCGGCCTGGGGCCTCTACCCCGCCGCCGACGGCTGGGTCGGTGTCGTCTCCGGCCCGGCCCGCCGCTGGGCGAATATCGGTGTGCTCATGGAGTCCGAGGAGCTGCGCAGCGGGCGCTACCTCGCGCCCGGCGCCCAGACCGAGCTGCGCGACGAGATCGACGCGCACATGCTCCCGTGGCTCGTTACCCACAACAAGGAGGAGATCTACCATCGAGCGCAGGCGCTCGGCCTCCCCTTCGGCTACGCCGCTACCCCCGCCGACCTCTTCGATGTCGAGCAACTCCAGTACCGAGGCTTCTTCGAGACGATTGAGCACCCCGTCGCCGGCCCGGCGCGCTACCCCACGGTCGCCGCGCTCTTCAAAGACGGGGTCACCGACGGTCTCTGGGCGCTTGGCCGCGCGCCACTCCTCGGGGAGCACACCGCCGAGGTGCTCGCTGAAATCGAGGGGCGAACCTCCTGATGCGCGTCTTCGTCGCTGGCGCCTGGGGCGTCGTCGGGCGTGTCCTCTGCCCGCTCCTGCTCGCAGAGGGCCATGACGTCACCGGCACCACGCGGTCATCCGCGCGTGCCACGGCGATGCGGGCCGCAGGTGTCGCGCCTGTGCAGCTGGATGTCTACGACGCCAAGGGGCTGGCGCGTGCCTTGCAGGACGCCCGCCCGCAGGTGGTCATTCACCAGCGCACCGATCTCGCCGAGTTGCTCACGCCGCGTGGCGCAACGGACGAGACCTTCCGCCGCAACGCGCGCCTGCGCATCGAGGGCACATGCAACCTCGTGAGCGCCACGCTTGCCGCTGGCGCCCCCCGCCTCATCGCGCAGAGCATCTGCTGGCTGTACACACGCGGCGCCGAGCCACACAGCGAGACGGATCCGCCCTATCGCCCGGACGATGGCTCCGACACCAGCGGCGTTGACGCGGTCCTCGAACTGGAGCGTACCGTCACCAGCGGCGAGCCCGGTATCTATAACGTCGCAGAAGACAATGACTACGTGTCGACCGTCCAAGCCCGAACGCAGCTCGGCTGGTTGCCTGACTTCCGCGTCCACACCCTCGCTGGAAAGGCCACCCGATGACCATACCGTCGGCGCAACCGGACCCGTACGCCCGCAAAGGCCCCCTCGAGGATATCGTCATCCTCGATTGCTCGATGGTCTGGGCGGGGCCTTACGCCACCAAGCTCCTCGGTGACATGGGCGCGACCATCATCAAGGTCGAGGCGGCCCGTCACATGGACTCCGTCCGGGGTCTCGCGAAGCCCGTACCCGGCGTCGGCGCCTACCCGGACAACGACCCCGGCGACGAGCCGTGGAACCGCGCCGGCTACTACAACAAGCTCAATCGCAACAAGCTCAGCCTCTGCATGGACATCCTCGAGCCCGCCGGTCGCGAGGTCTTCCTCGAACTTGCCGCGAAGGCCGATGTCGTCCTCGAGAACTTCGGTGGCGGCGTCTTCACCCGCATGGGATACAGCCTCGCGGCGTTGCAGGACGTCAACCCCGACGTCATCCTCGTCTCCATGCCACCGAGCGGGAACGGTGGCCCCGAAGGCAACTACGTCGGCTACGGCGTCGCCATCGAACAGCTGGGCGGCATCGTCGCCCGCACCGGCTACCCCGGCGATATCCCGATGAAGACCGGCATCAACTACGGCGACCCCATCGCCGGCATCCACTCTGCCGGCTACATCATGACTGCGCTCCTCCATCGACGCCGCACTGGTCGAGGTTGCTTCGTCGACCTCTCCCAGCGCGAGGCCGCGATCATGTGGATTGGCGACAAGGTCGTCGAGTACTCGCTGACCGGCGCCATCCCGGAGCGCATCGGCAACCGCGACGAGTTCATGGCGCCGAGCGGCGTCTACCGCTGCGCTCCCGACGAGGCGGCCCTCGGTCCGGCGGGCGACGACGCCTGGGTTGGCCTCGCGATCGGGAGCATCGAGGAGTGGCGCGCGCTCGCGCGTGTCCTCGGCCGTCCCGCGCTCGCCTCGGATCCGAAGTACGCCACCGTCGAGGGCCGTCGCGAGCACCAGAACGCCATCGACGCCGCGATCACGGCCTGGACCTCGCAACGCACGCCCGACGAGGCGATGGCGCAGCTACAGGCGGCCGGCGTCGCCGCCGGCACTGTCTCCAATATGCGTCGAGTCGTGGAGGACCCGCAGCTGCGCTCACGTGGCTTCTGGCCCGAGGTTGACCAGCCCTCGGTGGGGCGGCATGCGATCGCCGGCGTCTCCTGGCACTTCAGCCGCACCCCCGGCGAGGTCCGCTGGGCCGCGCCCAACCTCGGCCAGCACACCGACTACATCCTGCGCACGATCCTCGGCAAGACCGATGCGGAGGTCGAGGCGCTACGGGCCACCGGCGTCCTCTCCAACACCCCCACCGACGCCTAGCAACCCGTACCACCCACCTCGAAGGAGTCACGCCTTGATCTTTCAGGTTACCCACACGCATCGCGAAGAGATCTGCCCCGGTGTCGATGCACACACCGGTGCCGCCATGAAAGCGTGGTGGGAAGCTCTCAAGGCCAACCCCGCTGTCACCATCCTCGGCGGCTACGTGGCTCCAATGGAGCACATCTACCACCTCACCATCGAAACGACCGATCTCCAGGCACTAACGCGCGCGCTCGGGCCGCTGAATACCGTCGGCGGTGGTCGGACCGTGCCCGTGATCCCGCTGGAGGACGCCTTCGCGCTAGGCGAGGAAGGCGCGTTCCGCTTCGAGTAGCGCTACCTCGAGGCTACCTCGAGGTAGCGGCCGCAGCCCCGACGCGCTCACGCACGAACGCTTGGCGTCGCGCGCGCGATTCCGCGGCGATCGCGAGCGGCTGTCCATCGAAGCCGTGGATCCCGCCGGGATAGACCGCTAGCTCCGCGTCGTTTCCCGCCGCCAGCCAGCGCGAGTGCATGAACAGCGTGTCCTCCAGCAGCGAGTCGCGCGTGCCGATGCTGAACAACGCCGGCGGCATCGAGGTCAGGTCGCCGTACAGGGGTGATACGTCGGGGTCGCGCAGGTCGCGGCCGCCCGCGAACCACTCCACCCCCTGCTGCATCGAGCGCCAGTCCCACACCGGGACGCCCTCGCCGGCGGTCTTCATCCACGGCGTACCACCGAGGTCGTATACCCCGTACAGCATGTCCGCACCCAGGAAGCCCGTGTAGCCGTGCCGATCTCGCATGCGCTGGAGCGTCACCGCCGCCAGATGCGCGCCCGCCGAGGCGCCGCCGATCACGATGCGCTCAGTACCGAACTCAGCGGCCGCGTTCCTCACGAGCCACAGCGTCGCCGCCTCGCAATCGTCCGGTCCCGCTGGGTACGCGTGCTCCGGCGTCAGCCGGTAGCCCACCGACACCGTCGCGAGATTGCTCGACTGCGCGAGGTCCCAGAGGTAGTCCTCCTGGTACCACGGCCGTCCGCCGCGCCAGCCACCGCCGTGGATCCACAGGAACACGCCATTGATCCGTTGCGGGCGCAGGATGCGCGACGGCACCGGGCCGAACGATCGCTCCTCGGCGAAGGCAAGCTTCTTCGATTCGTTCAGCAGGTCGCGACCGGTACGCGTCTCTTCCACCGGGATCGTGGTGGCATGTGGTGCCGCCGCGACCTGCGCCTCGAACTTCGAGTTGAACGCCGCTGTCTCCGCTGAGATCGCCTCAAGTCGAAACCACTTTACACGCAGCTCGCTCACGCGCCACCTCCCGCGGTCGATGGCAGGTCGATGCGGCGCTCGCGCACGATACGCAGGCGCAGTCCGCGGACCTGTGCTCGTAGCCTGTCGACGGGCAGCACCGTGGGGTCGAAGATCTCGTGCGCGCACAGCACGCCAGCCTGGACCAGGCTGACCACTTCAGTCACCAGCTCGTCGCGCGTCATCGCCTCGATGTAGCGGCTCATGCCCAGATCCTAGCGCGCCGCCGCCGGCATCGGGGCGTTCCGTGGCGCCTTCATCGAGCCAGCGGCCTACGTGACCTTCACGATGTTGCCCGTGTACGTCGGCGGCTCGTGCTCGCAGATCGCGACGGCTGCTTCGCCCATCTCGTCCGAGGGCTCGAAGTCCAGGTTCGGATTCTGCGGGTCGTTCTGCGCCCAGACGTTGCCCGGCGTCTTGATCCGCTTGTTCAGGGTCAGCACGTTGACCGCGATCTTGTCGTCCTGCAGATCCATCGCCAGCCCCTGTGAGAACCGCTCGAGGCCCGCTTTCACCATGCCGTAGAACAGGCCGCCGCCACGCTTCTCGGTGTAGGGACCGGGTCCCGGGAACTCCGCCACCCCGCTCGAGATGTTGATGATGTGGCCGCCGCCCGCGGCGATCATGTGCGGCACCGCGTACTTGCAGGCCATCACCGGCCCGCGCAGGTCGATGCCCCACATCAGCTCGACATGGCGGTCCTGCACAGTCTTGATGTCGCCGGGTACGAGGATCGCGGCGTTGTTCACGAGGATCGTGAGCTTGCCGTAGTGCGCGACGGCGGCCTCGATGCCGGCCTTGATGCTGTCGTTGTCGCGGACATCCATGCGCACCGCGAAGGCGTCGCCGCCCGCATCCTTAATCTCCTGTACCACCGAATGGATCGTCCCCGGCAGGCGCTTGTCCTGCACCTCCTCGGTCCGGGCGGCGACCACGACCCTTGCCCCCGCCTTCGCGAGGTGCTTCGCAATGTATTCACCAACCCCGCGACTGGCGCCCGTCACGAGCGCGACGTGTCCCTCGAGCGACATCCCAACCCCCCTCGGATCATCAGGTGTGGATTTGGCGGCAGCGTAGCAGGGCGTCGAGGCGCGTTGCGTTACTTCGAGAGAGCGCGCGGCCGAGCTCAGGCGTGGCCGCTGCCCTCATCCGTTCGTGGTGAGATTGGCGAACCACACCGCTGTCTTCGGTGGAGCGCTGGTCGTGTCCGAGAGCCGTGAGGCACGCTATCGAAGATAGCGTGCCCTTCGACAGGCTCATGGCGAACGGGGTAGGTGCGCCCTGAGCGCCTCGCCCCTGCGCCTCGCCCCTGCGCCGTATCGTACGTCCAGCGCCGAGGGACTCCCGTAGGGGCGGAGGCCTTGCGCCCCTACGGGAGGTTGGACCGTCGGAACGCTGTCTTGTTCGACCACTCGGTCGTTTGTGCCGAGCGCTCCGGGCGAATGACGGGTCCCGCCTCGCTACGCCGCCACCTTCGAGGCGGCCCGCGCCTCGAAGTCGAGCAACCACCGCTTGCGCTCGAGGCCGCTGGCGTAGCCGGTGAGCGCGCCGTTGGCGCCCACCACTCGATGGCAGGGGATGATCAGCGAGATCGGGTTACGGCCGACGCTCGCGCCGACCGCCCGCGCTGCGCTCGGCCTGTCGAGGCGCCTCGCCAGTTCGCCGTAGGTGGTCGTCTCACCGAACGGGATCTCGAGCAGCGCGTTCCAGACCGCCGTCTGCCACGGTGTGCCGATGGGCGCCAGCGGCAGGTCGAAATGCGCGCGCGTGCCCGCGAAGAACTCGCGGAGCTGTCTCGCTGTCTCGCTGGCCGAGGCGGTATCGCGCTTCGAGGGCAGGCCGGTCTCGGCCTCGAGCGTACGCACCAAGTGCGCCTCGTCGAACGTGCCGTGGTGTCCGTTACGCGCGTCGCGCAGGAAGTCGATGCGGTGCACACCTCGCTCTGAGCCACCGACGAACACCACGCCCAGCGGCGTGTCGAGGAGGTCGTACCAGGCCATCGCGGTCATCGAATGGTCCTTCCATGGGGAGTTCGTCCTGCAGGATACCGCACCGCCGCGGGCGGCCTAGTTCGATCGGGACGGATGTCTCGCGGAGCTACCTCGATGCCGGTGTATCCTCGGGGCCGCCGTTGCTCCAGGGCAGCAAGGGCGTTCGGGGCCACCGGAAAATTTTCGTCACACCGAACAATCAAACAATCAAACCGCGCATCTGCGCGATGGCGTTTAATCAAACATCGAGGGCCCCCGCCCTCGGCAGGGAGGACCACCGATGCGGCCTAACCACGTGCTCCGGGCCTGGCGCGAGGGCCGTCAGACCATCGGCGGCTGGCTCACTATCGGCTCCTCCTTCTCCGCCGAGATCATGGCGCACCAGGGCTTCGACTGGCTCTGCGTCGACATGCAGCACGGCGCCATCGACAACGCCGACTGCTTCCAGATGCTCCAGGCCATCTCCACCACCTCGACCGTGCCGTTCGTGCGCGTGCCCAGCAACGACGCCGCCGACATCGGGCGCGCCCTCGACTACGGCGCCTACGGCGTCATCGTCCCGCTGGTGAACAACCGCTGGGACGCCGAGCGCGCCGTCCGCGCCATGCGCTACCCACCGCAGGGCGAGCGCTCCTCGGGGCCCGCCCGCGCTGCCCTCTACGCGGGCGCAGACTACCAGTTTCACGCCAACAACGAGGTCGCCTGCATCGTCATGATCGAAACCGTCGAGGCGCTCCACAACCTCGATGCCATCATGTCCGTCCCCGGCGTCGACTGCGCCTACATCGGCCCGTCGGACCTAGCCTACGCGCTCGGCCTCGAGCCCACCGGCGACAACCACGACCCGCGCCATTCCGAGGCGGTGCTCAACATCCTCGCCGCCGCGAAGCGCCACGGCGTCGCGCCCGGCGTCCACACCGCGAGCGTCGAGTTCACCACGCGCTGGCTCGAGGCGGGCTTCCAGATGGTCATGCTCGGCCAGGACCGCGCCTTCATGGCCCGACAGGCCGGCGCCGACCTCGCCGCCGCGCGTGCCGCCTCGAAGGTGAAGCGCGTCACGGGCTGGGGGGCAATCGAGGCCGCCGTCGGGCCGGGAGTCGAGGTGGTACGTGCCTGAGATCTCACCCCTCGAGCTTATCGACTACGTCGAGAGCATCCTCGTCGCGGCCGGCGCCCCCGAGCACGATTCCGCGATCGTCGCCGCCCACCTCGTCGAGTCGAACCTCAAGGGCCACGACTCGCACGGCGTTGTCCGCCTCCCGCTCTACGTCAGCGGCGCGCAGCGAGGTTTCACGAAGCCCGGCACGCCCTTCATCATCGACCGCCAGAGCGACAGCACAGCAGTCGTGAACTGCGGGTGGAACTTCGGACAGGTCGCCGCTCGCCGCTGCATGCAGATCGCCATCGAGAAAGCGCGGGCGAGCGGCATTGGTGTCGTGACTGGGTACCAGATGGCCCACGTCGGACGCCTTGGCGCGTATGTGGAGCAGGCCACCGAGGCGGGCATGGTTGGTCTCGCGGTCGCCAGTTATACTCAGGGCGCACGTATCGTGGCGCCGCACGGGGGCGCGGCGCGCCGCCTCGCCACCAACCCGATCGCCGTCGGTGTCCCCACCGCTGATTACGACGCGCCGTTTGTCTTCGATACCGCCACTTCCGGCGCCGCCGAGGGCAAACTGCGCGTGGCACGCAACCTTGGCCAGTCGATTCCGGAGGGACTGCTTCTCGACGTCGAGGGCGTGCCCACCACTGACCCGAACGATTTCTACGCCGGCGGAGCGCTGCTGCCGCTGGCCGGTCACAAGGGCTTCGGCCTCGCGATGTCGCTTCATGTGCTCGGCAGTCTGCTCGCGCCCGGCGTCGAGCCCGAGATTGGACCGGAGGTTGCCTCGCAGGGCCTCTTCGTCATGGCCATCGACCCCGAGAAGTTCGTGGGGCGCGCCGCGCTCGAGGCCTCGATGTCCGCGCTCATCGAGGACGTGAAGCAGCCGCCGTACCAGGCTGGCTTCGACGAGATCCTCGTGCCGGGTGAGGGCTCACGGCGCCGTGCCGAGGAGCGCGCCTACGCGATCCCGCTCGACGACCAGACCTGGCGTCAACTCAGCGAGGTGGCAACGTCGCTGGGGGTTGAGACGCCCTCGCTCGAGCCGCGCGAGCCTCGGCGGCGACGCTCGGCCGGCTCCGAGCAGGACTCGTTTGACGACTGACGGCGCGTTTCCGTTTCGCCAGCAGCAGCGCGTTGGTGACCAGCAGCTCGTCGATCGGTCCTCGACCGTCGCCCTTTGAGTTGATGGCGCGCCTCGCCGGAACGCGACGTAACTCGTAGCCAGCCGACTCGTACAGGTACGTCACGAGCGGATGTGGGGAGTTCGACAGCAGCACATGCACCCCTCGCGTGGTCAGCCCATCGATGCAGACTCGTAGCCGCTCCTGATCCGCCCACCCAAAGTCCGCCGACGTGTACTGCGTAAAACTGGAGGTCGCTGGCAGCGGGTGAAAGGGGGGGTCGAAGTACACGAAGTCTCCGGCAGCAGCGTTGGCACACACCGCCTCGAAGTCGGCGTTTCTCAGGTCGACGCCAGCCAGCGCTGCGGAAGCCGCCTTCAGCACCGGCAGATCGAGGATGTGCGGCTCCACGTAGCGGCCGTGCGGTACGTTGAAGTGCCCCGCCCGGTTCACGCGGTAGAGCCCGTTGAAGCAGGTCTTGTTGAGGAAGATGAACCGTGCCGCCGCTGCCAGTGCATCCCGAGGCGTCTCCGCCCGCATGCGGTAGAACAGCGCCGCGCGTTCCTCGGCGTCTCGCCCGAGGTAGCCTTGCTCGAGCGTTCGCAGGCGACGCACCAGCCCGCCGAGGTCGTCGCGAACTGCCTGGTAGGTGGCCACCAGCGCGGCGTTTGCGTCGCCCAGCACCGCACCCTCGAGATGCCCTTGATCGGCAATGGCAAAGAACAGCGCACCACCACCGACGAATGGTTCGAAGTACCTTGCGAACGTGACCGGTGCCGCCTCTAACAACGACGGCAGCAGCTGTGCCTTGCCGCCTGCCCACTTGAGGAACGGTCGCGCCGCTGCTCTGGGTGATGCGGAGGGGCTCGTCTTGCCTGTGCTGCTCATGCTTGCGACCATCGGGTAAGCGAACACCCCTCGATCCCCGGGGGCAAGCCGCAGCGGGTAGGCGGGTGCGACGAAACATGTTCGTAACATTGTCGCAACGTAGACGACACTTCCGAGAAAACCGCGCGAAACAGCATTGACCCATGCTTGGCCCAGTTCCGGCAGGGCACAGGAAGGGTCAGGACATGCACGGATTAGAGGCGGATAGCGGCAGCATCGCGTGGATGTTGACCAGTTCGGCGCTGGTGCTCTTCATGACACCGGGGCTCGCGCTGTTCTACGGCGGTATGGTCCGCTCGAAGAACGTACTCAACATGCTCATGAAGAACTTCATCTCCATGGGCGTCATCACCATTGTCTGGGTGGTGATCGGCTACAGCCTCGCCTTCGGCGGTGACGGGCCGTTCATCGGCACACTTGAGCATGTCGGCCTCGCCGGCCTGATCGGCAGTGGCAATACAGTCCACGGCGCCGCGGGAGTGCCGGACTCCTTGATCATGGTGTTCCAGTTGATGTTCGCTATCATCACCCCCGCCCTGATCGCCGGTGCGGTGGCCGAGCGCATCAAGTTCTCTGCCTGGGTGATCTTCATCGCCGTCTGGTCCATCGTTGTCTACTCACCGATGGCACACTGGGTCTGGGACTTCACTGCGACGCCCCAGGGCATTACCGGCGGCTTTATCGCCGCGAAGGTCGGCGCTGTAGACTTCGCCGGTGGGCTCGTCGTGCACATCAACGCCGGTGCAGCGGCGCTCGCGCTCGTCCTTGCGCTTGGGCCACGGATCGGGTGGCGCCAGTCGATCATTCGACCGCACAACCTGCCGCTGACTCTCTTGGGGACGGGCATCCTCTGGTTCGGCTGGTTCGGGTTCAACTCCGGATCGGCGCTGGGCTCCAACGAGTTGGCGGCATGGGCGTTCGTCAACACGCACATCGCCGCAGCCGTCGCTGCCTCGGTGTGGGCGCTCGTGGAGCGCATGAAGACGGGTTCGGCAACTACCCTTGGTGTGGCCTCGGGCGCTGTCGCCGGCCTCGTGGCGATCACCCCGGCGGCGGGCTTCGTGGCACCGATGGGTGCGGTCGCCATCGGAGTCGCGGCAGGTGGGATCTGCTATCTGGCGCTGCAGATCAAGTTCATGTTCAACTTCGATGACTCGCTGGACGTGGTCGCTGTCCACCTCGTCGGTGGCATCCTTGGCTCGCTGCTCCTTGGCCTGCTCGCGGTGAGCGCCGTGAACCCGGCCGCGGCCATTGACGGGAGCGTGGCCCAGTTCGGCAAGCAGGCCATGGCTGTGGGTATCGCGCTGGTCTACTCCTTCGTCCTCTCGTACGGCATCGCGATGGCGCTCAAAATGACGATCGGCCTACGCGTCACGGAGGACGAGGAACGCCGAGGCCTCGACATCTCCCTCCACGATGAGCAGGCGTACGCGTTCGCTGAGTAAGGCATGCTGAGAGGACTGACTTCGATCTGTCAGGACGCGCGGACTAGGCGCCGCGAGCGCGGAGCACACCGATGGCCACCCGCGAGTCGCTGATCTCGGGGGCACTGGCACCGTTCATGGAGGCGCGCGTGGCTGTAGCCACGCGCGCCTCCGCGCGTGTCGATGGTGCGTTTGTACATCGTGCGGCGTGCACGATCCTCGCCGATCGCCTCGACGACGGACTGCGTGGGATCACTGCGGAGGTCGGCGCCCACGATGTTGCTGTCGTCGCCGTCGGCGGCTACGGGCGTCGCGAGCAGTGCCGCCACTCGGACATCGACGTCATGGTCCTGGTGCCCGGCGACACGCCTCAGGCTCGCGCGGTGCTCTATCCCCTGTGGGACGCGGATCTCAAGGTTGGGCACTTGATTCGAACCGTCGAGCAGGCACAGGAGGGGGCCCCGGGGCGCCCTTGAGACGTTCGCTGCTCTGCTGACAGCGCGCTTCGTCGCGGGCGACCGGGCGCTCTTCGAGCGCTGGCAGCGTGCCTTCGCTGGACTTGTCAAGGGCCGCCTGAGGTGGCTCGAGGACGGCCCTGCGCAGTCAACGTCACGAAGCGCTAGTGCAGGAGCCGTGGCAGCTCTAGGAGATGGATCTCAAGGGCGGTCGAGGCGGCATGGGCACATTCCAGGCCGCGCGCTGGCTCGATCTTGCTGAAGCACTCTCCAGCCGTGCACGCCGCCATCGGTCCCTGCACCTGTTGAGGACGCCCTCGACGTGCTCGCGGCGGGCCGCCATGCCTTCCACGCGCTCGCCGAGCGCAAGAGCGACCGCTATCTCCGCGACCTGAGCGAAAGCGCGACCGAGTGGCTCGGTGTCGAACGCTTGGCATTCGAACGCAGCCTGCTCCAGGCGGCCCGCACCATCGACGCATGCACAGAGGCACGGCTGGCGGGCGACCGGTTGCTCCCAGGGGGCTTGAGCACCCTCGTTAGCCGCTTCCGCGATCGCCAGATGCCTGCGCGAACGCCTTCAGCCTCGTCGTATGTCCGGCATGGCGAGGGTGATCTGGCATGGCTCCTCGAGGCCCTTGAGGGCGCGCACTCGGCGGGCCTCGATCCCCTGCCGTCGTCGGACTGGCTGGCGCGGTTGCTCCCGGACTGGGAAGTCCTGCGCGGGCTGCCCCACGTTGCGCCTTTCCATCGGCATCCCGTCGACGTGCACTCGTGGTGCGCCGTTGACGAGATCCGCTTCGCGATGACTGAGGACACTGAGGGCACCGGTACCCCGGAGGCCGCTCGACAGTTGCCTGATCGCTCGGAGGTACTGCTCGCCGCGTTGCTGCATGATATCGGCAAAGGGCACCCGGGCGATCACCGCGCCGACGGTCGCGTGATCGCCCGGGTGCCCTTTGCGAATCGCGCCGGCCTCGACGCCGAGGCGGCGCAGCGACTTTCCGAGGCCGCTCGCCTGCACCTGCTGCTGCCGATGGTTGCTACGCGTCGCGATATCGCCGTCGCTCGCGTGACCCGCGAGACCGCCGAGCAGGTCGGCGACGCGCGGATGCTCCACCTGCTCTACCTGATTTCCGTTGCCGATGCCCGCGCCAGCGGGCCCGATGTTTGGAGCCCCTAGAAGGCGCAACTGATGCGCGCCCTTTACCTCCGGGTGCTCAGTCTGCTCTCCACGGAGCACGCCGAGGAGGACACGCTCGCTGTGCTCCGCCGTCGTGCCATCGAGGTGCTTGATTCTCGATATGGCGAAACGGTAGTTGCATCACACATCGATCAACTCCCGGACAGCTACCTCTTCAGCGTGCAGCCCGAGGTGATCGGTGACCACATCGGGTTGATCCGCGAGGCCGCCGGTGGCACCGCGACGCGACGTGACTCGTTTGGTGGCGTGGATCGATTCACGCTCGTCACGCCCGATCGGCCGGGGATCCTCTCCCTGGTTGCGAGCACCCTTGCTGTGCACAACGCCAATGTCCTGGGCGGCACGGCCTTTACTCGTGATGACGGCGTGGCGATCGAGGTCATGCACGTGAGCGACGGTCTTGGCCACGGCATCGATGAACGCCGCTGGGCACGGATCTTCGAGGCGGTGCCGCAGGCACTCGCCGGTACGTTCCCGGTCGCCGAACGCCTCGCCGAAACGCGCGCGACCTATCGCGCCACGGCGCGCGTCCAAATGCCGACGACCGTGCTTGTCGACAACGTTTGGTCCGAGCGGTACTCGATCGTCGAGGTGACGACAGCGGACCGCCTCGGTCTGCTGTTCGCGATCACGAACGCATTGCACGGTCTGGCGCTCGACATCCACCTCGCCAAGGTGGACACCATCGGCCCCGAGGTCGTCGACGCGTTCTACGTGCTCCGCGAGAACGGTCGCCGCGTTGATGATGCCGACGAGATCGAGCGTGTGCAGGCACGGGTGAAGGAAGCGTCGAGGCGCTCGACGCTCAGGTCGAGGCACCCGCCGGTTAAAGCGCCGCCTCGGCCGCGTTACTGGCGGTTTACCCATGCGGCAAGACGCGCGTGCAGCCCCTCCGGCACCAGCGGATGCACCCCCGCCAGCACCTCGGCCAGCGGCACCCAGCGAGCCGGATGTGTGTGGTCGCCCTCGTCAACATCGAGGGTCGGTAGTCCTAGAGGCGTGCGATCTGCGGGCAGGCGCACCACGAACTCCGATGTGATGTTGTGGACCGGTTCTCCGAGGTACTCGAACAGGTCCTCGTGGGTGCCGAGATCCGCCCAGATTTCCACAACGGCGCCTGTTTCTTCGGCAAACGCGCGTACTGCAGCGTCCGAGGCCGTTTCACCCGGCTCAACGCCGCCGCCGATCGGTCTCAGGAAGTCCCGGCCCGTGAAGGTGTCAGTGCCCTCTGAGAACAAGGCGTGGTCGTGCAGCAGCAGCACGCCGAGCGTGACGACGCGGATCCGTGGATCTGGCACCATGCACCTCCGCGCTTGCCGCTAGAATTCCGAATGCGGCTAGCATACGGGCCGCCCCGACCGCTCCACGTACGATTTCGCCTGCCGGCTCGCTTCGAGGCACGGCAGCGAGTCACGATTGCACCTCGAAGGGGGAAGCCAGTGCCTGACCTTAAGGACCTCTACGAGATCGGCGAGCTGCCGCCGCTGGGCCACGTGCCGAAGCAGATGTACGCCTCGCTCATCCGGGCCGAGCGCTTCGGCCGACCTGATGATGCCTTCAAGATCGAGGTGGTCGATGTGCCGTCGATTGGCCCGAAGCAGGTGCTTGTCTTGGTCATGGCCGCTGGCACGAACTACAACAACGTCTGGGCTGCCCTTGGCACTCCGGTCAACGTCATCGCGGCACGTAACCGCGCAGGTGAGACCGAGGACTTTCACATCGGTGGGTCGGACGCTTCCGGTATTGTCTGGGCGATCGGCGCAGAGGTGACGAACGTCAAGGTCGGCGACCACGTCGTGTTGTCCTGTGGCATGTGGGACGAGAACGCTCCCGATATCCAGGCCGGCATGGACCCGATCATGTCCTCCTCCAACAGGATCTGGGGCTACGAGTCCAACTACGGCTCGTTCGCACAGTTCAGCCGAGTCGATTACTACCAGTGCCACCCGAAGGCGCCCCAGCTGACATGGGAAGCGGCGGCTGCCCCGATGCTTGTTGGCGCCACTGCTTACCGCATGCTGCATGGGTGGAAGGGCAACGTTGTGGAGGCCGGTGACCCCGTCCTGATCTGGGGCGGCGCGGGCGGCCTGGGTTCGATGGCGATCCAGCTTGTTCGGGAGGCGGGCGGAGTCCCGATCGCCGTGGTTTCCGAGGAGGACAAGTACGAGTTCTGCCTCCAGCTGGGCGCCAAAGGTGTCATCAACCGCAAGGACTTTACCCACTGGGGCCGCCTCCCCGACGTCGATGACGCCGAGGCGTTTGGTACGTGGATGCAGGGCGCGCGCGCCTTCGGAGCCAAGTTCTGGGAAGTCCTCGGCGCACGTAAGAGCCCGAAGATCGTCTTCGAGCACCCCGGCGAGGCGACTATCCCGACATCGATCTTCATGGTCGATAACGGTGGGATGGTTGTGATCTGTGCCGGCACGTCCGGCTACAACGCCGATGTCGACCTGCGCTACCTCTGGATGCGCCAGAAGCGCCTCCAGGGCTCGCACTTTGCGAATGTCGAGCAGTGCGCCGCCTTCAACCAGATGGTCATCGATGGCCGCATCGATCCGGTGCTGTCTCAGGTCTTCGCCTTCGACGAGGTTGGCAAGAGCCACCAGCTCATGCACGAGAACAAGCACGCACCGGGCAACATGGTCATTCTTGTGAACACGCCTCGGGCCGGGCTGACGACCGTCCCCGCGTAACTCCAAGTCGCGCGACGGAACGATTGACGACGGCCACCGCGCGGTGGCCGTCGTTGTTTGTGGCGACTGGTAAGGGCGATCGAAGTACTTGCTCGCGCTCCCCGCGCCGGGGAGAACTGTCGCGACGAGCGCGAGCATGACCTGAAACGAGGTGTGCCTAGTCAGCAACCTCGCCTAGTCAACAACGTCTCCCCGCGCCGTTTGTTTACTTTGGCACAACTACACACTTGCGTAAACACCTGATCAGTTGTCGGCGCCATCCTGCGATCATGCGTGTTGTGACGAATACGTGGGCAACCTGTGGATAAGTAGGCCATTCCTCTCCGACGATTCGCTGGCTACGGCGAGGAGCGTCCGGGTGCGACTGCTGCTGCGTCCTGCCTCGAGTGTGTCCACGATGCGGGCCGCCGACGATGTCACGTTCGCCAGCGCAGCCGCCCCCATCTCCAGCGCGACGACAGCAGCGACCGGTGCAGCGACGGCGGTCGCCGCGACGCTACCAGCAAGCGCAGCGAGCGTTTCAGGTGCGACGCCAACGGCGGCCTCCACCACGCGACCTTCACCGAGTAGTGCCGCCCCATCTTCGGCAGAGCTTCGGATCGTGCCTCGGCCGGGCGAGGCACGATCAATCCACGCTGCCGTGGGGCGGGTGCGTATCGCGAGCGAAGGCCCGCTCCTTCGTATCACCGCGCTGCTGCCTGATCCCGTGCAGGAGGGCCCTGACGCGGACTACGAGTGGATCGAGATCGCGAACCTCGGATCGACGTCGGTGGGCCTCGGTGGCTTTTCGCTACAGGACAACGCAGCGGCCGTGTTGCTCCCGGACCTACCACTGGTTCCCGGCGGCGTCGTGGTCGTCGGCGCGCCCCGTGCCGACGTCGCTTCAGCGGTGTTGCTGCATTTGCTGACGGGCCCGATCGGGAACGGACTCGGGAATGGCGGGGACCGTCTCGCCCTGCTGACCGCGGACGGCGAGCTGCTGGACGTGGTCTCGTGGGGCTCCGACCGTACGTACCTCGATGGTGCTGCTCCGGTCCCGGCTCCCGGCTCCGGACGCTCGTTGATCCGGCGGTTCACTGACGATGGCTCCCTGGTCACCGTCGAGAGGCTAGACGTTCCGACCCCCGGGCGAGCGGACGACTCCCTTGTACGCTTGGGTGAGGGAGACGGGCCCGCGCAGCTGTCAACGGTTCCCGTTGCGCAGAGTCGAGGATGGGTCGTGCTGCTGGCGGCCGCTGGCGCCGGCCTCGACTGGACGGTGGTGCGGCGGGCGCGCCATTTTCGCGATGGCGCTGCCGACTAGCGGCGGCGGGTCTGCTCCCGAAGCCATCCGCTATCCTTGAGTCATGAGCAAGCCCGCCGCGATTACGCTCGTCGAGCAGGCTGCGCGCGTGCTGCGTATGCCGTTTGTACCGGCACCACTGCTCGAATTGGCTCGCTGTGGCGACTACTTCGCGTTGGTGTGGCCGCAACTGGCGCCGTCGCTGGAGACCGCGGGGTTTCTCAGCAGCGCCCTGTACATGGCGGACATGGCGCTCGACGCGACCGAGGCCGTGTACCAGCCGATCCTCACGCGTGCCTCCCTTCTCGATGGCGCTCTGGACGCCGAGGATCTCGTGACCATCGCGCGGGTGCTCGACGTCTTTCACTGGTACCAGCCGCAACTACTGCTCGCCTTGAGCGCGCTCGCCGAGGGCTGGGACACTTCCCGTGTTGGCGGCCAGGGCCGGCCGGATCCCCGCGAAGACTCCGCACGCGAGCGGCTCCACCTCGCCACGGTGGTCGACCTCGCTTCACATCGGGCGGGGCCGCTGCCCGACATCGCGGCCGCCATGCAGGTTGATGTAGCTCCAGATCTGTACCGCGCCGTCGCGGTGTGGCCGGGTTACCTGCAGGTTGCGTGGGAGGAGCTGCAGCACCTGGTGACCTACCCGCTGTTTCGTCAGCGAGGGCGCGCCCTCTATTTCTACGCGCGCTCGTCGACCCGGTTCCTCGCCTCACCAATCGAGGTCAGCTGGGAGGCACTGCTTGGCCGTGGCGCTCGTGCGGATGACCTCGAGCGCGCGAAGGCCGTGCTCGATGACGCCCTGCCAGCCCTAGCGATGATGATGATGCACTGCTGCGCAATGCGCGTTGGGCTGGGACTCACCGCGCGTGAGGTCGTGAAGCCCGCATGAACGGTTCCGTGCCGCGACCTAACCCATGGTCGCCTACGGACGAGGCGATCACCGAAGTTCTGCGTGAGGCGACCATCAGTGAACTTGCCGAGGTGTTCGACTCCTCGAACTACGTGTTTCTCGCACGGCTCGATCATCCGGCTCGTGGCACCGGTCTCGGTATTTACAAGCCCGCGCGCGGTGAGCGGCCGCTGAATGATTTCCCCGGCGGAACACTGCACCGCCGCGAGGTTGCCGCGTACGAGCTGTCGAAGCTTCTCCACTGGGACGTAGTGCCTCCGACCGTAGAGTGTGATGGGCCGCACGGTGAAGGCTCACTGCAACTCTACATCCCGCACGATCCTGCAGAGCACTACTTCGTGCTGCGGGAGGACGAGGCGTTGACTGACCAGCTGGTGACCCTCGCCGTCTTCGATCTCCTCGCCAACAACGCCGACCGTAAGGGCGGGCACGTCCTCTGTGACGCCGGGCGTCGAATCTGGGCCATCGACAACGGTTTGTGCTTTCACCAGCAGGAGAAGCTCCGCACCGTCATCTGGGATTTCGCAGACACGCCAATTCCGCAGGCGCTCCTGGATGACCTGCGCGCCCTCCAGACATGTCTGGAGGGCGCGCCCGCGGCAGAGGTCCAGTCGCTCACCAAGCGCCTACGTCCCGCGGAACGCGCCGCGCTGAAGGAGCGCCTGCGACGGCTCATTGAGGTGCCCGTACTTCCCGCAATGTATCCGTGGCGCTGCACGCCATGGCCGTTGATCTAGCGGACTGGCTCGTCGCAGGTCGGGCGTGGTCGTCTTCGTTATCCTTGGCGTCCCCGGGAGGTATTCGGACGGCGAGGTCGTTACAATCACGCCATGTCCCCCCTCAGCCAGCTGGGTACGCGCGGGCGGCGAAGCCTCGTCACGATCATGGCCCTCGGCGTGCTGTGGTTCGCCGTCTGCGGCCTTGTGGCGAGCGCAGTCGCCACAGGTCACGATCTCCCTGGTTTCGCGCTATACGACGTGGCCCGAGAGGACGAACCCGCAGCAGAGGCGGTCAGCGTGGCACCACTAGCGCGATTCACCTCGCCCGTCGAGGCGATCACGATCCCGGCGATCAAGATCAACGCACCGCTGGTGCCGCTCGGTGTCCGTCCCGACGGATACATGGACCTGCCGTTCAGCCCCCACCAAGTTGCGTGGTACGACTTCACTGCTAAGCCGGGCAGCGGGGGTAACGCCGTTTTCTCAGCCCACGTCGACTACATAAACTATGGCCCGGCAGTGTTCTGGAATCTTTCGAAGCTGCGTCCCGGGGATGCAGTGGCGATCAAGCTCAAGGATGGTGTTGTTCTTCACTATTCAGTGGCGGTTATCTATCAAATTGCTGTCGACGAGCTGGATATCCATGGCCTCATTGCTCCTACCGATGCTGAGACGATGACGCTCATTACGTGCGGTGGGGCGTACTCGAACAAGAACTATTCGCATCGAGTGATTGTTCGAGCCACTCGTATCTAGTTTCAAGCGGCTTCCTCATAACTTTGTTGACAAGTTCTGAGAATTTGTCCTCCTTCCCCTCAATAAGTTGTTCCCTACACCCGATATATGTCGTAGAACCAGTTACGGGAGCTTCGAGTTTCCCCGGTTCCGAAGCTGTTTCGGCGCGCAGTCGCGCGGACGTGACATATCGAGGCGGCAATGCTGTTTCGGGGGAGCCATGACCACACTCGCCGTTATCTCGGAGCGAGAGTCTCTTGCGGCGGAGTTTCGCTCCCAGTTCGATGCCGTCTGCTTCTCGCCCACGATTCGGCCCGAGTTTGAGGACGGACATTTCCCCCGACGCCTTCCTGCTTGATGTTCACGGCGGTGACTCAGTCGCGCTTGTCGCGCACCTCGCCAGCACCACGCACCGTCCGATCGTTGTGCTCGATTTTGAGATGCGCCCCACGCTGGTCTCGGCGTACCTCGAATCAGGCGCCGACGCGGTCGTCGCTGCCACGGGCGATCTGGGCGAGTGCGTCGCTCGTCTCCGCGCCCTCACTCGTCGAAGCTCGAGTGAGGACCGGTCGTCCGAACCGGCGCATCGTGCGGGTGGCGTCACGATCTACCCGGAGAGCCGCCGTGTATTGGTCGAGGGTGTGCCTGTCCGCCTTACTCGCACTGAGTTCAACTTGCTTGCTGCCCTGGCCCGACGTCTGGATGAAGTCGTGACCCATCGCAGCCTGATGTCCGAGGTGTGGGGGCCGAGTACCTCTCAGCCCGCCATTACCTGCGGGTTTACGTACGCCGTCTGCGAGAGAAGATCGAGGCCGACCCGGACCGTCCAGCGCTGCTGCTCGCGCAGCGTGGGAAGGGTTATATGCTCCGCAGTGCGCCCGAACCTGTTACCGGTTCCGACGCTGGGCATTCACCTAGGGGAAGTACCGACCGATAGTCAGAAAGAGCAAGTCGATCGCACAGAGTTCGATCGACTTGCAGCCGTCTGTAAGCCGCGTAACGCGTGCGGGGGTTGAGATGCCAGTCGTAGTTGTAGTCGATGAGGATGAGCGCGCGCCGCATCCTCGTCCGTCAGCTGCAAACCCACGACTCCATCGTCGAGGAGGCTCCAACCGGCCTCGAGGCGTTGCGTCGTGTCTACGCCATTCGACCTGACGCGATCGTGCTCGACTCGCATCTCTCAGGTATGGAGACGGTCGAGCTTACCAGCGTGTTTCGTGCCATCTCTGATGAGGTCGCCATTCTCGTCCTTGCCAATCAGGGCGGCGGCACCGAGGCCGTGCGCATGCTCAACGCCGGCGCTGATGACTACGCCCCGTACCCCTTTGCGGCTACCGAGGTTGTGGCGCTGGTCCGTGCCGCGGTCCGTCGCGCCTCCCGGAATGGCGCCAGCCACGACGAGCCGCTCCAGATTCGCACCGGCGAGCTGTTGCTGGACCGAGAAGCGCGAATGGTCACGCGCGCGGGCATCCAGGTGCCGCTGACGCCGACCGAGTACCGACTTCTGGAGGCACTCGGTCGGCGTCAGCGGTAAGGTCGTGCCTCATCGCGTGTTGCTCAGCACGGTCTGGGGTGACGAGTTTGTGGACGACACGCATTATCTGCGTATCTACGTCGGTTATCTCAGGCGCAAGCTCGAGGAGAGCCCCGCCACGCCGCGGTACCTCCTCAACGAGTGGGGCACCGGCTACCGCATGGCGCAACTCCCCGTTGTCGAGGAGCCAGCCGCCAGGTCCATGGCAAGCTAGGTTCGAAGAGGCTGTTCGCTAGAACAGCGATCCCGTGCGGATCGAACGCTCGATGGCGTACACGACCAGCAACACGGTCGCGACAACAATCCACTTCCAGTAAAACCGCCCCGGGTCTTCCAGCAGGTTCATGCCTCAAGCCTACGAGGCATGGCGCGTCGCCTCAAGTGTCCGCCGAGCTACAGCAGCGCGGCGACGCGCCTCGCGATCGCCAGCGAGGCAGTGAGTCCCGGCGACTCGATCCCACCGAGATGCACATACCCCCGGTCACCCCAGATGACGAAGTCGCCCGGATCCTCCCCGCCTGAGTGCAACTTCGGGCGGTAGCCGATCTGGCCCGGCGCAATGTCGTCATCCTCCAGGGCTGGGAGGAGGCGCTGGCCGGCGGCGAGGAACTCGGCGCGCCGGGTATCGTCCGCCCGGTAGTCGAGCGGCGTCGCGTCATCGAGCCATTCGACGTCTGGGCCGAGGTGAACCACACCTTCGATGTCCACGGTGATGTGGACGCCAAGGCCGCCTGCTCGTCGCATGTACTCCGGCATGTCGCCGTTGCCGGGCGGGACTGGGTAGACCGATGCCGACACCGCGCGACGTGCGCGCTGGCTTACGATGTCGTAGTAGCGGCCCTTGTTCGCCAGTTGGCGGAGAATGGGCGCCTCCCCACCGCCGTCGAGGTCGTAGGCGAGTCCCCCGGCCAACGCCGGTGCGCCGTGCCCGGCGCTGTTCACGAGGGCGGAACAGCGGACAGTGCTCGCCTCGCCGTCCGGCCCGCCCAGGCTCAGCGTGAACCCCGCGGCATCCCGGTGAGCTCCTTGCACCTCATGGCGAAAGGCGAACAGTACGCCCTCGCTACGCGCCGCTCCCTCGAGCGAGCGCGCGAAGGCTAACGCATCGACGACGCCGGAGCTCGAAGACAGCAGCGCGCCCACCGCAGGCACTGCGGACTCGCGCTCACGCGCCTCGGCCGCCGTCATCCGGCTCATGCCCTCAACGCCGTTCGCGAGTGCTTGGCGCCAGACGCCATCCAGGCCGCCAAGCTCGGACTCGTGGGTCGCGACGATCAGCTTGCCGCTGCGCCGAACTGGCACGCCTCGGGTTTCGCACCAAGTATAAAGTTGTTCTCGGCCCTCGATGCAGAGGACGTGTTTTAGCGAGCCCGTGGGGTAGTAGATTCCAGCGTGCACTACCTGACTGTTGTGGGACGAGGTCTCGCGCGCGACGCCATCGTGGCGCTCGATGACCACCACCGACCGATGGCGCCCCAGTTCCGTAGCGATGGCGAGTCCGACAACGCCCGCCCCTACGATGGCAACATCGGCATCGAGTTCCGTCCCGGTGGTCATATGGCTAGCGTCCTCCGTCGCGATGAACTGGTCAACGCCACGTAAAATCCGAGGACTGGAGTGACCAGCATCCGCATGACGATGGCTCCGCGTACAGCCGATCCGGCGTCGAGGCCGGCGACCACGCCGATTGAGGACACCTCGTCAGCGCTCGGCAAGCTCTATCACCTCGTGCTGCTCGACGACGATCAGCACACCTATGCCTACGTCATCGAGATGCTGGCGGCGGTGTTCGGATACGGGCGTGAAAAGTCGTACGCGCTGGCAACGATCGTGGACAGCGCCGGTCGCGTCATTCTCGAAACGGCCGGTCTCGATCAGGTCACCCGCCACCAGGAACGCGTGCACGCTTACGGCGCCGACCCGCGCATCGCCACCTCGAAGGGTGCGATGTCGGCGGTCATCGAGGAAGCGCCGTAAGCGGTGTGACGCCAGCGCCGCGTTAATCGACGGGGTCGGGGACCTCGAGCATGTCACCGTTGAACGACGCCGCGATGAGGCGCTTGTCGTGCACTTCCATATGCCGCGGGGTGCCAGGGTTGGGGGAGCCCTCCGTGTGACCGAGGATGATCACCTCGGCATGGACGCGGCCGCCCGGCGCGATCTCCAGCAGGCCGACGGTGCCGAGACGGGTCTCCTTGTGGTGCGGTAGGTTCGGGCTGCCGGAGTTGATCAGCACGATGCCGTCGCGGTACTCAAGGCGGTCCACGTGAGTGTCGCCACCGACCACGATGTCCGGGTTCATCCCCTTGAAGTCTCGCTCGAGGATCATCTCCATCGGCCGGTCCTCAGGGCGCAGGTCATGAGTCGTCACGATGCGTAGCCCCTCGACGTCCAGTACCTGCACCTTCTCGATGCGCGGGTCGTCGAAGGCGTCGTGGTTCCCTCGGGCTGCCATGAGCGGCGCGAACTGCTCGCACCAGTCCAAGATCGAAGGCGTTACGACATCACCAGAATGCAGGATGAGGTCCACTGAGCGGAGAAACTCAGCGAGCTGGGGGCCCAGCTCATCGAGGGAGCGCATGAGAGAGGGGAGGTGGGTGTCGCTGACGAGGCCGATGCGCATTTTCGAAACCTTAGCGGTCGCTCCTCGATCCCGCAAACAAGCGCCTCGGAGGCGCTGGTTCCGTTGACCGCAGGCCGTCGGCTCTGATAACACCCGGGTGAGCGGAAGCCGCGACCGCGGCCGCCAGTGACGGGAGTGCACCAGATGGCCAGCCAGGCCCGCGACGCCGCAATCGTCGGCATCCACGAATATCCACTGCGCGTCGCGCCCGGTCGCTCGGCGATGCAGATCAAGGCCGAGTCCATCTCGAGGGCGCTCGCTGATTCCGGGCTCAAGCTCACCGATGTCGATGCGATCTACGACACCAACGAGGGCGAAGGTGGCGGTGGCCTGGGCATGGCCCACTACCTCAACCTCAAGCCCACGGTCATCGACACCACCCAGGTGGGCGGCTCCTCCTACGAGTTCCAGACCGCCCACGCCCTCCGTGACATCCGTGCGGGGAAGGCGAACGTCGCCATCCTCTCCTACGGCTCCGTCGCGGCATCGAGGCGCACACCGATCGGTACCGGCGGCGCTACCGGTATGGGCTTCCCCAACTGGCAGGCCAACATGGAGGATTCCTTCGGCCAGACCCTCATCGCCAACTACGCGATGGTGGCCCACCGCCACATGCACCAGTACGGCACCACCGCCGCCGACCTCGCGGAGATCTCCGTTTCGACTCGCCACCATGCCACTCGTAACCCCGAGGCGGTGCAGGCCATGAAGGACCTGCAGTTCATGGGCACGGGCGACCTCACGGTGCAGGACGTCCTCGACTCCCGCGTCGTCGCGGACCCCCTCAAGCTCCTAGAGTGCTGCATGGTCTCCGACGGCGGTGGCGCGCTGGTCATCGCCAGCGCGGCGGCTGCTCGAGGTGCGGCGAAGAAGCCGGTATGGATCATCGGGACTGGCGAGGCCACGAAGTACCGCGAGAACGGCGGCGACATCACCGTCTCCGCAGGCGCCCAGAGCGCCCCCATCGCCTTTGCGGAGGCAGGCGTGAAGCCCGAAGAACTCGACCTTGCGATGATCTACGACTCGTTCACGATCACTGTCGCCACCATCCTTGAGGACCTCGGGTTCTGCAAGAAGGGTGACTACAAGGACTTTGCCAAGAACAACCGCTTCCGCTTCGACAGCGCGCTCAAGCCGGCGCTGAATACCGACGGCGGCGGACTTTCGAGCAACCACCCCGGCATGCGTGGGCTGTTCCTGCTCCTCGAGTCGGTGCGCCAGCTTCGTGGCGAGTCCACCTCGCAGGTCGCCAACGCACAGCTCGCTATCGCGCACGGCAACGGCGGCTTCCTCGGTGGCAACCACACCGGCGGCAGCGTCATCCTCGCCAAGGACTAAGCCTCAACCTTCGCCTAACTCGCATCGATCGAGGGAGTCACCAACATGCCGAACCGACCACAGCCTCGTTTCCCCGAGCCCAACACCGAGCCCTTCTGGGAGGGCTGCAAGGCCGGGAAGTTGCTCTACCAGCAGTGCAACTCCTGCAGCGGCGTCGTCTTCTACCCACGCATGATCTGCACGCACTGCGGCGGCCTGGACCTGGCCTGGAAAGAGTCCAAGGGCGAGGGCACGGTCTACACTTACTCGGTGGTCCGCCAGAACCGGAACCCCGCGTTCTCCGACCTTGGCGCCTACGCGCTGGCCTACATCGACCTCGATGAGGGCTTCCGCATGATGTCCAACGTCATCGGCGTCGCCGATCCGACGAAGGACGTGAAGATCGGCCAGCGCGTAAAGGTGGAATTCGAGAAGCAGGATTCGGGGGACTACCTCATGCCCCTGTTCCGCCCCATCTAGCGCCGAATCCCGCTCATTTGCACGCTCGAGGGCCGTGCGCGCACCGGTACACTCCTGCAGTGACCCCCCGCGCTACGGCCCTCAATCTCGCCCGCTACTGCCTCGAGGCTCACGCGCTCGATCCGTCGAGCGCGAACCGACGCGCGTTCACGTTCGCACGTTCCTACGACGACGCCAGCCTCGACGAGGTCTGGTCGTACGCCGAGGTGTGGGAGCGAGTACAGCGGATCGCGCGTGGCCTCCTCGCGCATGGCCTGTTCCCCGGCGATCGAGTGTTGCTGCGGCTTCCCCACTCGCCCGAGTACGCCTTTGCCTTTTTCGGAGCCACCCTTGCGGGGCTCGTCCCCATCCCAGCCTCGCCGCAGTTGACCGCCGAGGAGGCCGCCTTCCTCCTCGCGGACGCCGATGCACGAGCGGCCATCGCAACGCCTGACCTGCGCATCGATGAGTTCGCCGGCATCGAGGTGCTGGCCTCGGATCTGGATGTGCTCGATGGGTCGGCGTCGCCAGCGGAGACTGCTGCCGAGGATCCAGCGTTTCTCATCTACACCTCCGGTACTACCGCTCGACCGAAGGGAGTGCTGCACGCGCAGCGTACGGTCCTCGGGCGTGCGCTCATGCGCGACGCCTGGGAGGGTTTCGGTCCCTCCGATGTGACCCTGCACGCCGGGACGCTCAACTGGTCGTACACGCTCGGTGTGGGGCTCATGGACCCCTGGGCGGCTGGGGCGCACGCTGTGCTCTTTGGTGGCGAGTACGAGCCCGCGGGCTGGCCTCGGCTCATCGAGCGACTGGGTGCCACGGTCTTCGTCGCCGTCCCGACGGTTTATCGCCAGGTCCTCAAGTACGGGCTCGCCGAGGACGTGGCACGTGTTCGCTTGCGTTCGCTGCGCCATGGTCTCTGCGCTGGCGAAGCGATGCCTCCCGCGCTCCTTCAGGAGTGGCGCGAGCGGGCTGGCACTGAACTGTACGAGGCCCTTGGCATGACCGAGGTGTCCACCTACATCTCGTCTGGTCCGAGCACGCCAATCCGCCTCGGTTCCCCGGGACGCCCGCAGCCGGGCCGCCGAATCGCCATCCTGCCCGTCGAGGGTGGCACCGACCCACTGGCTTCATCGGAACTAGGGTTGCTCGGCGTGCACCGCTCGGACCCTGGACTGATGCTCGGGTACTGGCAGCGGTCTGACGAGGAGGCCATGGTGTACCGCGGTGACTGGTTCGTCGGTGGTGACCTCGCGGCCTTCGATGCCGACGGTTACCTCTGGTTTCACGGTCGCGCCGACGACGTGATCAAGTCATTCGGGTATCGCCTCTCACCCATCGAGATCGAGGCGACTCTCGCCTCGTGCCCCGGCGTTTCCGAGGTGGCCGTCGTCGGCGTCTCCATTGATGAGGCGAAGACGCTCGTCACCGCCTGTGTCGTCCGGGCCTCCGACTCATCTGGCGCCGCACTCGATGAGGGCGCGCTGGCTGCTCACGCTCGCGTGCACCTCGCGGGCTACAAGCAGCCGCACGCCTACCGATTCGTGGACGCGCTGCCTCGGACTCCCAACGGTAAAGTCCAGCGTCGTCTGCTCATCGAGCAGGTTCGCGACTCGCTCTCGTGACCGCGGACCGCTATGCGGCGTCCGTCCTCGAGGCGGAGCTCGAGGCGATCTATGCCTCGCTGCCTGCCATCGATTGCCAGAAGCGCTGCCACGGCTCGTGCGGCCCTATTGTCATGAGTGCGCTCGAGTGGGACCGCGTTACCTCGGTGCACGGCGAACATACCTGCGATGACGATCTCGTTTGCCCCCACCTCAGACGAGAGTCGGGACTGTGCGGCGCCTACCAGGTGCGCCCGCTGATCTGCCGCCTCTGGGGCGCCACCGAGTCGCTCCGCTGCGAGTTCGGCTGCGTGCCGGATCGGGTGTTGTCAGACCCCGAGGTAGCGGCCCTTGTCGAACGCGTGCAGGCGCTCTCGGTTGGCCGGTCACCACTCGTGCGTACGGTCTGGCCGGAGGGCTGGCAACGCCATCTGGAGGCTGCGCGCGGATAACGGTCGTCCGCACACGCGCCCGGGCTGCGTCGCTACCATCGCCTTCGCATCATATTGCGGAGCTGGAGGAGGGACTGTGGCAGTCGACAAGTTCCCAGTCGAAGCCGGGCACATCATCCTGTTTGCCCGCGCCGTCGGCGACAAGAACCCGATCTACTACGACGAGAACTACGCGAAGGGCACCGAGCCCGGCGGCACCATCGCGCCGCCGACGTTCGTGCAGTCCAGTGCGCAGTTCGACCCGGACTACGGCCTGCGCCCGAAGTTCGGCGAACGGTGGTTCGGCTCCGGCCGCGAACCGACGGGTGTTGTCCGCACCGGTTGAGGTGGCGGTGGCACCGGCCTCCACGCCGAGCAGCACTACGAGTACCACCGCCACCTGCGCCCCGGCGACGTGCTCTCGGCCACCTCGAGGCCCGGTGAGACATGGGAGCGCGAGGGCCGGCGCGCCGGCAAGATGACCTTTCGCGAGACCATTACCGAGTACAGCGACCAGAAGGGCGAGCTGGTCATTACCGCTCGTTCCGTGGGCGTGCAGACCTCGCGCCCGGTCGAGCGGTAGCGCAGGCGCAGACCTCGATGCCACTCAAGGCAAGCCAGTTCGCTGGCGGCCAGACCCACGAGGAAGTGGTGGTCGACAAGATCACCCGTACCCAGATCGTCCAGTACGCAGGCGCTTCCGGGGCCTACAACCCGCTGCACACGGATGAGACCTACGCGCAGGAGGTCGCGTGGTACCCCACGGCTTTCGCGCACGACATGCTCTCGATGGGGCTCACCGGCACCATGATCACCAACTGGGTCGGCGACGGCCGCCTTACGAAATTCGGCGTGCGCTTCTCGAGGCAGGTGTGGCCATGGGACACCCTCACGGTCAGGGCCACCGTCGAGGTGTTGCGTGAAGAGGGTGGACAGCGCTGCGTCGACCTGGCGCTGGTGACCGTCAACAAGAAGGGAGAGGAAGTCGTCCATGGCAGCGCCAGCGCGCGCGTCGACCCCTAAGTCCGAAACGATCGAGTGACGCTGCGCCGTGCCCTGACCTTGCTCGTGTACGGCGTGGGCGGCCTCCTGTTTGGGGCCGCGCTCGCGGCAGGCATCATTCTGCTGGGTGCGGCGGCCTTCTGGCTCCTGATCTTTGGCGACGACCAGTGGCCCGGGTGGGCAGAGAACGTTCTCGTGGGCGTGGCCTATTCGGCATGGTTGTTTGCTTTCCTCGCCGCACTTTACCTCGGGTGGAAGCGGCCTGCCTCGTGGTGACCTCTACACTCCCCCTCTCCTTAGTCGAACGCTGGCTCTATCAGCACACGCCGCCAGAACCCCTGGAGTCCGCACGGGCCGTCTATGAGCTGATGCCGAGCCAGAGCCGCCACACGCTCGCCGAGGTGTACGTCTCGCTCAATCCTCGGACGGCGAGCCACTGGTCGGACGTCGCCCGCATCGCCGACTACGTCGCTCACATCCCCGAAGGAGCACGGCGCGTCCTCAATGTGGGCCCGGGCGATGGCTGGCCTGCGCTGCCGGTGGCGCGACGCCGGCCTGAGGTGACCGTGGTAGGCGTGGACCCCTCGCCAAGGCGCGCCGGCGTCTGCGCCGACAACGCCGCCCGCCTCGCGATTCCGAATGCGCGCTTCGTTGTCGGGGATGCAGGCCGCCTGCCGTTTGGCGACGCAACCTTCGATGCGGTGGTCGCCGCTTCATCCCTCGAGGAGGCCGCGTGACCCGGAGGCGGTCGTCCGCGAGCTGGCCGCGTCCTGCGCCCCGGTGGCGTGCTGCGTGCCTCATACTAGGAGTGGCGACTGCCCGCACCAGAGCTGGAGACAGTAGATCTTTGGGCGGGCGAGCGCGCCTCCGGAGGCGGCCTCCTGCTCTACCCCTACATTCGCATGGTGCAGTCGCCTGCCCTCGAACGGTGCTACGCCCTCGCGCTTCCCGCTGACGGCACGGTCGCCGAGGCGCACGCGCGAGGACTGATTGCCGCCGCCGAGGCGAGACGGGCCTTCGGGGATGCCGTGCTAACGCCTGCTCTCGGCGTGCCGCCGCTCGAACGCCTCGCGCCGCACGCGCTGCGCTCAACGGTCGTCGAGCTACGCCGCTGGGACACGGAGTGGCTCATCGAGGTGCTGCGCCGCGCCGGGTTCGCCTCGGCGCGCGGGACGCCTCATCCGGGCGAGGTGGCAAGACATGCGGCGCGTCAGCTCATCGCCTTGGGCGCGGCCGATGCCCTCGATTGTGCGTTCGAGGAGGTAGCAGGAGCCATCGGCCGTGCCGCCGGCGCCCGCGATGGTCATGAGCTCATCGAGGCCGTGCGCTAGGCGTCTCAGTCCCGAAACATTACGATGCGGTTCGTCCCTGCCACGGTGGTTCGACGGAGGTGCAGCTGTGACTCGACCTCTCGATGACATCCGCGTGATCGATCTGAGCACGGGCCCTGCGCCCGGCCTTGCGACCATGATCCTCGGCGACTTCGGGGCGGACGTGATCAAGGTCGAGGCCCCGGGTGGCGATCCGTCGCGAGCACTCCCTAACTCACCCATGTGGCTCCGGGGGAAGCGCTCGGTCGTTCTCGACCTGACTCAGGCCTCCGATCAAGCCCGTCTGCACGACCTCGTGCGCGGCGCCGATGTCGTCGTGTCGTCCTTTGAGCCGGGCGAGGGCGCGCCCGTTGGTGCCGACTACCCCACGCTGCGCGGGGTGAACCCAATGATCATCTATTGCTCACATACCGGCTGGGGCGAGCGCGGTCCCTACGCCGGTTACCCGAATCACGACCACGTGATCGCGGCCAAGACCGGCCGTATGCGCTCGTTCGCCGGCGTGGCGCCGAGGCCGGGGCCCAGTTTCTCCTACGTGCAGGTCGGCGTGCACGGTTCCGCGCAGGCGGCTGCCCAGGGCATCCTTGCGGCGCTCATGGCCCGCGAGGTGACCGGCGAGGGCCAGCTGATCGAGACGAGTCTGCTGCGCGGGCATCTGCCGTACGACATGGGCGCGCTGATCCGAGAGCAGCTCGCCGCCCGTGATCCAGCGGTATTCGGCCCGGATCCCCTCGCCGACGCGAGCCGCATGCCGACCCTCAACTACCACCCGGTCATGGCCAAGGACGGCTGGATCCAGCTCGGTAACCTCCTTGAGCATCTCTACTACTCCTACGTCACGGCCGCTGAACTCTGGGAGCTGCTGACTGACCCGCGCTTCGAGGGGCAGCCTGCCTCGTGGTCGGAGTCGCTTCGCGAGTACGCGCGAGACCAGATGCTCCTCAAGATGCAGGAGCGCACGGTCGAGGAATGGATGCAGGCCTTCCGCGAGAACGGCAACGTGGCGGCCGAGCCGTACCTCACCACGCAGCAAGGCATCCGCCACCCTGATCTGCTTCTCAACGGCGATGTCGTCGAGACCATGCACCCTCGCCTCGGGAAGATGCTGCAGCTCGGGCCGGTGGCGCGTCTGATGGAGACGCCCGGCCGGGTCGCGAGCAGCGAGCCGCTCATCGGCGAACACACCGAGGCGGTGTTCGCGGAAGCTCCTCGACCGGAGCCGCGCCTCCGTGTCCCGCGCCTCCCGGTGCCGCGCCACCCCCTCGAGGGCGTCACTGTGCTGGAACTCTCGACCATCATCGCCACGCCGATGGCCGCGACATTCCTCGGTGACATGGGCGCGCGCGTGATCAAGGTCGAGCCGACCGGCGGCGACCCCTATCGCGTGATGGGCGCTGGCCCCGGGGCCGGGATCGGCGCGAGCAAGACCAACGTCGCCAAGGAGAGCATTCTTCTCGACCTCAAGGAGCCTGAGGCACAGGCGATCGTCCAGGCTCTCCTCGCGAAGTCCGATGTGGTGATGCACAACTACCGTCCGGGCGTCCCCGAGCGCCTCGGCATTGGCTTCGCCGACGCGCTTCGACTCAACCCGCGCATCGTCTACGTCTCCTCCAACGGCTACGGGCCGGATGGCCCCGGCGCCACGAGGCCGTGCGCGCATCCGATCCCCGGCGCCGCGCTGGGCGGGGCCTACATGCAGGCGGGCCTCGGTCACCCGCTGGCCCATGCCGAGGGGCTGGTGCAGGTCCGCGAGGAGGCGCGCCGCCTGATGCGTGCCAACGAGGTGAACCCGGACCCCAACGCGTCGATGACGGCGGCCACGGCCGCCATGCTCGGGCTGTACGCCGCGCGCCGCCTCGGCGTGGGCCAGCAGGTCTTCGTCGACATGATGGGTGCGAGCGCCTACGCGAACTCCGACGACGCCCTCTGGTACGAGGGCAAACCGGACCGCGCCACCCTCGATGGCGAGCTGTACGGCCTCAATGCGCTCTACCGACTCTACGAGGCACAGGGAGGCACCTGGGTCTTCCTCGGTGTGGTCACGGATGACGAGTGGCGCGCGTTCTGTCGAGGATTGGGGCGCGACGCGCTCTCCTTGGACCCGCGTTTCGCGTCCGCTGACGCCCGCCGAGCCAACGACACCGCGCTGATCGAGGAGCTGTCGGCCGTGTTCGCGTCGGACGGCGCCGACGTCTGGGAGGCGCGCCTGATCCCGGAAGGCGTGGGCTGTGTGCGCGCCGACAAGGACTCGGTCGGCACGTTCTTCCTCAACGATCCCCATGCCATCGCGAACGACCTGGCTCCGGAGGTCGACCACGCGATCTGGGGCCGCTACCGGCGGCACGGGCCGATCGTGACCTTCGATCGCATGCCCGGCGCCTATCGAGGTGGCTCGATCGGCGGCGACAGCACGGACTCACTGCTCCTCGAGCTGGGCTATGACGCCTCTAGTATTGCCGACCTGCGGGCGCGCCGCCTCGTGGCCGGACCGCTGGGGTCGTAGGGACGCGATGCAGCGAGACGACTCTGTCGAAACCGAGGTCTCGGGCGCGAACTTGTTCGAGATCTCACGGCCTTACCACCATGAAACGATTCTCAGTGACGCGGAGGAATTTCTTAGGCGTGGCGAGTGCGAAGCAGCCGTCATCTTCGCGCAGATGGCTGCCGACTTGTTAGTGAGGCCGTCGTTTCGCATTGGGCTAGTCAAGAGAATATCGAGCACCTTGGCGGACTCTTTACAGGCTGGCTCATGAATTACAACCCGGCGAACGAGCGGGGCCGGCACCTTGTCGATCGCGTGGTTGGTGTTGAGTTGGCAAAGCAACCATTCTGGACAAAGCTCAAGGCCCATGCTGAGCGACGCAACGATGTCGTGCATCAAGGAACTAAGGTGACCGCTGAGTCGGCTGCCGAATCGCTGCAGGCCGTACACGACTACATCGGATACATCGGGCCTCTCTTGGATGAGTATGCGTGGGAGAAGTACGGCCCTTAGCGCGGGGCCCGCAGGCGTAGCGGCGCCACTGTCTCCACAGACGCGGCCAGCATCGAGGCGGGTTCGACGGCTCCATGGTCGTAGGGCCCAGACGGCGGCCTGGGTACGGTCTCGCACATCGAGCTTGGAGAGCACGCGTTTGACGTGCGTCTTCACGGTGCCCTCGCTTACCACGAACGCCTCCGCGATCTCCGCGTTCGAGTAACCGCGCGCGATCAGCCTCAGCACCTCGGCCTCCCGAGGCGTGAGCGAGTCGAGGAGCGCCGCCGTCGCGCGGTCGAGGCTTGCGCTCGTCACCGCCGGGTTCGGGAGCACGGCGGGCGCGAGCGGGGTGGGCATGGACGGCTCTTCCTCGAACGCTGGCGGGGCCGGGAGGTCCGATGGCGCATCAGGGCCGTCGTGGCCAGGCCATGCCGGGCCGCCCTCGAGCTCGCGCGGGACACCATCGAGTGGTGCCCCGGGGACGATGTGCGGCGCCCGGCTGCCCAGCATCACGCGCGCCCACCAGGCATGCAGCGCGCTCAACAGGTTCACGACGTGCACCTCGATCAGCAAGACCGTGAGTCCGAGGATCGGGAGCCACCACGCCTCGGACGGGTCGTCGATGACCCAGCGACGGGCGCTGTCCCCGATGTCGAGTACGTTGTCCGGTCTGACCTCGAACGGTGCAACAGTGAACACGACGCCGATGGTTGTGGATACGACGAGGAACACGAAGGTCGCGATACCGATGGGGAACTGCGCGAACAGGTACACCAGTCCAGTCCACGTCGTCGGGTCGATGATGCGGGCCCAGACCTGGCTGCGGTACGAACCGCGCTCGATGGTGGTGGGCGGTCGACGTAACTCCATGCCGTGCAGGTGCCGCACTGCCCACGCCTCGGCGTCACCCACCAATCTCGTCAGGTACAGCGTCACGAGGAGTACCGGTGGTCCGATGATCGTCCAGCTCAGCGAGATACCGATGGCGAGCGCGGTGATGAGGAAGACGAAGTAGCCGATCCACAGCGGAAACATCAGCCCGAGATGTGCCGCCCGTGCGTACGTCCACGGGTTGATGATCGGACCAAAGACTCGACGTAATAGTGAGCTGTTGGGCGGGTACGCCCTCGACATTGCCTCGCGCATGGATGTCTCCGCCCCTCTGCGCCGCAGCACCGCCTTCGACCAGCGAAGAATGCTGCCTGCAGGGCTCGCGGGCGCCTCCCTCAGGGGTGATTCTTGCGTACCCGGGCCGTCGAGGGGTGCTCAGTTAGAATCGACATACCCACTCGGATAGACCTTCGAGGCTGGGACCAGTGAGGGGAGCGTCCCAATGGTGATTCGAGAGCTGGCGCTGAAGGGGGCGGTGCGCGGGATCCTCGCCTGGGAGCGCCAGCGCACCGGTGTTGCCTTCAACCCCCTCGGGGATGTTCAGGTCGACCCCTACCCCTATCTCGATGAGATACGCGAGCACGACCCCGTTCACTGGAGCTATGTCCTTCGAGGCTGGCTCGTCTCCCGTCACGCCGACGTCCTCGAGTTCCTGCGCGACCCCGCGACCTCGAAAGAAATGGGCAACGTCCGCCGCAGGAGCCCGATGGCGGATCCGCGCTTCGAACGTGGTCCTGACGACACGGCGAGCATGCTCGTCCTCGATCCACCGGATCACACCCGGCTGCGTTCGCTGGCCAGCCAGGCATTCACGCCTCGCGCGGTTGCGGCGCTGCAGCCGCGCATCGAGGAGATCGCGCGAGGCCTCCTCGATGAGGTCGGCGACGCGTCTGAGTTCGACCTCATGGCGTCGTTTGCGAACCAGCTTCCGGTGATCGTGATCGCTGAGATGCTCGGCGTGCCCCCTGAAGATCGAGGGAGCTTCAAGGCATGGTCGAATGGTGTCGCCGAGGGCCTTCGCTTCGACCCCACCGGCGAGCGCTTCCGGCAGATGCGCGGCGCGCTGGCGGCACTGACGGGCTACCTCGCCGGTATCGTTGCCGAGCGCCGTCGCGAGCCGCGCGCGGACCTGATCAGCGCGCTGGTCGCCGCCGAGGAGCAGGGGGGGCGCCTGAGCGAGAGCGAAATACTCTCGACACTGCGCCTGCTGCTGGTGGCGGGCAACGAGACGACCACGAACCTCATCGGCAACGGCACGCTGGCTCTGCTACGCCACCCCGCGGAGCTCGCGAAGCTGCGCGGGGACCACTCGCTACTCCCGGCTGCCATCGAGGAGATGCTGCGCTACGACTCGCCCGTGCAGGCCGTGCGCCGGATCGCGATGCGCGACTTCGAGGTGCAGGGCAGGGTGATCCGCGCTGGCGATCCGGTAGTCTGCCTGCTCGGTGCGGCGAATCGCGATCCTCGGGCGTTCGAGGCGCCGTCGGATTTCCGCATCGAGCGCGACAGCGGGCATCCGGTCGCCTTCGGACACGGCATTCACTACTGCCTCGGCGCACCGCTTGCCCGCCTCGAGGGCGCGATCGCCTTCCGGGTGCTGCTGGAGCGCTACGCCTCGATCGAGCTTGCGCCGCCGGGTGTCTGGTGGCGAGACACTGGCAGCCTGCGCGGGCTCGCGAGGCTGCCAGTGCGGGTGACTTCGCCGGTGGGGGCGGGCGCCTCGACGTAGGACGCTCGCCCGGAGTCCGGCTCGGACCTACCGCTTCGGCAGCACTTCGCTCAGGAAGCCATCGAGTTCGCGCGCGAAATCGATGGGGTTGTCGCTGTGCACGTTGTGCGTGGCACGCGGGATGACCACAAGCCGCGCGTTTTGCATCGCGGCGACGGTCGCCTGCGCCGCGTCCAGCGCTAGAATCTTTGAGTTCTCGCCCTTGAAGAGCATGGTCGGGGGCTTGATCGCCTTCACGTCCACCCAGAGCGCGTCGGCGCGCGCGGCGTTGGCGGCCTTACGCTGCTCGTCGGTCTGGTCCGCCGGACCGCCCTCACGACGACGGTGGTCCTGCTTCCACGTCCAGCCCTCGGCGGTGGGCTTCAGGCTGTGCGTGAGGCTGTAGCGCAGGTGCGCTACGGGGCGGTGCGGCATGAACTTCACCGCGCGGTTGAGGAAGTCATCGAAGCTGGACAGCGTCTCCGTCTCATTGCGAAACGCCTCCATCTCCAGCTGGCCTTCGCGCATCGTCTCCGGTGCGATGTCGACGATCCCGACGGCGTCGAGGTGTTCCGGGTGGCGCGCCGCGTAGCGGATGGTGTTCATCCCGCCCATCGACATGCCCACGAGCGTCAGGTGGTAGTACCCCAAGTGCTCTATGAACTGGCGCGTGTCCTCCAGCATCAGCTCGTTGTTGTCATGGTCGAGTTGAGAGTCCGGTGTCCAGTCGGTGTCGCCGTGGCCTCGCTGGTCCAGGGCGACGAAGTGGTACTTGTCGCGGAGTTGCAGCACCGCCATGTCCCAGGTGTGTGCAGTCAGCGAGCCGCCGTGCAGCAGCACGACGTGCGGCAGGTGTGCGTTTCCCCAGTCGAGGTAGTGGAAGCGGATCCCGTTGAGGGTCACCTCGTGGTCCGTGGGCAGTTCAGTGGGCGTCTTTACGCCGGCCGCCGCTGCCGCGTCCGCCATGAGCTGCCGGTAGTCCTGCTTGTACTCGATCGCCATCGTTGTTCCTCCCGCCGCTCGAGGGGTGCTCGAGTGATCACGCACGATTACGCGCAAACTGCGTACTGGGCGGCAGGATAGCGCTGTCGAGTCGCCCTCGGGTGGCCTCGGTGAGGCGAGGTCAGTCCGTGGTCGCGCTCGCGACTGCCGGCGGCAGGAGGGCGTCCTCGGCAGCCCGCGAGACGCGGGCGTAAACGAGCAGGAGCGCGAGGATGGCCGTGGCGACGGCGCCCTCGATGAACATTGTCTCGCGGATGCCGATCGCGTCCGCGAGGTACCCGAGCGGGAACGCGACGATGCCGAAGAACGCGAATCCCATCATCAGCACCGACTGCACGCGGCCGTGATACGTCGGGTCCGAGAACCGCATCGACAGTCCCTGGTTGAGTGAGATGAAGCCGATCTCCCCGGCACCGAGGAGCGCCCCAATCGCGAGTGCTATCGGGAAGGCGGGCGCCACCGCGAAGCCCATCAGCACCACCACGAAGCCCGTGCTGGCGATCGCCTGCCACCGCCATGCGCTTCCCCCATCGATGACCATCGCGCACAGCACTGCCGCCAGCAACGCGCCCAGGGCCACCGCCGCGTTCATCGCGCCGAGGGCCACGGACCCAACCCCGTAGACGTCCTTGACGAGCGCGGGCAGGAAGGCGATATATGGGAACGCCAGCGTGGCGACCGTATAGCTCGTCAGCACGAGGATGACGAGCGCGGGGCGCCCTCGCACGTACGCGATGCCTCCGGCGACTTGGCTCAGTGGTGAGCCCCCCGACCGTGCTCCCCTCGACGGCACTTTTGGGAGCGTGAGCACGAGCAACGCGCTGCTGAGGAAGATCAGCCCGGCGAGGATCAACGACCCCCCCGCACCAATCGCGGGCAGAGCGATCAACCATCCTGCCATGAGCGGTCCGACCACCCTCGCCGAGTTGAACGCGACCTGCTGGAGGGCCATCGCGTTGCCCAGGGACGCGGCGGGCACCAGGTCCCCGATCATGGCCGTGCGGGCGGGAATGTAGAACGCGAGCGAACTGCCCTCGATGACCGAGGCGATGAGGATCATCCAGTATTCAAGGCGGCCCGCCGCCAGCAGGGTGCCCAGCAGCGTGTACTCGAACGCGAACCAGAGCTGACCGGCCACCACCAGCTGTCGCCGCGGCAGGCGGTCCGCGACCACACCGCCGACGAGGCCAAAGATCAGTTGAGGCACGCCGAAGGCGATGAACACCCCTCCTAGCGCGGCGCTGGAGCCGGTGAGGTCATAGACGATGAAGCCGCGCGCCAGGCCGACGATCCACAGCGCTAAGAACGTCAGCGTCAGCGTGTAGAGCAGCCGCCGAAAGTCGGGGATGGTGCCGGCCGCGAACGTCGAGGCCCGCCATGCGCGGAACGCACTCACCTCGATGTTGTCCTGCGGCGAACTTGCTCGCGAGGCAAGCGCGCGACCGCGAGCAGCGCCCGACCGACATAGGGCACGCCCTTGCGCACGGGGGTGGTGTGTATCCACTCGCGAGGGGTGTGCGACTCGCTACCAGTGGTGACGCCAATGCAGGTCGTCTCATAGCCGGTCGCGACGAGCGCGTTCGTATCGGTGGAGCTGGCGCGGAACTCCGGCTGCGGCAAGCCGAGGTCGCGCCGCACGCCGAGCATGGTTCGGACGATCGTCGAGTCCTCTGGGATCGCACCGCCCGGTCGGTTGCCGATGCGCTTCATGTGGAGCTCGGCCTCGCCGCGCAACGCCACTCGCATCGCGGTGCGGCCCGCCTGGTGCAGGCGCCCGAGCGCGGCAATGTCCGCCGATCGCATGTCGAGTTCGAATGCGGCGTCGGGTGCGATCGTGTTCACGCTGCGCCCGCCTCGGATCACGCCGATGTTCATGGTGACCTTGGGCGTCACACCGACCTCCGGCATGATCGGCGCGAGCGCGACAATCGCGCGTGCCAGCAGCGCGATGACGTTCTTGCGGCCGTAGGCGCCCCACGAGTGGCCTCCCTCGGTCTCCATCACCTCATAGCGCAGCGACGCCACCGCCGAGGCCTGCACCGTGTTGAGCGCGTGTCCCTCGATCACCAGCGCCGCCTCGAAGTCGGCCCCGTAGTCCTTGATGACGCGGTTAATGCCGCGGAGGTCGCCCAGACCTTCCTCGCCGACGTTGGCCGCGAAGATGACATCGCCCAGGCCTCGTGGTGTCGAGCGCTGCAGCACCTCCGCGACGCCAAGGAGGGCGGCCACCCCGAGGCTGTTGTCACCAACACCTCGACCGATCAGCTTGTCCCGCTGGCGCGTGACTGGCGTTGCCTCGTCGGGGAAGACCGTGTCGAGGTGCGCGCTCAGCAGTGTGCGTGCTGTGCTGCGCTCTCCTCGACGAACCGCCACGACATTCGACAGTCCGTCCATCGCGAGCTGGTCACACACGCCGATGGCGGCCAGACGGTCGTGGACGTAGGTCGCCCGTGCGCACTCCCGGAAGGTAGGGGCAGGGATTTCGGTGATGCGCACCGTTTCGTCGAGGACGGAGGGCGCCATCCGCTCGAGTGAGGCTTCGACGGCGGTGGGTGTAGGTGACATCTCGGCTCCTCGACGCGCGTCTCGCGAGGATAGCTCTACGACGATGTCCCTGCGGTCGAGGCTTCGGCTCGCACCGAATGCGCACGGAAGCCCCACAGCAGCAGCACGTCGTACAACGCCTTGAGCGCGCCCGCGATGAGCAACGGCAGCCCGAACGGGCCGACGACTAGCAACCACCCGCCGAGGGCCGGCGCAACAGCGGTCGCCAGCGACCTCGAGACGTTGGTGACGCTCGCCGCGGCCGCCCGCTCCTCGGGCGTGACGACGGCCATGATGTACGCCGTCCTAGGGGCAACATCCATCTGTGACAGCGCCGAACGCACTGCCAGCAGGGCGAGCGCGATCCACAGGCTCGGCGCGAGTGGTACCAGTAGCAGCGCGATGTTCGCCGGGATGTGCGTGTAGACCATCGTGTTGACGAGACCGATACGCGCTGCCAGCGGTGCTGCGAACAACATCGAGCCCGCGGCCAGCACACCGACCACCGAGAAGATCAGCGATGCAGCCTCGATAGTCAGGCCATGGCGGTCGAACAGCCATAAGGCGAGGAGTGAGTCGACCGCCAGCCCACCGCCGAAAGCGTCCACCGCGAAGAGTGCCGATAGCCGCATGATGACGTCCTTCGATGGTCCGAGCCCACCTTGCCGGCCGCGCTGCGTCGCGCGCGAGGCCGCAACAACCTCGACGGATCCCGTCAGGCCTCGATAGATCGCAAGCATCGCGATGCCGACGACCCCGTAGAGCGCAAACATCGAGCGCAGCGCCACCTCGATGGGCCACGCGAGCGCGTTCGCCAGCGCCGCAGCAACGCCGGGGATGAGGGCTCCCGCGGCGGCCGAGAGCCGACCGAAGAGGTTGTAGCGCGCGTAGAGCCAGGTGCGGCGGCTCGGTTCGACGGTTTCAGCGAGCGCGGCCTGCTCCACGGGGAGGAACACGCTGATGTCGCCCGCGGTTGGATTCAGGGTGCCTACGAAGGCCACGATGAGCAGCGCCCAGTACGGCTCCACGAGGGCGAACGCGAGCCCGCTAGCCATCACGACGGCCGTGCCCCAGCGTAGTACTCGTCGGCGCCCGACGCGCTCGACGATGAAACCCACACAGAGGGTCGCCGCGGTCGTCCCGAGGAGCGCGACTGTTGCCAGCACGCCGACCTGTGCTGCGGTGAAGCCACGCTGATGCATGTAGGCGGCCAACGCCACACTTGCGAACCCGTCACCGAGGGAACGTAGCGCCTTCGTCGTAACGAGCCGCTTCGCGTCGGGTGTGACGTCGGCAAGGAGATTCATCGACGAAGACTACTGTGCGCGCGGGTGTGTCGGCGTAATCGTCACACTAGGTCGGGGGCAACTCACTTTCGAAAACGGCGAGAGCCTTCTCGCTCACGGCTGGCTTGCGCCTCGCCCAGGGCGAGACCTCAGCGCGCTCGCGACTAGGAACCTGAGGACGTGGTAACCCGCGTAGACGACTAGCTCGGTCGCGACTTGGAATAGCACTGTGCCTGGATCGGTCAGTGGGTAGGATGACGACCGGTTTGGTTCGAGAACGTCGTTCCGTTTGTCGCGGTCGAGATCGAACGAGGGGTGGTCTGGCACGCTGCTCCCCGGCGAGGCGGCCAGAAGGCCGCCCCGCGTTCGTTTCCGTGGTGCATCGCGCTTAGGTGGCGGCCGCCTCCTGCGGCTGCACGTAGGGTGCCGGGTTGATGATGCCCGCGGCGAGGTGGTTGGGGACGATGTCGCTAAGCTCCTCGACAGTCCACCGGCGCGGGGCCGAGATGCTGCGAATCGCCTGCCGGATTGAGTAGCGCGACGCCTGCCAGCCCGAGGTGCCGATCACCTGGCCGCTGATCATTCCGCCTGCCTCGGAACAGAGCCACGTCACCGGCGGTGCGTTGTTGCCCGGGTCGCGCGGTGTGCCCGCAGCCGCATCGAGATTGGTGAAGTCCTGCCGCGGGGCCGCCGCCGCACCGCTGCCGCCCGTGATGCCCGCTCGCGCGCGCAGGTCACGCGACGCCGACGGCACCGAGGCCGTCATGCGCGTCGCTCCTCCGGGGTAGATGGCGTTGACGGCGATGCCGTAGGGCCCCAGCTCGCGCGCGAGCGACCTCGCGAGGCCGACCATGCCTTCCTTCGCCGCCGAGTAGTTGGCCTGTCCCGAGGAGCCAAGTCCCGATCCCGAGGAGAAGAACAGCATGCGGCCGTAGCGCTGCTTCAGCATCGGCTCTACCGAAGCCCGCGCCATGTTGAAGGCGCCCTTGAGGTGGACCGAGAGCACGGCATCCCACTCCTCCTCGGTCATGTTGAACACCATGCGGTCGCGGAGGATGCCCGCCACATGACACATGATGTCGACGCGCCCGTACTCGTCGAGTGCCTGCTCCACCATCGCGCGCGCATCGGCGTGCTTCGAGACGTCGCCGTAGTTCGGGCTGGCCTTGCCGCCCGCTGCCTTGATGGCGTTCACGGTCTCCTGTGCCGGCGACTGCTCGCCGCCGGTGCCGTCGAGGTTGCCGCCGAAGTCGTTGACGATGACCGCAGCGCCCTCGGCGCTCATCAGCTTCGCGATCCCCTGGCCGATGCCACGGCCGGAGCCGGTGATGATTGCGACGCGTCCTTCGAGTCGTCCTGTCATTGTCCTGTCCTCCTCGACTAGGCCATCACGGGGCGCGGGGTGTCCAGCGCCAGCGTGCGCGGCATGAGGTCGTCCATCTCCTCCATCGTGAAGCGGCGGCCGTAGGACACGATCTGCCGGTCGATGGCCGGATTGGAATAGAGGTAGATGTCCCCGCCGCGGACGCCGAAGACCTGCCCGTTGAGGTTGCCCGCGGCCTCGCTCAGCAGGAACACCGCCAGGGGCGCGACGCTGTCGGCGTCATCTGCGTGTCCGGTATCCTCCCACTGGGTCGTGGGATTCGGGCGACCGATGCGCGCGACCGTCAGCGCATTGATCACGCCCGCAGGCGGACGCAGGTCCTCCGAGAACCCGCCCGCCATTCTCGTGCGCGCAAGCGGCGAGATGGCGTTCGCGGTGATGCCGTAGCGGCCCAGGTCGCGCGCGAGCGTCCTGTTGAAGCCAATCGCACCTTCGCCGGCGGCGGCGTAGTTCGAGGCGCCCACCGCGCCGAGGCCGGCGTCGTTCACCATGCTGACGATGCGCCCGTAGCGCTGCTGCCGCATCGCGATCCCCGCAAACTTCGAGGGGATGAACTGCGACTTCACGTTGCCGCGGATGACCGTGTCCCAGTCTTCCTCGGTCATCTCCCAGATCGGGGTGTCACGTCGGATGCCGGCGCAGTTGGCGAGGCCATCGACGTGCCCGTACGCCTCGAGCGCGGCCTTGATGGCGCCCTCACCGCCCTCGAGGGTGCTCACGTCCCCGTAGTTCGCGATGGCGTTCCCGCCCGCGGCCTTGATGGCCTCGACCGTGGCGTCCGCGATCGCGTGGTTCGACCCCGTGCCATCGGGCTCGCAGCCGTTGTCGGCTACCACCACGGAGGCGCCCTCCGCGGCCGCCAGCAGCGCGACCGCTCGTCCGATGCCGCGTCCGCCGCCGGTGACGACGACGACACGACCGTCGAGTGCTCCCATCCCTACCCCCTTCGTCCAGAGCCATTTGACACGCAGAACACACGAGGAGTCCCGGCTTCGCGTAGCGCCCTCAATCGGGGCGTCAGGCGAAGATCGGCGGGATTCTACACCTCCACGAGGGAGGTTGAGCATCCTCAGACCTCAGCGCGCGGCGAGTTCCGCGCGCAGTCCGTCCATGTAGGCTGTGTCGTGGAAGCGCGGGTTGCGCTTCTCCCCGAAGGCGCGCACCGCCTCGCGGGCCTCTGCTGCCTGCAGTGCTGCCGAGAAGTTGGTGGCCGAGCGCCGCGCGACGCCCTCGAAGTCGGCTCCTTCGCGGAGGTCGGTCCAGACCATCTCCTTGATCTTGCGGAGCGTGACCTCGGGGTTCTTCGCGATCTCCTCGCCGAGCGCGATCGCCTGCGGCAGCAGTTCGTCAGGTTCCACCACTCGATGTACGAGGCCCAGCTCGAGGGCTTCGTCGGCCTTGTAGATGCGCCCCGTGAGCATCATCTCCTTGGCGCGGTGCAGGCCCACGATCTTGGGGAGGAGCCACGTGCTGTTGATCTCGGGTGTCAGGCCAAGGGCAGCGAAGCGCGCCGAGAAGCGCGCTTCGGTCGAGGCCATCAGGAAGTCGAAGTTCAGCGGGCCTGTGAAACCCATGCCGATGGCAAAGCCGTTGATCGCGCCAATGATCGGCTTGCACGACGCGATGTAGTGCGGGTCGAACGCCCCTCGACGCGGTGGCTGGGTGTCCGCGGTCGGGTCCGGGCCGCCCGCTTCCTGCCGCCGCGCGAAGCCGCCCATGTCGGCGCCGGCGCTGTAGGCGCGGCCGGTGCCGGTGCTGACGATCACGCCGACCTCGGGGTCGTTGTCGGCTGCCTCAAGGGCGTCGACCCACTCACGGGTCATCGTCGGGCTGAACGAGTTCATCGCTTCGGGCCGGTTGAAGCGGATTACCTCGACGCGTCCATGACGCTCAACTGCGATCGTTTCGTACTCTGGCATGAGAACCTCCGCTGCTGCCTCGACGTGCGGTGAGGACCGGTATGTCGAGGTGCCGCGAGTATAGTTCGCTATTACAAGCGCGGGGCACCGAATGCCGAGGTGGGCGGCTAACCGAGTCGCAACACTTGCTCGAGCCAGCGCGAGAGGTCGGCGGCGCTCTCCTGACCGATGGCATGGCCCATCGCGTATTCGCGGTACTCGGGCGTGACGCCGAGGCCCTTGAGTTGCTCAAGCGTCTCGCGTGCGCGGTCGACGCCGATCATCGGATCCTCAAGGCCGTGCTGGACCAGTATCGGCAGCTCGCCGATCCCTTCGACGCCGCGTAGCGCTTCCGCCTGGTCGGCGGCGAGCGCTGTGCTCAACGCCGCGAGTCCGACGAAGCGCTTCGGATCACCGAGGGCGATCCGGTAGCCGAGCGAGCCGCCCTGGGAGAACCCGAGCAGCACGACGCGCGCGGGGTCCACCGGGTAACGCGCGTACGCCTCGTCGATGAAGGCACGGACAACATCGATGGTGCGGCCGGGCTCATCGACGGCACGCTGGCCGGAGTGGTCTCTCCTGAACCAGGTGTAGCCGTAGTAGCCGGGTTCGACGGCGAACTCGGCCTGGGGGCAGATCCAGAGCGCTCGACCGCCCGCGAGATGCGGCGCCAAGCCGATGAGGTCCTGACCGTGCGCGTTGTGGCCGTGCAGTGCGATGACGGTGGGAAGCGGCTCGGTGCCGCCGGGGTGTGCAATGACGTGCGTCAACATGCGCGGGAGCGTAGCAGACGGCGTCGAGGCAGCCTCGTTAGTCCATGCGGCGGACGGACGTCCACAGGACCGCGAACAACGCGAAGGCGACCAGCGCCGTCACCATGAATATCCCGATGCCGAACTGCGCTCCGTACGCCGCGATGGCGAACGCCATTGGGAAGGAGCCAAGCGGCTGCACCGCATGACTGAGCTGGAAGACTGCCATCACGCGACCGCGGAGCTGGCTCGGGATGTGTTGCTGGATAAGGGTCTGGTTGATCGCCATCGCCACACCGTGTGGGATCCCCGCCGTGGCGAGGATCAACAGCGACAGGTAGAAGTTTGAAGACGCTGAGAATCCGGCCAGCAGCGCCGTGTAGAGGATGAAGCAGCCAATCATCAGCCGGCCGCGGTTTCGGGCCGAACCTACGTACGCTAGGAAGAACAACCCAATCAACGACCCCCAGCCCATCATCGAGGAGAGCCATCCGAAGCCCGCGGTACCTCGATGAAGCACTTCTTCCGACACCACTTTGAGGAATGGGATGTACGGGTAGACGAGCAGCGAAGGGATCGTCGAGATGAGGATGAGCCCGAGGATGCGCTTGTCGCTCCACGAGTACTTGAAGCCCTCTGCGATCTGCCGCAGCGTCGACTCCCCGGCCCCCTTCACCAGCATGACCTGGCGAGTGTTCGAGCTGATCAACATAGTCACGAGCAGTGCCGTGATCTGCAGCACGGTGAGTGCCACGAGCCCTGAGCCTACGCCCCAGAGCCCCATCATCATCCCGAATGCCGATGGCCCGGTGACTCGCGAGATGTTCTGGACCATCGAGTTCATCGCGATCGCGTTGGGCAGCGTCTCGTCGGTCGTCACGTCGTAAACGAGGGCCTGGCGCGCCGGCTGGTTGATCGACTGCGCGAGACCACCACCGAAGGCGATGGCATACACGTGCCACGGGGCCGCCCGGTCTGTCAGCACTAGTACGGCGAGTGCAGCCGCCAGCACTCCATCGAGCGCGGTGGACCAGATGATGACGGTCTTGCGGGCGTAGCGCTCGGCGAGGTACCCCCCGTAGGGGGCAATCAGCGCCCCGACCGCGCCTCGGAACGCGGCGATGGTGCCGAGCTGCACTGCGGAGCCCGTCATGTCGAAGATGAGCGCGAAGAGTGCGATCTGTTTCGCCCACTGCGCGAAGCCTGCGGCGAGGGTCGAAAGCGTCAGGTAGCGGAAGTCGCGCAGCTTGAAGGAGACGAATACTGCAGCGAGTGAGCCTTTTTTGCCCTCTGGCGCGGATCGCGGCTGCGGTGGTGCAAACGGGGCGGCTGGCGCCGGGAGCGCTATCGCAGCCGCGTCACCAGCTACGAGGGCCGCTGGGCCACCAGCAAGGTTCCACACCCTCCGTGCCCCACGCTGGCTGACTCCTCCGGTTGGTCCGCTGTTCCTGATCCCGCTGGAGCCGTTGCCGTTCGCGGACGCAGTATGGCCGTTGCTGTGCCCGTTGCCGTTCTCGTGGGCGCCGTTTCCGTTCCCGTTCGGCGTTGGCGCCATGTAGTCCCGGACGCGCTTGGGCACGTCTGGTTTCATATAATCGCGGGACGGTGGATGGCCAGATGGCATGGGCTCGCCTCAATGCGCCGACTCTAGCACGCGTGTGAACCCTCGCGTAATGGTAAACCCCTTATAATCGCGCCTCGCGGGCATGCGTACAGGGTTGACGGTGGCTGTTATAGTCCATCCTGCCCGGAGGCTGTCGGATACGCTTCGGTAAGATCAAGAGCTCAGGTAGGTGTGGGGGAGACGGAATGACGTCGGAATCCAAGCTAGAGACGCTCGTCACTAACGACATGGAAGAGCGCAAGGGTGTCTGGGGAGACGAGCGCGTTTCTCCGCCGGTCTCCGAATCGGACATCCGTAAGTGGGGCATCGCGTCCTACTGGCCGGAGAAGCCGCCTGCGATCTTCTGGGACACGGACTACGCGAAGTCCACTAGGTGGGGCGGCATCATCACTCCCAACGACTTCAACCCGTTCGCGTGGCCCGTTGATCGCCCACAGATCGCTGCGGGTCGTGCAACCGCCGGCGGTGCGGGCGTGGGCACTCGAGGCATGAACGGCGGTCAGGTGGAGACGTTCGGTGTGCCGATGCGCCCGGGCGATGTCATCACCGCGCGGACTCGCCTCAAGGACTGGAACGAGCGCACCACCCGGCTGGGCCTCACCATTTTCACCAACACGGAGACGGAGTGGCGCAACCAGAAGGGCGAGCACGTCAAGACTCGCATTTCCACAGGCATCCGGTACTAGGCCCGCAGGCAAAGGAGTAACCACATGGCAGTCAACGTGTTCTTCGACGACGTCAAGGTCGGCGATGAGGTTCCCGCCTGGTCCCGCCAGACGGATTTCATGTCCTGGAACCGCTACGCCGCGGTGAACGATGAGTTCGTGTACATCCACATGGATGACGAAGCCGGTCGCGCCGCCCTCAACGAGCAGGGTGCCTTCGGTATGGGGAACCTTCGCTACACGTACATGCTCGACGCGCTTCGCGACTGGATCGGCGACGAGGCTGAGATCCGCGAGTGCGGCCTCCAGTTCCGCGCCATCAACCAGAAGAACGACATCCTTACGGTGTCTGGCAAGGTGACCGACAAGAAGGTCGAGGACGGCGAGAACCGCGTCTACCTCGACATGAACGTCCTCAACCAGAACGGCGACGGCACCTGCCCGGGCCACGCCGTAGTGGTCTTGCCGAACCGCAAGTAAGCCCTCGGCCCGCCACTCGACAAAATCGACGAGTCGAATGGTGCCGAGGTTCGCTGCGGTCCTTGAGAAGCCCCGTGCGGGATGTCCCGCACGGGGCTTCTCTGTGTCCCGTCCGCTCTCATCGAATCAGGGAACTCCAGACGCATCCGCCGCATGCGCCCGATATCCTCGATCCTGCAGTCGGAGCCTCGAGGGTGGTGCCAGCGATGACTCAGCACGTGCTGCTCTGCGAGCCCAAGCACTTCCGCATCGACTACGAAATCAACCCCTGGATGCGCCGCACGAACGCCGTCGACTGGCCACGCGCCTAGGCGCAGTGGCATGGCCTTCAACTCGCGCTCCTCAGCCTCGGCGTTTGCGTCGAGCGGATCGAGCAACGCTCCGAAGTGCCCGACATGACCTTCACCGCCAACGCCGGGGTGGTCGTCGGGAAGCGCTGCATCCCCGCCAACTTCCGTTTTCACGAGCGGCAGCTCGAAGAGCCGTACTTCATCGAGTGGTTTCGCGCGCGAGGCCACGAGATTGCCTCGATCCATGAGCCGCACTTCTGGGAGGGTGAGGGTGATGTGCTCTCGACGCCCGGCGATGCCTCACTGGTCTTTGCGGGCTACCGATTTCGCACTGAGACGAGCGCACTCGATCATCTGGAGTCGGAGCTTGGCACGCGGATCGTGCGGCTGGAGCTGGTCGACCCGCGCTTCTATCACCTCGATACGTGCCTGTGCCCACTCGGTGATTGGCGCGCGCTCTTCGTGCCATCGGCCTTTTCTGAGGCATCACGCCGGGCGCTCGCCCGCGCCTTCGATGACCTGGTCGCCGTCACCGAGGAGGATGCGCTGCGCTTCGCCTGCAACGCCCTCGTTGTTGGTGATCGAGTCGTGCTCAACACCGAGTGTACCTCGACCGAGCGTGCTCTCCTCGACCGCGGCCTGACTCCGCTCGCCACCCCCACTGATGAATTTCTCAAGGCGGGTGGGAGCGTGAAGTGCCTCGTCCTGCAGCTGGATGCCTTTATTTAAGCCAGATCCGGGTATCGCCTACGGAACGTGACACCTCGTGCCGACCATCTCCTCGGAGAAAGTTGGTTACCCGCGGTAACCAAGTGCCGCGGGTCGGCGTTACAATTTCGTCGGACTCCCAATGAGGGGAGCACCCAACGGTGCGCACGAAAGGACACTGAGCTGCCTACGACGAAGAAGGCCCCCGCCAAGGCGGCCGCCAAGACCGCGGCGAAGAAGGCCCCCGCCAAGGCGGCCGCCAAGACCGCGGCGAAGAAGGCCCCCGCCAAGGCGGCCGCGAAGCCCGCAAGCAAGAAGTAAGCTATGTAGGCTGAACGAAACGACTGGCCGCCGGTCCTCCGGCGGCTTGTGCGTTTCTCCAGCGGACTTCTGAGGCACCCCGCGGGTGAGCGCGAGCCGGACTATCGATGACGTCCCTACCGCCCGATCCACAACCCCCCCTGCCATCAGGCGCGCGCGACGACCGCCTGCTCATGGCCGGTCCACGCAATCGGGTGGAGGAACTGTGGCGTGCCGTCAAGATATTCACTGAGTACGTCCGAGGCCTGCGGGCGCTGCATTTCGTCGGGCCCTGCGTCACGGTGTTCGGCTCCGCTCGCTTCGACGAGCACCACCCCTATTACGCACTGGCCCGGGCTACTGGCGCCGAGCTCGCGAAGTCCGGGTTCACGGTGATGACCGGCGGCGGCCCGGGCATCATGGAGGCCGCGAATCGAGGCGCGCGCGAGGTCGGCGGCTATTCCGTGGGCTGCAACATCGAACTGCCGCTCGAGCAGCAGCCCAACCCGTACGTCGACCGGTACGTCAAGTTCCATTACTTCTTCCTGCGCAAGGTCATGCTGGTGAAGTACTCGTACGCCTTCGTGGTCATGCCCGGCGGCTTCGGGACGATGGATGAGCTCTTCGAGGCGCTCACGCTGGTTCAGACGAACAAGATTCTCAACTTCCCGGTCGTGCTCATGGGCCTCGATTTCTGGCATCCGATCGTTGACAGCATCAAGCAGACGTTCCTCCGTGCCGGCACGGTAGATACCATCGATATCGATCGGATCTTCATAACCGACTCACCCAGCATGGCGGCGTCCATCATCCACGAGGCGGCCGTGCGACAGTTCGGCCTGCGCCATGGGCCTCCCCAGCGCCGTCGCTGGTGGCTCTTCGAGTAGGCCACGTCGGTTCGTGCGCGGTTCGATACCGGGATATCTATTGGTGCCGGGGGTGGGATTCGAACCCACACGCCCTTACGGGCCGCGGGGTTTAAGCCCGCTACGTCTGCCATTCCGCCACCCCGGCCGGGTGGATCATCGAGACCCTAATCGAACTCGGATCGCGCGTCGCCCTCGCGGGTCAGGTACGCGATAGTGCGTTCGTAGTCGACGGCTGGGATACGGTCCTGCTCGTGCAGGTAGGTCAGTAACACCTCCAGCGACAGCACCGGATGCAGGCGCACACCGGTCTCCTGCAACCGGCGCGTGGCCCCCTGTTCGCGGTCGACGAGGACCAGCGCGTCACGCACGAACAGGCCCTGCTGTCTTAATGCCTCGGCCGTGTCGATCAGCGATCCGCCGCCGGTCGCAAGGTCGTCGACGATGATGGCCGTCTGGCCGGGTCGGTAGATGCCTTCGATGTGCGTGCGCTCGCCGATCAGCGCCAGCGGGTCAGTACGGGCGTAGATCAACGGGATGCGCATCTGCAGCGCCAGCGCCGTCGCGATGTGCAGGCCGCCGATTGGAACGCCGGCGATGAGGTCGAAGGGGTCCACCTGTCGGTTGCGGAGCGCGATCTTCATCTGCACTTCCGCCTCGAGGAGCGACGCTACCCGCGCGAGGGCCTCCGGCCTCGAGACCAGCAGTTTTGGATTGAGGTAGACCGGGGAATTGCGGGCGGTGCGTCCCGCCGAAAAGTCACCGAACTGCACGCAGCCCAGCTCCCACATCAGCTCTGCAATCCAGAGCGGGCCTTTTGGCCCATCCCCTGCACGAGGTCCAGTCATCGGCGGTGCTCCCATGCGCTCGGATTTACCAGGTGCAGCGGGCGCTCGCCAGCAAGCCCCGCGAGTAGCCCGTCGATGGCGAGGTTCGCCATCCGCTCGCGCGTTGCCTGTGTTGCGCTGCCCACGTGCGGCGTGACCAGCAGGTTCGGTGCACGCAGTAGCGGATCGTTCGGCGGCAGCGGCTCCGGGGTCGTCACATCCAGGGCGGCAGCGGCGATGTCGCCTCGCTGCAGCGCGCGCGCGAGGGCGACCTGGTCCACCACGCCGCCTCGCGCGGTGTTAATGAAGGTAGCCGTCCGGCGCATCCGCCGAAACGCCGCCTCATCAAACAGGCTCGCCGTCTCCGGGGTCAGCGGCACGTGCGCTGAGACGAAGTCCGAGGCGTCGAGCAACTCCTCGAAGGTCGTGCGCTCCCCGGGGAAGTTGGGCACTTCGTGACGCCCGTGGTAGAGCACCCGCATTCCGAAGCCGGCCGCTCGACGTGCCACCGCTGCTCCGATGCGTCCCGGCCCCACGATCCCGAGCGTCGCACCCGAGACCTCCCGGCCCAGCAACCACGAGGGCTGCCACGGCCCCCACGCGCCGCTCCGTACCGCCGCCTCGCCTTCTGCCAGCCGTCGCGCCGAGGCGAGTAGTAGCGCAAACGCGAGGTCGGCGGTGGTCTCGGTGAGGACGCCGGGTGTGTTGGTCACCAGCACGCCGCGCGCGGTTGCGGCCGGTACATCGATGTTGTCGTAGCCGACGGCCATGTTCGCCACCACGCGCACCCGGGGGCAGGCGTCGAGCAGCGGACCATCGACGCGGTCGGTAAGCATCGTCAGCAGGCCTGCGCAGGTGCTGCCGCGCTCTGCCAACGTCTCGGCGGTAATGGGCGTCGCAGCCTCCCACACGTCCACATTAAGGCTTGGCGTCGTCGTGAGCCTCGTCAGTGGCGCCTCTCCGGGTAGCGCACGGGTTACCAGCACCCGCGAGGGCTCAGCCACGCCGGCGCTGGTCGGGTTCGCCCGCCGGCCCCCAGCGAGGACGGTAGTCCGACTCGAGCCCCAGGATCTGGGCTCGATGCATGCGGTCATGCCGGTAGAACGAGCGGAGGAACTGCAACACGCTCAGCTCGCCAAATTGCGAGCGCGCCGTCCGGTCGAATTCGTCAAGAGCGAGCGCGTCAAGAACGGCCAGTGTGCGGACGCGTTGCTCCACCAGCTCTGCGCGATGCTCCGCCAATGGCACCCGCTCGGCGTCCTCGAGGCGGTATGTCACCGGCTCCCGCACCGTGCCCTCCGCAAGGTCGGGATTCGATTCCAGCACTGCCCGATGAACCCACGCTCGGTAGGTCGTCTCCATCTCGGCGAGGTGCGCCAGTTGCTCCTTCACGGACCAGCCCTCTTCGCCGTGGGCCCTGTCGGACGGCCGGAACTCTGCTGCCTCGTCCGACATGCCATCAAGGGCGCCGAGGAGCTCCGTGCGCTCTTCGTCGAGCTTAGCGAGCAACTCCTGAACGTCGGCTTCTCTGGCCATAGCTGTGATTGTATCTGTGTCCTCGGCGCGCGCGCGTTGTTAGAATCGATCTAACGAGTGGGTGGCGCGGCGAATGGGATCCCTGTGGCAACTAAGAACGAACTCGAGCCCTTCACGCGGATCGATGTCCACGAGGCGAAGGCGATGATCGACGCCGGTAACGTGCAGGTCATCGACAGCCGTGAGCCTCACGAGCACTTCGACGGCCACGTACCCGGCTCCCTCAACATCCCCCACATGGCCACGCTGCCGCGGGGTAAGGATCTCGCCACCGACAAGCCCATCCTCTTCATCTGCAAGTCCGGGCAGCGCTCCGCCGTGGCTGCGGAGTTCGCCGCCGCCCTCGGGCTCACCGCGCTGTATAACGTCGAGGGCGGGCACGACGCCTGGGCGAAGGCCGGCTACGAGATGGACAAGGGCTAGCGTCCGCACTCGCGCGCAGCTACGAGGCGTGCGGTGCGCCATCGAGGGCAGCCGCTAGCGCCGCGAGGAGTGCTTCGAGGCGAAACGGCTTTTCGAGGGACGCGAGGCCGCGCTCGCGCAGCAGCGTCGCCACTGCCTCGTTCTCTACGTCGCCAGTCATGATCACTACACGGTCGGCGAGTCGGGGCCAGCGGCGGGCCACCTCGCGGTACAGAGCTACCCCGTCCATCCCCGGCATCCGGATGTCGCTGAGGATCGCGTCGTACGGACGTTGCTCGAGGAGTGTGAGCGCCTCGGTCGCTGAGGCCGCTGCCGAGGGCGCGTACCCGAAGCTCGTGAGCACCCGGCTCGCCAGCGCGCGGATCGCCTCTTCGTCGTCCACGATCAGGACCCGTTGACCCGCACCCCGTGGCGGGCCTGAGTCAGACGGGGGGGCTGACGCCGTCTCCTTGGCTGCGGAAGAGATCGAGGGCGTCTCGGCGTTCTCCGCGGGCGGGCGAGCGGGCTGGTCGGGGCGTGCCAGGTCCTGTGTGAGGTTGAGCAGGCGGTGGACGACTGCACCAGCGCGGAGCGCCTCGCGCTCGATGACCTCCAGCGCGCGCGCCTGCTCCGCGGCCGGCAGCGACCGGAGGGTCTGCGCGTAGCCAGCAACAGCAGTCAGCGGGTTGTTGAGTTCGTGCGCGATCGTTGTCATCAGTTCGTGCGCGACACCACCTAAAAGCTTGACGAGTTTGTCGAACGGCTCGGCCGTCGATGCATGTTTGGTCGACGCAGGCATCGGTGGTGTCGAGATCAGCGCCAGGCCTCGGACGGTGCGCTCGAGGCGGAGCGCCTCGTCGTGGCTGAATGCCGCGGGCCGCGTTGAGTACGCGACTACGAGCCCGGCGACCTCGCCCGCGACGAACAGTGGTACCCGGACGGCCGAGCGCAGTCCGTAGCCGGGCAGCCGCGCGAGCGGCGAGCTGTCGCCCCGATGGACCGCCAGCGTGCCATCGACGGCCGGCTCACCGCTCTCGATGACGGCGCGCTCCGAGGCGTCAGGCGGCGACCACCACACTCCCGTTTCGGCGCCGGCGATACCCGCGGGGTGAACGCCCAACACCTCGATGGCGCGCCCGTCCTCGCGGGTGCGCACGACGAGCACGACGTCGACGCCGAAATTGCGCCTGATCTGCTCGAGGACAGCCTCCAGCGAGGTTGGACTATCGACCGAGGCGGTTGCGGTGAGACCACCGTCGACTGGTGGCGTGGCCGGCGGCCGAAGGGTCGCTCCGACGATGCGTAGCGCCAGAGCGGCGTCACCCCGAGGACTGGCGTCCACATCGAGGTCCACCGTGCCTTCGGAGGTCCGTACGGCGAAGCGCCCGCGCCACGTCTGACCGGCGCCGACGGCCGCCTCGATCTCCGCCAGTGTCGTGTGGTCCTCGGGCTCGACGAAGTCGTGCCAGCGTCGCCCCACCACCTCAGCCGCCTGTGCCGCACCGAGGCGCCTGGCAAATTTCGCGTCCGCGGCGGCGATCGTCTCGTCGACGCCAATGAGCGCCCAACCGAGGCTTGGCGTGCCCTCGAAGGGTGACGCAGTCGCGATAGTCACTGCTGCATCAACCGCATCCACCGTATCCACGCGGGCCTCAACGCTACATAAGGGTACAGCCTGTGAGCCCAGTAGCGAAGCAGCCTCAATTCAGCTTCGGACCCCCGGTGCGGTTATCGACGGCGCGTGCCGCCTGGCGCCGCAGGCTCGGCAGCGCGCCGTCGAGGAGGTTGCTGGCGCGGCTCAGCCGTACCGCTGCGTCGTCGGCCTCAAGCAGCCGCTGGCGGCCAGCCGGAGGGCCAAGGCCCAGCCTGCCAATGGCGTTGGTGAGTGCCTGCGCTTCCACCGGCACGTCCGGCGCGCGCTCGTACTGACCTGTCGCTAGGTCGCGCAGCCGCAACACGTCTCGGTACAGGGCGGCGGTGCTCGCTATGCCGACGGGGTCCGCCGGGCCTGCGTCGCTGTTCGGCAAGAACTCCACTATCCCCGAGGGGTACACATGGTCAGACTCGACACGTGTAATGATGAAGCGGCGCTCGCCCAGCACCTCGAGGGCGGTGCGACCGTCTGGCAGGGGCGTCGCCTGTTTGATCCGCGCCGTCGTGCCCACGCTGCATGACACTGCCGGGCCGCCGACCTCGACACCGGTGCGGATGAGAGCGATCCCGAACGGTTCGCCGCTTTCGAGGCACTCGCGCACCAAGTCGTGGTAGCGCGGTTCGAAGACCACCAGCTGCATCTTCTGACCGGGGAACAGCACGGTATTGAGGAGAAACAGGCGCAGGTGTGGCATGCGCGGCCTAGAGTTCGCCCCGCGCCCACGCGAGGTAGGCCACGAGCAACATCGAGATGGCCAGGACCGCCGCCCCTCCGGCGATTGCTCGGGGCGTGATCGTTGCGCCGGACTCGATGGCGGCGACATTCTCTAGTATCCGCGCCGCGGCTCGACGCTGGAGACGGCCGACGAGCACTGGGTAGACAAACGGCTGCTCGCCGACGAGCTGGCCGTATGCCGACCCGAGGGGCCGGAAGGCCGCACCGTCGAGGAGGCTGATGTGGGCCTCGACACCGGCGGCCTCGAGAGCGTTCGCCCAGCGCTCGGCTGTCTCCGCGTCGGGCGCGAGCGCCACCTGCACCAGCGTGTCATCTGGAGGCGTTACCATGCCTCGATGGTACCCGGTCTGTTGAAGGCGGCCGTGGTGTGTGTCAGGTGAGGCGATCGAGCCCGGCCACTACTGGATCCACCCTCCCTCGACGAACAGCCCCAGCAGCGCGAACAACAGTGTACGTCGGGTGGGCCGGATTACCCAGCCCGCGACAGACAGCGCGATCCCGAGGAAGATGAATTGCGCTCCTACGGTCGTAAAGGCCGCTGCCCAGCCGGCCAGTCCCAGCGCTGGTCCGGCAGCTAGCGCCGCCGTCGAGATCTGCCAGCGTGCCTCGATGAGCGCCCTGCGCATCGGGGCTTCCAGCGGTGAGCCCTACGCCGGGGTCAGTGCTCGCACACGGACCAGCGCCTGCGTGGCACCGCTGCCGAGGGCGAACAGCCGTAGCGCGGCCCCGCCGTCGTAGTACTGGGGCACGTACACCCACCCTGGCCCCACGCCGTCATCGAGGCGGACAGCGATGCGCACGGCGTGCGTCCCGTCGTTCAGTTCCACCTCGTCGCCACCGCGCGCCCCGATTGTCTCGGCGTCTCGCGGGTTCATGAGGACGGCCTCTTCGCGGTGCAGCTTATCGGCCTCTTCGGAGCGGATCGACGCGCCCTGCCACGAGGTGAAGAGCGAGCGTCCGACGATCAGCGCGATTCCCTCGGAATGCACCGGGGTGGCCTGGCTGGCGGCCTGGAACGCAAGGGTACCGGTGACGCCCTCGATGAAGACACGCGTGCGACCCGGTTCGATGCGCGCCCACGACTCGTAAACGGCGATCTTCGACGCGATCTCGTCCGTCACCTCGGTGATCGAGGTGGGAACGCGCGCCCCGAGGCCGTTCGCCAGAGCGGCAATGACGGCGAGGCCGTCGCGCTCGTCGCGCGTGGCCGACAGGCTGGCACGGTTCACCCCAATGCCGCGTGCGGCGTTCGTCGTAGTGCCCTGCGACAGATGGAAGGGCTTTTCCGCGAGCAGCACGCTTGCGTGTTCTGCCGCCGAGGAGCGAACCGAGTCGATGACGATGAGCTGCTCGACGGCGGTCAGCGCCGCCTCGATGTCGTCGGTGCCACCGCTGTTGAGGAGCGGGTTGTCGCGGTGGATGACGAGCGCCTTCACTTCGCCTGCCTTCGCGGCCGCGATGATCTCCGGGAAGGACTTGCCGCCGAGGCCTGGCGTGATGCCCATGTCCGTAATGCCGAGGACGTTCGCGTCGGTCGGGAGGTAGTGCAGGATGCTCGCTGCCTCGGCGCCGCGAGCGGCCAGAGCGAGGTTCGCCGCACCGCGCGCGAGGCCCGCGGCGGCCTCAGTGCCAATGGGCGGTGGTGCGAAGACCACGGCGAACGGCGCGTCGCTCGTTGCACCAGCGCGGGCGGTCTCGATGGCGCGTGCCAGAGCGTCGGCGGCGACGCCGGGGATCGAGGTGATGGGTGCGCCGAGGGCGGCCGCCTCGACGCCTGCCGCGCTCAGCCGCTCCGCCGAGGCAGTGTCGAAGGCGATGGCCTGCGCCAGCGCCTGCAGCGCCGCGCCGCCGTTGCCCGGAGCGGGCTGGAGCCAGGCGACCGCGAACGGCACCAGCTCGTTCCACTTCGGCGAGATCACGATGAGCTTCGCGCCGCGCTTCTTCACCGCGTCCTTGATACGGAGTGACACCACTTGGTGCGACTCTTCGAGGTCGAAACCGGCGGCGACGATGGTCTGCGCCGACTCGATCTGCGTGTGCTGCGCGGGGCGGCGGTCGATGCCGAGCACCTCGCGCATCGCGCCTTCGGCGGCGCGGTGCAGCGGACCCTGTGAGAAGTCGAGGTGCGGTGTGCCGATGGCGCGGGCCAGCGCGGCGAGGGCGTACGCCTCCTCGTTGGTGGCCAGCGGCGAACCGAGGACAGCGATCGCGTTCGCGCCGTGTGCCGTCTTCACGTTCGTTAGAGCGTCGATCGCCTCCTGCATCGCCTCGTCGAAGGTGACGGGCAGCAGGTTCTCGCCACGCCTCGCGAGGTGGCGCGTGGCGCGCTCGCGATCGGTGACGGCGTCGTAGCCGAAGCGCCCTCGCACGCAGATCTGGTCGCGCGAGAACGGGTTGAGGCGGTCCGGCCGCACGATGACGGCGCGGTCATCGACGGTGCCGTACGAGAGCGTGCAGCCCACGGCGCACGAGTTGCAGACGGAGGGCGTCCAGTCGTCGGCGCGGGCAATCCACTTGTTCGGCTTCTCCATCAGCGTCGCCGTCGGGCAGACATCGATGCAGGCGCCGCAGAAGTCGCAGTCGGAGTCGTGGATCGCGCCACCGGTCCCGAAAGCGATGCGCGCCTCGAAGCCCTTGCCCGCCAGCGAGATGGCGGTGGTGTGGCGCAGGTCCGCGCATGCACGCACGCAACGCGTGCAGATGATGCACATCTGCGGGTCGAACTCCAGGAAGGGGTTGCCGCGGTCCGGGTCCGGTGGTGGGCTCTCGTAGTACGAGCGCGCGTCGCCTACCCACGGTTCCTCGAACTCACCCATGTCGAGGAGCTCGTTGGCCGTCTGCAGCTCGCAGCGGTAGTTCTTGGAGCAGGTGAGGCAGCGGTGCGTGACCACGTCGTCGCGGAGGCAGATGTCCCCGGGCATACAGTGCACGCGGCGGTGGCAGGTGAGGCATCGATCAGGGTGGTTGGCGTCAATGAGCGAGAGCACGCTCTGCCGCGCCTGCTTCACCTGAGCGGTGTCGGTGAGGACCGTCATGCCCTCGGCCACCTGTGCGATGCAGGAGAGCTGGATCGGCGTCGGACGTCCACCCTCGATGTGGACCAGGCAGGTGCGGCAACCGGCGTACGGGTCCAGCCCATCGATGTAGCACAGGTTCGTGATCGCGATCCCCTGCTCCTTGATCACCTCGACGAGGCGACGGCCTGAATCGGCCTCCACCTCCACGCCGTTGATGGTGATCTTCGCCACGGGATCCCCCCTCGAGGGTTGAAGCTGGTCGATGAAGCTACAGCGTTGCTGCTGTCGTGCGGTTACGAGGTGCGGTCGGCCTTGCCGGGCAGGTGCTGCGCGCCGAACGGGCCGCTCTCGCCTGCTACCGGCACGCGTGAGCGCGCCGTGGGCATCGAGGTGCGCAGCGGGTTCGATTCCTGCAGCTGGCCGTTCGGGTAGCGTCCGCCCGACCCCGCGAGGTACGTCTGCGCCTCGCTGGTGAGCCGGTCGCGGTCGCGGTACATGTTCTCGAAGATGTAGACGGCATCGTCGTAGCGGCCGCCGGACTGGATGGCCTGGTACGGGCACGCCTCCGTGCAGAGGCCGCAGTACATGCAGATGCGGAAGTCGATCTCGTAGCGGTCGATGTTCAGGGTGCCGTCCGGCCGCGGTGAGGTCTGGACGAGGATGCACCCGTCCGGGCACGCCTGCGCACACGTCGAGCAGCCGGTGCAGCGCTCTTCGAACCAGAGGAGGTTAGTGCGCGCCCGCACCGGGACGTTGCGTTCCACCTCGGGGTAATTCACGGTGATGGGCGGGCGGGCGAGGTGCTGCAGTGTGAGCAGCATGCCCTTCACGATGCCACTACCGTAGGCCACAGGAGTCTCGTTCCCACTCCGGAGCGCCCGCATTCGCGAGCAGCGCACAGCATACCGACCGCACCTAGATAGCGCACTCACACGGCTTGTATCCGACGCAGGCGCTCGGCGCGTGAAATGTAGCACAAGTGATTGGGAGAGCAGAGGCGGCCGGGTGGGGCCCCATCGATGCGACTCCTATTCCACCCAAGGCCCCACGCCGCCGAATCGCTCTGGTGCAATCCGAAGCAGCACCCCGTCGGGATGCCCGCCGAGGCCGAACGTCGAGCCGGGACCTATGTACCTCTGCGCGAGGCCATTGAGCGTGACCCCGCCGTCCCCCAGCGCCACCTCGGCGCGTCCGTGGATCACGAGGTATTCCGTGAGGCCCCGTTCGTTCAGCCGGTCGGTCTCGATCGAGATGGCGACTCGCGACTCGCGGGCGAGGTTCTTCGCTTTGAGTGACGCTTCGCGTGTGGAGATCACGATCTTGTCACCGTCGACGCCTACCCATATGCACGTGACATGCGGACTTCCATCACGGTTTAGAGTGACAAGGTGTCCGAGGCGCCCAGCCTCAACGACCGTTCGGACGCCGTCAGGAATCGACATATCAGTCTCCCTGCTACCGAATCAGCTTAGGTTGAAGAGGGTGTCTCGAGACCTGCCAAAACGGGCAGGCCGACGAAGCTTCGCCTTCCCGCCCTTAACCCACCACGTCCAGCAGCCGCCGCGCCTCATCGAGTGTGTCCGGCGTGTCGAGGTCGAGGCGGACCACCGGCTCGTCGTCCATCTCCACCAGCAGCGGCGGGTGCGCTTTGAGGATGCCGCGGAGGCCGAGGCTCGCCTCGGTGGCTTGTTCGAGTTCCGGGAGCAGCGAACCACGCATCACGACCGGATGCCCGGCCTTGCCCTTGTACGAGGGCTGCACGGCCTCGGCGCCCCCACGACGGAGGGCATCGAGGAGGCGGTCGACGATGTCGGCGCGTGTCGGCTGGTCGACGTTGACCACGACCACCGCCTCGGGGGCGTGCCGGCCGCCCTCGGTGAGCGCTCGCGCGCCCTTTGCGAGGGAGGTCGCGCGGCCCTGCGGCCAGCGCTGGTTGAAGACCATGTAGCGCGCCGCCTTGCCGATGGTGCGGCGCACCGCCTCCGCGTCCGCGCCGGTGACCACCACGATGTCATCCACCTGCGAGCGCATCAGCTCGTCGATCTCCCACTCGAGCAACGTGCCGCGCCCCCAGCGCAGCAGCCCCTTGGGTTCGCCCATGCGCCTCGATGCGCCAGCGGCAAGGACAAGTGCGGCGATGGTCATGGTGGTTCCTCGAACTCCGGACAACGAGAGGGGCGCCAGCTGGCGCCCCTCATCCTATCGAGTACGTGCGATGATCGGCTCCCGGACGGTTAGCCGCCCGCCGCCTCGGCGCCACCGAGCTTACCCATCGCACGCAGGACGCGCTCCGGGGTCGCCGGCATCATCGAGACACGGGCGCCGATGGCCTCCGCGATCGCGTTGGCGACGGCCGCGCCGCCCGCCGTGATCGAGGGCTCACCCACGCCACGCGCGCCGTAGGGGCCATCTTCCGAGGGCACCTCGACGAGTGTGGAGTCGATGTCCGGCACATCGGCCGCCGTCGGCATGCGGTAGTCGAGCAGCCCGGCGTTCTTGAGGTGGCCGGAGTCATCGTAGATGTACTCCTCCCACAGGCCGATGCCCATGCCCTGCACCGAGCCGCCCTCGAGCTGGCCCTCGACCGAGAGCGGGTTGATCGCGAAGCCGACGTCCTGCACCGAGGCGTAGTTTTTCAGCTCCACGAAGCCGGTCTCGGTGTCGACCTCGACCTCTGCGATCTGGGCGGTGAATCCGGGCGCCTGCACGCGGGCGGTCACGGTGCCGCGGCCGACCAGCGGCTTGTAGAGCGCCCCGAACCCCGTGGTGATCGCCGCAAGACGTTCGTACGAGATGTTGCGGGTGGGCGTGCCCTTGACGCGCACCTCGCCGCCTTCGACTTCGAGGTCGTCCGGGTTGGCTTCCAGGCGCTCGGCAGCCACGGCGTACATCTGCTCGCGCAGGTCGATGGCGGCATCGCGCAGGGCCTTACCCATCGTGAACAGCGTCTTCGAACCGGCCGACATGCCCGCGAACGGCGCGGTCCTCGTGTCACCGGTCGTAATCGAGACCTTCTCCATCGGCAGGTTCATCTCTTCCGCCACGATCTGGGTGAACGAGGTGTTGGTGCCGCTGATGTCGAGGGCGCCCGTAACGCCGTTTACCGTGCCGTCGCTGTTGAGGAAGAGCTCAGCCGCCGCGGGCTGCAGGCCGCCCAGCCAGCCGCCAATCGCGATGCCCACGCCGCGCTTCTTAGTGCCGGTCGAGCTGGCCTTCACCTGCTCGCGCTGCTGCCAGAGCGGGTGCGCCTGGGCGCGCTCGATGGTCTCAACGAGGCCGATGGCCGGGAACGCCTTGCCGGACGACATCGGGTCGCCGGTGCGCGAGGCGTTGGCGAGACGCACGTTCGTCGCATCGAGGCCAGCCTGGCGCGCCATCTCATCGATGTTCTGCTCGACGGCCTGCATCACGTTGTGCACGCCAGGCGCGCGGATGGCGCCTGCTGACACGTGGTTCGTGAGCACCTCGTAGCCGTCCACCTTGAGGTGTGGCCAGCGATAGAACGAGGAGATCAGCAGCGCGCCAGTCGCCGCCGGCGCACCCGGGAACGCGCCCGCGTCGTAGGCGACCGACGCCTCCAGGGCCATCAAGGAGCCGTCGCGCTTCATGCCGGTCTTGATCTTGACCAGCGCGCCCGTCGCTGGGCGGCCAGCGAGGAAGTCGTCCTTCCTCGAGTAGACGAGTTTCACGGGGCGCTTTGCGATGACAGCCAGCGCGCTGACGAGGGGGCTCGTCTGCCCCATCTTGCCGCCGAAGCCGCCGCCCAGCTCGGGCCCAATGACGCGGAGCTTCGTCTCTGGCCACTTGAGCAGGCGCATGATCGTGTCGCGTTCGTGAAACTGGCCCTGCGTCGTCGTCCACACCGTCAGCTCGCCCGTATGCGGCTGGTAGTCGGCCACCGAGGCCTGCGGCTCGATGTAGCCCTGGTGCATCGTCGCGGAGCGCCACGTGTGCTCGTAGATGACCTCGGATTCCGCGAAGCCCTGGGCGATGTCGCCCCGCGAGAACGAGACGTGCGAGGAAATGTTGGTCGGGCGGCCGTCCGATTCCTCGGCGTGCACATCGATGGTGACGTGCGCCGACTCCTCCGAGCGGTCGATGTCTGAGACCGGTGCGCGTGCGAGGGGCGAGTCGGCCTGCATTGCGCTTTCAATGTCGAGCACCGCGGGCAGCAGCTCGTATTCGATGACGAGTGCCGCGGCGCCTTCTTCAGCCGCTGCCTGCGATTCACCCAGCACGACCGCGATCGGCTGGCCTGCGAAGACCACCTCGCGGTGCGCCAGCAGCGCATCGCCCCGGTTGCTCGCCTTCAGCGCCGGGTTGGAGCCGTCACGAATCGCCTCGCCAAGATCCTCGGCAAGCACCACGCGCGTGACGCCTGAGATCGCGAGGGCAGGAGCGGTGTCGATGCTGGCGATGCGTGCGTGCGGGTGCGGGCTGAGTACCATCTTCGCTAGCAACATCCGCGGCAGCTGGATGTCCGCCGTGTAGACGGTCGTCCCCGTGACTTTGCCCGGTCCTTCGACACGCTTCGCTCGCGTGCCGATGCTCTTGTACTGCGGTCGGTCTTCTGTGGTGGTCATCCGTACCTCCTCGGTACCAGTCGGTGGCTTCTACCCGGTCGCCTGTCTTGGATTCAGTGGGCGACGCCGACGGCGACAGCTTCGATGGCGTCCACGATCTTGGTGTAGCCGGTGCAGCGGCAGAGGTTGCCGGCGATGCCCTGGCGGATCTCGTCGCGGGTGGGGTGTGGGTTCCGCTCCAGGAGCGCGACGCCCGACATGATCATGCCGGGAATGCAGAAGCCACACTGGAGCGCGCCATGGTCGATGAAGGCCTGCTGCAGCGGGTGCAACCCTCCGCTTCCTGCGAGCCCCTCGATAGTTGTGACGGCCCGCCCCTGCGCGTCGGCTGCTACTACGAGGCATGAGGTCACGTTCTCGCCGTCGAGGTGCATCGTGCAGGCGCCGCAGTCGCCAGTGCCGCAGCCTTCCTTTGCGCCGGTGAGCCGCAGCTCGTCGCGCACTACTTCGAGGAGCGTCAGGCTCGGTTCAGCGAATACTTCGTATTCGTCGCCGTTCACCCGGAGCGTGTACGCGATCTTTGCCATCCAGCGGACCTCCGGCCCCTCGACTAACTGTTTCCTGGTATCAGCTTCCGGCGCGCTCGGCCGCGCGCAGGATGCTCTGCTTCGTCATTACCTCGATGAGGTACGTGCGGAATTCCGCCGAGGCACGCTGGTCCGAGATCGGGGTCGCCTCGGTGGCTGCGACGGCGCCTACCGCGGCAGCGCTCGTCTCGTTCACCCGCTGGCCGACGAGGGCGGCCTCGGCCTTCGGTGCGCGCACGACGGTTGGCGCCACCGCTCCAAGAGCGATGCGCGCTGTCGTGCAGACCCCACTTGCGTCCAGCTCGAGGTACACAGCAGTTCCCACTGCAGCGATGTCCATCACCTTGCGAGGCGTGTGGCGCTGGTAGTGGGAGCCGGAGTGCTCTGCGGTTGCAGGCAATGTGAAGTGCGTTACCACCTCGCCGGTCTCGAGGACGGTACGGCCCGGTCCGGTCCAGAAGCTGCCGAGGCCGACCGAGCGTGAGCCCGATGGCCCATCAATGTGCGCCGTGGCGTCGAAGACCGCGAGCGGCGGGCTCGTATCCGCCGAGGGAGCGGCGTTGCAGATGTTGCCGCCGATCGTCGCGACGTGCCGTGTCTGGATCGAGCCGACCAGCGCGGCGCCATCCGCGAGCGCTGCGTACCCCGACTGCACGGCCTGGTGCGCGGCGATTTCGACCATGCGCGCGCGCGCGCCGATGCGCAGCCCCCCAGCCTCTTCGGAGATTCCGCTGAGCCCGTCGATCGCCGACAGCGAAACGACGTAATCGACGGGGCGGCCCGCCTCTTTCACCTGTACGAGCACATCGGTGCCGCCCGCGAGCAGCAGGCCACCGGGGCCGCGTTCACGGAGGATTGAGGAGGCTTCCGCTACTGAGGAAGGCCGGTAATAGTCGAATCGGCGCATGGGGCCCCTTCCCTGCCGGAGGTGACCGGTGCGGCGTCGTCAGCCCTCGAGGGCTCGCCGGAATCGAATTCTAGCGCCGAATGAGGGCCGCCGGGGCCGCTATTACGCCTGCCCGGCCTGTGACGCGCGCCAGCCATCGCCTGCAATTCGGATGGCCTGTGCGGCTAGCACCGAGCAATGGACTTTCGAGCTGGGGAGTCCGCCGACCGCTTCCGCGAAGCGCTCTCGAGGTAACGCTGCGGCTTCCTCGATGGTCAGTCCGGCGATGAGTTCTGTTGCCGCGGACGAGGTGGCGATCGACGCCGGGCAGCCCGACGTGAGGAACGAGGCGCGTTCGATCCGGCCGTCCTCAATGCGCAGGAACAGGCGTAGCGAGTCACCGCAGACTGGATTCACGACGTAACCCTCGGCATTGGCGTCCGCCATCGCGCCCGCGTTTCGCGGGTGCTCAAAGTGATCGATCAGCGTCGCGCTGTAGTGCTCGGAGAGCGTCATATCCAAATTGTTGCACAGGAGCGGGCAGCGGCGCCTACGCCGGCGGCCGCTCGAGGCAGCGCAGGCCGTCGAGGGGCGCGTCCTTTGCCAGCGCCAGAACGCTGATGCGACCAAGGCCCGCTGGCTCGGTGAGGGTGTCCGCGGCGCGCCGGGCCGCCGCGAACCCTGCGAAGTCCTCGGCTATCCGCCCCCGCGCGGCTTCGACGGCGTCGCCCAGTCCGAGGGCGACCAGCGCCTGCGCCTGCGTGGTCAGCGGCGCCGCCTCGAATCCCGCGCGCGCGGCCGCCGCCGCCAGCGACGTGAAATCTACATGTGCTGTGAGGTCGGTCAGACCGGGCATCGAGAGCGGGTCGGGCTGCGGGCTATGCTTGCGGAAGGCCAGTAGCGTTCCACCGCGACGCCAAGGGGCGTATAGCTCCGCTGCTTCGTACCCGTAATCGATCGTCAGGACGTAACCGCGCTCCATCCGCCGGGCGATCGCCTCGATCAGCTCCGGGGCCGCGAGGTTCACCTCGGCGTCGCAACCGTCACCCGGCTGCACGCCGAGCGCGGCGAAGTGCGCTGCGAGTGTGGGTGTGCTCGGCTCGCCGGCCTCGAGGCGGAGCGCACCGCGGTCGTCGATGGCGACGTACCACTCGAGCAGTGCGCCGTCCTGGCGGCGTAGAAGGTGCACGGGTAGGGCATCGAAGAATTCGTTGCTGATCACCACGCCCGTGACCGGCTCCGTCCTCCTCAGCCAGCCATCGTGGAGGGCATGTTGCGCCTCAAGACCAACGGCGGCGAGCGCGGCGCGCTGTTGCTCGATGCGGCGCATGTGGCCATCGAGCAGCCACGGGCGCGCGGCAGCAAAGCACTGCGGTGCCCGTTCGCGCAGCCAGATCAGGATCGCGATGGCGAACGCGCCGGAACCGGCGCCAGGCTCGATCAGATCGAACCTGGACGGGCTTCCCAGGCGCTCCCAGCATTCCACGATCTGGCGTGCCCAGAGATAGCCGAAGATCGGATGTACCTCCGGCGACGTTTCGAAGTCGCCTTCACGCCCCCAGCGCAGGTCCGCGCGCGCGTAGTACCCGTACTCAGGGTGGCCGAGTGCGAGCGCCATGAAGCCGGCAAAGGTGATCCGTCGGCCCTCCGCCTCGATGGCTGCGCGCACGATCCGAGAGAGGGGCGTTGCTCGATCGGCGAGCGCGAAGTCGTCGAAGTCACTACGGCGCGCGCCAGCCTCATCGATAGGTGCGGTCATACCTCGATTGTACGGGAAAGGGACGGGCTGGCTGTCAGCTCACGGCGCGGGCGCCGGTGATCTGCACCACGATCTCGCGGACCCGAGCGTGGTCCAACTCCACCAGGAAGCAGCTCTGCCAGCGACCCATGCGCGCCTGTCCGGCGTGCACAGGGATGGTCACGCTGCTACCGAGGAGCAGGTGCTGGCAGTGCGAGTGACCGTTCTCCGGCTCGTTTGCACTCATGTTCACGGTGCGGATCTGGAAGTCGTTGTGCGCGTAGTAGTCGTCGACGGGCGCGATGCGCGACAGCACTCGCGCGATGTCGTTGAGGAGCAGGGGCTCGTGTTCGTTGATGATCACCGCGGCCGTCGTGTGCGACGAGAACACGACTACCTGGCCGAACGCGACGCCAGAGCGCTCGACGACCCCGCGGACGTGCTCCGTGATATCGATGAACTCAAGGCCATGCGTCGTGTTGTAGGTGAGCGTCTCGCAGTAGGCGACAAACTCGGAAGCCGGCACCGATACGGAGTGCATCGGCTCGATCGTCGGGGTCGCGGTCGTGACGGCGAGCTCCATGGGACCTCTTGTCTCGCTGCGGGTGGGCTCCTCGATCGGTGAGGCTAGCAGCAGTCACCCCCTGCGCGCGAGCGCGCCTCGCTAGCGGCGGGTGCGCGAGCGCACGGCCGTGAGGTGGAAGCCCTCGTCGTAAATGATCTGTGCAACCGCCAGCGCAACGAGCGCTGCCCCGCCGTACAGGCGCACGGGCGGGGTCGCGATTAGAACCGCTGACGTCAGGAATGTCACCATTGCGACCGCACCGCCGATCCGGCGGTTGCCGATACTGACGCCGAGCCCGATGCCGACAGCCGTCGCTATCAATGTTGGTGCCGGGAGCAGCATCAGCGAGGCGCCAAGGCCGGTCGCCGTACCGTTGCCGCCGCGCAACCTGAGGAAGATCGAGTAGTCGTGGCCGGCCACCGCGGCGAAGGTCACAAGTACCGCATCGATGTCCGTGAGCCCGATGGCGTAAGCCGCGCCCACCGGCGCCATCCCCTTCACGACATCGACGAACGCGACCAGTATCGCGGGACCCATGCCCACCGAGTCCCAGACGTTCATGGCGCCCGGGTTGCCGGATCCCATGGTGCGAATGTCTCGTCCTGTGAGTCGGTACACCACGACGTACGAGGTCGGGAACGACCCGATTAAATACGAAGCCAGCAGGACCCCGGCTATGGTCATCAGTTACCTCGGAGCACCGCGCGGCTGCGGACGCGTAACGGAAGTGCGTTCATCGTACCGCACCCCTCGATTTCAGGTTCCGCAGATCTATCAACAGCCCGCTCGTGGCCAAGAATTGAGAAAGTGTGTTGACTTCTCATCCGATCCATGCTCTTATACTGCACAAGTTGACTGCGCACGTTCCTAGGGCGGGGCTTTGACCGACTACCGCAAGCTCATGGCAGAGTTAGTCGGTACGTTTACGCTCATCTTTGCGGGTGTGGGCGCCGTGCTGTCCACACAGGGCACGAACTTGGTCGCCGTCGCGCTCGCGCATGGCATCGCAATTGCGGTGATGGGATCGGCACTCGGTCACGTCTCAGGCGGTGCGTTCAACCCGGCGGTCACGCTCGCGTTGTGGGTGACTCGAAGGCTGCCAGCCATCGATGCTGTGTCCTACATCGTCGTGCAATTGCTCGGCGGTATCGCCGCCGCGTTCGTGTTGTCCTCAGTCTTCCCCCCCCTGTGGCAGGACCAGGTGCAGCTTGGGGCCACGCTGCTCGCACCCGGCGTCTCGCCGGTGCAAGGCATCATCATCGAGACGGTGCTCACCTTCTTCCTCGTCACCGCCATCTTCGGCACTGCGCTCGACTCACGCGGTCCGAAGCTCGGGGCGCTGCTCATCGGCCTGACCATCGCAATGGACATTGCGGCGGCCGGTCCGATGACCGGGGCTTCGATGAACCCCGCGCGTTCGCTCGGCCCGGCGCTCGTTGGGGGTGAGTGGAAGAACCACGCGGTGTACTGGATCGGTCCCATCCTCGGCGCGGTGATCGCCGCGCTGGTGTACGACTTCGCCTTCGCTGAGAAGCACGTCTCCCGGCGGCACGCCATCGAGCCAGACCGCGCGGATCGCGACACGTTGCTGGCGGACAAGTTGCTGGCGGACAACAGGAGGCAGTCGTAGCCTGAGTGCGCCCATTGCGGGCGGCTCCCAACAGACACCTTCATCTGCCGAATCACCCCCGCCGCACGGCAGATGTAGGTTAGAGAGCGGGCCTCAAAGGCCCGCTCTCGCTTTGTCCGCCAGCAACGTGTCGCGATCCGCGCGGTCTGGCTCGATGGCGTGCCGCCGGGAGACGTGGTTGTCGCGTACGCCCGACCCCACCCGGGGTGGTCGACTTCCCTGCCCTGCGTTAGCCCGCCAGCCGCTGACCGAGCCACGCCAGCGCGAGGCCGCCCGCGATGCTGACTGCGAGGTAGGCCACCGCCTGCCCACCTCGACCTCCCTGGGCCAGCGTGATCGCCTCAAGGCTGAATGTGGAAAAGGTGGTGTAAGCCCCGATGAAGCCGCCGTTGATGCCGTTTCGCAGCGCCGGCGAGACCTCGATCCGGTCCACGAGGTAGACGCTCAGGAACCCGAGGAGCAGCGCGCCGCTGAAATTCACCGCCAGCGTGGCTACGGGGAACGTGTCACCGCTCACCAGGGCGCGTGCGACCCCGTAGCGCGCGAGCGCACCCAGCGCGCCACCGATGGCCACCAGCACCAGCGTCACGGCTGGCGGGCCCTACGCACGGCCGGTGGACCCGTGGCCGCCCACACCACGGTCTGTCGGATCCAGTTCAGCAACGGCCTCCCATGCGACCTCGGCCAGACGGGCGACCACGATCTGCGCGATGCGGTCGCCGTCATGCACCTCGTACGGGCCGACGCCGGGGAGGCAGTACATCGTCACGAACACCTCGCCTCGGTAGTCCGCATCCAGCGTACCGAGCACAGCCATGACGCCGCGTACCGACAGGCCCGATCGTGGGCGGATCTGCACATCGAGGCCAGGGGCGGCGGCGATCGCGATCCCCGTGGGTACGAGCACCGGCGTCCCCTCGATTACCAGGGGTGCGCCATCGAAGCAGGCGTGCAGGTCGAAGCCGCTAGCGAGCGCGGTCTGCCGCTGTGGCAGGCGCGCGCGCTCGCGCAGGCGATGCACGCGCAAGGCCGTGGGTTGTCCGAGCATGATGTCCAGAGCTCCGGTGCCGAGGCCGGTTGCGTCAGGCGAGTTAGTTGCGTGCTGCTGCGGCGACAGCCTCTTGCGCGCGCTTGCCCTTCTTCGGCGTCAGGATCTCCAGCGGGTACACGGCGCGCTTCAACATCTCGCGCGGCGGGTCGATGTAGATCGAGCCCCATCCACAGGCCTGCTCGCAGAGCCGGCAGCCCACGCACTTTCGGGGGTCAACGGTCGCGATACCGAAGAAGTCGTGGCTGTTGGGCGCATCCTGCAACGACAGCGCCTCGAAGGGGCAGATGTTGATGCATAGCTCGCAGCCGGAGCCGATGCAGTTTTCCTCGATGATCTTCGCCAGTGGTAATTCGCGTCTGGGGAAGGTCCGGCAGATGTCACCTACGTCATCGAGGATGGCCTCGACCGGGCAGACAGCACCACAGGCCCCGCAGTTGATACAGAGCGCGTCATCGATGATGTGCAACTCGTTGCGGAGGCCGGTGATCGCCTCCACCGGGCACTTGTTTGTGCAGGCGGTACACCCGATGCACGTTTCGATGATCGTGTACGCCACGTCGGACCTCCTGCGGTTCCGGTCAGCGCGAATCTAGCATCGGTCAGGTGCACGGGCAATGTGTGTGTTCATGCTCGCGGCGGCGGGTTGGGCGTTGATACCTGAGGGCCGTCGTCACGTTGCGGGCTGGCCGGCCACGCCACACACAACGAGGGCCCGCAACCGCGGGCCCTCGTTGTGTGTCACGTGGCCGGCCAGCGCTGATGCGCTCCTAGTTACCGGCGGCGGGTGACCATCCGGCCAGTGACGGCGATCGAGGCGACAGCCGCAACAAGAAGGACGATCGTCATCGTGTTGCTGCTGGACTCCTGGCCTAGGGCGCCACCGGTGCCGGACTTGGGGGCGGCCTTGGCAGTCGCGGCGACTGTGGCGGTCGCCTGCTCGCGGATCACACCGGCGAGCCCGTCAATCGGCTGCACCGCGGTGGCGGCAAACATGGCTGCTGGGATCAGCGCCAAGCCAACGCCAATTGCGATCGCCATACGGATCCGGCGGAACTTCTTTTCCGACATACGCTTGTCCCCTCTTTCGCATCACTGGCTGCTCGACCGCGACATGCGGTGAGACGCGAGAGAACGTACTAATCAGCCGTTGTACACGCAAGGGGTAGGGCTTCGCGGAGGGAGTCTTTCGCCGCCGCTGAACTCGAATATTTACGAGGGGAGTGGGGCTACGTGGGCCGCAATGAGCTCAGGCGACCGACGGCCAGACGCGCTCGATCAGGCGATTCACGTCCACCGGCGCCGCCAGGACCTCGACGCCCAGTTCCTCGAAGCCCGCGCCGTCAAACCCCGCTTCGGCGAACATCAGTAGACGCGTGTCGTTTGTGAAATAACGCAGCCGCCTTGCAAAATCCATTGACGCCGCGCGTACTCGCGCTGCGCATACCACCAGCTCGTAGTCGGCGGCCTCCACCCAGTCGAGGGCGGACGGTAGATCGGCCACCACGTCCACCGTGAGGCCCATCTCCTGAAGTACAAGTGTGGTGGCGTGGGTCGCCCGCACATCGTCGATGGCGACCAGCGCGCTGCCGTACGCGCTCAGTGGCGCGTGCCATCGAGTGTCAGGCATGGGCGTGTCCTCACTGCTGCCGGGTTCCTATCTCTCACCATCGGCACCCGCGTGGAAACCCGTAGGGGTAATCGAGCGGCTTCGTAGGGGCTTGGTACGATCCGGGCACCAGATTTGAATCTGTGAGGCGGGCCGGTGAAGCATCTCCAGGTAGGCGCCCACGTTTCGTCCTCAGGAGGCCTGTGGAAGGCCGTGGATCGCGCCGTCGCTATCGAGGCGGAGGCGCTCCAGATCTTCCCTTCGGCGCCTCAGAACTGGCGCCCGACGAACCACACGCCGGAGGCGTATCTGAAGTTCCGTGAGGCGCATGCCGCTGCTGGCCTTGGCGAGGTCTGGGCGCACTGCATCTATCTCGTGAACTTGGCCACGGAGAGCGAGGAGCAGCTCGAGAAGTCCGTCGCTGCCGTCGTGAACGCGCTGACGGTGGCCGAGCGTGCCGGGGCTCGTGGCGTGGTCCTGCACACCGGCTCTCACAAAGGTGCGGGCCTCGAGTCGGCGCTCAGTCAGGTCGCGAGCGCCATTGAGCGCATTTTTGAGGGCGCTCCCGGCGACACGGTGCTCGCCCTTGAGAATGCCGCGGGCCACGGCGGGACGATTGGCCGTGACTTCCCCGAGCTGGGGACGGTGCTCAGGGCGGTGTCGAACCAGCGGCTACAGGTCTGCGTGGACACCTGCCACGCTTTCGCGGGCGGCTATAATCTCGCGACTCCCGACGGTGTCCAGGCGATGCTCGAGGAGTTCGATCGCGAGGTCGGGCTGCACAACCTTGCGGTGTGGCACCTCAACGACTCAAAGATGGGGCTGGGCGATCAGCGCGACCGACATGCGAACATCGGTGAAGGGCACATCGGTACCGAGGGGTTTCGGGTGTGGCTCGATGCGATCCGGCGCGTCCCGCAGATCACCGCGAACGCGATGCTCCTCGAGGTGCCGGGCTTTGGCGATGACGGCCCCGATCTCGAAAACGTGAGGCGGATGAAGGCGATCCGCGCCGAGGTCGAGGGCGTCTAGCGGCGCACGTCGCGCGAGTAACCCGCCATAGCCAGCGCCTCGTCCAGCCAGTGCAGGATCTCCTCCACGAGTTCGCGGGTGACGCCGCCCGTCTTGACCGGCGCGCCCGCCGCCTCGAGGCGTGGGATCAGGTGCTCCGACATCGTCCGGTGATCGATGCGCGCATCGTTGAGTTCCGCGCGCACTCCCATGTCCAGCTCGATGACCAGGTCGACGAGCTCAGAGGAGACAAAGCCCCCTAGCTCCTCGCTGACCTGCTCTGCGACCCAGTCCGCACACTCTTTGAGCGTCTTCTCGTCAGGTTCCATGACTGCTCCAGTGCGTCCTACGAGGGCTGGTGGCCCATCCTACTCACCCCGCAGGCCGCTCGACAATCCGCAATCCGCAATCCGCGCCTCCGCTGCGCTCCGAGGCGTGGCCCGGACGGTCCGGCAAGCCCAATCCTCGAACTCTCACGTTGACGGAAGAGTTGGTAACGAATTAGGCTGTACCTAACGACACATGCGCGCCCTCTCGCGGCGTGCTGGCACGGAGGCAACTATGGGCTTCGAGGGTGGTGCGGCGATCCGCCGCGGACCTGGCGGCGCCACGAGGCAGAACAAGCCCTCGCTGCTCAAGGCCTTCGTGGCGTTGAAGCACAGGAACTACCGCATTCTGTGGTTCTCGCAGGTCTTCTCATTCATGGGAATGCAGATGCAGCAGGTCGCGCGCGGCCTGCTCGCTTACCAGCTCACCGGCAGTTACACGATGGTCGGCGTGACGATGATGGCGTGGGGCATCCCCCAGCTCGTCTTCTCGCTCATCGGCGGCGCGGTTGCCGATCGCGTGAACAAGCGGAATGTCATCCTGGTCTCGCAGACGGGTACCGGTGCCCTCTCACTGCTGAACGCGATTTTGATCACCACGGGGCAGATCTCGATCCCCTGGCTGTTCGGCCTCGGTCTGGCGCAGGGCACACTGTTCGCGTTCAACATGCCTGCTCGGCAGGCGCTGGTCGCGGAGCTTGTCCCGCAAAATGCGCTGATGAACGCCATCGCGTTGAACAACGTCGGCATGAACGCGACGCGCATCGTCGGTCCGGCACTGGCCGGGGTCATGATCGGTGTGTGGGGCGTCGAGTCCGCCTACTACACGCAGGCGTTCATGCTCCTCTTTGTCGTTGGGCTGACCCTGCTGCTCCCTCCGAGCACCGGACACCTCGCCGGCGCCAAGAACCGCGGCGGCATCTTCGCGGAGATCGGTCTCGGCCTGAAGTTCATCGGCTCCTCCCGCACCATGCTTCTCCTGATGCTCATGGCCTTCGTACCCACGTTGCTCGGGATGCCGTACATCTCGTTGCTTCCCGGGTTTGCCGTCGCCGAGCTTGGGCTCCATCCGAGCGCTTACGGCTTCATGTTCACCGTCACCGGCATCGGCGCCATCGTCGGTTCGATCGGGATCGCCGCGCTGACCGAGTTCTCCCGTAAACCGCTGTTGCAGGCGATCGTGGGCCTCGGCTTCGGGCTATCGCTCGCCGCGCTCGGCCTCGGATCGATATTCTTCGGTTACAGCGGCGCGCTCGTGGCGCTGCTCGCCGTTGGCTTGTTCTCGACGACCTACCAGACGCTCAACAACACGATGATCATGTCGGAGACACGTCCGGAGTACTACGGCCGGGTCATGAGCGTGTACATGCTCACATTCAGCCTGTTCCCGCTGATGTCCGGTCCGATGGGTGTCGTCGCCGACCTCATCACGGCAAAGACGACGTTCATCTTCCTTGGCGTGGGGATCACCGCCTTCATCGTCCTGATTACCATGATGAACGCTCGTTACACCTTCAAGCGCACGGTCCACGTCGAAGCCGACTCGGCCGGGTACCCCAGTGGCTCTGCCGCCGCCGCGCCCACTCCCCCCGGTCGAGGTGGCATGCCCGCGCCTGCACTGCCGTCGTTCGGCCCCGCCACCGTTCGATCCGCAGTCGTTGCCGGTGACGCAGGCGGGCAACCACTGCGAGCCGCCGCGCGTCTGCACCGCCCTCGACGTGACTACATGAGCGGTGAAGAGGTCGCGGCCACCGCGCCGGACTACATGCGCGGTGGTGCATCTGCGGCGCACGTCACGGCGGACGCCGCAACTTCTGCGCCCCTCTCGTACCTCGGTACCTCCGTGTACGGGTTGACTGGCCGTCAGGTTGTTGCCTCACGGGCGCCCCGCCCGCAGACGTACGGTCTGGACGGTGCCGGCGGGCCGCGGCCCGTCGGTCGCACGCACCGCGCCATCGAGGCGGGTGATGCGGTTGCTCAGGGCGCTGTTGCGTTCGTTCTCGATCCGACGTTTGTGGAGGCCTCACGCGAGCCGGTCGGTCGCTTCCACCCGGCGCCGACGGAGCACATCGAGGCCACACCGCCGAGGCTGTATGCTCCGCGCGCCTCGCGGGCTCAGTCTTCGAACTCGATACTGGTTGCGGCGCTCACGGCTTCGGTGACGACGAGTCTGCTGGCGATGTTCCTCCGGCCGCAACGCTAGTCCGAGGAATCGAGCCCGGGCCGCGCCCCGCCGTTCCGGGCGAGCGTTATCATGCGTCCACTCTCGAGGTGTCGTGGTTGAGGGGGTCGGCGTGACCTGGCAAGACGAGTTCCGCGCGAAGCACATGACTCCCGAAGAGGCGGCGGCGCTGCTTCGCGCTGGTGACGTGCTCCGCTCCGGCATCGGCGCAGACGCGCGCAGCCTGCTTCCGGCGCTCTTCAATCGCGTGGTCGAGCTGGGCATGAACGTCAAGATCATCGCTTGCTCGCCCAGCCCCTCGCAGGAGTGGTTCAACGATGAGTACGCCGATCTTGGCTTCGACCTCTCCTCCGAGGTGTTCGCGGGCGCGACCGCACGCGGCGCCCTCGTTGACAGGCGCGCCGACTGGTATCCCGGCCTCTTCTCGAACATGATCAACGTCTGGGACCGCGACACCGAGTCGCACGAGCCTGCCGACTATTTCCATTGCAGCGTCACCCCTCCCGACGAGAACGGCTACATGGGTACCGGCGGTCTCGCCTGGCACAAGGCGGACTGGACTGAGCGCTCACGCATCACGGTTGTCGAGGTCTGCCCGTTCCTTCCCGACGTCCCTGGTGAGCGCATCCACGTCTCGCAGGTGACGGCCATCATCGATACCACCCTCGATGGCCTGCCGCTCCTCGAGCGCGTCTCGACCAAGGAGTCGCAGCTCGTCGCCGGCTTCGTCAACGAGATCATGCAGGACGGCGACACCTGTCAGATCGGCGCCGGGCGCACGGCCACCCACCTTCCCGAGGGCGGTGCGTTCGCCGGCAAGAAGGACCTAGGCTGGCACTCCGAGATTACGCCGCCGGGCGTGGTGCAGCTGATGATGGACGGCACCTTTAACAGCTCGCGCAAGACCTACGACGTCGGGCTGCACGTCACCGCCTCGGTGAATGGCCGTACGCCCGAGCACTGGGAGTGGCTCAACAACAACCCACCCCTCGAGAGCCGTCGCGTGTCCTCGGTGAACCACATCCTCAACATCGCGAAGCACGAGCGCTTCACCTCGATCAACAACGCTTTCCAGGTCGACCTCACCGGGCAGATCTACGCCGAGTCGATTGGCACCGCGATCTACAACGGCACGGGCGGACAGACCGAGTTCCACCTTGGCGCGGCGCTGTCGAAAGGCGGCAAGGCAATCACGGTGCTGCCCTCGACGGCGACGGGCGGCACGATCACGCGCATCCTGCCGTTTGCGACTGATGGCGCGTTCGTGACGGTGCCGAGGACGTTCGCCGACTACGTGGTGACCGAGTTCGGCATCGCGAGGCTCGGTGGCCGTAGCCAGCGCCAGCGCGCAGACAACCTCATCGCCATCGCCCACCCCGACCATCGAGGTGAGTTGCGCAAGGCGACCCAGACGATCTTCTACCCCTCGATGGTGAAGCCCGCCGTCAGCGTCTAGCCACGATCGGTAAGGATCAGGAGCGGGGCTATTCCAGCCCCAGCTTCTGGCGCTTGGCGGCCCACTCCTCGCGCTCACGCGAGTTCGTGGTGTCGAGGTCGGCGGACTCGCCGCGGAGGCGGGCGCGTAGCGCGTCCACCTCCAGGCTGGTGAGGTTCACACCATCGAGCCGGTAGTCGCGGAACGCCTCCATCGCTACGGGGACGATCGGCTCCATCAGCGTGTGCATCGCCTCGGCGTACTCGCGGATCTCGCGCTGGGCGTGCTGGTCGAGGCGCAGCTCGAGGAAGTGCAGGATGTTGTGCAGGTCGCACTTCCAGTACCACTGCGTGTAGGCGTTGATCGGCAGGCCGATCCGCGCCAGCTCCCTTGACACGCCGCTTTCGAGCAGGCGCTCGTACTCCGGGTAGAGCCCCACAGCGCGCTCGAGGTAGGCCACGAACGCCTCGGCAGTGCCGGCGTCCCCGATCGGCTCCTCGCCGCCCTGGCGGTTGGTCGCCGACTGCCTGCGCACGTCCTCAGCGGACGGCACGTAGAAGTGGTCTGGGATGATCGAGTAGCGCCCCGAATACTCGTTGACGTTGGCCGTGCGGTGCCGGATCCACTGGCGCGCCACAAAGATGGGCATCGACATGTGGAACTTGAACTCGACCATCTCGAACGGCGTGGTGTGGCGGTGGCGCATCAGGTAGCGAACCAGCCCGCGGTCCTCGTTGACCCGCTTCGTCCCCTGGCCGTACGAGACGCGCGCCGCCTGCACGATGGCGAAGTCGGCGGTCTTGCCCTGCGGCACAAGCCGCGGCATCACATCGACGAGCGCCACAAAGCCGTGCTCGTCGACGCGGATCTCGTGCCGAGCGGCGCCGCCCATGGCATCGACGAGCGGGGTTTCGGGCGTGGTGCGCTCCGGTGAGGTCACCCTCGGCGGCTCTTCGGCGATCATGCGGCCCTCCAGTGGTTCGAGGGCGATGAGGCGACTTCCGCCGTAACGTGGTTACGCCGGTCGGGGGAGATCGTCGCGTTCGTTGGGGTCGAGGATAACGAACTGCAGAGCTTCGCGCCGGGCCTTCAGCGCTCTACGAAATCAGATCAGTTGTTCCATCGCCCTTATCCGTTCGTGGTGAGCCTGGCGAACCACACGGCCGTCCACCGAAAGACCGCGCTACCGCCGCCCGAACACGACCAGCGAACGCCGACGCAGGAGGTGTAGTTCGACAGGCTCATCACGAACGGATAAGGAAGATGGCGAGCGCAGGCGTGGTAATTGTCCCGCGCCGGGACTACCGCTCGTTACCGGTCCGCTTCCGCCGCCAGTTTGGTGAGCATGCGCGCGTTCGGCTCCCAGAGGAGGCACGGCGTCTCCATGGAGTCCAGGAACGGCCCCACACAGTCTTTGCCGTCTCGGATGATGTGGGAACACAGCGTCTGGAAGGGATTGTTCTTCTGCGCTGAATCGATGGTGCGGCGGAGCCACATACAGTCGATGGCCATGTGGGCGGTGCGTTCGGGCATCTGCCCAGTCTACCTCGAACGCTGGTTCGCCGCTCCGGGCTTCGAGCAACTATCCACACCCTATCGACAGCCACCTCTCTTAGCGTGATGATCTCGACGACGTTCGAAACGTCGAGGGGCCTGCGTGGTCCCGGATCGGGCTGCGAGGGATCGTGACCAACGCCCCGACGATCGCCAGCGCCGCGCCTCCCCTCGAGGGCAAGCGGCCGCTCGTCTACTACGGCTGGTGGATCGTCATCGGCGCCGTCGTCGCGCAATTCGTCGCCATGGGTCAGAACCAGGCCACGAACCTCATGCTCGGCCCCATGACCGAAGAGCTGGGCTGGACCCGTACCCAGCTGATTCTCCCGACGAGCATCGGCACGCTGATTGCGGGCGCGCTCGGGTTCTTCGTCGGCGCGCAGGTAGACCGCCGAGGCGCACGGCCGCTGATCATCATCGGCACGCTGATTTCATCGATGGCTCTCATTCTGCTCGCCTACGTCACCGAGTTGTGGCAGTTCTGGGCGCTGCGCGGCGTCCTGCTGGTCACCGGCAACGTGATGGTCGGCAACCTTGTCGTCAACGCGACCATCTCCAAGTGGTTCGTGGACCGTCGCGGCTGGGCGATTGCGATGGCGGCTCTGGGTGTATCCGGCTGGAGTGTGCTTGGCACGCAACTCCTCCGCCCGGTGGTCGACGGCTACGGCTGGCGGGTGGGGTGGCTCGTCCTCGGCGGCGCGACGCTCGGATTGCTGTTCGTCGCGGTGTTCATGCGGCGACAGCCCGAGGACTACGGGCTGCTGCCGGACGGCCACCGCGCCTCCGACAGCGACACCGAGCACGGGCGCGCCGCGATGCAGCGCGCCGCCGCCGACTTCGCCAACTCGTTCACTCGCCGCGAGGCGGTGCGCACGCCTCAGCTCTGGCTGCTGATCCTCGCGTTCGGTTTCGCCCTCACGGGCATGACCGCGATGTTCGTGCACCTGCTCCAGTTCTTCGTCGATGCTGGCTTCACGAGAACTGAGGCCGCTTACTTCTACAGTACGCAGGGCCTCTTCTCGCTGCTCGCCAAGTTCGTCTGGGGCGGCGCGATGCAGCGCGTACCCGCGCGCTACCTGGTGGCGCTCGCCTTCACAATTGCCGGTAGCTCCACGTTCGGGCTGGTGCTCGCCGTCCACGACGCACCGTGGCAGGTTGTTGCCGCGCTTGCCGCCGCGTGGGGCCTGGGCACCGGCGGAATGATCCCACTCTCCGAGTTCGTCTGGGCGTCGTATTTCGGACGACGTCACATCGGCGCCGTCCGCGGTCTTGGCCTGCCGTTTACGGTGATGCTGACGTCCTGCGGCCCGCTGTACGCCTCGATCGTCTTCGACCGCACGGACTCGTATGACATCGCCATGTACACCTTCGTGGCGATGTGGCTCGCCGGTGCCGTCCTCATCCTCATCGCGCGTCAACCACGTCACCCCGCAGCCGACTACAGCGTGCCGCTTGCCCACCGCCTGCGTCAGCCCGAGCCGCCCGAGCCGCCCGAGCCGCCGTCTCACACCTCGATGGCTGCCGGTGGGGCGCGTGCGCCCGCGGCTCCGCCCACCGAGGGCCCCACCGCCCCCATGCCGCCGGTGGTGGAGCCCGTCCCGGCGGTGGGCAGCGAGGCCGTGATGGAGCCTCAGCCGGCGCCCGTTGCGACGATCACGACGTCCTCCCCGCCTGCGTCCTCTGATGTCGAACCGCTCCACGCGCCGCTCGCCGCGGCGCCACCCGAGCCCGCGGCCGAAGCGCCTCCCACCGAGGAGGTGGCCGACGTAGCGGTGCTGCGACGCCGCCAGCCGCGCTCCTACATGGGCGAGATGCCACCACCCCCACCGTCGAGGACAGCCCCGGCCGTGGCGTCCTCCGCACGTCCCCGAGGCTATCTGGGCGAGCCGTCCGCAGTTGTATCTGCACTTGGAGCTACACCTCGCCCCGTCACCTCGCTGCCGACGCCGACGCCCGAAGAGCCTTCCGATGTCACGTGGATGGAAGCGCCCGAGGAAGCCCCGAGGCAACACTTGAGCGGGGCGAGTGGCGCGAATGGCATGGGCACTCTGAACGGCACGGCGTTCGAGGTCGCGCCTACGACGCCCCCCGCCGCAGACTGGCGCGGCATTCCGCCTCGACACGCCCCTCCGGCGTTCACACGACGCGTACGCGCCGTCGAACGGGTTCCGCGCCGCGACATCCAGCGCCATCATCCTCGCGGCCGATACGTGTCTTCGACGACGTCGGCGGCAGTGCTCGCCGGCGTGGCCACCTCGCTGGTCGCGACCGCGGCGCTGTGGTTCATCACCCGGCCCGATAGCAAGCACCGCGCCTGAACTCACGGCTAGCTCTCATGTGATTGGTGGGCGAATTCATACGCCGATCACACCTCCTCAATCGCCCTGTCATGCCTCGGCTAGAGACTGTTCCTCGTAAGAGGGGAGCAGGTGATGCGAGTCATGAAAAGGGTTGTCCACGCTGCCAGGGCGATCTGTCACGCGTCGACGACATCTGCGACAGCTACTACTCGTGCGTGCAGTGCGGCAACGTGATGTACCAATTGCCGGGCTTCGAGCGCCCGATGGCGCGACTCGGCCGGGTCGTCCCGCCGGTTGAGACGGCTGCTACTGCCCGGGCGGCGTAGGCCCGTGCGTTGGCGGCTACACTCCCTCGATGACCGACCAGGTATGGGTGGCGCGAGGCGAAGTCACTGACCGCGAGGATCTCCTCGATGGGCGGGTGCGCGTCGAGCTTGCGGGCGAGGCGGGCGAGGCAGGCGAGGCAGGCGCCGCGACCATCGAGGCAGGGTTCGGCTGGCGGCGCGCCCGCGACTTTATTGCCCTCGAAGCCGCCGATTCTTTCCTCACCGTGATCGAGGGCGACAGCGAGTTCCACGCGGCCGCGATGGCTGGTTCGGTCACCACTGACCCCGAAACCGGCGCCACACGCATCGAGGCCCAGTTCATCATCGAGGACTCGATTGGCCTCGGTGCCACCCTCATGCCGATCGCGGCCGTGGTGCTGGTGGGGTCCGAGGAGTGGTCGGGCGAGTTCTCGCTCGGGATGCGCCTCGGGAACTGAGTGCGCTCTACCCCTCGTAACGGCGGAACACCGCCGAGGCGTTCTGGCCGCCGAGGCCGAACGAGTTCGACATCACTACCCGCAGGTCGGCTTTCCGAGCCACGTTCGGGACCACATCAAGGTCGCACTCGTGGTCCGGCGTCACGTAGTTGATCGTCGGCGGGATGAGGCCGTGGTGCATGGTTAGCACCGCCGCCACCGCCTCGATGCCGCCTGCGCCCGCGGCGAGGTGGCCAGTCATCGACTTCGTGGACGACATCGCGATGCGCCTCGCCTGCGCCTCGCCCAGCGCGAGCTTGATCGCCTGCGTCTCCGTCTTGTCGTTGTACGGAGTGCTGGTGCCGTGTGCGTTGAGGTACTGGACCTCCGTCGCCTCGATGTCGGCGTCACGCATCGCACGGAGCATTGCCAGCGCTTGACCGTCGGCGTCCGGAGCGGCGTCGTCTGTTGCGTCGAAGGACCAGCCGACGCCTGCGAGTTCGCCGTAGATGCGCGCACCGCGCTCGATGGCTGACTCCTCGGTTTCGAGCATCAGCACGCCGGCGCCCTCGCCGAGGATGAAGCCGTCACGATTCGCATCGAATGGCCGGCTGGCGTGCTCCGGGTCGGCGTTGTTGTGCGACAGCGCGCCCAGGCGCCCCATCGAGGACAGCGACAGCGGCGTGATCATCGCCTCGGCGCCACCGGCTAGTAGTGCACGCGCCTGCCCGAGCCGCAGCAGGTTCAAGGCGTGGCCGAGGGCGTCCGTACCAGAGGCACACGCGGTGTTGATGGTGGTGTTTGGGCCTCGGATCCCCAGTTCGCGGCCGACCCGCGCCGCGCCCATGTGCTGGCCCATGCGGGTGATGATCAGCGGATCGACGCGGTTCGCGCCGCGTTGCGTGAGCACGTCCCACTCGGGGCCCATGTTGAAGCAGTCGCCCGATGTGGCCATGACCACGCCGATGTCGTCGCGGTTCGAGGCGTCGATCACGAGGCCAGAGTCCTGGAGCGCCTGCTTCGAGGCCGCCACGGCGAACTGCGCGAAACGGCCGGTGCGGCGGGCGTACTTGCGGTCCATGTACGCCTCGGGGTCGAAGCCCTTCACCTCGCCCGCGATCTGTACGGGGTGCTCGGAGGGGTCGTACGTGCTGACGCGGCCGATGCCATTGCGCCCGCAGGCGAGCCCTTCCCAGAACTCGGCGATGGTGTTCCCGATGGGCGTGACGGCCCCGAGGCCGGTGATCACCACTCGATGCAGGGTGCGTTGAAACGACATGCGTGAGCTCCAGAGTGGAACCGAGGGCTGAACCCTCGCGAGGCGGTGCGGGCGCTGGCAGATTCGATCGTACCAGCGGAGCCGTCATCGAGGCGCCTCACCGTTCGCCTTGCGTGGCAGAATACGCACCTCCGGGCGCTCGCGAACGGCGAGCGCCCTTGTCGCCCGGCGCAGGAGGTGCCATGTGACCGGACCGCTGGCTGGCTACCGCGTCCTCGATCTCTCCATCTGGCAGCAGGGGACCTACGCCACCGCCATGCTCGCCGACATGGGTGCGGACGTAATCAAGATCGAGTCGTACTCGAATCCCGGTCCGCGCGCGGCCTGGGGGCGCCCGAGCCCGACAGCCCGCGCCGCGCCTACTTCGACGCCCTGAATCGAGGCAAGCACTCGATCACGCTCGACCTGAAGTCGGAAGCTGGTCTCGAGGTGTTGTGGCGCCTCGTGGCGGACGCCGATGTCTTCCATAACAACCTGCGCGGCGGTGCGATGGAGCGCCTGAGCATCACCTACGACTCGCTGACGACACATAACCACAGCATCATCTACTCTACTGCCTCGGGCTGTGGTCACCTCGGTCCTGACCAACACACCGGTGCGATGGATACGCTGGCGCAGGCACGGGGTGGGTTCATGGCCGCGAATATCCTCGCGAATGGCGAGCCAATGGCGGCCTCGTTACCACAGGCGGACCACGTCGGCGCGATCGTCTCCGGGTACAGCATTGTCCTAGCGTTGCTGCACCGGGAACGCAGCGGCGAGGGGCAAGAGGTCAATACCTCGCTCTACGGCTCGCAGATGTGCATCCAGTCGTACTCGATCACCGGCGGCCTCTGGAGCGGTGCGATGACGCCACCACGTCCTCGCGAGGAGCGTCCGCCAACGTGGACGCACTTCCAGGCGGGCGACGGCAAGTGGTTCATGATCGGGGCGCTGCCTGCAGACAAGTGGTGGGCGCAGTTCTGCGACGTTATGGACTCCGAGGATCTGGCCGCCGACCCGTATCGCACCGCGCCCGACAGCGCACTGCGTAACCGCGAGGTGATAGCGAAGATGGACGCGATCTTCGCGACGAAACTGCGCCACGAGTGGATGCGACTCTTTCACGCCCGTGACCTTCTGGTCCAGCCCGTCGCCGACTACCTCGAGATTGGCTCCGACGAGCAGGCGTGGGCTAATGACTATCTCGTGCACGTCACCGATGACGAGGGTCGTGAGTGGCCGGTCGTTGGTTCGCCCGTGTACCTCTCAAAGACGCCGGCCGAGACTTGCAGCCTCGGGCCAGTATTTGGCGCGCATACCGAGGAGGTTCTGCTGGAGGCCGGTTACGCGTGGCCGGAGATTGAGGAGCTGCGCAGCCGCGGCGCGTTCGGCTTCGCTTCGTAGACGCAGCGGACGGCGGACTTCGAGGGCCCACCTGCCGGGTAGCGTGGCCATACTGTGCGGCAGCTCTCTCCTGAGGGCGCGCCGTGAGGCGAAACGAGGCGGCGTTCTTGAGCGATGTCGACCGACTGCTCGCGGCTTTCGAAGCCGGTGAACTCGTGCGCCCCTCCGCGGACACGCCGAACCTCGTTGACCTTGCGCGGGGGATAGCGGAGCTCGCGGGCGTACCAGGCGTACACAGCACCGAGGTCTCGCGTGCTCTCGCCGCCGAAGTCGGGGAGTCCGAGCACATTGTGCTGGTCCTGATCGATGGCCTCGGCGCCGCCCACCTCGAGCGCGAGGAGGGTGCAGAATTCCTCCGCTCGCACCTTCGCCAGACGCTGCAGACGCCGTTTCCCTCGACGACAGCGGTCGCTCTCACGTCCTTCGCGACGGGCGAGTGGCCGGCGCGGCACTCCGTCACCGGGTGGTGGACCTACCTCCCGTCCATTGAGGCGAGCGCGACGATACTCCCCTACCTCCGTCGATCTGACGACGTGCCGCTCACCGATCTCGGCGTTGAAGCGGAGACGGCCTTTCCGCTGCCGGCGCTCTGGGGCGCCTGCCCTCGCGACGTGCGCTGCGTGCAGCCGAAGCGCATCGCAGGCACCGTGTACTCGCGCTACCAGACCGGGGGGCACCCGTCTGTGGGCTATGGGTCGTACCGTGAGGGTTTCGAGGCGGCTTCCGATCACGTGCTGCAGTCGGCTGGACCGACCTACACGTACCTCTATTTCTCCCACTTCGATGCGGCGGAGCACGAGCACGGCCCCGACTCGGTGGAGGCGCAGACGGCGCTCCTCGGGATGGACGCCGGACTGAGCCGGCTGGCGAACCACCTCGACGGGCGGGCGCGCATTGTGGTCACCTCGGACCACGGCCACGCCGCGGTGCCCGACGAGCAGCGACACCGGCTGCGCTCGACCGACCCCATCGCCTCGCACTTCCGTACGATGCCGTCCGGTGACATGCGGGTGCCCTCGTTCCACCTGCTGCCCGGGCACGCCGAGGCGTTCGCCGACGAGTTCCGCGCTCGCTACGGCGAGCACTTTGTCCTCCTCACCCCGGCCGAGGTCGAGGCGATCGAACTCCTGGGTCCCGGCGCGCTTGCTGACGAGACGCGCCGCCGACTCGGTGACTTCGTCGCCATCTCGCTCGGCATCGAGGTGCTCGGCTACGTGCCGCCCGATGGGAACCGTCGCGCGCTGCAGCAGCCGTCGCACCACTCGGGCTTGACGGCTGCCGAGATGTATATCCCGCTCGTCGTCGCCTGATGCCGCATGGTCACCTCGATGGCGGATGTACTCGTGATCTCGCATCGCACCAACATGGGCGCATCTCCTGAGAACTCCCTTGAGGGGATCGCCGCGGCGCTTGCCGAGGGCGTCGACGGCATCGAGATTGATGTACGCGCTTCAAATGACGGCGCCCCGCTGCTCCTCCACGATGCCAGCCTCGAACGCACACACGTAGACCAGTGAGCCCTGTCGACCCTGACCGCCGTCGAGGCGCGTTCGCTTGGCGTTCCTACGCTCGAGGAGGCGCTCGCGGCGGTCGATCACGTCGCGCTCTGCATCGAACTGCAGGAGCGCGGCCTTGGAGAGGCTGTGGCGCGTGCCGTGCGCCGCCTCGATGCGGCGGCTCGCTGCTGGGTATGGGCTTTCGATCCGGAGGTGGGGCGCGAGGCGCGACGTGCACTACCGGAGGTGCCGGTCGCGCTCAACATGGATCGGGGCTCGGTCGGGCGCTTCGGCTACGACTCACCCCTCGAGGAATGCCTGCGTTCCGGCTTCGTGGCAGTCAGCCTCGACCACCGCATGGTCACCAGGGAGCTGGTGAGCGAGGCGCACGCTCGGGGGCTGCTGGTGTTCACCTGGACTGTCGATGACGCCGCGGACATCGAGCGGATGTTTGAGGCGGGCGTCGACGGCGTCTGCGGAAACTACCCGCCTCGGATCCACGCGGTCATCGAGGCGAGGCGCGCTCTGTCCTGACCTTACAGCGTGACGCCGAGGGCGCTGGCGACGGTGCCCATGTCCTTGTCACCTCGGCCGCTCACGTTCACGACCACGAGGTCGTCCGGGATCAGTGTCGGTGCGATCTTCATGAGGTGAGCCACCGCGTGCGCCGACTCGAGGGCCGGGATGATCCCCTCGGCGCGGCTGAGGTGTTGCAGTGCTGCGAGCGCCTCGAGGTCCGTGACGGAGCCGTATTCCGCGCGCTCCGTGACCTTCAGCCACGAGTGCTCTGGGCCCACTCCCGGGTAGTCGAGGCCGGCAGAGATCGAGTGTGCCTCCAGCACCTGCCCGAACTGGTCCTGTAACAGGTACGACTTCGCGCCGTGCAGCACGCCCGGACGCCCGGCGTTGAGGGGTGCCGCGTGGCGTCCCTCGAGTCCCTCGCCGGCCGCTTCCACCCCGATGAGCCGCACTGCTTCGTCGAGCATGGGGTAGAACATGCCGATCGCGTTCGAGCCGCCGCCGACGCAGGCGATAGCGATTGTCGGCGCGCGGCCCTCGACGGCGTGTAATTGCTCGAGGGTCTCGTTTCCGATCACGCTCTGGAAGTCGCGCACCATCGCCGGATAGGGGTGCGGACCCACCACGCTGCCGATCAGGTAGTAGGTGTCGCGGACGTTGGTGACCCAGTCGCGAATCGCCTCACTGGTGGCGTCCTTGAGGGTGCGCGAGCCCGCCTCGACCGGCCGCACTTCGGCACCGAGGAGCTTCATGCGAAAGACGTTGAGCGACTGGCGCTGGATGTCCTCGGCGCCCATGTAGACGACGGCGGTAAGCCCGAGGAGCGCGCAGACGGTCGCCGTCGCCACGCCGTGCTGGCCGGCCCCCGTTTCCGCGACGATGCGGCGTTTTCCCATCCGCTTCGCGAGCAGTCCTTGCGCGATGGCCGCGTTGATCTTGTGTGCCCCGGTGTGCGCCAGGTCCTCCCGTTTGAGGTAGATGCGGGCGCGCGTGGCGAGCGTCTCCTCGAGGCGATGCGCGCGCGTCAGCGGTGTCGGCCGTCCCACGTACGTTTCGAGGAGATGGTCGAGCTCTTGCTGGAAGGTGGCGTCCGCGCGCGCCTCCGCGTACGCGCCTTCGAGTTCGGTGAGCGCGGGCATGACCGTCTCCGGGACGAACTTGCCGCCGAACTCGCCGAAGTGGCCGCGTCCGTCTGGGAGGGCCGCTGGCCGGGATACCTGGCTCGATGTCACGTCGCCACCTGTCTGGTCTCTTGCACTTGCTGCGTACTACTCAGGCCGCCGCGCGCACGGCCTCGATGAAGGCCCGCACACGCTCGTGGTCCTTGCGGCCATCGGTCTCGGTCCCCGTTGACACATCGACTGCCCATGGACGTACTCGCTGGATCGCCTCGCCGACGTTCTCGGTGGTGAGGCCGCCCGCCAGCAGGAGCGGCAGGCGGGCGGCCACCTCGCGGGCCACGTCCCAGTCGAACGTCTGGCCGCTGCCGCCTCGATATGCGCCATGCGCGGAATCGAGGAGGAGCGCGAGAGCGAACCCGGGCTCGATCTGCGCCAGCGGGTCCGAGGGCGAATCGAGCGGCGACACGTGCACCACCTGGATCACCGGCCGCGCCACCAGCAAGCACTCTTCCCACGACTCGTCGCCGGAGAGCTGCACGAGGTCGATGCCGGTTTCGAGGGCGATCTCGTTGACTTCCTCGACGGTTTGATCGGCAAAGATTCCGACGGTCAGCGGACGCTTCACGCGCAGGTGTGCCTCGATAACCTGTGCGCCGTGGCGGAACCACTCGTCGATCTGCTCGCGGACGTGCGGCTGGTTGGGCGGCGGCACGTCCATCTCGTGCTCGTACAGCGGGCGTCCGAGGGCGCGGACCATCGCCTGCGCCTCCGCGATGTCCACGCGTCGCCTCGATTTCGCGAATACCATGCCGACAAAGTCGGCGCCGGACTCGGCAGCAGCCAGCACATCGGCGGGAGTCCGGTTGCCGCAGATCTTCACCATGGTCATCGCGTACCTCCCGAGGGCGCCTCGGTGGGTGCCAGCGTCAGTTCGCGCGCCTTCGCCTCGATATCCCCAGAGAGCACCAGCGCCTCGCCGACGAGCACGGCGTGCGCGCCTGCCTCGGCCATGCGTCTTGCGTCGGCGGCGGTTTTGATCGCCGACTCGGCGACCAGCGTAATGCCAGCGGGCACGAGGGCTCCGAGCCGTTCGAAGGTCGCAAGGTCTTCCGCGAAGGTGCGCAGGTCGCGGTTGTTCACACCAACAACGCGCGCGCCAGCATCCAGGGCTGTGCGGAGCTCGGCCTCGTCATGTACCTCGACCAGCGCCTCGAGGCCCGTCGCATGCGTCAGCGCCAGCAGTTCCGCCAGCGCCGAGGGCTGCAGCATCATCGTGATCAGCAGCAGCGCGTCCGCGCCCGCCACGCGTGCCTCGATGACCTGGTAGGCGTCGAAGAGGAAGTCCTTGCGCAGCAGCGCCGGCCGTCCACTGTCGTCGCCGAACGCTGCCCGCGCCGCCTCGATGTCTGCGAGACTGCCTTGGAAGAACGCAGGCTCGGTGAGCACCGAGACCGCCGCCGCGCCCGCCTCCGCGTAGCGCCGCGCCTGCCCACCCGCGTCGAGGCTGGCGTCGAAGACTCCCTTCGAGGGCGAGGCACGTTTGATCTCGGCGACCAGTCGCAGCCGTGCGCCAGCGGGGCTCTTTGTAGCGCCCTCCCGGAGCCGCGCGGCGAAGTCGATCACCGGGGGCATCGACACAATGCGCGTCTCGAGGACGGCCTGCGGCACGGCGGCGCGGTCGAGCGTGAGCTGCTCCCGGCGCTGCGCGACGATACGGTCGAGCACGGTGCCCGTCTCGCGCGTCGGATCGCTGTTCGTGGAGGTCATCGCGAGACTGCCCGGCTATTGCCTGCCGCCGACACGCGACGTGTGGCCTCCACGAACGCGCCAAGTCGAGCAGCAGCGTCGCCGCTATCGATGGCGCGCTTCGCCAGCTCAACGCCCTGCTTCAGGCCGCTCGCGAGGCCCGTGACGTAGAGCCCTGCGCCCGCCGTCGCGAGGATGAGGTCGCGGACGGCGGGCGGTCCATCGCCTCGGAGGACCGCCCGCAGGATTGCGGCGTTCTCCTCGGGTGTACCGCCCTCGATGTCCGCGAACGCGTGTGTCGTCAGTCCCATTTCGGTCGGGGTGATGGTTCGCGCGGTGACCTCGGTGCCCCGCACCTCGAAGGCCGAGGTGGGGCCGGTGATGGTGATGTCATCGAGCCCGTCGCTTCCGGCCACCACGAGCGCGTGCCGCATCTCGAGGCGTGCGAGCACCTGCGCAAGCCGCTCGGCCAGCTCGGCGCTGGCGGCACCCATGACGTGGCAGTTGGCGCCGGCCGGGTTGGTGAGCGGGCCGAGGATGTTGAAGACCGTGCGGATACCCAGTTGCGGGCGCAACGGCCCTGCGAACTTCATCGCGGGATGGAAGGTGGGCGCGAACATGAAGCCGACGCCCGTTTGCTCGATAGTGGCGGCGACCTGCTCCGGCGTGAGCGCGATGTTCGCCCCCAGCGCCTCCAGCAGGTCGGCGGCACCCGACTTCGAGGTCATCGCACGGTTGCCGTGCTTGGCGACGGTCGCGCCGGCGGCGGCGGCGACGAACGCGGCGGCCGTCGAGGCGTTGAACACCTTCCTCGATGATCCACCCGTGCCGCAGGTATCGAGAAGGGGCCGCTTCGCAATGTCGACGTGCAGCGACTTCTCGCGCATGACCTTCGCCATGCCCGTGATCTCATCGACGTTCTCGCCTCGCAGGCGGAGCGCGGTCACGAACGCCCCGAACTGTGCCTCGGTGGCTGCGCTGTCCATGATCTCGCGCATCACCTCCGCGGCTTCGCCCTCGCTGAGGTGCCGGCCTTCGTCGACGAGGGCGATGATGGCTTCGCGGATCATCGTGCCACCGCCTCGGGGACGCGCATGTGCAGGAAGTTCCGCAGCAGGTCATGTCCCATCTTCGTCATGATCGACTCCGGGTGGAACTGCACACCCTCCACGGGCAGCGTCCGATGGCGCACGCCCATGATCACGCCGCTCTCCGCCCGAGCGGTTACCTCGAGCACGGCCGGCATGCTCTCAGGCACGATGGCGAGCGAGTGGTAGCGAATCGCCTCGAACGGGTTCGGCAGTCCTTCGAAGACGCCCTTCCCGTCGTGCGTCACCATCGAGGTCTTGCCGTGCATGATCTCGCCCGCGGAGCGCACTACCCCGCCGAACGCCTCACCGATGCTCTGGTGACCCAGGCACACGCCGAGGAGCGGCGCCGTCCCCGCTGCACGTCGCACGAGGTCGACCGAGATGCCAGCCTCACTCGGGGAGCAGGGCCCCGGCGAGATCACGATGTGGTCTGGCCGCATCGCGAGGCAGTCCTCGACAGTGATCTCGTCGTTGCGGTGCACCTCGACGTCCGCGCCGAGCTCTGCGAGGTACTGGTAGAGGTTGAATGTGAACGAGTCGTAGTTGTCGATAAGCAGCAGCATGCTGGGGTTCTCCTGGTTCTGTTAGCCGTCGCTGCGGCTGGGCATGGGCTCGGTCGCGCCGCCGAGGAGTTGCGCGGCGTCGCGCATGCGTACGAGCTGCGCGGCGTGCTCGCGCTCGTGGCGCGCGATCTTGTCGATGCGGTCCGCGACCGTGGTGACGCCTCGCTCCGGGTGGTTGCCGAACGTCGCCAGTTGCTCCGGCGTTGCCGTCTCCAACCACGCGTGCGTCACGGCACGCACCTCGTCGAGGCGCGTGTGTACGGACGCGAACGTCTCGGGCGGGCGGGCGCGGTAGTCGGCCTCCCACTGGTCGCTGTTGAAAGCGCGCCAGGTGTGGCCCGGCGACATCAGCCGTAGCGCTTCCTCGAGGTAGTACGCCTCGACGGCGGCGGCGTGCGCCAGCACGTCGACCGGCACCCATCCGCCCTCCAGCGCGCGGTCCCGCCACTGTGCCGGGATCGAGTTGTAGGCGTACATCAGATCGAGGCGTGACGCCGTGAGTGCGTCTCCGACCGACTCGGCGCTCGCTCCCTCGATACCGGCCTTGTCCTCGTCCTCTCCCTCGAACGCCTTGCAGAGGAAGGTCCGCACGTCGGGCTGCACCGACATGGCCCCGGGCGCCGAGGGCTGGGCCCAGGCCGCATCCGCGTACACGCGGTCGCCGTAGCGAGGATCACCGGTCCAGTCGATGCAGGTGAAGACGTTGACGATGTAGGCGGCGCCGTTTTCGCTGGTCACGTACACGGTCTCGGCGAACTCGTAGGGACCGGGCTCGATGTGCAGAACCTCGCGGAGCAGGCGCTCCAGCGACTCCTCGGCGACTTCTTCCTCGCGGATCTCGTGCATCGGCAGCGACCAGTGGCCCGCGAACTCCGCGTGGGTCTCGTGGTGCTGAACAAGCAGCACGCGGCCGTCCTCGCGGACCAGGAGCGCGGCGGCGGCGATCTCGGGTGGCATCAGTAGCCCAGGCTTCCGGCGGGCGCGCCACCTTCGCCACGCTCGGCATCATCGATGGCGCGCAGCAGCGCTCTCGACTTGTGCTCGGTCTCTTCGAACTCCTTCACGGGGTCCGAGTCGTACACGATGCCGCCACCGGCTTGGACGTGCGCCCAGCCGTCCTTCATCACCAGTGTCCGAATCGTGATGCAGGTCTCGAGGTTCCCCGACATGTCGAAGAAGCCAACCGCTCCCGCGTACGGGCCTCGACGGTCCGGTTCCAGCTCCGCCACGATCTCCATGGCACGGATCTTTGGTGCCCCCGACACGGTGCCCGCCGGGAAGCTCGCGCGCAGCGCCTCGTAGGGCGAGACGTCGGCGCGCAGGCGACCCTCGACGTGACTGACGAGGTGCATGACGTGCGAGTAGTACTCCAGGTCGAACTGCTGGGTGACCTTCACGCTCCCGGGCTCCGAGACGCGACCAACATCGTTGCGACCCAGGTCGAGGAGCATCACGTGCTCCGCCAATTCCTTCGGGTCGTGGCTCAGCTCTTCGGCGAGCCGCGCGTCCTCGAGGGCGTTCGCGCCTCGAGGACGCGTCCCCGCGATCGGGTGGTTTTCCACCCGGCCATCTTCGATCTTCACCAGCAATTCTGGCGAAGCGCCCACGATGTAGGTGTCGTCGAATTGCAGGAAGTACATGTATGGCGACGGGTTGATCGCGCGCAGGCTGCGGTATACCTCGAAGGGGTGCGCGCCGGTCTCGCGGGAGAAGCGCTGCGAGAGCACCACCTGGATGACGTCCCCGGCGTAGATGTATTCCTTGCAGCGCTCGACAGCCCGCAAGTACTCGTTGCGGTCCCAGTTCGAAAGTACCGCGCGCCCGGTTGGCGAATGCACGGGCGTGTACGGCAGCGCAGCCAGCGGCTGTGACAGGCGCCCGATCAGTTGCTCGATCTTCCACTGCGCCTGCTGGTACGAGGAGTCGATGTCGCCATCGAGGCGCACGTGCGAAACGACTTTGATCGTGTGCATCAGGTGGTCGAACACCAGCAGCGTGTCCGTGAACATCAGCCACGACTCTGGAACGCCCAGGGCGTCCCGCTCTGCAGCCGTCACGCGTGGCTCGAAGTGGCCGACAGCCTCGTAGCCGATGTACCCGACGGCGCCACCGTGGAATCGCGGTAGGCCGGGGACCGGCACCGCTCGATAACGCGCGAGCTCCGCCTCGATCTCGAGGAGCGGGTCGCCGTCCTCGTGGTTTGCGGCCATCACTCGGAAGGGCTCGGTACCGATAAATGAGTAGCGGCCGACCCGCTCGCCGCCTTCCACAGATTCGAGGAGAAACGAGAAGCGGCCGCGTGCAACCTTCAGGAACGCCGATACCGGCGTCTCGAGGTCGGCGCGCACGTCCTGGTAGATCGGCACCACGGTGCCGGCGCCCACCATGCGTCTCACCTCAGCGAGGGACGGGGTGGTCTCAGCCAGTGTGGTCGTTGTCATCGAGGACCTCCGGGCTGTATCGAGGGGCTGGGCGCGATCAAGCTCGTCGAGCTGCGCCAGCACCACGCGCCACCGGCATAGGGCAGGCCGCCGGAGATGCGCGTGTGTGTCATCGATGTCTCCCGTTCCTCGAACGATCCCGATTCCAGTCTCTCACCAACGTCCGGCGGTCTGCGTCGCTCGGACACCACTCGCTAAACAAAAAAGGACCATCGCCAAACGGGGCGATGGTCCTCGCGGTGCCACCCGTATTCCGCAACACGTCGATGTCCCGCGGACGTCGAGGCGATGCGCTCAGCAAGCACGGCCTCCGCCGCCCGCCCTCGATGGGTGCGAGAGTGCGCGCGAGGCGATGCCCTGGGCATGGATAACGGCGCCCGTACCGTCGACGCCTACTTGGCCACTCGGCAGTTCGAGGGCTGTTCGGGCCGAGACTCCTGGGTCCATTCGGTCGCTGCAGGCGGGCGCCGGGCTCTCAGCAGCCCCGGCTCTCTGTGGCCCCGCGGTGCGACGTACTAGTCCCGATCGACGTCATGTGTCTGCGCGGCCGTGACCGCGTGAGAGACAGTATACGACAGCGGTGGTGGCTCGTGTCCCGAACCTTATCTGCCGAGACCGCACGAGCGTTTGGACGGTCGTATGATCGTTGTTGTATCGAACGGACGAATCATCTCGGGTCGCCGGGGCCCGGAGGCACAGATGCGTACTCGGAAGCTCACTCGCACCAGGATCTGGCTTCTGGCTGGCGTTGGCGTGTCCGCTGTCGGAGCGGCGCTCCTCGGGGTTGATGCGTTGCCGCTGATCGCTTTCACGACGCTGGCTGCGGCCGCCATCCTTCTCATGCCACGACGCGTACCGGTGCGGGACCGTCCATTCGAGGGCTTCGACGATGGCAAGGACCTCACGAGGTTCGGCTGGGGACACCCGATGGCGACTTCGATGCTGTGGGGCGCCACTGCTTTCGGCTGGCTCAATGGCACCGGCAGCTCGGCGGGAACGGGGAGCGAAGGCTTCGGCGGCATCGATGGACTCGGTGCCGCCGACTCCGGCGGCGGTGACTTCGGCGGGTGCGACGGCGGTGGTGGTTCCGAGTAGCGCTCGCTAAACCTTCACGGGTGCCCGGCCCGGGCGAGTTCGCTCTACCTCGATCATGGCGGCCACCGCCTCGACGGTGGCACCGAGGGCGCCTTCTTCGTTCACGACCACGTGCTCGAACCGCGCCTGCGCCTCGATCTCCCGCGCGCGATCGGCGTTGCGAGCCGCAACCGTGCTCTCATTCGAGCCGCGAGCGCGGATGCGCTCCTCGAGGGCGTTTGGGTCACCCGGTGCGATGTAGATGAAGAGCGCAGCGGGCACCATCTGCCGCAGCGCCAGCGACCCTTGCACGTCTACTTGCAGCAGCACGTCGTGCCCGCCCCCGAGGAGTTCGCGCACGCGACCTCGCGGCGAGCCGTAGCGGTTTCTGTGCACGGTGGCGTGCTCCAGCAGGTCGCCTGCTCGCACGTGAGACGCGAACTCCTCGGCCGTGACGAAGTCGTAGTGCACGCCATCTACCTCGGTCTTGCCGTCGTTCGTGCGAGGTGCGCGCGTGGTTATCGTGATCGAACGTCGCAGTCGCGAGTCGCGCTCGATGAGCGCCGACATCACCGTGTCCTTGCCGACGCCGGACGAACCTGAGATCACGATGAGCAGTGGCGGCGGCGTCTTGTCAGGCACGACCGCAGGATAGAGGCCGCACGCCGTTGCGGCTGCGTCTCAGGCTGGCGTCCTGTGGGTCTGCGAGGCGCGCCCGGCGAAGGTCTCCGGCGTGATCGCGATCAATGCCACGCGGTTGTCATCGACGATGCTCACCGCCTTGGTGCGGCGCCACGCCGTCAGGTCGATGGCTCGCTCGTCCAGCTTGCTGAGCTGGATCACGCGCTTCATCGGCGCCGAGGTAGGTGCTGCTACCGCCACGACTCGATTCAACGCGAGGTGATTATCGAATCCGACATGGATGAGCTCAGTGTCCAATTTGACCACCGCACCATTCACGCCCGACCTAGCTGTGGGTTGGCAGATCCTCGCTCACATGTCGGTACGGCGAACGCCGCCGTCCCGACATGTGCATCGAATCACCTGCGCGATAGCGCGTCAACAGTTGTGATGAGGAGCGGGTGCTCTTCGGCGCGAACGCAAGAGCTCAGGTCGGCTCGTCCTACGCCTGTTAGCGATCGCGACGAAGGCGGCGCTCGCGCTCGCGATCCGCAAGGCGCCCCTCAGAACGAGACGTAATCTCACGCATCTTCTCGGCGAAGTAGCTGCCGAAGACGAAGTCGCTCATGCTCGAATCAGGGAGCTCGGGGCCCTTCTGGTCGACTTCCACGCGGCCAACGTTGCCACTCATGAACGCGCCGTGGTCCATGTTGGTGGTCGCGAGGAAGCGGTAGAGGTCCTCTTCGCCTTCGACGTCCGCGATGCGCTCCTGCAGGTCGAGCAGCGCCTCGCGGTACCGCTCGATCCAGTGGATCAACTGCGTGCGATTTGTCACGGCGATGTCATGCGCCATGTCGGGGTGTGTCCCCGCCACTCGAGTGGTGTCCTTGAAGCCGCCCGCGGCGAGCAATGACATCTCCGGCCACGCCTCGGAACCGCGTACGAGGCTGAACAGCGCAGTGGCTGCCGCCAGTGGCAGGTGCGAGATTGCTGCGACATAAGCGTCGTGCTCTTCGGCGTCCATGAATCGAGGCGTCGCGCCGAGCGACGTCGCGAGCCCCGCCACGGCCTGTACGGCACCGTCGCCCGCGCTCACCGCGGGCACCACGATCCACTGCGCGCCGTTGAAGAGGTCACCGGAGGCGGTTGCCGGTCCACTGGCGGTCGTTCCGGCCATCGGGTGCCCGCCGACGAACGAGACACCCTCGGGGAGGGCCATGCCGGCCCAGCGCAGCACCTCGGCCTTGGTGGAGCCGGTGTCGGTGACTACGGCGCCCTGCTCCACATCGGCGGCGATCACGTTGAGGATGTCACCGATCGCGAGCACGGGGACGGCGATCACCACCATCGAGGCGCCGCGCACTGCCTCCTCCGGCGTCGCCACGGCCCTGTCGATGGCGCCCAGGCGCCGCGCGCTGGCGGTGTGCTTGCTGTTGCGGTCAGTGCCCACGATTTCGAGGTCCGGGATCTTGCCCGAGGCCTTGAGCCCCAGCCCGATCGAGGCACCTAGCAACCCGGTTCCGATGATCGCCACTCGGGTCATCGCCCGCTCCTGCCTCGATCTTTCTTCGCTACGTGCATCCATCATACGGCGGCGACCCTGCGCCGGATGTACGCGGTAGACTTCTTACGAGGCGTGGTCGGCCTCGATGAGGCGGGCGAGTTCGGGATCCGTGCTTCTATCAGTGGGGTGGCGCTCGGTCGTGTGCCACGCGATCAGTGCGATAACCCGGGGATCTGTGCCAGCCTCGGTCAGAACGCGTGCGCCGAGTTCGCCGTGGTGCCGTAATCGCCACAGCGCCCGCCGCCACCCCGGCCCCTGCGGAGCTCCGAGGACGTCGACGAACCTCGGCGAAGCTGCCTCGAGCACGACGAACGCAACGCGCTCCCACACCCAGACGTGCCCCTTGCCCACATCGTGGAGCAGGGCCGCCTTCCGGAGCGCTTGCGATGGCTGGTCGGAACTGGATGTGACATCGAGCCAGCGCAGCACGTCATACGAATGTCGGCGGTCGCGCGGCTCCATCGCGAGGAACAGGCGAAGTTCTGCAGGGGCCAGCGCTGTCCGTATCGTCGCCATGTCGTGATGGCTCAGGTGGGTACGGAAACCGCGAAAGAACTGCCATCCTCGATAGCGCATGCGGGTGCGCGCGCGGCGCAACGATCGTGCGAGGCTCACGCCGCTGCCTCAGAGCCCCGCGCCGTTGCCGAGAAAGGTGGCGAGCAGGAGGTCACGGATTGGGGTCATGACATCCGACAGCAGGTTGAGGCGGCCGTTGGTGATCCACGGGAGCGCGATCAGTCCGAACAGTATCCCCGGCCCCCACGGTTCTAGGCGTGCGAAAGACCTCGACCATGTCTTTGGCAGGATGCCGACCGCGATCTTGAAGCCGTCGAGCGGGGCGATCGGCAAGAAGTTGAACACCGCCAGCAGGACGTTCAGGAGAATCGTGTAGCTCAGGAAGAGCGCCACGAGACCGCCCAACGACGTACCGCCATCGAGGCTCGTCGAGACGAGTCCGAGCCGCAGCGGCAGCGCGGCCAGGGCAGCAATCACGAGGTTCGACGCGGGGCCGGCGAGCGAGATCAGGGCGAGAGATCGCTTCGGATTTGCCGTGTTCATCGGGTTCACCGGTGTCGGTTTTGCCCAGCCGAACCCGACAAACAGGATCAGCAGCGATCCAAGCGGGTCGAGGTGTGCTCGTGGGTTGAGCGTGAGCCGTCCGGCGCGTGCCGCTGTTCGGTCGCCCAGCGCGTTCGCTGCGAGTGCGTGGGAGAACTCGTGGAAGGATAGCCCCACCAGCATCGAGAACATGAAGGCGCCAGCGATCATGAGGAACTGGAGTGGCTCCGTGAAGAGGAGTGGGAACAGGCGAATGAGCATGTGATCAGCGTAACAACCTTTTCGTTGACCGCCCTCGGAGTTCTCCCTACCGTGAGTTGCGCTGTCGGATTCGACGGCCGTCGAGGCAGGCGGGGCCTCGGCCGCAAACCTGACGAAGGTTAGGCATGCTGCTGACTGCCCGCCGCCTGCCTGTGCCGGCGCTCGCCGTGCTCGCGAGTCTGATGCTCGCTGGTGTCGGCGCCTGGGTCGGCATTGGTAACGCACCTGTCAATGTCGCCGGCCCCACAGACGGGCCGAGTCTCGCGTTCGCTGAATTCGGCCCAGTTGCCGATCGCGTTTACCTCGCCTCTCCCTCGAACCATGCCGACCGCCGGTTGGTTGCGACGGTCGACCACGTCGACGGCTGGGGGATCAACCCTGCCTTCTCTGTCTCCCGCGGATTGACCGCCTACACCGTCTTGCCGCTCGGCAGCGTCCCGCGGCGTGACTCCGCAGCAGAGCTGTGGTTGCTCGATCTACGTACAGGTGAACTATCCAGGATCGCACGCGATGCCGACCTCCTCGCCCCACCGGCGTTCGACGCTGAGGGACGGAAGCTGCTCTACCGTTCCACCCGCCCGGACGGTCGCCAGGAGTTGGTCAGCGTTGATATGGCTACTCGAGTGCGGCGCCCGATGTACTCGTATGAGGGGGCGTTCGGTCTCCAGCCGATTGGTTTCGCGGCAGACGGGGCCGTAGTCTTTGCCGAGTTATCGACGAAGGGCACCGATGTCTACCGTGTCCGCGAGGGGGCTCCGCCCGTCCTCGTCGCTCACGCTTCCGACCAGATCGCGCGCGACTGGCGCATGTCGCCGGAGGGCACGCAGCTGTCCTATCTCGCGCCGGAGTTGCTGGCCGAGCGCTGGGTGCACCGGGCGAGTGTCCTCGATATCGCCGGCGGCGCTGCCCGTGCCCTGCCTGCAACCCCGGCCCCACTCGCCGAGCAGTTCGGCCCGGTCTGGACACCTGATGGCCGAGCAGTCACTCTCGGCCGCGAACCTCTCGAGGGCGAGAGTGCCGCGGCGCTGACGGTCATCCTCGATGGTGGGACTGCTGCGGCGCTGGCGAGCCCCCGCGTCGGTTTCGATGTCCCGCTGGCCTGGAGCCCGAGCGGTGGTTACCTCGTCGCCCGCTCCTTCGATGGTGCTTCGTCGCACGAGCCAGGTCGTGAGTCGATGGTCGTCATCGCCGAGGACGGCACGCGCACGGAGTTGAACACCGCCAGCGAACTCATTTTCATTGGCTGGGTCGCTCGTGGTTAGCCGCCGGCGCTTCGCGCTCGCCGCACTGGTCGCGGTCGTCTCCGGCCTCGCCAGCCTGATACCCATCGGAACCTCGAGCGCGCTGCGTGCCGAGGCGTGCGCCTTCCTCCGCAGCCCGTACGCCTACGAGGCCGAGCAGTCCCGGCTGACCTACCTCGCGACTATCGACGCCGCTTCGATCAATCAGCTGTTCCCGACTCATCCATTCTTCGGACTCCCAGCTGTCGAGGCCGGTGGCCGCAATAATCGGACGCCCGGCGCCGCTCGGATTCCGACCACGTTGCTGAAGTCGATCGCCTGGGTCGAGTCGACGATCACGATGGCGCAGCGCAGCGTCGTCTTCGAGTCGACGGGCCCCGCGCTTGTCTCCTTCGACTGCGGCCACGGCATCATGCAGGTGACGACGGGCATGACCGTGCCACTCGGCAGCGCCGAACGCCCCAGCGTCAATCAGACCGCCATTGCCACGCACTACGCGTTCAACATCGCGCGTGGCGCCGGCATCCTTGCTGAAAAGTGGAACGAGGCGCCGGAGCGTCGCGCCGTTGCCGGTACCGACACGAACTCTGACCCCACGATCATCGAGAACTGGTACTTCGCCACCTGGGCCTACAACGGCTTCACCGGCCCCGGTGCGAACTACTCCAACCATCCCCTCGACCCCTCCTTTGGCTCGTTCCCACGCGCCACGTACCAGTGCGAGGGCAGCCAGTCGCGCGCTCGCTACCCGTACCAGGAGCTTGTCATCGGCTGCATGTCGTCACCGCCGACCCGGAACAACACCCTGCTCTGGACGCCACTTGCGGCTAGCCTGCCGAACACGACCCTCCCGCAGTGGTTCGCACCGCTCCAGCTGAGCAACTTCGTCTTCCCGTACTCGGGGATGGACATCCCGACTCCGCAGCCGGCGCATTTCGAGGCGGCACCACCATTGCGACCGGAGATTCTCGCGAAGGTACTCGGGGCGCCTTCGTTGGGTGTGAGTGGGAACCGGGTGACCGTCAGCGTGAAGGGCCGCCCCGAGGATGCACGGGCCACCGTGCAGATACAGAACGCGGGGACCGGACTTCTGGTCTGGTCCGCTGTCTCTGATGACAGGTGGATGGTGGTCGATCCACCTGCGGGAGTCGCGCTTGGTTCCGATCTGTCGTGCAGGCAGGAGTGCGCTCGTGCGGCGACGATCACCGTGAGCGTGAACCCCACCCTTCTCAACAGCGCCACGGCAGTCGGCACCCTGCGTATCGGCTCGCCGAACGGCGGTGCCGACCGCGTCATCCGCGTTGAGGTGGACGCCAGCTTCGCCGTGGGTGCACCCGGAGTGAGCCGCAGCGACTGAGCTGGCTTCGGCATCGAGGTGGGCTTCGGAGGCTCCGTATACTCGAGCGGCAACGGTGTCAGCGTCTTTCAAGGAGGACCGGTGCCTCTGTCCTTTGTCCGGTCCTGGCTCGATAGCGTCCGGCGCAATCACGCGCTCGAGCACGCGACGGTCGCCGTCTTGCTCGCGAAGCACGGGCCGCAGCGGCTCGCAGGGCGCGCGTCTGGCGACGGCTTCTTCTTCCTCGGCGATGTGAGTTCCGATGAGCTCACCGCCAGCGCGCGCGAGGCGCTGGTGCGGCTGCAGCGTGGCGAGACCTCGCTGGCGGTGTCGCCGCTCTGCGGCACCAACATCGCGATGGCTGGTCTCCTCGCCGCCGCCGCCACCACCATGTCGCTCTCACGCGGCAGCGGACGGTTTGGGAATGCCTTCAGCGCCGCCATGCTGGGTGTGGTGCTCGCGCAGCCCCTCGGGCGTCTTGTCCAGAAGTACGTCACGACGTGCGCCGACCTCGACGGCGTCGAGATCCTCGGTACTCGCGATGTCCTCGGTGGCCTGCGCAAGGTGCAGACGCGGGCCTCGCGCTAGGCTCAGCCTGCCATGCTGCCCAGAGCGAGGGCGGCACCTATCATCTGTTCATCTGTCCACGACTCTGATCGAGGGCCGATTGGCCTTGGACGCTCACGTGAGCGCTTGATCCAGCAGCGAACCGCAGGATGCGAGGCTACGTGGACGGACCCATCGGGGGCGGCACGCCGTCCAGCCGACTGAGCGTGGCGTTATACGCCAGCACGATCTTCCTCGGCGCGTTCTTGCTGTTCCAGGTGCAGCCGCTGATTGGGAAGTACGCGCTGCCCTGGTTTGGCGGAAGCGCGGGGGTCTGGGCGACCGCCCTGCTGTTCTGCCAGCTCTTCCTGCTCCTTGGCTATGCCTACGCGCATGCCCTGGCGACGTGGTTCAGCCCGCGAGGTCAGGCGATCGTGCACCTGAGCCTGCTCGCGCTCGCTCTCGCGACCCTGCCGATCATCCCTTCTGAGGCGCTGAGGCCGGACGGCTCTGACGCTCCAGTCCGCAACCTGATCCTCATGCTCGGGCTGACGATCGGCGCGCCATACCTGCTGCTTTCCGCGAACGGCCCGCTGGTCCAGCACTGGTTCGCGCGACAGCATGCCGGTCGGTCGCCGTACCGCCTGTACGCGCTGTCGAATGTCGCCTCGCTCCTCGCCCTGCTGGCCTACCCGCTCTGGTTCGAGCGGGCGTTCCCTCTTGGGTCCCAGGCATGGCTGTGGTCCGGCACCTACGGCGTCTTTACTGTGCTCTGCGCGCTCCTCGCCTTCGCGCAGCTAAGCGGGCGGGTGTTCGGGGCATCCGCGACGTTGCTCGCAGCTGGCGACGCTGACGCCCCTGCCGTTCAGGAGCCCATCGAGTGGTGGAAGCTGGTCCTGTGGGTGCTGCTCCCGGCTGTCGCCGCCGCACTCCTGTTGTCGACTACGACGCATCTCACCCAGGACATCGCGCCTGTTCCTATGCTCTGGGTGCTGCCGCTCAGTATCTACCTGGTCACGTTCATCCTGACGTTCGATAGCGACCGCTGGTACTACCGGCCTCTATACACGACGTTCTTGCTGATATCGCTCGTTGCCACCACCTTCAACGTCGTTGGCCTCTGGGCGCTGCCGCTGGTCGATGAGGTCGCGCTCCTCCTCGGCACCATCTACTTCGCGGGCATGGTGTGCCACGGAGAGCTGGTCGCGCTTCGTCCAGGGCCTGGGCGTCTGACGCTCTTCTACCTCGCGATTTCTGCTGGTGGGGCGCTTGGGGGCGGGCTGGTGGCGCTGGCTGCTCCTGTCCTGCTAAACGGCTACTGGGAATTCCACATCTCTCTTGTCGCTGCGGCCGCCGTCGCGGGCTTCGCGCTCACTCGCGAATGGCGAGAATCGATTGCCCGCGCCTCTGCGTTTCGGACAGTGTTTGCCCTCGCGACTGCCATAGCCTTCGGTCTGGCGATCGGCATCAGCGAAGTTCTCTGGACACGCGCGGCGGCAGGCACGGAGTTCAACGTGTTCGCCACGCGTAGCTTCTACGGGGCTCTTCGCGTCAGCGCAATTGCCGCCGATGACCCTGTGCTCAGTCAGCTCCAGCTGGTGCACGGCCAGACGCTGCACGGCATCCAGTTCGAGGCGGCGGACCGTCGACGCTGGCACACCACGTATTACGGTGAGGCGAGTGGCGTCGGTGCTGCCCTGACACAACACCCCTCGAGGCTGGCTGGGCGCCCCCTGCGCGTTGGGCTCGTCGGGCTCGGGACTGGCACGCTTGCGAGTTACCTAGAGCCGGGTGACTACGGCCGGTTCTACGAGATCAACCCCCAGGTGCTCGATGTAGCGAACTCGTACTTCTCCTATCTGCCGGATGCTCAGAAGCGCGGCGCAGACTTGGAGGTGCTGCTCGGCGATGCGCGCATCGTGCTCGATCGCCAGCTCGCAGCCAGCGCCAACCAGCGTTTTGACGTGCTTGCCGTCGATGCCTTCAGCAGTGACTCGATTCCGATCCACCTCCTCACCGAAGAGGCGATGGAGCTGTACCAGAAGCACATGGCGCCGGGAGGCGTGATCGCCATCCACGTAAGCAATCGCTTCCTCGATCTCGTCCCCGTGGTACGCGCGCTCGCGGACGCACGTGGCCTCGGTGCGTACTACATCGAGAACCCGAACGACGGGGAGCACGCCGTGAATCTGTCGCAGTGGGTACTCGTGACCGACAACCAGGCGTTCCTGGCCAACGAGACTGTGCGCTCATCGATCCGCGACTGGCCCGAGGACGCAAGGCCGTCGGTTCTCTGGACGGACGACTACAGCGCGTTGCTCCCGCTACTCAAGTTCTAGGCGAGGCGTGCGGGCTACTCCGGGAGCCGAGACGCACGACTGAGTGGATCCTCCGCCTGCCTCGCGAGCCGGTCTCCGGGTACCCTGTGGGCGCGCGCTCCCGTAGCTCAGTGGACAGAGCATCGGATTTCTACTCCGCAGGCCGGAGGTTCGAATCCTCCCGGGAGCGCCAGCTTCTGCGTCGCTGGCCACGACCGCTCAGGCGGCGGCCGCGGGCGGCTCCTCAGCCTCGTTCTCCTCGGGTGGCGTGTTGATCGCGACGGCCTCCGTGGAGTCGATGTACGCGCGCAGCGAGACCATGGCTCCTTCGACGTTCCAGAACGACGCAGACTGCATCTCATCTGCGATCTCGCGATGCGCGTTGCCGACCTGGATCAGCGCTCCCGGGTAGACCGAGTGCCGGGCTCGAATTGTGGCGGTGGGCTCCGATAACGTGACGTGGACGCGAGTCGCGAGGCCTTCTCGCGATCCGAGTGTCCCAGAGTCGATCTCGATTTGTGCCGTTACCTGCCCGCCGACGATGCGGCCCCTCGCGCCGGTCCGCACCACCGCTGCGGCCAGCGTGCAGTTCATGATCTCGCCACCCACCTCGATGTTGCCAGTCACCTGAGCCTCGGTCGTGTGGAGGTACGAAGCGGTCAGATTCCCGCCCACCTTCAGGAACATCGTGTGCCCACCCACCACACCGGTGACCGTCACGTCTATGCCTGCGGTGATCGAGGCGCTCTCGACGAGGCCGCGCACAGTCACTGAGCCGCGCGCCACGATTGCGAACCATGACTTCACGTCTCCGCCCACGATGATGTCGCCGGGGAAGTTGATGTTGCCCACCGAGTAGTCGACATCGCCCGCGACCTCGAAGACGGGAAGCACATCGATGATGCCTGCCGGGGTCCGCACCGGGCGCCCAAGAGCTGTCGAGATCAGCGTCTCGCCGTCAATATCGGTGTTCTTGCCCGCGATCAGTTCGAGTGGCCGGTCGTTGGTTCGTGGTGGCTCCGTGACTTTGCCGGACAGGTCGACGCCTGCCGTGCCTGGTGTTGGTTGGTGCCGCGTCACCAGGACTGCGCGCTCCTCGACGAACCGTCGGGCGATCGCTGCGTGGTGGTCGACAGAGCCGTCCTCGCGGAGGGTGGGGGCGGCGTCGGCATTCTCGTCGAAGTGATACTCGAGCGTGGCGTCGATGCCGGGCACCATCCGTGTCCCGCGCGCGACGCACACGATGTCGGTGAGCGGTCTGCCTCCAGCGAATGTGTTGATCACCTCGTCCAGCCGACCGGAAGTCACTCCTGCCGCGGTGAGGAGGTTGCGCAGTCTGTTATCTGTCACCAGCGCCAGCTCGCCGGGCATCTTGTCGGCGAATTCCGATGTCTCGGTCGTCTCATTCACCGTGGTTTCGGGGGGGCAACACAACCGGGATGGCGTACGCGGCGAGTTTGTCGCTCGAGAGCACGATGCTGCACGGCGGTTCCGTGCTCGCGGGCACGTTGGGCTGGCCCACGACGACGCGCACCGGTGCGGACGCAGTGGCCTGTTCCCCCGAGTGCGTCCTCGATGGCGGCCCGGTCCACCGACTTGAATGGGCTCGCCCGCAGCGCGGTGAGGATCGAGGTAGCACTCGGCGCCACGTCGCCCGGTCCAAGGACCGGCAGGATGACTTCGGCCTGCAGGCCGTGGAACTCAAGGTTGAAGCCGCCTGCTGGAGATCCTGAGGTAGTCATGGCTGCTAGCCTCGTGTGCCACCTCGTCAAATGGAGGCGGATTCGACTTTCGCCGGGGTCGCCGGCCCTCATCGGTATCATGAATATCGTCGCAAGGTGCCCAGTCGGCGATCGGGGTTCCACCCAATGAGCTCAGGGATAACCCACGTTGCTGTCAGCTCCCCGCAAGGAGCATCCGGTGTGCATCGTGATGCCGCTGTTCCGCAGGGCGGGCGTGGCGCCTGATGGAGCTCTCCTTCTGGCCAGCAGCCGAAGGCGCCGCCTGGACATGGGGCTGGCGCGCCTACCCCGGGGTCTGGCTCGTGATCGCCGGCCTCGCTGTGATGTTCGCCCTCGTTAGGTGGCGCACGAGGCCTCCGGCGTCTCCAACGGCTGTGCGCCTGTTTCACCGCCAGGCGCGTTACTTCGCGGCTGGCCTAGCGATTCTCTGGGTCGCCCTCGACTGGCCGCTGGGCCGCCTAGCCGCGGGTTACCTCCTGAGTGCCGCGGCGCTCCAGTATCTGCTCGTGACGCTGGCGGTGGCGCCGCTGTTGCTCCTCAGTCTCCCGCGTCCGGAATTCGAGGAGAGCCAGTCAGGTTCGCGTGTGAAGGTGTGGCGGCCCCCACTGCCGCTAGTCGGTGGCGCCTCGTTCGCCCTCGTCTTGTTCGGTGCCGCGGCGCCGGCGGTCCTCGACGGGCTCCGCATAACTGCGCTCGGCTCGTTGTCGTTAGTGATGATTTGGCTCACCGCCGCTCTTGTGCTGTGGTGGCCCGTGCTTCGGCGCCGTCCACCGATGGCGTATATGGCCAGTGTCGCGTACCTGTTTGTGCCGTTCCTGCTGCCGAAGATCCCCGGACTCGTTTACATCATCGCCGCCGCGCCGCTGTACGAGGTGTATGAGCGCGCGCCCCGCGTCGCTGGCCTGGCGTTGTCGGCGAGCGCCGACCAGCGCGTGGCGGGAGCGCTCCTCTGGTCGGCCGGGACGGCGATGATCTTCGTCTCTGTCGGTACGCTGTTCTTCCTCTGGTATCGCGACGAGAAGCGTGTTACCGCACCAGGCAGCCTGCAACTCCCGGCGGACCCCGAGGTGGTCAACACGCTGTTCGCGATCCCCGGCGCCTGGACGGCCCTCGAGTGGATCATCGCTGGCCTTGAGGGCACACTGCCGCAGGGGCACACCGGGACGGAGCTGCGCTTTGCCCTCCATCCTCACCCGGACGGTGCTCGCGTCGTTCTCGAGATCCACGCCCTCCTCGACCGCGCGGCTACCGAGGTCATGCAGGCCGGCATCGCCCGCGACCTCGCCCGGTACTTCGCGCGGATGGAGCCGGACCGTCGGGCAGAGATCAGTGCCCGACTCCTCATCGAGGTGGTGCCGCTCACCGTCCGCATCAGCTAGCGCCGAGTCGGTGGGCTGGCTACAGCGTCAATAGCCCCCCACGCACCGCGACCGAGACCGCTTCAGCGCGCGACTGGGCTTCGAGCTTCGCCAGCACTGCGCCCACGTGGAACTTCGCCGTGTGCTCGCTAATCCCCAGCTCGAGGGCGATCGCACGGTTCGTCAGCCCGATGGCGATCAGCGCGAGTACCTCGCGCTCTCGTTCGGTGAGCGTCGTCGCCGCTCCGTGGTCGTGCGTCTGAATCTCCAGGGCCGGGTCGATGACCTGGAGTCCGGCGGCGACAGCCCGGACGGCGGCGGCCAGCTCCTCCTCGGTGGCGTCACGACGTAGCCACCCGCGCGGCGCGGCCTGCCTTGATGGCTGGGTCGAGGTTGCTTCGAGTGGCAGGCGATCGACGAGGAAGATCGCAGGCACCCCGCCCGATTCCGCCGCGAGCGCGAGGGAGCGCACGCTGGCCTCCAAGTCGCCTGGCGCATCCAGCAGCAGGACGTCGATGTCGGAGAGCTGCGAGCCGTCGCTCGGGGGGCTTGCTGAGGCGCCGTCAATGACCTCGATGCCGGCGTGCGTCAGGAGCTCGCGCAACCCGGCTCGCACGGCCGGGTTGCGCGCATACACCTCGACGGCCGGGGTGCGCGCCATGACTACCTGCTCGGGCACTTCGACGTCACGCGGCCGCACCTCCAGCGCTTGCATCTCTCTCAGCCTACGCGCGTTCGCCGAGGGTGACGGCGATCTCGCGAGGCTCACCTCCGCGCAGTACCCCGATCGCGACCTCAGCGCCCACCCGCTCTGGACCGAGTTGGCTCTGGAGGTCTGCGGCGTCGGTGAGCGGGTGTCCCTCCATCAAGATGAGGATGTCGCCCATCAGCAGTCCGGCCTGATCGGCGGGTGTTCCCGCCTCCAGGCTCACGATCAGCAGGCCCGCTTCCTGCCCCCCGACCTTCGCTGCGAGGGCGGCCGGCAGCGCTACCGGCTGACTTCCCACGCCGAGGTAAGCTCGCCGGATCCGACCTGAAGCCAGCAGGGCCACGACGACGCCTTCGGCAGCGGCCGTCGGGATGGTGATGCCCTGGCCGGGTCCAAACCGTGACGTATTGATTCCGAGGAGGTGACCGGCTGCATTAATGAGCGGTCCGCCCGAGAACCCCGGGAAGAAGGTCGCGTCGCTGCGCACGAAGCCATCGATTTGCCGTCCGCGTCGAGTGCGCCAGGGGCCACCAATGGCGCTCACCACCCCGAACGACGCCTGCACCGCCGCCCCCGGTCGCCCGAGCGCCAGCACAAGATTTCCGACTCGCGCGCTTGCGCCAGCCCGTATCGCCGGCGTCAGCGTGGCGCCGGGCACCCGCAGCACCGCGAGCTCCGAGCCGGGGTCGCGCCCCACCACCTGCGCCGCGACTTCGTTGCCGTCGGGGAGTCCGACGATCACCTCGTCCTCTTGCTCGAGGACGTGGTCGGCCGTGACCACCACGCCGCCCTCGGACCAGACGACGCCGGATGCGGGGATCCGTCGACGTGCCGCTACGCGCACCGTCCACGCCCCGGCCCGCTCTGCCGCGGCCGCCAGGCCCTCCGAAATCTCCTCCAGGGTGCTCTGTTCGGTCGTCACTTGGGTACCTCCGTGTATCGAGTAGCTGTGTTCGTTGGTACGAGGATGGCGCGCGGCGACTGTCGATGGATCACCCGAACGGGCAGTGCCTGGCCCGTCCGAATGGCCTCTGGTTCAGCCATGTGTCTTTCTCAGTGTCAATGGTCAACAACGAAAACGTTGCCCACAAAGTTTGAAAACTTGGGGAACACCCTGTAACATGGCCAACGGTCGGGCGCGAGACGCTGGCCACCGAGACAAGGAGGTCTGCCGCGGCGCTCCCAGCGTGCCGTCGGTGGCTCGGTCGGAGCGTGCCGATGCGTTTGTTCCCTCGCCGCCGCCTCGCAGGGCTGCGCCGCTTGCCGTTGCTGCTGGCGGCTACTGCCGCCATCCTAGCTCTCCCGCCCGCCGCCGCTTTCGGCGCGCCCCTGGGTTCCGAGGTCATCAACACCGTTGACCCCATCGATGTGCCGGTCGCCTCCAGAATCCTCGGGCTGGCTATCCAGGCTGTTGGCACCTACCAGGGCGAATGTTTCCCGTGGGTCCGGCGGCTCGTTTCGCAGGCCACCGGCGCCGCGATGGGCTCTGGCTATCGCGACGGGTACCTGAGCGCCGGAGCCGTCGAGGTGGCGCTCACCGACGCGCGGGCCGGTGACATCATCCAGCTCATCGACGATGCCGACGCGGGACGCAACGCCGACTACAACGGCATGCACACCTCGATCGCCGTCGATGTCCTTGGTGCGGGCCGCTTCCGCGTCATCGACTCGAACCTCGGATTCGACGGCGTTGTCCGAGTTCGCGACGACTACAACCCGATTGTGCTCGCGGCTCGCTTCGCGCGAATCAACGTTCACGTTTATCGTTTTGGCCAGCCGACCCCCGCGAGTGCCGCAGACGCGCCACGGGTCCCCACGGCGTCCTCCAACCAGCCGATCGGCAACACGACTCAGGGCGGGAGTGCCACCTCGCCTCAGCAGTCGACATCGAGCACCGCCGTCATTCGTGCGGACGGCGACTGCCTGCGGTTGCGGGCCGCCCCCAGCACCTCGGCGCCCGTCCTCACGTGCCTTGCCGATGGCAGCACGGTGACACTACGCGATGGCACCCAGCAGGCTGATGGGGTTGCCTGGCAGGCGGTGTCCGCCGGTGGTCGCTCGGGCTGGGTCGCGTCCCAGTACCTCGTGAAGACCGGAGGAGCGCCAGCGGTTCTGCCAACGGCCCAGCCGACTCCGGCCCCGTCTGCGCCGGTAAGCACCGCACCACCCGCTGCCGCGCCACAGACGGGGAGCGGCTCGATCATCGGGGAGGTGCCTTCGGGCGGCGGCATCGCACTGGTCGTGTTCTCCGGCGGCTCTGTTGAGAGCCTGCTCGGCGTGACGAGCGAGCGTGGGTGCCACCCTGTATCGGTCTGGGCCAGCCCCGCAGGCGGTGGCCTTGTCGGAATGATCGCCGGGGCGCCCTCCGTGGTGAACCGCGAGTGGAACGCACTCTTCCCTTCCGGCAGCCTGGGGGCGAGCACGCCGCTGCTCCTGGTCTGTCGAGGCGGACCGGTCCAGCTCGCCGCCGCTGCTCCCAGCGCCGCCGCTCCGAGCAGCGGGCCTGCGGACCGTGGCGCTGGTCCTCCCGGCCCGGCTGGCAATCAGTAGTACCGTTTTTCGAGGCGACCACTCTCCCGCTCGAACTTCGGCGGCTGGTACTCTCGGTGCATGCTGGTCAACTGCGGCACCGTCGAAGAGGGCGCGATTGTGGCGCCTGCCACGCTGACGCGTCTCTGGACGCCGGGCGACATGGTGCTGGGCATCATCGTAGCCAGCATCGGGACTGGGTTGTTGATACTCGTGCTCTCGGTTGGCCTAGCCATCACGCGATCGAACGGAATGGAAAGCGAGAGCACGAGGCTCGCGGCGGCGCTCGCTGCCGTCTTCGCGGAGGGGTTCCTCGGACTCTGGGTCGTGGCACGCCGTCGCGCCCGGGGGTTCAGCTGGGCGGCACTCGGGTTTGTTGTGCCGCGGCGTTGGGGGCCGCTGTGGGTCGCCTGGGCTGGCTCCTACCTCATCCTGATCGGTTACACCGGACTGCTGGCGCTTCTACAGTGGTTCGGCATCGATGTCTCCCGCTTCAGCGGGGGCAACACGGTGCCGCTTGACCCGAGCGACGGCAGCGCCGTGCTGCTGCTTCTTGCCGTTGCGGTCGTGGGTATGGCGCCGCTCTGCGAGGAGCTGTTCTTTCGCGCCATGCTCTTCAGAGGGCTGCGCGGCTACTGGAGTCTGACGCCGGCTCTCCTGGCGAGCGGACTACTGTTCGGGCTGTTCCATTTCAACATTGGCGTATTGCTGCCGTTCACGCTGATCGGGGTGGTCTTCGCCTGGTCGAACGAACAATCTGGCTCGATCTACACCTCGATTGCCGCCCACGGCGCCGTCAACTCGCTCTCTTTCCTGCTCACCGCAGCGTGGCTGGCCCCGTGAGTGACCGCCTCGCTTCGATGTTCGCGCGCACCCAGGCCGAAGGGCGTCCGGCGGTGGTCCTGTTCACCCCGTGCGGCTTCCCCGAGCGCGATGCCACCTACGACATCGTGATGGCGGCGCTCGAGGCGGGCGCGGACGCCATCGAGATCGGCGTGCCCTTCTCGGATCCACTCGGCGACGGTCCCTCGATCCAGCTCGCCAACGATGTCGCACGACGCGCTGGCTTCGAGCCCACCGATCTCTGGCCCCTCTTGCGGCGATTGCGCGCGGACGGGGTAACCGCTCCCTTGCTCCTTATGGGATACTGCAACACCCTGTTCGCCTACGGTGTCCAGGCGTTCGTCACGGACGCCGCAGCCGCGGGCGCAGACGGCTTGATCGTCGTCGACCTCCCACCGGAGGAGGCAGGGGAGCTCGAGGAGGCCGCCCGCAGGGCGGGGCTCCATGTCGTATACCTGCTCGCACCCACCTCGACAGAGGAACGCATCGAGTTGATCTCGAGGCACGCAAGCGGGTTCATCTACTGCGTCAGCGTCACCGGAGTGACCGGGGCGCGGGCGGCGCTGTCGGACCAGCTGCCGGGTTTCGTGGCCCGGGTGCGGGCCCGTTCGGTGCTGCCGCTGGCGATCGGCTTCGGCATCTCCTCGCGCCAGCAGGTGCAGGAGGTCGGGGGCTTCGCCGACGCAGCCGTCATTGGCAGCGCGTTCGTGAACATGATCGCGGACACGCCTCGGGAGAAGCGCCGGGCTCAAGTCCGTGCGTTCGTGGAGGAGATCACCGGCCGTGCGACCGACTGAGTACCAATCGTGCAGCTTCGAGTTCGGCGAGCGCCATCACCTCGGGTGCGCACGTGCGTGCTATCGGCGTCCGGCCGCGTTGTTTGGCGCCCGCCCGCTACGCTAGCGTCACCGTCCACCCAGCCCCGAGCCTGCCGAGATGCCTGTGACCGATTCGACCTCTGCCGTGATGATGGTGCGCGGGATCCGCGGTGCGACCACGGTGACCGAGAACACTCGTGAGGCCGTTCTCGACGCGGCTTCCGAGTTGCTGGCGGAGATTGTCCGCCTGAACGCCATCGAGCACGACCACGTCGCCTCGATCATCTTCACGGCCACGGCGGACCTGAACGCAGAGTTCCCCGCCGTCGCTGCTCGGCAGTTGGGCTGGACGGACATCGCCCTCGAATGCATGCCGGAGATGAACGTTCCCGGCAGCCTGCAACGCTGCTTGAGGATCCTCATGCATATCAACACCACGCGGTCGCCTCGGGAGCTGGTGCATGTGTACCTGCGAGGTGCGCGCGCGCTTCGCCCCGATCTCGTCGCGCAGGCGTCGGGTGCGGACGCGACCCAGGCGGACGGCTAGGCGCCGTTCGAAAGTATCGTCGGCGGTTCGTACGTGGGTGGCTGGGAGCCGCCCCTCAATTATCGATGGAGCGAATACCGGGTCGGGCAGCACTGGCGCCGATCTCGATGGGGGCACAGGCATGATCGTAGTCATGAAGATCGACGCAACACCGCAGGACGGGCAGGCGATCTTCACACGCCTGGGTGAGCTTGGCCTCCGCGGCCAGACCGTCACGGGCTCGCAGCGAGAGGTAATTGCTGTGCTCGGACAAGTCTTCCCGGAGCTGCGCGATGAACTTTCGACGATGAACGGCGTCGACGAGGTCGTCCGCATCTCCAAGCCGTACAAGCTCGCCAGCCGCGAGGTCCACCAGGAAGACACCATCATCGAGTTGAAGTACGGCGTGAAGATCGGTGGCGGTCACCCGGTCGTCATGGCTGGGCCCTGCGCCATCGAGTCTGAAGAGCAGCTCTACGCATCGGCGCGTGGCGTGCGGGCCGCCGGCGCGCACATTCTTCGTGGAGGCGCGTTCAAGCCTCGAAGTTCGCCGTACTCGTTCCAGGGGATGGGTGTTCCCGGACTCAAGTTGCTGAACCAGGTCGGCATGGAACTGGGCATGCCGGTGATCACGGAGCTGCTCTCGCTGCGCGACGTGGCGGCGGTGGCCGAGTACTCGGACATCCTCCAGATCGGGGCCCGCAACATGCAGAACTTCGTTCTCCTGGAGGAGGCGGGCAAGACGCAGAAGCCGGTGCTTCTCAAGCGTGGGATGGGCGCCACTATCGAGGAGTGGCTGCTCGCGGCTGAGTACATCCTCAGCCAGGGCAACCCCAACGTGATGCTCTGTGAACGGGGCATTCGTACTTTCGAGACGGCGACGCGCAACACCCTTGACCTGAACGCAGTCGCGGTGGCCAAGCGCCTGAGTCATCTTCCGGTCATCGCGGACCCCTCGCACGGTACGGGGCACTGGTACCTCGTGCGACCGCTCTCGCTCGCGAGCATGGCGGTCGGAGCGGACGGCCTCGAGATCGAGGTGCACCCGCAGCCTGACCACGCGCTCTCCGATGGCGCTCAGTCGCTCACGCCCGCGAACTTCGCGGTGCTGATGGGCGAGGTCGGCTCGCTGTGCGCCGCCATCGGTCGCCCGCTGGCAGCACCGAATCCGGCCGTGTAGCTCACTCCACCGGCGGCGCGCGTCTCCACGAGGCGCGTGCCGCCGGTTCGGCGTCGAGGTACCGTGTGGGGATGACGACATTACCGGATTCGCCTGACGCACCGGACACCGCCGACGTTACGCCGGGCGCGCCGCCTAAGGCCGCCTTCGTTCTCAAGCTGCCCGCCTTCGAAGGGCCGCTTGACCTGCTCCTGCACCTCATCGAGCGCGAGGGCCTCGATATCACCACGGTGTCGCTGCTCGCCGTCACTGAGCAGTACCTTGCTCAGCTGCGCGCGACGGAATCGATGAACGTGGGGGCGCTAGCGGACTTCGTCGCCATGGGAGCGCGCCTGTTGCTCCTCAAGTCGCGGGCGCTCTTGCCTCGGGAGGACCAGCCTGCGGACGACTCCGCCACCGAGGAGGACGCAGCCGACCCGGAGGCGCTCGTTGTGGCCCTCCAGGAGTACCGCCGTTACAAGCAGGCAGCGGGGCACTTGCGCTCGCTGCAGGACGCGCAGCGCACCACCTATCGACGCACCGCGGCGCCGCCTGATATGCCGCTCCCGACCGGCCTCGACACCGTGAGTCTCGATGGGTTGGTCCAGCTCTTTCGTGACGTCCTTGACCGCATGCCTGCCGAGGAGGTCCGCCCAACAATTCGCCGTGAGCCGATCCGCCTCCGCGATCGCATCGCACGGCTGATCGAGCGTCTCGATGTGAGTGGTCAGGCCTCATTCCTCGATCTGGTTGGGGGCGCGAAGTCGCGGGTCGAGGTGGTGGTGGACTTCCTCGCGGTGCTCGAGTTGATCAAGGCTCGTTACCTCGAGGCGCGTCAGGATGACGCCTTCGGCGACATCGCGCTCGTACGCATCGAGGGTGCGGTTGCCGCTCTCGATGGCCTCGAGGCCCAGCTTGCCGAAGACTTCTCCGGGACATAGGCCTCGCAAATCTGGTTTGAAGCCCGGATCGAGGCGGTGGTACTCTCGCTGCGGAGCGCCGCAGCGCGCCGCGTGGTCTGACAAACTCGACGTAACGGAGGCTCACTGTTGCTGCTGTTGCGCGAACAGCTCCGTCGCAGCGTCGCCTCAGGTGAGCACGCGCTCTCGATCGGCGTCTTCGATGGTGTTCATGCCGGACACCAGATCCTCATCAGCCGGGCTATCGAGGAGGCGCGCACTCGCTACCTGAAGTCGGGCGTCCTCACATTCCATCCCAGCCCCGTGAAGGTCCTGCGACCCGAGACCGCCTTCCTCTATCTCGATTCACTGGAACAGCGGGTGGAGCACCTACGCGCGTTAGCTGTCGACGACGTGGCCGTGATCGATTTCACCTCCGAACTGGCGCAGGTCGCCGCTGCCGATTTCATGGCAGTGCTCGTCGAGGAGGCCCGCCTGCGGCTGCTCGTCGTCGGCGAGGACTTTGCTCTCGGACGTGGGCGCGAGGGGACTGTCGCGCGCCTTGCCGAGATCGGCGCCGACCTCGGCTTCGAGGTGATCGGTGTCCCGCTCCTTGCCGCGGTCAGCGGCCGTGTCTCCTCGACGCGGGTGCGCGCCGCGCTCGCAGAGGGCGACATGGACCTGGTGAGCGAGCTGCTGACGCGACCGTTCACGTTGCGGGGCCCCGTCCTCCACGGGGACGCTCGAGGACGCTCGATCGGTTTTCCCACGCTCAACATCGGTGTGGCCGCCGATCGTGCCCTGCCGCCGAACGGGGTCTATGTCACCCGCACCCGCCTCGAGAGCGGTGTGGAGTACATGGCCGCCACCAACATCGGCGTCCAGCCGACGTTCGAGGGCCACGAGCGCCGCGTGGAGACGCACCTCCTCGATTTTGAGGGCGATCTCTACGGCCAGGTCGTGACGGTCGGACTGCTGCATCGTCTCCGCGCCGAGATGAAATTCGATGGTGTTGACGCGCTGGTCGCGCAGATCACCACGGACGTCGAGGCAACTCGCGCCTACTTCGCGACCCACCACCTCGAGGCACACCCGTGAGCCCCACTCGCCGCATGGCCCCCGTTGAGCAGCAGCTCGAGGCGTTGCTGCGCGGCACCGACTTTGGGGACGATTCCACGGCACGTACAATGGGCACCGAGCTCCGCGAGCGCCTCCAGGAGGACCGGCCGCTCAACGTCTACTGCGGCTACGACCCTACCTCAGTGGATCTGACGCTCGGACACACCCTGTCCATGCGGAAGCTCAGGCAGTTCCAGGACTTCGGGCATCGGGTCACGTTCTTGATCGGGAATTTCACCGGCCTCGTCGGCGACCCGACCGACAAGAACAAGACGCGTCCGATGCTCACCGCCGAACAACTCGCGGCGAACGCCCGCACCTACGCCGAGCAGGCCTTCCGCATCCTCGATGCCGAGCGCACCGTGGTCCGCTATAACGCCGACTGGCTGTCGAAACTCACCTTCGCCGAGGTCATCCAGCTTGCCGCGCACTACACCGTCGCGCAGTTCCTCGAGCGCGAGAGCTTCCAGAAGCGCTACGTCGCCCACGAGCCGATCCACCTCAGCGAGTTCCTCTACGCGATCATGCAGGCGCGTGACGCCGTGGAGCTCGAGACCGATGTGCAGGTCGGCGGTCGTGACCAGCTGTTCAATCTCATGGCGGGCCGTCCGCTGCAGCGCGAGTTTGGGCAGAAGCCCCAGGTGGTGATCACGCTGCCCTTGCTGGTTGGTACAGACGGCCACGAGAAGATGTCGAAGTCGCTCGGCAACTACATCGCACTCACTGACTCAGCGAACGAGATGTTCGGCAAAGTGATGTCGCTGCCCGACCACGCGATGCGCGACTACTTCGTCCTGATCACCTCGACGGCGCTGCCCGAGATCGACAGCATTCTCGGCGGCGCGCCAATGGAGGCGAAGAAGCGCCTCGCCTTCGAGATCACCGCGGGCCTGAACGGCGAGCAGGCTGCCGCCGAGGCGCGTGGCTACTTCGAAGCCACCATCCAGCGGCGCGAGACGCCCAACGAGATGCTTGAGCACGCGCTCCCTGCGGAACCCGAGGGTGCGCGCCTCGATCGTGTGCTGCGCGACGCCGGGCTCGCGAAGAGCGCCGCCGAGGTGCGCCGGCTCGTGGAGCAGGGCGCCATCCTCGTCAACGGCGAGCGCGCCACCGACTTCGCGGTCGCGCTCAATGCCGGCGACGAGGTGAAGGTCGGTCGCCACCGCTTCCTGCGCGTGCTCGCCGGCTGACGAGGAGGACGCAGGAATGCTCGACGGCGGCTACGACATCGAGCTGGGCGACATCACCCAGAATATCGATGAGGCCGAGGTCGTTTCGCTGTACTTCCCGCTCCTCCGCAAGGCCTTGCTCATCGATACCCGCACCGGTCCTGCCTCCAGCCCGCTAGTGTGTGTCGTAGACATGGTGAACACTAGCCAGGAACGCATGCGCGCGCTGCGCCGGATGCGACCGCAGTTCGCGCGACCCGACTCGATCACGATGATCCTCTGGTTGCGGCGCGTTGAAACCTTGCGCGACCTCGGAGTTTGGGATCACCTCGAGCGACGCTTGACCGCGAGTGGCGGCGCGCGGGCGGTTCGCGATGCCGTGGCGTGTCTCGATGAGCTGGGCGCCCACCAGCGCCGCGAGTTCCGACGGGCGATCACCGGGGAGCAGTATCAGACGCTCTGGGGCCGCCTTGGCCATGGCGACGCCGCGCCGCGCTAGTTGTGTGTCCCACGAAGCGCGAGATCCTGATTACCGCTGCTCGAGGCCAATCGCTCCGCACGCTTCGAGTGCCGCGATGTCCGCGCCGGACAACCCGAGGTCCGCATACAGCACCTCTGACGTACTTGAGCCAAGAATCGGCGAGGCGCGCAGCGGCACCTCCGACCTCGAAAGCAGCAGCGGATTGCGCATCCGCACGCCGGCGAACAGCTCCTGAGGATCGCGAGCCCCGGTACGGTCGAACGCGCGATCATCCGCCATCATCACGAGTGGTTCGATGGGTCAGGCTACCCCGACGGGTTGAGCGGCGACGCGATCTCCCTCGAGGCGCGGCTTGTAGCTGTTGCTGACGTGTACGACGCGCTCTGCTCCAACCGCGCCTACCGCACCGCTTGGACCCGCGAGCGCACCGTCGAGTTGCTGCGCTCCGAGTCGGTTACCCACTTTGACACGGGCTGCGTCGAGGCGCTCTTGCGTGCCGCCGACGTATTCGAGCAGGAGTTCTAGCCGGAGACCGCGCAGCAGCGTTCGCTTGTGCCGGTCTGCGCCCAGCTCAGCAGCGCGGCCTAGCGCTGCACGCCTTCCTAGCCCAGCGCCTCGAGTTGTGAGGCGAGGGCCTCGGTGGTGGTCACTGGGAGCGCGCAGACCATGTCTTCGCAGAGGTAAGCCGCTGCCTCCTTCGCCACGCCCCGGTCTTCGAGGATGGGGAGACCGATGCCTGCGGGGGCTGGCGCGAGCAACAACGCCGGCAGATACCGTGAGGCGGCTTCAGCCTCGAGCGGTGCCCGTGACTCTGCGCTGCCCACGATCGCAAGCTCCCGACGTGGTGACAGCATGAGCTCCGCAACCTGGAGCGCGCCACCGACCGCGGACGGGTACTCGCCCAGCTGCGATAGCGTGCTTGCCGCGATCCCGCGTGCGAGGTCTTCCCAGTCGCGCCGCTCGTAGTACCGGCCGAGCCACCAGGCGAGTTGCGCCGCGGCTGCGTTTCCGCTCGGCATCGGGCCGTCCTGCAACGAGCGCTGCCGGAAGAGCAGCGCTTCGGCATCGAGGGCGGTGTCGAAGAAGGTGCCTGAATCCTCGTCGAAGAACCGCGCCGTGAGTTCCTCGAGGAGCTGCGCTGCCCACTCGAGGTGTCCGAGCTGACCTGTGGCACGGTACATCGCGACCAGTCCAAGGCCGACGAACGCATAGTCCTCGAGCATTCCGTCGACCCGAGAGACGCCGTCCTTGTAGGTGTGGAGCAGCCGGCCGTCGCGCCACATCTGCTCGCGCAGGAAGGTCGCGCCCCGGCGTGCCGCCTCGACATAGCGCTGGTCACGGAGGACACGTCCTGCTTCGGCGAAGGCCGCAAGGGCGAGGCCGTTCCACGAGGCCAGCATTTTGTCATCAAATCCCGGTGGCACGCGCTGCGCGCGCGCCTCGAGCATCCGGGCGCGGAGCGCGGGTAGCCGCGCGCGTAGCTCGCCCTCGGCGATGCCGAGCTCCGCAGCGACGGCGACGCTAGGCCGATGGGTGCTCAGGACGTTGCTGCGTCCCAGCTCGGTGTGATGGGGGTCTTCGAAGTTGCCCTGAGTGGTGACGTTGTACCAGGCGTTGAACAGCGCCGCGTCATCGGCGCCGAGTACGGCCTCGACTTCCGCTGGTGTCCAGACGAAGAACTTACCCTCGACGCCCTCGCTGTCGGCATCCTGCGCGCTGTAGAAGCCGCCGTCGGTGCCCACCATTTCCCGCAACAGGTAGTCGAGAGTCTCGCGCGTTACCACATCGTAGCGCACGCGCTCCTCCGCGTTCGGGGCGACGAGGCTGGCATGGAGGTACACACGCGCCAGCTGCGCATTGTCGTAGAGCATCTTCTCGAAGTGCGGCACGAGCCAGCGCGTGTCCGTGCTGTACCGCGCGAAGCCGCCGCTGAGGTGGTCGTAGATCCCGCCGTTGGCCATCTGGCTCAGCGTGTGCAGCACCATCTCGAGAGCACCCGGCTCCTCGAGTGTTGTGTTCGGCCGCAGGCGGGCATCCATCAGCAAGAAGTCGAGCAGTGCTGGTGACGGGAATTTCGGTGCGCGACCCCAGCCGCCGTAGGCGCGGTCGAACGACCTTGATAGCCGTGTGACCGCCGCAGCGGGCGCGTTGGCGTCGAGGTCGCTTTCGCGATCTGGGATGCGGGCGGCGGCCTCGCGCAGCCGCCCGGTGATCTGTCCTGCAGAGGCGACCACCTTCTCGCGGTCGGCTGTCCACGCGCGCGTGACGGCATCGAGCACCGAGGGGAAGCTGGGCCGCCCGTAGCGGTCGTCGGGTGGAAAGTACGTGCCGGCGTAGAATGGCTCACCGTCGGGCGTGAGGAACACCGTCATCGGCCACCCGCCCTGACCGGCCAGCGCCTGTGTCGCCGTCATGTACACCGCATCGACGTCGGGGCGCTCTTCGCGGTCGACCTTGATGCTGACGAAGCCCTCGTTCAGCTGCGCGGCGATCGACGGGTTCTCGAACGACTCGTGCGCCATGACGTGGCACCAGTGGCACGACGAGTACCCAACGGAGAGCAGCACGGGCTTATTCTCGGCCCGCGCGCGCGCGAACGCCTCGTCACCCCACGGATACCAGTCCACGGGGTTTGTCGCGTGCTGCAACAGGTACGGGCTAGTCTCGCCTGCCAGCCGGTTGAGTTGAGGCGCGGTCATGGCGTGGCCACCGTCGTCGCACGGGACTCCTGCCAGCTGAGGTGGCGCGCCGCGGTCCAGCTCTCGTGATTCGCGTGGTTCGCGACCCAGCGTTCGCTCTCCGCGCGCGACATCGCGTTCGAGGACACGGCCAGTGCGAACGCAACGAGTTCGTCGTTTGACACGTGCAGACGCAAGCCGTTGCGCAGCAGGAACCACTCCATTGCCGTCACCGCAAGGCGCTTGTTGCTATCGATGTAGGTGTGGTTCTTGTTCAGGCTGTAGTGTAGCGGGGCCGCCTTTGCCTGCGCGGTGCGGTCCTGCGCGGTGCGGTAGTGTGGCCACCGAGGCTGGGCGAGCGCGGATTCGAGCAACGCATCGCCTCGGTCACCCGCCACATGGGAAGCTGGCAGGTCCGGGAAGAGGTCGATAGCGACCGCCTCGACGATCGAACGCATGTCTGTCCGGTCGAGGTAGTAGAGTCGGCTCAGTGCTAGTGCTTCTCGAGTTCGACGAGGGCGTCTGCGCGCCGAGCAACGAGGTCTCGGAGCTCACCGGCAGCGGTGGCCCCACCACGCCGAGCACGAGTGCCCGCCCCGCCGTCCGCAGCGCGGACGCGGTAGACAGCCTGGTCCTCAGCGAGGCCCTGCTGGGTACGAGGAGTGCGGACAGTGCGCTCAACCATGGGTGGATTGTCGCACGGGTGTTCCGGTTTGCCCAGTCCCCGGCGCCTGCTCGGAACCACCTACAGCAGCCCGCGCTCCTTCAGCAGCCGGTGCATTGTCGCGCCGATTTCCGAGGGTGATTGTGCCACCGAGGCGCCGGCGTTCACCAGGGCGAGCTTCTTCGCCTCGGCGGTGCCGGCCTTGCCGGCAATGATCGCGCCGGCGTGGCCCATGCGGCGGCCGGTGGGCGCCGTGGCACCCGCAATGAAGGCCGCGACCGGCTTCTTCATCGTAGTGATGTAATCCGCGGCCTCTTGCTCGGCTGTGCCGCCGATCTCGCCAATGAGCACGATGGCCGCGGTGTCGGGGTCCGCCTCGAACAGCTCGAGTGCCTCGCGCTGCGTGGTGCCGATGATCGGGTCGCCGCCCACGCCGACGCTGCCCGATTGCCCAATGCCGAGGCGAGTGAGCTGGTCGACGGCCTCGTAGACGAGCGTGCCGGACCTCGAGATGACGCCCACGCTGCCCGGCATGTACACGTCGACGGGCATGATGCCCGCGCGCGCCAGCGCCATCGGGTTGATCACGCCCGGGCAGTTGGGTCCAATGAGGCGCGTCGTGCTGCCTCGGAGGTAGCGTTTCACCGCGACCATATCCCGCACCGGGATGCCCTCGGTGATGCAGATGGCGACCGGGATGCCCGCGTCCGCAGCCTCGAGAATGGCGTCGGCGGCCCCGGCTGCCGGGACGAAGATCAGCGAGGCGTTCGCACCCGTGGCGTGGACGGCCTGGCGCACGGTGTTGAACACCGGAATGCCTTCGATCTCCTGGCCACCGCGGCCGGGCGTGACGCCGCCAACCACCTTCGTGCCGTAGTCGAGCGAGTTACGCGCCTCGCGTGCGCCCGCAGCACCCATCCCCTGGATAAGGAGTCGCGTGTCTTCGTTCAGCAGTACGCCCATTGATGTCTCCCTGCCGGGGTCGTTCGCGATCTGTTGAGGTCCTGAGGGGCGTGGCTCGGTTACCCCGCTGCCTTCACTGCCTGGCGCGCCGCCTCGGCGAAGCCGTCGGCGCGAATCAGCTCGATGCCCGACTCGTCAAGGACTTTCATGCCCGCCTCCACGTTCGTACCCGCGAGGCGGACCACGGTCGGCTGTGGGATGTAGCCCTCGCGCTTCGCGATCACCACGCCCTCCGCGATGATGTCGGTCCGCGCAAGGCCGCCGAAGATGTTCACCAGCACCGCGCTCACGTCGGGGTCCGCGCCGATGATCTTCAGCGCCGCGACCACGGCGTCCGGGTTGTTCTGCGTGCCAATGTCGAGGAAGTTCGCGGGCGCGCCGCCCTCGAACATGAGGGCGTCCATGGTGGCCATGGCGAGGCCAGCGCCGTTCACCAGACAGCCGATATTCCCATCGAGCTTCACGTAGTTCTCGATGCCCGCCTCGTGCGCCTCGACCTCGCGCGCGTCCTCCTGCGAGGTGTCACGCAGCTCGAAGATCGCGCGCTGGCGGTAGTCGGCGTTGTCGTCGACGGAGAACTTCGCGTCCGCAGCCAGCACGCGACCATCCTCGGTAACGACGAGCGGGTTGACCTCGGCGAGCAATGCGTCATTTTCCTCGAACGCCTTGACGAGCGCCGCCATGAGCGCCGTCGCCGGCCGCAACTGGTCGCCATCGAGGCCGGTCGCGAATGCGAGCGCCCGCGCCTGGTAGCCCTGGAAGCCGACGGTCGGGTCGATCCGCTGCTGATGGATCTGCTCGGGTGTGTTCGCCGCCACCTCCTCGATGTCCATGCCGCCTGCCGCTGAAGCGATGACGACGGGCATGCCCGAGGCGTTGTCGATGATCACGCTCAGATAGAGCTCGCGGTCGATCGCGAGCTGCTCTTCGACCAGCACGGAGGAAACGGGCAGCCCGGCGGGGCCTGTCTGATGAGTGACGAGCTGCATGCCGAGGATCTCGCTCGCGGCCTTGCGCGCTTCCTCGGGGGTGCTGGCGAGCTTCACGCCGCCGCCCTTACCTCGACCGCCCGTGTGCACTTGCGCCTTTACCACCACCTTGCCGCCCAGTTCGGTGGCGATCGTCGCCGCCTCCTCGGGGGTGCTGGCGACTCGGCCCTTTGGCACGGGTACCCCGTATTTCGCGAGGAGCGTCTTGGCCTGATACTCGTGCAGCTTCATGTGACGCCTCGATGTGCGCTTGTGTCTTCGATGTGAGTTCGTGGGGCCCGCGCGATGGTAGTCGGGCGCAGGTGTGGACTCAAGGTGAGGAGGGGGCGTGCTGCCCTGAGGCGTGGCTCCGACTGGGACCACGGGCGTGCTCGGCGAGAGGCCCGCGATGCTTCGCCCATAACTCGATGAGCGGCGATGATGCCGCGCATGGTCGTCACCCGGATTCTCGTTGTTGGCGATACCCACGTGTACTCATGGGAGGACGTGCACCCCGACATCCGCGCTGCGGTCGCCGTGGCGGACATCGCCGTCCACTGCGGCGACGTGATCCGCTTCGACGTCTCTGACGGCTTCATCGCCGAGGCGAAGCGCGCGGTCGTCGTCCACGGTAACTCGGACCCGGTGGAGCTCCGTCAGGGGCTGCCGTACCGCCGCATCTTCGAGGTCGATGGCGTACGCATCGGGGTCACGCACCCCTCGTGGGCCGGTCCGGAGTTCGAACCGCAGGTGCTGCGCGGTGACTTTCCAGAAGGGGTGGACGTAATCCTCTACGGCCACCTGCACTACCCAATCAACACGGTTATCGATGGCGTTCTGTACCTCAACGGCGGCCAGGGCTACCCGAGCTTCCTCGTTCCCTGCAACGTCGCGTGGCTCACCATCGAGAACGGCATCCCTCGAGGCGAAATCGTCGAGATCGCGCCGCCGCTGTAGGGCTCTGATTCCCGAGTCTGATTCTGGCGGAGGGGGTGGGATTCGAACCCACGGAGGCTTGCGCCTCGACTGTTTTCAAGACAGTTTCCTTCAACCGCTCGGACACCCCTCCGCGGGTGCGCCTGCGCTTTCCGGGCCCTCCGATCGTACTGTGCGCCTCTGGTTGTGGCTCGGGTTCTGCCTCCCGTCGCAGCGCCAGTCGTGGACGCTCAGGCGACGCCTCGGTAGGATGGCGCGGGGCCAGCCTTAGTCCGGGCCCTCGATTGAACACGCGCCTCGGGAGGTCAGCCGGTGACGTTCGTCATCACGCAGCCGTGCATCGACACCACTGACCAGTCGTGCGTCGAGGTCTGCCCGGTCGACTGTATCCACTTCGAGTCCGGCGCCGACCGGATGCTCTACATCAACCCCGCGGAGTGCATCGACTGCGGCGCCTGTCAGCCTGCCTGCCCCGTCTCCGCCATCTTCCCCGACGCCGACGTGCCGGCCGAGATGCAGGTCTTCGCCGGTATCAACGCCCAGTGGTATTCGGACCCCGCTGGCGCACGTAACGAGATGCAGAAGCTCGCCGGTGGCGCGGCGCCGCCCTCGCCCGCCTCGCCCGCCTCAAGCTCCGCCGAGGGGGCCAGTTCCGAGGCCACGCCCGCTGCTGCGGCTCCCGTAGCTGCCACGGCGGCACCGGCCGCGCGCAAGGCGCCTCCGCAGGCAATCGCGCAGCAGGTTGTCGCGCGTCCGCTTCCCGGGGGCCTAGGTGACGGCCCGGCGCACCTCAAGCCGGGGTCGCTCGTCGGGCTCGTGGGCATTGCCCTCGTGTTCTTCTTCGCGGTCGTACTCGTCCCGGGGCCGATCCTCATCGAGTTCGCGCCACTGCATTTCAAGCTGGGCGCGACGGTCCTCGCCGCGCTGCCGCTGATGCTGCCATTCATCTACATGTTCATCCGCGGTGAGTGGCGCGCCATGGCTTCGTTCGCCTCGAAGGGCGGGCGGCGCACCATGGAGTGGCGTGGCGTGCCCACCGAATGGCGTCGCAGCGAGGAGATGCGCTCCTTCTCCCTGCAGAAGACCGTCCAGCTCATCGCCGCGGCGCGCTACGACTTCCCCTCGACGGGCGAGCCGGGCCTGCGCACGCACGTCAACCTGCCCAACCTCTCGATGGCGCTGGAGTTCAGCGGTGAGAAGGTCTGGCCCGATATCCTTGTGGTGACGCAGCCGGGCAACAAGCCGGCGATGGTCGTGCAGGTCGAGACCCGCGAGACGCTGACGCGCGAGCAGGCGCTCTATGTCTGGTCGCGCCTCGAGAACGAGCAGGCGCCGCTCGATGTCTACGTGCCGGCCGGGCTTGCCGCGCGGGCGAAGGACTACGCGCGCGCCGCGGGCATCAAGCACATCCGCTTCCGCACCTTCCGCTGGCAGCCTTTTGGGATGATCGTCCGCGAGGTCTAGCTCGAGACCCACTGCTCCCGAGCGTGTGCCGCCGCCTTCCCAGTTCGTGGTGAGCCTGTCGAACCACACCGCCCGGCTCGATGGCGCGCTGTTCGTGCCCGGACCGAAAGCGGGAAATCGTGGATCCCGCTGGCCTTCGACAGGCTCAGGCCGAATGGGGACGGCTTCCGCTCCTGTCGTCGGCCCCTTCCGCGTTACGCGGCGATCGCCGTCTGCTCGCGGCTCGCCAGCAAGAGTGCTACCTGGGCGCACTCTGCGAGTGCACGCTCGATGTCCAGCAGGATCAGCAGCCTGCCGTCGAGGTTCGCGATGCCATCGAGGTAGTACGAGTCCATCGTCGTGATCACCGTCGAGGGCGCCTCGACGCTCGAGGCGGGGATGCGCAGCACTGCGCGCACGCCGTCCACGATCACCACGATGCCTGCCCCGCCGATGTCGACCACTACAACCCGGCTTGCCACCGTCGTCTCCGTGACCTCCAGGCCGAAGCGCAGCCGCAGGTCCACCACCGGGATCACGGTGCCGCGGAGATTCATCACGCCCTCGACGTACGCGGGTGCATCGGGGACACGCGTCACGTGCTGCATGCGGATAATCGCGCGGACCGTGTTGATATCTACGCCGAAGCTTTCGCCTGCGAGGTCGAAGACCACGAGCTGACGCTCGTTCGAGTTATGAGTGTTCATCGTGTGCCTCACCGGACTCGTGGGTGGCGCCTGGCCCGCCGGATTCACCACGAGTATCGACGTGCGGTCGGCGCGTGAGCAGTAAGGGTAATCACGATTCCCCGGTCACCTGCCGTTCCGGCGGGCACGACTCGCGCCAGCTTCCGGGGCTTGCTGCTGCTACGAGCTTCCCACTGCTCAGTCTGACAAATGCAGTGTTGATCTGGACTTTGGACTGGAACGAATGGCGAAAAGTTCACCCCCCGTGTGGAAGCCCCGAGGCGCCACTCTCTGGCGGACGCGAGGATTGCTTCAGCGACTTCTTGCATAGCTGACGTATGCCGTCGGAGGGCGCATATGCGTCTGAACATTCTAACGAAATTGCTTGGGGGGTTCGGGATCGTCCTCGCACTCACCGGGGCTGTGGCCCACGACGTCGACACCATGTACCAGGAAGGCACCCTGGGCATCGTTTACGCCTTGAAGACGAACGAGCAGATGATCGCCAGCACTCGTGAAGAGAAACGCGCCTTTCTCACCGCGGCCGGCGAGGCCCGCAACAAGCTGATCGAGCGGTCCCGTGAAGAGATAGCGGAAGCCTCCCAGCACATGAAGGATTACGAGAAGACCTACGCGAGCGCCGAAGACCGCAAGATGTGGGAAGCGGTCGTCGCGCAGGTGACACATGTCCAGGATCAGCGTGAAGGCGTCCTGCACCTCCTCGAGCAGGGCAAGGACGCCGAGGCGAAGGCGCTTGTCGCCACGATGACGGACGCCGTCACCGAGATGAATGAGGCCCTCGACGGGGCCGGCGACGCCAACATGGAGTTGACCACCGCGCTCAAGAGCGACGCCGACGCGACCGCCAGCTCGGGCGAGCAGCTCGTGCTCGTGGCTTCCGTTCTTGCCGTGCTCGTTGGCCTCGCCATCGGCTTCTGGCTGTCGCGTGGTATCTCCACGGCGTGACCAAGATGAAGCGCGCCGCCGAGGGCATCGCCCAGGGCAACCTGGTCCAGGACGTGAAGGTCTCCTCGAAGGACGAGATCGGCGAGATGGGCACCGCCTTCGAGAACATGATCGACTTCCTGTCGAACGCGGTTGGCGAAGTACGCCAGACCGCAGAAGCGCTTGAGGTGCAGAAGGCCCAGCTCGCCGGAGTGGCTGAGCAGGCTGAGGAGGCCACGGATGCCGTCGCCAAGGGCGCCGACGAGGTCGCGAAGGCCGCCAGCGAGGTTGCCAAGACGTCCACGCAGCTCGCCGATGGCGCTCCCAGCAGTCGGTGAACGTCCAGAGCGTGAACCGCTCAGTCGACGAGCTGTCGACCACCATCGGTCAGGTTGCCGCGGGTGCGGCCGACCAGGCGAAGTCCATCGCCGAGGTGACGGCTGCCTCGGAGGAGGTCGCCGGTGCGGCTCGCGAGGTCGCCACGCGCGCTCAGGAGGCCGAGCAGGAGGCGAAGAACGCCGCCAGCATCGCCTAGGATGGCGCCGTTTCGGTCACCAAGACCGTCGAGGGCATCGACCGTATCCAGAGTGCTCTCGCGTCGACTTCGGCCGAGGTCGCCTCGCTGGGTTCGCGGTCGGAGGAGATCGGCAAGATCGTCGCCGTCATCGATGACATCGCGGCGCAGACCAACCTGCTGGCGCTCAACGCCGCCATCGAGGCAGCGCGAGCTGGTGAGCAGGGCCGCTGGTTCGCGGTGGTGGCCGATGAGGTGCGCATCCTGCAGGCCTCGACGCAGATCAGCAACCAGATCAGCCATATCAACGAGGCCGCGGCCGGCATGCGCCAGTCCGGCGACGAGATGTCCCGACGCATCGAGGACATCCGGGGCGTGGTGGAGCAGAACTCCGCGGCGACCGCGCAGATGGAGGTCACCGCCTCGACCGTGGCCGAATCGGTCACCACGATTGCGTCGGTCGCGGAGGAGAACTCCGCCGCCACCGAGGAGGGCTCGGCCTCGACCGAGGAGATGGCCGCCAGCGCCGAGGAGATGACGGCCAGCGCCGCCTCACTTCGCCGTCAGGTGAGCGACGTGACCGCCGCCAGCCACGACTTGGGCACGATGGCCACCAACCTGACCAAGCAGGTCGCGGCATTCCGCCTTCGCGGGAACAATGGCCCGCTGTGGCGCCTGGAACCGAAGGACTAGAAGGTCGCCGCCTTCGGCTGGGACGACGAAGACCAAGCCTAGGCCGCCTAGTTCTCCGATCAAGCAGAAAGCCGCGAGACGCCTGTATTGAAACAGGCGTCTCGACGGTGAGGGAGCGAATTCAGTGAACGAGCAGGTTCGTCAGGCAATGTCCACTCAGTACACGCGGCGCTTTTTCGCGCAGCGCGCTGGTCCATGGCCAGCGGCGTGCCCCTTATCGCAGCTGCGTGCGGCGCGGCCGTCACGAAAGAGCAGTTCACGGCCGTCGAGGACGACGTGCAGTCCCTCCAGCTTGAGGTGAAGAAGCTCAAGGGCGGCTCCTCGACCGCCGCCAAGGCAACTGACGCTCACGGCGCCGCACCAGCGGCCGACGCACACACTCCCGGCGCGCCAGCCCACTGGACCTACGCCGGCACCGGCGGGCCGTCCGAATGGGGCGCCATGGCTCCCGAGAACGCCGTCTGCGGCACCTAGTCGACGCAGTCGCCCATCGAATCTCATTCACGCAGTCGGTCGCGTGTGGCCGCACCGTCTTTGAGTGGAACCCTTCGGCGCCGCTCTCGGTGATCAACAACGGCCACACCATCCAGGCAAACGTCGACAAGGGCAGCAAGATCGAGATCGACGGCGTGCCGTTCGACCTGCTGCAGTTCCACTTCCACGCCCCCTCCGAGCACACAGTCGAGGGCAAGCAGATGGCGATGGAGACACACTGCGTCCACAAGAGCGAGCAGGGTGAGCTTACGGTCATCGGCGTGCTGCACGCCCTTGGCGCCGAGAACAGCGCCCTCGCCTCGATCTGGAACGGTCTGCCGAAGAGTGAGAACGACAATAAGGCCGTCCCGAGCTTCGACCTGCTCAGCGTGCTGCCTCGCGACCGCGGGATGTTCCGCTATGCGGGCTCGCTGACCACCACGCCCTGCACCGCGGGCGTGCGCTGGCACGTCATCCAGTCGCCGACCTCCGTGTCCGCGGCGCAGATCGCGGCCTTCAAGGAGCTCTTCAAGGACGGCAACTCGCGCCCCGTGCAGCCGATCAAGGCCCGCGACTGCCTCAAGGAAGTGCCTAGTTCCCCGGCCATCCGGCCAGCAACTGACTCGGTGAACGCCGGGGCCTCGAGAGGGGCCCCGGCGTTTCTGCCTGTGCCTCGGCTGTGGCTACCCGCCGCCGATCGGCGGCACGAGGTAGAT
>SHYS01000029.1 GCA_009692685.1 Dehalococcoidia bacterium
AGTGGGTGCGTCAGGAACCCGACGTGATCTCCAAGCTGCCGCCTCGGCTGGTGCCCATCGATGAGGACGCCGCGAAGGAACTGCAGAGGCGGACGCTGACCAACCTCTACAACGCGCGCCCGACGTGGCTTGCGAACCTCCACCGCGACCTCGATGCTGCCGTCTTTGCCGCGTACGGCTGGCCGGAGTCCCCAGACGCATTGGACGACGACACGATGCTCGCTCGCCTTCTCGCCCTGAACCTCGAGCGCGCGGGGTCATAGGACATAACTAGACACAGAGTCCCGTGCCGCCCCCACGTTCCCCCTCGACCCCCACCCACGTACCCTCTCTACACGGGGATCAAAGCACAGGAGGCTCAATGGCCGTCGTCAATGCGTACTGCGTGAAGTGCAAAACGAAGCGCGACATGAACAACGCCGAGAACACCACCATGAAGAACGGCAAGCCGGCTGTGAAGGGCGTCTGCCCCGTCTGCGGCACCGGCATGTTCAAGATCGGTGGCGTCGTCCCCGCCTAGCGGGGTCGCATGCTCTCTCGCCCCGGCCACCGGTCGAGGCGTACCCGCCCTCATCGCTTCCGGATTCCGTTCTCTCGAGCGAGCGGCCCCCGGAAGGTGAGGGCGATTCCATGCCCCTCTTCCTTTGTCCGACCTCCCCCTCCCTTGGATGTCTTCTCTCCGGGGCCCCCGCGCGGTAGCTCTGGACCGCGTGAGGTGGAGTGTGGGGGCCGGGGAGAGGGTCGACCTAAGATCTTCAACCCCTCACCCCGAGGGGGAGTTCAGAATCGGCTGCTCGAAGAAGAGGTCAGGCACAGGGATCTCCGCGAAGCGTCACCGAGCCCGTAATCCGGCGTGCCCCCTTGGGAGTATGTCCTAGATCCGTGCCCAGTTCACGTCGCGGATGGTCCGTGGACTGCGCAATGCGGTTCTGTCAAAACTCAGGGCCCGACCCCGATTTCGGCCATTAACGTGAGCAGAAGTTGAGGGGGAGAGGCAGGGGAGGGGGCCGCCTTCGCGAAGCGAAGCGGTACGTTTCACGCGCCGGGCGTTACATCATCGAGCACGTGCAGTACCCGCACCCACGACAGACGTATGCTGACGCGGCCCGAAGGGACCGCGCCATGCAGATCCTGCTCTCCTCCCCCAACATCACCTGCGATCACTGCATCGAGACCATCCGAGGCGTTGTCGACGCCACCGAGGGTGCCCACCTCGTTTCCGGCGACCCCGACGCCCGGACCTTCGTCGTGGACCTTGCGACTGGCGCGCTACTCGACGCTGTCGCCAGCCGCCTTGCCGCCGCCGACTACCCCCTCGGGGACGTCCCGACCGAGGCTGCGCACCACGCGGGCGGCCTCACTCCGGACTGGCGCCCCTCGACGTTCCGCATTGAGAAGACCGACGCCGGCGCGAACGTGAACTACGACTGCTACTGCGGCTGCGACGCCGGCTTCGCCCTCGACCGCTCGCAGGCGGATCCCGCGCTCGAATCGTGCTGCTGCGGCAACCAGATCCTCGTCGGCGCAGGCGCGGGCGCACGCATCACCTCGAAACTCGACGCCCCCGAGGCTTACCGCCTCGACGTCCAGCAGGTCACGATGCCTTGGGGCCAACCCCTCGAGGTTGCCCTCGCGATCCCGCTCGCTGCCTCCTAGCGACGCCTACCGCCTCGACGTCCAGCCCCGATCATCAACCAACCAGCACGATGCCTTGGGGCCAGCCGCTTGCCCCTCTCCATGACACAGAGTGCGCTCGCGATCCCGCTCGGGGAGTAGCGCATCGACTAGTCCGGGGTCAGCCCGATCTCCCGCAGGAACGCCGTGTTCGAAGGCTCCCGCCCGAGGAACCCGCGCACGAGGTCAGCGCCGTCGAGCGTCCCCCCGGCCTCGAGGATCGTGCGGCGGTAGTCGAGGCCGGCGGCCGCCTCGATGGCGGGCCCGCCCTCGAACTGCCCGTACATGTCGTCACCGAAGACCTGCGACCACAGATAGCCGTAGTACCCCGCGTCGTAGCCGAACAGGTGCCTGAAGCCAGCCTGGAAGTGTGTCCCTGCGGGAAACGGAAAGCCCGTGATCCCGTGCAGCGCCTCCGCGAGGGCGTCTGTGTCCTTCGAGGCCCCGGCGTTGTGATAGGCGAGGTCCAGCCGCGCGAAGAAGATCTGCCGCAGGTAGTGGAGGCCGCTCCCGACGTTCTTCGCGGCCACCATCTGCGCCAGCAGCGCCTCCGGCAGCGGCTCGCCCGTCGTCACGTGCCTCGTGAACCCGCGCAGCACCGAGGGCTCCCACGTCCAGTGCTCCAGCATCTGCGACGGTGCCTCGACGAAGTCCCGCTCCACGTTCGTCCCCGAGAAGCGGTTGTACGGCGAGCGCGTCATCACCTGGTGCAGGATGTGCCCGAACTCGTGGAAGAGCGTCTCCACCTCGGAGTGCCGCAGCAGGCTCGGCGACTCCGCCGAGGGCTTCGTGAAGTTCGCGACGATGGCCGCCGCCGTAGGTGCGTACGAGCCATCCGAGAGCCGCCGTCCTGGACGCAGCATGAACGCTGCGGCGTGGCCGTATTTGTCCGGCCTCGGGTGCAGGTCCATGTAGAAGTGACCGATGTGTGTGCCATTGGAGCCGGCCCGCGCGTCCTCCACAGCGTACAGCCGCACGTCCGGGTGCCACGCGAGCGTTTCCGCCACCGGCACGAAGCAGACGTCCACCAGCCGCTGGTAGACCTCGAAGAGGCCATCGAGGACGGCGTCCATCGGGAAGTACTTCGCCACCGCGAACTGGTCGACCTGGTAGCGCTCCCGCATGACGCGCTGCTGGTAGTACCGCCAGTCCCAGATCTCAAGGCGTGCGTGGGGATCCTCTAGGTGCCGGCGCTTCTCCGCCTGCAACTCCTCGATGTCCCGCTCCGCCTTCACCCGCACCTGCCGCTCGAGGTCCACGAGGAAGTCGAGCGCGGCCTCCGGCGTCTTCGCCATCTTCGTCTCGATCACGTAGGCGTCCCACGAGGCGTACCCCAGCGTCTCCGCGATCTCGTGGCGGATCTCGATCGCCTCGGCAAGCAGGGGTAGGTTGATATCGGCGGCGCGATTGTGGTTCTTCAGGAACAGTTCGCGCCGGAGCGACTCGTCCTCAGCGGCCTCCAGGAACGGGTAGAACTCGGGATAGTCGAGGGAGACGCGGTAACGAGGTCCCTCGGGGGTTTCGACGGTCTGCAGCCGGTCGATGTACGTGTTCGGCAGCCCGCGCAGATCTTCCAGCCGGAGCAGCAGCGCGTCCTCGAACTTGTCGATGTTGCGGCGGAACTCCACGCCCAGCCGCACGAGGCGTTCCTTCAGCGTTTGCACCCGCCCTCGGCGTGCCGCGTCCAGGTCGAGGCCGTTGCGCCGCGTGTCCCGCAGCGTGTGCGCCAGCAGTCGTGCGTCCACCCCGTCGAGGCGGCGCGCCGCCTCGGTGGCCGCGTACGCGCGCACTGCCGCGGCGATGTCCTCGCGAAAGCCCACCGTGGTGCCGTACGTGTCGAGCCGCTGCTCGGCCTCGAGCGCCACATCGCGCAGTGTGGCGTCCGCTGCGACGTAGGTGAGGAACCCGTGCTCTCCGCTGGCCAGCGCCAGCAGGCTTGCCACCTCGTCGAGTGGCGCGATGGTGTTGGCGAACGTCCGCACCCCCTCGATCCGCGCGACACCATCGAGGATTGCGTCACACCGCGCGATGGCTTCCTCGGTGCCTGCGCGGATGCGCTCGGGCGTCGCGAGGGTGAAGTCGAAGGGTGGCGTCGAGGCGAGGTCGGCGGAGCGGTCTGGCATGCCTCGAATCATACGGACGGACGATGAAGCGGCTAGATGGCCTCGTCGGGGTGCTGCCGGGGGAGGCCGGAGAGCGCGAACGCCGCCTCGACGAGGTCCGGCGCGCCTTCGATCTCCGACTCGATCGTCAGGAACTCCGTGTCGTGGTGGACCAGTTTGTAGCGCGAGTTGCCGAGGTACTCGACCTTCTCGATGCGCTGGAGGTCGCGCCACGCCACTTCGTGGATCGGCTGCCCGAGGTGGAGCGCCGTGACGCCCTCGACCGTGAGCACGATCGCGGTGGCGGTGCCACGCCAGGTCAGTAGCACGATCGGCACCATCAGCAGCGTCACCGCCGCGGCGAACAGCCCGAACCCCTTCGCCTCGGTCAGGTCGAGCGCAAACCCGAGGCCGAGCGAGACGACCGTGACGAGCAGCGGCAGCGCGAACGAGGCGTTCTGCCACCAGCGGTTGGTGTTGGCGAACACCCGCACGACCTGATGCATGGTCGCCACGGCGCGCGCGTCCGAGGCGTGGAGATCGGGGAGGGGCCGCTCGTCCGTCATGCGCCGAATCATCCCTCGGCCCGCCGGGAAGCACGAGCCCGCGCGCCCATGCTGCCACAGGGCTAGGATCGAGGTGCGTGGGGAGCCCTCGATGCCTGACCAGCCGACCCGATCCGCCCTCAGACTCAGCGTCCTCGACCAGGCCCCCATCCGCGAGGGTGGTACCGCTGCTCAGGCGCTGCGCGAGTCGATCCTGCTCGCCCAGGCCGTCGAGCGCTTCGGGTACTCCCGCTTCTGGCTCGCGGAGCACCACGCGAGCGGTGGCCTCGCCTGCGCCGCCCCCGAGGTGGTCATCCCCGCCGTCGCCGCGCAGACCTCGACGATCCGGGTGGGGTCGGGCGGCGTGATGCTCTCCCACTACGCGCCGCTGAAGGTCGCCGAGCAGTTCCGCGCGCTGGAGGCGCTCTTCCCAGGCCGCATCGACCTTGGCATCGGCCGCGCCCCGGGTAGCAGCATGCAGACGAAGCAGGCGCTGGAGCATGGCCCTGGCACCCTGCCCTTGGAGGCATACCCCGACCAGGTCGAGGACCTCCTCGGCTACCTCGATGACTCGCTCCCCGCGGACCACCCGTTCTTCGGCATCCACGCCAGCCCGATGATCGACGGAACCCCCGAGGTCTGGTGCCTTGGCTCCTCGCTCGACGGGGCGGCGATCGCCGCCGACCTCGGCCTGCCGTACTGCTTCGCGCAGTTCATCGCTCCTGAACTCGGCCCACGCGCCGTCGCGCTGTACACGACGCGCTTCAAGCCATCGAAGTGGGCGGCGGATCCGCGCGTCTCCATCGGCGTCTCCGCCCTCTGCGCGTCTACCGACGAGGAGGCCGAGCGCCTCGCCCTCAGCCGCTACGTCTGGCGCTTCCGTCGCGGCGCCGTACCCTCGCCCGCGACCGCTGCCGCGTTCGAGATGACCCAGCCCGAGCGGGACTACGTCGCGTTCTCGATGTCGAAGGCGGCCGTCGGTTCGCCCTCGACCGTGCGGGCACGCCTCGAGTCCCTCGCGGACGAGTTCGGCGCGGAGGAGATCGTGCTGCTCACGATCACCTTTGATTTCGCTGACCGTGTCCGCTCCTACGAACTCGTCGCCCGCGAGTTTGGGCTGTTCGAGTAGGGAGTCACCGATGGTCGGACGCAAGATCCAGAAGACCGAGGACGACTACATCAGCGAGGCGATGCACGAACTGCCGTACGGCATCTACGTCATCGGCACCACGCGTGACGGCAAGCCGAACGGCATGATCGCCGACTGGGTGATGCAGGTCTCTTTCAGCCCCCGCCTCGTTCTCGCGGCCTTCGAGCGCGACTCATCGTCCCTGGGGCGCATCCGCGACAACGGCTTCTACACCGTGAACCTGCTCCCGCAGAAGGACGGCCTGCTCATCGCCCAGCGCTTCGTCCAACCCTCGAACGCTGCCAAAGTGCGAGGTCGTAGCGACGAAGCCGCGGCGCAGCAGCACGACAAGCTCGCGGGCACCGACTACCGGCTCTCAGAGCGCGCCGCTGGCTGTCCCATCCTCGACGACGCCATCGCCTACCTCGAGTGTGCCGCGGAGCAGTTCATCGAGGCGGGTGACCACCTCTTGGTCACCGCGCGCGTCCTCTACGGCGAAGTCCAGCACAGCGGCGACCCGCTCACTTCGACGTACACCGGCTGGTCGTACTCGGGGTAGACGCTCCTACCCCTGCTCCAACCGCACGAGGCGTCCCCCCGCGACCACCGCCCTCACGCGCTCCAACGCGCCGAGGTCGCGTGTTGGGTCGCCCTCGACCACGAGCAGGTCGGCGCGCTGGCCGGGGGCGATGGTGCCGCGGTCGGGGAGGCGCAGCAGGCGGGCGCTCGTGCTGGTCGCGAGGCGCAGCACGTCGACAGCGGTCTGGGCAGTCATCGCCTGCATCGTGCGGAGCGCGCGCACGAGGTCGTCGTGAGGCAAGCCGGGGATGCCGCAGTCGGTGCTCATGAAGATGTCGCACCCTGCCTCGAACAGCGCGCGGACGAGGTCGGCACGCTGCGGGAAGCGGTCGGGCTGGTCGATCAGGCGTCCGGAGATCGTCGGCGAGACCAGGATGCCCTGGCGCGCGATCTCCGCGATGACGCCGAGGTCTTTCACGCTCCCCGCTGCCGTCTGGAACGAGCAATGTTCGAGAACGTCCACGCCCGCCTCCACCGCCACCTCGATGCCGGCCACGCCGTGGGCGTGCGCAGCGACGCGGCGATCGAGGCGGTGGGCCTCCTCGATGATCGCGCGCAGTTCGGCGACGGGGTATTGCGCGGCGAAGGGGTTGGAGCCGGGCGTCATGTTGCCGCCCGAGGCCATTACCTTGATCCAGTCGACGCCGGCTTTCACCCGCGCGCGCACGGCCACGCGCACGCCGAGTTCCCCGTCCGCCTCGCCGCCGATGAACCAGCAGTGGCCCCCGGTCGTCGTCACCGGCGCTCCGGCCACCAACAGATCCGGGCCGGCCACGAGGCCGCCTCGGATCGCCTCGCGCAGCGTGACGGCGAGGTCGGTTGGCGCGCCGAGGTCGCGGACGGTAGTGATACCGGCCCGCAGTGCCACCATCGCGTGGCCCTGCATCCGGAGCAGCATCCGAGCTGGGGTGTCGCCGTCGTAGACCGTGCGCCAGTCAGGTTGCGCGTTGAACGCAAGGTGCGTGTGCCCCTCGATCAGTCCGGGCAGCACCGTGCAGCCCGACACATCGAGGACGCGCGCGCCCTCGCCCGCCTCGCTCGTGACCACGCCACCGTCGACGTGGACGTCTCCCGCAGCCGAGGCGCTGTCGAGCCCGTCCCAGACGCGCCCGCCCGCGAGCGTGAGTGCTGCCATCGCTACCACGAGGACGCGATGTAGATCGCGGTCACGATGAAGATCGAGGCGATGCCCGCGAGCACCATGAACAGTCGCGGGCTTCCCATCAGCGTGCTCCTGCCGTGACCCGCGCGCCGAGGTGCTGCGCGAGGAAGGCCCGTGCCTCCTCCACCAGCGCGGCGGGCGAGTCTGCGTGATTGCCGTCGAACCAGTGGAGTGACTTCGGCTCGGCGAAGGCCGCCTGCAGTCGCTGGCCACCCTCTGGCGTGACCAGGGCGTCCTTCAGGCCGTTCGCAACGAACTTTGGGATATGCGACGTGAGTGGCGCGAACGTGATCGGGTCAGTGAGGTCGAAGATCCGCTGCTCCTCCTCGGCGAGGTCGGCAAACGGCGAGCCCTCGATGATGAACCGCGAGTAGGCTGCGGTGCCACCCACGAACAGCGACGCTGCTCTGATCCGGTGGTCGAGGGCGATCAGTGGCACGCCCAAACGGCAGCCCATCGAGACGCCGTGATAGCCGATGGCGTCACCGCGCACCTCGGGCCGCGTCAGCAAATAGTCGACCGTGCGCATGAGGTCCTGCACGCCCTGGATGCGGGCATCGCGCGTGCGGTACATCAGGTCAGGACGGGTGGGCGTGAGGCGCCCGCGGTTGTCGGAGCCTTCGCGCGACCCGAAGCCGTAGGCGTCCACCGTGACCGCGACGAAGCCCGTCTTCGCCCACTGCACCGAGAGTGGCTCCGGGACAGCGGGCGTAGGCGTCGTCATCGCGTGGCGGCCGGAGGCCGTCGAACCGTGCTGCATGATGACCGCCGGATACGGCCCGCCCCCCGAGGGCATCGTCAAGGTGGCGACGACGCGTTCGTCATGTGTCGATGCGAAGGTGACGCGCTCGCGGCGCAGGTCGGGGACGGCTTGCCGTGTCGCGGGGTTCGTGACCGGGTCGACCTCGCTGGTGGGTACCAGCGGCAACGTGCGGTCGTAGGCGTACAGGTGGCGCAACAACGCCTCGTCGATGGCCATCGGGGCCTCCTTGTCCTCGCAGAACGTCCTCGACCGCCGTGCGTCCAAGGCCGCGCGCACCATATCGCAGCCAGCATCCTGACGGGGCCCGCATGCCCCTTGGTGTGCCAGATCGGCGTTGACACCTACTCGGGTGTCGTCGGAGGATGGGTTCCCGCCTCGATCTGTGCCCACGGGAATGCCGAACCGACTCCGGGTTCAACGGACGTGTTTACGTTCGCGTTGCAACATGGGCGGGGTGAACTGCTGGCGCGGGCGTGACCCGCGAGACGCACCCGGAGTGGTGCTGATCGGGAGGCCACATGGTTGGCGCTGCTTCCGCCCCCGCGATCGTCGTGAAGGGCCTGACGAAGACATTCGGCAAAGTCGAGGCGCTGCGCGGCGTTGACCTGGAGGTCGAGCGCGGTATCGTCTTCGGCCTGCTCGGGCCCAACGGCGCGGGCAAGTCCACGCTTGTCCGCATCCTCACCACGCTTCAGCAGCCGACCTCCGGCTCTGCGACCGTCGTGGGCATCGATGTCGTGCGTGACGCCGCGCGGCTGCGACGCTCGATCGGTGTCGCTGGCCAGCAAGTGGCTGTGGACGATCAACTGACCGGCCTCGAGAACCTCGAGGTAGTGGGGCGATTCCATCACCTCAGCAGAGAGGAGTCGAAGAAGCGGGCTCGCTCGCTGATCGAGCGGTTCGACCTCGAAGATGCGGCCGGCCGCCGGGCGAACACGTACTCCGGCGGCATGCGCTGTCGCCTCGATGTCGCGGCGAGCCTCGTCGGGGACCCCGAGGTGCTCTTCCTGGACGAACCGACGACCGGCCTCGACCCGCGCAGCCGCCTCAGTGTCTGGGTGGCGATCGAGGAACTCGCGCGCGGCGGGACGACAGTGCTGCTGACGACGCAGTACCTGGAGGAGGCAGACCGCCTCGCCTCGCGGATCGCCGTCGTGGACCACGGCCTCGTGATCGCACAGGGCACCGCGACCGAACTGAAGGAGCGCGTGGGTGGGAGCGTGCTGGTAGTCCAACTCGCTGACCCCAGCCGACTGGAGGACGCCCGTGCCGTCATGGGGCGGTATGGGGCCCCACAGGTTGATCCCTCAACGCAGGAGGTGAGCGTGCCGATGTTGGCGGGCGCAGGCGCGATCGCCGAGATCGTGCGTGCGCTCGACACCAGCGGGATTACCCTCTCCAACCTGACGTTCCACCAGCCGAGTCTGGACGACGTGTTCTTCGCCCTCACCGGGCACGCGAGCGAAGTGGCGGCCGCCGAGGTGACCGGGAAGAGCAAGAAATGACCTCCAGCACGACAGCGCCCAGTCTCACTACGCCCAGCCTGATGACCCGCTTCCGCTGGGGCCTCAGCGACACCCTTGTGATGGTGGGGCGCAATCTGCTTCGCTATGTGCGCCTGCCCGAGAACATCGTGAACGTGACGGTGTCCCCGATCATGTTCTTGCTGCTATTCACGTACGTCCTTGGCGGCGCGATCCGCACGAGTACACCGGACTACATCACCTTCGTGCTGCCGGGCATCCTCGTGCAGACGTTGCTGTTCGGCGGCTTCGGCACCGCGCTGGGCCTCGCCCAGGACGTGCAGAGCGGGTTGTTCGACCGCTACCGGTCGCTGCCGATGTCGCGTTCAGCAGTCATCGTGGGGCGGCTCGTGGCTGACCTGCTCTCGAACATCTTCGTGGCGGTGCTGATGATCGGCATCGGGATGCTGATCGGCTTCCGCTTCGGCGGGAGTTTCCTCGAATCCATCGGGTCGCCAGCGGTCGGCATCCTGTTCGCGCTGCCGGCAGCGGCGATCTTCGCGGCGGTCGGTCTGACCGTGCGGAGCGTCGAGGCGGTCAACGTGATCGGCTTCACGCTCATCTTCCCGATCACCTTCGTGTCGTCCGCCTTCGTCCCGGTCGAATC
>SHYS01000003.1 GCA_009692685.1 Dehalococcoidia bacterium
CGCGCGGTACTGCGCGTCGCCCTTCATCGCCAGCACCTTCGTGATCGCCGCCGTCAGCGAGGTCTTGCCGTGGTCAACGTGCCCGATCGTCCCCACGTTCGCATGCGGCTTGGTGCGCTCAAACTTCCCCTTGGCCATCGCCTGCTCCTTCGTGCGGTGAATCGGGCTGGATGCCGGTGACCACGATGCTTACGAGAGCGCCACCGAGGCGGCGTGGATGATGTTTGTCGGTGCCGCCATCGGCGAGAGCTGGCGGATATGGAGCCCTCAAGCAGATTCGAACTGCTGGCCTCGTTCTTACCAAGAACGCGCTCTGCCAACTGAGCTATGAGGGCCGGAATCCCACCTCGTCTGCCGCGACTGGTCTGCCGGAGCAGATCTTCTGGTGCAGGGGGCAGGATTCGAACCTGCGTAGCCGTAAGGCGGCTGATTTACAGTCAGCTGGAATTAGCCACTCTCCCACCCCTGCAGGGCTTACTGGTTCTGTGTCCGAGGCTCGGGAACGGCGCTGAAGCAACACTGTGGAGCCCGAGAGGGGATTCGAACCCGCCAACCTACCGATTACAAATCGGTTGCGCTGCCATTGCGCCACTCGGGCACGAATCACCGCCCGGAGCACGCGCCCGGACACAAAACCCCGCCTCCCAGAGGGAGGCGAGTCGCATCAGTATACGGAGCGTCTTCGGAGAGGGTCAACGCGAGGGGAATGCCATGGCGTACCTCGGCTGGGACTGTCGCCCCCTAGACTACGACCGCTGCTGGCACGACAAGGAGCTTACATACCACGCGTGGTGCATTTCGAAATTGCCGTGGACCAGCCGGAGCGCGCGCTGGATTTCTACAGCGCTGCCTTCGGGTGGGAGATTGCGGCCTAGGGCGGACCGATGGACTACTGGCTCGCGACCACGGAGAAGGCGCCGGAGCCTGGTATCGATGGCGCACTGACGCGTCGCAATCCTGAGGCGCCAGGCTTCGGCCTCGCGATCGGGGTTGAGGACCTCGACGCCGCGGTCGCGGGCGTTGAGGCGGCAGGCGGCACCGTGGACGAGCGACGAGCGCCGATCCCCGGCATCGGCTGGCTGGCGGTGATCCGCGACACGGATGGCAACACACTCTCACTGATGCAGGACGACCCGGCCGCTGCCTAGCACTCAGTTCACCGTGGGCGTCGATCTCACGCTTCAGCGCCTCCGCAAGCACGCCGTCCGCCGTCCGCCCGCGCGCTATCGATGGGGCACGCAGGGCCTCGCTGCCCGGAGCACGCGCCTGGACACAAAACATCGCCTCAGAGGAAGGCAGATCCTCCTAGTATACGGAACGCTGTCGCAGCGGGTTAACGCACGATGGCGGTCATGACCGCTTTCTGAATCAGTGAGTGATGCCGCATGCCTCCGGTGAGTGTCCGCTACATCGTGAACGACGTGGATCAGGCGATCGAGTTCTACCGCGACGCGCTGGGCTTCACCGTCGACTCGCACCCCGCGCCCGGGTTCGCCAGCCTCTCACGCGGCGACCTGCGTCTGCTGTTCAACCGCCCCGGCGCCGGCGGTGCCGGCCAGCCGTCCGGAGGCGAGGCGCCGGCGCCGGTCGGCTGGAGCCGCTTTCAGCTCGAGGTGGCCGACCTCGCGGCGTTAGTCGCACGCCTGCGCGCCGCCGGCCGCCACTTCCGCAGCGACGAGATCATCGTGGGCAACGGGGGCAACCAGATCCTGCTCGATGACCCGTCCGGAAACGCGATCGAGCTGTTCGAACCGCGGGCTGGTTAAGCCGGGCGGGCGGCCCCCGCCGCCTCGATTCCGGCCTTCAGCGCCTCCGCCAGCGTCATGTCACCCGCAGCCAGCGCACTGTCGATGCGGGCGCGCATGGCTTCGAGAGTACTCGCGATATCGAGGCCTCCGCAGGCGACGTGGTAGCACGCCGCCAGCTTCGCGATGGTGATCGCCCGCGCACGCTCGAAATCGACGGTGCGCGCGTCTGCAGGATCAGGCACGCACGCTCCAGGTGGCGCCCTGTGGGGTGTCCTTGATCTCGATGCCGACATTTTCGAGGGCTGCGCGGATCGCGTCACTGGTGCCAAATTCCCGAGCCGCTCGCGCCTCCTCGCGCCTCGCGAGCAATGCCTCGATGGTCGCCCCTTCGACCTCGGCAGCGTGTTCTAGACCGAACCGCGCTGCGACCTCACCGAGCGCCAGTGCATCGACCGCCATTCCCACCGACTCACGTTCGAGGCGCAGACCTAGCACCCAGGCCAGCTCGTAGAGCGTGTGCTGAGCAGCAGTGATGTCGAGATGCTCGTCGCGGCCGCGGTTGATGGCGCGCGCCAGCTCGAAGAGGGCGGCGAGCGCCTGCGCCGTGTTGAGGTCATCCTCCAGCGCGTCGATGAAGTGCTGCCGCGCCTCCGTGGCGTCGACGACGGGCGCGCCTCGCTCGGCGGCACTCTTCGCCTCGAGGGCCGTGGCCAGGCGGTCGACGGCGCGGCCCGCCGCCTCGAGGGCCTCGTCGGTCAGGTTGTTGGGCGTGCGGTACTGGCTGCTGATGGCGAAGACGCGGATGGCGTCAGGCGACCAGCGCGTGAGCGCCTCCTCGACGGTGACCGTGTTGCCGAGGGACTTCGACATCTTCTCGCCGTCGCGCAGCACCATGCCGTTGTGCATCCAGAGGTTGGCGAAGGGCTTGCCCGTGGCCGCCTCGGACTGGGCGACCTCGTTCTCGTGGTGCGGAAAGACGAGATCTACCCCGCCGCCGTGGATGTCGAACGTGTCGCCGAGGTAGCGCTGGCTCATCGCGGAGCACTCGATGTGCCAGCCGGGGCGGCCTTCGCCCCAGGGTGAGGTCCAGTGCGGCTCGCCTGGCTTGGCCGTCTTCCACAGCGCGAAGTCGAGGGCGAACTCCTTGTCGTCGCCGGGCTCGAAGCGTGTGCCGGTGCGGAGCTGGTCGATGGTGCGGTGGGAGAGCTTGCCGTAGTCGGCCTTCGAGGTGACGCGGAAGTAGACGTTGCCCGGCGTCGTCGCGTAGGCGTGGCCGTTGGCGATGATGCGCTCGATCAGCGCGATGATCGCCGGGATCTCTGTCGACACCCGAGGGCGCACGTCGGGAGGCAGCAGGCCGAGCGCTACCTGCTCGCGCTCCCACTGCTCGATGTTCAGGTTCGAGAGTTCGAGTGCGTCCATGCCCAGCTCGGCCGCACGGTCAATGATCTTGTCGTCGACATCGGTGTAGTTGGAGACGTAGGTCACCTCGAGGCTGCCGGCGCGGTTGCCCGGCCAGCGCAGGTAGCGCACCAGCACGTCGTACACGATGGCCGACATCGCGTGACCGATGTGACTGGCCGAGTATGGCGTGACGCCGCAGACGTAGACGCCGACGTGGCCCGGCTTGATCGTTACGAACTTCTCGAGAGTGCCCGTCAGGCTGTTGGCGAGCTTCACGGCGCCACCTCTCGGGCAGGCTCGCTGGTCGACGCCTCGCTGGTGGTGGGGGTGGCGCCGTTGGTGGGGGCCCCGCCGAGGCGCTCCTCGAGGCGTGCGAGCCGCTGCTCGAGCTCACCCAGGCGGTCCCAGCCGGGGTCGGGCAGGCGCTCGACGGTGTCGTTTGACTGGTCGGTGAAGGCCACGACGTGGCCCGGGACGCCGACGACCGTGGCGTTGGGTGGCACCGAGGAGACCACGACGGCGCCCGCACCGATGCGCGCGTTCTCGCCGATGGTGACCGCGCCGATGATCTTCGCGCCGGCACCGACGACGACGCCGTTGCGCAGGGTGGGGTGTCGCTTCTCACGTCGCGTGGACGTGCCGCCGAGGGTGACGCCCTGGAAGATGTGGCAGTTGTCGCCGATCTCCGCCGTCTCACCGATGACCACACCCATGCCGTGATCGATGAAAAGCCCGTGGCCGATGGTGGCGCCCGGGTGGATCTCGATGCCCGTCACGTACCTGCCGAAGTGCGAGAGCAGCCGCGCCGGCACTCCCCAGCCAGCGTTCGAGAGCCGGTGCGCGGCACGATGGATGATGAGCGCGTGGATGCCGGGGTAGGTGAGGAGGATCTCGGCGGTGGAGTGAGCGGCGGGATCACGCAGCCGGGCGGCGGCGACGTCCTCGCGAATCCTGGTGAACCAGCCCATGTTGGTCCTCGTAGTGTGTGGTGCTGAGCGCACGTGGTGCTGCATCGATGGCGGGACGCGCCCCGAGGTGGGGCCGTCCCCGCAAACAGGCGCAGAACCTCGAGCGGGCGTGGAGCTGCATGCAGTCTAGGATACCGCCTCGGTGGCGGAGCGGAGGGGCTACCAGGTCACGAGTAGATGTGAGTTATCCGGGCTCCATTCGAGCCTGGGGCCACGGAACGTCGAGGCCGCGGGGCCGAACGTCCGCGCAGTGCCCGTCTGCGCGTCCAACACGCCGACTGTCGCCTGCCCGACCGATTGGCGGTAGTACGGATCGGAGGAACGCTCCCAGAACGCGGCGAATCGACCGTTTGGACTCCACGTCCCTCCGTGGCCCGCGAAGATCTCAAACGCCGTGGGCTCCGGATGGTGGACATATATCCACAAGCCCCCGTCGTAGAGGATGAAGGCGAGTTGGCTGTTCACGAATGTGACGCCATCCGCAGGCCTCTCCGAGTTGTCTTCTCGCGGATCTCGACCGGTGGTTGAGAACGTTCCGGCCACGCGCCAAGTTCGTGCCCATCGATTGCGCTGGCGAAGATGGTGGTCTGCGCGCGCCCAGTAGACGACCGAGTCTCCTATCCAGCGAACCGGCCACTTGGTGTCAGACAGTCGCACCACCTGGTCATCGACGGGCCGAAGGATGTACGCGCCGTCGGCCGGGTCGGCACCCGCGGGGAGAATGATCGCGTCGGCGCTCGGTGACCACTGGGTGCGTGCGTCATACCGTTCTGCCGGGCCCGCGAAGCTCAGCTCGCGTCTCTCGCCGCCTGACAGGTCGAACAGCGTCATCGGCCCTCGTCCCCAGCCCTTGAGGAGGAGAAATCGGCTATCCGGCGCCTACTTGTGAGTCCAGAAGAAGTCACCCCACGCCGCACCCTGACTGGTCCCGGCGGAGCAGGCCATCTGCCCCTTCGGCGAGGTCGAGAATCCGGCAGGCCCAGAGATCCACCGAAACGGGAGATTGCGAGCATTCCTGCTCCATTCTCCGGTAGAGGAGCCTCGTTCCGTTCGGTGCAAAGTCCCAGCAACCGACCGCCGGGTACGGCTTTCCATCGATAAGCGAACCGTCGTTCGTTGGGAGGCATCTGCTAGTAGCTACACCCGTCCGAGGAGACAGTGGCTCCGCTCGGATAAGCAGCCCATCGGGTGAGAGGTAGTGGATCAGTTGCAGATCGCTGCGTATCCAGTGGATGTTGTCGTCAGTCTCAAACGAGGCCCCGTGGACACCCCGGTCGATCGTGCTGAACCGCTCTGCGCTCTGCAGCCGGTCCAACAGGCTGATGACCGGACCACTCTGCACATCGACCACCCACAGATTGGGATTGGCAGCGAGCGAGAAAGATCGATCGGGTGGCGCCCCGACGGGCGACGCGGTCTGCGACTCGATCGCTGCGGTCGACGGGGCGTCGAGATGGGGAGCGTCGGCGGCACAGGCCACGCTGGTCAAGGCCGCGAGAAGAAGCACAATCGCGCCAGGTCTCGCGTGCACCTCTATCTCCCTCCCGCGTCCTCATCGAGGAGAGCAACGGCCTGGGCGGCGATGGCGTCGCCGCTGCCGAGAGAGCCCAGTCCCTCGTTGGTTGTGGCTTTGACGTTCACCCTCGAGGGCTCGATGTCGAGGGTGCGCGCGATCGATTCACGCATCGCGGTGATGCGAGGTCCGAGGCGGGGTCGTTCCGCGATGACGACGGCATCGATGTTGGTGACGCTGAAGCCGTGCGCGACGATCAGGCGCCCGATGCGCTGGAGCAACTCGCGGCTGTCGATGCCCGCCCAGGCGGGGTCGCCGGGGGGGAAGTGCTGACCGATGTCGCCCTCGCCAGCCGCGCCGAGGAGTGCGTCGATGATGGCGTGGATGAGCGCGTCGCCGTCGGAGTGACCGTCGAGGAGCGGTGCGCCCTCGATCTCCACGCCGCCCAGGCGGAGCACGCCTTCGGTCTTGAAGCGGTGGATGTCGTAGCCGTTGCCGACGCGCACTCGCCGCCTCCTCAGTCTGCCAGCGACCCGAGGGCGGTGAGCAGGCGCACCTGTGCCAGATCGCGCGCGGTCGTCACCTTGATGTTGGTCGTTTCGCCGTCAATGACGTGCACCGCCTCGCCCAGCCGTTCGACGAGCGCTGCGTCATCGGTCGCGTCGGCGTCGTCGAGGGCATGCGCGCGGCGGAGCAGGTCGCCCGCGAAGGCCTGCGGCGTCTGGATGGCGCGCAGCGCACCTCGTGGCAGCGTTTCCAGCACCACGTTCGTGGCGTCGACGCGCTTCACCGTGTCCGCGATCGGTAGCGCTGGTATGGCGGCGTTGCCGGTGCGGGCGGCCTCGAGGAGCCGCCGTGCGAGGTCGGCGCTGACGAGGGGGCGTGCGCCGTCGTGGACCAGGTACCAGGCCGCGTCGGGCGCGGCCTCGATGCCCGCGCGCACCGAGTCACGTCGCCGGGCGCCGCCCTCGACGCAGAGGACCACTCGGCTCGAGCTCGCGCCGAGGCGGTACAGCTCGGCATGTCGAGCGGCGGGTGCGACGACGACCAGGCCGTCCAGCTCCTCGACGGCGGCCAGCGTCCGCAGCGCGCCAGCGATGAGCGGCGCGCCGCCGAGGTCGGCCCAGAGCTTGTCCTCGCCGCCCATGCGCGTCGACGAGCCCGCCGCGAGCAGGATCGCGACCGCGCCGCGGGGCGCAAAGGGAGCCGGGTTGCTGCTGGATGTCATCGCGAGCGTAGCGTAGCGCCCACCCGTGATTTCGACGCTGACGGTGCCGGCGTCGGTCGCTCAGCCCTCGAGGAGCGAGGGTGCCACCGCAAACGCGCGCCGAGGGCGCCCCCCCAGCCACATGCTTGCCGCGATGAAGAGTAGCCCGGGTAGCGCCGCCAGCGGGAGCGCCTCACCGAGCACGAGCACGCCCCAGCCCATGGCGAACAGCGGGATCAGGTACGTGACGAGGGACGCCTGCGTCGCCTCGAGAGTGGTGAGCAGCCAGTAGTAGATGACGTAGGCGACGCCCGAGGAGAGCAGCGCCAGCCCGACGCTCGCCACCAGCGCGCGGGATGGCATCGAGGGCAGGTCCGGCACGGACTCCACCGTGAGCATGAGGGGAGTCAGGACCAGCGCGGCGATCAGGTTCTGCACGCCCGCGAGCAGCGTCGAGTTCACGCCGAGCAGGCGTCGGCGGATCCAGACCGCGTTGGCGGCGTAGCCGAGGGTCGCGAGGACCACGGCGAGGCGAGCACGCAGGGCTCGCCTCGCCGTGGCGCAGCACGTCCGGGCCGATCACCACCAGCACACCGACGAAGCCGAGCGCCAGCCCGAGCACGCGTGAGCCATCGAGACGCTCGGCGGGGAGAAAGGCCGCGGCGAGCAGGGCTGTCCAGAGCGGCATCGAGCCACTGAGGAGCCCGGCGAGCTGGCTCGAGATCGCCCGTTCACCCCATGGGATCAGCGGTCGTGGCGCTGCCGAGGCGAGCAGCGCCACGACCGTGGCATCGAGCCAGTAACGCCTCGAGGTGGGCAGGCGTGCACCTCGGACGGCAGCGATGCCGAGGACAAAGACCGCGCCGCCGACGAGCCGCAGCCAGGCGATGGCGATCGGGCACATCGCCACCAGCATGATCTTGATGAACATGAACGAAGTGCCCCAGATCGCCGCCAGCACGAGAATGCCGAGGAGCGGCGGTGTCGGGGTGCGCGTCACTGCATCTAGCCTCGCGGGGTCACGCTTGAGAGCGCGCGAGATGAGGAGGCGCTCGCCTCCGCATCGAGCAGCGCGCGCTTGCGTTCCACGCCCCAACGATAGCCGCCGAGGGCACCGTCACGCCTCACGATTCGATGGCAGGGGATGGCCACCGCGAGCGCGTTCGTCGCGAAGGCCCGGGCCACGGCCCTCTCGCTCTGCGCGACCAGCACCGCACCGAGGCGGCACTGCCCGACCGCGAAGCGAACGGTCGACTGCTTTCCGCCCGCCAGGTATGCACCGGGTGTCATCCCCAGCACGTCGTTGGAGAGCGCATAGAAGCGCCCGGTCGGGGCCCATCCGGCCTCGTAGATCGCGTCGGTCACTCCGGCGCTCCGCGTCAACCCCTCGCGCAGCCGCCGCGCACGGTGCGCGGTCGCGTAGCGCAGCGGCGTCAGCCCGGTGACAGCCCTGAAGACTCGATGGAAGTGGTGCGGGCTCATCCCGGCGCGTGCAGCGAGTTCAGACAGCGGCGGCGGCGAGTCGGAGGTTTCGAGGACGCGACAGGCGTCAGCGACGAGCGCGGCGTGGCGCTCCTGCAGCGAGGGCTCGTCGGTGGTGCAGCGCCTGCACGGTCGGAAGCCTGCGGGCGCGGCGTCCATTCCCGTGTCGTAGAAGCTGACATTGGCCACGTTTGGGAGTCGAGTGCTGCACGACGGGCGACAGTACACGCCGGTAGTCCGCACCGCGTAGACGAACGTCCCGTCGGCACGTGGGTCGCGAGTGACCACGGCGGCCCAGCGCGGGTCGTCGGTTGTCGCATCGTGCGTCGATGTCGCCGTCGTCGCCAGTGTGCGCATTCGGGTCTCCTCGTGGTGCTATAGCGCTCCCACTTTCGCACCACGGGCGAGGCTCGGCACTCCGGATCTTGCGCTGGAAGTGGCTCCGGGGCGCCATCTCCATGGTCAGCCCGCGGTCCAGCCGCTATCGGCCGGCACGACCGCGCCGTTCACGTTGGAGGCCTCGTCAGAGGCGAGCTAGGAGAGCAGCGTGGCGATCTCGTCCGGGTCGGCGACGAGCTCGTTCAGCGCGTGGATCTTCTGCAGGCGCTCGAGTCCCCACTGGCTGCGCGGCACGGCGGTCGTGCCGATGTTCGTGGCGACGCCGCCGGGCGCGATGGCGTTACAGTGAATGCCATCGGCGCGGTACGCCTAGGCGATCGAGCGCGTGAGCCCGATGAGGGCGTGTTTCGACACGGTGTACGCGACGCCAGCGGCACCCCCGCGGAAGCCACCCACCGAGGCGATGTTCACGAGCGCGCCGGAGTGGCGTTCCATCATGCCCGGCAGCATCTTCCGGCAGAGGCGCATCGGACCGTGATGTTCACGTTCAGGACTCGTGCCCACGTTTCGTCGTCGATCTCGTGTGCCGGCAGTAACCAGTCCATGATGCCTGCGACGTTGGCGAGGACGTCGATCCGCCCCACCTGCTCCATCGCGGTGGTGAAGAGCCGCTCGATGTCCTCCGGCCGTGTGACATCCGCCTCGACGGTCACGACGCTGCCACCAGCGTCCTGGACCGCCGCCGCAGTGCCTGCCAGCCCGTCGGCCTGCAGATCGCAGGCGACCACGGTCGCCCCCTCACGGGCGAGCCGGACCGTGGCCGCGCGGCCGATTCCGGAGCCTGCCCCCGTGACGATGGCGACGCGGCCGGTGTGGCGTGCTGAATCGAATCCGGCCATGGGGACCTCACTCTCGATCTCAACCTGTTGAGGTGCAGAGCGTGTCATCCGGCAGGGCCGGTTTGGCAGGACTTCCGTCCCCTGATTGGGATCACGTCGATCCCACGCTGGCGTTCGAGCAGGGCGTGCGTCGCAACGCGGATCGACGCCCTGGTTCAGCAGGCGTCGCCGGTACTCACCCCTGCGGTGTGCTGCGGGGACCACCCGGCTCGGGGAGGAAGGGCGTATCGCGAGCCTGGAGGAAGCCGCGGAAACCGCCGGTCTTGCGAGCCTCCTCCATGTGCTCGATGTCCGGACCGTCGTTGGAGGCCTGGACGATCGTGCTGAGGAAGGCGTTGACGTTGAGGGCGTTGCGCAGCCCCATCGCCTCCAGGCCGTAGGTCGTGATCGCCTTGTTGATGCGTACGGCGTCTGGTGGGACGAGGGCGAGCCGCCTCGCGAGGGCGCGTGCGCGATCCATCAGCTGGTCGGCTGGGACTACCTCGTTGACCACGCCGATGCGTAGCGCCTCGGCGGCGTCGAAGTGGTCGCCGGTCAGGGTGTAGCGGTGCGCCGCTTTCCAGCCTGCGAGGGCGGCGAAGAGCACCGTCGAGTTGGAGATCATGCGGATCTCCGGTTGCGCGAAGACCGCGTTGTCGGCGGCAAGGGTGATGTCGCAGGCGAGGGCGTACCAGAAGCCGCCGCCGATGCACCAGCCGTGCACGGCGGCGATGACCGGCTTCGGCAGTTCCATGATGTGCATGATCAGGTTGGGGTTCCGCATGGCCGACTTATAACCCTCGCGCAGGAAGAGACTCGAGGGCACGCGCGGCCGCGCGGGACCTTCGCCGCTGGCGATGTCGTAGCCTGCCGAGAAGCCGCGGCCGGCGCCGGTGAGGATGATCGAGCGCACGTCGTCGTCGGCAGCCGCGACATCGAGGGCGGCGTGCAGCTCTGCCTCGAGCGGCCTCGAGAGCGCGTTGAGTGCCTCGGGTCGGTTGAGGGTGATGGTGACGACGTGGCCGTCCTGCTCGTAGAGCAGGTGATCGAACGTTGGCGTGTCTGGCATGTCGGACTCCCGCCGCTACCGCGCGCCTGTCTCGATGCGGCGCGCGCGGATTCTAGCGCGGGTGTGGTGGAATCGAGGTCGAGGAGCGCAATCGAGCGGGCGTGCTAGACCTCGGCGCGCATGTAGGCGGTCGCCAGCGCGTCTGCGTACTCGTTCCAGAGCGAGCCGTCGTGCGCGCGAATCCACTGGATGCGCGCCTGCGGACGCTGCCGGGCCAGTGCGTAGGCCTCGCGCACCAGTTCCACGTTGGCTACTGGACCCGTGCTGCGCTGCCAGCCGCGTTTCTCCCAGCCAGACGCCCACTTCGTGATCGTGTCGACGATGAGGCGGCTGTCCGAGTAGACATCGACAGCGTCCGCAGGCGTGAGCAGCCGCAGGCCTTCGATCATGGCGGTGAGCTCCATGCGGTTATTGGTGGTGTCGGGGTCATGGCCGTGGAGCTGGCTGACGATCGCGCCGTCGCGGACGTAGACAACACCCCAGCCGCCGGGTCCAGGGTTGCCCGCGCAGGAGCCATCGGTGAAGACGCCCGTCTGCGGACCGTCCGAGTAGCGGGCCAACACCTCGCTGGCCGTGCGGGAGACCGGACGTACCGATGGCGCGCGGCGGCCAGATCTGGAAGTGGGCATCGTGCTCCGTGGGCCGGCGTGTTATTCGAGGCCGACGCCGTTGTACATCATCACGCCGTCACCGCTGAAGACGTCGCTCTCGAGGTTAGCTACCACGACGATGGGCTGGTCCGAGATGATGATTGCGCTCCCAACCCAGCCATCGGGGATGACGCTCTCCTCCCACTGTCTGAAGGTCCGTTCGCGTTCCACGATGACGGGTGGTGAGAGATGACCGCCGGGAAACTCCTTCGCGAAGTAAACGACGCGCACGTATGCCGTAGAGCCGTCGAAGGTGAGCACGCGGAACCAGGAGTTCCAGCCCTTTGTCCCGCCCCATGGGCCGTAGTTGCGGTTGAGGACCGGGAGTACCACCTGGCGTGACGCATCGTTTGCGGTGAAACCGCGATAGTCCGCGAACGGTCCTTCGGGTGAGATCCGCTGGGCGACGACGGCGATCGGCTCGAGCGCCTGCATGCGGACCGTGCCCTCGAAGCGCGTGGGCAGGTGGTGGTCCGCCGGCAGGCAGCCGGTGGCCCCCGGCACGCGCAGATCGCAGTTCAGTGCGCCGGCGAACGAGATCGTGTGTTCAATTTCGACGCGGCCACCGGCGTCATCGTGGCCCTCGAAGAGCAACGTGACCGAGTTGGCTGCGCCCGGCTCCGCGCTCACGACGCGGAAGCGCGAGGACCACGTCGATTGCCCCTCGCTGCCGCCCCGGTCCGCGACCGGCAGCACCACGACCCGACGCAGCTCATCGCTGCCGAGCATGCGCGACGTGGCGAGACCGGCAGCGGATCGGTTGTGCTCGTCGACTGTCGCCATGGGAACCTGCGATTCGGCGCGCACGCCTGAGGAGGTTGCACGGGACCGGACGACCACCGAGCCCTGGAATCCACGCGGGACGGGGAGATTGTCGTAGTCCCGCAGCAGCGTGCCCCGAGGCCTTACGAGCCGCCCACCGTTCGGGCAACCTGCCGTCGGGCCCGGGGGATCGACGGCAGTCGCGACACCGGCGCCGACGGCGTAGAAGCTCAACTCGAAGCAGGCCTCGTCGGAGCTGCTGGTGTTCTGCACCGTGATGCGCGAGCCGATCGATTCGGTGTTGTCGACCAGCGGGGCGTACTGGATCGAGGAGCCGCCACCGAGGCGAAGCGTGTCGCCACCGATCTCGAAGTTGTTGCCGCGGAAGACGTCCTTGGCAAGCATGGCGACGAACGGTTGATCGATATTGAGGAATGCCGAGCCTCGGTAGCCGCGCTCGAGGGCGGTGGCGCTCTCCTGGAAGAAGGACCAGCCGCGGCCGCGTTCGATGCTGGCGCAGCGCGTGGCAGTGGGGCACCGCTCGGTAGCCACGGGGTCGCCACCGAGGTTGTAGAACGCGACTTCAGCCGTGGCAGGCTGCGATCCAAGATTCTGGATCCGGATCCATGAGTTTTCGATACTGGCATCAAGGGCGTTTGCGGCCGAACGATCGTCATCCTGCGGCAGGAGCAGCAGAGCGAGGAAGGCAAGGATGAGCAGGACGAAGCGCGCACCCCGAAAGGAGCGCAGGCGCGCACGGAGAAGGCGACTCAACGGTACACCACGACCCTCCCCCGCACCTTCGATGATACGCGCTGGCACAGCAGGGCCAACCCGGAGCGGCGGGCGACCTCGAGGCGGTGCTCCACGACCTCGACACCCTCGCTGCCGCCACGCTACCATCGTATGCCCGCGCGGAAGCGGGGTGCCGGGGTGTAGCTCAGCTTGGTAGAGCGCGTCGTTCGGGACGACGAGGCCCGCAGTTCGAATCTGCGCACCCCGACCATTTCGCTGGCGCACGTTTTCTGGTTCCGTCAGAGTCGGCCGGACACAACCCGAGGCAGTGGTACACTCGGCAGCGCGTGAACTGACGCGCGCGACGTGGTCTGACGGTACGGCGAGCCCCGTCTGTGCAGAAACAGTGCGACCGGGTCATGGCCCAGACCAAGCCTGCCCATCGGGCGATTACCGAGTGCAGATTGCGTCATCTGCCACAACAATCTGCGTGTTCCGCAGCAGAACTGGGAACCTTCCAGTCGGCCGTACGTTTCGTACGTGTACTTAGTAGCGCACACGGCACGGTGCAGCCACGTTGGCGTCCGCCCACGAGAAGGCGCACCACCAGGATCGAGGTGCGGAGATGGTTCAGGCAGAACGAATGAATCGCAGTCACCGGGTTGATGCCGCTATTGCGTACGCTCTTGAGCGACGCTGGGATTTTGCTGCCGTGGAGAACCGTGGCCTCCTGGAGGAGGATCCGACGGACGTTGAGAGCGCGAACCGCCTGGGCAAGGCCCTGACTGAGCTCGGCGACGTGACGGCGGCGATCGAGGCGTACGAACGTGCGGTCAACATCGACCCCACGAACGCGATCGCGCGCAAGAACTTGGTGCGTTTGCAGGAGCAGAAGAAGGCGAAGCGCCCCTCCCGGCCCGCACCGAAGGCGAAGGCACCTGCTGCCACAAGCGCTACGGGACGGCCCCGGCGCGTCGATGTGGCAACGGAGTCGCTACGCACGGCGCCACTGATCGAGGATTTCGGGAAGTCGGTAGACCTGACGCTGGCTCGCGTGAACGCGCGCGCGGCGGCGCAGGTGGCAGCGGGCGACCCCGGCGAGCTGGAGATCACCGCCAGCGGGGTCGCGGTAAAGACCAACGGGACGCTGCTCGGCCACATCGACCCGCGCACCGGCCTCCGTCTGAAGCGCATGATCGAGGGTGGCAACAAGTACAGCGTGGTGGTGCTCCGCGTCTCCGCCGGGGACGTGGAGGTCCACGTTCGGGAGACGCATAAGCACCACTCGCTGGTGGGGCAGGCCTCGTTCCTCCCTCAGGCCGGCGACCTACGCCGTCGACGAGCGGCGTCGCGCGCGTACACCAAGTCGTCGGTGGTGCAGTACGACCGCACCGACGACGACGAGGACTACGACACCGACGACGAGGACGACGTGTGGCGTCCTCGGAGCACGTCTGGCTTCGACGAAACGCCCGCCGAGGCTGACGAGGACGACGAAGACTTCACGGCCGAGGACGACGAACCTGCGGGTGCTGATGAGGTGGATGAGGTAGATGAGGTGGATGACGAGGACGATGACTGACGGGCGCCGCTGCGGAGCCAGGTAAATCGATTCCCAGCTGCGCCCAGGACGGGCGCCGCGCCGGTATCATCCCGGTATGAGCCCGCCCCCGAGTCGTGGCGACCGTCCGCGCATCCTCGTCACCCGCGCCGAGGACGTGACCGACGAGCGCTGGGCGGACTACGCCGACCGCATCACCTCGGCCGGCGGAACGCCGATCGAGATGTCACTCGCTGACTGGCACCACGGTGCCGTGCCTCCTGAGCACGACGGCCTGCTGCTGACCGGCGGCGTCGACATCGATCCCGCGGTGTACGGCGAGCGGCGCTCCGAGCGCGTCACCGACGTAAACCGAGCGCGCGACGACTTCGAGCTGGCGCTGCTCCGTGCGGCCCTCGACAGGGACGTCCCGGTGCTCGGTGTCTGTCGAGGACACCAGCTTTTCAACGTCGCGCATGGCGGCACGCTGCTCCAGCACATCGAGGAGCGGGAGCCACATCGATCGCGCCGGGGGGCAGACGGCACGATCGAGTCGGGCTGGCACGATGTTGACGTGCGGCCGGGCACGCTGCTGGCGAGCGCCCTGGGCGTAAGGCGGGCGCGTGCGAACTCGCGGCATCACCAGGCCGTGACGCCCGAGCGCCTCGCCCCCGGCCTCGAGGTGGCCGCGACTACCGAGGACGGCATCGTGGAGGCGCTCGTCGCGCCCTCGAAGCGCTGGGCCGTGTCGGTGCAGTGGCACCCGGAACGTACGGAGGTCGGTGGCACGTTCGACGGCCTGTTCCTCGCCTTCGTCGAGGCGTGCGCCGCAGTCCGAGGCACCCCCGCCTACGCTGAGGACCCCGCTCCCGCTCACCCTGAGCCTGTCGAATGGTGAGTCAGACGCCCGCTATCGAGGAGGACGCCCAACCCTTCCTCTACTTCGCGTTCGGCTCCAACCTCGACGAGGCGCGACTGCACATCCACTGCCCGTCCGCTCGGTTCGTGAGCATCGCGCGCCTGGCTGACCACCGCCTCGCGTTCACCATCGAGAGCCGGAACACCTGGCATGGGGGCGTAGCCGACATCCTGGCGGCACCGGGCGCCGAGGTCTGGGGGGCGCTCTGGGTGATTGCCGGGGAGCATTCGCGCGCCCTCGACGAGCAGGAGGGCGTTTTCCGCGAGCCGCCCGCCTACCGCTGCTATCGAGTAACGGTCGAGACGCGCGCGGGCGACAGCGTCACCTGTCGCGCGTACCAGGTGGTGGCGCCGAACCTCGCCGGCATCACGCCATCACCCGCCTACAAGGCCACCATTCTCCGCGGTGCGCGCGCCATCGCCCTGCCGCCGCCATACTTGGATGCGTTGTCAGCCATCGAGGACAACGGGCACGCGGGCGGCGCACTAGGGTAGGCGGCAATGGAGCGCGTCGCCGAGTTCACCGATCCCCCGGCTGGTCGCGATCTACGAGAGCGTAAATGCCTACGCGCCGGGTACCCAGCCAGCCTTCTACGCGCAGCTCGCCGTCGAACTGGGCGCGCGCTCGATCATCGATGTCGGCTGCGGCACCGGACTGATCACGCGCGACCTCGCTGCGCGGGGCTACCGGCTGATCGGTGTTGACCCTGCGCCCCGGATGATCCAGGTCGCCCGCAGTCGCCCGTTCGGTGACCAGGTGACCTGGGTTGTCGGCGGCGCGAGCGCGCTCGCGGCGTCGGACGCCGACCTCGCGATCATGTCCGGGCACGTGGCCCAGTTCTTCCTCACCGACGAGAGCTGGCATTACGCACTGAGTGCGATCCATGTTGCGCTGCGGCCGGGCGGTCACTTCGCCTTCGAAAGTCGTAACTCCGTCGCCCGCGAGTGGGAGCGCTGGACTCGTGCGGCGAGCTGGACCGTGGAGGATCCAGCGGCCAGGCGCACCGAGGTGTGGTCGGAAGTCCACGAGGTACTCGACGGGATCGTGTCGTACGCGAACCACTACCGCTTCGTCGCGACGGGCGAGTAACTCGTCTCCCCGAACCGATTGCGCTTTCGCTCGCAGGAGGAGCTGACGCGGAACCTCGCCGGCGCAGGCTTCACGGTCGAACGTGTCTACGGCGACTGGGACCGTCGCCCGTTCGACTCGACGGCGCGGGAGCTGATCGTCGTCGCCGGGCGCTGACTCGGCTCGCCTCAGCCCATCTCGATCACGCACTCGGCGTGGTCGCTGCCCTCGATGGTGACCACCCCCACTCGGGTCACCTCGACGCCCGCGCCGAGTGCGTGATCGAGTCGGAGGAGGAGGCGTGCGCCAGGCTGCAACCCCCACGTCGGCGACGCGGACCATCCCGAGGCGTGGGCGTACTCAAGGTGGAGGTCGCGGAGCCGCGTGGTGAGCGCGCGGTATGCAGGGGTGATCGTGGTTGAGTTGAGATCCCCGAGCAGTAGCCGCGGTTGCTCAGGCGTCGCGTCCAGGTGATCGAGGAGCTGGCGTACCTGACGCAGGCGCAGCAGTCCGGCGTGCGGCTTCGAGCGCGCGACGGGCGCCATCACGTGGACGTTCAGCAGCTCGAACATGCCATCGACCTGCGTGCGGAACGCACGCCGTCCTTCGAGCGGGAGCGCGTCGCGTACCGCCTCGGCCTGGGCCGGGCCCAGCTCCTGAAAGCACGCCACGTCCACGTCGAACTCCACAAGAAGGGCGCGCAGGGCATTCGGATCGGCGAGGCCTTCACGGAGATTGGCGGTGAGGATACGCACGATCTCAGCGTAGCGCGGGGATGACGGCCTCGCCCATCAGTCGGATCGAGCGCATGACGCGCTCGTGGTCCAGCCCGCCGAACGTTATCAGCATGCTGACGTACGTGACCCCGGCGGCTTCTAGGGCGCGCAGGCGCTCGATGAGCTGGGCGGGCGTGCCGAAGAGTTGCGAGCTAAGCAGCGCATCGTCGTCGGGCTCATCCTCCAGCGGCTGAACGTCGAGGACACCTCCGGTTACCCTCCCCGCCACGAGGGCGGGCACCGCGCGGCGCTGCCAGCGGGCTTCCGGAAGAATTTCACGCACCTCGGCGTCCGTCTCCGCGACGAAGGTGTGGCCGTGCGCGACGACATCGAGCGGTTCGTGCGCGCGCCCGTGGCGGGCTCGTGCCTGCTGGTACTCCGCGCGCTGTTCGGCAAGCCGTTCCGGGCCGAGCGCAACGGAGGTAATCGGCGTCATGCCGAGCCGCCCGACCAGCTCGATGGAGTCGGCGCTGGAGCCGGCGAGCCACAGCGGCGGGTGCGGCTGTTGCAGCGGCCGGGGCAGCACCGTGGTCGGGTGCGGCACGCGCACGAACCGCCCGTCGAAGGTGAAGTCCTCCTCGGTCCACGCCTTGAGCAGCACTTCGAGGGACTCCTCGAAGGCGGCGCGTCCCTGGCTGACATCGACGTCGAAGCGCTCCTGCTCGAAGGGCGCGAACCCCCGCCCAACGCCCGCGATAAACCGACCGCCGCTGAGCTGATCCACGACCGCCATCTCCTCGGCGAGGCGGAGCGGCTGCCATTCGGGCAGCACCGCGACGGCGGTGCCCACGCGCAGCGAGGTAGTGGCGCGCACGATGGCGAGCGCCTCGAGGAGCGGCGCGGGCGCCACGCTGAAGTCGGAGAAGTGGTGTTCGGCGATGAGGCAGAAGTCGAACCCCATCTCCTCGGCGAGGCGGGCCTGCGCCACGCTTTCCTCGAATGTCTCGCGCCACGGCCGGACGCCCGCGTTGGGCCATTCGAGGAAGAGACCGAAGTGCATGAGTGCTCCCGCTGTCATTCGCCGGCGTCGATGAATCGAGGCTAGAGCTTTAAGGCGCTCGAATGTCAACAGGAACTGAATGTGCTGGCACAGTCACCGGAGCCTCCTTGCGCACCGCATCACAAGCGCACAAGACGATTACGTCCCACGCGCAACCTCGAACCCACCGCGGCCCGCGGGTACACTGATGGCACTCCCCCCATCTTGAAGGATTGTGCCCGTGGTCCAGGAACCGCCACTCCGCGAGCGCCTCGTCCGTATCGAGGACGAGATGCGCGACTCCTACCTCGACTATGCGATGTCGGTCATCGTCTCGCGGGCGCTGCCGGACGCGCGCGACGGGCTAAAGCCTGTGCAGCGGCGCATCCTGTTCGGCGCGCAGGAGCTGGGCGTCGGGCCCACCTCGGCGTTTAAGAAGGCCGCGCGCCTCGTCGGCGAAGTGATGGGGAAGTTCCACCCGCACGGTGACAGCGCAATCTACGAGGCGATGGTCCGGATGGCCCAGGACTTCTCGATGCGCTATCCGCTGATCGCGGGTCAGGGCAACTTCGGGTCAGTGGACGGCGACCCGCCGGCTGCGATGCGCTACACCGAGGCGCGGCTGGCTCCGATCGCCGTTGAACTCCTCAACGACATCGACCGCAATACCGTCGACTTCCAGCCGAACTTCGACGACTCGATCAACGAGCCGGTGGTGCTCCCCTCGCGCATCCCGAACCTGCTGCTGAACGGCGCCTCCGGCATCGCCGTCGGCATGGCGACGAACATCCCGCCGCACAACCTCAACGAGATCTGTGACGCCGCCGCGATGGTCCTCGCGAACCCCGAGTGCACCGTCGACGACCTGATGACAGTGGTGCAGGGCCCCGACTTCCCGACGGCCGCCTCGATCTACAACAGGGATGAGATCCGGCAGGCGTTCGCCACCGGTCGAGGGCGCATCGTGATGCGCGCGCGCATGGAGGTGGAGGAGACCAGGCAGGGGCGCCACCAGATTGTGGTGACGGAGCTGCCCTACCAGGTGAACAAGGCGATGCTGATCGAGCGCATCGCCGACCTCGTGCGCAGTAAGCGCCTCGACGGCATCTCCGACCTCCGCGACGAGAGCGACCGTCACGGTATGCGCATGGTGATCGAGCTGCAGCGTAACGCGCAGTTCCGGACTGTGCAGGCGCAGCTGTTCAAGCACACTGCGCTGCAGTCCACCTTTGCGGTGAACATGCTGGCGCTGGTGAACAACCAGCCGCGCACGCTCACCCTGAAGGAGGCCATCGAGGCGTTCATCGACCATCGCCGCGAGGTCATCCGGCGTCGCAGCGAGTTCGACCTCGAGAAGGCGCGTGACCGCGCCCACGTCCTCGAGGGGTTGCTGAAGGCACTGGACCACCTAGACGCGATCATCGCCGCGATCCGCGCGGCGGCCTCGGCGGATTCCGCCAAGCAGGCGCTGCAGCAGGCGCCGTTCGAGCTGTCTGAGCGTCAGGCGCAGGCCGTGCTCGACATGCAGCTGCGCCGGCTCGCCCAGCTGGAGGCGAACCAGATCCGCGCCGAACACGCCGAGCTGATGGAGCGCATCGCCTACCTCGTGGACCTGCTGGACCATCCGGAGAAGGTCGACGAGCTGATCAAGGGCGACTGCCTTGAGCTGAAGGAGAAGTACGGCGACGCGCGCCGCACACGCGTCTACCCGCAGGCCGCCGACGACATCAACGATGAGGACCTGGTCCCGCACCAGGCGATCGTGGTGACGATCTCGGAGCGCGGCTATACCAAGCGCGTTCCGCTCGACACGTACCGATCGCAGGGTCGCGGCGGACGGGGCGTGACCGGCGCCAGCACGCGCGAGGAAGACGCCGTGCGCCATCTGCTGGTGTGTGACACGCACGACTCGCTGCTGCTGTTCACGGCCTCGGGCAAGGTTTACTCGCTGAAGGGCCATGAGGCACCAGAGGCCTCGAGGAAGGCGCGCGGCACCCCGATCGTCAACCTGATCGATATCGAGCCGACCGACCGCGTGACGACCATCGTGGTGGTGAGCGACTTTGCCCGCGACTCGATGGTTCTGGCGACGGCCACCGGCGAGGTGAAGCGCACGCCGCTGAACCAGTTCGAGTCGGTGCGACGCGCCGGCCTCATCGCAATGAACCTCGAGGCGGGCGACGAACTGGTGGCCGCGCGCGCGGCGCGGGATGCCGATGACGTGATCCTCGTCTCCTCGAACGGCCAGGCCATCCGCTTCAACGTCGGCACGCTGCGCGTGGCTTCGCGGGCCTCCGGCGGCGTCCGAGGCGTCAAGCTCACCGATGGTGGCCGCGTGATTGCCATGGTTGTGACCAGCGACGGCGACGACCTCCTGGTCGTCTCCGAGCGCGGCATCGGCAAGCGCACCCCAATGGCGGAGTATCCTCAGCACGGGCGAGGCGGCCAGGGCGTGATCACCTTCCGCGTCACCGACCGCTCCGGCCCGCTGGCCGTTGCCCGTGCCCTCACCGAGGCGCACGAGATCATGTTCGTGTCACGGGCGGGCGTGGTGATGCGCACCCGCGCTGACCTGATCAGCCAGCAGGGCCGCGCGACGCAGGGTGTGTCCGTCATGGCCGTCGAGGACGGCGACGCGCTCGCCTCGATCGCCCTCATCGATATGGGGCCGCGGGACGGGTAAGGGGTCCGACGGGCCTCGCCGTCCCGGTGCGCCCTGAGCCTGTCGAAGGGCCTTGCGCGCCGCGATGGGCGGTTGGGGTACCTCTAGAGTGGCAGTTCGAAGCATCGATGAAAGCGACGGTTCCTTTCGGCCTGCTCAGGGCAGGCTCGACTCACCACGAACGGGCACAAGGGGCTCGCGCCCAGAGCGCCCCTCGCCCGTGGACTCGCGACGCCGCCTAGACTTGAGGCGTGACTAACCTCGAATCCCTTGGTGAGTTCGGGCTGATCGAGCGCATCGTGACGCGCCTTGGTGAGGCGGCTGCGCGCAACATCCTGGTGCCTCCGGGCGACGACGCTGCGGCGTGGCGCAATCAAGGCGCGGTCACTGTTGCGACCACGGACGCGCTCGTGGAGGGCGTGCACTGGCGCAGCGGCCTCGAGGGAACGCGCGCGACGATGTCATGGGCGGACGCCGGCTGGCGCGCCATCGCGAGCAACGTTTCAGATATCGCGGCGATGGGCGCCATTCCTGACTTCGCCATCGTCAGCGTCGTGCTGGGGCCGGGGCTCGACCTCGACGCGCTCGATTGCCTCATCGACGGCATGAGCGCTGCCTGTCTGGCACACGGCGTGCAGATCGCCGGCGGGGACATCGATCGCGGTTCGCAGACTGTCCTTGGCGTCACGCTGATCGGACACACCGAGAGTGACGCGCTCCTGCGCCGTGATGGCGCGCGTCTCGGTGACCTGATCGCCGTTTCGGGCCATCCCGGCGCCTCCAGTGCGGGTCTGGCCCTCATCGAGGCAGGCCGCGAGGGCGAGCCCGATGTCGAAGCGCTCCTCGAGGCCAATCGGCGACCGCACGCGCGGGTTGAGCTGGGCCGCGCCGCTATCGAGGTCGGCGTCCGCTGCGCCATCGATGTCAGCGACGGCCTGCTGCAGGACCTCGGCCACATCGCGGAACGCTCCGGCGTGGGCATCGAGGTAGATCTCGACGCACTGTCGCTCTCGATGGACGCCGTAGGCGCGCTCGGCGTCGGTCGCGCACGCGATCTCGCGCTGGGCGGCGGCGAGGACTACGAACTGGCGCTCGCCGGTCCCGAGGCAGCGTTGCACGCGCTGTGGAGCGACGAGCTGCCCGTGACCGTGGTTGGGCGCGTCGTCGCCGAGCACCCCGGCGAGGCGTGGGCTCTCGACGGTCGCGGCGAGCGCTACATGCCGTCTTCGAGCGGGTGGGACCACCTGACGGGCGGCAGCGGGCAACAGGGAGCTGTGAGCCCCGCGTGAGCACCGCCAACCGACTGCAGGTGACCACCGCGGGTGTCGCGCGCACGCGAGCGCTCGGCAAGCGCCTGGCACGCTACCTGCGTGGGGGCGACGTGCTGCTGCTACAGGGCTCGCTGGGGGCGGGCAAGACCGCGCTGGCGCAGGGCATCGGGGCCGGGTTAGGGGTCGAAGGCCCCGTGAACAGTCCGACGTTCGTGCTGATGGCGCGGCACGACCCGCCTGAGGGCGGGCGCGGGCTGCTGCCCATGTACCACGCCGACCTGTACCGCCTGACCAGCGCCGAGGATGTCGCTGAACTCGAACTGGCGGCGCAGGCGATCGACGGCGTGCTGCTGGTCGAGTGGCCCGAGCGCGGCCTGGAGGCGTTGCCGCCCGAGCACCTGCTGGTGGTGATTGATCTTGTGGAGGGCGAGCCCAGCGCGCGCCGCCTGACATTCGTCGCGGTCGGAGAGCGTTACCGCCGCGTGCTCGATGGACTGTCGGCCTCGGGGCACGTCTCACGGAGCGGGAGCGCCCGTGACCGCTGAGCCGCAACGGGTCATCGAGGGATCCGCGGGCCCCGTCCTGGTGATCGACACCGCCTCGAACCGCGGGCTGGTCGGGCTCGTCGAGCGCGACACGCTGCTGGCGGAGCACGCGTGGACGCTCAGGACGACGTACTCGCTGGAGCTGCTGGCGGAGGTCACCGCGCTACTCGCGGCCTCCGGTGTTGCCCTCGAGGCGCTGAGCGGCATCGTCGTGGACGTAGGCCCCGGTGGGTATGGCGCGCTGAGGGTGGGAGTCGCGACCGCGCAGGGCCTCGCCCTGGGCCTCGAGGTGCCGCTGGCGGGCGTTTCGCGCCTCGAGGCGGAGGCCGTTCGGCACATGGAGGGTGGGTTGCCGGTTGTCGCCGTGCACGACGCGGGCGCGGCGGGACTGGCGTGGGCCGCGTACCAGGGATCGCGCGAGACCTCGGCGCCGCGCCTGAGCACCGTCGAGGAATGCGTCGCCGCCGCGCCCGCGGGCGCGCTGTGGTGTGGCGACATGACCGAGGAGTTGCGCGCAGTTCTCGATGCAGTCGACGCCGTATCTGCGCGCTGGACCGAGACGCCGCCGGACCAGAACATGCGTCGGGCGCTGGACCTAGCGAGGCTCGCGCGGAATCACGAGGCGTACCGCGATCCCGCGGATGTCGACGTGTTCTACCTGCGCCCGCCCTTGATCACCAAATCCCGCGAATAGCTCGCCGCCCGCGCATCGCGAGCGGTTACCGACAAACAGACGCACACGGAAAGAGAAGCACGTGGAACGGACACTCATCCTGGTAAAGCCGGACGCCATGCAGCGCGGGCTGGCGGGCGAGGTGCTGAGCCGCCTCGAACGGCGCGGGCTGCGACTGGTGGGGCTGCGGCTGCTACAGGTCGATCGTGCGATGGCCGAGCGGCACTACGCCGAGCATGTCGGGAAGCCGTTCTTCGAGGGACTTGTGGCCTACATCACGAGTAGCCAGATCATCGCCGCGGTCCTCGAGGGGACGAACGCGGTGGTGGCGGCACGCCAGACGATGGGTGTGACCCGCCCCACAGATGCCGCACCGGGGACGATCCGAGGCGACTTCGGTCTCGAGGTGGGCCGCAACCTCGTGCACGGTTCGGACAGCCCGGAGAGCGCGGAGCGCGAGATCGGCATCTTCTTCGAGGGCCAGCCGGTGCTCACCTGGCCGCGTGACGTGGACCGCTGGATCTTCGAGTAGCGACCGAGACCACACCGGCCAGCCTCGGCGGCCTGTGCATCGAGGTACGTGTCGTGAGTTCCTTCGGCATGCTCAGGGCAGGCTCGGCTCACCACGAACGGGGACAGAGGCGTTAGCGCGTGCCACCGAGGATAGCGTGCCCTTCGACTGGCTCAGGGCGAACGGGGACGGCGCTCCGAATCGACCGGGCGGGGTTGCCTGTCGAACATCGCCTACTTCAGGGCAGCCAGTTCCGCCTCGTAGTGGGCGGCACTGCGGCGGACCTGCTGGCGCAGCGAGCGGCGTTCCGGGAAGAGGCCCGCGCGACCCCATGCGGCGTCGGGCTGGTCCTTGAGGAGGTCGACCGTCTCCGCGATCGCCTTCGTGAGGCGGTCGATAAGGCCGGCGGGACGGTGACCGGTCCACTGCTCTGTCTCGGCGACCACTTCGAGGTCGAGCGGCTTGATGACCGGATCGGCCATCCATGCCATGCGGTGGAGCGCGACCTGATCGTGCTCGGCGTAGGCGACCATATCGCCAAGGACGCGCGCGAACCCGCGACCGCCGCTGCCCCCCGAGGCGTGTCGCGCCAGCGCCTCGGCACGGTCGGGCACGGTCGCCAGCAATTCGACGTCGGGGAGGTAGATCAGGGCGTTGCCTGTGACGAAGTCGATGCGGCTCACGCGGACACCTCCAGCCAGATCTCAACCTCAACCGCGGCGCCGAGGGGGAGCGAGGTCACACCGAGGGCGAGACGCGCCCCAATGCCTCGATCCTCACCAAAGATGTCCCGCAGTAGTTCGCTGGCGCCGTTGACGACCGCCGGCTGGCTCGTGAATTCCGGCGTGCCAGCAACGTAGCCGACCGTGCGCACCAGTCTAGTGCCCTCCAGGGTGCCGAGGAGCGACTTCGCGGCGGCGAGGGCGTTGACCGCGCAGACCCGCGCCGCCTCGTAGCCCTGCTCGATGGTGACGCCGTCACCGAGGCGCCCGGGGTTGACGACCTGCCCGTCGCGAGTTGGCAACTGGCCGGAGACGAACACCAGGTTGCCCGAGCGCGAGGCGGGACGGTAGACCGCGAGCGGCGGCGCGACGTCGGGCAGCTCGATGCCCATCTCGGTCAGTCGTTCGGCCACGGTCATCGGGTACCCCCTCGCCATTCCGTCGTGTTTCGCCGGCCCGCGCGTTCGAGCGCTAGCCGAGGGCGGCGCGCTCGTGCACCAGCCGGTCCAGAATCGTATCCAGTTCCTCGTCGCTGAAGAAGTGGAGCGTGAGCGTACCGGCGCCGCCGGGCGAACGGTTGAGCGTGACCTTGGTGCCCAGGCTCCGGCGGATCGAATCCGCGAGCGCCTCGATCTGGTGGTCCACGGCGGGTTTCGCGGGCGTGGCGCGCTCGGCCGGCGCCTTGCTCCAGAGTCGCACCAGGCGCTCCGTCTGGCGCACGTTGAGGCCCTCATCGACCACCCGACGCCAGGCGCGGCGGCGTTCTTCGTGGTTCGAGATGCCCAGCAGGGCGCGCGCGTGGCCTTCCGAGATCTCGCCGCGGGCCAGCGAGGCGCGTAGGTCATCGGAGAGATCCACGAGGCGCATCGTGTTTGCGACGGCGGCGCGGCTACGGCCCACGCGCTCGGCGATGACGCGCTGCGTGAGTCCGAATTCCTCGGCGAGCCGCTGGTAGGCTAGCGCTTCTTCGAGGGGATTGAGGTCGGCCCGCTGGACGTTCTCGACGATGGCCAGCTCGAGCAGCTCGAGCGGCGTCGATTGCCTCACGGTCACGGGCACGCGGAGGAGCCCCGCCTGCTGCGCCGCGCGCAGGCGACGCTCGCCAGCGATGAGCTGGTAGAGCGCGACGCCGCCCGGGCCTGCGCCGGGGAGCTCTGAGACCAGCAGCGGCTGGATGATGCCGTGCGTGCGCACGGACCCCGTGAGCTCAGCCAGCGCCTCGGGCTCGAAACGCGTGCGGGGCTGCTGCGGGTTGGACACCACGCGCTCGATGGCGACCTCGGTGACCGGCACGTTCTGGCTCGGTACGGGCGATGAGGAGTGGTCCGCGGTGAGTCGCCGCGACGCTTCGACGGCGGGTTCGGGGATCAGCGCCGACAGTCCGCGCCCGAGACCAGACTTACGAGGCATTCGCGCCCTCCGTGTTGACTCGACGGTTGTTTGTGTCGGGGCCGTTCGAGGCAGTGGCGCTGGTCGTGGGTGGATCGGCCGCCAATCGTTCGAGGAGTTCGGCGGCGATGGCGTTGTACGCCGCCGCACCCGGCGAGGACGGGTCGTAGGTCTGGATGGGCTCGCCGTGACTGGGCGCCTCGGAGAGGCGCACCGAACGGGGCACGACCGCCTTGAAGGTGGCATCGAAGTGGCGGCGCACCTCCTCCTCGACCTGGCGGGCGAGGTTGGTGCGGCTGTCGAACATCGTGAGCAGGACGCCGCGGATCCGCAGGCGCGGGTTCAGGCTGCCCCGCACCAGCTCGATGGTGGCGTTGAGGTGCCCCAGTCCCTCCAGCGCGAGGTACTCCGTCTGCACCGGGATGATGACCTCGTCGGCGGCCGCAAGCGCGTTGACCGTCAGCAGGCCGAGTGAAGGCGGACAGTCGAGGAAGATGAAGTCGAAGTGTTCGCGGAGCGGCGCGAGCACGCGGCGAAGTCGATACTCGCGCGCCTCGATAGCGACCAGCTCCACCTCGACACCAGCGAGGGCGGGAGTAGTCGGCGCGAGCCAGAGGCCCGGTGTGTCGGTCTCCACGAGGCCATCGGCGAGCGGTTCGCCGTCGACCAGTGCGTCGTAGAGGGCCGTTGCCCCCTGTTGCCGCTTGCCGAGTGCGGAGGTGGCGTTGGCCTGTGGGTCGGCATCGATGATGAGGACGCGCATGCCAAGGTTGGCGAGCGCGGCCGCCACCGAGATCGTCGAGGTCGTCTTGCCGACGCCGCCTTTCTGGTTGGCGAACGCGATGACGAGGCCGCGTCGCGGTCCGGTGCGCCGCTCCACGGTGGTGGGCTGCGACGCCGAGGTGGTGGTGGCGGGGGCACTGTCGTCGTCCTCGACCGTAGTTGCAACCTTGGTGCCCGCGCTGTAGAAGGCATCGCGCTGCGCGAGGGCTTCGGCGAGCGTGAGCAGCGGCGTCGCGCCAGCGTGCTGCACGTGGTGTGCGGCAAAGACGCTCGCGAGTTCGGCGGCACCCTGCTCGTCGGTCACCACGTCGAGGGCGAGCGCGAGCATGTAGGCGGTGGCGAAAACATCGCCCGCACCCGTCGCGTCCTGAGCGCCGGCCGGTACGGGCGGTACCTGAAACCGTTGCGGCCCGACGCAGACCTCAACGCCGCTCGCACCGTGGGTGACGATGAGGCCGGCGAGCCCGGCCGCGAGGGGAGTGAGGTCCTGACCACCGAGGTCGTCGGAGGAGACGAACACCGTCACGCCCGGGGCGCCGACCGACCGCACCACGAGCGCCGCATCGGTCACAGGCCTCACCTCGCCGAACGCGCCCACGTCACGCAGCAGCCCTTGCGCCAGAAGGCCACGATACGACGGCGCGGGCAGGCTGAGAAACGAGTGCACGTCGACATCGTCCGGTAGCAGGGGCGCGAGCAGGATCAGGTCGGGCGTCTGCCAGCCGGGCGGGAGGTCGATGGTAGATAACGTCCAGCCAGCGTCATCGATGACGCGCAGCTGGCGGACGCCCTCGATAGTCCGATGTCGAAACGCCAGTGTCGAGTCGGTGTCGACGACGTGCAGAGCGTGGCCTGCGAACGCGCTGCGATCGAAGCCTAGTTTGGCGGCGGTGAGGATCTGCGCGCACACGCCGAACGCCGAGGCAGTGCGCGCGGCGAAGGTGACCGCACCGCCCGGGGCGACGCGGTCGTCGAAGATATCGGTCGTGATCGGCCCGACGATGAGGACTCGCGGCGACCGTTGCCCATCGTTCACAGCTGGCGTCGCCCCTTGTCCTGCGCGATCAGGCGGGCATGACTTCCACCTGGCGATCCTGTCCCTCGCCGACGCTCGCGGTCGCCACACCGTCCTCCTCCTGCAGGGTGAGATGGATGATGCGGCGCTCGGCGGGCGACATCGGTTCGAGGGTGATCACGTCGCCTGACTCGCGCACTTCCGCGGCGACGCGCCGGGCAAGCTCGACAAGCGCCTGCTCGCGGCGTTGGCGGTACCGCTCGATATCGACTGCGAAGATCTGCTCGCCGTCGTAGCGGGAGGAGACGATGACGTTGAGGAGGTACTGGAGCGACTGAAGCGTTTCGCCGCGGCGGCCAATGAGCGCCCCGAGCTCCTCCGAGGTGGCGTCGTCCGTCCCGACGATGTCGAAGACCTGGGCCATGAGTCCTGCACCATCGCCGGGCGTCTCCGGCTCGCGTACTGTGATGGCCGTCTCGTTGAGACCGAGCAGCGTCAGCAGGTCGCGCAGGGTGTGACCTGCGAGATCGACCTCGTCCTCAGACTCCAGGATCGGGGCAACCGGACCCTCGTCGGGGGCGCCGGGGATCCGTACCGGCAGGGTGATCGTGCCTCCGCCGCGCATGCGATCGCGGTCGAAGCCGCGGCCTCTCCCGCCACCGCGCTCACCGCCCCCGCCACCACGGCCGCCGCGCCCACCATCGCGTGGTCCGCGGCCACCGTCGCGGCTCATCGGTGGGCGTGTACTATAGCCCCCACGCGCGACTGGTGCTGCATCGTCGTCGTCACGCCGAGGCGGGGCGTCGTCGTCGTTGTCCTCGTTGGCCTCGGCGCGCGCGCGCGCAGCCCCCTCTAGGCGCTGACGTTCTTCCTCGTTGTTGCGGGCGATCGATTGGGCCGACGACTGACCACTGCCGCCACGACCGCCGGGGCCACGCCCGCCGCCGCCGCCGCCACCACCGCCTCGGGGGCCCCGTCCACCGCCACCGCGGCCGCCGACGGGCGGGGCGCCAGCCCTGGCGGTGACGCGCACGATCGACTCTTCGGAGCCGAAGCCCAGGAAGCCGCGCTTACCTTCCCTGACCACCTCGATCTCCACCTGGTCGCGATTGAGGCCGAGTTGACGAAGTGCCCGAGCCACCGCGTCCTCGACGTCGACTCCGCTGACCTCCACGACTTGAGCCATTCTGGGACCTCGATTCGGACTGGTTGTCTTCCGTGGCTGCCGAGGCCGCCCCTGTGGCGCCCCCGGAAGACGAGTGGTGTGGCGACCTGGTGCCGGATGGTGGCAGGCCAAGGAAACTGCGCGCCTGTTCCGGGACGAGTGAGCTGAATGTGAAATCCCCCGGGCCGACGAAGACCCACTGGAGCACGATGCCGATGATCGTCGTCGCGCTCCAGTAGAGCGCGAGGCCCGCGGGGGCCGTGAAAGCGAAGACGCCGAAGATGAAGGGCATGTAGATCCCCATCATCTTGGTCATCTGCTGCTGCTGTGCCGACTGTGATGCATTGGCGCCGGCGTTGTGTGAGGTGCTGATGCGCTGCTGCAGCCACATTGACGCCACGACGATGAGCACCAGTGGGAGGTTGCGAGGCGCGCTGAGGTCCATCCCCACGAAGTGGTTGCTCAACGGGATCGCGTGCTGGAGGAAGTCGTACTTGTACAGTCGCTGCTCAAGGAGGATGAGCGCCTCGGGGTTGCCGCCCAGCGTGATACGGATGACCTGGTAGAGCGCGAGGAAGAGCGGGATCTGGATGATCTGCCCGCCCAGACAGCCGAGGGGATTGACGCCCGCCTCCCGATAGAGCTTCATCGTCTCTTCGGTGCGGCGCTTGGGATCCGAGTACTTCTTCTGGATCTCCTGGATCTTCGGGTTGAGATCCTGCATACCGCGCATCGAGTGGAGCATGCGCAGGGTGAGGGGGAAGGTCACCACACGCGCGATCACCGTGAACAGCAGGATGGCGAGGCCGAACGAACCAAAGGCCAGCGCGGAGAGCGCGACCAGGAAGTTGATCAGCGGAGCTTCGAGGAGAGTCTGCCAGAGCAGGCCAATAGGCATTGGCGTCCTTGCGTTTGTATGCGGTTACGGCGCTAGTTGCGCTTGTAGAGCGTTTCGAAGGTGCCGTCGGACGGCTGTACGCGGAGGAGCGTACCGGAGTCGGAAAGGAACAGGACGCCGGATTCTAGCACCAGCGGGCTGGCAAGCAGGCGTCCGACGTTCGGTTCCTGGTGCCAGCGCTCGGTGCCGCTTGTGGGATCGAGGCCGAAGATAGAGGTGCTGCTTGCCACTACGAGCACACCGCTGGTGAGGGCAAGGCTGCCGCGCACGTCACCTCGCGGGATGGCGGTGTGCCAGCGCTCAACGCCCGTTGCCGCGTCGAGGGCGAACACGCGCCCATCAAGGTCGGCGACGTAGAGCGTGTCACCTGCCGCAAGCGGGGCTGCCCATACCCAGGCACCGCCCTGGAAACTCCAGCGCTCGGCGCCATCGGAGACGTTATAGGCAGTAACGCGGCCGCCCACCGTACCGGCCACCACGCGGTCGCCGACGACCTCGATGTCACTGAGGAGCGGGGCAGCGGGGATGCTCCAGGCGAGCTCACCGGACGCATCCTTGATGGCAAAGAGGCGGCGATCCAGGGAGCCGTAGACGACTGTTGAGGAGACAGCGGCGCCGGAGCCGAACATCCGTAGCTCCTCGGTAGTGCGTGCCGGGAAGATCTCGCCACTGCGGAGGCCGATTGGGTGCACGGCGCCGCGGTCTGTGGCCACGAAGATCAGGTCATGTGTGCTGTTCACGACCGGGTTGCTGACGATCTTGCCCTCGATCTTGCCGCCCCAGCCGATGATCGGGCGTCCCGAGACTGGGTCGAGGGCCACGATGTCGCCCGAGAAGCTGGCGACGATCAGTCGCGGGCCGTCGAGGACGGGCGTCGCGTAGATCGCGGTCAACTTGACCTTGTCGTCCTTCGAGGGGAACGTCCAGCGTACCGAGGTGCCAGCGGGCGTGGTCGCCACTGCGGTGAGGATTCCCGGCTGCGTCTGAATGACCACGACCAGCTCACCAGGCGCACCATTGTTCGATGGCAACGCGACAGGAGCTGCCCATCCCTTTGCAGGCGCGACGTCGCTGCACCCGGCGAGTACCAGCGTGGCGATAAAGGTCAGAGCCAGCGCGACGCGCGACGCCGTCCTGCGGCGCCGTGACGTGCGCTGGGTGGTCGATGAGGGTGCAAGGTCAGTCGCCATGTCTACCGCCATGTCAGTCACCAGGAGGCACCTCGGTCAACGGAGCGCGCTCGCTGGTAGGAAACACTCGAAGCCGAAAAGGCGTCGTGATGTGGTCAGCGCGGTCCATAGCGACGTGGATGACGCAGCGGTCACGCGAGCGCGTGAGTTACGTTTGATCCACGTGAAACATCGAAAGTCTGGTTGGTCGATGACGGCGGCAGGGTTCGGTCAATTCCGACCCGGGGTCCCCGTTCGCGCGTCGCCTGCAACCTTACTCTGCGTACGATTGCACAGGCGGGCTTCACGTGGAACACCCAGACGCGGTCAGTCGCGGCTCGAAGCGCCCTCCGGGGAGCTCCTGCGAGGCTGGCACAGTGCGCCTATCTGGCCGGAGGTACCGGATCGTAGCCGCCGGGCGTGCCCGGATGGCACCGAGCAAGGCGCCGCACGCCCAGCCAGAGCCCGCGCCCGGGGCCGTGCACCTCGATCGCCTCGCTCATGTAGCGCGAGCAGGACGGCTCGAAGCGGCAGTTCGTCCCGAGCCCCGGCGAGATGCCGCCCTGGTAGATACGAATCAGCGCCAGCATCCCTCGCACGACGAGGCTCGCCCTCGGCAGCAGAAGGTCGGGTAGCGGTCGCCTATTCGAGCGCCTCGCGCTCACGAGGTGGGCTCGGGGCGCGGAGGTTCGGAGGTGTCGTGGGATTCGCCGGGCTCGCCCGGTTCAGCACCCTGGACGCCGGCCGCGCGTAGCGCAGAAGCGAGGTCGCGACGCAGCGCCTCGAATGAAGCGCCGACCGCCTCACCGAACGCGGTGATCACGATATCCACCGTCACGCGCGTGTCCGCGGCACCCGGCGTTGCACGTAGAGCGGCGATCTCGAGCGGCCCGAGCAGCTCATCGACAAGTGCGCGGAGCCGACGCCGGACGCGATTGCGCACGACGGCGCCGCCGACACGACGGCCGACTGCGTAGCCCACCCGTGTCTGCCCCCGGTGATTTGGGCGCACGGCCACCGCACAGAGCGGTCGCCGGCCGCGTCTCCCGGCCCGCAGGACTGCGGTGAAGTCCCGGCGTCGTCGTAATCGGTCGACTCGACCCGGTCGCGCCCTGGGAAGTACGAATGTAGTGGAGACGATGGAGCGGGTCGGGGCAGCGGGCTCCGAGGGCGTCACGACGGCTCCTCGAGGGGCGTGTTGGTCTTTGAAGTACGCGACATCCGAGGCTGCCCGAACGTCGCGAAGGCCGCAGCCGTCTGTTAGACGGTAAGGCGAGCGCGCCCGCGAGCGCGGCGGCGGCGGATCACGTCGCGTCCGCCTCGAGTGGCCATGCGCGCGAGGAAGCCGTGTTTCCGCAGGCGGGGAATGCGCTTCGGTTGCCAGGTTCGCTTCACGGTCGAGCTCCGCACGTAACGTCTGAGGTGGCTCACCATGGTAGAAGGCAGTAGCGGCCGAGGCAATCCTCCCCTGGTGCGCTATCTGGGCGGCGGCGTGGCCCGCTTCGACCGGCGGCGTTACACTTCGGCCAGCCGCTTGAGATCTCGATGGAGCACGACATGGGCCTGACGCCGCGCGAACACCTGACTCCGCTGGTTCGAACCGCCGCAGGGCGCTGGCGGCGTGTCGCGTCAGTAGTCGCGGGCGCGGGGGCGGCCGCGCTTCCGGTGCTGGCGCTGGCCGCGGACGAGCAGGACCGCGTCCTGGAACAGAGCCCAAGTTTCTGGCTTGTCGCGCTGATCACGCTGCTCACGGCGGGCGGCATCCTGCTCGTTGCGAGCCTCGGACGCATGTACCAGCGCCAGCGTGGGATTCGCTGGCGGTTTCAGGACCCCGACGCCCCGCACGACAGCGGCCACTAGACTCGCGGTCTTCGCGGCTCCACCCCGACCTGGACCGGCGAGCTGGCCATGCTTCGTATCGATGAACGTCTGCCGGACTTCGAGTTACAGGACACCGACCGTCGACGGGTCACACGCGTCGATTTCCTCGGGGGGTCGTTCGTGCTGGCATTCTTTCCTCGTGCGTCGAGCGCGGGCTGAACCGCGGAGCTACAGGGCTTTCAGCAGGCGCTCGCCCAGCTGACCGCCCTGGGTGCCCGGGTCGCGGGCGTGAGCACCGACACATGGGCTGACAATCGGGACTTCGCGAGGGCGAACGCCTTCGAGTTCCCGTTGCTTTCGGACTGGCCTGCCCGCGCGACCGTCAAGGCGTTCGGCCTGCTTGCTGATGACGGCACGTCGAAGCGCGCGACACTCATCGTTGATGCGGCAGGCGTGATCCAGGGAGTAGTGGACGGCGTGGCGGCTGGTGCGCACGCGACCAAAGCGCTTGCCGTGCTGCAGGCGCGTAGGGACGGTGTAGTGAACTAGACGAACTGGGGCGAGAGCGTCAGGGCTACTCGGGAAGTGGTTGCCCGGTCTCGATGGCCTGAATGATCTGGCGGCGACGCTCTTCGGTGTTGGCGAGGCGTTCGCGCAGTTCTGTCTGCATGGTGGCGAGGGCGTCGAGCTTCGTCTCGACGATTGCGAGCTGGCGCCGCAGGGATTCGAGCACGGCCTCGGTGCGTTCTTTTCGCGCAGGAAGCTCACGATCGGGACGGAAGGTGGCGCGTATCTGCGCGCGCAGTTCCTCGGCTTCGACCATCTCCTTGATCTCCGCAAGCGTGAGACCGAGCAGGCTTTGCATGCTGCGGATTGAAGTGATGCGCTCGACATCAGCATCGGAGTACAGGCGGAAGCCACCGTCCATGCGCTCGGGTGGCGGAAGCAGTCCCTTTTCCTCGTAGAAGCGAAGCGTGCGCTGGGTAACCCCGGTTCGTTCGGCGACCTCGCCGATCTGGTAGCGCGCCTCACCTTCGTGACGAGGTGGCACGCTGGCATCTGCTTCCCGGGGGGTTGCTGATTGTACCATGGAGGGATGGTAGGGAGCCGTCCCCTGCAGCGTCAACGAATGCGCAAGGCGCGATCGTTGACGCTGGGTCAGCGAATTAACGCAGGCGGTCGTCCATGTCGTCATCTTCGTCGTGATCCTGCGAGCGCTGCTGCGGTGCCAGGGCAATCCCGCGCTCCAGATTCTCGGGTTCGGGCGGCGGCACGGCGTTCGTAGCCTCGATGATGTCCGCGAGGGCACCTGAGGCGGCGGGCACCAGCACCACGCTCGCGCCGCCGTTGCGCCAGACCTCGAGAGTGGTCGCCGGGATTGCGCCGCTCACGAGGACCGCCAGGGGGGCGCGCGTGAACTCGGCGAGGCGACGCATCTCGAGCTGACCGTGCACGGACAGCAACGAGCCCGGGTCGCCGACGAGGATGGCATCGAGGTCGAGCGCCCCGTAGCGCTTGAGGTCATCGTCGGCGGCTGAAGCGGGCGCGACGACTACTCGACCGAGCTTGCGCTCGAGGAGTGCTTCAGCCACGGTCTGTGCTGCGTCGAAGACTAGGAAGTCCGCCCCTGCCTCAAGGAGCGCCTTCGTGTCCTCGCGGGTTGCGGCATCGATGCGCATCCCGACCGGCGTGCCCTTCGCGGCGGTGACGAGGTCTTTGAGGGCGCTGCGGTCGCCGGTGAAGAGCAGTGCGCGCCCCCCCGCCTCGATGGCAGCGGCGCCGGCCGTGGCATCGGCAACCTCGGCCATGACGAGCAACTGTGGAATGGGTGGCCCGTCGTCGCGGCGTACGAAGCCGAAGGATCGGACTCGGCGCTGTCCGGACTCGCGGATGCGCTCGCGCAGCTTGCTCAATCGATGCTCCCGCGGAAGTCCTCCGACGGTTGGAGGAAGGTGTATGTGGAGCCCGCGGGGGGATTCGAACCCTCGGCCTGCTGTTTACGAAACAGCTGCTCTACCACTGAGCTACACGGGCGGACGTCCAGTGAGTATACGGACGCGCGCGGGGCTGACTCAATCGCGGGGCGTGCTCGCTTGGTCCTAGCCGTGCGAGTAGGTGCCCGGCCGCGGCTCGCGGAGGCGCAGCATGAGGGCTGCTGGTATGACAAGAACCGCGAGCGCGAGGAAGGCGAGGGCGGGTAATCCGGCCAGCGCTACGAGCAGGCCACCGGCGAGCGGCAGTGTCATCGACGCCATCCGAAGGAGTCGTTGACGCTGATGGCGCGGCCGCGCTCGCCGGCGGGGACCACATCGGTGATCAGCGCTGACGAAGCGACGGTGCAGCACTACCAGCCCACGCCGACGAGGAACGTGCCGAAGGTGACGATGCCGTACTGCGAGGAGTTCGTGACCAGCACTGAGCTGACGCCGAGCACCACGAATCCCGCGATCATCAACGGGCGTCTGCCGAGCCGGTCGCTGACGCGTCCGAGTGGAATCGACAGGTCGAACATGCCGATCACGTGGATCGAGAACGAGATCGAGATCAGGGAGAGCGCGTGGCTGTGATGTGAGAGCGCCAGCGAGGTCATTGCCATCATCATCGCCAGCACGCCCTGCGCGGCAAAGTTGACGGCGTAGGCTGTGGCGAGGGCGTAGGCTGTGGCGAGGCGGTAGTGGCCGAGCCAGACGCGGATCCCACCCCCGGTTGCGCGGTCGCCGTTGATGCCGCAGGCGCGACGTATCCCGGGTAATAGTGCGCGAGGTTCTGAGCGATCGTCTTCGGGTCGGGGTGTACGGCGATGACCAGCGCCATGCCGGGCACGATGATCAGCGGCATGAGTAACCAGACGGTCGTCAGGGCGCTGATACCAAGACGACCTTCGAGGGACTGCCCGGCGAAGAAGAGCAGGGGTGCCGACGAGTGAGCCGGTGAGTGAGCCGGTGAGCACGTAGCCCAGCCAATCGCCGCGGCGGGCGGGCAAGAACATCTCGGCGGCAGCGAGCCTCAGCTGTTGCCCGGCGCCGACCCCCATGCCGAAGACGATGATCCCGAGGATCAGCAGCGCGAACGAGCCGATGACCATCGCGGCGCCGGCGATGATCGCCCCGGTCATCGTCAACGCGAGTCCGAGGAGCATGCCGGCACGTCGGCCGTAGCGGTCGGTGAGGTAGCCGACAGGGTAGACGCCGATCAGGCGGCTGACTGAGAGCAGGCTGGTGCCGAGTCCGGCGAGCGCCGCTGACCCGAGCATCTGCACCGTGATCAGCGGCACGAGCGTGGGGATAGCCTAGTTGCCCATGCCGATGAACGCCTGGGCGATGGTGAGCAGCAGCGTGTTGCGCTTGATCAGCCGTGGCAGCGCTGTCGAGGTCTGAAGCGGTGCGGCGGCTGGCGCGTCGATCGTCATCGCAAGACTCTACGGGGCGTGAGGAAGGCACACAACGGACCGCCTACAGCACGCCGAGGTATCGTGTCACTTCCCAGTCGCTCACCTGGGACCGGTACTCGTTCCATTCGTGGCGCTTGTTGCGGATCAGCGAATCGAAGATGTGGTCGCCGAGGGCAGTGCGGAGCAACGTCGACGACTCGAAACGCTCGATCGCCTCGCCGAGCGCGGCGGGGAGCGCGTCGATGTGGCGTGCCTCGCGCTCGGCCGGGGTGAGACCGGCTGCGTTGATCTCGACCGAGGCGACGAGCGGGTACTCGCGTTCGATCCCTTCGAGACCCGCGGCAAGCACACCGGCGAGTGCGAGGTACGGGTTGCAGGCGGCGTCCGGCGCGCGGTACTCGACGCGGGTCGAGCCCTCGAGGCCGGGACGGTGCTCGGGCACGCGCAGAAGATCCGAGTGGTTGCGCGGCGACCATGTCACGTAGGTCGGCGCCTCGAAGCCTGGCACCAGGCGCTTGTAGGAGTTCACCCACTGGTTGGTGAGCAGCGCGAGTTCCGGAGCGTGCTTCAGCAGCCCGGCCATGAAGTGCTGTGCCGCGGCCGAGAGGCGGAGCGGATGTGACGCGTCGTAGAAAGCGTTCTCCTCGCCGCGGAACAGCGAGAGCTGCAGGTGCATCCCGGAGCCGTTGAGCTCGGTGCGTGGCTTCGGCATGAAGGTCGCGTAGACACCGTGCTGGCGCGCGATCTCTTTGACGACCAAACGGTAGGTCATCACCGAGTCGGCCATCGTGAGGGCGTCTGTGTGGCGCAGGTCGATCTCGTGCTGGCTGGGCGCCGCCTCGTGGTGGCTGAGGGCGACCGGGATGCCCATCTCCTCGAGCGTCAGGACCGTCTCGCGACGGAGGTCAGTGCCGCTATCGAGCGGCGTGAGATCGAAGTAGCCGCCGGCGTCGAGGAGCTCAGCTCCCGTCTGGTCGGCGAAGTAGAAGAACTCGATCTCCGGGGAGACGTAGAACGTGAACCCGAGGCGGGCGACGCGATCGATGACGCGCTTCAGGGCATGGCGCGGATCGCCCTCGAAGGCTTCGCCTGAGGGCAGGCGCACGTCGCAGAACATGCGCGCCACGGCCTGCTCGCGAGGGCGCCACGGCAGCAGCTGGAACGTCGACGGGTCGGGCACAGCGGACATGTCGGTCTCGTCGCTGCGCGCGAAGCCCTCGATGGATGCACCGTCGAAGGACGCGCCGTCGGCAAAGGCGTGATCGAGCTCATCGACGGTGATCGCGGCAGACTTGAGCGCCCCGAGGATGTCTGTAAACCAGAGCCGGATGAATTTGACGTCCAGATCGCGGCACTGCTGGATCACGTGCCGCTGCTGGGCTTTGAGGTCGTTGGTAGGTTCGTTCATGCCTTCGATGGTACGAATGCCACGTTACGGGGGTGTTTCTGTGCAGGTGACTGACGTGACATGTTCAGAACAAACGAGCGAGGGCCTCGACAGCGGACACGAGTCAAGACGAAACAGCAGGGCCCCGGCGAACCACCGGGGCCCTGCGTGCTAGCGAGAGTCCTGCCGAAGCGGGCGCCGACGCCTAGCCGTTGAAGTACATCTCGTACTCGTACGGGGTGGGGCGCAGGCGGACCGAGGCCGCCTCTTCGCGCTTGATATCGAGCCACATGTCGAGCAAGTCCTGCGTAAAGACGCCGCCCTGCAGCAGGAAGTCGTGGTCGCCCTCAAGGGCGTCGAGCGCAGCATCGAGCGAGCCCGGAACCGTCGGGACCTTCGCGGCCTCCTCGGGCGGAAGCTCGTAGATGTTCTTGTCCAGCGGGTCGCCCGGGTCGATCTGCTTTTGGATGCCGTCGAGGCCGGCCATCAGCATGGCGGCGAAGGCCAGGTACGGGTTGCAGGTGGGGTCCGGCGGGCGGAACTCGATGCGCTTGGCGGCCGGTGCGCTCTCGTAGGTGGGGATGCGCACGGAGGCGGAGCGGTTGCGCGCCGAGTAGGCGAGGTTGACGGGCGCCTCGTAGCCCGGGACCAGGCGGCGGTACGAGTTGGTCGAGGGTGCGGCGAAGGCAAGCACGGCGGGCGCGTGCTTCAGCAGGCCACCGACGTACCACCTGGCGAGCTGGGAGATCCCGGCGTAGCCGTTGCTGTCGTAGAAGAGTGGCTGGCCGTCCTTCCACAGCGACTGGTGCGTGTGCATGCCCGAGCCGTTGTCGCCGTACATCGGTTTGGGCATGAAGGTCGCGACCTTGCCAGCCTGACGAGCGACGTTGCGGACGAGGTACTTGTACCACTGGGAGCGGTCACCCTGGGTGACCAGCGTGTCGTGTGTGGTGCCGATCTCCTGCTGGCCGCCCGTGGCCACCTCGTGGTGGTCGATGAACGTCTCGATGCCGACAGCGTTGAGCGCTTCGGTCATCTTCCAGCGGAGGTCGGAGGTGGAGTCCCAGGGCGGGACGGGGGAGTAGCCCTCTTTGCCAGCGATCTTGAAGCCCAGGTTTGGGCCCTCGTCAGTGCCACTGTTCCAGGCACCTTCCTCGGAGTCCACGAAGTAGAAGGAGGTGTTGGTGCTGCTCTGGAAGCGGACGTCGTCGAAGATGAAGAACTCGAGCTCGGGGCCGAAGTAGGCAGTGTCCGCGATGCCGGTTGTGCGCAGGTACTCCTCGGCCTTGCGGCCGACGTAGCGCGGGTCGCGCGAGTAGCGTGCCTTGGTCAGCGGGTCGGAGACGTCGCAGATCAGGGTGATCGCGTTGGGGCTCGGGATCGGGTCGATGACGGCGGTCTCGATGTCCGGCATGGCGAGCATGTCGGATTCCTGGATCTGCTGGAAGCCGCGGAGGCTGGAGCCGTCGAAGCCGTTGCCTTCGACGAAGAGGCTCTCCTTGACCTTGTTGATGGGGATGGTGAAGTGCTGCCAGCGACCGGGAAGGTCGGTGATGCGCAGGTCGAACCGTCGAATCTTGTTCGCTTCTGCGAGCCTCAGGAGTTCTTCGACCGTCACGTCTGTATCCCTTCCAGAGGCGCCGCGTGGCGTCTCTCCCCCCCGTCGGCTGGGCCGACCGTGTCGTCGTCGGGCAGTATTTGTTCCCGCCGCCGAACTCGATATGTCGAGGCTAACCAGAGGTGGTTTCGCGCTCGTTACTTCACTGTTACGGAGATGTTTCCAAATCTAGCGGACGCCCGGAACGAGCCCTGCGAGGTATAGCACACCGCCGAGACTGGTGGCCGACGGGATCCAGCGAGAAAGCGCGAGCGTTATTCGGAGCGCCGCGGCGTGTCGTCGATGAAGCGGTAGCCGACGTTGCGCACGGTCTCGATGTATGGCTCATGCCGCTCGATCTTTGAGCGGATGCGGCGGATGTGCACATCCACGGTGCGCGAGCCGCCGTAGTAGTCGTAGCCCCAGACGCGGTTCAGCAGTGCCTCGCGGGTGAAGGGCTTACCGGGGTTGGAGACGAGGAAGCGCAGGAGCTCGTATTCCTTGTAGGTGAGGTCGACGACTTCGTCATCGACGGTCACGGTGTAGCGGTCGAGGTCGACAATGAGTGCCCCGTGGCGCAGGATGGCGCCGGTGATGTCGCCGGTGCGAGACCACAGGGCACGTCCGATTCGCAGTCGTACCTCATCCTCGTCGAGCGGCCCGAGTAGCACGTCGTCGACGCTCACACCCGGTCCAACCAGGCCGAACTGCTGCGGTCGCGCGATCGCGATGATCGCGACGCCGTCCCGCAGGTGGGGATCGCGGAGTAACGCGGCTACACCGCCGGCGGTCAACCCGAGATCCATGTCGAGGAGGATAACGGCGGGGTTCCACTCGCGCGCCATGAGCAGGCCGCGTTCGATGGCCGGCTCGGCGCGTACAAGGTACCCGTCACGCCGTGCGGCGGCTGTGACGGTTTCAACGTGCGCAGCGTTCTCGGAGATGACGAGGATGTTTAGCACTCGGAGATTGTACGGGGAGAGGTCTCCTCTGGGGCGAGAGTCAGTGACGAGGTGGCAGGTCGCTGCTACCATCCACCCCCGCGGTTGATCCCCTGAATCGCGCAAGAGACTGTCGCCGCCGGCACGGATGCCGCATCGGCTATGCGAGGGCGCGCAATGAACGTTATCGAAACTGTCGATCTGACGAAGCTGTACGGCAACAAGTCCATCGCCCTGATCGCGCTCAATCTGGAGGTGGCGAAGGGGATGGTGTTCGGCCTGGTCGGGCCGAACGGTGCCGGAAAATCCACCACCTTCCGGATCCTTCTGGGGCTTCAGAAGCCTACGGCGGGGTCGGTGGAGGTGCTGGGCGAGCCGATGTCGCCGGAACGGGCGGACTTGCGTCGCCGTATCGGGTTCATGCCGGCCAATCCGAGCTTCCCGAAGAACTTGACGCCAATCCAGTACCTGGAGTTCGTCGGTGCGATCACGGGGATGCCGGACGACAAGGCGAAGGTCCAACTATCGAGGCTGCTACAGGTGGTGGACCTGAGCAGTGCCGCCGGCCAGAAGATCGAGGGGCTCTCGACAGGCATGCTGACGCGACTCGGCATCGCCGCGGCGCTGATGAACGATCCGGAGTTGCTAATCTTCGACGAGCCGACGTCAGGACTCGATCCGTCGGGGCGCAAGCAGATCATCGAGCTGATTCGAGAGCTGTCCGGTCACGACCGCACGATCGTGCTCGCGACACACATCTTGAGCGACGTGGAGCGTGTCTGCACCGACGTTGGGATCATCTCGGGCGGCCGGATGATCTACACGGGTCCGATGTCCGAGATGCGCCGGTTGGCGCGTCAGGCCACAGTCTCTGTCGAGATCGAAGGCAACACCACCGCGTTCGAGCAGCAGATCCACACGCTGGACGAAATCGGTTCGCTGGCCTGGGAACGGCTGGGTGCGGAGTTCCGTATCACGTTCCTGGGCGCCGAGGCCATTCCCGTCTACGTGCAGAAGGTGCTGGGCCTCGTGGACAGGACCGGCGTCGAGTTGTTGCACATCCGTACCGGCGCGGACGAGATCGAGGAGGCGTTCCTGCGTCGCCTCGAGGAGGACCGGACACGAGGCTTCCTGCGTGCGGCGGCCTGGGCCGCAGCGCAGGACAGCAGGGAAGCAAGCGAAGCGGAGATCCCGAGAGATGCAGGCGTTCCTGGCAATCCTCAGGTATGACCTCGGTCTGCTGAGCAGGTCGTGGCTGATCCGAATCTGGATCACGTTCCTCGTAGCATCGGCGGGGTTCTTGGTGGTGGTCTCCGCCACCGAGAAGGAACTCGCGTCGGAGATGCTGGCGGCGTACTACATCTACTTTCTGGCGCCGTCATCGGCGCTCGCGGTGTCGGTGATCACGTCGGGGGCCGTCGCCGGCGAGACCTCAACCGTGGCCGACTCGATCATGTCGAGGTCGGTGACGCGCGCCGAGTACCTGTGGGCGAAGATCGTCTCGCGACTCGGCGGCACGATGGTCGTGTACTTCCTGATCGTGGTGCCGTTTGCGTACCTCGTCACGCGCTACGCGGCGAAGGACACATCGGTGAGCGGTGTTGTCGGTGGACTGATGATGGCGGCGGTCCTGCTCGCGTTCCTCGCGGCGTTCGGGATCGCGCTGTCGACCGTGATGCGCAACGTGCTTGTCGCCGTCCTCGTCCTGTTGGTGACCATTGTGGGCTCCGGGGTAGTGCTGCAGTTCCTCGGCCTTGCCTGGATGTCGATGCCGGCGGTCATCGAAGGGCTGCCGGACACGTTCCGAGGCCGGACGCCGGGGTACGACCAGATCTGTGTGCTGGTGGTCTTTCCCGTGCTGACGGCCGTGGCGATCGTCTCAGCGATGTGGGGCTTCCGCCAGAAGGACCTGTAGGCCGCACCGGTGCTCTCGACGCTGCGGTCGCTGCTCGCAGGGCTCGGCATTACCCGGGATATCGAGTACGTCGACCTGGGGAGTTACGGCGCACGGGCGCTCATCGGCGAGGTCCGCCGCACCAGACTCTGCCTAGGTGGCGGGCGTCGCGCGCTGACCGTGGCCCACGCACGTACGACCCGCCTCGAAGTGACGGAGGGCGGTCACCGAACGGTCCTTGATGTGCCAGCCTCGCGGGAACCTTGGCCGCTGTTGCTGGCGAGCGCGCTCGTGACACTGGTGGCACGCGGAGGAGACGAGCGGTGATGGATGCCACGCAGGCGCTGAACGAGCTGGTGCGAATCCCGGAGCACGTGGGTGCTGTGGTGTGCTTCGGCACGCCGACGACCACGGGGGAGCACACGGTGATCCCGGTCGCGGAAGCGTTCTACGGCCTTGGGCTCGGCTATGGTGGCGGAGCTGACTCGGCCACGAGTGCGCAGGGTGGGGGCGGTGGGGGCGGCGGCGGATCGAGATCGCGTGGTGTGGCGGTCATCGAGGTCGGGCCGACGGGGGTGCGGGTGCACCCGGTGCGCGACGACACCGTGATCACCCTTGCGGGCGTCGCCTTCGCCTCGATGGCGACGGCGATCGTGGCTCGGACACGGCTCAAGCTCATCCGCGGGTAGGGCGGGCGGGCGAGCACCTCGAGGTCGTGGCGCCGCCCAACCCTGTGCGGGTCGCGGAAGTGCGCTATATTGCCGCGCGGTAAACCCGAGTTGTTCATGATTGCGAGGGGGAACGTTTGGCTGAGCCATTCCAGCTCACCGACGAGATGAAGGCAGCCATCGGCAAGGGTGGTGATCCTTCAACATACGAGGTGACAACGCAAGGCATCCGGTTGTTCGCACGGGCGGTCGGCTACCGGAACCCGGTGTACTTCGACGAGGCATACGCCAAGTCGAAGGGGCACCCGACGCTGCCGGCGCCTCCCGGCTACTTTGGCGTCCAGGTGTGGGACCCTCGCAAGGGGAGCGCCGGTCCGCGACGGCTGTACGAGTCGCCGTTCACGCGCAACCTCAACGGCGGCACCGAGGTGGAGCCGATCAAGCACGCCTACGCGGGCGACACGCTGACGGCGGTGACATCGCTCGCGAACCTCGAAGGCGCAGTCGGCCGGCTGGGTCCGATGTTGATCCAGACGAGCGAGACGATTTACACCAACCAAAGGGGTGAGGTAGTCGCGAAGACACGCGGCACCGGCATCTCGTACTAGCCTCGAGGGACGAGCCTGTGAGGGGATGGCCACACCAATGACGACAGAGTGGGCTCCGAAGCAAACCTACTGGAATGATATCGAGGTCGGTCACGAGATCTCGATGACGGAGGAGACGACCTCGCAGCGCCTAGTGATCTGGGCGGGTGCGTCGTACGACTTCTACCAGATTCACTACGATGACAACTTCGCGAAGAACAACAACCTGCCGGACATCATTGTCCACGGGGCGCTCAAGGGCATGTTCGTCGGCAAGCTGCTGGACGAGTTCGCCGGCGACGACGGCTGGATCAAGCGCTTTGCGGTCTCGTACCGCGGCATGGACCCGGCTCGCCAGGATCTGACGGTCTGGGGCAAGGTGACGCGGAAATACGAGGAGGGGGGCGAGGCGCTCGTCGACCTCGACGTTGGCGTTGCGCAGCCTAACGGCACGCAGACCACGCCCGGTACGGCGACCGTCCGCCTGCCGAAGCACTAGGCGACAGACTGCGGCGATCCGAGGTGAGAGGAGTCGGGCCACGGGGCCCGGCTTCTTCGTGTCCATGTCGAATGGTGAACCGAGGGGCGTGGGTCTCGCTCATGGTTAGACAGGCTCACGATGAGCGGGGAGGAGTTCACCATGGGCAGGGGGGACTCACCATGAGCAGCGAAGGAGATCGAGGTCGCGGCCAGCGTGCGCTCGTAGCAGTGATTTGCTCGCACGGTCCCGTGTAGTGGCGCGAGGCCTCGCGCCCATCGGTATTGCACACGATGACCTGAGTTGCGGTGCCGCGCCCCGAATCGGGTAGCGACGTGGCTCATCGAACTCGCGTGGTGAGATCAAAGAAAGCCGGGCGCAAGTGCCCGGCTTCGCGGTGTCGTTTCGAGGGTGAGTGCTAGGAGTGGGTGGCGTACAGGGCGTTAGAGGCCATCTCGGCGACCTCGTAGAGCGGGCCGAAGTAGAGACCCACGCCGACCATCGCCACCAGCAGCACGCCGCTGAGGATGTACGACACCGGGGACAGGCGCCACCGCGAGGTGTCCCCGACGGGCGGGTAGAAGTAGAACTGCTTGACGACCTGCAGGTAGTAGTAGAGGGAGACCGTGCTCATGATGACGGCGAGGCCGGCGAGCCAGAGGTAGCCACCACTCGCGGCTGCCTGGAAGAGGATGAACTTCGTCGCGAAGCCGGCGAGCAGCGGCATGCCGCTCAGCGAGAAGAGGCCGGCGGTGATGACCAGCGCCAGAAACGGCTGGGTCTCGGCCAGCCCTCGGAACTCGGCGATCTCTTCCTTGCCGGTACGGTTGTGGAAGGCGATAACCGCGGTGAAGACCGCAAGGTTGGTGATCAGGTACCCGGCCATATGGAGGAGCAACGCCGAGGAAGCCGAGGAGCGGAGTTCGAGCGAGTCACTGGAGAGCACCGTCAGGCTCATCAGCATGAAGCCCACCTGGCCGATGGAGGAGTAGGCGAGCAGGCGCTTGATGTTGTTCTGCTGTAGTGCCACCAGGTTCCCGACGACCATCGTCGTGACGGAGAGGGTGGCAAACATCCAGCCCCAGTCGTGGCCGAGCGGTGCGAGGGGGCCCGTGAGCAGGCGGAGGAGGAGTGCGAAAGTAGCCGCCTTCGAGGTGGCAGAGAGGTAGGCCGTTATGGGCAGCGGAGCGCCCTCGTAGGCGTCAGGTGTCCACATGTGGAACGGGACCGCCGATGCCTTGAACGCGAGCCCGCCGATCGCCAGGGCGAGCCCGGCGAGGACCATCGCGCTGGTCTCGTGGTGCTCCTCGAAGGCAAGGCGAATCGCCTCGTAGGACGTCTGGCCGGTGGCTCCGTAGATGAGGCTGAGTCCGTAGAGCAACATCGCCGAGGCGACGCCGCCGAGCAGGACGTACTTCAGGCCGGCCTCACCCGAGCGCGGGTCGGATTTGGCGAGGGAGACCGCGACGTAGAGCGAGAACGACAGCACCTCGATCGACAGGTAGGCCGTCAGCAGCTCGTTGGCGGCGGCCATGTAGGTCGCGCCGATGGTCGAGAGCAGGAGCAGCGCGTAGAACTCGCCCGGGTGGCGGATGTTCTTGTTCACGAACTCGTACGAACCAGCGATGACGATGACGACCGTCGCGTTGAAGAGCACGCGGAAGAACATCGTGAAGTTGTTGATGACGAGCAACTCACCGAACTTCTCGTTGGTGCCCATGTAGGCGAGGCTGGCCGCCAGCGCCCCCAGTGCGCCCAGCGCCGCCGCGGCAGCCAGCAGTGTACTGGTCACCTTCCACTGCGCGCGGAAGGCGTCGAGGAGGACGACGATCATGGCGGTGCCGAATAGGATGAACTCCGGCGCCAGCAGTCCGTAGTTCGAGCTCACAGCGTCACCCCCGGAATGGTGTGGGCGATGGTCGTCGATACGCGGTCAACCCACGGTGAGGGCCATACGCCCATGACGATGATCGTGCCCGCGAGCAGTGTGGCCCCGGCACGCTCTCGATAGTTGATTTCCCGCAGGTTGGACCAGCGAGGGTTGAACTCTCCGAAGAAGGCCTGGGAGAACATCCGCAGCAGGTAGGTGGCCGTGATGGCGGCGGTGAGCACCGCAAGGCCGCCAATGACCGGGTAGGCGCGGAAGGTGCCGATGAAGATGTGCACCTCAGCGACGAAGCCGGACATGCCCGGCAGCCCGAGGGAGGCCAGGCCTGCGATGACGAAGAACGCGGTCCAGATCGGCATCTGCTTCGCCATGCCGGAGAAGTTGGGAATCTCACGATCGTGCGACTGGTCGTAGATCCCACCGATGAGGAGAAAGAAGAGGGCGGTCATCACTCCGTGGGCGAACATCTGCAGGACGGCCCCGCTCATGCCGATGACGTTGAGCGTGCCCAGCCCGAGGAAGACGTAGCCCATGTGCGAGACGCTGGAGAAGCCGGTCATCAGTTTCAGGTCGGTCTGGCGGAGGGCGGAGATGGCGCCATAGAGCGCGGCGATGATGCCGACGAGCATCAATGCGGGTGCCCAAAACGCAGCGCCTTCGGGGAGCATCTGGAAGCCGAGGCGGATGACGCCCCAGGCCCCGGACTTCATCAGCACGCCGGCGTGCAACATCGAGACCGACGTGGGCGCCGAGGCGTGGCCGTCGGGCGACCAGGAGTGGAACGGCCACATGCCGGCCAGGGTGCCGCAGCCGACCGCGATCATCGGGAAGAGCAGGATCTGGGTGTTGCGCGGGACGCCGCCGTTGGCGCCCGCCTCGAACAGCTTCTCCATGTCGAAAGTGCCGAGTCCGGCCGCGCTGAAGGTGCCGAAGATGCCGACGAAGATGAGAATCGAGGCGGCCACCAGCATCATCATCAGCTTCGTGGCGCCGTACTCCTTCCTCGTCGAGCCCCACACGCCGATGAGGAGGTACATCGGCATGACCGCGGTCTCGTACAGGAGGAAGAAGAAGAAGACGTCGAGGAGCACCCACGTGCCGTAGACGCCACCGGCGACGAGGTACAGGAGGATGAAGTAGTCCTTCATCCGGTGCTGGATCTTCCACGACACCCAGGTACCGGCCAGCGTGATGATGCCGGTGAGGAGCACCAGCGTCGCGGCCATACCGTCGAGGCCGACCTTGAGCTGGATGCCGTGAGGGCCGAGGAGCCCAACGTTGGCGGCCCAGTCCCAGGCCAGCACGCCCTGGAACTGCGCGCCGTGGAAGTCGTACCGGAGGAACGCGTAGAGCGAGAGGGCGGCCATCGCGAGGCTGGCGAGCCCGGTGATGCCGAAGATGGCGGCTCGTTCTCGGGAGGGGGTCAGCATCAGGAGCACGGACGTCCCGATGGGGATGAGGAACAGCGCGAGCAGCACGTAGCCGTCGTTCGACGTCATGGTTTGTTCCCCATCAGCACAGCGGCGATGTTGCCGCTAACCACACTGTTCGTAGCGGCGTCAGTCGCCGCTGGTCACACACACCACGCGATGTCGCTCGCCTCTCATGGGGCCGGCGACATCGAGGTCACTCCCCGCCGCTCAGCGCGACGATCGACAGCACCAGCAGGCCGAGCGCCATCCCCAGCGCGTAGTTGGGGATGCGTCCCGTCTGCAGGAACTTCAGGCGGTAGCCGAGCCAGTTGAGGACCTGTGCCCCGCCATCGACGCCGGCCTCGTTCACCACGCCCTTGTCGAAGCGGGCGACGACGCCCGCGAGGCCCAGGAAGACCCGATCGATGATCGACTGGTAGAGCTGGTCCATGTAGTAGCGGTTGACAAGGAGCGCGTGAAGCTCAGGAGCCCACAGCCGTGCGCGCTCGGCGCGTGAAGCGCTGCCCCACCAGTACGCGAAGCCCGTGCCGACGGCGAGGAGCGCCACGACGGTCGCGGGGTAGGCGACGTTCGGGTGGAAGGTGAACGGGTGCGGTGTGTGGTGGCTGACCACCACCTGACCGATACCACCGACGAAGCCAAGCGCCCTGCCGACGCCATCAAAGGCGACGAAGCCAGCGACCGTCGCCAGCCCCGCGAGGAGCAGGAGCGGCAGCAGCATGATCGGACCCGACTCGTGGGCGTGGTCGTAGGCGTGCTGGTCTCGAGGGCGACCGGCGAAGGTCAGCAGCACGAGGCGGGTGGTGTACACCGCCGTCAGCGCCGCCGTCGCGACCAGGGTCAGGTAGGCGAGCCGGTTCTTCTCGAAGGCCTCGAGGAGGATGTCGTCTTTCGACCAGAATCCGGCGAACGGCACGATACCGGCGAGGGCGAGCGAGCCGATGGCGAAGGTCAGCGTCGTCACCGGCAGCTTGCGCCAGAGCCCGCCGACGTGCTCGACCTCCTGCTGGTGGGTGGCGTGGATGACTGAGCCGGAACCGAGGAAGAGGAGCGACTTGAAGAAGGCGTGCGTCAGCAGGTGGAACATGGCTGCCGTCACCGAGCCGAGCCCCAGCGCGACGAACATGAACCCGAGCTGGGACACGGTGGAGTAGGCGAGGACGCGCTTGATGTCGTTCGCCACCAAGCCCTGCGTTGCAGCCATGACTGCGGTGAAGAGGCCGGTGTAGAGAACCACGTCACGGGCGATGAGCACCTCGTCGTAGACGGGGAGCATGCGGGCCACGAGGTAGACGCCCGCGACCACCATCGTGGCCGCGTGGATGAGGGCGGAGACCGGCGTCGGGCCCTCCATCGCGTCGGGCAGCCAGACGTGGAGGGGGAACTGTGCGGACTTACCGACCGCGCCGAGGAACAGGAAGATCATCGAGACGGTGAGGTAAGTCTGGCTGAACGCGCCCTTCTCGGCCAGATGAATGATCTCCTGGATGTCGAAGGTGCCGGCGGCGCGCCACAGCAGAATGATGCCGATGAGGAAGCCCACGTCGCCGATGCGCGTGGTGATGAAGGCCTTCTTGGCGGCTTCAGCGGCCGACTGGCGCTCCCAGTAGAAGCCGATGAGGAGGTAACTGGTGAGGCCCACGCCTTCCCATGCCAGGTAGAGGAAGATCAGGCTGTTGGTGATGACAAGGAGCAGCATCGAGGCGGCGAAGAGCGAGAGCACGGCGAAGTACCAGCCGTAGCGCTCCTCGCCGTGCATGTAGCCAATCGAGAAGATGAAGACCATCAGGGCGACGAAGGAGACGACGAAGACCATCACCGCGGTGATGGCATCGAAGTACGTCGAGAACATGATCCGAAGGACACCGTCACCGATGTTGAGCCAGGTGAAGGCGTAGGTGTTGGCGCCCGGCGCCGGCGCGAAGAGGCCGTCGTGGAACGCGCCCTGGAAGTCACTGATAGCGAGCACGGCGAGGACGACGACCATCCCCATGCCGAGCACGGCGAGGAAATCGCCGCGCCGGGGGATGAAGCGGTTGAACAGCGCGATCACGGCGAAGACCGCCGCGGGAATGGCCGGCAGCAGCCACACCTGCTCCATAGTCATGGAGTGCCTACCTTCCGGGCGCGGATTGAAGCGCTATTGAGCGCGGGGCTACCACTTGAGGCTGCTCGCCTCATCCACCATCGCCGTGCGTCGCTCGCGGAATACACGCAGCACGATGCCCAGCGCGAGGCCGACTTCGGCAGCTGCAATGGCAATGATGAACAGAGCGAAGATCAGACCGGTGAAGTGCTTGGGATCGACGTAGGCGGCGAAGGCGATGAAGTTGATGCCGACGGCCGCGAGCATGAGCTCCACGGACATCAGGATCAGGATCGCGCTCCGTCGTGCTAGCACGCCGAAGAATCCGATGGCGAAGAGCATCGCAGAGAGGAGGAGGAAGTTCTCGAGGGGGATCATTCACCGGCCTCCTCGTGGGCATCCGGCCGCGCGATGAGGAGCGCGCCGGAAAGAGCGATATCGAGCAGGACGCCGACAATGAGGACCAGCAGCCCGTAGTCCTCGAAGAGGCGGGTGCCGAACTCCTTGCCGGATACCGCGCGAGGCTCGACGGCCGGCCACGCCTCGCTGAGGAGGGCGCCGCCGAAGACCAGCCCCAACAGGAGCGCGACGCCGAGGGCGAACGGCTTCTGAGAGCCGTCGCTGACCACCGGGTCATCTGCGGCGTTGGTCATCATGAGACCGAAGACGAGGAGGACGGTGACGCCCCCGCCATACACGAGGATCTGTGCGAGCGCGAGGAACTCCTGGCCCAGCAACAGGTAGATGGCGGCGATGCCCATCAGGGTGAAGACGAGGGCGAGCGCGGCGTGCACGACGTTCTTCAGGAGCACCGTACCGAGGGCGCCCGCGATGATGACCGCAAAGGCGAGCCAGAAGACCAGCTCGGGGCTGCTTATCTCTCCGATGAGGCGTAGGGCGACCAGGACGAGGAGGACCGGCGTGGCCACAAGGCCAGCCAGCGCTCCACCGAGCATGATCGGCCTATCGAACTGTGGCGGCAGCGGCATGCGCTGGTGCATCGCGCTCGGTCTCCGCTTCCGCGTTGCTAGGGGGCTACCCAGGGGTTGATGGCGCCCTCGCGGTGTTGCGAGAGAAGCTGCTGCAGGTCCATCACCAAGTCCAGACGGTCGTGAGCCGAGGACTCGTGACCGGACCAGGTGTTGTTCATGGCGATGGCGTCGAAGTTGCAGACCTCGACACAGATGTTGCAGCGCATGCAGCGTCCGTAGTCGATCCAGAACTTGTCGATGATCTTGCGGCGGGTAGAGGTACCACCCTGCGAGGTGTGAGCGGGGTTGTCCTTCATCAGGACCGTCATGCACTCGACGGGGCAGGCGCGCTCGCAGGCGTGACAGCCGGTGCAGAACGGCTCGTGCACGTCCTTGTCCCAGAGCAGCAAGGGGAACGCGCGGTCGCGCTCCGGCAGCTCTCGATGGGTCTCAGGGTACTCGCGTGTGACGGGCTTCCTGAGGAAGGTGGAGGCCGTCACCATGTAGCTCTTGATCAGCCCCCTCATGAGGTGGCCTCGCTTCCGCTGGCTGCCCGTACCCACGCCGCGATACCCGGTCGACCGGCCGGCTGGGCAACCGCGCGCTGGATGGCCCAGTTGAGCACCCAGATGCCGATGATGCCCTGAACGGTGAGGAGTACCAGCGGGAGCGCGTACACCTGGACGAAGCCATTGATCAGGATCTGCAGGAAGGCGAGGGGCATGAGCACCTTCCACGCGAAGCCCATGAGCTGGTCAACGCGCAGGCGGGGAAGCGTGGCTCGAGTCCAGATGGCGAGGAAGATCATCGCCGCGCTCTTGATGCCCATAAGGAGCAGCTGGAACGGCGTTCCGAGCTCCTCGCCTAACGGCCAGACGCTGCCACCGAGGAAGATGGCGGAGCCGACGATGGACATGATCCAGAGGTGCGCGTACTCCGCGAGCTGGAACATCGACCAGCGGATGCCGGAGAACTCAATGTGCGGGCCGCCGGCGGTCTCTGACTCCCCTACGGAGATGTCGAAGGGAGCTCGGTTCAGCTCGGCGAGCATGCAGATGTAGAAGATGATGAAACCGAGCGGCTGCCAGACGACGTTGGGAACGTGGCGCTGCGCGATGGCGATGTCGCTGAGGTTTAGGGAGCCCGACAACATCGCCACAGCCAGCAGCGACACGACCAGGGGAATCTCGTACGCCACGCCCTGCGCGACGGAGCGGAGTGCGCCCAGCATCGCGTAGCGGTTGTCCGAGGCCCACCCGGCCATCACGAAGCCAAGTCCGCTCACCGATGACGTTGCCAGCAGGTAGAGCAGGCCCATGTCGAGGGAGCGGACTTGCCAGCCGATGGCGAAGGGCACAACGACGAACCCGACGAAGACCGGGACGAAGATGAAGTAGATGGAAAGTTCGAAGACCCAAGGGTCCGCATTGTTGGGGCGGAGGTCTTCCTTGCCGACGAGCTTGATGGCGTCCGCCACGGACTGCAGCAGGCCCATCGGGCCGGTGCGCGTGGGGCCGAGTCGCATCTGGAAGCGTCCGATGATCTTGCGCTCGCCGTAGATCAGGCCCATGACGACCACCGTCATCGCGAGCACGACGACGTTGATCTTGATGAAGACCTCGAGGAGGGCCGGCATCTCGATGCCGAGGAACTGACCCGTCATCGGTCGACCTCCGACAGCACGATGTCGATGGAGCCGAGCACGAGGACGGCGTCAGACAGATAGTGCCCGACCGTCATGTCGCGAAGGGCCTGGAGGTTGGAGAGGCAGGCGCTGCGGATCTTGCAGCGGTAGGGGCGGTTGCCGCCATTGCTCACCATGTACACGCCGTACTCGCCGCGCGGCGCCTCGGTGCGGAGGTAGACCTCGCCGGGGGGCGTGCGCAGGAGGCGCGACATGCGCTCCGGCATGATCGGGCCGGGCTGCAGCTTTTCGAGGCACTGCTCGATGATCTTGACCGACTCGCGCATCTCGAGGACGCGGCAGTAGAAGCGGTCGAAGACATCGCCGTTGACGCCCGTGATCACATCGAACTTGACCTGCGGGTAGAAGAGGTACGGCTCGTCGCGCCGGATATCCAGTGGTACGCCGGTCGCGCGGAGCGACGGGCCGCTCATCCCCCAGTCGATGGCGTCGGCAGCGGAGATGTACCCGATGCCCTTGGTGCGAGCCTGAAAGATCTCGTTCTTGGTCAGCAGGCCATCGAGGTCGTTGATGCCCTGCATCGCCATCTTGAGGACCTGGTGGCAGCGCTCCACGAAGTTGTCCGTGACCTCCCAAGCGAGACCACCCGGGCGGAAGTAGGCGTACATCATGCGGTCGCCCGCGACCTCTTCGAAGAGGTCGAAGATGTTTTCGCGCTCGCGGAAGGCGTAGGTGAAGCTGGTGCCCAGGATGCCCACGTCGATGCCGAAGGCGCCGAGGAACATGAAGTGACTGGACAGGCGGTTCAACTCGCAGAGGATCATGCGAATCCACTGCGCGCGCTCCGGGACCTCGATGCCTGCCAGCTTCTCGACGGCCATCACGAAGGAGAGCTCGGCGTTGAAGGCCGCGAGGTACTCCGTGCGATCCATGAAGCCGATACCCTGGCGGTAGTCCATCGTCTCGCAGAGCTTTTCGGCACCGCGATGGAGGTAGCCGATGTACGGCAGGACGTCGCGCACGACCTCGCCATCAACGGCGAGGACCATGCGGAACACACCGTGCGTCGAGGGGTGCTGCGGACCCATGTTGACGAAGATGTCCTGGGTTTCAAACTCGTGCTCTGGGCGAAGGAGGACACTCGTCATCAGTCTTGGTCCTCCGGGTACGCGATGCCCTCGCCCTGGAGGATCTTGATGTCAGCCAGCGGGTGATCCTTGCGCAGCGGGAACGTGTCGTCCATGTCCTCTGGCATCAGGAGCGTGCGTGGGTCCGGGTGACCGTTGAACCGGACACCGAACATCTCTGCGGTCTCGCGTTCAAGCCAGTTGGCGCCGCGCCATACTGTGGTGGCCGTGTCGACCGTGAGATCGTTCGTCGGGAGCGTGGTCTTCACGGTGAGGTTGTGCTTCTTCGTGATCGAGTAGAGGTGGTAGACGACATCGATGCCGGCGTCTTCCCAGTCGATCGCGGTGAGGCAGCGGAGGTAATCGAAGTCGAGCTCGGCGTCACGCTTGAGGGCGCGCAGGGCTCGGATCACCTCTTCGCGGGGGATCTTCACGATCAGATCGAGGGCGCCCATCTCAGGTTCGGCGCTGATGCCGGAAAGAGCGCGGTCAACCTCGGGCCAGAGCGTCGAGGAGAGGTCGACGGTCCCCTCGGACGTCATCGCCCCACCGACTTTCGCTCTTCCATGATGAGGTCCTGCAGCGCGAGGATGCCGTCGAGCAGCGCCTCGGGGCGCGGCGGGCATCCCGGGACGTAGACATCCACGGGAATCACGTTGTCGACGCCCTGAAGGACGCGGTCGTAGCGGCTGTATGGTCCACCGTTGGTGGCGCAGGCGCCCATCGAGATGACCCATTTCGGGTTCGGCATCTGCTCGTAGAGCAGCTTCACGGCCGGAGCCATCTTCTTGGTGACCGTGCCAGCCACGATCATCACATCGGACTGCCGGGGCGAGGGCCAAGGCACGATGCCGAAGCGGTCGAGGTCATGATGCGCCATGAAGGTCGCGATCATCTCGATCGCGCAGCACGCGAGACCGAACGTCATCGGCCAGAGCGAGGACTTGCGTCCGACCGCCAGAAGGAGGTCAGCGGGAACCTGCATCACACCCGGGAGGACGGCTCGATAGAGCGCTTTGCCCGGCACGAGCTCCGTCGGGGTGAGGCGCGGGGCCTCGCGGGGGTGCTCCGAAGGAAGCGCGAACGGCGCGAACGGCGTCTCAGTTGGTGCCGTCGCGGGTGCGACGGGCGTCGTGGTGGTCTCGGTGGTGGGACCTACCGCCACTGGAGGGCTCCCTTCTTCCAGGCGTACGCGAGCCCGGCACCGAGCGTGGAGATGAAGGCAAACATCGTCCAGTAGGCCGAGGGGCCGATCTCGACGAAACTAAGCACCCACGGAAAGACGAACAGGGCCTCGACATCGAAGATGATGAAGAGGATGGCGTAGAGGTAGAAGCGCATGCCCACGTTCGTCGAGGAACGACGGATCGGGACCATGCCACACTCGTAGGTCGTGCCCTTGTTACGTTCGGTTGAAAATGGTGCGAGCAGTCGCGTTGCCAGCAGCGCCGTAACGATGAGCACGAAGCCCATCACGATGGCAATCAGCACCGAGAGATAGCCGCCGAACAGCGCGTCCGTGGCGTGTTCCAAGAGGTGTTGCCCTTCGGCGCAGCGGGCGAGAAAGACACATGCGAGGTCAGCGCGGCGCGTAAACACGCCAAGCGTCACCGAGGCCGAACGCTACCAGCGGCCTATACCAGTGTCAACGAATCGTGCTGCAGGGCGCAAACCTGTGCCACGTGGCACGTCATGCAACGAGACAGAACTCGAGGCGAGCGGCGGACGGTCACACCACCTCGGCCAGTGACTGTTCGAGTCCGGCGAGGCGGCCGCGGGCGGTGGCGAGTCGTTCTTCCTCGGTGGCGACGACGTTCGCCGGAGCGCGCAAGCGAAACTGCTCGTTACCGAGCTTCGCCTCGAGGCGCCCGACTTCCTTGGCGGCGTCCTCGATCTGCGCGCGCAGACGAGCACGTTCGGCATCGACGTCGAAAAGGCCCGCCATCGGCAGCGTCACCTGCCCCACATCCAGGACCGTGGTGACCACGCCCTCCGAAGGAGCCTCGGCGGCAGTGTCGACGACGTGCAGCGGCCGCACCCGCGTGAGCTGCTCGATGGCGGCCAGCGAGGCGCGCGCGGGTGCGGCCGCCTCTCCGCCCACGATGTAGCCCTCGACCCAGCGACCGGCGTCGACGCGCTTCTCAGCACGGATGTTGCGAATCGCGCGCACGAATTCCTGTAGCGCCGCGAGTGAGCGCTCCGCCTCATCATCGACGCGCGCGGCGTCGGTGAGGGGATAGGCGGCCACGATGAGGCCGAGGGCCGGATCTGGTCGCAAGGCAGCCAGGCGCTGCCAGATCTCCTCAGTGATGTAGGGCATGCAGGGGTGCAGCAGGCGCAGGGTGCGGTCCACGACGTGCACCAGCATCGGTAGCGGGCTCCGGTCGCCAGCACGGATGCGGACCTTGGCCAGCTCGATGTACCAGTCGGCGAACTCGTCCCAGAAGAAGTCGCGCACCTGGCGCATCGCTTCGCCCAGTTCGAACTTGCCGAGGAGGTCGTTGGCGTTCTCGGTGACGCGCTCCATCCTCGAGAGGATCCAGCGGTCCTCGACGTTCGCGACGCTGCCCGCGGGCGGCAGAGTGAGGTCGTCACCGTCCTCGACGAGCGACAGGGCAAAGCGCGAGGCATTCCAGAGCTTGTTGGCGAAGTTGCGCCCCGCCTCCAGCCGCTGGTCGGAGAGCCGCTGGTCGTTGCCGGGCGATGAGCCGGAGATTAGCGTGTAGCGCAGGGCATCGGTCCCGTACTTTGCGACAGTCTCCAGGGGGTCGATGACGTTGCCCTTGGACTTCGACATCTTCGAGCCGTCCTCGGCGCGGACGAGGCCGTGCAGGTAGACCGTCTCGAACGGGATCGACTTCGCGGGTCCGAGGTGCCGCATGTTGTACATCGACATCATGATCATGCGGGCGACCCAGAAGAAGATGATGTCGTAGGCCGTCTCCATGACCTGCGTCGGGTAGTACTTGGCAAGTTCGGGCGTGTCCGTCGGCCAGCCGAGCGTCGAGTGCGGCCACAGTCCCGAGGAGAACCAGGTGTCGAGGGTGTCCTCGTCCTGGCGCAGCACCTCGGAGCCGCACTTCGCGCAGCGCGTCGGATCTTCGCGCGCGACGTTCACCTCGCCGCAGGAATCGCAGTACCAGGCCGGGATGCGGTGACCCCACCAGATCTGGCGGCTGATGCACCAGTCGCGGATGTTCTCCATCCAGTGCAGGTAGGTGCGCTCGAAATGTCGAGGCACGAACTGGATACGGCCGTCCTGCACCGCCTCGATAGCGGGCGTGGCGAGGGGTTCGATCTTCACGTACCACTGCATCGAGATCAGCGGCTCGACGACGGCGCCGGACCGCGAGGAGTGGCCGATGGCATGGCGGTACGGCTCGATCCTCTCGATCAGCCCGGCGGCCTGCAGGTCGTCCACGACGCGCTTGCGCGCCTCGAACCGGTCGAGGCCGGCGTAGCGGCCGGCCGCCTCGTTCAGGGTGGCGTCCGGGTTCATGATGCTGATGATCGGCAGGCTGTGGCGCTGCCCGATCTCGAAGTCGACCGGGTCATGACCAGGCGTCACTTTGAGGGCGCCCGAGCCGCCCTCGATTGAGACCGCCGAGTCGGCGATCACCGGGATGGCGCGGTCGTCGGTCGGCACCAGCACCTGGCGCCCAACGAGGTGGGCGTGCCGCGGGTCTTCGAGGTTCACCGCCACGGCGACGTCGGCGGGGATCGTCTCCGGCCGCGTGGTTGCGACGACGAGGTAGTCCGACGTGCGCTCGCCCGCGGCGTCGAGGAGCGGGTAGCGGACGTGCCAGAACGCGCCGTCGACATCGAGGTGTTCGACCTCGAGGTCTGACAGCGCCGTCTGCCCGAGCGGATCCCAGTTGACGATGTACTCGCCTCGGTAGATCAGTCCGTCCTCGTAGAGGCGCACGAAAGTCTCGCGCACCGCCTCCTGCGGGCCGGGGTCCATGGTGAAGAGCTCGCGCGACCAGTCGGCGGAGGCGCCGAGGCGGCGGTGCTGCTGCCCGATGCGGTCTCGCGAGTTGTTGACGAACGCGCACACCCGGTCGAGGAACGCCTCGCGGCCGATCGACTTTGGATCGACGCCCTCGGCGCGGAGTTGGCGCTCGACGATCGCGTTGACGGCGAGGGCGGCGTGGTCCACGCCGGGCTGCCAGAGGGTGTCGTGGCCGAGCATGCGATGCCAGCGGACGAGCATGTCCTCGATGGTGACGACCAGCGCGTGCCCGAGGTGCAGCTCACCCGTGAGGTTGGGCGGCGGCATGATCATGGTGAACGGCTCGCCTGTGCCCGAGGGCTTGAAGAAGCCGCTCTCCTCCCACCACGCGTAGAGGGCCTCCTCGACGCCCGCGTGGTCGTAGGCGGTCGCCATCTCGCCTCGAGCTGTGGGGGCGGGTCTGGTGGTGGTCATGGCGGGGTCCTTCCGAGGACGCCAGTCTACCGAGGGCAGCGGACTATCGAGGGCAACGAAAAACCCCGCCGGAGCGGGGCGCAGGCGGCCGAGCAGGCCTCGAAGGGGGCCTGTTAGCCGCCGCTGGGTGCTACTACGTCAGTTCGCTGCACGTTTACCACTCGATGTTGGCACGCGAGAGGGAGGAGGGGCAAGTAGGGGTGAGGGGATGAGGTCAAGACGCGCTAATCGACGAATTGGTTCATCAACTCGAGGTTGGGGTGAATCACGTCGGCGTCCTCTCGGATGAGTTCTGCCTCCTCGAGGTAATTGATGTCACGGGTGAGGGTTTTAGTGGTGGCCACTCCGTAGAGGGCGGAGGCTTGGTGTCGACCGCTCCTCAATTCGGTAACACGGATCGGCGAAGCGAGAATTTGTTCAACCAGTCGGAACCGTCACTCGCCAGTCTTAGAACGCAGGCCCCCGTCGCTTTGAAGGGTTTCGCGCGCGTAATCCCGGAAGGCCAGTCGCCGCAAGAACCCCAAGGCTTCCGCGTGGGTACGTTCAAGTTCGGCACGGAGCCCTCCCAGAGCGAACTTGACGAACTCCGTGAGGTCGCCATCGTGAGTGAACCGGGCCCTATCAAGAAGTTCCTCGTATTCGAGTCGGTGCTGGTAGTAGAAGTTCGCCAGCGAGTAGAAGCCGAGTGAGTTCACGCCACTCCGGTAGAGGATCAAGCTCTCCACTGCTCTCGATGTGCGGCCATTCCCGTTGCCAAACGGATGGATCGTGATCAAGTAGAAGTGGGCTGCGACAGCGCGAACGCATTCTGGCCAGTCATCGCTGGTGCGAGTCTCCGGAAGCTATTCGAAGAATCGTTCCATCCGGACTGGGACTGTGTCGTGGGGGGGGGCGGTATAGGTGCCGGCGTGTACGTCGCGCTGTCGATATTCACCGGGGACATTGCGGGGATAGTCGATTCCATCCGTCGTGAGGCGATGGATCTCACGGACGTCGGCTTCATCCAGTAGGTGTCCGGGGTCGGCCCTGACCGTGGTTCGAATGAATTCCATCACCCGATTAGCGTTGCGGACTTCTCTCTCCTCCCGTGCACGCGCTTGGCCTAGAACCGGACCCTTCGCCGGATCCGCCGCCAAGATTCGCCAAACCTCCTCTTCGGAGACTTCTGCGCCTTCGATGCCAGTCGTTCCGCGGACAGCGCGGACAATGTTCAGTCGATCTACCTCGTCCCTCAGGCCGGGGGTGGGGTGGGGTGGGGGGGCGGAATATCACGAACAAGCCCCGCTAGCGATTCGATGCGGGCTATCAATCGTATAAGCTCATGATTGTTTATGTTGACACTGGCGTGAAAGTGGACTTACCAGTGCGGCATTGCCTGTGCCCGTCCTAGAAATTGTCCACCGTTTTATCCAGAGAAAAAAACCTTGATAATTCAAGGGAATCGCATTGTCCACGGTGAAAATTGTCCAGGGAAATGTCCGAGAAAATGTCCCGGGCGGATTTGCGGCGGGGCCACCTCTCGCGCTATGCCCCGTGGCAGCGCTTGTACTTCTTGCCGCTGCCGCAGGGACAGAGGTCGTTGCGGCCGACCTTGCGCACGAACCGAGTAGCGGTCGCGACGCTGGCGGCGGTGGGGCCGCCCTCGGAGGCAGGAGCGTCGAGGGAGGGGCCGATCTCGCGGATGTTGCGCGGCTGGGCGGGCATCGGCGCGGGTGCGCCGGACGCGATGCGGGCGTGGAAGATCTGTCTGGCGAGGCCCGAGCGCAGGTTCTCGAGGAACTGGTCCCACATGTCGTGGGCCTCGCGCTTGTAGGCGACCAGCGGGTCCGCCTGGCCGTAGGCGCGCAGGCCAATGCCCTGGCGCATCTCGTCCATGGCGGTGAGGTGCTGAACCCAGAGCTGGTCGATGGTCTGGAGCAGGATGATGCGCTCGACGAGGCGCTGGATGTCCTCGCCGACCTCTTCCTCGAGGGTGGCGTAGCGCTCCTCGGCGAGGTCGATGGCGGCATCGATGGCTTCGTCGGTCGGGAGCGTCTCGATCTCCTCGATGGAGAGATCGTCGCCGAGCGGCACGATCGCCTCGAGGTTGGCGCGGAACGAGGCCACGTCGGGCTCTTCGATGGCGAGGTAGGTGGCGCCGACGGTCTCGATCTCCTCCTCGATCATGCGCACGACGGTCTCGCGCATCGATTCGCCGGCGAGGACGCGATCGCGTTCCCCGTAGATCATGTCGCGCTGGTTGTTCATGACGTCGTCGTACTCGACGACGTTCTTGCGGATATCGAAGTTGTAGGACTCGACCTTCTGCTGCGCCGTCTCGATGGCGCGCGTCACCATGCGTGACTCCAGGGGCATGTCGTCATCGAGGCCGAGCTTGTTCATCATGCCCGGCAGCCAGTCCGGGGCGAAGCGCTTCATGATGTCGTCCTCGAAGGAGACGAAGAAGCGCGAGGAGCCCGGGTCGCCCTGGCGGCCGGCGCGGCCGCGGAGCTGGTTGTCGATGCGGCGCGCCTCGTGGCGCTCGGTGCCGATCACATGCAGGCCACCGAGGGCGGCGACGCCCTCACCGAGCTTGATGTCGGTCCCTCGACCGGCCATGTTCGTCGCGATCGTGACAGCGCCCTGCTGGCCGGCGCGCGCGATGATCTGCGCCTCGCGCTGGTGCTGCTTGGCGTTCAACACCTCGTGGGGGATGCCGCGCCGCCGCAGCAGCTCGCCCAGGTACTCGGACGTCTCGATGGCGACCGTGCCGACGAGGACGGGGCGCCCTGCCTCGTGCTTCTCGATGATGTCCTCGACGACCGCGCGCCACTTGGCCGCCTCCGAGCCGTAGACGTAGTCGGCCATGTCGTCGCGCGCGATCGCGCGGTGGGTGGGGATGACCAGGACATCGAGCTTGTAGATCTCGAAGAGCTCCTCGGCCTCGGTGGAGGCCGTGCCGGTCATACCGGAGAGCTTGCCGTAGAGGCGGAAGTAGTTCTGGAGGGTGATCGTCGCGTAGGTGATCGACTCCTGTTGAACCTTGAGGCCCTCCTTCGCCTCGACGGCCTGGTGTAGCCCGTCGGACCAGCGACGCCCCTCCATGAGACGCCCGGTGAAGTCGTCGACGATGACGACCTGGCCGTCCTTGACCACGTAGTCGCGGTCACGCTGGTAGATGGCGTGCGCCTTGAGGGCAGCCTCCATGTAGCGCGTGAGGCGGAAGTTCTCTGGCGCGTAGATGTTCTGGATGTTGAGGCCGCGCTCGAGCGCCTCGATGCCCGCCTCGGTCAGGTGCACGGAGCGCGTCTTGAGGTCGAGCGTGTAGTGCTCGTCCTGCCGGAGCGAGGGGACCAGCCTCGAGAAGCGCTGGTAGACGCTCGTGTCCTGCTCGTCGGGACCAGAGATGATCAGCGGCGTGCGCGCCTCGTCGATGAGGACCGAGTCGGCCTCGTCGACGATCGCGAAGTGCCGTCCGCGCTGGGAGCGCGCCGTCTCGAACTGCACCATGTTGTCGCGCAGGTAGTCGAAGCCGAACTCGTTGTTGGTGCCGTAGGTGACGTCCGCGGCGTAGGCGGCGCGCCGCTCGACGGGCTGGAGGTACTCGAGGCTCGGGATCTCCCGAGCCTCGGGGGTGTAGAGGTAACCTTGGTCGTGCTGCAGCACGCCCACCTCGAGGCCGAGGTCGTAGAGGGCGGGGCCGTACCACTGCGCGTCACGTCGAGCGAGGTAGTCGTTGACGGTCACGATGTGCACGCCTCCGCCTTCGAGGGCGTTGAGGTAGAGCGCCAGCGTCGCGACGAGCGTCTTGCCCTCGCCGGTGGCCATCTGGGCGATGTTCCCCTGGTGGAGGGCGATGGCGCCGATGACCTGCTCGTCGAAGGCACGCTCGCCGGTGCGCCGCGCGATCGCCTCGCGGGCTACCGCCATCGCTTCCGGCAGCAGATCGTCGAGGGTGGCGCCGTCCGCGAGACGGCGGCGGAAGTCATCGGTGCGCGCGCGCAGCTCGTCGACGCTCAGATCGCTGAGTGCCGCGTCGTGCGCGTTGACTTCTGCAGCCAGGGGGCGGATGCGCTTGAGGGCCTTCTCGTTGGCGTCGCCGAAGACCTTGCGGAGTATGCCGACCATGGACTCGATGGTACTCCGGCACACCCGAACGCGGTGTTAGGGAAGTACGAGGCACGCGCCGTCCACAGGCCGCGACTTCGCGGTCTGTGGAATCTCCCGAACCACTACCCGCGAGGCATGCCTAGGCCGCGCTGGGCGATGATGTTGCGCTGGATCTCGGAGGTGCCCGAGGCGATCGTCGAGGAGACGGCGTTCAGGTAGGCGCGTACGAGGGCGCCTCGGAGCGGGGCGCCCGGCGACCCGGGAGCGAGCTGTCCGGCGAGCCCCAGCAGCTCGATGCCGGTGTTCGCGATGCGCTGGGTGAGTTCAGAGCCGTAGAGCTTTGAGACCGACGCCTCGTGGTTCGGGGCCACCCCCTGCGACTGCAGGTAGGGGATGCGGTAGGCGATGTTGAAGCCGACATCGAGTTCCAGCCAGCGATCGGCCAGCTCGTAGCGAATGCGCGGGTTGCGGCCGAGCGCCTCGCGTTCGTCTCTGGCAATGTCGACCAGCTTCTCGATGTTGCGCCGGCCGTTGGCGTAGGCGCCGACACCGGAGCGCTCGAAGTCGAGCGAGGCGGCGACCTGGTACCAGCCGCGGTTCTCCGTGCCCACGAGGTTTTCGGCGGGGACGCGGACGTTGTCGAGGTAGACCTCGGAGAGCGTGCGCTCACCGGCCATCGTGGTCAGCGGGCGCACCGTGACGCCGGGTGAGTCCATCGGCACGATGATTGTCGAGAGGCCCTTGTGCTTCGGACCCGTGGGGTCCGTGCGGGCGGCGACCCACCCCATGTTGGCGTCTTGGGCGCCGGCAATCCAGACCTTCTGCCCGTTGAGGACGTACGTGTCGCCATCACGAACCGCTCGCGTCTGGATCGAGGCGAGGTCGGAGCCAGAGCCCGGCTCTGTGTAGAGCAGGCTCCAGGAGTCGTCGCCCCGGGTGATTCGAGGCAGGTAGGTGTCCTTCTGCTCCTGGTTGCCGAAGAGCATGATCGCGGGGCCCACGGCGGTCACGCCAGGGCCGCCGCCGCCGGGCATGGCGTGATAGGCAGTCTCTTCGTTGAAGATGAGCTGCATCAGGTGGTTCGCGTCGAGGCCGCCGTATTGCTTCGGCCAGGCGAGCGCGAGCCAGTCCTTCTGGGCCAGCAGCTTCGTCATCTGGTCGGCGAGCGCCTTACGGTCGTCGGAGTCAGCCGCCTCGATGAAGGAGCGATCGGACCAGTCTGCGGGCAGGTGCTGCGCGAGGAAGGCGCGCAGGTCTGTTCGGAACTGCTCCTCCTGCGGGGTGAACTGGAAGTCCATGCACTTACCTGCTCGGTCTGCTCGCTGCGGGCTGGCTGGGTCGAGGTGCGCGGCTCCTCAGCGGGCGACGTAACGATGTCGAAGAGAGTTGGGCGCGCTCCCATCATTGTAGCAACGCCGAGGAGCTGTGAGCGGCTTTCAGGGCTAGCGTTGATTCTGGCAGGCCAATCTCCTGCTAGGATTCAGATACCCCGCGTGCCTCGATTCCCGGAAGGTGGCTTCGTGGTTTCGGAGCTTGCGATCTTCACGGGAAATGGCCAGCGACAGTTCGCCGAGGCCGTCTGCCGCCACCTCGAGATGCCTCTGGGCGAGGTGGAGGTCTTTGAGTTCTCGAACGAGAACATCTTCGTGCGTTACCTCGACAACATGCGCGAGCGTGATGTCTTCCTCGTGCAGCCGATCTCGAGCCCGGTGAACACGCGGCTCATGGAGCTGCTGATCATGATCGACGCGGCGAAGCGCGCTTCCGCCGGGCGCATCACTGCCGTCATGCCTTACTTCCCCTACGGCCGTTCCGACAAGAAGGACCAGCCACGTGTGCCGATCACCGCGAGATTGCTCGCGAATTTCCTCGAGGTAGCGGGCGCGGATCGAGTGCTGACGGTCGACCTGCACGCGGGGCAGATCCAGGGGTTCTTCAACATCCCGCTGGACGAGCTGACGGCACTGCCAATGGTCGCCGAGTACTTCCGCTCCTTGAACCTCGCTGCCCCCGTAGTTGTGGCAACAGACGCCGGCGGGGCCAAGCGCGCCGATAAGATGGCTGAACGCCTCGGCTGCGGATTTGCGATCGTCGACAAGCGACGCGAGGGTAATGACGAACGTGCGACCGCCAGCACTCTCATCGGCGACGTCTCCGGAAAGGACGCGATCATCATCGATGACGAGATTCTCACGGGCGGCACCGTGGCCGCGGCGGTGACGCTGTTGCGCGAGCGCGGTGCGCGTTCGGTCTACGTGGCGTGCGTGCATGCGCTGTTCACGGACCGGGCCTTCGAGCTCCTCGACAGCAAGGACACGACGGAGCTCGTCTTCACGGACACGCTGCCGGTGGACCGCACGAGGTTCAAGAACGTCCCGACGACCCAGCTCTCGCTGGCGCCGCTGATCGGCGACGCGATCCACCGCATCCACGCCGGCGGCTCCGTCGGCGCGCTCTTCCTCTAGCGGTCGGGCCGAGGACTGCCGTCCGCCGCGTCCGCTTGAATCGCGGGGTGTTTCGCCTTCCCGTTCGTGGTGAGTTGAGCCTGCCCTGATCCTGTCGAAGGGAACCACACCGAAGTCATCGACAGTGCGCGGATCGCGTTTGTGAGGAAGTAACGCGGGCCACTGAGGAAGGCGATGCGCTTCGCCAGGCTCAGGGCGAACGGGGGACGGCGTGCCAGCGACTCGGATCCCCGCAGAAGCCCCGCGCTATCCCTCCCAGCGGCGCAACACCAGCACCGCGTTCTGGCCGCCGAAGCCGAACGAGTTCTTGAGGAGCGTGCGCACTTCGTGCGTTCGCGTGGTGTTCGCGACGTAGTCGAGGTCGCACTGCGGGTCGGGGTGATCGAGGTTGATCGTCGGCGCCAGCTGGCCGAAGAGCAGCGTTTGCACGGCCGCCACAGTCTCGACGCCACCCGCGCCACCGAGAAGGTGCCCGATCTGCGACTTCATTGCGGAGAGCGGCACGTGATAGGCACGCTCGCCGAACACCGCCTTCACCGCCTGCGTCTCCGCAATGTCTCCCACATCGGTCGAGGTGGCGTGCGCGGAGATGTAGTCGATCTCCTCGATGGTGACGTTGGCGTCGTCGAGGGCGGTGCGCATCGCGCGGGCCGCGCCATCCCCGCCTTCGGAGGGAGCGACGAGGTACGCGGCGTCGGCGGTCACGCCGTAGCCGAGGATCTCAGCGAGCGGCATCGCGCCTCGAGCGCGGGCGTGGTCCAACTCCTCCAGCACCAGGACACCGGCGCCCTCGGCGGGAGCGAACCCGTCGCGGTCGCGGTCGAACGGGCGGCTGGCGCGCTCGGGCTGGTCGTTGTGTGACGTGGCGAGGGCGCGCATTGCCACAAAGCCCGCGAGGCCGATCTCGCTGATCCCCGCCTCGGTGCCACCGGCCAGCATCACCTCGGCGCGTCCGGAGCGAATCACCTCGAAGGCGTCGCCGATCGCCTGCGTGCCCGCGGCGCAGGCCGTGGTCACGGTGTTCGAGTACCCCAGCAATCCGAGCTGAATCGTGACGTTGGCTGCGGCCATGTTCGGCAGCATCTTCGCCATGAAGAGCGGGTCCACCTTGCTTCCGCCGCGGGTGAGGACGGTACGCATCGTCTCGTCGGTGTTCGGCAGGCCGCCGCCGCCCGTGCCGATGATGATGCCCGTGCGTGCGCGATCCTCGAGGGCGAGGTCGAGGCCGGCCTGCCCGACCGCCTGGCGCGCCGCCGCAACGGCGAACTGGCTGAAGCGCGCCATGCGCCGCGCGTCCCGCCGGTCCATGTAGACCGTGGGATCGAAGTCCTGGACCTCGCCGCCGACCTGCGCGGGGTAGTTGGTGGGATCGACCAGCGAGAGGCGCCGGATGCCGGAGCGCCCCTCGATGGCGGCACGCCACATCGAGGGGACGTCGTTGCCGATAGGCGACAGCACGCCTGTCCCAGTCACGACCACGCGCCGCCTGCCGTTGCCGGTGGCCATCGAAAGACCTCCCCCGTCGCGAGAAATCGAGTTTAGCGCAGCCCGAGTGCACGATCTCCGGTAATGGCCAGAATCGCCTCCCGGGCATCGGCAACCGTGTAGAGGCTTCCCACGACCAGGATCGACGCGCGCACCCCACCTAGGTCCGTCGCAAGCTCGATCGCCGACGGCACGTCGCGCGCGGTCTGGGCCATTCCGCCCTGCGACGTGAAGGCACGGGCGACCTCGGCGGCTGGCGCGGCGCGAGGTGAACTCGGGGGCGCGACCACGATGGTGTCAGTCACACCGAGCAGCTCGCGAGCCACCGCCTCGATGTCCCGCCCGGCGAGCATCCCGACCACGAGCACGCGCGGGCGCGGCACTGCGACGGCCTCGACGGTTTCGCGGAAGCGCTTCGCTGCCAGCGGGGTGTGCAGTCCGTCCACGATCAGCAGTGGCGAGCGGCGCAGCACTTCGAAACGGCCGGGGAGGCGCGCGGCGCGCAGGCCGTGAGTGACCGCGTCCGCCGAGATCTCCTCGCCTGCCCGCTCGAGGGCGAGTTCGGCGGCGCGGACGGCGGCGGCCACGTTCTCGCGTTGGTGGGGCCCGACGAGGTCCGTCTTGAGTCCGCGGTAGGTGGCATGCGGCGTCCGCAGATCGAGCTGCTGCTCCTCGAGGCCCTGCGCGACGACGCGGATGGCGCACTCCTCGGTGACCACGTGCAGGGTGGCGCCCATCTCCGCGGTACGCGCCCGCACGACATCGAGGGCGGACTCGCGCATGGGCGCCGCTACCACCTCGCAGGGGCCGGTGATGATCCCCGCCTTCTCGGCGGCGATCAGCGGAATCGTCTCGCCGAGGATCGCCGTGTGCTCGAGGTCGATGGCCGTGATCACAGCCACGTCTTTGGAGACGACGACGTTCGTGGTGTCGAGCCGACCGCCGAGGCCGACTTCGAGAACCTGCCATCTGCAGCCCGCCTCAGCGCCCGCAAGCCAGCCGAGGACGGTGAGCAGCTCGAAGTACGACCAGCCCGCGGTGGCCGGATCGGCGAGGAGGGTGCGTGCGTGGCGCGCGAACGCGGCGTAGTCGATAGGCGCGCCATCGATGGAGACACGCTCGCGCGCCGAGTGCAGGTCAGGGCTGGTGAGGAGGAGTGTATGTTTGCCGGCGGCGCGCAGCATCGAGGCGGTGAGCGTCGCGACCGAACCTTTGCCCTTCGATCCCGCCACGTGCACGGTGCGCCGCGCGTCGGTCCGCCCGTGAGCGTCGAGGTACGCCTTGATGTGGTCGATATCCCACTTCGCGGCGTCGGCGGCGTTGCCCGAGCGCTCGAAGCCGCCGCGGGCAAGCAGCGTGCGCATCACCTCGATGTAGGCGAGCGGGCCAGCCTCGTCGATCGTCATACGGCGAGTGTAGGCGCGCGCCCACGAGGGAGGGGCCGCCTGCCAGGCCGGGATGTGCCTCGATCGTCCGATGGCTGCTACGTTTGGAGCATGACGGCCTCAACCCTTCCGACCGATAGCCGCTGGCGACGAGCTGCCGAGGAGCCTGCGCACCCGCTCGCGCGCCTCGCTGGTGCGGAGGTGGGCGAGGACGTCCGCCTCGAGGTGCACCTCGGACCGAGAAACCACGTGGGATCGACATACTTCCGCGTCTATCTGGTGACCGAGACGTTCGGCGCGGTGGTGGAGCCGCTGATCTTTGGATTGCAGAACAGCGGGCCGTATCCGGGGTACAACTGGCTGGAGGTCATCGAGTGGCGCGATGTACTGCCGCTCTCGGACGGCCGCACCGTGGAGGTACCCGCGGGCATCGAACGTCAGGTATTCCGCAGACTCGGCGAGCTCGTACCTGCAGGCGGCCACCTGATGGTCGAGTACGACTCGCCCGGCCGGGTGATCACGGCGAAAGCGCTCTACCTCAAGGTGCCGCCCGCCGCGACACCACTGGGCGCCCTGCTCGCGGCCGCGGGCTGCGGCGACGCCTTCCGCGACTGGTACATCTCCGAGGGTGGCCGCGAGGGGCCGCGGAAGCTGCAGGGCTTCAAGGCCATGAACGCGGAGCACGCCCGTACGCGCGGCATTGAGGCGATCGCGAGCCTCGAAGCGTTTCTGGAGCGCGACGACGACATCGACTGGGACGTGCTGGCGCAGTGCCGCCCCATCGCTCAGAAGGCACTTGGCGACCTGCAGGTGCGTTACCTCGGAGCCACCCGTTTGTAGGTAGTTGTCCCGAGTGAGCGACGTCTTCGAAGCTGCTAGCATCGGGGTCGCGGGTCGCATCGACGGCACGCCCACATTGTCCCTCGCACCTGACGACTGCGCTGGCCGCCCCCCGGCCCGCGCAGTCGAGGATGCAACGCGCTGACGACGGAGGACCGGATGCCCCAGACCTTGAGCGTGATCAAAGCGGACGTCGGGGGGTATGTCGGGCATTCGGCCATGCACACGGATGTAATGGACGCCGGGAATGAGGCGATGACGCGGGCGATCCAGTCGGGCCTGCTGATCGATGCGCACGTGTCGTCGTGCGGTGATGACATGTTCCTGATCATGTCGCACGACCGCGGCGAGGACGACGTGGAGATCCACCGGCTCGCCTGGGACGCGTTTGTCGCCGGGACAGAAGTCGCCAAGCGACTGAGCCTCTATGGTGCCGGGCAAGACCTGCTGGCTGACGCATTCTCGGGGAATATCCGGGGGATGGGGCCTGGTTCGGCCGAACTCGAGCTCGAGGAGCGGCCGTCGGAGCCGATCATCGTGCTCATGGCCGACAAGACGTCGGCTGGCGCCTTCAACCTGCCCTTCTACAAGATGTTCGCGGACCCCTTCAACACGGCTGGCCTCGTGATTTCCGAGGCGCTGCACGACGGCTTCGCCTTCGAGGTTCACGACGTGAAAGAGCACAAGAAGATCGTCTTCAACTCCCCGGAGGAGCTGTACGACCTGCTGGTGTTCATCGGCTCGCCCGCCCGCTTTGCGGTGAAGCGCGTGATCGCTCGCCAGACCGGCGAGGTGGCGGCGGTCTCCTCGACCGACAAGCTCTCGCTGATCGCTGGCCGCTACGTCGGCAAGGACGACCCGGCGGCGGTGATTCGCTGCCAGGGCGCGTTCCCGGCGGTCGGTGAGGTCCTGGAGCCGTTCACGCACGCGTGGATCGTCGAGGGGTTCATGCGCGGGTCGCATTACGGACCGCTGATGCCGGTGTCGCGCGCGCAGGCGACGCCCGCTCGCTTCGATGGCCCGCCGCGCCTGGTGGCGCTGGGCTTCCAGCTGGCGCAGGGCAAGCTGGTGGGGCCGCGAGACATGTTCGACGACATCTCCTTCGACAACGCGCGCGCCGAAGCGAACCGCGTGGCGGACCACCTCCGCAAGCACGGTCCCTTCGAGCCGCACCGCCTCCCCCTCGACGAGATGGAGTACACGACGATGCCCGCCGTGGCGGCCAAGATGTCGAGTCGTTGGGAGACGCTGACCTAGCAACGCCGTTACGCTGACGAGCATGGACCCAAGTGTCTCGATCATCAGCCTCGTCTGGCCCGTGGCGCGCGAGGCCGAGGACATCGCGTTTTTCGCGCGCGGGAGTCATCCTCGCGCTGTATCCTCGGCACCTGCTCGCCGAGGACGCCGGCGTCCCCGCAGAGGGCGAGGGGTTCGCGGAGTTTGCGCTGGCCCACAACGTCGGGTCAAAGGAGCGCGTTGACGAGGTGCTAGCCGTCGCTGTCGAGGCCGGCGCGCGCCTCGTGAAACCCGCCATCGATGTGTTCTGGGGTGGGTACCCGGGCTATTGCGCCGATCCAGATGGTTTTCTCTGAAAAGTAGCATGGAACCCCAACTGGGCGTCGTTGCCAGACGGCTCAGCCCAACCTCCGTACTCGTCCGTACCAAAGCGAAACAGACAGCCATGCCTGAGGATCGCCGCCTCGTCCTCGCTTCGTCGAATACGGGAAAGGCGCGAGAGTTCCGCGTGCTCCTAGAGGGCAGCGCGTGGACGCTGCTGCTGCCTTCGGAAGCGGGCCTCACGCCGCTCGATGTCACGGAGGGTGGACGCTCCTACCTCGAGAACGCCACGCTCAAGGCCGTGACCTACGCGTCGGCGAGCGGCCTGTCGGCGCTCGCCGACGACTCCGGCATTGAGGTAGACGCGCTTGACGGGCGCCCCGGGGTGCTCTCGGCCCGCTTCGGTGGGCGGCGCGCACCGGACGACGGCGCACGCTGGCGCTACATGCTGCACCTCCTCGAGGGCGTACCGCCGGCTCGACGGGGCGCACGCTTTCGCGCCGTTCTGGCGCTGGCGCTCCCCGGCGGTCTTACGTACGTCCGCGAGGGCACCGTCGAGGGCCGCATCGCCGTCGAGGCGCGTGGTGAAGGTGGATTCGGGTACGACCCCGTATTCGAGCTGCCGGACGGTCGCACCATGGCCCAGTTGGGCGACGAGAAACAGCGCATCAGCCACCGAGCGCGGGCGATGCGTGCGATGATGGAGGTCCTGAATCGGCTGGCGGCTGGCCGCCCCGGCTGAATCGTTCGCATCTCTAGCGCCGGAGGCACGCGGTGGACGCGACTCTCCCCTCCGCTCCCCCCGCCCTGCTCGACCGATTCGGGCGGCCGCTGCGCGACCTGCGCATCTCGGTGACGGATCGCTGCAACTTTCGCTGCCAGTACTGCATGCCTCGCGAGGTCTTCTGGCCGGGCTTCGAGTTCCTGAGGCGCGACGAGATCCTGAGCTTCGAGGAGATCACACGCCTGTCCAGGCTGTTCGCCGGCCTGGGCGTCCGCAAGATTCGCCTTACGGGCGGCGAGCCGACACTGCGTGCGGACCTGCCGAAGCTCATCGAGATGCTGGCGCCCATCGAAGACGTCGAAGTGACGCTGACCACTAACGGGTCGTTGCTGACGCACCAGGCGCAGGCGCTGGCCGATGCCGGCCTGTGCCGGGTCACGGTGAGCCTCGACTCTCTCGATGACGCCGTGTTCCGTTCGATGAACGACATGGACTTTCCTGTGCGCCTGGTGCTCGAGGGCATCGAGGCCGCCGAGCGCGCGGGGCTCTCGCCGATCAAGGTGAACGCCGTCGTCCGCCGCGGCGTAAACGACCACACGGTGGTTGACCTCGCGCGGCACTTCAAGGGCAGCGGCCACATCGTACGTTTCATCGAGTACATGGACGTGGGCAACACCAACGGCTGGCGCCTGGACGACGTCATCCCCGGCGCCGAGGTGGTGGCGCGCATCTCGCAGGAACTGCCGCTTGTCGCCCTCGACTCGAACTATCGAGGTGAGGTCGCGCAGCGCTGGGCCTACGCCGACGGCTCCGGCGAGGTGGGCGTCATCACCTCGGTCACACAGCCGTTCTGCGGGGACTGCACGCGCGCGCGGCTGACTGCGTCTGGGGAGCTGGTGACGTGCCTGTTCGCCGCGCACGGCCTCGATTTGCGGACACCGCTACGCGATGGCAGCAGCGACGCCGAGCTGGAGGCGGTCATCCGCGGTGTGTGGTCGCAGCGCGACGACCGCTACTCGGAGCTGCGCTCGGGTGCGACACGTGACCTGCCGCGCCTCGAGATGTCGCGGCTGGGAGGGTGAACGCCTCGTGACCGCACGTCGCAGCTCGAGGACTGGTAAGCAGCAGGCGCTCTCCCACGTAGATGCCGAGGGCAACGCCCGCATGGTCGACGTCTCCGCGAAGGCAACCACTGTGCGCGAGGCGACGGCGCGAGGACGCGTCGTGATGCTGCCCGGGACGCTGGCGCAGATCGTGGAAGGCCGCCTGCCAAAGGGTGATGTCATCGCGGTAGCACGTATCGCCGGGATCATGGCGGCCAAGCGTACCCACGAGCTGATTCCGCTGTGCCACCCGCTGCCGATTTCCGGCATCGAGGTGCGCCTCGAACCTGCTGGTGCCATCGAAGGCGACCCGGGAACCGAAGTGGCGCTCGAGATCGAGGCGACGGTACGGACGACGGCGCAAACTGGCGTGGAGATGGAAGCACTGACGGCGGTGTCGGTGGTGGCGCTCACCGTCTACGACATGTGCAAGGCCGTCGAGCGCGGCATGCGCATCGAGAACGTGCGCCTTGTCGCCAAGTCCGGCGGCGCTTCCGGCGATTACCGCGCGAGTTAGATTCACGTACGTCCTAGTCCCGAGGCGCGCGCGGCAGGCCTCGTGTACGATCATTGAACTATGGCGATTTCCACCCAATCGGCGGCGGTAGCGAAGGCCGCGCTGGCGAAGCGTGCCAGCCGCCGCATGGCCGCAGTTTCCACGGGCCAGAAGAATGAGGCGCTCGAGCGGATCGCCGACGCCCTGATCGAGGAGACGCCTCGCATCCTCAAGGTGAACGCGGACGAGATCGAACGTGCCCGCGCGCGCGGCCTGACCGAGTCGTTCGTGGACCGAATGGTGCTCAGCGAGGAGCGCGTGGCCGCTGTCGCGCGCGACGCGCGTGCCGTCGCCGCGCTGCCGGATCCTGTCGGCGAAGTCATCGACATGGCGACGCGGCCGAACGGCCTGCAGATCGGGCGCATCCGCGTGCCGCTGGGCGTCATCGGCGTGGTGTACGAGTCGCGACCGAACGTGACCGTCGATATCGCCGCGATCTGCCTGAAGTCGGGTAACGCCGTGGTGCTGCGCTCGGGCTCGGACGCCCACGGCACCTCGTCGGTGCTCGCGGGCATCGTCGCGCGCGCGGCCGAGGCGTCGGGCCTGCCCGTCGATGCGTTCCAGTTCATTGACTCGACCGACCGCGAAGAGGTTGGCGCCCTGCTGCGCGCCCACGAGTCGATCGACCTGCTCATCCCTCGAGGTGGGTCGGACCTGATCAAGCGTGTCCGCGACGAGGCGTTGATGCCGGTCGTCACCGGCGGCATCGGCGTGTGCCACACCTACATCGATGCCGGTGCCGACATCGACATGGCGACGCAGATTGTGGTGAACGCCAAGACCGTGCGGCCCTCGGTGTGCAACGCCCTCGACACCCTGCTTGTGCACGTCGATGTGGCGGGCGCAGTGCTGCCGCAGCTCGCCGCCGAACTCGGCTCCCGAGGCGTGACGCTGCATGTCGACAGGCGAGCGTCCGCCCTCGTCGGCGGGGCGACTTCAATGCCAGTCGAGCCCGCGGACTACGACCGCGAGTGGCTCTCCCTCGACTGCTCCGTGCGCGTGGTGGATTCGCTTGATGAGGCGATGGCGCACATCGAGGAGCACGGCAGCGGCCATTCGGAGGCCATCGTCACCGAGTCGTACGCGGCGGCTCAGCGCTTCCAGCGGGAGGTCGATGCGGCCGCTGTATTCGTGAACGCCTCGACGTACTTTCACGACGGCGGGCAATTTGGGCTTGGCGCGGAGGTCGGCATCTCGACGCAGAAGATGCACGCGCGCGGCCCGATGGGTCTGCGCGAGCTCACCTCGTACAAGTGGATCGTGCTTGGCAACGGGCAGGTGCGCTAGCAGCGTCGCGGTCGTCAGCTCACTCATTCAGTACATCGATTCGGCGCGCAGCGTCGCAGTTCTGGAGGCGAAACGTGGCCGAGTACAAGTTTGTCCGAGAGGCGCGCACGCCGTATTCGGAGTGTTACACGATCGAGGACGACACCCACGCGCTGGGACGAGTCGACCTGCACTTCACCTCGTCGGTCGCGTACGGCACCTTAGTCGTACACGAGGCGATCGCCGACGAGGAGATCGAGGATCTGATCGGCCAGATCGATGAAGACCTCGTTATGACCGCGGACCCCTACCGCGAAGACCTGGTGATGACGGTCTGGCGAGGCGAAGAGGTGGGTGTCTTCGCCGACGACTCCGTCGATGATGCTGATGATGCTGATGATGATGATTTCGAGGACGACGACGAGGCCGGCGAGCCCAACGGTCGCGGTTAAGCGCCTCCGCGGGCCCGCAGGTCTGTCGATGACACCCCGATGATCCGTGCCGTGCTGCTCGACCTCGACGGCACGCTTATCGACTCGATGGGTGCCTGGGGTGCCGGGTTTGGCGAAGCGCTGGCGCTCGGCGCAGCGCGCTATCCCGCGCTGGCGGCGCTGGGAGACGGCCCCGCGGCACACATCGAGGTGCTGCGACCGCTACTCCAGCAGGCCCATCACGAGGCGGGCGGCGGTGAGTGGAACCAGGACTTCCTCGGCGTGGCGTTCCGGCAGCTACTCGTCCGGTACGCGGAAGAAGACCCGGCGCTGGCCGAGGAGATGCGCGCTACCTACGAGAGCGCCTGGCCGCGGCACCTGCGCCTGTTTCCGGAGGTGCCCGCGCTCCTTGAGGAGCTGACGCAGCGGTACCGCCTCGCCATCGTCTCTAACGGCCTCAGCGCTGAGCAACGCCTCAAGATCAGCGCACTCGGTCTCGACCGGCACGTCGAGGTGGCGGCGATTTCGGAGGAAGTAGGAGCACGCAAGCCCGAGCCCGCGATTTTCCACCACGTGCTCGCAGCCTTCGGCGTGACACCGGCCGAGGCCGTGCACGTTGGCGACGACTTTCGCGCAGACATCGAAGGTGCGCGGTCCGCAGGGCTGGTGGCAGGCATCTGGGTGAACCGTCCGAGCAATCACGCTATCCAGACCACTCAGCACGCGGGCGCTCGCGCAGGTGTGGCCCACGTCGAACTCCCGGACCTCACCGGCCTCACTATGCTGATCGACAGCCTGTAGCGCCGCCTGTCCAGTCATGCGCGGTCACGTGCCGCCGCCGCAGGCCGAGTAACCGCAGATCAGGCACAGGTGGCACCCCTCGCCAAAGACGAGTGGCCCCGCGCAGTCGGGACACCGCGGTCCGTAGGCCGTAACCAGTTTGAGCCGCCGCAGCGCGGGCACGTCGGATGGCGGGCTCGCGAGCACCGCCGTCGCCGGCTCGATAGTCACGGTGTAGGGCATCGTAGGGACCTCCAGAAACAGAACTAACGGTCTGATATGGAGACTAGTAAGAACGTATGTACGAAGTCAAGTGGTGATTGGCGCAATCCGAGGAGTGTCGTTACCGCCCAGTGAGGGCCAGGGCGATGTGCTCTAGGACGTCGGCTGGCAGCGGTGCCACGCGCGACGCCTCTGCGTTCTCGCGTGCCTGCTCGATCGTCCGGGGCCCGGCGACCACGGCGCTGAGTCGCAGATCGGAGAGTGCCCAGGCGATCGCAGCCTGCGGAACTGACCGCGCCGGGCCGTCGAGGACGAAGCTCAGCGTCTCCAGCAGTGCCGCGTCGGAGGCCAGCGTTCCGCCGGCCAGCGGCGAACAGGCGATGACGCCGACATCGGCGTGCTGCGCGGCCATGAGTACCGCGTCGGCGCCGGAAGGTGCGCGCAGCTCCAGGGCGCTCAGGCTCACCTGGACCACGTCAACGCCACCTTCGAGGATCGCGGCGAGCGCCTCGGCAGGATCGCCGGCGGCGAGTCCGGCTGTGCGTGTCAGGCCGGCGAAGGCGAGCGCCTGCACGTCACCGATCGAGGCAGCACCAGCGGCCAGGTAGCAGTCGAAATAGTCGAGCCCCATGGCGGCGAGGGCCGCCTCTGCCCCCCCGCGAGCGCCGTCGCCGACGCCGACAACGATCAGTTGCGTGCGCAGCCCGCGGAGAACCGACGCGATGGCGGCGAGCTGAGCCTCGACGCGAGTATCCACCTCGATGATGTTCGAGCCGCCTGCGACGGCGGCAAGCAGTACCTCGGAGGCCGCGGTGGGCGGGAGCGCAGCGAGCGCGTCGAGACCGACGCCGACCTCCGCCGCCATGAAATTCGCACGGCCGAGCCGTCGGTACTGCATACGTTCCTCATTCCGAAGTGTCGCGGCGGGGAGGTGCCGTAGGATGCTGCCATGTCTACGGCATTGCGTCTCCTCCTGTACGTCGGGCTCGTTATCGCGGTGGCTCTGATGGCCGTGCAGCCGACGCGCTTGCGCTGGATGAGCCGACGCCTGAGGCTGGTTGGATTCGTCTATGTAGCTACGGTGCTGATCTCGGCGGCGCTTCGCGCGCTGGGCACTGTGGACTGGTTCTGAGGAGCGGTCGTGCGCATTCTGGTCTGCCCGCAAGAGTTCAAGGGTTCGCTCACAGTGCACGAGGCGACGGCCGCCATCGCTGCCGGACTGCGCCGCGCCCTGCCTGATTCAGAGGTCATTGAGGCGCCGATGGCCGACGGTGGCCCTGGGACGCTTGAGGTGCTGCGCGCGGCGCGCCACGGCCAGCTCGTCACCGGCAGTTACCTAGGCGCCATGGGCGAGCCAGTCGAGGCAGCGTTCGCGCTGTTGCCCGCCGGCGACGGTGCGCCCGTGACCGCCGTCATCGAGGCAGCGGCGACCATCGGACTGTCGCTCGTGCCGCCGCAACAGCGGGACCCTGGCGACGCGACCAGCTACGGCGTGGGTGAGCAGATCGCCGAAGCACTGCGCCGCGGCGCGCGTCGGATCATCGTCGGTTCCGGCGGGACCGCCACCAACGATGGCGGCGCGGGGGCGGTGCAGGCGCTCGGCCTGCGACTCCTCGACGGCCGCGGTCACGACCTGCCACACGGACCGCTGGGTCTGCACTGGCTGAGTCGCATCGATGCGAGTGGAGTGGCCGCCGGACTCGCGGAGACCCAGGTGGTCATCGCCGCCGACGTCACTAATCCGCTGCTCGGCCTCGAGGGCGCTACCACCGTCTTTGGGCCGCAGAAGGGCGTGACCTTCGCGCACGCCCACCGCATCGAGGGCGCGCTCAAGCACTGGGCCAAGATCTGCAGCAGGGACCTCGGCGTCGACGTCGCGGGGCTCGAGGGCGGCGGCGCTGGGGGCGGCCTCGCCGCTGGCCTTGCGGCGGCGTGCCACGCCTCCATCGGATCAGGCGCCAGCGTGGTTGCTGAGGCGATCGGCCTGCGCGCGCTCATCGAGGGCTGCGACGTGGTGATCACCGGCGAAGGCCAGATCGATCCACAGACCTCTCGTGGCAAGACCGTGGCGTACGTTGCGGCGCTCGCCGGGGAGCTAGGAAAGCCGTGCTACGCCGTCGCCGGCCGGGTGATCGAACGCCTCGATGGCCTCGCGGACGTCGAAGAGTCCGGCGCGAGCTTCACGCAGGACGAAGCGATCTCTCGCGGCGCGTTGCTGGTGGAAGCTGCTGCCGAGCGGCTCGCGCGCCGTCTGCCGTAGCGCTTCGTGGCAAGGGATCATCGGCAGGCCGCTGGTCGCCGATAGAGATCGCGCGCAGAACCAACGAAGTTCTTACGAACCCTCAATGCACCGCGCCGGACCCTGTCGTGGGGATCAGGGGGCAACGTGCTTTACGTGGGAGCGCCGCAGATCGTCGCGGCGAGCTACGCCATCATCGGCTGGCACATGGTCCTGATGGGGACCGCGCTCGGGCTGCTGAGTGCGCACTTCGCCACACAGGGCGAGCTTGCTGCGTTGGTGCCGCTGCCGCTCATGATGGTGGCGTTCGGGATCGGCACCTACTCACTGCGCCAGGCTGCGTGGGCGCTCCGCTCCGTGATGCGGTAAGCGCCTCGACTAGCACCCGAATACCCCGTTTGCTGGCCACTATGCCGAACACGCTCGGACGCCGTTCATGTTCTCCAGTTCGTGGCCGCCGACGGCCGATGAGCCCGGCCCCGGCGCACTCGCCGACGCGTCAGCGGCGGGCTAAACTCACTCTCCAACAATCGCTGAAGCGGGGGCGAAAATGCCGGATCTCGAGGGCCGAACGGCGCTGGTGACGGGCGCGGGGCGCGGCATCGGCGCGGCGATCGCGCTCGGGCTTGCTGAGGCGGGTGCGGACGTCGCGATCAACTACGCACGTGACGCCATGAGCGCCGGGCAGGGCGCCGAGGCCGCGCGCGCCCTCGGGCGGAAGGCAGAGATCTTCCAGGGTGACGTTTCCGACTACGCGCAATGCGAGGCGCTGGTTGCGGCCGTCCTGAAGGACTTCGGCAAGATCGACATTCTCATCAACAACGCGGGCATCGCTTCGCGGGGCAATGTCATCGTCGACACCGACCCGGCCGAAATGGAGCGGGTGGTGCGGTTGCACGCTTTTGGCTCGTTCAACATGAGTCAGCTCGTCATCCCACAGATGCGAGAGCAGCCTCGAGGCGACATCGTCATGATTTCGTCCGGTGCGGCCCTGAGCCTCAGCGCGCGAGGCGGCCCGTACAACATGGCGAAGGCAGCCATGGAGGCACTCGCGCAGACCCTCGCCAAGGAGGAGCGCGCGAACGGCATCCACGTGAACGTGGTCGGCCCCGGGCTTGTCGACACGGAGATGGGGCGCCGCCTTGTGCGGGCCACACGAGGGGTGACGGATATCAGGGAGATGGATGCCACGTCGCCGTTCGGCTTCGTCTGCCAGCCCGAGGACATCGCCAACATGGTCGTCTTTCTGTGCGGGCCCGGCGCGCGCTACGTGACTAACCAGCGCATCTACGTCAACGGCGGCGGCTTCTAACCGATGACCGCGCCCAGCCTCGATGCGTGGCGCGGTCCGGTCGTGGAGGTTGGGCGCGACCTGTACGCGCGCGGCCTGGTCAGCTCGCACGGCGGCAGCCTGTCCGTGCGGCGTCATGCTGGCGGGGCGCTGATCACCGCGACGGGCGCGATGCTGGGCCACCTCGAGGCGTCGACGCTGGTCGCCGTCGACGAGAGCGGCGCACTCGTGCAGGACGGCGCGGCAGCGCCGTCCTGCGAACACGGCGATCCACCTCGCGATTTACACCGCGCACCCGGGGGCCGGCGCGGTGCTGCACGCCCATCCGCCGTACGCAATCGGACGTTCGTTGGTCCTCGAAGGCGCCGCGCTGCATCCCGTGAACTTCGAAGGTCGACTCATCCTCGGGTCCATCCCGATCATCTCGGTGGGAGAACGCGAGGCGCCCGCGGAGATTGCCGAGGCGCTGGGGCGCGCGCCGATCGTGATCGTGCGCTGGCACGGCACGTTCGCGATGGCGGGCGACCTGTGGCAGGCGCTGAATTACACCACCACTCTCGAGGAGTCGGCGCAGATCCTGACCATCGCGCGCGACGGGCTCCTCTCTTCGGAGGGCGTGCCGCTGCCCCGCGCCACGTTGCTCGCGCTGGAGCGTGAGGCGCACGCCCACTGGCTGGAGGTCGTGGAGCGCACGTTGCCGACGGCAGTGCGGTCGGATGGCTGGACCCACAAGGACGTCGTCGCGCATGTCGCCGCGTGGCACGCCTTCGCCGTGCGGCGGCTACGGCAGATCGAGCTGGGCGAGCCGCGCGAGTCGGTCGATGGGGACGCGCTGAACGCCCATGTCAAGGCGCACATCGAGGGCGTGCCCTGGGCGACGGTGCTCAACGAGGCGAAACAGGCGTACACGGCCTTCCTGGCCGCGATCGAGGCGGCACCGACCGCGGTGCTGGAGGGGGATGACGGGTGCGGCACCTTCGTCATCACTGCGAACGGCTTCGGCCATTACGCCGAGCATCTGCGGGACTGCGAGTAGCGGGGCTAGCCCCCCTTACCCTCGGGCCGGCGGTCGACGAGGTGCCAGAGGCGACGTTCTGTCTCGGAGCGCCGTGCCAGGACGTACGGCCCACCCTCGAAGAGCCGCGGTCGCACCCAGTCGCCTGTGTCGATCAGGTCGTCGCGGTCCATCGGCTCGCCCGTGCCGTCATCGATGATGCGCGTGAGTGCCGGGCAGGCAGTGCGCATCTGCCCCGCGGTCATGCGCCCCTTGAGGTTGCGCAGCCCAGACAGGTCGACGTAGCGGCCATCGCCTCCACCGGCGCGCAGTCCGGCAGCGGCCAGAGCACCAATCGAGCCGAGCCGCTTCCCGCCGATGGCGCGGAGGCGCACGTTTGCCTCGGCGGAGAACGTCTGGGCGAACTCCAGCTTCATCAGCTCGTTCTGGGTACGCCGGCCGAATGCGAGGACATGGGGCATATCGGAATGACGCGACAGGATCGCAACGCCGGGGTCGGCGCGGCGCTCGGCGTTGGCGCGCACGTAGCGCACCAGCCAATCCTCAATATCGTTGACGGACTGGTCGGACTGGAGTTCGACGGCGTAGCAGCAGTTGTCGCCTGTGCTCACGATCTTCGGGCTGTCGAAGAGCTGATGGCGGGTGACGCCATGCGACTCGCCGAGGCCCTCCGCCACGTATTTCGCCGCAAGGGCACGCACGAGCGCACCGGTGCCACCGGAGCGCTCCCCGCTCGGGCCCTTGGTATCTGTGTCGTCAACGCCGACGACGAACCGCTCCGTCAGCACCGGGCCCTCCCTCATTCGCACCGGGAGCCTAGCCGAGCGCGGCGGCACTCGCATCCGCCGCCTAGGCGAGTGACGAGACTAGCCAACACCCAGTTGCCGTAGCCGGCACTCATCGATGCCGAAATGGTGACCGACCTCGTGCACGACCGTGTTACGCACCTGCCTCGGGATCTGGGCGGGTGTGCAGTGCCGCTCCAGGGGCCCCTGATAGATCACGATGCGCGCGGGAAGGGCAGGCGTCCCGCCGGCGCGCTCCGTGATGGGTACGCCGACGTAGAGGCCGAAGAGATCCTGACCATCGGCCACGCGCCCGGCACGCAGGTCGTCCCTCGAGGGCTCGCGCTCGATGACGATTGCAATGTTTTCGAGGTAGGGGGCGAATTCGGATGGAATCGACTGGAGCGCACGAAGCACAAGGCGGCGGAAGCGGCCTCGTTCCATCGGCGAAGTGTAGGGGCCATCGAAGGGCCCCTGGGATTGCCCGGGTCTTTAGTGGACTTCTTACGGAGCGTGCGTGTGCGTGTTCTGTCTTGTGTCGATGATTTTCGCAGGGAGCTAGAGGGCTTTCCACATGGGGTATCCACTACGAAGGCAGGGATCGTCGGGTTGCAAGAATTGCTGGGCAAATTCCGCCCCGATCCGCTGCGGGCGCACGTCGAAGCCTCGGTGCAGCGCGGGACCGGGCTCCACAAGGGCGAATGGCTGCGCGATGAGCTGCCGTTATCGCCCGAGCAATGCGCCGTGGTTTCCGAAGAGATCCTCGACTGGTGCCGCGAACAGATGGCCGCCAGCCGAAAGCCGTACGGCATCGACCAGATGGCGCTTGCCGTCGCCTGCGCCGAGCCGGGCGGGGTTCCGTTGGCCTCCAAGACGTTTGGCGTATTCCGGCCGGTCGACTTCTATCAGCCCGAGGGTGTGGCTGAGCGTGTGAGCTAGTTCGTTCGTGGGATCGACCTCGCCGCCGTCAGGAACACTCGAAGCGGCGTCCGATTCGCGGCCGCGCTGTTTTCGTGGGGCGATGTAGCCCGCGAGGCGATCTATAACGATGGCTCCGACGCGCCAGCCGGTGGTCGCTAGCTTCGAGGGCGCCTCGCCGCAGTTCCGCTAGCTGTCGGGCTCGAAGCCACGCGCCCGCTGGTCGTTGAGCGAAGCCACGGCGATCTGTTCGGCCACTGTCTGAATCGCGCCGCCCTCGGCTGCCAGCGACTGGCAGACCATGAGCAGTTCCTTGATATCGAGGGGGTGGTTCGACGCGACGCCGGCGACACGCGCGGCGCGGTTGAGCAGCGCACGGGCATCCGAGCGCGAGGTGACGCGGCCCAGCTCGCACGAAAGGTCGTCGATCGAGAGCGCGCGGTGCATGTGTGGCCTCCCTGCCTGGTGGTCGTGGTGGAATCCTCGGCAGGACTGGGCGCACGGGGATCGGGGTAATCCCGAGGCGGACGAGGCCGCGTGGTGGGAGGACCCCAGCGTCAGCGGCAGGCCGCGAAGCGTGGAACATTACTCAACGCGGGCCATCGCGAGCACCTGGTCGCGCGTAATCTCGATGTGATGGACCTCGAGGGCGTGCCGCCTGCTCTTCGCGTACCTCGTGTGCCACCGCCAACGCCACGTCACACGTGACGAACTTGCCGAGGTGGCTCTGGCCGGAGATCGCGCCTGGAGCGTGGGAGGCCGCCCTACACGCGCTGGTGAGCAAGCTGCGGAGCCTGTTCAGACGGCTCGTCGATCCCGAGGCAATCAGCCTGACCAGCGCGTTCGGAACCTACCTGTTGCGACTGGGGGAAGACGTTTGGGTCGACCGGGAGGCGGCGGCGGAGGCAGTGGACCTGGCGGAGGGCTTTGCGCGTGCACAGGATTGGAAGAGTGCGTGGGCACCGGCCAACATCGCGGCGCTAGCGGCGCGATGGCTATTCCTAGGAAGCGAAGATGGGCCGTGGATCAGGCGCGAACGTTCCCATTTGCACGAGATCCTCGTAAGAGCGCTCGACTGCCTGGTTGAGGTCTGGATGGCAAACGGGGAACCAGCGCAGGAGCTGGGCAACCGAGCCGAGGCGCTGCGAGTGTACGAAGACTGCCGCGAACTCCTGGTCACCGAGTTTGGCGCGAATCCGTCGAGAGAAACTCAAGCCCTCTATCTTGAGCTCTTGCAGGGTTCGTAGGAGCTGCCTGACGCGCCCCGATCGGGGCATTCCCGAGTTGGCGCGAGCGCGTGTTTGACCTGTGGCTGCGTGATGCCAACAATCGTTCGATGCCACATCAAGTCACGCCGGCGCGTCGAGGGCGGGCCACGCCGTCCGCCAGCCGGACCTGGAGGCTGACCGCGGCCGCGACGTTGCTGTCGTTGCTGTCGCTGATGGGCTGCCGCCAGGAAGTCAGTCCCGCACACCAGACCGGCCTCGAGTTTACGCCCCTGCCGCGGGTCATCGTCGGAGAGCCGCGCTCGTATTTGCTGGGGTTCTCGTCGCTCCCGACACGGCCAACCATCGCAGGCTACACGTCTGCGATGGACCTCGCCGCCAACTACGGCGAGGTGCTCCTCATCCAGCGAGAGCCGGCCTGGTCGTCGTTTCTGCCAGGCGCCTCGGTGGCGAACGAACTGGAGCGCACGACGCTCTCCGAGCGCGGCGCGCTCGCGGACCGTCATTTGCAGTTGATGTACGCCATCGACGTGTTCGACCCTGCCTCACGCGGACGGCTCGCGGGTCTGCCCACCCGGTTCGAGGGGCAGACACTCGCGAACCCGGAGCTGAGGCGCGCGCTGGTGCAGCAGGCGCGCTTCGTGGCGCTGAACTACCGGCCGACCTTCCTGGCGCTGGGCGTCGAGGTGAACGCCGCCTTCGAGGCGAATCCACAGGCCTACGAGGCGTATCGCGAGGCCTACGCCGAAGCCTACGCCGAGGTGAAAGCCGCCAGCCCCACGACCCTCGTCTTCCCAACGTTCCAGTACGAGCAACTGCTTGGCCTCATCTCCTGGGAGCCCCCTCACGCGCCGCGCTGGCGCCTCATCGAGGAGTATCAGGGGCAGATGGACCTGTTCGCGATCACCACGTATCCGTCGTTCGTCTATCAGTCGGCGCGTAAGGTACCCTCGGAGTACTACTCGGACGCGCGAGCGCACACGAGCCTGCCGATCGCCTTCGCTTCGGCAGGTTTCGCCTCGGACGTCACGCGTGAGGGGCTGAACTCCTCCACGCCACCGGAGCAGCGCCGCTACCTGCAGCGTCTACTCGCGGACGCGAATGCGCTCAGCTCACCTCTGGTGATCTGGTTCGCGGGTCGTGATCCCGCCAACGCCGACTCGGCGCCATCCGACCTCATTGGCAGCATCGGGCTGCGCACCTCGGACGACCGAGCGAAAGACGCCTGGCCAGCGTGGGAGCAAGCGGTGAACCGGCCGTACGCTGGGCAGCTGCCGGGGGTGGAGCGACGCCCGCCGTGATGTCCTGATTTAGGGTGAGCCCGTGGGTGCGCTGTGGATTTTCCGTTGACAGCGTTGAGCAGCTGTCGCTACCCTTGCATACCCTCCACGCATCGCTTATCCTACCTGAGCCTTGGTCGCGGCTCATCCTGTTCCTATCCGAAATACCCCGATGGCAGGGAGTCTTGCCTCGGGGTGTCCGCGTGCGCCGCTCGCCCTGGTGAGGCGCCCGGTCGAAATCTCGCGTGAGCAGGAGTCAGTCGCGCAGTCCATGGCCGCCCAACGTGTCTCGGCAGGCACTACACCGCGTTTCGCAGGGAGTTGAGCTTGACCATCGAGCGGCGCATCGTGCGCTCCAACCGTCGTGTGCCCAGTCTCGTTAAGACGTACGGACAGCATCACCAGGTGATGGAGATGCCGTACCTCATCCAGTTGCCGCGAGAGTCGTACGACCAGTTCTTGCAGCATGGGATCCGCGAGCTCTTCGATGAGGTGTCGCCTATCGAGGACTTCACCGGCCAGCACATGGAGCTTCGCTTCGGCGAGTACCGCTTGGGCGAGCCCAAGTACAACGAGGCGGAATGCCGCGACCGCGACGCCACGTTTGCGGCGCCGCTGCGCGTCCGCGTCGAGCTGCGTGTGAAGGAGACCGGCGAGGTCAAGGAGCAGGAGCTCTTCATGGGCGACATGCCCGTGATGACCCGCAACGGCACGTTCATCATCAACGGCGCGGAGCGCGTCGTGGTGTCCCAGCTGGTGCGCTCGCCCGGCGTCTACTTCACCGCGACCGCCGACCTGGCTACTGGCCGCCGCATGATCGGCGCGAAGCTGATCCCGAACCGCGGCGCTTGGCTCGAGTTCGAGACGAGCAATCGCGATCTGTTGTCGGTGAAGGTCGATCGCAAGCGCCGTATCCCCGTGACCGTCCTGTTGCGCGCCATTGATGGCATCACCGTGCTTCAGCACAAGGACGGCACGTTTGAGGTAGTGCGCGAGCAGAACCTCACCGACCTTGAGCTTGGCACGGACGACCGCGTGCGCCAGCTGCTGGCCGACGTGCGTGTGTCGGAAGACCACCCGTACCTCGAGGCGACGCTGGCCAAGGACCCGACGAACAACCGCAAGGAGGCGCTGGAAGAGTTCTACCGCCGCCTGCGCCCCGGAGACCCGCCCACCGCCGAGAACGCCCGCAACATGCTGGAGTCGCTGTTCTTCGCGGACCGTCGCTACGACCTAGGCCGCGTGGGTCGGTACAAGGTGAACAAGCGCCTCGCGCTGCCGGATGCACCGGTCACGCGCATCCTCCGGCCGGAGGACATGATCGCGATCATTCGCAAGATGATCGAGATCAATAACGGCGACGGCGAGCCGGACGACATCGACCACCTGAGTAACCGCCGCGTGCGCGCGGTTGGTGAGTTGATCGCGAACCAGTTCCGGATCGGCCTGCTGCGCATGGAGCGTGTGGTCCGCGAGAGGATGACGATCACTGACCCGGAGGAGGCCACGCCCTCGGCGCTGGTCAATATCCGGCCGATCGTCGCATCCATGAAGGAGTTCTTCGGCGGCTCGCAACTGTCGCAATTCATGGACCAGGTGAACCCGCTGGCAGAGCTGGCGCACAAGCGCCGCCTGTCCGCCCTCGGCCCCGGTGGTCTGTCTCGCGACCGTGCGGGCTTCGATGTGCGCGACGTGCACTACAGCCACTACGGCCGCATCTGCCCCATTGAGACTCCAGAAGGTCCGAACATCGGCCTTATTGGCAACCTCGCGACGTACGGTCGCGTGAACGAGTTCGGCTTCATCGAGACGCCGTACCGCCTGGTGCGGACCAAGGTCAAGAAGACAATCAAGGACCTCAGCGGTCGCATCCTCACGCAGAACGTGCGCGGCGACGGGCGCCAGATCGCGCGCGAGGGTCAGCACGTCGACGCCGAGCTCGCCCGGACGATCGCGCAGAACGCGGACGCCGACATGATCGACGTGGTGCCGTTCGCCTCGAACGAGACGCTCTACCTCGACGCCTACGAGGAAGAGCGGCACACCGTCGCGCAGGCAAACACCCTGCTGGACGAGGACGGGAACTTCCTCGACACCCGCGTCGAGGTTCGGGCGGGTAGCCGCCCGAAGATGGTGCCCGCCGCCGAGGTGGACTACATTGATGTGTCGCCCCGACAGATGGTGTCGGTGGCAGCAGCGCTCATCCCGTTCCTGGAGCACGACGACGCGAACCGCGCCTTGATGGGTGCGAACATGCAGCGGCAGGCTGTACCACTGTTGCGACCGGAGCGGCCGCTGGTGGGTACTGGTGTCGAGGTGCAGGCCGCCGTCGACTCCGGGCAGGTACTGCTTGCAGAAGAGGACGGCGAGGTCACGGCCTCGAGCGCGAACTTTGTGACGATTCGGTACAACTCCGGCCGCCAGGCGACGTACACGCTGATGAAGTTCGTGCGCTCCAACCAGGGCACATGCGTCAACCAGCGTCCGCTGGTCAAGCGCGGCGACCGGGTACGTCGAGGTCAGCCGATTGCGGACTCGTCCTCGACGGACAACGGCGAGCTGGCGCTCGGCCAGTCGGTCCTTGTGGCGTTCATGTCCTGGGAGGGCCTGAACTTCGAGGACGCGATCGTCCTGTCGGAGTCGATGATCCGCGACGACAAGTTCACCTCGATTCACATCGAGAAGTACGAGGTCGAGGCCCGCGACACTAAGCTGGGCCCGGAGGAGATCACGCGGGACATCCCGAGCGTCGGCGAGGAGTCGCTGCGCGACCTTGACGAGGAGGGGATCATCCGCATTGGGGCGGAGGTTCGCGAGGGCGACATCTTGGTTGGCAAGATCACGCCGAAGGGCGAGACCGAGCTCACGCCGGAAGAGAAGCTGCTGCGTGCGATCTTCGGTGAGAAGGCGCGCGAGGTGAAAGACACGAGCTTGCGCGTGCCCCACGGCGAGCGTGGCAAGGTGATCGAGGTCCGTGTCTTCCGCCGCGACAAGGGCGACGAATTGCCGGCAGACGTGAACATGATGGTGCGCGTCTCGGTGGCGCAGAAGCGCAAAATTTCCGAGGGCGACAAGATGGCTGGCCGCCACGGCAACAAGGGCGTGGTCTCTCGCATCACGCCGCTCGAGGACATGCCGTACCTCGAGGACGGCCGTGCCGTCGAGATTGTGCTCAACCCGATTGGTGTGCCGTCGCGCATGAACGTCGGTCAGGTGCTGGAGACCCACCTCGGGTGGGCCGCCTCCACGCTGGGGTTCCGGTGTGCGTCGCCGGTCTTTGATGGCGCAACGGACGATGAGATTCAGGATGCACTTGCACGTGCCTGGATCGCCTATCAGTCCGGCGCCGTGGAGACCGAGCGCGCGCTCAACGCCGCCGACACCGAAGTTGGACAGCGCGTCGACGTGCAGGCAATGGAGCAGTACCTCACCGAGGCTGGCTTCGACGCCGACGAGGTGCTGCGCAGCGGGCCTTCCGGTACGGCCCGGGGCGCCTGCCTCTCGCTCTGGATGGAGCAGCGCGGCGAGCGCAACGTGCGCAACCTCTCGGACGAGAAGTTCTACGCGCTCGTCGACGAGGTTGGCAAGCGGACCGTCGAGGCGCCGCCGATCCTCGGGAAGCAGACCGTCTATGACGGCCGGACAGGTGAACGTTTCGACCAGCCGGTAACGGTTGGGTACATCTACATGCTCAAGCTCGCGCACCTTGTCGAAGACAAGGTGCACGCGCGGTCCACGGGCCCGTACTCGCTGATCACGCAGCAGCCGCTGGGCGGCAAGGCGCAGTTCGGTGGCCAGCGGTTCGGCGAGATGGAGGTGTGGGCGCTTGAGGCGTATGGCGCCGCGCACATCCTCCAGGAGATGCTGACGGTGAAGTCGGACGACGTGGTGGGTCGCGTGAAGACCTACGAGGCCATCGTCAAGGGCGAGAACACCCTGGAGCCCGGTGTGCCGGAGTCCTTCAAGGTGCTGGTGAAAGAACTGCAGTCGCTGGGACTGTCAGTCGAGATCCTCAACGAGGAAGAGGAGGAAGTCTCGTTTTCGGAGGACTACTCCGAGGCGATCCCGTCGCTTGGCATCAACCTGAGCGGTCGAGAAGCAGAGGACGTGACTCGTGCTTGAGGTCAACGATTTCAACGCCATCCGCCTGTCGCTGGCTTCGCCGGCGCAGATCCGGTCGTGGTCATACGGCGAGGTCACCAAGCCGGAGACGATCAACTACCGCACGCTGAAGCCGGAGAAGGACGGGCTCTTCTGCGAGCGCATCTTCGGGCCGCAGAAGGACTTCGAGTGCCACTGCGGTAAGTACAAGCGGGTGCGCTACAAGGGCATCGTCTGCGACAAGTGCGGCGTGGAGGTGGCGCGCTCCAAGGTGCGTCGTGAGCGCATGGGGCACATCAGCCTCGCTGCGCCGGTCGCGCACATCTGGTTCTCGAAGGGCGTGCCGAGCCGCCTCGGGCTGCTCCTCGATGTACCACCGCGTGCGCTGGAGCGAGTCCTCTACTTCGCGAACTACGTGATCACGAAGGTCAACGACGAGGCACGCCAGTTCGCGATGGAGCAGCTGCAGCAGGAGATCGACGAGGAAGTGGCGCGCCGCGAGGGCGAGACGACCTCGCGCATTGCCGTGCGCGAAGAGGCGCTCCAGCAGGAGCTCGCGGAACTTGGGCGCCGTCGCGACGTTGAGCTTGCGGCCGCCGACGAAACCCTGGCGAGCGACATCGGCGCCTCCATGGCTGCGGCCCGGAACATCGAGAAGGATATCCAGGCTCGGCTGGGCGAGAAGCTCCGCGCTGGAGTCCGCTTCGGCAGCGACACGATTGCCGCCCGGGGCGAGACGCTGGCGAACGAGCACATCGGCGCGTTGCACGCGATCGCGCAGCGCCACGTCACGACGATCGAGGAGAAGTCGGCCCACAAGAAGGCCGACATGCAGCACGCTTCGGAGACGGCGCTGCAGAAGAAGCGTGATGTGGCGTTCAAGGAACTGGCGCCATTGCGATCGCAGGTCTCGGACGCCCGTACGGCCGTGCGCAAGGAGTACGACTCGCTGTACAAGCGGCTCGACAGCCTGCGCGACCCGGTGGCGGCCGACCGCCTGATGATCCTCACCGAGCAGGAGTACCGCGAGATCGAGGAGCGCTTCGGGCTCGTCTTCGAGGCCGGGATGGGCGCCGAATCGGTGCTGTCGATCTTGGAGCGCCTGAACCTCGAAGTATTGCGCACCAAGTTAAACGAGGAGATCCAGTCCACTGCGGGCCAGCGCCGCAAGAAGGCGACCAAGCGCCTGCGCGTCGTCGAGGCACTGCGCAAGTCGGGCAACAAGCCCGAGTGGATGATCATCCAGGAGCTGCCGGTGCTGCCACCGGACCTGCGCCCCATGGTGCAGCTCGATGGTGGTCGCTTCGCTACCTCGGACCTCAACGACCTCTACCGTCGCGTGATCAACCGCAACAACCGGCTGAAGCGCCTGCTGAACCTCGGAGCGCCCGAGATCATCATCAGGAACGAGAAGCGGATGCTGCAGGAGGCAGTCGACTCGCTCATCGACAACGGCCGTCGCGGTCGTGCGGTGAGCGGCTCGGGCAACCACAAGCTGAAGTCGCTCTCCGACTTGCTCAAGGGCAAGCAGGGTCGCTTTCGCCAGAACCTCCTGGGCAAGCGCGTTGACTACTCGGGCCGTTCGGTCATTGTGGTCGGGCCGAACCTGCGCCTGAACCAGTGCGGATTGCCGAAGCGCATGGCGCTGGAGCTGTTCAAGCCGTTCATCATGCACTCGCTTGTCCGCAAGGGGCTGGCGCACAACATCAAGAGCGCCAAGCGCATCGTGGAGCGTGCACGCCCCGAGGTGTGGGACGTGCTGGAGGAGGTCATCAAGGACCGCCCCGTACTCCTCAACCGCGCACCCACGCTGCACCGCCTGGGCATCCAGGCCTTCGAGCCGATTCTGGTTGAGGGTTCGGCGATCCAGCTGCACCCGCTGGTCTGTTTCGCCTACAACGCAGACTTCGACGGCGACCAGATGGCCGTCCACGTGCCGCTGTCCTACGAGGCCGTGGCCGAAGCGCGCCAGGTCATGATGTCGAGTCGCAACCTGCTGTCGCCCTCGGACGGTGAGCCGGTGGTCGCACCAACACTCGACATGGTGCTGGGCTGTTACTACATGACCTACGACCCGCTGGTCAACGACCCCGCGACGCAGGAGTGGGGTCACGTCCAGGCGTACTCACGTGACAAGGTGAAGATCGCGTACGAGCTGGGCGCCCTCCACCTCCACGACCGCATCTCCTTGCGTCTCGATGAGGGCGGGCACGAACGCATCGACACGACCGTCGGTCGCGTGCTCTTCAACGAGGTAGTCCCGGACGAGCTTGGTTACCAGAACGACCTGATGGATAAGAAGACGTTGCGCGCGCTGGTCTCCCGCATCCACACGGAGCTGGGCCAGGAGCCGACCGTTGAGTTCGTCGACCTCATCAAGGACATGGGCTTCCGTTACGCGACCCAGTCCGGCATTTCGATCTCGTCGTCGGACATCACGACGCCGCCCGATAAGCCGGAGCTGCTGGCCCACGCCGAGAGACGCATCGATGAGATCGACGACCAGTTCCAGCTTGGCCTGGTGACTGAGCACGAGCGCTATCAGGCGGCCATCAACGTCTGGACGGAGACGACGGACGAGATTACGAAGGCGCTCCAGCGCGCCCTGGACCCATCCGGGTCGATCGCGATGATGTCCAACTCCGGCGCGAAGGGAAACATGGCGCAGATCCGCCAGATGGGTGGAATGCGAGGCCTGATGACGGACCCGAGTGGTCGCATCATCGACCTGCCGATTCGGTCATCGTTCCGCGATGGGCTGTCTGTCCTCGAGTACTTCATCTCCACCCACGGCGCCCGGAAGGGCCTCGCGGACACGGCACTGCGCACGGCCGACTCGGGTTACCTGACTCGCCGCATGATCGATGTGGCACAGGACCTGATCGTGCGCGACGCAGACTGCGTGTCAGGCTCGGAGGACGTTCCGGGTGTCTGGCTCCGCGAGCGTGCGGAGGCCGGGATCCTGGCCACGCTCGAGGAGCGCATCAACGGGCGCTGGACGGCATCGCCCATCGTGCACCCTGAGACCGGCGAAGTGATGGTCGACCGCAACATGGGCATCACCACCGCAGGCGCGGCAGCTATCGTTGCTGCCGGGGTCGAGCAGGTGCACGTGCGCTCGCCGCTGACCTGCTTCTCGCGTCGTGGCATCTGCCAGCTCTGCTATGGCCGCTCGCTCGCGACCGGCGAGTTGGTCGCGATGGGCGTGGCCGTCGGCATCATTGCAGCACAGTCGATTGGTGAGCCGGGCACGCAGCTGACGATGCGTACGTTCCACACGGGTGGCATCGCAGGTGGTCTCGACATCACCTCGGGCCTCCCGCGCGTCGAGGAGATCTTCGAGGCGCGCGCGCCCAAGGGGCAGGCCGTCATCAGCGAGATCGACGGCGTGGTGCGGGTCCGTCGCGACGGCGATGCGCGCTTCATCGCGGTGGCCAGCACGGAGGGCTTCGAGGAGATCTACGAACTGCCCGAAGGCCTGGACGTCCTGGTCGAATCCGGCGAGCAGGTGACTGCCGACCAGACGCTGGCGCAGGCGCACGAGGGCACCGCCAGCCGCCTGCCGGTGAAGCTCATTCAGACGGCGATGGCAGGTCGCGTGGAGTACGTCACCGTCGGTCGCAGCAAGCGCCCGACGGCGCTCAAGGTGGTCTCCGAGCTCTTTGACGAGCGTGAGTACGGCATTCCGGCCAACGCGCGCGTGTGCGTGGAGACGGGCGAGTTCGTACACGCCGGCGCACTGCTGACCGAGGGTTCCGTGAACCCGCAGGACATGCTCACGGTGCTGGGACCGGAGGAGGTGCAGAAGTACCTCGTTGACGAGGTGCAGCGCGTCTACCGTAGCCAGGGCGTGAACATCAACGACCGCCACATCGAGGTGATCGTTCGCCAGATGCTTCGCAAGGTGAGCGTGGAGGAGCCGGGCGACAGCGACCTGCTCCCCGGCGAGATCATCGACCGCTGGGAGTACGCGGACCTCCAGGCTCGCGTCACTGCCGAGGGCGGTGACCCCGGTCACGTCATCCCGGTGCTCCTCGGCGTCACGAAGGCTTCGCTGTCCACGGACTCGTTCCTAGCGGCGGCATCGTTCCAAGAGACCACGCGAGTGCTCACGGAGGCGGCCATCGAGGGTCGCACGGACCACCTGCGCGGCCTGAAGGAGAACGTGATTATCGGCAAGCTGATCCCGGCACGGGCGACCGTGATCGTGGAGCGGCCGACGCCGATCGCGGAGATGCCGATGCCGGAGTCCCTGCTGCTGCCGTTCCAGTTCGAGTGGGAGCGGGAGCAGTACCAGGGCCTGGAGTCTTCGATGTTCGAGGCGGGCGCGGTCCCGCGCGAGCTGGCGGCGGCCGGCGCTGCGTTCGTGGCCGAACCAGACTAACCCTCGATAGCACGAGTACAGCAACGAGCCCCGGTCGCCAGACCGGGGCTCGTTTGTTCTGTGAGGAGATGGTAGCCACCGGGTGTAGGTCTACGGGGCTTTGCCTCAAAAGCCCTCGATCAGCGCGACATTTGGGGCAGCCTCGTGACTTTTGAGGCAGTCGGCATCCGCCCAGAGCGCGGGCTCAATGCCCAGTTCTTAGATGGACTGGATGAGCACGACGATGTTGTGGCAGAGGAACTTCAAGAGCGCGAACTGGTATCGCCCAAAGCAGCAGCAGAGTGAATGAGCCGATGGCAGAACGTCCGCAGCCGTGGTGTCCGCGTTGTGGCGACGAAAAGTTGCTCGGCGGCAACGCGCCCGGTGCTACCTACTGGGTGTGCCCAAAGTGCCGTTACGGGCTGAATATCGGCTACGAGGCCGAGTACCTTGACGAGCCGGGGCCACACAAGCCGTGGCGGCCCGGCGATGAGTCCAAATGGCGGGATCGGGTGATCCCGCAGTAGTACCACTGCCCGAGTATTCATAACGGCTTTACTGGCTACACCGTTGCGCCTATCCTGGCCGAGGGAAAGGCCATGCAAGAGCCGACGGCGGTAGACCTCTTCGCCGGTGCTGGCGGGCTTTCAATCGGCTTCCGAGAAGCCGGGTTCAGCATCCGTGCGGCCAATGACTTCGACGCTGACGCGGCTGAGACGTTCATCCTCAACCACCCCGAAACTGCCTTCATTCCCGGATCGATCCAAGCGATCGAGGCTGAAGCGTTCCTGTACCGGGCTGGCCTCGAACAGGGTGAACTCGATGTACTCATCGGCGGGCCGCCCTGTCGGGCGTTCAGCGTCTACAACCACCAGCGCGGGATGCACGACGAACGCTCCGGTCTGTTCCGCGAGTACACGCGGATCGTCGGCGGCCTCATGCCCCGCTTCGTCGTCATGGAGAACGTGACTGGGATCACGAGCATCGACGATGGTCGCGCGGTGGAGGAAATCCACGGACGGCTTCATGGCCTCGGCTACACCGGCGAGGCGCACGGGATCGACGTGGCGTTCCTTCTATACTGCTACGAGGAAGCCACGGAGCCCGAGGAAGGCGCAGAGCCTGAGAGCCATCGGCTCGTCTTTGACCGCGTGGTGAGGACGAGTCAGGGCAGTCTCATGTTTAGCGCGCTGACCCAAGCAGCCCCGCCAAAGGCCGACTTCAGCCAGCGGATTCTCGCCCGGCTCGAATAGGACTTTTGAGGCAGCCCGCCGACTTATGGGGCAGCCGCTACTTGTGGGGCAAAGCCAGGTCTACGGTGCTCGGGGGAGTCCGCCGCCAAGGGCGGAGTGATCGTCGACCCGCGCGCCTCAGCCAGGCGGAGCTGCAGAACCTGACGAGGCGCTACACCTCCGAGATCAGCCAGATCATCGGCCCGGACCGCGACATCCCCGCTCCCGACCTGGGAACCAACGCGCAGACGATGGCCTGGATGATGGACCCCTACTCGATTCAGCACGGGTACACGGTGCCCGGCGTCGTGACGGGCAAGCCGATTGCCCTCGGTGGTTCCGAAGGCCGCTTCGAGGCGACCTGCCACGGCATCCTGTTCGTGCTCGAGGAGCACCTGCGAGACATCGGCGGCGTTCGAGGTCGGCGCGTAGCCGTGCAGGGCTTTGGGAACGTGGGCGGCGTGACCGCGAAGCTGCTCGCACAGGAAGGCGCGGTGGTCACGCATATCTGCGATCGCGAAACAGGCGGCCACCTCGAGGCAAGTATCGATGCCATCTCGGCGTTCACGCACGTGCAGGCAGGTGGCACGCTGGGAACGTGGGGCGGTGCTGGCGAGTGCGTCGCCCCCGAGGAGGTGCTCTACGCCGATGTGGACGCTCTCGTGCCCGCCGCCATCGAGGGTGTCATCACCGGCGCGAACACGGACCGCGTGCGTGCGCCGCTCATCATCGAGGGCGCCAACGGCCCGATCACGCCGGAGGCCGACGACCTGCTGGCGGCCCGGGGTGTGGTCGTAATCCCGGACATCCTCGCGAACGCCGGGGGCGTGACCGTCTCGTACTTCGAGTTGGTGCAGGCGCGCGAGTACCGCCGCTGGACTCTCAACGAGGTGAACGACGAGCTGCGCCGGTACATGGTCGAGGCGTACCGCAACGTCGCCGGCCGCTGTGTGATGGGCGTGGAGCGCTGCGACATGCGGAAGCCGCACAGTGGATCGGCATCGAACGCGTCATCGAGGCGATCGAGCTGCGGGGGGGGGTCTTCCCCTAGGAGCCGCCAACTGCATCCGTCCGCGGTGAGTCACATCCGCTCAGGGTGAGCTTCATCCGTTCGTGGTGAGCCAGTCGAACCACAGTGCCTACCCTATGGTGCGCCGGTTGTGCCCGGCCCTACGCTCGCTCCTCGATCTCACGGGCGAGGGACACGTCGCGCTCGGTGATACCACCCGCGTCGTGGGTGGAGAGCGCGACCCGCACGCGGTTGTACGTGTTGGTGAGCGTCGGGTGGTGGTTGGCGCGCTCCGCCAGCACGCCGATCTGCGTCAGGAGGCCCATCGAGGCGACGAAGTCGTGCAGGACGTAATCGCGGACCAGTTCGTCGCCCTCGCGGCGCCAGCCGTCGAGACTCGCGAGGACCTGCTCGATCTCGGAGTCGGTAAGTCGCGGCATGGAGTCCTCCTGGCGCTGGCACGCTGAGGGGGCCAGTCTAGACTGACTGCACGACAGGATCGGTAGATGGAGGCTTGAGATGGCGTCGATCCTGGAGACCTTCGAGGCGATGCACCAGGGTTCCAGGCGCCTCGCCGAGCGTGGTCGCGGCGCGTTTCCCTCGGGGGTCACGCACGACACCCGCGCGTTTGACCCGTGGCCCATCTACGTGGAGCGGGCCCAGGGTGGCCGCAAATGGGACGTCGATGGCAACGAGTACGTCGACTACATCGGCGGGCATGGCGCGCTGCTGCTCGGCCACGGCCGCACCGAAGTCGTTGAGGCCGCGCGCGAGGCGCTTGGTCGCGGCACCCACTTCGGCTCGTCGCACCGCTGGGAGGTCGAGTGGGCCGAGCAGGTGATCGCGATGGTGCCCTGCGCGGAGCGCGTGCGCTTCACCTCATCCGGCACCGAGGCGACGATGATGGCGCTGCGGCTGGCGCGCGCGTACACCGGGCGCGAGCGCGTGGTGAAGCTTGTGGAGCACTTCCACGGCTGGCACGACCTGGTTGTGGGGCGGCTGCGCGAGGACGACCCGCACCCCCACGCGCCCGGAGTGCCTGAGGGCTACTACGACTCGCTGATCGTGCTGCCCGCCGGAGACGTGGCCGCGCTCGATGAGACCCTCGCCCGGCGCGACGTGGCCGCAGTCATCCTAGAACCAACCGGGGCGCACTGGGGGACGCACCCGCTGTCGCCGGAATACCTCCACGAGGTGAGACGGATTACGGCCGAAACCGGCACAGTCTTCGTCATGGACGAGGTGATCACCGGATTCAGGATGGCCCCCGGCGGGGCCTCGGAGCGCTACGGCGTGGTGCCGGACCTCTCCACGCACGCCAAGATCCTCGCGGGTGGTCTCCCCGGCGGGTGCATCACTGGACGGGACGACATCGTGTCGATGCTCGAGATCCGCGAGGCGGACCTAGAATGGAACCAGCGCCAGCGAGTGGCACATCAGGGTACGTTCAACGCGAACCCTGTGTCAGCAGTCGCTGGCATCACTGCGCTCCGCCTGATTGCGCAGGGTGGCGAGGTTGAACGCGCCGACGCGAGCACAGCGCGGCTGGTCCGGAGCCTAAACGCGGTCTTTCAGGAGCTGTCGGTGCTAGGTTCAGCGTGGGCCGTCTCCTCGATGTGGCACCTGAATCTGGGGTACCCCGCCCCGCGGCCCTCGGACCTCGAATGGGACGCGCCCGAGGAGCCCCTGGGGGTGGTGGGCGGCGTGGAGCGCTCCCTGAAGCAGGCGCTCTTCAACCACGGCGTGGACCTGATGGGGACCGGCGGCATGGTCTCGAGTGCGCACACAGATTCGGACATCGATTGGACGGTGGAGGCCTTCCGCGCCGCGCTCGGCGACCTGAGAGCCGAGGGATTGGGCTAGCAGAGGCCCCACTTCCTGTCTAGGTCTGCGGACAGCAATTGTGATTATTGTGTTGTTGAAGCCTTGTGGATGGCACTGAACGGCTGGGATACTCCCGCCGATGTCGCAACGAACTGTTCAACAAACTACACAATTGGCGCGCCAGTCGACCGGCGTCGCGCTCGCCTGCCTCGCGTTCGCGCTCGGCACCGGCACCGGCGCGTACCTGGCGGCCCAGCAGGCAGGTACGGTGATCCGAGGGTTGGCGCAGACGCAGGCCTTCGAGGTCGGGGAACAGGACGCGACTCGAGCCACTCGCGGCATCGAGGTAGGCACCGATAGTGCAGTCCTCAGCGCGGCTGCTCCGGACACCGTCCAACCTGCCGAGCCAGATGTCCACACCGTGGCCCGCGCACTCAGCGTCGACTCCGCAGCCTACCGACCGCTCCTCACCACCGCCGCGATCGCCGCCATGACTTCCGGCGCACTCGCCTCGGCACAGGTCACCTTTTATTACTGCGCTGGCGGGGGCGCCGGCGACGGCGGCGGCTTCTGCGGACACACCGCCGATGGCTCCGCGGTCCAGATCGGGGTGGCGGCCTGCGACCCCGCTCTCTTGGGCCAGCACTTCCGGGTTGTCGGCGACCCGAGCGGCTTGGTGTTCAGGTGCTCAGACACGGGTGGCGCTGTCTACGGGGCCGTACGCGATATGTGGTTCCCGACCGCAGCGACCGGCGGCACCTGGCTTGGGCGCGTTGGCCACAACGTGGTCATCGAGGTGCTGGAGTAGCGCTAGGGCGCCGGCGGATCAGATAACACTTTCTTAATGAGTTGTGCTTGTGCGCACAAGGTGTGAGGTACTAACATTTGCTATCGGAATTACAGGTGTGGCGAGGCGCCGCGGCATGCAGCTGGCTGGCGTCTCGCAATGGGAAGGCAATGGGAAGGTTGTGAATAGATGGTCACTGCAGAGCGAACCGACCAGCGCAAGGCTGTGGGCCAGCGCATTCGCGAATGGCGCCTGCGCCGCGACCTCTCGCAGGCCGAGGTAGCGCGAGTCGCCGGCATCACGCAGGCCTCGCTGTCCAACTACGAGACCGGCAAGCGCGACTTGCCGTTGTCGACGCTGCTGGGCATCTCGAAGGCTCTCGAGGTCAGCCTGGGCGACCTGCTCGAGAACTCCGATGTCGTGGTAGTGCGTGACTCGCGCCTGAGCCGTGCGGTGGAGCGCCTGGTGCGCCACCCCGAGCTGGCCGAGATCGTCGCGCCGACCGGCGACGGCGCGCTCGACAACGCCGCTTCCTAGCTTGTCTCGCAAGCGCGGCCAACAAGGCCGCACCCTGACACCTCGAGGCCCCGCCACCAGCGGGGCCTCGTGCTTTTCGGACTCGTGTAGGACTCACGTGGATCGAGGAGGGCGACATGCACCCGGACGCAGAACACAACATCGAGGCCACGGCGCGCCTTCGCGAACTCGTGGAGAGTCTGCGACCGGTAGACCTTGACCGCGCCGTCGGTGGTGGCTGGACGGTCTCGATGGCGCTGGGCACCTCGCGTTCTGGGATGGACGCCAGCGCGCCACGCTCGAGCACTACCTCGACACCGGGGTGCTACTCGACTCAGAGGCCCCGGAGCCCCACAGCCCCGATGACCTCACGAACCATGGTTCGAACCACTGCTCGCCCTGATGGATACCGAAGGAGTGCGCGACCTCGTTGTGGAAGCCGCCTAGGCAGTCGACGAGCTCATCGCGACACTCGATGCAGGCCAGCTTGAGACCGTCCTAGCGAGTGGCCACGCGTACATCGTGCGCCGCTTCGGCCATCGCGAGGAGCACATTGCGCAGATCGAGGGCGCCCTTCGGTGGTAGGTCCCTCCCGAGTTGTTGATAGATCACTGCTCGGGTTAGCGCTGGAGAGCGTCCGCGGGCATGCGCGCCGCGTATACTGACGTTCAGTCTCAGGGCGGATGCTCGCGCGGTTTGCGGGCGCTGCTGCAGTGGCGCCTCGCGCGAACGTCGAGTCGCCGAAGGACGCAGGAGGGCTGCGGCGTGGCCAACGAGCGGGCAACGACACTTGGAGAACTGCGGGCATCCGGCTTCAATGTGCTGCCGGTGCGCGAGGAGATGCGGAAGAACCTCATCGATGGGCTGCGGGGCGGGCGCGACCTGTTCCCCGGCATCCTCGGCTACGAGGAGACCGTCATCCCACAGATCGAGAACGCGATCCTCTCCGGGCAAGACATGATCCTCCTCGGCGAGCGCGGGCAGGCGAAGTCGCGCATCATCCGCAGCCTCACCTCGCTGCTCGATGAGTGGACGCCGACTATCGATGGCGCGGAGATCCCGGAGAACCCGTTTGCGCCGATTAGCGCGCAGGGCAAGGTGCTGGTCGCCGACATGGGTGACAGCACGCCGATCCGCTGGATGCACCGCGACGAGCGCTACGGGGAGAAACTGGCGACCCCGGACATCACCATCGCCGACCTGATTGGCGAGGTGGACCCGATCAAGGTCGCCGAAGGTCGCTACCTCTCAGACGAGCTGACGATTCACTACGGCCTCGTGCCGAGGACCAACCGCGGCATCTTCGCCATCAACGAGCTGCCGGACCTCGCCGAGCGTATCCAGGTCGGTCTCCTCAACGTGATGGAGGAGCGCGACATCCAGATCCGAGGCCACAAGGTCCGCCTCGACCTCGACGTCTTCATCGTCGCGACGGCCAACCCGGAGGACTACACCAACCGTGGCCGCATCATCACGCCGCTGAAGGACCGCTACGGCTCGCAGATCCGCACGCACTACCCGCCGACCATCGAGGCGGAGGTGAGCATCATGCAGGCCGAGGGCGCCTCGCTCCCCTCCGACGGCTTCACGGTGAACGTGCCAGACTACATGACCGAGATCGTCGCCGAGATCTCGAGGCTGGCTCGACGGTCGCCGGACGTCAACCAGCGGTCGGGCGTCTCGGTGCGCGCGTCGGTCGCGAACTACGAGGCGTTGCTCGCGAACGCACTGCGCCGCGCCATCCGTCTGGGTGACACCGACGTCGTGCCGCGCATCTCGGACCTCGCCTTCGTCATGCCGTCGCTCGCCGGCAAGGTTGAGCTCGACACTATCGAGGAGGGCAAGGATCAGCAGGTCCTCGAGCGCCTCGTGCAGGGTGCTGTGGTAGCGGTCTTCAACCGCCGCTGCGATATCTCGGAGATGGACGAGATCGTGCAGGCGTTCAAGTCTGGTCTGTCGGTCGACACCGGCGAGGCGTTGCGCACCGCCGACTACCAGAAGCTCCTCAAGGACGTACCGGGTCTGGCTCCGGCTGTTGCGGGAGTCTCGGACAGCACCAACCCGGCCGTGCAGGCGTCGGCGGTGGAGTTCGTGCTCGAGGGATTGCACCTCAACAAGCGTCTCAACAAGGACGCCGTGTCCGGGCAGGCAGCGCGGTACCGCGGATAGTCGCGGCGCCGGCGGAAGGCCGGAGAACCAGATGACGGCGGTCTATCGCTACTCCGAGTGGGACGGCACTCAGGATATCCCGACGCTCGACGCGGCGGAGGTCCTCGAGGCCCTCACTGACGACCTGATGAACTTCGGTGATCTCCAGCACGCGCTGCGGAACCTGATGCAGCGCGGCATGCGCAATCCGCAGGGTGACCGGATGCAGGGTCTGCGCGACCTGCTCCAGCAGCTGCGCCAGCAACGCCGCCAGCGCCTCGACCAGTTCGACATGGGCGGCGTGATGGAGGACATCAAGCGTCAGCTTGAGGAGATCCTCAACCTCGAACGCGGCACCCTTGATGAGCGCATGCAGCAGTCGGGAGGCCCGCAGACCACCACTGCCGAGGGACCCGATGGATCCGAGGGCGCTCAGGGCCAGCAGGGGGAGTCCGGCGAAGGCGCTGATGGTTCTGAAGGTGCCGACGGCTCGGAATGGTCCGAGGGCAGCGAAGGTTCACAGGGCCAGCATGGTATGCAGGGCGCAGCGCAGCGCGGCGGTCAGCGCTCGATGTCTGGCGCGCGCGCCCAGGCAGGCCAGCCGGGACAGCATGGTGGCGAGGCGGGCCAGGGCGCCGAGGGCGGTGCGGGCGAGCAGAGCAGTCAGAGCCAGGACGAGCAGTTCCAGGAGATGGCGCGCCGCATCGCCGAGCGCAAGCAGGAGTTCCTCGAGGGGCTGCCGCAGGAGCCAGCGGGCCAGATGCGCGCGCTCCAGGAGTACGAGTTCCTGAACCCCGAGGCGCGCGACAAGTTCCAGCAGCTCGTGGAGCAGCTCCGCCAGTCCATGGTCAACTCGTTCTTCCAGGACGTGCAGAACATGGTCGCGCAGATGTCGGATGGCGACCTGCAGCGGATGAAGGACATGGTCCGCAACCTCAATGACATGCTGACCCAGCGCATGCATGGCCAGGAGCCAGACTTCGACAAGTTCATGCAGCAGTTCGGGGACATGTTCGGCGAGAACCCGCCGCAGTCCCTCGACGAGCTGATCGCACAGATGCAGGCGCAGATGTCCGCCATGCAGTCGTTGATGGAGTCGCTGCCGGCCTCGCAGCGCGAGCAGCTGCAGTCGCTGCTCGCCGACAAGCTTGGCGACCCCGAACTCGAGGGCGAGTTGTCGCAGCTGTCGCAGAACCTCGATTTCCTGCACCCCTCGCGCGAGCAGGGGCAGTCGTACCCGTTCCGCGGCGACGAGGAGATCGGCCTCGAGGCCGCGATGGAACTGATGCGCCAGATGCAGGACATCGACGGACTGGAGCGCGACCTCGAGCGCGCGCAGTACGGCGGCGACCTCGACTCCATCGACGTCGACAAGCTCGATGAGCTACTCGGCCAGGAGGCCGTCGATGCGCTCGACCAGCTGAAGCAGCTACTCGAGGTCCTGGAGAAGGCTGGCTACGTGCGCAAGGATGGTGACGCCTACGAGCTCACCCCTCGCGGTACGCGCAGCATCGGCCAGAAGGCGTTGGGCGAGATCTTCTCCCAGCTGAAGAAGCAGAACATCGGCAACCACCCTCAGCCCGAGGCGGGGCGCATCGGCGAGCGCATCGATGAGACGAAGCCGTACGAGTTCGGCGACCCGTTCTATCTCCACATGGAGAGAACGATCCGGAACGCCCTTGAGCGTGAGGGCCCGCAGACCCCGGTGAAGCTGCACCCGGATGACTTCGAAGTTTACCGCGCGGAGCTGGTGACGCAAACGGCGACCGTGCTGATGGTGGACCTGTCGTGGTCCATGGCGTTGCGTGGCTCGTTCCAGGCTGCGAAGAAGGTGGCGCTGGCTCTCCAGAACCTGATCACCTCGATGTACCCGAAGGACACGCTCTACGTGATCGGCTTCTCCGCGTACGCGCGGGAGCTGAAGCTCGGCGAGCTGCCGTATGTGCGCTGGGACGAGTCTGTCCTCGGCACCAACATGCACCACGCCTTCATGATGGCGGAACGCATGCTGGCGAAGCACAAGGGCGCGACGAGGCAGATCCTGATGATCTCCGATGGTGAGCCGACGGCGCATTTGGAACGAGGGCGCTCGCAGTTCGCTTACCCGCCGAGTCCGATCACGATTCGTGAGACGCTCAAGGCCGTGAAGCGGGTGTCGCAGCAGAAGATCACGATCAACACCTTCATGCTGGACCGTAACTACTACCTCAAGGAGTTCGTGAACCAGCTGGCGAAGATCAACGGCGGCCGCGTCTTCTACACCACGCCCGACAAGCTTGGCGAGTACATCCTTGTCGACTACGTCCAACACAAGCGCAAGCGGCTCGGTCGAGCGGGCTAGTCTCGAGACAGGGTCCGAGGCAGGCCCCGCGCAGCGAGAGCACTTGACGCCCTCCTAGAGCGTCCGGCGAGGGCCGTCGATGGGGAACATGCTGGGCCAGCTCGTACGCTGACGCCTCGGGCTGGTGCTGCTCGCGGCCGCCGATTCGGACACGTGTAACGCGTTCATCGCGCTTACGGGTCGAGCGCTGAACCACGGACTACTCATCATCGCGCGCTCGAGCTCGGAGGCCGCAGAGCGCCGCCTCAGGACCGCGGGTGCGGATCGCGTGGTGTCGCCAGCGCAGATCGCCGGTCGTCGCATGGCGCTAGCCGCGGTGCAGCCGTGGATGGTCGACTTCTTGGACTCCCTCCGGCGGGGGGATAACGAAAGATCGGCTGCTGGCGGAGTTCGTGGTGGAGGGCGCCACGGCCCACTTGGCCGACCGCACGCTGGCTCAGGCCTTCGACGTCCTGCAGTCGTGCTGCGTACTGGGCGTCGAGCGCTCAGATGGGTAGTTCGTAGTTGGACCGGACGGCGGCACCCAGCTCCGCGAGGGCGACCGGTTGATGATCTACGGCGCGAGTGCGGACCTCGAGCGGCTGCGGATGGCGGGTACGAATGGCACGCCGGAAGGCAGGCGGTAGCGGTACTGGTCCTAGATCCAGATGCCCGGACGTTCTTCCCAGAAGAACTGGATCAACACACCGCCCGTGTGGCGAGGATGGATGAACCCCTCGATCCAGCGCGCACCGTCGGTAACGCCGCGGCGGTCGCCGAAGATCGGCACGCCATGGTAGGCGCAGGCATCGATGGCGCGCTGCCAGTCCTCCACCTGGAACGTGACGTGGTGCATCGCGGGTCCACGCTCATCGAGGAACCGATAGACGAAGGACTCGTCTCCGAACGGCTGGAGGACCTCCCAGCGCATCTGGCCCGTCGGACACTCTAGGACCGCCGTGGCGAACGGCCCGTCTACCCCGTCGGCGGCGTAGATGCCGTTCATCCCGAAGACGCGTTCGTACCAGGCGGCCAGTTCCTCGCGCCGCTGATGTGCGTGAGAGAGGTGGTTCACTGCGACGATGCCAAGGGTGTGGTCGGGCCCCTCCGGCGCGGCGGGCGGGTGATGCCAGGGCTCATCGTGCACGCCTGTGATCTGGAAGAGGAAGCCGTGCCCATCTCGAGGGTGGATGAAGACCTCGTGCCACTCCTGGCTGCCGATGTCCGGGGCGCCCCAGGGCTCGATCGCGGCCGACTGCAGCTCGCGTACGGCATCGGCCACTGACGGAACCTGCAACGTGACGTGGTGCAGCCCCGGCCCGAGTGGGCTTTCGAGGAAACGCTGGACGAACGAGTCGTCGCGGATCGGCGCCAGCACCTCCCACCCCAGCCTGGAACTGCCGGGGACGGCGAAGTTGATGCCCCGGTAGCCCTCTTGTTCCTCGGTCCATGCGCCCGCCTGCTCGAAGCCCAGCAAGCCGCGGTAGAACGCGATGACAGGCTCGGGGTCCGCGACCACTTGCGAGATGTGGTCGATGCGCTTGATGTCGAGCATGGCGGCCTTCACTGGCGGCATGAGCTTCGCTGCCGGAGCCTCTATCGAGGTGGTGTTCCGCGCGATGATATCAGCGCGCCCGCGCTACTCGTCAGGTGCCGCTGCGCGGTCCACTGTCAGCGCGCCACCCTCGATGTGGTACCGCGTTGCCCGCGGGAGCTCGAGCGAACTTGGGCGGTCCTCGTCGGGTGTCGTGATGAAAACCTGGTCGACGCCCGAGGCTGCGTCGAGGACGCGCGCGCGCCGGCGGGCATCCAGTTCCGAGAGGATGTCGTCCAGCAGCAGGACAGGCGCTTCGCCGGTGCGCTCTCTGGAGATCTGCACCTCCGCCAGGCGGAGCGCGAGCGCAACGGTGCGCTGTTCGCCGCGCGACGCGTACGCGGAGGCCGCTCGTCCCTGGAGGAGGAAGTCAAGGTCGTCACGGTGCGGACCAATGTGCGTGACGCCTCGGCGGACGTCGTGCGCGCGGGTCGCGCGCAGCGCTGCCAGCAGCGCGCCTTCGAGGCCCGGTGCGCAGACGGCGGCCGCCAGCTCCTCCGGCGCCGCCGGGTGATAGACGAGGTCGATGGTGCCGCCGGAAGGCGACAGCGCTTGGTGGTTGACGGTGGCCAGCTCGCTCAGCCGCGCGAGCAGCGTTGCGCGTGAGTGGAGGATCACCGCGGCCGCAGCCGCGAGCTCCTCGTCCCAGAAATCGAGTTCCCCCGAGTCACCTCGACGCTCCTGCAGGCGCCTCAACAGGCTGGTGCGCTGAGCCAGCACGCGCCCGTAGCGCTGCAGCGCACGCACGTAGTTCGGTTCGAGCTGCGAGATCGTGACATCGAGCAGACGACGCCGTCCGCTCGGCGGCCCGTCGATGAGCGCCATGTCATCGGCGGAGAACAGCACCGTTCTTAGCCGTCCGATGAGGTCCGATGCGCGCCTCGCGATGCCGTTCACGCGGAAGCGCCTCGTCGCTGCTGGTGCCGCCGCTGCGGCGCCGAAGTCGCCTGCGGGCGCGTCCTCGGGAGCGGGGCGGGACATTGTGGAGCGCGCCATCACCGTGATCTCGAGGTTGCTGCGCGAGCCGTCCGCCAGCTCGACCACAGCGCCCAGCTGCGCAGCCGGGAGCAGATCCTCACGCAACGCCTCCCAGCCGATGAGTTCGCCGTCGCGTCCCCCTCGCGGGCTGCGCGCTGTCGAGAGGAGCGAGATTGCCTCGAGGAAGTTGGACTTGCCGGTAGCGTTCTCACCGTAGAGGACGTGCACACCCGGCCCGAACTCGAGGTCGAGACGTGAGAAGGAGCGGACGCCAGCCAGCGAGAGACGTGCGAGGCGCATCGAGAACTATGGTACGGCGCGCGGGTGGGCTCAGCGGGCCCAGGGGACTAACTCGGCGTCTGCGTCCGCTCGTGGAGATCCATGTGGAGCTGCTGCGCGCCATCACCATCGTCCTCGGCGTCGAGCTGGGGCGGACGCTTGGCATGGCTGGCGGGCGTGGCGACCCGCGCAGGCGTCGCTTCGAGGATCGAATCCGCGGGAGCGGCGGTCAGTTCTACGCAGAAGCGCGCGCCACCTGCGCCTTCGTCGTTGTCCTCGACCCAGACCTTGCCGCCAAGCTGCTGTACGGCCCGTCGCGCGACGGCCAGCCCCAGGCCGGAGCCGGGTACCGGTGTGCCGGCTCGCAGCACGCGGAAGAATGGCTCGAAGACGTGCTCGCGATCGGCGAAGGCGATCCCGGGCCCGCTGTCGCCTACCTCAAAACGCACCAGGGTGTCGCGGAGCTGGAGGCGCACCTCGATTGCGCCGCCCGCTGGCGTGTGCCGGTTCGCGTTCGACAGCAGGTTGATCAGGACGTGCTCCAGGGCGCGCTGCTCGCCCATCACCGGCACCGACCCCGCCGGCAGGTCGAGGCGGAGCGACTGCCCGCGCAACATCACCGCAGGACGAATGATCGCCGCCGCAGTCTCCATAGCTGCGCGTGCGTCGATTGGACCGATCTCGATGTCTTCGACGACCTCTTCGGCGCGTCCGAGCCGCAGGATGTCCTCCACAAGCTCGCTCAGGCGCTCGACGCCGCGCGACAGCGAGGTGAAGAGCTGCTCCTCGTCTTCGGCGCGTCCTCGACGACCGCGGGTGTGACTCGCGCGCTGCTCCGCCAGCAACTCGGCGAAGGCGCGGACCGAAGTGAGCGGAGTACGCAGCTCGTGTGAGATGGCGTAGAGGAACTCGCGCCGCCGCGCATCTTGCGCCTCAAGGTCGCGAGTCTGCTGGAACGTCGCCTCGTAGAGGCGGGCATTGTCCAGCGCCGCGCCAAGGAGCGCCACCACCGTCTCGAGGAGGCGTCGATCGTAGAGCGGCCCGGCGTCGGGTGATACGAGGAGGAGCGCGCCCAGCAACTCGTCGCCGCGCTGCAGGGGAACGCGCGCGACGAGAGGACGCGCGCCAAGCGAATCGCCGAGGCCGAAGAGCCAGATGTCGGCGGCCGTCCGCTCACGTCCGATCGAGAGGCTGGCGTACGCGCTGGTCGACACGGAGTCTTCGATGGCGTCGTCAGGCTCCTCACCGGGGAAGCCGACGCGCGCCACGGGGGTCAGCGTCGAGGTGTCGGCGGCCGGTATGTCGTCGCCCTCGGCGTGCGCCACCGCTACCAGGGCGGCCGAGGCGAGGCCGCCATCGACAAACAGGGCAGCGGCCGTTCTCGCCGTCTCGCGCACATCACGCGGAGTCGCAAACGCCAGGGCAAGTTCCTGCACGATGACATGGCGGCGTCGATCCCGTGCGAGCGACTGCGCGTGCAGCGTGCCCGCGACCAGCGCCAGCAGCAACAGCGCACCATCGATAGAAAACACGACCGTGTCGACGAAACCGGTGACGGCCCATGACACGGCGGCGTGCGCCGCGAACGCAGCACCAAGGGCCAGGGCGAACACCACCTGCAGGCGCAGGCTGGCGCGACTGATGCGGCGAAACGCACGCTCAATCGAGGAGCCGTAGGACGGTGGCTGGAAGATCGCCCGGGCTCCTCGCTGTTCGGTGTGCTGCGTGTGTGCGGCTACCCGAGCGATATCTGGATCGAACGCTCCTCGTCGGAGATCGACTGGAGGTCGGCCCGCGTACCGAGGCTTGCAGTCAACGAGTCGGACAGCGCGTCAGACTCCAGTGCGCCGACCAGCTGCAGACGCAGGCGAGCCTCGCCGCGTGCGTACGCCTCGACGGTCGCCTCGCGGACCGCGCCGAGCTGGACGACCGAGTCCTGCACGCGCATCAGCCCCTGGAAGCCGGAGATTGGTGCAATGCGTAGGATAACTGGTCCACCGTCGGGGTAGAAGGTTCCGCTGCCATGAGGCATTGAGCCTGGTGCGGGCTGCGTTGCGACGTCAGCACGCGCGGCGGCTGCCGACGCAGGAGCGGAGAACACTGGTGCGGCGGCAACGGACGGCGCTGCTGCCATCGCCATCGCCGGCTCGGGGGCCATCACGGGCTCGGCTGGCGTCTCGGCCGAGGCTTGAGTCACCGGTCGTTCCTCCTCAGGGCCCGGCGTCGGCGCAGGGACGGCACGTGCCGGCACAACGGCGCTCGGCGGAACCCAGAGTCCCGGTCGTGCGTGGTTCGAGGCGGCGGACGCCACGGGAGCAGCGGGCAGCGTGGGCGGCTGCATCTCGGTCTCGGCGGGTTCCGGTGTGCTCACCGCGGCCTCGACGTCGGCGGACGCGTCGAGGAAGGCGCGCGGCGAGTCGCCCGCGACGGGTTCAGCCAGCGGCGCCGTGGGGCGCGTCTGCCAGGCCAGCGGACGCTCTACCGCGGCCGGACGGGGTGTCGCGGTGTTCGGCACGACTGGTGTCGGCCGCGGTCGAGCGTCGGTCCGCGGTCCTCCCTCAGAAGCGGCTCGCCGCGCGTCCTGCAGGGCGGAGGCAACGGCGGCCTCAACGGCAGCACGGGCATCCGAGATCAGCGCGAACTCCGGCGTCGATGGCGCGCGGTCGGTACCTTGCTCGTCGACACCGGTGCTGTGCGGTGCCAGTTCATCAGTCGCATCGGCCTCGTCGGTCGGGAATGTCGTATGGGACGTCTCCTGGAGTTCATTCAGGACCGCCGTGGCAGCGCACGCAGAGACCAGTGCATCGGCGACGTCGGCGGCGTCACGGGTGACGGCGGGTAGCCCGGCAACCTGTCGCAGGAGGCCCTCCATGCGATCAAGGCGTCCATGGACGCCGTGCACCTCGAGCGTGAGGTCGGCGACGGCGCGCCGTAGCCGCTCGATGGCCAGCCGCTGCGCGTGGCGCTGGGCCTGCGCCGTCGGGTCACCGCCATCGATGACTGCGGCGCGCTGGCTCAGCACATCCTGAGCGGCCGTCACCGACTCGTCGATCAGCTGGTGAGCCTTGGTGCGCGTGTCGGCGAGCCAGAGTGCGATGTCATCTGTCGAGGCGTCGTCAGGAAGCGCGGGAGCGGTGAAGCGCACGCGATTCAGCGCTCCCGCGCGGTCATTCATACGTACCCTCCTGACCCCGACGCGCGGGTCCACCCCCGCGCTGGATTCGTGGTCGGCGGCGGCTCTGAAGAGCTCCGCAAGCGCGTGCAGCACACCAGTCCGAGGTAATTCTCCGGTGGCAATCCATTGCGCGATTTGACTGGTGTCCTGCCCCCCCTGCGGGCTCATGCTTCCCTGCTCCCACTACCGTCGCCGGCCTCCCGGCGTCTCTCACACTTTGGCCGAGGCTCGATGCTCGAATGCGTATCCGAACCCTTCGCGCCCGGCGATCCGAGGCCCGCTGCGCAGTGCGCCAGCAAGCTTGAGCCGCAATCGCTCGACGTGTACGTGGAGCACGTCCGTCTCGTCAACGTAGCGCCTGCCCCAGACCTTGGCGAGCAGCGTCCCCGTCGCGAGTACGGAGTTGACGTTGCGCGTCAGGTGGTACAGCAGCGCGTACTCACCGGGGCTGAGGTTGACCGTCAGTCCGTCAACAGTGACGGTGCATGCGGCGTAGTCCACCCGGAGCGAACCGGCCTCCAGAGCAGACAAAGTCCCCATGGGCAGCGGCGCGCGCGCCCGATCCATCGCCTGCTGCACCCGCCGAACCACCTCACGCGTGGTGAGCGGTCGCCAGAGGAAGTCGCTCACACCCAGCTCGGCGGCACGGACGGAATCGATGAGACCTCGACGCTCCGCAATCAGAAGCACCGGCGCTTCGGCGTGTTCACAGACGTCCTCGCAGATCTGAAGGCCGCCCGCGGCTGGCGGCGCGCCGAGGAGGACCACATCGATGTGTTCCCGCTGCAGGGCAATGCGCGCTTCCTCGACGGAGTCGGCGTACAGAACAGCCGCAGTGGGCCATCCCTGTTGCAGGGCGGCACCGACTTCCGCAGCAGTCGGCAGGTCGAGGGCGACAAGAAGGGCGCGCACGGACGGAGTGTACCGCGCTCGTCTACTGGTCGCGCTTCCCGAATCTGGCGGCGCGGAGACGCGGTTGAGAAAGGTCGAGCAGGCGCGCATCATGCCTCGACGGGCCGTTGGCGACAAGATCTCCACTGGCACGGGATTGGCGAGGGGTGGCGCGAGTGGCTGACAAGTTACGGATAGGATTCATCGGCGCGGGAGCAAACACCACGTTGCGCCACCTGCCTGGCCTCGCCGAGCTCGATGACGTCGAGTTCGTTGCAGTGAGCAATCGCTCTCTCGACAGCGGTCATCGCGTTGCCGACAAGTTCGGGATCGACCGTGTGACCGACAATCCCGCGACGGTCCTCGGAGCACCCGATATCGACGCGATCTTCATCGGCACATGGCCCTATCGTCACCGCGACTTTGTGGTGCGAGCACTGGAGGCCGGGAAACACGTCCTGTGCGAGGCCCGCATGGCGCTGAACGTGGGCGAGGCTCGGGATATGCTAAAGGCAGCGCGCGCCCATCCGGGTCAGGTAGCGCAGCTGGTACCGGCGCCGTTCGATTTCCGGAGCTGGCGCACGATTCGACGCCTGGTGGGTGATGGCACGCTCGGCGACATCCGGGAGGTGCACGTCACTTCGCTGAACGGCAACGCCCTCGGCGAGGCGCCCCTCCACTGGCGCGAGCAGCAGCGTTACTCCGGCACGAACACGATGATCTTCGGGATCCTCGCCGAGATGGTGCACCGCTGGTTTGGGGCCACCGAGGTGGTACAGGCGGACGCGTCGATCTTCGTGCGTGAGCGCACGGACGCCGAGACCGGCCGCGCGACCACCGTTGACGTCCCCGACAGTCTCGGCGTGCTGGCGCGGATGTCGAACGGCGCGCGCGCGACGTATCGCCTGAGCACCGTCGCGGCGAATCCGCTCGACCCGGCGGGGATCACGATCCACGGGAGTCGTGCCACGCTGCAGTGGCGAATGGACGACACGATGGCGCTGGCGCCGCTCGGCGGTGCGCCTGCGCCACTCGCGCCCGACCCCGGCACCGAAGGCTCATGGACCGTTGAGCGGGACTTCGTCACCTCGATTCGCGAGGGGACCCCGGTTGAACTCACCAGCTTCGAGGATGGCGTCGAGTACATGCGGCTCACCGAGGCGGTGTGGCGCTCTTGGAACGAGAGCCGCGCCATCCGCCTCGACGAGATATGAGGGGGAACGATCGGTCGAGGCGCGGCTAGCGGTACATCATCGAGCTGCCCATGCCGAGTCCGAGTAGCGAACCGAGGAACGCCCCAACCATGACGGCTGCGATGATCCACACGACCACCATGGTGATGATGGCCTGCCCGGTGGGCAGCTGCAGGGCGGCGCGAACCGCGAACACGCCCGTCGCGAGTGACCAGACGAGGACAACCAGACCGACGAGCGCGCCGACAACGGGGATGATCCCGAGAATATTCAGGGCGCCAGGGACCTGGGCGAACCCGGTAGCCCGCGCGACCTCGATCCAGGTGACTCTCTGGACGTTGAACAGCCGGCTCCCCACGAAGTAGATGAGCGCCGAGCTGAGTACCCAGAGAAGCGGCCCCAGGAGCAGCTCAAAGATCAGCGGGACCACCCCGCCGCGCAACGAACCGATGCCACCGAGTATGGCGACGCCGACGACGATCATCAGCGCCTGCGAGGTGGCGGCTGGGTCGCGCGCCACCTCTGAGTACACCGCCTCATCGAGGCGGGCCGCGCGGAGCGCGCGATCAATGATCTGGTTAGAGCCAGCAGCCATGGTCATGGAGTAACTTCCGCTTCACCGCCGCCTCAGGAGCGTAGCGCGTGCCTCATCGAGGCGCTGCGTTCTGACGCTGGCTACAGTGGAGTGGTGCACAGGACGTTCATCTATACTCCAGGCCCGCGCTCACCGCGGGGCCCGCGGGAGTTCCTCGTAGGCCTTGCCGTCAACGCGACCGGGATCGCGCTCGCCGCCGCGATCGTCCCGGGCATCGAGGTTGGCAACTCGCAATCGTTGGTGGCAGCGACCGCGATCTTCGCCATGGTGAATATGGTGCTGCGACCGCTGGCCCTCTTTGCCTCATGCTGCCTCGTTGTGGCGACGTTCGGGCTGTTTGTCGTGGTCGTGAACGCCGCGATGCTTGGCGCCACGGCGTGGGCGGCCGGCCAGCTCGGGCTCCACTTCCGCGTCGAGGGCTTCTGGAGCGCCATCGCCGGTGCGCTCGTCATCTCGGCCGTGTCGTTCGTGGCTCAGCTCGCGTCCGGCGCGAAGTTCAGCAGCGACTAGGTGCCACGGAGGCAGCCGGGAGGTCCGGACTCAGGCCTCGATCAGTTCGGCGAAGTCGCTGATGTCGTGGATGCGATCGCGGTCGGCCGCGATTGTGCTGCCCTCGGGAGCCTTGAGCACTTCGATCCGGTCCGGCAGGCGCTCCGCGATCTCCGGGACGTGCGAGATCACGCCGATCAAGCGATGGCCTCCAGCGAGGCGTTCCAGTCCCTCGATGGCGATGTCGAGCGAGGCCGGGTCGAGCGAGCCGAACCCCTCGTCGATGAACAGTGACTCGAGGGAGAGCGCAGCACCGACTCCCGCCAGCTCCGGCAGGCGCTCCGACAGGGCGAGGGCCAGCGCGACGCTCGCCAGGAACGTCTCGCCTCCCGAGAGCGTGCGCACGGAGCGCTTCTCGTCGCCGTTCAGGTGATCGATCACGTAGAACTCGTCGGACTCCCCGACGAGGCGATAGCGCCCGCCGGTGAGATGGAGCAGCCTGGATGAGGCGTCGGCTGCGAGGACGGAGAGCGCCTCGTGCTGCACGTAGGCGATGAAGTGGTCCGCTTGCAGCTCGCGCTCCAACGCGCCCGAAATCGAGGCGGTCGCCTCGCACCCGGCGATGTCATTGCGCAGCTGCGATGCCTGCTTGACCTCCGCCCGCGCCTGATCGAGGCGTGCCTCGATGCTGCCGATACGACCGGCAAGCTCCCGCGCCTCCGCCTCAACGCGCTGCGTCAGCTGTTGGAGGGCGAGTACGCTTCGTCCCACGTCGCTCCCCAGCAGCTCGCGCCACTGCGCTGCGAACACGGTGTCGGCTGCTGCCGCCGCCGTGCGCGCGCCTTCCAGTGCGGTCGAGGCCGCTGAGGCGTCCGTGCGTGCTCGATCCAGCGGCGCCTGTGCCCGCAGGGCCCGGTCAGTGCGTACGGCGAGCTCCGTACTGGCCAGTTCGGCGGATTCATCGATGCGTACGGCCTGCGCCGCCAGCGCGTCCTGCCAGGCCAGCACGGCGCACGGATCGTCGCCCCACGCTGGATCGAGGGCGCCCCCGGTCATTGTCTCCAGCTGGTGCTCGGCAGCACGGGTAGCAGCGGCGCGGTCCTCCAGGCCCACACTCGCTCGTGCAGCCTCCTCGATCGTACGTGTCGCGACCTCATCGGCGAGGCGCGCCTCCTCCTCGGCTGCCGTGAGCCTGCTCGCGAGCGTCCGCTCGATGGCAAGCTGCCCGCTCAGCTCCATGGTCAGCTCCCGAGCACCGTCGGTGGATGTGCCCACCGGGGTGACCGGGCCGTCCGCACGCGCACCAAGGCGCGGGGCAGCTTCTGCCAGGCGAAGCTCCAGGGTGTGCCGTGCGTTTCGCAGCAACGCAAGCTCGGTATGGTGCTGTGCAGCCTCGGTACGCGCGCCATTCGCCGTCGTGACGGCCGCTCTGACCGCGGTCGCTAGCGCCGCCGCATCGCCCTGGCCGCGCGGCCCAGATCCTGCTCGGGACTCGAAGACGGCACGGCGCTGTTGCACCCGCTTACGTTCCTCGTCGAGCGACTGGAGACGGGCAGCAGCGGCGGCGGCACTCGCCTGTGAGGTGCGCTGCTCATCGAGCGCCCTGCGCAGGCTGGCCCCGGCCTCGTTGACCGCTGCGTCTGCCGCATCGAGGTCGGGCGTGGTGTGCAGCGCGAGCTGTGTGATTGGTCCGCCGCACACGGGGCACGGGTCGCCGGGCGCCAGATCTGCACGCAGTGCTGCCGCCGCGTGCTGCGTCCGAATCGCTTCGAGCTGAACGCGACGCTCTGTCAGTGTGGCGTCGGCGATGGCGGCCTTGCTGGCCGTCTCCACGCCCGTGCCCTCCAGTGCGGCAAGGTCCACGCGTGCGGCCTCGAGGGCCGTTGCCACGCGCTCCTCCTCCAGAGCGATCTCTCGCGCATCCGTCGCCAGTGCTTCGGCCTGGCGCATGGACTCTCCGAGAGTCGCTGCTTCCTCGTCGGCGGCGCGCGCAGTCTCGTCGGCGGCGTTCTCGGCGGCCTCGGCAGCGTGTTCGGCGGTAGCCAGGCCGATCGCGAGCGAGCGTCCGTGGAGTACGCGGCTGCGCAGCGAGGCGAGTGCTCCAGCGTGGGCATCCTGTGCCTCTGCGGAGCGAGTGCGCTGTGCTGCGCGGTGCTCCTCGGCGGCGATGGCCGAGTGGGTCGCCTCATCGAGCACGGCACGGGCCAGAGTCTCAGCGACGCGCGCTTCTTCCAGAGCACGGAGACCGGCGGCCCGAGCGTCGATGAACTGCACGGCCTGCTGCACTCGTCGGTGCGCCGCGGCGTCGTAGCCGAGGGCGGTCCGTTCGGCGCTCAACTGCGCCACGGCGGCGCGCGCGCCCTCCAGCGCTGTCTGCGCCTCGATCAGTGACTGCTCGGCGCCGGCACGCGCGGCGTCAGCAGCGGCATCAGCGCGCTCGGCCTCGGTGAGCGCCCGCGTCGCCTCAACGTGCGCGGTGGCTACCGTCGTCAATCTCCGGAGGCCTACCTGCATGGCATCGTTGTCGGTAACGGTGGCGGCAAGGCTGAGGCGCTCCGCGAGCAGACTCTTGAGGGCTTCAGGTGTGGCAAACGTGATGTTCTCGAGTTGTCGGTTGAGGTGTGCTACCGCCTGTTGTGCCTCGCGCGCGCGGGAGCGGGCCGCATGTCCGGCGGCCTCGTATGTGCCCAGCCCAAGGAGGGTGCTGAGGATGTCGCGGCGTTCGCGTTCTTCGCCTCGCAGGAACGAGCCGAACTCACCCTGCGGCAGCACGATGGTCTTAATGAAGGTCGCGTAGTCGAGGCCGATCACGTCCCCGACCTGTTTCGTGACGTCCCCGGCGCGATCCGCCAGCAGCTTCCAGCGACCGCCATCCAGTCCGTCGCTGACGCGCTGTTCGAGTCGCGTGCCGATCGCGCCCGCCGTGGTGCGCGTGACGCGGAAGACCTGGCCGCGGGCGCTGAAGTCGAAGCGCACCGCCATCGACTTTTCGCCGTGGGTGACGAGCTGGTGTGTGGCGCGCCCGACGCGTGGCACATGGCCGTACAGCGCCCAGGTCATCGCATCGAGGAGGGACGACTTCCCGGCGCCTGTCGGTCCGGTGATGGCGAAGAGGGAGCGATCCTTGAAGTTGACGACAGCGGGGCGTCGGAACGCCGTGAACCCGCGCAGTTCGAGGCGGATCGGCTTCAAGCCTCAACCCACGCCGGCGCGGAGCGTGGTGGCGGCGCTGTTCGGACGGGTACGCGCGAGGCGCCGGTCACCTCGCGAGCCTCGTCGGCAACCAGCTCCGAGAACAGCGCGATCAGCTCCGTGCTCGGCTCCACCCCGTGTTGTGAACGGTAGTAGCGCGCGAAGAGGTCGACCGGCGCTAGCCGCCCGAGTACGGGCTCCTCGACGTCTTCGGCGAGGCGCTCGTACTGCAGGCGCACATCGACGGCGCCGGGCAGCAGGTCGCGCACGCGCTGCGCCATGCCGGGCTCGGGTCGGTCCACGTCGAGGACGACGCGCAGGTGCGCCCCCGGCGCTGCGTCGGCGGCGCGCGCCACCTCGGCGAGCGTCCCCCGCACCTCCATGAGCGGGCGGCCGCTGGTGAGTGGCACGGGCCGTTGCGTGACCGGGAGGCCCGGCACGGCATCGATGATGCGCACCACCTTCTGCTGGCCGCGCTCGCCAAAATCGAGCTGCAGCAGCGAGCCGCTGTAGGCAGCGGGAACCGGCGTGCCGCGGATCTCCTGGGGCTGGTGAATGTGTCCGAGCGCGAGGTACTGCGGCGAGGTGGGGAGCGCCGCGGGGTTCACGCCGTACGCCTGTCCGACGTGCAGCAGCCGCTCCGACCCGTCTAGGTTCGCGAGCTGCGCGCCATCCACGAAGACGTGGGCGGCCAGAATGTTGACGGTCTCGGGAGTGAAGTCGCGGCAGAGCGCGCGCAGTACGCCGCCCGCCTGGTCGGCGTAGGTCTGCACGCGCGCGTCGTGCTCGGAACCGAAGAGTGCCGCCGCATCGATGATGTGACCCTCGCGGATCCAAGGCACAGCCGCGATGCGTGCGACATGCTCGGCGCCGTGCAGCGTGATCACGCCTCCGTCGTCGGGCGCGCGCACCGTCGACTGCACGAAGACACCGAGGAGGTCAGAGAGCCGCCCGAGGGCCTCCAGCCTGCGCGGGTTGTCGTGGTTCCCCGCCAGCAGCACTACCTGGATACCGAGCCCGACGCACTCGCGCAGTGTGTCGTTGAGCAGCCGTTCCGCATCGGGCGACGGTGCGCTGGTATCGAAGATGTCGCCGCAGACGAGCATCGCCTCCACCTGCTCGGTGCGGGCGATGTCGACAAGCTCGGCGAGCACCACCTCGAACTCACCATGGCGGCTCCGCCCGCGGATCGTGCGGCCCAGGTGCCAGTCGGCGGTGTGCAGGAATCGCATCAGTCCTCAGTCTTTGAAGCGCTCGAACAGCAACGCGTGGTCGGGCTCTGGTGCCTCGGACTGGCGCGTGGCCCAGGCGGGGCGCGGGAACTGGACGAGCAGGGGCACGGGGATATCTGGCTGCTGGAGGATAAGGCTGCCCGGCTTCAGGAGCGACGCGCGCGCTCGGGCGGCCTGCGTCAGGAAACCGTACTCGCTGCGTTGTGCCTCCGCGGCATCGAGGCGGCCGACCACGCGGAACGAGCAGTTGGCCACCACGCGCGACTCCACCTCGGAGGCGGTTTGCTGCGCGCCGATAAGGACGACGCCGAGCGAACGCCCGCGCTCGGCGATATCGAGTAGCACGTCCTTGATCGGGCTGGACCCCTCGCGCGGTGCGTACTTGTTCAACTCGTCGAGGACCACGAAGGTCAGCGGGCGGCTGTGTCCGCTCGCGAGCCGTTCCTCGAACATGCGCTTGAGGACGACCCCGACGACGAACCGCTGCGCGCGGTCATGCAGCCGGTGCAGGTCGAGGACCGTCACCTGCGTGTGCGTCCAGTCGACGCGATGCGCCGCGTCGTCGCCCGCGGCGTCGCCTCGGATCAGGTGCCCGACGTGCGGGGCGGCCGCCTCAAGACGGCGCAGGAAGGCATGCACCGTGCCCGCCGCTGCCCGACTCGCCCACATGCCGCCCTGGTCCGGGTCAGTCTGCTGCGCGATCGCCTCGACGATGTCGTCGAACGTCGCGATCGTCGCGCCACCGATGTCCACGGACGGCTGTGCGCCTCGTGACGCACGCGCGGCGTGCTGCAACTGTGTGGCTACGAGGCCCACCACGTAGCCGATCTGAGAGCGGTCATCGTCAGCATCCGCGAAGAGAAATCGCAGATACCCCTCTGCGCAGAACTCGCGGATGGTCCAGTAGAAGCCTGTGACACTCTCCATCCGCGTACCGGTGTCCGGCACCGTCGAGGCGCCACGACCACCGCGCTTGGCGGGCGCGAAGAACGCCACGGAGTCGAACGGCCGCGCCGGCAGCCCGAGGGCGGCGTAACGCTCGCGATCAAGATCGGAGAGCGTCGAGTTCGGGCGGTCGAGGAAGAGCAGGTCCTCGCCCTTCACGTTGAAGACCAGCGAGCGGGCCTTGTCGGCCTCGACGCCCAGCGCGCCGCCTTGCAAGAGCCCGTACAGCAGGAACATTGCGTACGAGGTCTTGGTGGCGACGCCTGAGATGCCCGAGATGTTGACGTGCGCGCCCCGCGTGCCGTTGAGGAAGTCGAAGTTGCCGAGCACGGGCTCGCCCGCCCTCGACACCCCGAGGGGAATGCGCGTCTTCATCTGGTCGAAGAACAGCGCCTGCTCGCGCGCCTCACCGTGCGCGTGCGCCACCGGCTGGCCGGGCAGCGGCGGCACGAAGATCTCGGGCTCCACGCGGGTTACGGAGACGTGCGCCGCTACGGCGGTCTCCGCGGGTAGCACCCCTGAGCGTGTTAGCGCTACGTCCGAGGCGAACCGCACCCCCTCCTGCGTTGCGCGTACCTCGTCCACCACGCCGTAGACATCGACGGTCTGACCGTCCGGCAGCGGCGAACGCACATGCACCACGTCATCCAGCTGGAGGTAGCGCGAGGGGTCGACGTACACCCAGAAATCGAGGGGAGTGGAGGCGTTGCGCTCGGTGCCGAGCACGAAGCCGGCGAAGTCGATCGAGGCCTGATCGCCCTCGGGCGGTAACGCGGACACGAGTGCCTCGAGGCCAGCGGGCACGGATGGAATGGTCATACACGTACCTCGATAGGTGCTGGTGCGGGAGCGGGCAGGCCGTCGGCGGAGCCTGCCGCCAGGTGCGTGGTGAGCAGCCGCCGGATCCACTCCCGGTCACCCAGGCGGTGCGTGAGCGTCGCCTCCAGCGCGCCTACCGGCACCAGGTTCTGGGGCGCCCTCGGGTCCCGCGCAGGCGTCGAGGCGAGACGCGGGATCGAGAGCGACGACTGATCCGCGAGCGCGACCGCACGCGAGAGCGGTAGCGCGCCCGGCACCTCGAGACGTACGATGCCGCTCAGCGGATGGAAGTTCGCGGGCAGCTCGGCGATACGCAGGTACCAGCAGTAGCGGCCCGGCGACGCGGCGTCCTCCGGGTCGGTGACGCGGAAAAGCGGCGTGCGCTCCCCCGTGCGCAGGGAGGAGAGCAGTCGCTGCTCCAGGGGGCTCACGTACCACTGCATCACGCGCTTCACGTAGCCGACGACGCGGCGCCCCGGTCCGCGGAGATTGCGCAGCGGCCCATCGACGAGCGTGAGCGCCGACTCGTCGAGGGCGAGCGTGTCCGCGAGCAGCGACTCGGCGTCGAGCATCGCGCGGTTCAGCGCATCGACCAGGCCGTTCGCGCTCGCCTCGGAGCGTTGTTCCGGCGCAAAGCGCAGCTCGTGCCCGCCGACGCGGAACGTGTACTCGCGGGCCTCGCCGCCCGCCTGGAAGTAGCGTCGCTCGATGCGCAGTGCGTCATCGAGGACCCACGCGCATTCGCCTGCGCAGCGCACCGCTCCCACGCCGAACGAACCGAAGAGGCCGAACAGCGGCTCGCCTGCGGGACCGTCCGCGAAGGCGTGGGCCTCGACGCGACGTACACCATCGATCACCTGTACCGCCGAGGCGCGTTCCCCGGACGGCGTGACGGCCGCCCACCGCGCCTGCTCAATGGCGGTGTCCACATCAAAGTTGGGCGCCACGCCATCTGCGTCGAACTGCATCGACGTGCCGTATTCGGGCGCCCAGGGAAGGAGACGGACGGCGTAGGCCATCGATGAGTGTTCCGTGTGCGCGGGGAGCGCGGGATTGAGGAAGTATAGCCGGAACGCCAGTTCTGGTCAGGCGCCTGATCGGGTGAGTCGAGCACCGTCGACCTACGGCTCGCCGAAAAGCAAATCGCGCGCCGCCGAGCGCTCGGCGGTGCGCGATCCTAGGTCGGTCTTGGTCTGCTGCAGCCGGGGCTCCTTGCAGCTTGCCCCGTCTGCACCCCGTCCGACTTGATCGGAGACTACCGGCCGCGAAGATCGCCCCGGGCGTAATTTCCAACAGACCAGCCCACACTCAAACCACAATTGCGAACATCGGAACAGTGAGGCATCGACATATGCTCGCCTGCCGCGGGTGCGCGACCTACCCTCGACGGGTGACTCACGAACCTGGTTCGCCCGAACGCCTCTTCGAGGCGGGCGCCGACCGCGCGCCATACGTCCGCGAGATGTTTGAGGACATCGCCGCGCGCTACGACCTGATGAACACGCTGATGACGGGCGGTCGACACCACGCGTGGCGGCGAGCCGCTGCGCTTGAACTCGTGCGACCGGGCGATCGCATCGTCGATGTCGGTTGCGGCACCGGTGACCTCTCGTTCGCCTGCCTCGAGGCGGGCGCGCGCGCAGTGCTCGGCCTGGACTTCGCGCTGCCGATGCTGGAGCACGCGCAGCGCAAGGCACGCGCACAAGGGGCCAGCCGTGCCACCTTCGCCCTTGGTGACGCGACCCTCCTCCCACTTGCCAGTGAGTCGGTTGAGGGGTGGTGCGGCGCCTTCGTCGTGCGCAACATCCCCGACCTCGACGGCGCGTTCGCGGAGGCTAGGCGCGTCCTCAAACCCGGCGGCCGGTTGGCCATCCTAGAGATTCCGAAGCTGGGCCCGCACCCGCTACGGCCTGCGATCCGCCTGCACTTCTCGAAGGTCGTACCGCTGCTCGGGCGTGCCGTCTCCGGTCACGCGAGCGCCTACCGCTACCTGCCGGTCTCGGTCGACCACTTTCTGACACCGCCAGAATTGACCGCCCGGCTGCGCGGAGCAGGCTTCGAGATCCGACGTGTCGAGCGCTTCATGCTCGGGACAGTCGCCCTGCACGTCGCCGAGCGCCCCTCGAGGTAAACCGAGGTATGCCGTCCGTGATACGATTGACGGCTACCATGCAGCCAGCGCGCGGTCGATGGCTGCGAGGAGTTCTTCCGGACTGAGGATGCCCTCAAATTTGTCGCGTACGCGACCGTCCTTGCCGATGACAAAGACCCATGGCTCGGTCTGTAGCCCCCACTCGTCAATCACCGGTTCCCCCTTGAGGATGCCCGTGCGCGCAGCGGGCACGTCGTACGGCTCCACGTGCAGCGTGTTGATGCGAGTGCCGTACTTCTGGGCGGCGGGAACCACCACCGTCTCGACCACCGGTCCACAGAGACGCGTCTGGCAGAAGGCTGGTGTCGCGAAAGCGATGATCGAAGGCTTTCCGTTACCGACCGCCTCGGCGATTGTGAGCTCATGGAGCGCTGCCTGAGGTGCCGCCGAAGTGTCGAGGTCAGCGAGCGGAATGCCGTCGCGCAGTGTCTTTTGGACGCTGGCAGGAACCGTCGCGCCGATCGTCGGCTCCGGCGTGGTTGGCAGCACGGCGAAGCGCAGGCGCTGGCGATGCTGCCGCCCGCCCTGGACGAACGAGACCTCGGCCCCCCAGAACCCGGCGCGCGGAAGTTCTAGCCCGGTCACGTACATCGTCACGCCCCCGGACTCGTGGAGGTGCTGTGCGCCGTCCGCATGCTGATGGATGGTGCCTGCCTGTGGCAACGTCGAGGAAGTGAGCGGGTGCTCGGAGACCAGCAGCCCCCGGTCGCCCTCGAGACTGAACAGTCGCAGCTTCGCGTTCGTTGCGTCGGTGACGAGTTGCTGCTCCTTCCCGAAGAGCGCGATCTCGATTCGATTGACGCCGACGCCGAGTGCCGAGTTGATGACAATTGGTGTCACCGCGGCCTTCTGGGCCTCTTTGCCTAGGGCCTCGGCCGACCAGTCTGGGGGGGCCGTCGGCGATCCTGAGCTGCCCTTCGTGCTGCCGTCAGCGCTTGATCCGCCGCACCCGACCGCGAGCAGCACCGCTATTACGGCGAACATCGAGATCTCGCGGCGCCACACGGAGCATCGAGGCATGTCGGTCCCAATCAAGGTGCGGGGTGCACAGAGCCACTCCAGCATCGGTCGTTGGGGGCGATCCGGGCAAGGGATGAGACGCAGTGCGCGGGGGCGAACGAGCTTGCCCTAGGATCACCCTCGATTCCGCGACCGAGCGGGAACGCGAGAACCCCCAGAGGAGGCACTGTGCGGCTTGGTTTACTGACGGGCATGGGCGGCGACTGGCGCGACTCGCTGGCGAAGATCAAGATCGCGGACGACCTCGGATATGAGCTGGTTGTGAGTCCGGAGGCATGGGGCATCTCCTCGCTGCCATTCCTCGCCGTCCTTGCTACCAACACGAAGAACATCAAGATCGGCACGTCGATCGTGAACTGCTTCTCGAGGACGCCCGCAGGCCTCGCGCAGGAGTTCGGCGCCCTCGATGTGCTGTCGGGGGGCCGCATGGTTCTAGGGATGGGCTCATCTGCCGAGTACGTGGTGGAGCACTTCCACGGCATCCCGTTCAAGAAGCCGCTTCAGCGCATCCGTGAGTACGTCGAGATTTTCAACATCCTGATCAGCGGCGAGAAGCTGAACTACGACGGTGAGATCTTCAAGCTGCAGCGCGGGTTCCGGCTGGACTACGACCGGCCGCGCAACCACATCCCGGTCTATCTGGCTGCGATCACGCCGAAGTCGATCCACCAGACCGGCGAGGTCGCCGACGGGCTCATGCCCATACACTGGCCGATGCACCAGCTCGGGGCGCTCCGCGAGCAGCTGGCCCATGGTTCACGAGAGGCCGGTCGGGCCCCCAAGAGCGTGGACATGGCGGTGCAGACCTACCACTTCGTCCTCGACGGTACCAACGACGAGGAGCAATGGCGCGCCGCGCGCCGTCCGCTCTGGCACTACGTCAATCGAATGGGCAACTTCTACTGGCAGATGCTCGAGCGGAACGGCTTCGAGGCTGAAGTTGCGGCGTCGAGGACAGCGTGGGCAAACCGAGACGCGGAAGGCGCGCTGATGGCGGTCTCCGAGGACATGGTCCGCGAGATCGAGGTCATCGGCCCGATCGAGTCGGTCAAGGAGCAGCTGCAGGAGCGCGCCTCCCTCGGGGCGGATCTTCAGCTGCTGCACATGCCGCCCGGGGATGTGCGGGCGGTCGCCGACCAGCTTGGCGTGTTGATCCGCTAGCAGCGGATGGCGCGGGCTACGACAGGACTCGCCAGGTGCGGCGGCCTTCGGACCTGCCGAAGTGGCCAAGCCCATCGGGCAGATGCGATGCCGCCACGAGCAGGTTCGAACTTTCGATGCGGCTGAGCAGCATCTGGCGCGTCTCCCGTACCGGCGCCGGCATCCAGTCCCAGGTCGTCACCCAGTCAGGTTCGGCCACGTCTACGGGCGTCAGGAATGCGTCACCGATGACGTAGGCGTGCTGCCCCTGCGAGGTCACGACCACCGACATGTGACCCGGCGTGTGCCCGGGCGTGTGCAACGTGACTAACGAGGGCGAGATCGTGTGCTCGCCGTCGATCAGCTCCAGGACGCCCAGCGCCTCGAGTGGTGCGACGTCGCGGGAGAAGGACCGGGGCGGCGGCTCCTGCGTGCGGTAGTGCTCCCAGTCACCCCTCGGCACCAGGTAGCGCGCTTTCGGGAAGCGAAGCGCGCCCGTGTCGCGGTCTAGGTTCCAGCCGGTGTGGTCGCCGTGGAGGTGGGTGAAGACCACCGCGTCGATTTCGTCGGGACGCACCCCCGCCGCGGCGAGCTCCTCCATCAGCTTGCCCTGCGCCTCGGGGCCATTCCCCGCATCGACAAGCACAGTGCGTCCATCGGCTCGCAGGAGAAAGCTGGCGAAGGTCAGCACCAGATTGCCCGCGGCATCGAGGAGATCCTGATACTCACCGAGGCGGTCCGCGTTCTCTACGTACACTCGCGCGGCGCTCGAAGGCGATGCCATATCGATGAGCGAGGTGATCTCCACGTTGCCGACGGTGACCCGCTGCATAGGGCACTCCAACTCGACGTAAGTGTGCGCGAGGATGCTCGCTTCGAGGTCGCACGATAGCGCACGCGTCCACTCGCGGGACTGTCCTGAGCGTCGTTAACAGTCGGATCTGTTATGCTTGGTTAGTGCAGTGGACCGCTCTCTGGGTAGCCGCGATTGCTATTGTTGGCTGCTTGTCTCCTGAACCGTCGGCCGTCACGATCGCCCCCCCACGCATCGTGCGGGTTGTCACGCCGCTTCCATCTGCCCTGGCCGCACTGGCGGCAGCGCTCACGGCGGCAATAGAGCCCGTTGACCAGTTGTCGCCCACCTTCGCGCAGGATCCCGCCCCCCCGACCTCGGTGAGCCACCGCAACTCGAAGATCTATGGCACGAAGGCCCAGCTCCTGTTCGACGGTTACGAGTTCCGCCACGACGGGCCAGACGAGGTCGTATTCCTTTCGGATGAGCAGCTCGGGTTCCTCGACGGATTCTATGTGCGTCCGCTCGACGAACTCGCGCCCGGGGTCGCCGACATTATCGAGGCGTCAGGCGGGAGCGTAACCGCTGCGGTCGTGGTGCCGGAATACCGCACGATCTACGTGGCCAACCCCGAGGTCGCGGTCCCGATGGCAAGCATTGTGAAGCTCGTGATCATGCTGGCCGTCCTCGACGCCGCGGAGTCGGAAGGCCGCACGGTGACCGCCGAGGAGATCGCGCTTCTGGACCCGATGGTGACCTGGAGTGACAACGACAGCGCCACGTGGCTCTGGGATCAGCTTGGCGGCGCCGCCGGAATCGACGCATACCTCGAGCGAGTTGTGGGAGGCGGCATCGTTCCCGACCCTTGGGCATGGGGCGACAGCCGCGCTTCCGGTGCGGGCGTCGCCATACTGCTGGCCCGGCTCGCCTTTGCCGATCTCGTGTCATCGGACGACAGAGCACTGGCGCTCAACCTGCTCGCGCACGTGTCGGAGGACCAGCGCTGGGGCGTGGGTGGGTCGCTGGTCGCGACGGAGGGTGCGGTGGTCGGCGTCAAGGACGGCTGGTTCCCGGTAGCCGATGGCTGGCGGGCCGGAAGCGCCGGCGTGCTGGTGCCGCTGCCCTCGGCTACCGGGGGCGTCGCGTATTCAATTGCGGTGCTGACCGCGCAGAACGAGACCCTCGAGGGCGGCATCGAGACGATTCAGGGCATCGCCGCCCTCGTTCACGCGGCGCTCTACCCGCAGTACGCGGCCGCTTTCCCCTAGCCATCGGCTGGCGCTAGCGCTGCTGGGCGCCGCTTCAGTACATTCGACCCACACGAACGCGACGCTCGGGACCACCCTCGAGGAGGCCACGCCATGACCACCACGCTGCTCGCCGTACACGGGGGTAGCCGCGCGGGCGACGCCGCCTTGTACGAGCTGCTCATCGGGCGCGTGTCGAAGCCCAGCCGGTACACCGGGGGCGAGATGCACTCGATGGTCAAGGACTGGAACACGCACGCGCTCCGCGTCGCGATCGCGTATCCGGACCTCTACGACCTCGGCATGGCGAACCTCGGCATTGCCATCCTCTACGACATCCTGAACCGACGGGGGGACACGCTCTGCGAGCGCGTCTTCTCGCCATGGACGGACTTCGAGGCGCTGCTCCGCGAGCGTGACGAGCCACTGCGCTCCCTCGAGACGCGCCATCCCGTGCACGAGTTCGACATGCTCGGCATCACCCTGCAATACGAGGTGTGCTTCACCAACGTCCTCAACCTGCTCGACCTCTGCGGCATCCCCGTACGCACCGCGGACCGAAGCGACACCGACACGCTGGTCATCGCCGGCGGCTCGGCTGCCCTCGAGCCCGAGCCGATGCACGCCTTCATCGACGCTTTCGTTCTGGGCGAGGGCGAAGAAGTCATCGAGGAGGTCGCGGACACGATGGCCGCGTGGAAGGCCGCCGGAGGTGGGCCGCGCCGCGAACTGCATCGCAAGCTGGCCGGCATTCCCGGCGTCTACGTGCCGTCGCTGTACACGGCGGAGTACAGCGCCGACGGCCGACTCGCGAAGACCGTCCCTGTCGATGATGCCGCGCCGCCGCGCGTGACCAGGCGCGTGGTACAGGTGCTGCCTCCATCGCTCACGAAGCCGATCGTGCCGTTCATGGAGGTGGTCCACGATCGCGCGACGATCGAGATCCAGCGGGGCTGCACGCAGGGTTGCCGCTTCTGCCAGGCCGGGATGATCTACCGCCCGACGCGCGAACGCAGCGTTGAGGAAGTTGTGCGCGCGGCCGGGGAGCTCCTGGACAACACTGGCTACGATGAGCTCTCGTTGATGTCGCTATCGACGACCGACCACCGCGACATCGTGCCGATGGTGAACGCGCTGATGGATGCCTACGGCGAGCGAGGGCTGAAGATCTCGATCCCGTCGACGCGGGTCGACTCGTTCTCGGTGGAGGTGGCAAACGCCGTCTCGAGGGGGAAGAAGCACACGCTCACCCTCGCTCCGGAAGCCGGCTCGCAGCGGCTGCGTAACACGATCAACAAGCTCGTCACGGAGCAGGACCTGCTTTCCGCGGCGGAGAACGCCTTCGCCAACGGCTGGACGTCCGTGAAGATGTACTTCATGGTCGGGCAGCCCACGGAGACCGACTTCGATGTCGAGGAGATCGTGCGTATCGCCTCCGAGGTGAAGGCGATCGGACGACGTCACATCGCTGGTCGGGCGCGTGTGCGCGTCTCCACCTCGAACTTCATCCCGAAGGCGCACACGCCGTACCAGTGGCTTGGCCAGTGCGACGCCGCCACGCTGCGCCGTCGCCACCAGATCCTCCGCGAGGGCTGCAAGCGCGCCGGCATCCAGTTCACCTGGGAGGACCCGGAGAAGTCCCTGCTCGAAGCCGTGTTGTCGAGGGGTGATCGTCGCGTGGCGGACGTCATCGAAAGCGCCTGGCGTCGAGGCGCGAAGTTCGACGCGTGGTCAGAGCACCACGACTGGTCGCTGTGGCAGGCGGCGTTCGAGGAGTACGGCATCGACCCGTGGGAGTACGCCTACCGCCAGCGCGAGCTGTGGGAGCCGTTGCCGTGGGACCACGTCGATAGCGGCACGCAGAAGTCGTACATGCGCGGCGAGTGGCTGCGCACGCTCAACGAGGAAGTCACGCTCGACTGCAAGCGCTTCCCCTGCAACGTCTGCGGTCACCAGGACATCAACGGTGAGTGCCGCCACAAGGTCATCGAACTGGTACAGGCGAAGCGCGGCGCCGCGGTGGCGGCAAAGACCGAGGCGCGGATGGCGAAGCGCTGGGAGCCGATCACCCTGGTGTGACTAGGCCGATCGGCAGCAGTCAGGAGTATCGAGGAACTTTTCCGTTATCCGTTCGTGGTGAGCCTGTCGAACCCCCAACATCGACCTCGATGGCACGCCCCACCCGCCTCGGGGCACGATCGGGGCAGGCGTCGTGGTTCGGCAGGCTCACCACGAACGGAGACGGTGCGCCGTACACTCCACCTCTATGACCGAGTTCTGCCCCCATGGCTGTTACTGGGACTGCGACCACCTCGAGGCGGCACGCGCCGTCGAGGATCCCTTGGAGGTGGTCGAACGCGCTCGGCTGCGCCCCGTCACCGAGCAGGATCGCCTCAAACCCCTCCAGTTTTGTGGCGACTGCGGCGGCTTGTTCCGCGCCGCCGCGAGACACGGCCGCGAGCACCCCCGAATGCGTCAGCTTGGCTGGCTGTCGCACTCCGACTCGCTGCGCTAACCGAGGCCAGATCGCCCGGCCTCGACATCGGCGATGAAGCCAAGGACCGCGTGGTTCCACGCTTCGGCGCGCTCGAAGTACGAAGAGTGGCCGGCCCGTGGGATCACCTCGAAGCGCGAGCCCGGCGTGAGTTCGTGCGAGCGGCGGATCAGCTCCGGCGCCACCACGCGGTCCTTCTCGCCGATGACCCACTTGATGGGGATACCCGCCTCCGCCAGGCGCTCGGCGACGCCGCCTCCGCGGTAGTTCATGCGTCGAGGGAAGGGCGCGAGGAAGTCGCGCGGGCGCGGTGGGTTGATGCCGCGGAGCTGCCGGTACAGGAACGCTAGGTGCGTGGATTCCTCGTAGAAGTCGTCGGCGAGGGCGCGGCGCAGGAGCGATCCGGCGAAGAACCCCTCCTCTTCGAGTGCGGCCTTGCGGGTGCGCGCTGCTTCGTCGGTCACGCCGCCGTTGGTGCCCGAGTAGGTGATCGAGGCGACGCGCTCCGGCGCGCGCGTGAAGAGCCCGAAGGCCGTGCGCCCGCCCATCGAGTGCGCCACGAAGTGGACTCGCGGCACCTGCAGGTGGTCCAGCAGGGCGAGGGTGTCGGTGCCGAAGGCGATACGCCCCGGGCCATCCTCGATGTCTGGCGAGCGGCCGAACGCGCGGTGGTCGAAGGCGATGGTGGTGTAGCGCTCGCGGAAGGCCGGGATCTGCTGCCACCAGACCAGCGCGTTGCCTCCCGCGCCGTGCGCGAGCAAGACCGCAGGTGCGGTACCCGGAGGCGGCCCGTGCACATCGAAGTAGAGGTTGCAGCCGTCATCCAGCGGCAGGTGTGGCATGTTGCCCTCCCCTGGGCCCCCCTCTGGTGATGGTGGCCACCTCATCCAGCGTCCACGGCACTCCGGTCTCTTTGGCGAGCACATCGAGGATGTCCTCGATGTCTCCCTTCAGGCCCTCCTCGGGGTTGATGGTGAGCGCGCGCAGCATCGAGACCCGCGCCGCCGCGTAGAGCTGGTCCGGGGTCAGGCTGAGCTTTGCCTCGCGGCGGCTGGTGCGCGGGTGCGCGAGGGCGTTCGCGGCGAATTCCTGGCACCACCCCAGCGTGTACCAGACCACCGGGTCGTCCGGGAGCAGCCGCGCCGCCTGCTCCAGCTCTGCGATGCCCTCATCGAAGGCACGCCGTCGAGTCACGAGCGTGTTGCCGATGTAGGCGTGGGCCTCGCCGAGCGTGGGATCGAGGCGGAGCGCGTCGCGAGCCGCCGCCAGCGCCTCATCGAGGTGCTCGGCGGCGTGCGCGGCCAGCGCATCGTGGAGCCGCGCGCGGGCGGCCTTGTTGTTGGTCACCACTCGATGATAGGTGCGCGGTCGGGCGCTGCGGGTAGAATGAAGGGGATGCGCCCGTAGCTCAGTGGATAGAGCACTAGACTTCGGATCTAGCGGTCGACCGTTCGAATCGGTCCGGGCGTACCATTCCCTCGAGGTTACAGAGAAGCCAGTGGTTCGAAAGGCGCGAAGTGATTGGCAATGGGTCGCGCCGAACGCTAATCGCTGTCTTGATGGACCCACTCGTCACGTTCTACCTTCACTGACCAGCTTCCATCGGGATTCTTAAGCCCCCAGCTGTAGTGAAACCAGAAGGCATAGCGAGGGCCCTTCGCATCTACAGGTTGACGCTCCGAGTAGAACTCCAAGTGCGGTCGGGGCCCGACTGCCTGGAGCGTAATGAGTTCGTGCTCTGCGAGATTCGCAGCAGCGTGCAGTTCCGCCTAGTCCGAGTAATCCCCTGCAGTATGACTCAACTCGTTTCGCCGATCCCGGACTTCGTGCAGTGCGTCGGCGTTGGATAAGTCATCACGTAACAGTTCGATACGGGCGTGCAGGTCCTTCCGGGAGCGAGGCGGAAACGCTAGATCCCTTGCCTCTCGGGCTTTCTCGAGACCTTCGTCCAAGATCGCCACGAGTGACACGTACAGGTGTGTTGCCAAGAGACCGTCGAGGAAGGGGTTCCTCGGGCTGGGGCCTAGGGGCGTAGGACCCACCCCGTGATGCTGAGCCATCCCGAATTCTTGCCAGAACCGGTACCAAGTCGCCCGCACCGTCATTCCTTGCGGTCCTCCCGCATCAACGGATGGAGGCTATGTCATGCTGTCTGGGTTCACCATCTCCTCCGATCCTAGCCACTGACCTGCCTCAGGCCACCGCCGTCCGCTGGCCGCTCGTCGAGGACGCCTCGATGGCGGCCAGCACGCGGTGCAGCGAAACTGCGGTGTTGAAGTCGGGCTCCACGCCCGCGCCGCCCTCGATCGAGGCGGCGAGACGCTGGAAGAGACGCGCGACGTTCGCCGTCGGACCGCGCTCCAGGTCTTCCGGCACCGGCTCGTGATCCTCGACGGGCAGCACCTCGAGGGTTCTTCCCGCGCCATGCCCGCCGCGCAGCACCAGCCCGCCGCGCTCCGCCGAGATCACCAGCGTCCCCGCCGTCCCGTAGAACTCGAAGGCGGCCCCGGCACCGAGGTACGGCACCGACGCCACTGTGACCGCAGCCGTCGCACCACCTTCGAGGGTGCCGGCGACGATCACGTTGTCGGGCGACTTCGTCGTCATCGACTCGCCCGTCTCGGGGACGTGCCACTGCGGGATCTGGGTACGGACCTGCGCGATCACCTCGGTAAGCGAACGGCCGAGGTCGTGGCGGAACGAGTCGAGGGCATGCCCCGCGGTGATGCTCAGCAGGTGCGCGCCCAGCGAGGGGTCCACCTGGTAGGTGCGGCGCAGCTCGCGTACCAGCCCGCCGCCGGTGATCGACGTCAGGCGAGTCGTCATCGGCTCGCCGATGTAGCCGTCCGCGATCAGGCGCCGCGCTTCCTGGTGGACCGGGTCGGCGCGGTTCTGCAGGCCCACCACGTGGCGCACCCCGCGCGCCTTCGCAAGCGCGGCCATCTCCTCGGCCTGCGCCAGCGTGGCAGCCAGCGGCCACTCACAGTAGACGTGTTTGCCCGCCTCCAGGGCGGCCATGACCATCTCGTGGTGGTACGGCACACGCACGGCGATCGAGACGAGGTCGATGTCCGGGTGCGCGGAGAGCGCGCGGTAGTCATCGAAGGCGAGTCGCGCCCCGAAGCGGGCCGCGGACTCGTCTGCCGTCTCACGATGCGCCGTCGCGACTGCCGTCAACTCAAAGGCCGACAGCCCGGTGATGACGCGTGCGTGTACGGTGCCGCCCCAGCCAGCGCTGACATTCGCGCCGATCAGGCCTACTCGTATCGGTGCCACGTCGTGCTCCATCGCTCGTGCCGGCTGCTGCGCGTCAGACGCGGCCCATGATTGGTGCGAACGCTACACGCTCTCGAGCACCCAGCATGTCGAGTGTTAGTGCGACCCCACCTTTTTCCAGAAGAGCACCTGCTGACGCGCATCACCCCACGAGGAGCGGATGCGCATACCGGACTCCTTGGCAGCGTCTTGAAGCAGGCGCTTTACCGTCGTTGGTTTTTCACCTCGATCGAGCTCAACCTTGCCGGCATCTGCTGCCACGAGCGCCTCGATGAAAGGACGGCGTGCCTCAAGAGCAGCGCGGCCACGACCGACGACGACATCGCTGGGGTTAAGTTTTGTGAATTTCGCCATCTGTGATGCTCCATTTAGCCCAGTACGACGCGCCACTGGGGAGTGCGTGATCGGCGCGCCAGTACGTTAATGTAGCTTGCGACTCAGGAGGCACGCAAACAGCACCTCGGACGAGCGCCGATAAAAACGAACGTGTGGAATAGCGCGGATTTACGACAGCGAATTGCCAGAGCCGAACGCAAGTGCTGCTGGGAGACAGCGGGTCGGGATTCATCCGATACCACGCACCCGCGATCATTCGATGCTCATGGTAATCACTCGCCGCTGGTGGTCTTGATGAACCATCCGACGCTTGCGCACCTCGTTGAGTCCGCGGTAGACCTGCATCCGCTCAGCGGTACGGCGGGGAAGGTGCTGGCGCTCTCCGAAGGGGGCCAGTTCTCTGCCCAACAACTCGCCGAGGCGATCGTCGCAGAACCCGTACTGGCGACACGGATGCTGCGTATCGCGAACTCCGTGGCGTTCGGCGCGCCGAAGCGGATCGCCAGCGCCCGCGAGGCGATCGTGTTGATCGGTTTCCCCACGGTGCACGCCACCGTCATGGCGATCTGCTTCGTCGAGAACTGCCCGCACTCCCCACAGATCGACGGCACCAGCTTCTGGCGACACTCGGTCAGCGTGGCCACGCTGGCCGAGGATCTGGCGAAGCGGGCTCAGGCCGGCGCGGATCACGCGTTCACGGCGGGCATCGTGCACAACATCGGTCGGCTGGCGTTCGCATAGTTTGAACCCCGCGGCTTCCGTGAGGCGGTGGCGTACGCTCGGGCCGGCGATATTCCCGTGCGCTGGGACTTCCCGCCCGCACTCGTCGAGGCGATCTCACACACTGAGCCGGGCACCACGCTCGCGGAGGGCCCTGTTGCACGCGCCGCCCTGGAGGCGCGCACGATCGTGTCGATGCTCGGCGTCACGGATGGCGTCGACACCCCGGCGGGCCTGGTCGAAGCGCCCGAGCCACCGGCGAGCTGGCCGAACGTGACGCGTCGCGTCGAGTCCTTTCTCGAGCAGGTCGTTCCGGCCTAGGAGCGCGGCAGTGGCCCTCGGGGCACGTCCTCGTCCGCGTTGACCATGTGGTGAGCTAGGGGCTCGAGGCGTTGCATCACCTCATCGATGAGTGCGGGCGTCGCCTGGACCTCCTCAAGGGCGGCGCGCATGTGTGTCAACCAGCGATCGGCTGCCTCGCGGCCGATCACGAACGGGAAGTGGCGTCGCCGCAGCATCGGTTGACCGTGCTCCAACGAGTAGCGGGGCGCCCCACCCAGCCACTGCTCCATGAAGAGCACCTGTTTCTCAATGCCCGGGGCAAGGTCTTCGGGAAAGAGCGGACGTAGCAGTTCATCCGCGGCCACTCGACGGTAGAACGCCTCGATGAGGCGCCGCACGATTGCGCGTCCACCCAGGCGATCGAACGGCGTGGTGCGCGGTGTATTCGCGCTACGTTCCGGATCACGACGTGGGAGGTCGAACGGCATCATCGCGAACCACCCGTCACGCCACGCATCCCGTCGCGACGCCGTTCAACACTCAGTACCAGCTCTGCTCGATCACCACTCCGGCGTGCCGGCCGAGGGTGAGCAGCAACTGCTCGTCGTCGTCATCGAACGGTTCGCCGTCCTCGCGGTCCGTGACATAGATCGAGCCGCGGACCTCACCACCGGCCCAGAGCGGAATGCCCATCAACTTGCGCATCTCCGGGTGTCGCGGCGGGAACCCGAAGGCGCGGCGGTGTGCCTCGACGTTCTCGTAGCGCACCGGTCGACCATCTTCGCGTAGCTGGCCGAGCGGCCCGTGTCCTTGTGGTGGTCCCTTCAGACCGCGCAACGCGGATTTGTCCAGCCCCGCGACGAAGAACCCCTGCGTGCGATCGCTGCGGTCGGTGACCGCGAGCGCGGCGTAGCGCGCGCCGGTGAGGGTGCGCGCGAGGTCCACCACCACCTGCAGATCGGCATCGGGCCCACGGCGAGCGGGCAGCGCGGCGATAGCGTCCGCGAGGGCGTGCAGGGCACGGGCCTCGGCATCGGTGTCGGCTCGCGTGGTCATATTGCGGAGGCTAGGCGATCGGCCGGATGACCGCCACGCCGCAGATCAGGCGTCGAGGCTAGTGAGCCCGCCTCAGCCAGCTGTGCCTCGCTGTGACGACCATCCGCTCAGACCTCGGCTCTGACCGCCGTTGGGGCGTCAGGCCGCGTGACGAGCATGGCGCCATCGGCGCCTGTGGCCACTGAGGGCTTTGAGAAGAACAGGAGCCCGGCCGCCGAGGTCGCCAGATCAACGATGGTGCCGGTCTCGGGAGGTTCGGCGTCCCACTCCCAGCGCGCCAGGATCGGCGCGCGCCCACCGAGGGCGATCTCGAGCTGCCAGAGGGGGCCAAGCGGCCGGCTGCCGATCACCGGCCCGGAGACACCAATGCCCAGGCTGCGTCCCTGGGGAACGGCCAGGAGTGCGCCGGAATGCGCGAATACCTGCACGCGTCCGGAATGGTCACCCTCCAGCGGCTGATCGATGGCGCCGCTCCCTACCTCGTTGATTCGGTCGCCACCGACCGGCCCTTAGAGTATGGGGACGTAGCCGAGCAGCCGCGCCGCCTCGGCGGTCATTGGCCTCGTCGCCACATCGCGAACGGGACCGTGTTGAAGCAGGCGGCCATCCACCATGACTCCGATGTTGTTCGAGAGCGCCCGCGCGCTCGCTCGGCGCGAGGGCGACAAGCGGTTCGTCGAGGAGGAGCACACGTGGCTCGAGGGCGATCGCCCGCCAAATCGCCACGGCGAGCTGCTCCACGGCAGAGAGGTCATCGATGCGCGAATCGCGGTGCTGCGTCAGGCCGAGCGCGCGGGTCACCTCTGCCACGCGCAGCTCGCGCTCGGCGCTCGCCAAGCGGGCTACCCGCAGGCCGTAACGAATATTCTCCGCGACGCTCCGGTCTCCGAAGAGCGCAGGATCCTGGAGCACGAGGCCCATTCCACGGCGGTGTGGTGCGAGCCCCGTGACGTCGCGGCGGAGGATCTCGACGACCCCATGCCGCGCGCGGTCGAGTCCCGCAATGGCGCGGAGTAGCGCGCTCTTGCCGCTGCCGGGTCCGCCCAGAACGGCCGTCACGCTGCGCTGAGGTACCTCGAGGGCCACGCCATCGATGCCCGTCCGGCCCACCGCACGCGTCGTCAACCCGCGGACAGCGAGAGTCGTCGCGGCGGAAGCAGGCAGTTCCTTCGTCGGGGGCACGGGAGAAGGCCCAAGCCCAGTCCGAACGCCGACCCACCCACGGAGAAAGCAGTCAGCAGGAAGACGAGCGCCAGCCAGAGGCCAACCGAGCGGAGCGTCAGCGCAAGCTCGAGCGTGAGGAACCGTCGCACTCGCCCGGCGCCGAGCAAGCGGGCTGTGTCGGTGGTGGCCGGGGTGACCGGAGATCCCGACACGCCGATCGCCATCGTCACAATAGAGGTGGCGAGCGGTAGATGCGCGAGCACGAAGACTACCGAGGTGCGCGCGAGCGATGCATCCGGCCCGCCGGCGCCGACGAATCCGTCGAGTGCACACCAGGTGTCGAGGGCGACCGCGATCGCAAGCGGCGGGATGGCGAGCGGGACCAGCGCGAGGACGTTGAGCACGGTTCCAAGCCAGCCTCGATGGAGCCGCGCGAGCATCAGGCCCAGCGGTAGGCCGAGTGACGCACCCAGGGCAACCGCCACCCCGGCAATTCCGAGGGCAACCGGAACCTCGGCGCCGCGTGCGCCGGCCTAGGCGGCCAGCCGGAGCTTCGCCTCGCCCTCTTCCATCAGCGCGGGCTCGAGGAGGGCGACCACGATCACCACCGCCGCGCCGATGCCGGCGAGCACGAGTGGGGACGCGGACCATGACCAGCGACGGGCGACGTGCCGCGGCGGAGCTGAGGGGAGGAGCATGTCACTGCCTCCGTTCCGCTCGTGTCGGCACGAACGAACGGTTGAGTGCGCAGCCGCAGCGCCAGGGTTTGACGTGGTTATTGACTCGCCGGGCAATGACCTCGATGCCGCCGCAGACATCGGACCATCGAGGCGACAACGCTGGGGCGTCGCTCACACACCGCCCGAGGTGCGCGCACCTGTCTCGTCCCTGACGAGGTTAGCGGCACACGGGCGCGAGTCAACACCCAGCAGGACATCGGTCGACCGAGAAGACTGACGGTCTGCTCGAACTACTCGAGGCGCACACCAAACATCGAGAAGCCCGGCCCCATGTTCGGCATCGCGTTCAGCTCGGGGTGCAGTCCCACATGGGATGGTGCGGCGAGTGCTTTCTGGATCGCCCAGATCGAGATGCCCTGGACGCGCTCCATATTCGCCATTTCGTCGAGCGAGAAGAAGCCCGCACCGGTGATCTCGTCATTGTCGAAGACGGGATCGCGCAGCTCGATCTCCTCGAGGCGGAAGACGACGTAGATGTTGGTACTCGCAGTCCGTGCCGCGCCGGCCACCGAATGGCGGAACGCGATCACGTCCCGCACCTTCGCGACGATGCCCGCCTCCTCGAGGGCTTCCCGCTCAACCGCCGGGATGATCGGCTCGTCGTGTTCGACGTAGCCGCCCGGGATCTGCCACGAGCCCTTGCCCGGGTCTTGCCCGCGCTGCACCAGGAGCGCGCGCCCGTCGCGAACCACCACACCCGCGGCGCCGATGGAGAAGGTGCCGAAATCGATGTAGCCGCAGGCGGCGTCGGGGCAATGCGGTCGGTCGCGCCCGCCGTCCATCTTCATGTCGAGCAACTGCCCGCAGCGCGGGCAGTAGGTGTGCAGTGCAGCCATCGATGACGCCCCTTCGGTGGTCGTATTCGTGGGCGATTCTACGCCCGAGCGCGGACGTCGCGCGTCAATGCTCTAGACCCGACCGGCCTGGAATTCGAGGAGGCCACGGGCGACGTTGAGACGCAGCAGGTCTGAGGCGCCCTCCGCGAGCCGCAGGGCACGCACCTGACGGTACAGCGCTTCGAGGGGGTGGCCCTCGATGAGCGCCTGTCCTCCGGTCAGCTGGATCGCGGTATCGACGACGCGTCCGGCGGTCTCAGTGGTGAGGACCTTGGCGATCGCGCCCTCGTTCATCACGTCCGCGCCCTCCTCGGCGAGGCGCGCCGTGCGATAGAGCACGCTTCGTGCGGCGTAGACCTCCATCAGCATGTTGCCGAAGAGCCAGCGCACCTGCTCGCGATCCGCGAGGGCTCCACCAGCGCGGTGCGGCTGCGAGATCTGCTTCTGCGTGAAGTCGGCGACCCACATCGCGAGGCCTGCCGCGCGCGCGGCGACGCCGAGGCGCATCTGCCCGATGTTGCCCAGCCCACGCTGCAACCCCTCGCCAACTTTGCCGACGATGTTGGTCTGGGGCACGCACGCGTCGTTCAGCAACAGCTGACAGTGCGTCGACCCATCGACGCTGCGGAAGTCGGGTCCGAGCGACACGCCCGGTGCATCGCGGTCGACGAGCACCATCGCCGTGCCGCCTGGGCCCGAGGCGTCCTCGTCGACGTTGAGCAGCACGGCGTAGAAATCGGCACCGGAGCCGCCCGAGACGTACGCCTTGCGACCGTTGATCACCAGGTCGTCGCCGTCGCGCTTCGCCCAGGTCGGTCGCCCGGCCTCGGGGCCTGAGGGCTCGGTGAAGCCCCAGCCCGCGTAACGCTGGCCGCGCATGAGGGGCTCGAGGTACTCATCGCGCAGTCTGCCGTCGGCCTGGCGCAATACACCGGGGCCGGGCCCGAAGGCAAAGCGCCCGGTGCGCAGGTTGGTGGCGGCGAATGCCTCGCGCGCGACCGTGAGGGCGAGCGGACCTGCCTCGGAGCCGCCGAACTCTTTCGGCTGAGTCATCCCGAAGAATCCCGCCTTGCGGGAAAGCTCCGCGACCTGCTTGCGGACGTTGCGATTGGTGGGGTCGTCCTCGTCGTCGGCGGCGGAGTCCTCGAGAGGACGAAGCTCTTCCTCGCAGAAGCGCTGCACGCGCTCGCGCAACTCGATGAGGTCGGGGGGGATGTGCTCTGGCATAGGCTATCTCCGCTCGCGTCCCCCGGAACGTCTCAGGGGCGCGGGCGCAGTCTAGCGCGCCTCGGCAGCGGCCACCGGGGCGCCTGCCGGGGCGCCTCACGTCCTGCTGGTATCCCTACTGGTGATCCGCGTGGCTGTGCTCATCTGGGCGCAGCGCACCCGCGTGGTGCTGCTCATGCAACTCGTGTTCGGACCACAGCGACGGACGTGATTCTGCCCGCTCGTCGATCCGGTGAATCGGCGACGTGGGTGGTGCGAGCGAGCGAGCGAGCACCAGTCGAGTCATACGGAGCAGGGCATCGAGGGCGCCGCGCCAGCCGGCACGCCTGCGGTCTGCAGAGACTGAAGCGCCGAACATGATGGTGTCCTTTTCCGAGGAAATCGTGTAATAATATCCACGATACGCCTCGTGGCGACCCACCGTTCGAGGCGAGCGCCATCGAGCTACGTGACGTTGGTCCTGCGGTCGGCGAGGAGTCGAGATGCTAGGTGGAGGCGGGCAGCGCAGCCTCGATGGCGCGCGCAAGCTCAGCGGGTGACAGCGCGGCGTCGAGGACAAGGTGCGTGGCGCCCTCGGCGGGTGTGATCGGCTCGAAGGCGCGGCGCTGCTGCTCGTAGACCGCCCAGGTGGCGTCCGAGGTGCGCAGCGGGTCCGCCGCGCGTGCCTCGATACGCGCCCGCGCAGTGGCGTCGTCAAGTCGCAGTTCCACGGCGAGCGCCGGCACGCCCGCGGCGCGCGCGACCTCGATGGCTGCCAGCCGGTCCGCCGCTCGCCGGTGCGTGGCATCGAGCACGACCGCATGACCCGTCGCCAGCTGCGTCGCGGCGTGCTGACGGAGCGCTTCATAGGTGCGCGCCGACGAGTCAGCGTCGTAGAGGCCTTCCTGGTAGCGGCCCGGCACGGCCGTGCGCGGGTCGAGGCCCGCGAGGCGTTTCCGGACGACGTCGGAGGAGGCGTACGCGGCACCGACGCGCGCGGCGAGCGTGGCGCCGACGACCGACTTGCCCGTCCCCGATAGGCCCGACATCAGCACGAGCGCCGGACCGCGCCGTCGCTTCGGGTACTCCGCGGCGAGGTGGTAGTACGAGGCAGCAGACTCGGCGTGCTGACGGCGCTGGGCCTCCTCGATCTCCGTGGCGTTGGCCCCGAGCGACTCGACCTTGCCTCGAACAATCGCGCGAAAGAGGCGATGCAGCGGCTGCAGGATGCCGAGCGTTGCGTCGCCGCTGGCGGCCAGGTAGCGCCCGGCGAACTCGTCACCGAGATCCGCGAAGCCGCGCGCCTCGAGGTCCATGGCGAGGAACGCGATGTCGTAGCCGACATCGAGGTAGCGGAAGTTGAACCAGTCCGTGAACTCGATGCAGTCGACGATCTGAATGCCGCCAGCGTCGGGTCCAAGGTCGTAGACGTGCTTGGCGTGCAGGTCGCCATGGCCCTCGACGATGCGGCCGTCGGCGAGGCGGCGGTCGAGGAGGCCTGCCTCTGCTTCGAGGGTGGCGCCGACGAAGGCGCGCGTCGCGGCGGCGTCCGCGGCGTCCCAGGTCTTGCCGATGTTGCCGTCGGCTTCGAGTAATTCGCGCGCCCACCAGTTGTAGAGGCCCTCGGCGCCAGCGAACGCGGGGTCGTTCTTCACGACGCTGGCGCCCTCGTGGAACTCGACGAGGCGGCGTACCACGCGACCAAGGTAGCCATGGGGCAGGGGGCCGCGTGCCAGCATCGAGGCGAGCATCGCCTCGTCGGGCAGGCGCGCCATCTTCACCGCCCACTCCACGATGTCGACGCCCGCAGGGGCGCCGCCGGGCGGATCGATGGCGAACGTGCCATCGCTGCGGCGCACCACGGGCACCACGTCGAGGTAGACATCGCGGCTCAGGCGGCGGTTGAGGCGCACCTCGGCGTGGGCGTACTTCTCGCGTGTCGCAGCATCGAGCTGGTTGATGAACCCGAAGTCGACGGGCTTCTTCGTCTTGTAGACCAGGTCGTCGGCAAGGAAGACGTAGGAGATGTGCGTCTGCACCAGCTGGACGCTTGCCGGAGGTGCGGGATACGCCCCGGGATCGAGGAGTCCGCGAACGTAATCGGGCAGGTCGCTGGCATCGCTGGTCACACCTCGATGGTCGGCGCCCCCACGCGGAGCCGCAAGGGAGACCGGGCGTGCGGCGGCAAGAAATCAAGATCCAGCGAGCCCCTAACGCAGGCGTGTTGCAGCGCGCCGTAGAATGGAATCACGCGTTATGGCGCCCCTCGTCACGCGGGATTGAGGAGCGAGCGATGACCAACGAGCCCACACCCATCACTTCGGCCAGGCCCCCGCGGCCCGAGCCACCGAAGTCGATCTCCGCGCCGGAGTGGATCGAGCTGCTCTTCGACGAGGGTTCCTTCGATGAGCGGTTCGCGGCCGTGCGAACCCCGGACCCCCTCCACTTCTCGGACTCCCAGGCGTACACGGAGCGGCTCGCCGAGACGCGCGAACAGACCGGCGGTCGCGAGGCGGTATGGACCGGCAGCGCACGCCTCGGCGGGCAGAACGTCATCGTGGCCGTCTCGGACTTCCGCTTCATCGGCGGCTCGATGGGCTTCGCCGTCGGCGAGCGCGTCACCGAGGCGATGGCGGAAGCGCGTGACGCCGAGGTGCCGTTCATCGCCGTGACGTGCTCGGGCGGCGCCCGCATGCAGGAAGGCATGGTTGCGCTGCTCCAGATGGCCAAGACCGCAGCGGCCGCACAGCGGCTGCACGAGGCTGGCGTGCCCCTCATCACCGTGCTCGCCGGACCGACCACTGGCGGCGTCTACGCCTCCTACGGTAACCAGGGAGACGTGATCGTCGCTGAGGCCGGTGCGCTGATCGGGTTCGCGGGCCCTCGAGTGCGCGCGGTGCACGACGCCGACGAGCCGCGCGAGACCCTCTACGCCGAAGACCTCCTCGAGGCGGGCCAGGTCGATGCGGTCCTCCCTCGCGAGGCGATGAGGGACTACCTCCTGCGGGTCGCGCGCCTGCTCCGCCCGATGCCCGCCGCCGACCCGGAACGCCTGCCGCCGTTCGTGCAGGCGCGTGGCCTTGAGCGTGGCTGGACGGTGGTCGAGCGCGCGCGCCACGCCGACCGACCTCGCGCGCTGCGCTTCATCGAGGGGCTGGCGTCGGACTACGTGCCGCTGCACGGTGACCGCTCTGGTGTCGACGACCCGGCGCTCGTCGGTGGCCTCGCGCGCATCGGTGAGACGAACGTCGTGGTGCTCGGACAGGAACGAGGCGACCTCGACCTGTTGACTGGCAGCCACGATGGCCGGGTCACACCGGCCGGCTACCGCAAGGCGCGGCGGCTGATGCTGCTCGCGCAACGCCTCGGCCTGCCGCTCGTTACGTTCGTCGATACGCCGGGCGCGCACGATGGCATCGCCGACGAGTGGGGTGGGCTTGCGAGCTCGATCTCGGACTGCCTGGCGACGATGTCGTCGCTGACGGTGCCGACGGTGAGTATTGTGATTGGCGAGGGCGGTTCGGGTGGCGCGCTCGCGCTGACCGTGGCCGACCGTATCCTCATGCTCCAGAACTCGATGTACGCGATCACCAGCCCGGAGGGCGCCGCCGCCATCCTCTTCCGCGACCGCGGTCGCGCCGCCGAGGTGGCCGAGGCGCTGGGTGTCGCCGCCGTCGACCTGCACCAGCTCGGTATCGTGGACACGGTCGTGCCCGAGCCACTCGGTGGCGCGCAGACCGATCCGCAGGCCGCCGTGCGCATGCTCGAGCCAGAGCTGCGGCGGGCGCTCGCCGAGGCGATGCGTGGCCGCGGTACCGCGCGCCGCAGCCGTCGGGAGGAGCGCATCCGTCGCATCGGCCGCTCGCCCGGCACGCTGCGGCAGGCCGCCGTCGTGCTCGCGGGCGCGACCGACACCGCCGTGCACGCCATCAACGCGGGGGTGCAGGCCATCGGCAGCCGGATCCGCCGACGCGCGAAGACGGCGGATCCCGCCGCCGAGTCGGCTGACTAACGGGCTGACAACCGCGGGGTCGGGTACGTCGTGGTCCCGTGTCATTGCGAAGTCACCTCGAGAGGTGACCGGGTGCACTGCCCCGCCCGGATGCGTCGGCGCGACAGTCCTCGCAATGGCGCCACGCGACTGGAAGGGGTGTGCCATGACCAGAGAACCCGAGGACGGCGAAGAGGGCGGCAGCGAGGTGCGGACGTGCGCAAGTTGCGGCCACTCCGAGGCCGAACACCGCGCGACGAGTGATGAGGCCGAGCGCGGCCGCGTCGAGTTGTGTCTCACCTGTGGTGACCGGCACACCTTCGCACCGCTGGTCGAGATCGGCGAGCGCTAGCTTGCCGGCGGGAGTGATGGTGGCGAGCGCTGGCTCGCCGATGGGCTATCGGTGAGCCAGCGCTAGGTGGCGCCGCCCCAGCCCATACCTTGCAGCTTCTTCTGCGAAGGCGCATCGAGCATCGGCACCAGCGCCGTCATGAGCTGGTGGATGTCCGGGCGCCACATCCCACGAGACGTGACCTCCAGACGTGCGTTCTTGAGTCCGCGCGCCGTCGCTGGCGTCGCCATCAGGTAATTGCGGTCGCGCGGGTTCTTCCCGTGAGCCTCGCACCAGTGCTGAAAGTCCACCGGGTTGAGGGCGAGCACGACGGTAACGAAACGCTCGTTCGCCGCGCCTGACTCCTGCGAGTAGGCGTCGCGCTGGACTTCCTGGTTGATCTGCTTCTGCGTCAGCGACTTGCCCGGCATGAGTGCCTCCTCTGGGGCGGCTACCGTTAGCCGACGAGCTTGCGGTAGATCTCGGCGCGCTTCTTCGGGTCGCGCTCGTCGATGGAAACGCCGTGGATCGTGTAGCCCGCCTCCTGCTGCGCGTCGAGCCATTCGATGCAGCCCTCGACCGGACCGGCGTAGCCGAGCGATCGTGCGAGGTCGTCCGGGATAGCGGCGATGCCTGCCTTTGAGCCACCCTCGCGCCAGGCCGCGCGCACCGTGTTCGCCTCGTCAGCGAGGCCGATGCGCAGGAAGTGCTCGTAGTAGAAGTCGCCCATCTGCGCGATGTAGAACGCGGCACCCTCTCTGATCTTCTGGTAGGCCCCGTCCGGGTTGTCGGTGACGGTCACGGAGCCGCCGGATCGAATGTCGAAGGCCGACGTCTCGCGGCCGGCCGCGCGCAACGCATCGTGCGCGATCTTGATTTGCGCGCCCCACTGATCCCGCGGCACGAAGATCGGGATCCAGCCATCGGCAATCTCGGCCGTCTGCTCGATCGACTTCGGGGTGATCGAGGCGACGTGGATCGGGATGTGACGTCGGTCCGCGGGCGGCTGGTGGTCGCGCATCGTGAAGCCGCGGTCGAGGTTGAAGATCTTGCCGTGGTAGTGCAGCGGCTCCGCAGCGGTAATCGAGTTGATGATCTCGATGTACTCGCGCATCCGCTGGAGTGGCCGGTCGAACTTTACGCCGTGGAAGTGTTCGATGACCTGCGGGCCCGAGCTGCCCACGCCGATCACCATACGGTGCCCGAAGTAGGTGTCAAGGGTGATGAACGCCTGCGCCAGCGCGGCTGGCGAGCGGGAGAAGATGTTCACGATCGAGGTACCGAGGTGAACGCGGCTGGTTGCGCCGGCGAGCGCAGTCAGGATGACGAACGCATCGCGGCCCCATGCCTCCGCCACGGACATCAGGTGCACGCCGCTGTCATCGGCGATGCGGGCCTCTTCGATCGTGGCAGCGAGGTCGAGGTGGCCCTGCCAGTTCACACCGATTGAGATCTTGTGCACGGGTCGTCCTCTCTCGGAGCCCTCGAACGCGAGGCGCCCTCAACTGGCGATAACTGAGTTTGCGAATGAGTCTAAGCGTCGTTCGAGGAAGTGGCGTCACCGGTGGTTTCGCCACCACCGCGCCGACGGCCTCGACCGCCCCGGCGCCCGCGCCTGCGGCGTCCGGTGCGCTCGCCGCCCTCGCCCGTTGGTAGTTCGTTCGTGGCTCCGGGCAGGGGAGAGCGCATGTCTGGGAGGTCATCGCGAATGTCGCCGACATCGTCCTTGACTTCGCTGCCACCCGCCCCGCGAGGCACGAAGCGGTGCCCGGTGAGCAATACGCGCTTGGTTGCACGGAGCCCTGGTGGCGGCCGGCGTCGCGACGGCAAGATCGAGCGGTCCCCGCCCTCGGCAGGTGGGCGGAAGGCGATGTCCTCGGGCAATGGTTGATCGAGGTCGCGGCGCTGGGGGCGTCGTCGACGGTCGTAGGAGGAGTTGCCGTCGTTCCCGCCGCCAGAGCGGTTGTCGGTGGGTGGGCGCGAGGGGGGCTCGCTACCGCCGCGTCCTCGACCCCCGCGACCGCCGGAGACGGAAGGTGGGGACGAGGACGCGGCACCGGGAACTGGCTCCCCGGTATTGCGTCCGAGGAGGCCGGCCAACCGGCGAAGGAAGGGAGTCATGGGAGTGTGATCCGTAAGTCGGCAGTCCGCGGGCAGCAGCGAATCGAGTTCAGCGCGCGCCACCAGACTGCGAGGAAGAGAGGTCCATCTACCTCATGATAACGCGGCGCGTCGGAATTCGCGAGCCCGACAGGGCTCAATCCTGCACAGCGGTCTCGACGAGGGCGTACCCGCGTTTGCGGGCCGTCAGGATCGCGCCACCCTCGAGCCCGTGCAGGTTCGATCGCAACTGGAGATCTGGACATCCAGGCGACGCGTTGGGACCTCCGGATCGCCCCAGACCCGACGGAGCAACTCATCGCGGGTGACCACAAAGCCAGCGTGGGCTGCCAGCTCCAGCAGCGGGCGTAACTCGAGGTAGGTGAGCCACATCCGGTGTCCGGCGACGTGTACCTGCAACCGTTCCTCGTCGAGCACGAGGTTGCCGAGGTGAAGCGGAGCAGCGAGCAGGCGCGACCTGGGATGGACAGCGGGTATGCGTCCTCGTGGCGACCCAGAACCGGGGTCGCTTTCATACCCGGAGGCTAGCGCGGGCCTGTTTCGAGCTTGCTGCCGCCTGATGAACGCGTTGTTGCGCCGACCTCTCCCCCGCGTTGCCGCCGCGTTACGGCTGGTCGTTCGAGGGAAGGTGCGCGTCGCACCGAGACGCGGTGTGTGCTTCGATGTGCGCACTTGGGGGAACCGTGGACGCGATCGCACTCGTTTGGCTGGGGGTGGCAGCCGCCGCGGCGGGCGCCGTGAACGCGGTCGCCGGTGGCGGCACCCTGATCAGCTTCCCGGCGCTCCTCGCGGTTGGCTTTCCCGCGAAGGTCGCCAACGTCACCAGCACTGTCGCGATCTGGCCCGGCACCGTCGGCGGTTCGTTCGCCTATCGGCGCGAGCTGGCGTCGAGAACCCAACGGCTGTTCAGGCTCACCGTGCCCGCCGTCCTCGGTGCGGCGGTGGGCTCAGTGCTGCTGCTCGCGAGTTCGCAGCGACTCTTCGATGCCGTCGTGCCGTTTCTTGTGCTGTTCGCCAGCCTGCTCCTGGCGATGAACAGCCGCCTGGCGTCGCTGGCGACGCGTCGAGGCCTGAGCGCGCACGAGGAGGGCCATCTGCCGCCGCTGCTCCACCTCTCGATTTTTGGGGCGGGTGTCTACGGCGGCTACTTCGGCGCGGGCCTTGGCATCATCACCTTGGCCGCTATGAGCATCTTCGCGCCGGACGACATGCAGCGCGCGAACGCGGTGAAAGGGGCGCTGGCGCTCCTCGTGAACTTCGTGGCCGTGGTCGTATTCGCCGTGTTTGGGCCGGTCGAATGGGGGCCCGCGGCCGTAATGGCGGTGTGCGCCATCGGCGGCGGCTACGCGGGTGTGAGTCTGGCGAGACGCCTCAACGCCCAGCTGTTGCGGAACCTGATCGTGGTCTGGGGGCTGGTCATGAGCGGCTGGCTGTTCCTCCGCTAGATTCGCAGGTGGCGCGCCCTCGAATCTGACTGTCCCAGAGCCTTCAATCTCCCGACGCTTTATCTGGTATCTCGGGCCCACTGCGTGGCGCCTGAGTCATCGAGGCGTGCTCGGTTCACGGTGGTTTCATGGCGCTCCAGCGAAGCAACGAATTGCCGATTCTGCCCGCGTCGAGGCTGCGCGCGCCCCTGCCCAGAGGCGCTGGCGCCCTCGTCGGCGCTCTCCCTCGGAAACACGGCCCGAGTCCTACACCCGCACGAGGGCCAGCGTTACCTCGTGCCCATCGATGTTCGCGGAGGCGGCCAGGGCGCCCGCGGGAGCGTCCCCCGCGTTGATCGAGTCGGCGAGTGTCTCCTCGGCGACCGCCGCGCCGTGGGCCTCGAGGGCGCGCGACACGAACTCGTCGCCGCGGTATGTCACCCGGATGCGGTCGCTCAGCTCCAGGCCCGCCTCACGGCGCATGTCCTGCAGCCGCCGCACCAGTTCGCGAGCCATGCCCTCACTCTCGAGCTCGGGCGTGAGCGTCGAGTCGATGACCGCGATGTAGCCGCCATCCTCGGCGGCGGCCCAGCCTTCCGAGGCGTCTACGGACAGCAGCACATCCGAGGCGGCAAGCTCGAACCCGGCCACCTCGATGGACTGTCCGGCGCGCATCCGGCGCGCGACCTCAGATCCGTCCGCGCTGGCGAGGGCCTGCCGAACCTTGCCTACGTCGCTGCCCAGCCGCGGGCCGAGCACCGGGAGGTTGGGGCGCAGCGTGTAGCGCACGCGCTCCCCGGCATCCGAGGCGACCTCGACCGCCTTCACGTTGAGTTCGTCCTCGATCTGGTCGGCGAGACGGATGAGCGCGAGGCGCTCCGGCTCGGTGCGCGGGACCAGCACCGCCGTCGCGAGGGGCTGGCGCACGCGCACGCCCGCCTTCGCGCGGGCGGCACGGGCCAGCGAGACCATGCGCTGCACCGTCTCCACCTCGAACGACAGCCGATCATCGATGGCGCTATCGTCCACCTCCGGCCACGTCGCCAGGTGGACCGATTCCACCGCACCCGCGCGCGCCCCCTCGAGGTTGCGATAGAGCTCCTCGGCGAGGAAGGGGGTGAACGGCGACAGCAGGCGCGCCACCGTCGCGAGGCACTCGTAGAGCGTGTGCAGCGCCGCCTGGCGGTCGACCTCGCTCTCCGGCCTCGAGAAGCGGCGTCGACTCCGGCGCAGGTACCAGTTCGACAACTGCTCGATGAAGTCCGCGATCGGCCGGCCGGCGTCGGCAGGCTCGTAGGCGTCGAGGGCGTCCGTGACGCGGCGTACCGTCCTGTGCAGCTCACTGTGCACCCAGCGGTCGAGCTCCGTCCTCGCAGCCGCGTCCTGCGGAGCGTCGGCAGCGAACTCGCCGAGGTTGGCGTAGGTCACGAAGAACGAGTAGGTGTTCCAGAGCGTCGCGATCGTGCGCCGCGCCGTCTCGTCGACCAGCTCCGATGAGAACCGCCGCGAGTTGCCGGGCGGCGAGGCGGTGTAGAGGTACCAGCGCAGCGCGTCGGCGCCGTGGTCGTTGAGGATGTCCCACGGGTTGACGACGTTGCCGCGCGACTTCGACATCTTCAGCCCGTCGCCATCGAGGATGTGGCCGAGCACGATCACGTTGCGGTAGGCAATCGGCTCGCGCACGTCCTCGGTGCGGTAGAGCAGGTTGGAGAGGGCGTGCAGCGTGTAGAACCAGCCGCGCGTCTGGTCGACGGCCTCGCAGATGAAGTCGGCGGGGAAGCGCGTCTCGAAGTCATCGACGTGCTCGAAGGGGTAGTGCCACTGCGCGTAGGGCATCGCACCGGAGTCGAACCAGGCGTCGGCGACCTCGGGGGTGCGCCGCATCGTGCCGCCGCACTGGGGGCAGTCGAGCTCGATGCCGTCGATGAATGGTCGATGGGGGTCGTCGAAGGGCTCAGGCAGCGTGCCGGGTCGAGCGCGCGAGCGTACCTCCTCGAAGGAGCCGAGGCAGTCCGTGTGTGCGCACAGTTCGCACACCCAGAGCGGCAGCGGCGTGCCCCAGTAGCGCTCGCGCGAGACGGCCCAGTCGACGTTGCCCTCGAGCCACTCGCCGAAGCGGCCGTCGCGGATGTGCTCGGGCACCCAGTGGATCTCGCGGTTCGTCTCGACTAGGCGGTCACGGATCGCGGTCGTGCGGATGTACCAGGACGGTTTGGCGTAGTAGAGGATCGGCGTATCGCAGCGCCAGCAGAACGGGTACGTGTGACGGATCGTGGCAGCGGCCCAGAGCAGGCCGCGCTCGCGCAGGTCGGCGGTGATCGAGGGGTCAGCCTCCTTCACGAAGCGCCCATCCCACGGCCCGCCGGTCAGCGTGCCGTTGAGGGCGACCGGCTGCAGGAACATCAGCCCCGCGCTGCGTCCGAGCTGGTAGTCGTCATCGCCGAAGGCGGGCGCGATGTGCACCACGCCCGTGCCGTCGTCGCTGCCGACGAACTCGGCAGCGACGACCCGCCGAGGCGGTGCGTCCTCGTTGGCCTTCAGGCGCTGCGGGCGGCCGTCCGCGCCGAAGGCGAGCGCCTCGACCCCGGCCCACTCGCGCGACTCGAACAGCGGCTCGTACAGCACGTCGACGAGGTCACGGCCCCGGAAGGCATCGATTACCTCGCCCGCGTTGCCGAGGACGGCCTGCACGCGGTCGGCCGCGAGCACGACCCGCTCACGCGCGCCCTCGACGCCCGGTACATCCACCTCGACGAGCACGTACCCCGCCTCCGGCCCGACCGCGAGCGCGGTGTTGCCCGGCAGCGTCCACGGTGTGGTCGTCCAAGCCAGGATCGACGTGGGCACGCCATCCTCGAGGTGGAGGCGCGGCGTGGGCGCGCTCGAGTGGTAGTGCGCGGGCAGGATCCGGAAGCGCACCGTCACCGAGGGGTCGGGCGTGTCTTCCTTGTAGCCCTGTGCGATCTCGTGACTCGAAAGCGACGTCTCGCAGCGCGGGCAGTGCGGCGTCACGCGGTACCCCAGGTACATGAGGTTGTGGTCCCAGAGGCGTTTGAGGATCCACCAGCAGGTCTCGACGTACTCGTTGTGGTACGTGACGTAGGCGTCCTGCATGTCCACCCAGAAGCCGATGCGCTCCGTCATGCGTTCCCACTCCTGGACGTAGGCGAACACCGACTGGCGACAGCGCTCGTTGAACTCGGCGACGCCGAACGCCTCGATCTCCTGCTTCGAGGTAAGCCCGAGCTGCCTTTCCACCTCCAGCTCCACGGGCAGCCCGTGGGTGTCCCAGCCGCCCTTCCGAGGCACGCGGTAGCCGCGCATGGTCTTGTAGCGCGAGATCAGGTCCTTGAAGACGCGCGCGAGCACGTGGTGCACGCCCGGGTTGCCGTTGGCGGTGGGTGGCCCCTCGAAGAAGGAGAAGAGTGGCGCGTCGGGCCGCTCATCGACGGATCGCCGAAAGATCTCGCGCTCCCGCCAGAAGGCGAGGATGCGCTCCTCCAGCTCCGGCGCGGAGAACCGCGACGAGACCGGCTCGAACTTCATTGCTGGCATGGCGCACCGCCTTCGTCAGCGGCGGGCATGAAAAAGCCCGCCCCGTGTCAGGTCACGGGACGAGCCTCGAGGGGTACAAACCCACGAAACCCGCGGTACCACCCGCGTTGCGCCCGCGCTCGATCTGCCGGGGCAGTCCGAGGCAATACGCCGCTTACCGCGCCACGTCACCTCGGTGCCGCGCGGCAGATCGAGGCGGAATGGTGCTGCCCCTGGTAACGGTGGGCGCTCCGGCCGAGCCTACTGGCGCGCCTCGAATGTTCGAGGGCGGCACGTTCGGTCGGCGGCTCAGGAGTGATCTTCACCCGACAGGGCGGCGTCCGGCTCGCACCAGCCCGGACTCGCTGTGCCGCCCGCGCCGCCCCTCGGAAGTCCGAGGCGAAACGCGAGCCGGGCTACTGTCTCCGTCGTAGCCTGTCCTCGAAGTCTACGTGAGTACGAGGCAGGCGGGCAATTGGGAGGCTGTCGCGGCCACTGTCCCCGCTTCCGTCACGGTCGCGCAGAGATGATCTCCCATATACTCGCATCACGTAGCCGTGTCATCTGTGGCTTACTGATCCGCTGCTGAGTCACCGCGAAGATGATTCCGTGCCACGGTTGGTGTGCCCTGTCCCGAGGGCCAAATGGCAAGACCAAGCAGGCAGGCCTCGCTCGCAAGACTGAGGTGACGCAGCTCGCCCGTCGCCTACACTGGCGCACATGGCCGCCGCGACCACTCAGCGCCTGCTGCTGCGCGAGATGACGCTCGCCGACACCACAGGCGTGCGCCGCATCGAGGTCGCCGCCTACGAGGACGCTTGGCCCCAGACCACCTTCGAGGAGGAGCTGCGTAACTCCTTCGCGACCTACCTGGTGGCCGTCGATGTGCAGGGCGGTGCCGCCGTCGCGCTGCCTCGACCATCCGGGCACGCTGGCCGCCCGTGGTGGGCGCGCCTGCTGGCCGGAGCCACTCCGGAGGCACCACCACCGCACGAGGCAGGCGGCAGCATCGCCGGGTACTGCGGCGCCTGGTTCCACGTCGATCAGCTGCACATCGTCACCGTCGCGGTTGACCCGGCGCGGCAGGGGCGCGGCATCGCGCAGCGCCTGCTCATCGAGTGCTTCGATCGCGCCATCGAGGCGGATCTGCGCAATGTGACGCTCGAGGTGCGCCCCTCGAACACCCGCGCGCAGGAGATCTACCGGCGATTCGGCCTGCAGCAGGTCGGCATCCACCGCGCCTACTACGCCAACAACGGCGAGGACGCCATCGTCATGCTCACGCCCGACCTCGCTGCCCCCGAGCAGCGCGCGCGCCTCGAGGTCGTGCGATCGGAGGTCGCCACCCGCTTCCCCGAGGTCGATTGGGTCGGCACACGCGCAGAAGGCGGTCGCGCCTAGCCCGAGGCGTCACCAGCCGTGGCCGCCGCCGCGTCCATGGATGCGATTGCCGGTCTCGGGCGTGCCGGTGGCATCACGAGGTAGAGCGCGATGCCGAGTAGCGGCAGCAGCGCGCAGATGAAGAACCCAATCGCGTAGGTCGTCACCTCGATGACGAGGCCCAGCACGATGCCACCAAGGACGGCGCCGACGTCCCACGCCATCGTGTAGGTCGCTGCGCCACCACCTCGACCCTCCGGCGGCGTGCGATCGATGATCAGCGCCAGTGTGGTGACCTGCACCGCCGCGAACGAGAGGCCGTACAGCACCGCCGCCGCCAGCAGCATCGTCTGGGTCTGCGCCGTGGTGATCAGGAGGAGTGACACCGCGCCCATGGCGAGCGAGGGCAGGATCACCTGCGTCCGCCCGAGGCGATCCGAGAGCGCGCCGCTGAGCGCCCTCGAGATCAGGAGCGCCAGTCCCCACACCGTGTAGAACAGGCCCACATTGCCGAGGTTGCGCTCGATGGCGAACAGCGGCAGGAAGGCCTGTACCGCTCCCACCGTCGTCGTCATCGACAGGAACACGAGTGCAGGCGCCACCGCCGGCCTGGTGATCCACACTCGAGCCCGCGCGGGTGCGGCTGAGAGTCGCGTCCCCTCGTGGTCGGGGATGAGCACCGCAACCCCGAGAGCGGCTGCGGCGAAGATGGCCGCCACGCCGAAGCCGGCCGAGAACGACACCCCGAGCGCCAGCGCGACCATCAGTGGCGCGCCGTACATCTGCGAGATCGCGTTCGCCGACTGGTAGAGGCCCATGCCCAGCCCTCGACGGCGCCCTGTGAGCATCCCGGACACGATCGCGAGCTGCGCCGTTGTGAAGAGCCCCATCGCGATGCCGTGCACGAACCGGAAGCCGATCGTCACCCAGGGGTTCGAGGTGGTCGCGTAGCCGAGGAACGCCACGATCGTCAGCACGGCGCCGATGCGCTGCCACCGTCGACGGTTGCCGCCATCGACCCAGATGCCGACGAGCGGCCTCGTAAGCATCCCGGAGATGCCCATGGCGCCCACAACCAGCCCGACGAGCCAGTCCGGTCGCCCCGCGAGCGACTGCGGCACGCCGACGATCGACATCGCATAGGCCACGAAGTAGAGATGCACGGCCAGCAGCGCGAGCACGAACGGCCCGCCGCCGAGTTCGGCCGCAAGCCTGGGCCCACCGGCGGGCCGCACCTCGCGCGTTCCCGCGGCAACCTCGATCACCTCTGCACCTCGCGGGTTACTTCACGATGCACGGCACTCCCGATCCGACCGATCCGCGCACGCAGTTATGAACAGCCGCTGGGTGATATTGGACCCGCTTGCAAAGGTGATGGGCGCCCGGAGGGGGCGGGCGGGAGCTACTCGTCGTCGCCGTCGTCGGTCACTGCCGGGTCGTGCACGTAGACAAGCAGCCGGCCCGCCCGCTCGACGAAGATCACGAGGCGCCCGGCGCTCGCGTGCTCCTGGACCACTCGACCGAACTTCGCGCCATGGCCCTTCACCAGCAGGGTCTCACCTGTGTAGGAGAAGCGGCGCGCATCCACGGCCACGTAGAACGGAGGCGGGGCGACCTCCCAGTTCCAATCGAGGATGAAGGTCTCGATGCCGCTGTCTCCTTCGAGGACACCCATGTCCTCGAAGGAGACAGCGACTTCCTGGCGAATCTGCTCGGCGACCATAATCACGCCTCTCCGACGCCTCACATCGAGGCGCGATCATACGTCGATGCTGCGCGGGCGGCCAGTGCGGGCCGCCACATCTGGGAGTGTGAGCAGGAAGAGCAGGGTCACGGTCCCCGCGGACGTCACGCACCAGATGCAGATCGCGTGAATCACCGCCAGCTCGAGGTAGGTGAGGTATCCCGAATACACCACCCCACCCAGGGCAAGCGCGAACGTCAGTGTGGCCAGCGCCTCCGGCACCGGGGCACCGGGCCGCGCCATAACTCGACCCGCCGAGAGCACAAGCAGCCCGAGGTACATGAGCAGCCCGAAAACGGCGACCGGAACCCTCCCGCCACCCGTGCGTACTGCGAGCCTTGGACAGCGTGGCAGTCTCCGAGGGCGCCACAGGCGACTACTCGAGTCGGGTCCAGCGCCACCCAGCTCAGGTACGTGGCGATCCCCGTGCCCAGCACCGCGAGCAGCAGCATCGCGCGAGGACGCCACGCTGCGGACATCGACTACGGCGCACACGCGCGCGCGTGCCGCCGACTACACGCCGGGCACGAGCTGGCCATTGATGAGTAGCGACGGCGTCGAGCGCACGCCTGCGTCCTGCGCCTCCCGGGTGAGCCGCTCCACGGTGGCCCGCGTCCGGCCGCTATCGATGCAGCTCTCGAAGGCCTCCTGGTCCCAGGCGGCAGGCGGGAGTGCCGCATTGACCTCCCGACCGTAGGACTTCAGCCGGTCAAGCGCGAAGACCCCGGAGTTATCGCGCTCCTGCCGTCGGAAGAGTACGTCGTGATACGGCCAGAACTGTCCCTGCTCGACGGCGCACTCAGTAGCCTGCGCTGCCTGGATCGATTCTGGTCCGAGGAAGGCCATGTGGTGAAATTCGTACGAGACCTGTCTGCTCTCGATGAACTCGGTGGCGAGCACCGGCTCGGAATCGCGCGTGTAGGCAGCGCAGAAGGGGGCATTAGTCCTCGAAGGCCACGATGCGCACCGGCGCGGCCGGGTCGCCCCACTGGCGGCCCGCCACCTGTCCACGTGCGACAAGCTCGAAGTTCCTACCACCCGTCGGGGCACACGGTCGGTTGAGCCAGATCAGCGCAGCCACCACGCCCAGTACGAAAATCACCGAGCCCACCAGCAGCGGTCCACACAGCGCATCAAGCAAGCGCCGCCATGCGGCCCGATTGTCGGCGCTTGCGCACGGCCGCTGAACGGTCCGCCTACGCCGTCTGGAATCTGCCCTTCGCCATCCGCTGGTGAACCGCCTCACAAGCGTAGAGCCAGCGCGGGTATGTTCCTGCCGGGTCAACGTCCCGGCCCGCTGGGACGTTCGTCATCGAACCCCGGGTTCAGGCGAGCGGTCGCGGTTCACCTTGATGAAGTCCTCGATCGCCTTCTGGTCCAGCTTGTCGAGGCGCAACAGTCGCCCCCACGAGACCACACCAATGGCGATCTCATTCTCCGGCCGCGGCGAGAGGATCACATCCCGGGAGTGGTTGCCCTGGATCTTCTCCAGCGCCTTGACGTCGGCCTCGGAGACCTTGTCGCGGTTGTAGGTGATCCAGACCATGCCGTGCTCGAGCGAGTGGATGGCATTGCCGTCGGCTACCGGATCGCTGTACTTGTTCGCGCGCAGCGGGGTGATGAAGTGCGGGCCGCCTGCGGGCGGCTCGCCCACAGGAATGATGAGGTCGTTGAGATCGGAGATGTGAGAAGCGGGCGCGATGGCTACGGCGACGCCCCGTAGTTCATCCGTCGAGATTGTCTGCGGCAGCGACTGCCAGGCCATCCAGCTTAGGAAGAGGACGGACGCCACGACTACCGAGATCGTCGTGAAGCCGCCGTACGGGTCGAGCTGTTGGCGCCAGACTGTGCGCACGCGCTGAGGGACGCCGGGCATCGCCGCCGCGGCCGCTGGCCTCGAAGGCGGACGCCCGCGATTGCGTCGACTTCCCTGTCCTGACACAGCTGCCTCCTCGACGAACCAACGCGGGCACCACGCTCAAGGTAGCCCGCGCCGGATCGAGCGACAAACGGCCGTCGAGACACGCTGGGCGCGCCGAGGACGCGGCGCTAGCATCACCGAGGGCCTTGAGACGCTGGCCCTCCGCGTGAGGTCACCGTGGGGACGGCAACTGGTGGAGCGAGGCATGGTATGCGATCCGACCGCACTCGAGACTCGGTGGCGAACTCGATCCTAGTCGGGTTGATCTTCGGCGGCGTCATCTACTGGCAGACGCGCGACCTCGTCCAGGTGCTCCCGGCAACCGCAATTATGGCCGCGTCGCTCTATCTTGGGTCGGTGTTCTCGAACCGCATTGCCCAGCGTATCGCGAAGCGGATCTCGCCGCGGGAGGTCGAGGTGCTACCGCCGGAGCAGACCACCGAGCGCCCCGACCACGCCCTCAGGCGTCGGACGCGGCGTCGCCCCCGCGGTCGCCGCGCGTGAGTGAGGCGGGGCGACCGGGACGAAACGAAACGCGCCGCCCTGAGGGCGGCGCGTTTCACTGTCAGCAGCGCGACAACAGAGGCTATTCGCCGACGGCGAAACCTCGGCCCACAGTGATCGCGAAGTGGCGGTCATCGAGGTCGACGTGCGTACCATGCATGGCTCGGACCGAGAGGATCCGCTGACGACGCCCGTCTCGCTCGATCATGCGCAGGTCCACGATGCCATCCACCAGCTGCTCCTCGATGCCGAGGCGCGTGTAGCCATTCGCACCATGTAGTCGCTGGCCGGTGATCATCGTGGTGCAGTGTGTCTCTTCCAGGACGCCGCGGAGCAGGTCCGCGATGAACGCGGCGGCCGCCTCGCCACCCGCACCGGGTCCGAGGGGCGGGTCGATAGCCACGCGCTCAGCTTGGATCTCCGTGACCGCTTCGATCGCCGCAGAAACAGTGGCCGAGGCAGGCCCGGTCACCGTCGGAGCCGCGATGCTGGGAGCGTCCGATCCGCCAGCGCCCGCCATCACCGGGGCGGCTGGTAGCGGCGCGGATGCGCCGGGCGGCATCACCTGCACGATGCGGGCATACCCATCTTCGATGGCGCCACGCAGATCCCAGCCAAGCGAGGCCGCAGTCTCAAGGACGCGACCTGGCTCGTCCGCCGTCACGAAGACACCGGGCTCGCCCTCGCGAATTCCAGCGAGGATGAACTCCAGACACAGCACGGACTTGCCGGTGCCGGCCTCGCCGCAGACGAGGACCGAGGCGCCACGTGGCACGCCGCCTTCGATGAGTGCATCGATTTCTGCAACGCCAATAGTTGTGCGCATGGCGTGTTCCTTTCGCTCGGCGCGATGCGGCTCGCGTGATACCGGTCGCGTTGGCGCTCGAATCTGCGAGGGCCCGGTTGCCACTATATGTCTCTGCGCGAAAGCCGACTACGGGGGAAACCCCTAATCGAGGGCATTTCGCGGGATCAGGGTTCCGCCGCCGTGGACCGGACTCCTACGCGCAGGCGGCACGAATTGCGGCCGCTATCTCAGCCGTGCGCCGGTACACGATGTCGGGCTCGTGGAGGCCGTTTGTGACGTAGGCCACGGCCAGTTCGTGCCTCGAATCCGCATAGCCCACGGAGGACTGCTGCCCGGAGTGTCCGAAAACACCGTGTCCCTCGTGGTAGTCAAACGGATCGCCCTCGAGGCCACTGAGGTAGAACCCCAGGCCGTAGCGCTTCGGTACATCCTGCGAGCGGTCGCGCACCGTTTCCGCCTGTGGCCGCGTCGCCTCGAGCATCGTTTCAGCGCGCAACGGAGCGCCGCGTTCACCATGCGCGCTGGCCAGGAAGGCGGCGTAGCACCTCGCCAGCGCGCGCGCGGAGCCGTACCCATTCGCCGCTGGGATCTGCGCGCGCGCGACCACCTCGCTGTTGTAGGCCAGCGCCACCCTCGAGGTGGCACGTTGCGACCCCGTCGGGTCGTGCCGCGTCACCTCGGACATCGCGTGCACCGGCGCCCGCCGCGAGAGGTCGCGCGTCTCGAGGCCGATCGAGATTTCGCCATCAACCCCCAGGGGGCCAAACAGCTCCTCTTTGAGGTACTGGCGGGGCATCCGTCCATCGACGCGCCGCACCAGCTCCCCCAGGAGCCAGCCGTATGTGAGCGTGTGGTAGCCGACATCGGTTCCCGGCTCCCACTGCGCGTGCACGGCTGCGGTCTGGCGCACCGAGTAGTCCCAGTCATCGACGCGGTTGATGTCGAAGTCAGCGGGTAGCTGGGGGCACCCGGCGCGATGGCTGAGTGCGTGGCGGATCGTCGCGGCCTGCTTGCCGCCGCTGCCGAACTCGGGCCAGTACGTCGACACCCGATCGTCGAGGCGGATGCGCCGCTGTTCGACGAGCTTGAGCACCGCCGCAGCCATCAGTGGTTTCGATGAGGAGAAGAGCAGCATCCGGTGATGGCGGGTCAGGCGCTGCCCCGGCGTGGCCACCCCACCCACGAGGTCGAGCACCAGCTCCCCGCCGCGGTAGACAGCGAGCTGCGCGCCCGGATGCCAGCCGCGCTCGATGTGCTCGGCGAACAGCGCCTCGACGGCCGCCGTCCCCTCCCGCGTGAACCCATGTGCCGCGCGGATGGTCACGCTTCAGACCACGTGATCTGCGGAGCCAGCGTGGGAACGCGGAGGTCGAAGCTCAACGGCATCAATCGATCCTAGTCGATGCTCGGCTCTGGCTCTGGTATGGGCCCGTACTACTCGCCACCGATCGACAGCACGATCTTGCCGAAGTTCTCGTTCGATTCCATGCGGCGGTGTGCATCGGCGACCTGTTCGAGGGGGTACACGCTGTCGATGACCGTGACGATTCGTTCGCGGGCGATGAGTGGGAGCACCCGCCGAACGAACTCTTGCGTCAGCGTCGCCTTCTCCTCCAGCGGCCGCCCGCGGAGCCCCGTCCCGCGTACGGATGCGCGCTTGCGCGACAACCCACCGAAGTCCTCGATCTTGTTGCCGCCCATCGACCCCACGATAATCATCCGTCCCTGCACCGCCAGGGCGTTCATGTTCTGCTGCCAGTACGGTCCACCCACCACGTCGAGGATGACCTCGACGCCGCGTCCGGCCGTGCGCTCCTGGACAACGGCCGCGAAGTCCTCCTCGCGGTAGTTGATGCCCACATCGAGGCCGAGCGCGTGGGCGCGCTCCAGCTTGTCCTTCGAACCCGCCGTCCCGAACGTCATGCACGAGGCCGCCGCGGCAATCTGCACCGCCGCGGTACCCACGCCGGAGCCGACGGCGTGGATGAGTACCGATTCGCCCGACACCAGACCGCACTGTAGGACGATTGCATCGAAGGCGGTGAGGAAGACCTCCGGGATGCTCGCCGCTTGCTCGTACGTCAGGTTGTCGGGCACGCGCATCGCCATGCGCTCGTGCACGACGACCCGGGAGGAGTATCCGCCACCACTCAGGAGCGCCATCACGCGATCCCCGCGCTTCCACGCGCGCACCCGCTCGCCGACCTCGATGACCTCGCCCGCCGCCTCTACGCCGGGGATGTCCTCCGGGACACCCGGTGGTGCCGGGTAGCCGCCGCGCCGCTGACCAAGGTCGAGGCGATTCAGCGCCGAGGCGTGTACGGCCAGCAGCAGCTCATCGGGGCCCGGCCGCGGGTCCGGGCGCTCTTCGATGCGAAAGACATCGGGGCCACCGTGTTCACTCGTTACCGCTGCGCGCATCGCCTGCTCCTCCCGCGCCCGGCGATCGTACAGGGCGCCCCTCGAGGGGACTTTGCTACGCTTCGGCGAGGCACGAAAAGGGGTGGATCATATACTCGAAGCAGCACACGGAGGCCGCGAACGCATATCCGACTACCCGAACGCAGGTCCGATGACTCAGCCGCGTGATCTCCGCACCAAGCTCCGCGTCCCGGCCGAGATACTCTCAGGCCACTGTGACCCCGCTCAGTTCAACTTCCAGACGACCGACGATCTCGCGGCCCTCGATGCCGTGTTCGGGCAGGAGCGCGCCGTTCGCGCTATCGAATTCGCCCTCGGCATGAAGGACTCCCACTACCACCTCTACGTCTCCGGTGCCGATGGCTACGGGAAGACCACGATCGTCGAGGGCTTCCTCCGGCGCGAGGCCGGCCATCTCCCCGCGCCGCCCGACTGGATCTACGTACGCAACTTCGATGACCCAGATCGCCCGGTCGGCATCCGGCTGCCCGCAGGCGAAGGCCGTGCCTTCGCTGAGAGTGTCGCCTACGCTGTAGAACGCGCCATCGAGGAGCTGGCGACCGCTTTCGAGTCAGACACCTACGTGCGCCAGCGCGCGGAAGTCGGCAAGAAGCTCGACGAGCTACGTCAGGCCCTGCTCAAGGCGCTCGCGCAGACCGCCGCCGGTGTGGGCTTCCAGCTCCAGATGACGCCCACCGGCGTCGTCTCGGCGGCCCTCCACGAGGGCAAGCCAATCACCGAGGAAGTCTTCGCGACCCTCACGCCCGAACAGCGCACAGACATCGAGGCACGCGCACACAACCTTGAGGGCTCCGTGCAGGACGCCATGCTCCGCATGCGCGGCCTCGAGCGGGAGGGCCAGCAGGCGCTTGAGCAACTCGACGAGGAGGTCGCGAAGTTCGCGATCGAGCACCACTTTCAGATGCTGACGGAGCAGCATGCGCCCGACCGTGAGATCATCGAGTTCCTGGAGGCGATCCGGCAGGACCTCCGTAAGGAGCGCAGCCGCCTCCTCGAACAACCGAATCCGGCGCTCGTCGCCATGGGCGCCGGTCCCTCACCACAACAACAGCGCGAGGGGTTGAAGCGCCGCTACGCCGTCAACGTCTTCGTCCAGAACGACCCGCAGCGCGGCGCGCCGGTGATCGTGGAGCGTCACCCGACCTACTATAACCTGCTGGGTCGCATCGAGTACGTCGGTCAGATGGGCACGATGGTCACTGACCACACCCTGATCAAGTCAGGATCGCTCGCTCGCGCGTCGGGCGGCTACTTGGTGGTGCGCCTGCGCGACCTGCTGACAAACGCGCTCTCCTACGACGGTCTGAAGCGGGCGCTCAACAGCCGCTCGGTGGCCATCGAGAACATCGGCGACACGCTGGGGCTCGTCCCCACCTCGGCGCTGCGCCCCGAGCCGATGCCACTCGACGTCAAGGTCACGATCGTCGGCGACCCGTCCCTCTACAGCATGCTCTATCGACTCGACCCCGACTTCCGGGAGCTGTTCCGTGTGAAGGCCGACTTCGAATCCGACTTTCCGCGAAACGACGCGAATGTGCGCGGCCTCGCCTCGCTAGTGCGCCAGCAATGCCAGCTGTTTGACCTGCGCCCCTTCACAGCGGCGGCCGTCGCCCGGCTCGTCGAGCACGGGTCGCGGCTCGTGGAGGACCAGCGCAAGCTCAGCGCCAACATGGGCACGTACACGGACATCCTGCGCCAGGCCGACTACTGGGCGTCCGAGGCCGGATCCACCATCGTTGACGAGAAGCACCTGCGACGCGCGCTGGACGAGGCGGAGTACCGCTCTGCCCTGGTCCGCGACCGCATCCAGGAGCTCATCGATGAAGGGTCGCTCTTCATCGACACGACGGGCGGGCGTGTCGGCCAGGTCAACGGCCTCTCGGTCTACGACCTTGGAGACATTTCCTTCGGGCGCCCGTCGAGGATCACCTGTGTCGTGGCGCCTGGTCGAGGCTCGATCGTTAACGTCGAGCGCGAGACAAATCTCGCGGGTCGCCTGCACAATAAGGGCTTCCTCATCGCGCGCGCGTTCCTCGCGGAGCGCTTCGGGCAGTCGCGGGAACTGGCGGTCAACGCCAGCCTGACCTTCGAGCAGCTGTACGGCGACATCGATGGCGACTCCGCCTCCTCCACCGAGATCTACGCCCTGCTGTCCGCACTCGCGGAGGTGCCCATCGATCAGGGTGTCGCCGTGACCGGCTCGGTGAACCAGCGGGGCGAGGTGCAACCGATCGGCGGCGCGCTTGCGAAGATCGAGGGCTTTTACGAGGTCTGTGCCGCGCGCGGTCTCGATGGTCGCCAGGGTGTGATGGTGCCGAAGTCGAACATCGAGAACATCGTGCTGCGCAAAGACGTCGCGGAGGCGGTGGCGGCCGGCACGTTCCACGTCTGGGCCGTCTCCTCTATCGAGGAGGGCATCGAGGTCCTGACCGGCGTCCCCGCCGGCGTTCGAGCAGAGGATGGCACCTTCCCAGAAGGCACGGTTTTCCGTCAGGTCGCGGACCGCCTGGACGCGTTCTCTAACTCCCTTTCGCAGCAATCGGGCATGCGCGTCGAGACGCGCACGGTGCAGCCTGCGCCGACGACAACGCCGACGCCGCCCGGGGTTCCCCCCGAGCCGCCGCCGGCGCCGCCCATCGGAGTGCGCGGCGCGGAATGGACCTTCTGACCTCAGAGCAGCCCCTCGTCACCGTCGACTTCGACGGAGTGATCTGCTCGCCGTTCTTCGGCGTGAACCTCGGCATCTCGCGGAACTTCGTGGACCCGGACGCGCCACCGGTTTCGGCGTACGTGCCGCCGATGTGGCTGGGCGTGATCGCGGACCACGCCCGCTTCGACCTCCGTCGCCCGTTGCCCGACGCGCGTGCTGGTCTCGTCGCCCTCTCCGAGGTGGCGCGTGTCACTATCCTCACCGGGCGCCGCACGTCACCGGCGGCGTGGCTCCGCTGGCACCGCCTGGATCGCTACATCGAAGCGATCATCACCAACACCGGCCCGCTCCGCAGCGCCCACTTCAAGCTTGCCGCCGTCGAGATGCTGCGTCCGCGTGCCCACATCGATGATGATCCGCGCACCGCCCAGCTTCTTGCCCAGCGTGGCGGCATTGAGGTGTTTCTCCGCGACTGGCCCCGCAATCGCTCGCTCCGGTATGACTGGCGGGTCACCCGGATTAGCACCATGTCTGACGTCGCCCAGGCCATTCGAGGGTTGGACGCAGACTGACCTGCTCGTTAGCTTGACTCACACTCGATGTCGGAATGGACGTGTCGTGACGCAAGCGCCTGCGAACGCCCCGAAGCCCGCGGTCACTTTCGCGCGAAGCCGCCGGCGATGACCGCCCCGCTCCCCTCGTTCCCGCCCGGCTTCTTCCAGCGCTTCGACGAGCGGCCGGACGAGCACTTCTACATGCAGCCCCGTCTCGTCACCAACGTCGATGACGCGACTATCGAGGCGCTCACGCAGGTCTACCGCGAGCTGATCCCACCGGACGCGCGTGTGCTCGACCTCATGTCGTCCTGGATCTCGCACCTGCCCCCTCGGACGTGACGTACGAGCGCGTGTCGGGCCTCGGTCTGAACGCCGCGGAGCGGGCCGCCAATCCGAGGCTGACCGACTACCTCGTCCACAACCTCAACGCGGCGCCCGAGCTGCCCTATGAGGACGGCGTGTTCGACGTCGTGATCAACGCCGTCTCGGTGCAGTACCTCACGCGCCCCCTCGAGGCGTTCATGTCAGTACGTCGCGTGCTCGCGCCCGGCGGCCTCCGCCTCGTCGCGATCTCACATCGGATGTTCGCGGAGAAGGCCGTCGCGATCTGGCAGTCGATGTCGATGCACGACCGCGTGCCCCTCGTCGGTGGCTACTTCGTGCTCTCGGGCGGCTGGGACGAACCGCGTGTCTTCGACCGCTCCCCCGAGGGCGCTGACCCGCTCCTCGTCATCTGGTCTCGCCGCCTCGAGGATTGACACACCAGACTCAGAACACCATCACCCACCGGGGCGCTGTCCCCGTTCGTGGTGCGCCTGTCGAACCACGCCGCCTGCCTTGGTGGACCGGTCCACCACTCCGGAACGCAGACGTCTCTGCCGTCCAATCGCCGCGTCATTCGGTACGACCGCCGGCGTGACCCATCGCCGACCACACCTGCCCCGAGGGCTACCGGCCCTATACCTTCGCGCCGAGGCGCCGCAGGAAGGTCAGGCACACTGCGGGCGCGCCGCCCGCGAAGGCCGGTATGCCGACCCGCTGAGGTGACAGCTTCAATGGGCGGCCGTTGAACTGCATCAGCGTCCCGCCCGCGGCCTCGAGGACGGCCGCCCCCCCAGCCACGTCCCACACCGAGCGTGGCCCCGTCGAGAAGTATACGCTCGCTCGCCCGTCGACCACGTGTGCCAGCTTCACCGCGGAGGAGCCACAGCCGTAGACCTCCCACGGAAGCTGGTTCTGCAGCCCGCGCCACTCGAAGTCGGCGCGCGAGATCACCACGCGCTCCACAGAGGTGTCCGCGTTCAGTCCCACGAGGTGCTCGCCGTTGCGCCGCACCTCACGGCGCTCCCCCTCGACGAGGCCCGACAGTACCTCGTCGTCGTACGGCTGCCCGACCGCGCCGAGGACCAGGCGGTCACCGAGGAAGAGCCCCACCGACACCCCGTACTCCGGCAGGCCGCGCAGGAACTCGCGCGTCCCGTCCAGCGGGTCTACCACCCAGGTTGGCTCACCACGAATCAGCGGCCCGATCTGCGCCGACTCCTCAGAAAGCCAGTGCGCGCTCGGGATCAACGCCAGCAACTCGCGATGCAGCACGTCGTCTGCCGCATGATCGGCCTCGGTGACCGGGCCCTCGCCGCGCTTGTGTCCGACTTTCATCGTCTTCTGCTTGAGCACGTCCAAGATGGCCTGGTTCGCCGAACGGACGGCGGCCTCCAGCCCGTCGCGTAAGACATTAATGCTCAGCGGGTCAGCAGAGGACGGCGCGTCCGAATCGTTCATCGGTCGATGCTACCACCGGCGCAATCGGCGGCCCGGGACAGCAGCTATGGCCGCCGCTTCGCGGGTTTGGCGAAACGCCACGTCGCGGCCAGCCAGCCGTCGTTGAAGCCGTGGGCGTCCCACTCGAAACCCTGGAGCCCGGTCGAGACCCAGGCGTCCTCGATGCGCGTGGTGAGCGGGAGCAGCGCTGGCACGCTATCGAGGAGGATCCGCTGCGCGGCCCTGGAGCGTTCGGCGCGGTGGGTGGGCCCGAGCGCGCTGAGCGCCGTCCGCACCGCCGAGTCGTACACGGGGTTCGAGTAGCCCCATGGTGAGAACGTCCCCGACGGCCCCCCTGACGTATGCAGACGCAGTCCGGCGTCAGGCATCTGGAGGTCGGGCGACTCAAACAGCGCCGCCTCGAAGTCGCCGGAACGCAAGGACGCTTCCCACTCTCGAGTCGAGACGAGCGACGGCCGCATCCGGAACTCGGCCTCAGCGAGCTGGCGCTGCAGGTCCGGAAGCAGCTCACGCGCCTCCGCCGTGTCGGGAGCGATCATCGTGAAGGCAAGCTCGGCCTGCCCGGCTGCGTCGAGCAGGCCACGCGCCGCCTGCGGGTTCCGCCGGAACAGCGCGTGGCTTCGCAGCTCATTCGTCTCAAGGGCATCCGGACCGAACGCCGGTCCTACCGGGCCAGTCGCCACCACGTCTCCACGTCGCAGCAGCGCGTCGCGGTCGATTGAGAGCGAGATGGCCCGCCTCACGCGGTCGTCCTGGAAGATTGCGGGTTGCGAGGAGGTGCGCGCTCCGCGTACCGCTGCCGAGGAGAGTGCCACCGCCACCAGACCACGCGACGGACGCGTCGCTCGGCGCATCGCGAGGCCTTGCGGACCCGCCGTGGTGCCGGTGAAACGCTGCACATCGACGCCACCATCGCGGGCCAGCCCCTCGAGCGTCGCCTGGTCTGGCCGCACGTCGATGGTGACGCCCTCCAGGAAGGGCAGCGGGGCGCGGTGGTAGAGCTGATTCGCGCCCAGCAGCAACGTCTCGCCGTCGATACCACCGGGGATGAACGGTCCTGCGCCCAGCGGCATATCGAGCACGGCGTACCGTCCCCCACCTCGGACGGCCGCCTGTGCGGGATTCGCCAGGCTCTCGAACAGCGTTCCAAACGGCGCCTTGAGCCGCAGCACGACCGTCCGCAGCGACGGAGCCTCCACCGCGTCGATCACCTCGGTGAACAGGAACTCGTGCACCGCCGCCCGCGCTGCGAAGTCGCGCCGCACATCTTCGGATGTCAGTGCCGCCGCCAGGCCGTCAGCGCCCGGATGGAAGCGCGCATCCTCCCGCAGCGTGAACACCACATCGAGTTCACCCGCCAGCTCGACGCGCTCGGCGAGGTCGCCGTAGACGTCACCCGTGCGCGGGTCGACCGCGCAGAGCTGTGCCGAGATCAGCGGCCCTAGGACCGCAGGCAAGGTCGCCGGTGTGGCGCCTAGGCGGAGGGTGCCCCTCCTCGCCTGGCTGGGCTGCGAGGGGTTGCGCAGTGTTGGTAGCGGCCCCAGCAGCTCACGCCGCTTCGCCGCCTTGCGGTCGACATCGGACGTGCCGCAGGCAACGAGGAGCGGCGCGGCGAGCGCCAGCCGGAGGAAGTCACGCCTCGATCGCCCGCGGCGCAGCCCATCGAGGAACATCGGATCTTGAGTCGCCATCAGTCATCCACTGTACGAGGACGGGCGGAAGGGAGGATACTCACCCCATGGCCAGCGATTCGATCGCACCTAGCACATTGTCAGCGACGTCAGCACCGGTGACGTCTCGTCAGGCGTGGACACGTCTCGCCCTGCTCGCTGCCGTCCTCGTAGGCGTGCTCGTCCTCATCGTGCTCGGCGTCGCCTGGCTGGTACCGGCGAACGCGCCATCGAGAACGGTCGAGTACCCGCTTGCGGACCTCGAGGTAGGTGTGCCTGTTGAGTTTCGTCCAGCCGAACTCAGGCCAGATGGCGTGGGTCGCACCACGTGGATCTGGCTGGTGAGGCAGTCTGATGGGACGGCCGACGCCTTCTGATCGCGGACGGCACATCCTGCAAGACTGCAGTGTTGCCGCTCGACAGGCGCACCGTGGCAACGGGCTCTTCAACAGCTTCGGTGAACTGGTTCCCGCGGGAGTGGACTCGGTATGGCTGTTCCGCACGCCCTGCCTCGGCAGCACGTTCCTGCTCGACGGTACGCGCATCTTCGGTCCTGCTCCGCGCGGGCTTGATCGCTTCCCCACGCGGATCGAGGGCGACACGGTGAACATCGATCTCAGGCGGATCATCCTCGGGAGATGCGGCAGCGAGCCTCCTCGCGACTGCTCACTGCCCGGCGAACAGCGCGCCGAGACGTTCTTTCCGAACGGGGGGAAGTGATCGAGGCTTCCGCGAGAGCAACCTTGAGGGCCCGTCCTACCAGATCCCGAGCATCAGCTTGACCTCGTCCGAGGCCATCGACTTCGGGTCCCAGGGCGGGTCCCACACCAGGTTCACCTCGACGTCCTCGACGCCATCCATCTGGGTGAGCAGGTGGTAGGCCTGCCCCTGGATCATCGGCCCGATCGGACACGCCTGGCTCGTCAGGGTCAGCTCGATGGTGACCACGCCCTGCTCGTCGATGTAGATGCCGTACACCAGCCCGAGGTCCACGATGCTCATCCGCAGCTCGGGATCCTGCACCGTCTGCAGTACCGTGCGCAACTCCTCGAGCGAGGGGCGGGTCGGCGCATCGACCGCGCTCGCAGGAGCGCCCGTCGAGGTCGCCTCGGTAACGTCCGTGGGCTCCGCGGCATCAGTGGTCGTCGCGGTCGTCTCTGTCGCGTTGGCCATCGTTACATCAACCTCTCATCGGTGGTCACGGAACTGGTCTGCGACGTACGAGCGGCGCCCGTCCTGAGCGCCTGCTCGAGGGTCTTCCAGCCGAGGGAGGCGCACTTCACGCGCACCGGGAACTTCGCCACGCCGAGCAGCGCCTCGATGTCACCCAGATCGAGGTCGGCCGGCGCCTCACCACTCGTCATCATCTCCTGGAACGCGCCCACCGCTGCGAGGGCTTCGTCGACGGGCTTGCCGGCAACGTAGTCGCTCATCAGTGACGCCGAGGCCTGCGAGATCGAGCAGCCCTGCCCGACGAAGCCCACATCGAGGACCGTCCCGTCCTCGACCTGCGCCTCCACTTCGATCTGGTCGCCGCACAGTGGGTTCGAGCCATCGGCGTGGTGCGTGTGGGTCGCGAGGTGATGCTTACGCTTCGGGCTGCGGTAGTGCTCGAGGATGATCTCGCGGTACAGGTCGCCCAAGGCGCTCCCGCCGCTATCGGACACCGGTCGCCCCCTTCGTTTGACCAAAGAACCGCGCTGCCTCCGCGATGGCTTCGGCGAGCGCGTCCACCTCGGCGGTGGTGTTGTAGATGTAGAAGGAGGCGCGCGCCGTCGCCGGCACATCGAGGGCGGCCATGACCGGCTGCGCGCAGTGGTGCCCGGTGCGCACAGCCACCCCGTGGCTGTCGAGCACCTGACCCACGTCGTGCGGGTGGACTCCCTCGAGGTCGAACGAGGCCACGCCGCCACGCGCCTGCGGGTCCGGGGGGCCGAACAGCGTCACGCCCGGCACGTCGCTCAGGCGGCGCAGCGCGTAGTCCAGGAGTTCCACCTCGTGGCTGCGCACCTGTTCCATTCCCAGCGCGGCGAGGTAATCGACCGCCTTGCCGAGGCCGATCACACCCTCGATGTTGGGCGTGCCCGCCTCGAAGCGGTAGGGAATCTCGTTCCAGGTCGACTCCTCGAGGGTGACCGTGAGGACCATGTCGCCGCCACCGAAGAGCGGCTCCATCGTCTCGAGCACTTCGTGGCGCGCCCAGAGCACGCCCGTGCCGGTGGGCCCGAGCATCTTGTGTCCGGAGAATGCGAGGAAGTCGGCGCCCAGCGCCTCCACGTCGACGGGCATGTGCGGCACCGACTGCGCACCGTCGACGCAGACCAGCGCACCCTGCGCGTGTGCCAGATCCGCCAGCTCGCGGACGGGGACGATGCTTCCCAGCGCGTTCGAGGCGTGCGTGATCGAGAGCAGGCGCGTGCGCGGCCCGATCAGCTTCCGCGCCTCGTCGAGGTCGAGCGTGCCGTCCGGCAGCATGCGGATGAACCGCAGCACGATGCCGATCTCGTCGCGCAGCATCTGCCACGGCACGATGTTCGAGTGGTGCTCGATCTCGGACAGCACCACCTCGTCGCCGGCGCGCAGGTGATGCCGCGCCCAGCATCGAGCGACCAAGTTGAGGGACATCGTGGTCCCACTGGTGAAGACGATCTCATCGGCGCGCGGCGCACCGATGAAGGCTCGCAGCTTCTCGCGCACGTCCTCGTACTGGCCCGTGGCCTCCTGGGAGAGCACGTGCACCCCTCGATGGATGTTGGCGTTGGAGTCGCGGTAGTACCGCGTGATCTCCGCGATCACCTGTACGGGCTTTTGCGACGTCGCCGCGTTGTCGAGGTAGACCAGCGGTTTCCCGTTCACCTCGCGCTTTAGGATCGGGAAGTCACGCCGGATCGCGCGCACGTCGAATGGACGTCGCTCCACGGCGGTCATTGCGCCCCCCCTGTCCTCGTAGCGACCGTCCGAGCCACGCGAACCGCCAGTGCGCCACGGAACCCGATAAGAGCTCTCGGTCGCGCAAGCGGGGGCACGGGGGCGGAGCCCCCGTGTAGGAATGGGTGGGTGGGCGGGCCACCACCCCGCAGGGGTGTCGATCCGGGGAGTGCGAGGGGCAGCGCCCCTCGCAAGTACGCGAAATGGCGAGGTGTTGTCATCGCGGCGCCTCGATCGGCGCGTCGCAGTCGACGTAGATGCCGCCATCCTCGACGGTGACCGCGTAGGCGTTCACGCTCTTTACCGCCGGTAGCGTGATCACCTTGCCGGTGCGTGCATCGAAGGCCGCGCCGTGTCGAGGGCAGATCACGCGCCCGTTGCGGAGCCGGCCCTCGCCGAGCGTGCCGCCGTCGTGCGTGCACAGATCATCGATCGCGTACAGCGTGCCCTCGATGTTGCTCACGGCCAGCTCGCGGCCGCCAGCACAGCGCAGCACGCGCACCTCGCCGGCAGGTACGCCGTCCGCTGCACCGATGCGCTCTCGTGCCATCGAGTCCTGCTTCGCTCTATGTCTCGTTACCGGCGGATGCGGGTATGGTCTGCAGCCGTGCGTCGTGCCGCGGGCGCCACCCAGACAATGTTCGCCCACTCGTGCCGCTTACAGGAGTTGCGCTGCATCCGCCCATGTCGCTCGCAGGTCGGGCAGCGGAAGTCGCTGGTGCGGTCGTAGTCGGCGGGTTCGCGCCTAGCGCCCTGCTCGGTGTCGTTGGTCGTCATCGGTGTCCTGCCCTAAGTCCCGGCTCGCAACTCCGAGGTGGCAAGCTTCGCCGCTACGATCTCGGCGAGTTCCTCACGGAAGCCCTCGATGCTGATGTCCGCGATCGCGGACTGGAAGAACCCGGCCACCATCAGCTGCAACGCCGTACGGTAGTCGAGGCCGCGTGATTGCAGGTAGAACAGCGCCTCACCATCGACCGGGCCCACCGTCGCCGCGTGTCCGCACTTCGCCACGTCGGCAGTCAGGATCTCGAGGACCGGGTCTGAGTCGGCCTTGGCAGAGTCGGAGAGCAACAGGTTGCGGTTCGTCTGCATCGCCTCGCCGCCCGCGGCGCCCTCGCCCACACGCGTCACGCCGTAGTAGATGGAGCGTGAGGCCCCGGCCAGCGCTGCTTTGATCTCGACATCGGAGATCGTCTTTGGTGCGACGTGATCCTGCAGCGTCACGAAGTCGAAGTGCTGCGTGCCGTCGCCGAGGGCGACCCCGCGGATGACCGAGCGCCCGCCGGCCTGATCGAGGACGGCCTCGACGGTCTGCTTGAAGACGTGACCGCCGATGGCCAGCGTCGCCACCTGCACCGACGCGTCGCGCCCAACGCGTGAGCGCACGATCGAGTAGTCCTGTGTCGCCGCGCCCCAGCGCTCATCGACGAGCACACGTACCGTCGACGCCTGGTTGGCGATGATCTCGATGACGCCGGCCACCAGCAGCGGTGCACTATCCGAATGTAGCCGCAGCACGACAGTCACATCGGACTGCTCGTTGGCGTGAATGAGGATGCGCGGGAACACCGAACCCGCAGCCCCGTTCGCGACGTCGAGAGTGACGATGACCGGCGCCGCAAAGGCTGCGCCCCGTGCCGCGTAGATACCCACGCCGTCCTGCCACAGCGCCGCGTTGAGCGCCGTGAACTTGCCCTCTGTTGCCGGAATCACGCTACCGAGATCGTCGCGCACGCCTTCGGACGCGCCAGCTACTGCCGCAAGTGAGCGCGCGTGGCTACCTTCAGGTGGCGTCGCCTCCAGGGTGAGTGTGGCGGCCGCGGGTGGGAACGCCGCGAAGTCGAGGCCCGACACGTCCGTGTACTTCCACGGGCGCAGGTTGTGCGTCGGCAGTGGCGCCGCTGCAAAGGCACGAGCCGCCTCGGCACGTCGCTCGATGAGCCAGTCCGGCTCCCCTCGCCCGCGCGCCGCCTCGATCACGGCCGCCTCGGAGGCGAACGCAGCAACCGGTGTAGAGGTCGTCACTCTTGCATCCATCCACTTCCCGCTCGCCCTGAGCCTGTCGAAGGGCGAGCCTGTGGTGCTCTCAATCGGCTCTCACGAGCCCGGCTGGGGCGCGGGTGGGCGGTTTGGCCGCCCACCCGCGCCCCCTACCCGACGGAGCCTTCCATCTGCAGCTCGATGAGCCGGTTCAGCTCGATCGCGTACTCCATTGGCAGCTCTTTGACGATCGGCTCAACGAAGCCGTTGACCACCATCTTGGCCGCCTCCTCCTCCTTGATGCCGCGTGCCATCAGGTAGAAGAGCTGGTCCTCGCCGAGCTTCGATACCGAGGCCTCGTGGCCGATCTTCACGCGCTCCTCGTCGATCTCCATCGTCGGGTACGTGTCAGACCGCGAGTGCGGGTCGAGCAGCAGCGCGTCGCAGCGCACCGTCGAGGACGAGTCCTCGGCGCCCTCGTAGACCTTGAGGAGGCCCCGGTAGGAGGTGCGGCCGTTACCGCGAGAGACCGACTTCGAAATGATGGCGCTCGTCGTTCGAGGCGCCACGTGCACGATCTTGCCGCCCGCGTCCTGGTGCTGCCCGTCGCCGGCGAAGGCCAGCGAGAGGATCTCGCCGTGCGCGCCCGGCTCCATCAGGTAGACGGAGGGGTACTTCATCGTCAGCAGGGAGCCGAGGTTGCCGTCCACCCACTCCATGACCGCGTTCTCGTACGCGTACGCGCGCTTGGTCACTAGGTTATAGACGTTGTTCGACCAGTTCTGGATCGTCGTGTAGCGCACCCGCGCGTTCTTCTTTACGATTATCTCGACCACTGCTGAGTGCAACGAGGCCGTGCTATAGATCGGGGCCGTGCAGCCCTCGACATAGTGCACGTACGAGCCTTCGTCGGCGATGATCAGCGTGCGCTCGAACTGGCCCATGTTCTCGGTGTTGATCCGGAAGTAGGCCTGCAGCGGCACGTCTATTCGGACGCCAGGCGGAACATAGATAAACGAGCCGCCTGACCACACCGAGGTGTTCAGCGCGGCGTACTTGTTATCGCCGGCCGGCACGATCGTGCCGAAGTACTCCCGCACCAGGTCCGGGTGCTCGGCGAGCGCCTGATCCATGCCGAGGAAGAGCACGCCCTGCTTCGCGAGGTCCTCGCGGATGTTGTGGTAGACCACCTCGGAGTCGTACTGGGCCCCCGCACCGGCGAGGAAGTCACGCTCGGCTTGGGGAATCCCCAGCTTGTCGAACGTGTCCTTGATGTACGCGGGCACATCGTCCCAGTTCGTCGAGTCGCGGTCTGTGGCCCGGACGTAGTAGTGGATGTTCTCGAAGTCGATGGCGTCGAGGAGTTCGGCGCTGCCGGCCCACGGCGGGTTCTTCAGCCCGCGGAACGTCTCGAGGGCGTCGAGGCGGTTCTCGAGCATCCAGGCGGGCTCGCCCTTCATCGTCGACATCGCCGTGATCATCTCGGCGTTCAGGCCCTTGTCCGCGATGAACAGCGGCTTCACGTCGTCGTGGAAGCCCCACTTGTACTCACCGACAGCCTCGCGCGCGTTGGGGTTGACGGTCGTCATGCGGTCGCTCCTTCGAGTACGCCAAGCTCCTTCAAGATCGGGTCGTAGCCTTCGGCCTCGATGGTGCGTGCCAGGTTGGCGTCACCCGAGCGCACGATGCGCCCGTTCACGAGGACGTGGACGAAGTCCGGGGTGATGTAGTTCAGGATGCGCTGGTAGTGCGTGATGATGAGCACGCCCAGCTCCGGCGTACGCAGCGCGTTCACGCCCTCCGCCACCGTGCGCAGCGCGTCTACGTCGAGGCCCGAGTCGGTTTCGTCGAGGATGGCGAGGTCCGGCTTGAGCATCCCCAGCTGGAGGATCTCAGCGCGCTTCTTCTCACCGCCCGAGAACCCATCGTTCACGTAGCGGCGCGCGAACTCCTCGTCCATCTTCAGGGTGCCCAGCGTCGCTCGCAGTTCCGCGAGGAACTCTCGCGCCGGGACCTCTTCGCCGCGCCGCCCCTTCAGGGCCATGCGCAGCATGTTCACCATCGTCACGCCGGGGATCGCCGTCGGGTACTGGAACGAGAGGAATATCCCGCGACGCGCCCGCTCGTCGGCAGGCATCATCGTCACGTCATCGCCCTTGAACAGGATCTTGCCACTATCGACCTTGTACGCTGGGCTCCCCGCGATCGCGCTGGCCAGCGTGCTCTTGCCTGAGCCGTTGGGCCCCATGAGCGCGTGGATCTCGCCGGGCTGAATCTTCAGCGAGACGCCCTTGACGATGTCCGTGTGCGGCGGCTGCGCCACGCTGACGAAGAGGTCGCGCAGCTCCAGCACCGGTTGCGTTCCTGAGTCCTGTGTCTTCGAGTTCGTCATGCCCCGCCGTACTCCCGTCTACAGAACACCCTCGAGGGTGCCGTCCGTTCCACCTTCTCGGCGAGCCGTCGACAGCGGACTCCCACTGTTTCCCGCCCTGAGCCTGTCGAAGGGCATCGCTCTCCACGATCTCGCTAGCTGGATCCGTCGCTGGTTACCGGCGACTTGCGCACTATGTACTCACACATCGACGCACCGTTGACGACCGTGGCGACCTGCAATACCGGCACATCGAGCAGCAGTTCGATGGTGCGACGGTCTGCCTCGCAGCACGCATGCATCTCGCTCGCCGTCGAGCGATACGGACACCCGACGTTCAGCAGGTGGTAGGCGTCACGCTCCTCCACCACGCTGGTCAGGATGCCCTCGCCATACAGCGCCTCAGCCACCTGGCCCACGCGCGCCGGGAGATCCACACCGGTGACATGGGCGGCGTACTCGCTGGCCACGTCACCGGCGACGGCCTCGAACAGCCGGTCGACGAGCGCGCCGCCCGAGACGCCGGACACCTCCTCGAATGGCATCCGCTCGAGCGCGGGATAGAGTCGATCCAGCAGCCGCGCGTAGTTCGCGGAGGCGGTACGTTCCTCGCCCTCGGTACTCAGGGAGTAGAGCAGGCCCGGTCGCCCGCGCCCGCGCCGCTCCAGGCGCGCCTCGAGGAGCCCTTCCGCCAACATAATGTCCATGTGGCGGCGGATCGCGCCCTCGCTCACGCCGACCCGTTCGGCGATGTCGCTCACCGAGGACGGCCCGTGGTCCGCCAGCAGGCGGATCACCTCGTCACGGGTGGAGGGGCCCTTGTTCGGGGCTTTGCGCTGCATGATGAGTTACAAGCTACGCCCCGCCCGAACACGCGTCAACGTTTGTCGCAAACTATTTGAGGAAAGTACCTGAAGTCCCGCGACGGGTGCCGTCAAAGCCGCGGCGCCGGTTCGTGGACGGCCCGTCGAAGGAGACGGAACCTCGATCGACTCCGATGTGCTGCGGTTCGGTTGAAGCGCCGTGTAGGCGCGCCTACGATGCGCCCGCGCCGCAACCTGCCCGGACAGGCATCGAGGGCGTGCCGCACCATCCAGTACACCCGAAAACAGGAGAAGCGCGATGGCTGACAACGTCCATGGCCTCGAGGTCGGTTCGAGCGCCACGTTCTCGAAGGCCGTGACCCAGGCGGACATCGACCTGTTCGCGCAGGTCAGCGGCGACACCAACCCGCTGCACAGCGACGCCGCGTACGCCGCCCGCACCCGCTTCAAAGCCCCGATCGCACACGGTATGTTCGGCGCGGGCCTGATCTCGGCTGCCCTCGGGACAAAGCTGGCACCGAGCAGCGTCGTGATCTACCTCGCCCAGAACCTCCGCTTCCGGGCCCCGGTACTGGCTGGCGACACCCTCACCGCCACCGTCAGCGTCACTGCGGTCGATGTCGAGCGCTCCAGAGTCACCCTCGATACTAAAGTCTCGAAGCAGGACGGCACTGACGTCATCCTCGGCGACGCACAGGTAATGGTGGAAGCGCTGGTGTAGGTGCCTCGCGGCACAGCCGCCCTGAGGCTCCCCGACCCCGATCTCACAACGCGCCCCCGCTACGCTAGGAACGCGTGCCGACGACCTCCAGGTACTCAGCGCCCACGACAGTCCGATGCGGGCTTGAGCGACTGGTTGTGGGTACTCCACAGCGTCACCAGGCTCTCGCGCAGCCCCTCGCGTTCGGCGCCCTCGAGCTTCGCGAACGCCAGCGTTGTCGGCCCGTAGTTCTCGCGGAAGAACTCCACCACGCGGGCGGGGCCGAACTGGTACTCGAAGCGGTAGTGCAACCCGGTTCAACTCGAGGCGCGACAGCCCGAGGCGAGACGCTCACGCACGGTCGCCTCGTCGCCCCACAGTACCGGCGAGGGCATCCCGGGAGGCGCCACGAACTTGCCGATCGTACCCAGCATCTGGCCGATGAATCCCTCCTTCGTCCAATTGGCCATGGCGATCGTGCCGCCGGGCCGCGTCACCCGCAGCATCTCGGCGGCCACCTACTCGGGCCGCGGCGCGAACATCGCCCCGTAGATCGTGGTGACGATGTCGAAGTCGGCGTCGCCGTAGGGCAGGGCCTCGGCGTCGCCCTCGACGAACTCCGCCTCGAGGCCCTCGGACTCAGCGGGGCTGCGGGCTGCCTTGATCGGGTTCGAGGTGATGTCGCAGCCGTGCACCCGGATGCCCCGCCGCGCGGCTATGAGCCCCAGCTGTCCGGACCAACACGCGATGTCCAGCAGCGTTGCGCCGGCGGGCACGTGAGCCGGTCCAAGAACTCCGCGGCGCTTGGCTCCATGAACCGTGAGAAGAAGTCGTAGTTCCCTGCCATCCAGGTCGCCTTGAGGCGTGATTTCAGAGCTTCGAACTCCGCAGTGGGCGTGGCAACCGATGTCGTCATGACGGGCCCCTCATCTAGTGCGCGGCACGTCGGGCCGCTTCCATGCCGTCCACTATCAGCGGGTCGGCGCCGCCAGCTCCTACCCCGGAGTCCGGAATGCTTCACCGATTCAACGTATTTCCGCGATGGGCGCCGAGCGTCCCGTGTAAACTCAGAGGTCCAATGGACCTGCTCTCCGATGTCCTGCGCGTCATCAAGCTCGACTCGGCGATCTACTTCAACGCCGAGTACACAGAGCCCTGAGCGTTCTACACACCCAAGGGAGATCAGGTGGCCCCGCTACTCGCGCCGGGTGCCCATGTTCGTCTATCACCTGCTCTGTGAAGGCTCCGCCTATGCAGAGCTCGTCGATGGCGAACGGGTCACTCTGACCGCCGGCGACATCGTCACGTTCCAGCACGGCGACGCGCACGTTCTCGGCAACGGCCTGTCTGCAGCGTCGATTGACGGGCGAACCATCCTGCCGGAGTACCTGGCGCGCGGCCGCCTGGAGGTGGCGCGCGGCGGTGGTCGCGGCACCCCCCGCTTCATCTGTGGTTTCCTGGCGTGCGACCCGCAACTCAGTCAGGAGTTCCTCGGTGGCCTGCCGCCGCTGCTGAAGGTCAGCATCCGTGACGACGAGTCGGGGCGCTGGATCGAGGATTCGCTGCGTTTCTCGGTCAGCGAGGCGTCGGCCGGTCGGGACGGCGCCCGGGCGATGCTGACGAAGCTGGCCGAGGTGATGTTCGCGGAGACGTTGCGCCACTATGTGCGCGACCTGCCGCCGGACGAGACCGGCTGGTTAGCCGGGACACGCGACCAGGACGTGGGCAGGGCGCTCACGCTGATGCACCAGCGCTTTGCGGAACCGTGGACCGTCGCGACCATCGCCCGCGAGGTTGGCCTGTCGAGGACGGTGCTCGCAGATCGCTTCCGTCACTACCTCGGCGAACCGCCGATCGCCTACCTCACGCACTGGCGCCTCCGCTCGGGCGCGCGAGCACTGACGACCACGAGCCAGAGCGCGGCGCAGGTCGCCGCAGGCATCGGTTATGAGCCAGAGGCCGCGTTCAGCCGCGCCTTCAAGCGCGAGTACAACATGCCGGCGGTCCAGTACCGAAAAGCTGCGCGTGCCACAGTCGGAGCGGCCCGACCGCGCCTCGAGGCAGCGCTACCAGCCGGGTATCCTTAGCTCACGAGCCACGGTCGCCAGTCGACAGGCGCCTCCGTCACTGGTACCGGCGACAGCGCTCGCATCCGGGACACGATCGGCGGCAGCACCTCCAGCAGTCGCTCGACATCGGCCTCCGAGTTCTCACGACCGAGAGTCAGGCGCAACGAACCCCTCGCCAGGTCCGGCGGCACACCCATCGCCACCAGGACGTGACTAGGCTCGACGGAGCCCGTCGTGCACGCCGACCCGCTCGAAGCCGCCACGCCCGCGAGATCGAGGGCGAGGAGTATCGACTCACCCTCGACGAATCCCACGACCACAGACACCGAGCCCGGTAGCCGCTGCGACGCATCACGCGGTCCGGTCACTCCCAGCATTGAGATCCGTCGTGGCAATTCATCGAGCAGGCGCTGCTGCAGGGCGCGGTCGCGTGCGACGTCTGCCTCGCGCTCCTCGTGCGCCAGCCGCATCGCCAACGCCAGACCGACGATCGCCGCGGTATTCTCCGTGCCCGCGCGCCGGTCGCGCTCCTGGCCACCGCCGATAATCTGCGGAGCCAGCGGCGTGCCTGAGCGCACGTAGAGCACGCCCGCCCCGCGAGGGCCGTAGAGCTTGTGCGCGGTCATCGTCAGCAGGTCGATACCAAGGCGGTCGACGTTCACCGGCATGTGCGCCACGCTCTGCACGGCATCGGTGTGCACCATCGTCCGAGGGTTGCGCGCGCGCACCGCCGCCGCGATCGCGGCGAGGTCGTTGATCGCGCCCACCTCGTTATTGGCGTGCATGACGCTGACCAGTGCCGTGTCGCTGCACACCGCCGCCCCAACGGCCTCTGGTGTCGCGCGGCCCTCGCGGTCGACGTCGACGAGCGTCACTTCCGCGCCCTCGCGTCCGAGCTGTTCCACCGTATCGAGCACCGCGTGGTGCTCCACCGAGGTGGTGACGAGGTGCCGCCCGCGCGCCAGCGACGCGGCCATCACCCCACGCAGCGCGAGGTTGTCCGATTCCGACCCTCCCGAGGTGAAGATGATCTCCTCGGGTCGCGCGCCCAGCAGATCCGCGACCGTCTCCCGCGCGCCATCGATAGCGCGTCGTGCCTGCTGTGCTTCCACATAGATCGAGGAGGGGTTGTGCCAGTTCTCGCGGAAGTACGGCAGCATCGCCTCGATCACGCGCTCGTCCGGCCGCGTCGTCGCCGCATGGTCGAGGTAGACCCGTCTCGGGGGATTGTTCGGCGTGCTCGTCATCGAGGCCCTCGACACTAGGAGGCGTACGGACCTCGATCCTACGCCCGAGCAGCCTTCGAGGCGGCGGCGTGGCATACCCCGACTCAGCCCTCTCGCTCGCCCATCCCCGGTTCGTCCTGAGCCTGTCGAATGGCGCGCCTACCTCGATGGCCCGAGCCACCACCTCCGCGTAGGGGCGCAGGGGCTTGCGCCCCATCGATGGCGCACGGTCGCCGAGGCCCCGTTTCCTGCCACGCGCCAACCATACTTTTTCTCACTAACCGAGAAAAACCTTGACGCTGCCAACCATCGAGGCCTATCCTGACATCGATGACGCACACGATGCCGTTGCGACACTATGCCGATCCGCTCACGGTTTGCCCATGATCAGCACCCCTCGAGTCGAAGGCACGCGCGAGCGCCTGCTCGCCATCTTCCGCCGCTCTGACGGCGCCACCGTCAATGACTTGGCCACCGAGGTCGGCCTCGCCGGCGCCACCGTCCGCCGCCACCTCGACGTGCTGCTTCGCGACGGCCATGTGGCTATCCGGCAGGCCAAAGGCCGCACCGGGCGCCCTCGCTACGTCTTCTCGCTCACCGAGGCGGGCGCCGACCTCTTCCCGCACCATTACGTGCGCCTCACCCATCGACTGCTGGACGAGATCCTCTCGCTCGACACCAGCGAGACCCAGGGCCGCGACGGCCGCGCGCTCGCCGGCCTCGTCTTCGAGCGCATGGCCGAGCGCCTCGCCCTCGAGTACGGCCCGCGCCTGCGCAACGGCAATCTCGAGGAGCGTGCGCGCCGCGCCGCCACCCTGCTCGCCGAGGAAGGCATCGACTTTGAGGTGATACCCGCGCCGGGCCCCGCCTCGGCCGCCGCCGCCTTTCACCTCGTCGGCCGTGGCTGCCCGTGTCGACGCGTTGGCCATGACGGGCACGGCGCGCAGGGCAACGAGTCGAACGGACACACGACTATCGAGGCGAAGAACCACTCGACGCACGCCGGTTGCGAGCACGACCGTCGATTGCTGGAGCGCCTGCTCAGCGACCGCGTCACGATCCTGACACAGGACGCCCTCCCTGGCGACTCCCTGTGCGGCTACCGCCTCGACCCCACGCCCGCCCCACCCTCGACGCCGCTCGTTCCCCTGGCATAGGAGCGCTTTAGCCCTGAGGCGTGCGCACCGGCCACGCCTTCGAGCGTGTGAGTTCCTTGAGCACCGCCGCCGTCGAGGGCCCGACGTGGTCCGCGACGCCACGCAGCACTTCCGCATCGTCAACATCGATGAGATGGCGCAGCGTCGATTCGGCCAGGCGCAGCCCCGCGGCGCGAGCGAGCGCGCGGTGTGCCGCCGCCGAGTCAGACCAGAACGCCGTCCGCATCACACCCGGCAGGCGTAGTCCGAGGACGGACGTACCACCGTCGGGGCTGGCGACTCGTGACGGCAATCAGTGGCGAGCCGCCGACGCTTCCTCTTTCGACATCCTGCGTCGCGGAGTCAACGCGAGCACGGCTGAAGGTTGCGAGGAGGATCTCGCGCGGCTTCGGTCCTCCCCGAACTGGCTTGCTGGTTGGCGCACCGCCCTGCGCGTCGTTCACATGCTGATCGGGCGCGGGGATTACCCCAGTGCTCGGGACCTCGTCAACCGCCTTTACGGTCTGCGCAGGGCCTCACCGGCCTTTCGGGATGGCATGGATGGCGTGATGGCGCCGATCGCCGTACGGAGCGGCACCGCAGCGGTCGACATGAGTACCCCCGCGCACGCGACGCTGGACAACCTCGGCGTGGTTCTGGCTGGTGCGGAAGCCGTCGCACTTGGCGGCCCGCCGGCGACTGTCAGCGCGTGGGACCGCTGGCTGGTTGAGCACCTGCCGGCCGGCATTCGGACCGCCGTCCGGGTGGCCGGTCGCGCGCGACCGTGTGGCCGCGTTGCTTGCGCTGCGCCTCGGCCGGACGCGCGATGCCGGTCGCCTGATGGCCGGCGCCGCCGAGTGGGCCTGTGCGGAGTGGTACCGGCTGGAAGCCGCCATCTGCCGGGTCCAGCTTGCGGAGATCCCGTTCGCCGTCGGCGCGACCAACCCGGATCGGTTCGAGTCATGGGCGGAGCTTGAGCAACTCGGCGTGAACCCGGCGGACTACGCCTGCTGGGCGGCCAATTGCGCTCGGCTCGGTGCCGAGTATCGCTCAGCTGACTTCCTCACCCCTCGTGAACTTGAGGTGGTTCGTGAGCTGGACGCCGGGGACTCCTTCGCGGAGGTGGCGCGCCGCCTGCGTGTCGGCATCCGCACCGTCTAGAATCACGCCTATCGGGCCTACCAGAAGCTGGATGCGCACACTCGCGCCCAGGCGCTTCGTCAGGCCAGGTTGTTGGGCCTGTTAGGTCAGCCGCAGACTCCACCGCTCGGGCCATCTGTGACTGGTCAGCGCCCACCAGATTCGCTAAGCTTCTCCCGTAGCGCTGCGCGATGGACGCGGGTGCTCGATGACTGATACAGCGGAAGGGAACCTCCGATGACCACTCTGGACCTGAACGCCCTCGTCGCCGCGCCCGTACAGGTCGCGCCGCCCGTGGCTGCCATCACTATCACTCCCCGTGCCGCCGTGAAGGCCCGTGCCCTCCTCGAGGCGCGGGGCGTGGCGGAGGGCTCCCTCCGCGTCTTCGTCGTCGGTGGCGGCTGCTCCGGCTACCAGTACGGCATGGCCATCGCTGACGAGATCGAGGCGGACGACGCCATCGTCGAAGAGGAGGGCGTGCGCATACTCGTCGACCGCGAGTCACAGCAGTACGTCTCCGGCGCCGAGATCGATTACGTCGAGGATCTCATGAAGTCCGGGTTCACCATCCACAACCCGATGGCCACATCGTCCTGCGCCTGCGGCTCGTCCTTCCAGACCGCCGACGGCAGCGGTCAGGCCCGTGCCTGCCACTAGCCTTCGCCTCCGACCGAGGATCAACAACGAGCCCCGCATCAGCGGGGCTCGTTGTTGATCTACCCTCTAGGCCGGTTCGAAAAATTGCCGTCACACCAAACAATCAAAACTCGAATCTGGCCGCGAGCCTTCAATCAAAAACAATCAAACATCGAGGTAGCCATGCAACCTTGGATCGTCGTCAGTTCCCCCGACAACTTCGAGCTCCTGCGCGGTCGCAAGTTCGACCTCTGCGCGTTCAAAAGCTCTAGGAAGAAGCAGTCTTCCGACATGCGCCCCGGCGACCGCATCATCCACTACCTCACCGGCCAGGTGCAGTTCGGCGGCATCGTCGAGGTAACCGGCGAGATGTTCGAGGACGCCTCTGACATCGGGCTGAGCGCCAAAGCTGACAAACCGGACGCCTACCCGTACCGCATCCCCACGAAGCCGTTCGTCATCCTCTACCCCGACCGTTACATCGATGTCCGGGAGATCACGGACCTCCTCGACAAGACTCGCAAGCTCGGCCCGAAGAAGCTCGGCATGGCCTTCCGAGGGAACCTGCACCGCATCTCCGACGCCGACTACGCCGCCATCGAGCGCCTGATGCGCGAAGCCGGGGCCAGCCGCTCCGCCTGACCTCAAGGTGTATCGGCGTGGTCAGGGCCAGTCAGCCCACGCCTCAACGAGTTGGTTTTGGCGATCCAGTACTAGCACCGCGCTTGCTACAGCGAGCGTCTCGGCCGGATAACCGAGCACGGCATCGATCACTTGCTCGGTCTCGATCATTACGCCCTCTTCATCGAGGACCACGACATGGAGATCGGCCCAGCGTCGGCGCGAGAACTTCACGAGGGCGCTTTCGAGGACGAGGTCTACTGCCTCTCGATTCGCTCCCATACATCTCGCGCCGCAGTGACAGCGACCACCTCCACGGAGCCGTCGCCATCAGCCCCCCGAATGAGTTTCCACTCCTCATTCCATCTCGCGATGGCATCCCCTTCCGCGATGCGCGCGACGCATGCCCGCACAATCTCGTCTACGAATGCCTCGCGGCCCGAGTCCGTCTCAAACGAGTGCTCACACGTGCCACAGTCCACCAGCATGAACTTCCCACTGACGCGTTTGGATGTGCGAGAAAGAAGCTCCGCCCCACTCGAGTCATGGCAGCAGAACACCCATCCGTCGCCAGCGGGCGTCGTCAAGGAGATCAACGCTTCCCGCGGAATCGCAACAACCCCCTCATCTCCCGGTCTCATTGAATCGCCAAGCGACTCGATCTGACGCTTCAACAGACGCCTCGTACCGAGGTTCATCGGGTACCGAAAGTCGATTGCAGGCACGACGATCCAATGCCCGCCAGCGGCTGGCGCCAAGCTGCGCATCAGCGAACGCCGGTACGCGCGGTAATTGTTCCATTCATCATCACCAGTGAGCCTCTTCACCTCAACGGCCGCGGTTCTGTCGCCGTTCGGCAGCAGCGTGTCCGGGCTCGGCTCCGAAGGGTAGAGCTCGTCCGGTGTAGCCCTAGGCAGGACTTCCCACGAGCCACCGTACTTACTCACTAGGTGTGAGATCGCCGCCTGCACTCACCGCAACTCCTGAACCGAAAGTGGCATAACTTGCGTCTCCACCCTGCTACGCCTACCCGACGTGGCAGAGTTAACTCTAGAGCCGCCGACACGCGGTGATCCGCAACCGTAGCCACCCTCGACGTGACCGCGCCCCGCCTGACGGGGCGGCACCACATCTCGACGCGCGCCGCCGGTCCCCGCCTGCGGTGTTCCGAGGTACGATCGTTAACGACGTTGGCAGCGCAGGAGACATCGATGCAGGACACGATTCAGGGCGCGCTTCAACCGGGCTCGCAGACGGGCCCCGGTACGCACGCGAGCCCCCACGTCCTCACCCGCTCGCACGACCGGATGCTCGGCGGTGTCGCTGGCGGCCTCGCCGACTACTTCGATGTGGACCCGACCATTGTGCACCTCGGCATCGTCCTTGGTGCGCTCGTGAGCGGCGGGGTGGTGCTCGTCTGCTACCTCGCGCTGTGGATCTTCATGCCGGAAGCGCCATCGGGCGCCACGCCTGGCCTCGCGAGCGCTGCCTCTACCTCGATGAGCCGCGGTTCCAACGGCGCGATGGTGCTCGGCGTCATCATGGTCGCCATTGGCGGCTTCGCGCTCCTCGACCAGTTCACGCTATTCCACATGCTCGGCTGGAACCTCATGCTGATCTGGTGGCCGTCGCTGCTTGTCGCCGTTGGCCTGGCGCTCATCTTCGCGAGGGCGCGCGACTAGGGCCCGCGCCCGGCGCGCCTGTCGCACCAGTCATACATGGAGCACCCCTTCCTCGAGGCCATCTCGCGCGGCGCCGTGCTCGCCGACGGCGCGATCGGCACACTGCTGCGCGAACGCGGCTGGCGCGCACCCTACGAGTTGGCGGCGATCGAAGCACCAGACCTCGTCCGCGCGATCCACCAGGACTACATTGCGGCCGGCGCCGATCTCATCCTCACCAATACCTTCGAGGCGAATCGCGCTATCCTCACGCGCCACGGCCTCGGCGCGCAGGTGCACCGCGCGAACACGGTGGCCGCGCGCCTCGCCCGAGACGCACGCGAGATCAGCGGGCAGTCCGTCTTCATCGGCGGCTCGATCGGCCCCATCGGGCGCGAGCTGGCGATCGGCGCACTGACGCTCGCCGACGCCTTTACCGCCCATCGCGAACAGGCCGAAGCCCTCGTCGAAGGCGGCGTCGATGTCTTTGTGCTCGAGACCTTCCCGGGTGTGCGCGAGGTGCGCGAGGCGATTCGCGCCGTGCGCTCCGTCACGGACCTCCCGGTGGTCGCCATGCTCGACTTCAATGCTGATCTCGCTAGCACCGCCGGCGAAACGCCCGCCGAGATCGCTCGCCTGCTCGCCGAGGCAGGCGCCGACGTTGTCGGCGTGAACTGCGGCGTCGGCCCGCAGGCCGCCCTCGACATGGTCGAACAGATGGCGCGTGAGCCCGCGCACCCGCCGCTCGCGATCCAGCCCAACGGCGGCCTGCCGAGGCAGCAGGGCGGCGCGCGCGTCTACCCCGCAACGCCCGACTACTTCGCGGACTTCGCCCTGCGCGCCCGCGACCTTGGCGCGATCTACATCGGCGGTTGCTGCGGCACCACCCCCGAGCACATCAGGTCGATGCGCACCGCCATCGGCCGCGTCTCGACGTTCGTGTACGTCGGGTCCGGCGGCGGCCGGGTCGGTGGCGCGGCAGACGTGGTGTTCGTCCCTCGAGGCGGACAGGAGCCTCTCGGAGAGGACGAGGCGGCGCCCACACAGGCCGAGCCAGCGCTGCGTGACAAGCTGGCCGCGCGCCGCTACGTCATCTCCGTCGAGATCGACCCGCCACGCGGTGTGACCGTCCGCAAGGCCCTCGAGGGTGCGGTGATGCTCAAGGCCGCCGGTGCGGACGCGATCAACATCGGTGACTCGCCGATGGCGCGCGTGCGCATGGGCGCGCTCGGACTGGGCGTGTTGATCCAGCAACGCGCCGGCATCGAGGCGATCATTCACCAGACCACGCGCGACCGGAACCTGATGGCGCTGCAGGCGGACATGCTCTCCGCGTACGCCCTTGGTCTGCGCAACGTGATCGCCCTCGGTGGCGACCCGCCCCCCGAGGCGTCACAGTCGTCGGCGGTCTGGGATGTCGACTCCATCGATTTCATCCGCGTGCTCAAGCGTCTCAACGACGGCGTCGACTTCGCGGGCAACTCCATCGGCGGACGCACCGACTTCTGGGTCGCTGTCGCCGCTAACCCGACCGCGGACGACGTGGACCTCGAGCTACGGCGCGTGCGCCAGAAGATCGAGGCCGGCGCGGACATGCTGATGACGCAGCCCGTCTACGACAGTGCGCGCGTGACCGACTTCTTCGACCGACTGGCTGCCACCGGCCCCATCGACGTGCCGGTGCTCCTCGGGATCATGCCGCTGGTCTCGTACCGCAACGCTGAGTTCGTGCACAACGAGCTGGCCGGCGTCGTGGTGCCCGCCGCCATCCGCGCACGCATGCAGCGCGCGGGTGAAGCCGGAACCGCCGAGGGCATCGCGATCGCCATCGAGCACATCGAGGAGACGCGCGCGCTCCCGTTCGTCTCCGGCATCTACGTGATGCCCGCCTTCGGCCGCTACGAGATCGCCGCCGAGGTCGTGCGCTACGTCGCGAGTGTGCGCGGCTAACTTTCCACCTCCCGCCCCGCCGTTCGCGAACACACTTGCAGTCAGGGTGCATACTAAGCGCCAACCGAGGCGTGATTGCGACTGCAACGCCGTCGTGAGGAGGCCGTTATGGGTCCACTCGAGGGCATCCGCGTGCTCGATCTCACGAGGAACGTCGCGGGTCCGTACGCCACGAAGCTGCTCGCCGAGTATGGCGCCGATGTGCTCAAGGTCGAGCCGCCCGGCGGTGACCCATCGAGGCAGTTCGGCCCCTTTCAGAACGACGTCCCCGACCTCGAGACATCGGGCCTCTTCCTTCACCTCAACACCGGCAAGCGTTCCATCGAGCTGGACATCACCACGGAGGCCGGCGGGCGTCGCGTGCGCGAGATCGTCGCGGACGCGGAGGTGGTCATCGAGGACCTCGGGCCGGGCGAGACAGACCGCCTCGGCTTCGGCTGGGCCACACTCTCGACTGGACACCCCACGCTGGTGATGTGCTCGGTCACCCCGTTCGGGCAGGACGGCCCCTACCGCGACTTCCGTGCGTCCGAGATCACGCTGCAGGCCATCGGCGGCCCGATGCACCTGAATGGGCACGCGGATCGAGAGCCGATCAAGCTCGGGGGGCACGTCGCCCAATATCACGCGGGGACGGTCGCGGCCTTCGCGATCCTGCAGGCGCTGCGGCGTGTGGAGCACGGCGGGCTCGGTGACCTGATCGATCTGGCGATGTACGAGTGTCAGACGGGGAATCGCGACCGACGCACGATCAACCTCGTCGCCACCGCGTACACAGGCATGGTCGCGAAGCGTGGCGGCACGGACTCGCTGCTCGGCTCTGGGGTGCGGGCCTGCCTCGATGGCTACATCAACATCTCGGGCAACGGTCCGCGGCTCTCCAACCTGCTGAAGATGATCGGGCGAGAGGATCTGCTCGCAAACCCGGACATCCGCAAGCCGGCCGGCAGCATGCCCGCCGAACTCGAGGCCGAAATCGAGGCGTCCTACGGCACCTACCTCAAGACCCACGGCAAGCTCGAGGCGCTCGCGGCAGCACAGACCAACCGCATGCCGAGCGGGGCGATCCTGACCATCGACGACCTGATCCACGATCGCCACTACCGCGATCGAGGCGCCTGGGACATCATAGAGCACCCGCGCACCGGTCCACTCGAGTACCCCGGCCGCCAGCTGCTGTTCTCCGCCTCGACTCGGCCGACGCCGCGCCGCGCGCCGCTCCTCGATGAGCACGGTGCCGCCGTCGAGGCGGGTGACGTCTGGGCCATGTCCGCCGAGCGCTGGCGCCCGCCCTCGGCGACCGGCACGCCGGCACAGCGCCCACCCTACGAGCACGGACGCCTGCCCCTGGAGGGACTGCGCGTCGCCGACATGACGGTGGTGTGGGCGGGCCCCCACGTCACGCAGCTTCTCGCGGAGTGGGGCGCCGAGGTGATCCGGGTGGAGCCGACCACGCGCATCCAGCCTTCGACGCGCGGTGCGGAGCAGATCTTCTCGAAGGAACAGGCGCGCGCTCTCGGTGAGGCGGGTCGAATGCTTGGAGCCTACCCTGACTTCGACCACGCCGGTGAACCTTGGAACCGCTACCCCGCCTTCACCTCGCACGCGCGTAACAAGAAGTCGATGGCGTGTGACGTGATGTCACCTGAGGGCCGCGAGGCGTTCCTGCGGCTTATCGCGGTGAGCGACGTCTTCGTGGAGAACAACGTGCCGGAGACCATCGAGCGCGCGAACATCACCTGGGAAGAGCTACGGAAGGTCAATCCTCGGCTGGTGATGCTGCGTATGCCCGCGTTCGGCCTGGAGGGCCCGTACAAGAACTACCGCGCCTTTGGCCACCAGGCAGAGGGGATGATCGGCCACCACTACCTCCGCGGCTACCCGGACGCTGGTCCCGAGTACACAGGCGCTGCGCTGACCTCGGACGGCTTCGCGGGCGTGCTCGGCGCAGTCGCCGTTCTCATGGGCTTGCGCCATCGCGAGCGCACCGGAGAGGGCCAGCAGGTGGAGATGCCGCTCGCGGAGTCGTTCATCCCAGTCCTCGGTGAGTACATCCTCGACTACTCGATGAACGGACGCGTCGCGGACCCGCAGGGCAATCTCCACCCGCACCACGCGCCGCACGGTGTCTATCCAACGGCGGGCAACGACCAGTGGCTCGCGCTCGACATCGACAGTGACGAGGCGTTCCGCGCGCTCTGCGGCGTGCTCGGTGCCCCCGCCCTTGCTGCGGACGCGCGCTTCCTCGATATGGCGTCGCGTCTCGCGTGCCGTCCCGCCCTCGACGAGGCGATCTCGAGGATCACGCGCCCTCACGACAAAGAGCGGCTGTTCCGTCAGCTCCAGGCCGTGGGCGTGATCGCGGCCCCGATCCACGACGAGCTGGAAGCACTCGCGGACCCGCAGCTCAAGGCGCGATCGTGGTTCCAGGAGCTCGACACTCCCGGCGGCGGCCGCCATCGCTACCCCGGCTACCAGTTCAAGATGAGGAACACGCCGAACGCTGTCCGCACGCCCCCGGTGCGCCTCGGCGAGCACAACGAGGAGATCTACCTCGATCTGCTCGGGTACTCGAAGGTGGAGTACGAGGACCTCGTCGCCCGCGGCCTCGTCGGTACGCGCTACCCCGATTCAGTGCTCACACCCGTCTAGCTGCGCGAGACGGGTGTGAGCGGTCGTTCAAGGCGGCGCCACACGACGTCGCTCTGTCGGCGGGTTGCGGCTGCGAAGTACCGTGGCGTTTGTCGGTGTGGCCGTGGTTGCCCTGCTCGTCGCCGGTGGCAGCGTGATCTATCCAGCGCGACGAGGCACGTCGCGTGGTCCACGACCGGGCAGTGTTCGAGGCGCCCGCGTTGGCGCAGGACGCGCTGGCGCTTCAGCCGGGGGCCACCGACTTTCACAGCGCGACCCTCGCCGCCGCGGAGGCTCGAGGCCTGCGTGTGTTCTTCGTCGATGGCGGCGCATGGGGCCTCGAACCCGCTAAATCGCCCGGGCCGTTCCTGTCCGTGCCACCCGGAGCGTTGCGTCTGGGTCAGCCGCTCGTGCTCGGCGACTCCGTCACCGTCGCGGGGTGGGGGAGGGATGTCGTGCTTGCCATTGCCAGCGCGATCGCGGAGCAGCACGGCGACGCGCTCGACGCGCGCATCCAGGCCGATGGGCGAGTGACGTTGGAACTGGACCTGCGGGCTAGCTGATCAGGCGCGCAACTACCACATCGCGGTCAAGGTATTCGCCGAAGCCTGTCGCCTCGTCGTACACGATGCGTCCGCCGCAGGTGATCATGGTGATCCACTCGCTGCTGGCGCGTGTAGACGGCGAGATGATCTCGTTTATCGGGATGCTGCGCACGTCGTAGCGGACGTTGCTCGTCACGGCGTAGACCAGCCGGCGACCGTCCGCCATGTCGACCACGATCTCGTCGCCTGCCTCGGCGCGGTGGAGGTTGAAGAAGGGCGCCTGGAAGTGGTTCCAGGTCTCATGGGCAGTAAAGACGGCGTTCCCTCCAGTTCCCGGAAGGCCGAAGTCGACGTACCAGCCGACCCGGTAGCTGGCGTCCGCGGGCGTAGGGAGCTCTCCGGTAGGCGCCATGTGCAGCACCTCGATGGCGTGGTCAATCTCGAGACGGGGCACAAAGAAGCGGCGCACGGGCCCTGTGGAGAAGCGGATGGCCGGCGGCGGCGGGAGGACCTTGAGCTGCATGAACGGTGGTCGGTCGGGCGCGAGATCTGCGGGGTCGAGGACGGGGTACTGCCGCGGCGTCGGCAACTCGGCGACCACCGCGATGGGATGTGCGGTGTCGCCGGCGGAGTCGCCAATCGAGCGTGCGCCTGCGACCGCGAGCACCGCCATCGCCAGGGCGGCCAGCAGCACTAACCCTCTTCGGTCCACGTCACGACCCGCCTCGCACCCGCGCCGCCCGACGTCCGGGCCGCGTGCAGTCACCGAGGAAGACGATAGAAGAAGCTCTCCTGCGCGGCTACAGGCCAGTCCAGCGTGGCTCCCGACGCTCGAGGAAGGCCGCGCGGCCCTCGCCGGCGTCCTCCGTGAGTGCCAGTCGGGTACCGGCCCACGCCTCGTTCTGCAGGTGCACATCGAGGCCAGTACGGGTGAGGTCGTTCACCAGGCGCTTGGTGAGTTCGAGCGTGTTCGTTGGCCCCTTGGCGAGGCGGGTCGCCAGCTTGAGCGCTTCCGGCATCAGTTCGTCCGGCTCAACCACGCGGTTCACGAGACCCCACTTGTCGGCGGTGGCGGCATCCACCTCGTCGCCGGTGAGCATCATCTCGATGGCTCGCCCGCGGCCGATGAGCTGGGGGAGGTGATACGAGGTGCCGGTGTCCGGCACGAGCCCGCGACGCACGAAGACAGAGATGAAGCGAGCTGCTGTCGAGGCAATGCGGATGTCGGCTGCCAGCGCGAGCGAGAAGCCAGCCCCAGCCGACACGCCGTTCACTGCGGCGATGTAGGGCTTCGGATAGTGCCCCAGCGCCGAGTACAGCACGCCCCAGTGGCCGATCGGCCCCTGGATCATGCGGCGATAGCCGTCCCGAGCGTCCATCTCAAGGTCGTGCTGGCGGTCCTCCGCACTGGCCTGCAGGTCGGCGCCGGCGCTGAAGGCGCGTCCTGTGCCGGTAATGAGGAGGACGTGCACCTCGTCGTCTCTGGCCGTCCGCTCCACGATGTCGAGGAGTTCGTGGACCAGGACCGGGTTGATGGCGTTCAGGCGTTCCGGCCGGTTCAGAGTGACGATGGCGACGCCATCCCGCAGCTCATAGATACAGTCTGTGTACGTGGGTGTCTCCGCCATGACGTTGCCCTCCTCGCGAGCCGCGAGAGCATACGTCGCGCGTGGGTCGGTGTGTGGGGGGGGGGCTGGAAGAGGCTAGCGGACTTTGTAGCCGACGCCTTGGACCGTAGTGATGAGGTCGGGGGCGCCGGTCAGGCGGAGCTTGTGTCGCAATCGCGAGACATGCGCCTCGACGAAGTTGCGTGCGCCGAATGTCTCGTAGCCCCAGAGGGCCTGAGAGATCGCGTCGGTCGTGAGGACCTCGCCACGTCGCTCGAGGAGCAGGCGCAGCACGCCGTACTCCTTCGGTGTGAGATCGAGGTCGACGCCGGAGACGCTCACCTCGTGGGCTAGCGGACGCATGAGCAGCCCGCCCGGCCCGGCCACCGCCTCGGTGGTGGCGGATGGAGATCGCGGTCTGGCCCGTTTTAGCAGCGCACCATGGCGTCGGGTGAGTTCCCGGACGTTGCCGCTGTCGCTCGACACGTCTGGCCACACGGCACAGTCGTCCGCTCCGACATCGAAGGCGGCGACCACGGCGTCACCAGCGGCAGACCCGACGAGCGCGATGATCGGCAGATCGGTCTGCTTCCGCGCGGTACGGAGTATTTCACTCTCGCCGGCCTCATCGGCGTCGACGACCAAGATGTCGATGCCGCCCCGGGTCAGCTCCTCGGTTACTTCGGCCGCGGTTCGGGCGACGCTAATCCAGTAGCCAGCCTCCGTGAGCATTGCAGCCAGTGAATGCCGCAGCCCCGTCAGGGGGCTGGCAACCAGCACCTTGGCATGTCGCAGCTCGGAGTCGCCCGTCGGAACGTCCGCCGATGAGCCCGCGAGGACGTCCGAGACCGTTCCGCCTCCTTGCAGCTCTGCTGGTCGACTGACCGACGACGAGCAAGCGGGTTTCACGCCCGTCACAATAGCCGCAGTGAGCTGTCAGCAAGCGTCACGTTAGGCGTGATAAGGGCAGTCATTCTGACGACTGGTCCTCAGGACGGTCACGACTTGCAAATTTTTCTGTGAAGGTTGCCGTCAGGGAGATTCCGAGAGTGCCCTAACCGGGAACAATCCGGCGCTCAATGGAGGGCCGGCGCGCCCTTCAGCCACGCGCTCAGCGCCTCTATAAAGCGTTCGCGACGTTCGTGCGCGGGAGTTCCAGGCATTCCGACATGGTCCGCGATGACCCGCCCCTTGAACTCGAGCGGGTCGGCGTCCTCGGGCACGTCATATACCTCATCGACGTCGGCGGCGATGGTCATGTTGCGCCCCGGCGTCCACACCTCGTTGGCCGGCAGGCCGAGCGCGCGCGTGGCGAGGGGCCACGTGGCATCGACGGCGAACCAGCCGGCCGGTGACTCGACCATCAGGAAGTTGTGGACGTCGGGGATCGGCGCCGCCTGCACCTCGGCGAGCAGGTGAGGAGGCAGCCACGGCGAGTTTCGAGTGGTGAACTCATGCAGCGCCGTCATGAACATCGAGTCGAGCCCCAGCTCACCGAGGAGCTGCGCGAGCAGCAGGTGCTTGCCCGAGCAGGTACCACGCCACTCCTCGATGAGCGTCTCTGGTCGGGCGTCGGACGCGCGCTCGTATGGCATGTCGCGCACCATGGTGAACGCCGTCGCCGCCTCGATGCGTGCGTCGGCCTCGAGAAGCCCACGCGCGATGACCGCGTCACGGAAGGTGTGGAGTAGAGGCACGGAAGGGCTCAGTGAACTTGAAGTGAAGTGTGGTCGGCGGACCGATCTCTTCGCAGGTTAGCGTGACCGCCTCCCTGACCATCTCGCGGAGTTCTTCGAACGTGTCGCCCTGAGTAACGACGCTGTAGCTCGCGCCGCCATCGACAAAGTGCGCGCTAGCAAAGTAGCCCCTGTCACCCGGATCCTGCCCGACGGTGAAGGTCAGCTCAGTAGGCACGGCACCTCGCCGGGCGATTGGCGGTCGGCAGGGACATCGGAGCCCTCATAGATCATCGGGAGTCTCCCATCCCGGTGCCCAATCAGTCAGTAGCTCACGGCAGACAGTACGAAAGTGCAACAGTTTTGACTTGAATCGAAAGGGAACGTGAGCGCGGATGGTGCGGAACCGTATGAGGTCGTGCTTGCTGCCAAGACAGTGCCATAAGTTGTCGACGACCGAGAGCGCTTTCGCTACATCCGAACGACCAACCTTGCCAAGGATGACATTCAGGTCGAACTTGTTGGTTCGGACCGCTCCACCTGTAACAAGAGTATGACGCTTATCGCCGAATTCGTCCGAGTGCAGAACTGGTCCCTCGACCCATGTTATCGTTATTGGATAAATCTCGCCCTCCCATACGTGAGAGTGAGCCACTGCGTTCCGGACGGTCAGGACTTCTTCGAGGCAATCGACCGTTAAAGGCGGCACTCCCAATAACTTCGCATACTTGATCACGGGCTGCCGTCCGCGCAGTTCCTTGTCTAGCCGCGCTCGCTGTAGAGACCCTTCGATCAGTCCGCCAATGATCAGGAAACATGCCCCCCCACCACGCCCTGTTCGTGGGGCGAGACATGGACTTCGTTACCGACGAGCTTACCTGACAGACTTGCAAGGTCATCGAGTAGAAGGCCGATGGGGTGGGGTAGCTCCCCGAAGACGAAGGTCTGGATCACCCCTGTTTCGTCCTCGCTCACCCCCGCGCCTCGATGGCCACGTACGGTCGAGGTGGGGGGCCGTTGTAGGCCGTCAGGGGACGGATCAGGATGTTGTGCTCGAACTGCTCGACGACCTGCACCGTCCACCCGGGCACGCGACCGACCGCGAAGATTGGCACGAACAGGTCCTCCGGGATGCCGAGGAGGTAGTAGATCACGCCCGCGTAGAAATCGATGTTCACGTTCACGCCTAGGCGCGCGTAGGGGCGCATCGCCTCCACGACCGCTTCGAGGATGGCGTACCACCGCGGCTCTTCCATCTCCAGTGAGAGTGCCTTCACGTCGTCGCGCAGGTGACGCGCGCGCGGGTCTTCGGCTCGGTAGACGCGGTGGCCGAAGCCCATGATCGGCTCACGGTTCGAGCGCAGGCGCTTCACATACTCGGCGGCATGGGCGGGTACGCCGATCTCCTGCGCCATCTTCATCACGTTCTCGGCCGCGCCGCCGTGCGCGGGCCCGCTGAGCGCGGCGACCGCGGCCGTCACCGAGGCGTGCACGTTGGCCTCTGTGCCGGCCACCACACGCGCCGTGAACGAGGAGGCATTGGCGCCGTGCTCGGCGTGGAGGATGAGGTCCTTGTCCATCAGGCGCGCCGTGCGCTCGGACGGCGGCGCGCCGAAGATCATCGCGAGAAAGTTCGCAGCGTGGCTCAACGAGGGGTCGGGCGGAGTCGGTGCACGACCCTGCCTCAGCGCCTGGTGCGTGCCGACCAGGGTCGCCACCTGCGCACTGAGCCGCAGCCCCTTGCGCAGCGTCGCCTCCCGCGAGTTGTCGCCGACCTCGGGGTCGAAGGCGCCAAGCGCCGAGATCGAGGTACGCAGCACCTCCATCGGGTGCGCGTGTTTGATCGAGTCGATGATCGCGACCACGCCATCGGGAATGGCGCGGTTGGCGCGCAGCTCTACGTCGAACGCCTCGAGCTGGACGCTGGTCGGTAGCGCGCCGTAGAGCAGGAGGTACGCGGTTTCCTCGAAGGTGGAGTGCTCCGCCAGCTCGTGGATCGAGTAGCCGCGGTAGAGGAGGGTGCCATCACGGCCGTCGATGAAGGAGACGCCCGACCGCTCGAAGTAGACGCCGTTGAGTCCGCGGTGGATCTCCGGGCCGGACTGCTCGGTGGGCGGCGTGCTGGTCACGATCGGGCTCCTCGAGGGCTGCCCGCGCATTGTCGCATCCGCGCGCGCGCGCTGCCCCTCGCCGTCATGTAGCGCTCGGCTGCCCGTTTGTGGTGAGCCCTCTGTCTCCGTTCGTGGTGAGCCTGTCGAACCACACCGGGGTCCTCAATCGCCCGCGACCGGGGTCCGGCTCAAGGGTGGGACCCGCAGCGGACGCCTACACCTAGATGAGTTCGACCAGCGGGGCGCCAGCGACCCATGCGTCGAGGGCATCGGCGGCCGTGAACAGCGCGAGGCCAGCGCGCTTTGCCGCGTGGTCCGTAATCGCGACACCGCGTGCGGCGATGTCTGAGGTCGCGCCGCGTTTGACGTGAATCGTCATCTCGGGATTGGCGAGGATGTTCGCGTACCAGGAACGCTTACCGGGGCGGCCGCTGACGAAGATGCGGCCTTCGCGGAGACGAAGCGGCATCTCGATACGGCGCGGCTCGCCCGACTTCCGTCCGTGTGTCGTGATATCGACGATGTGGTCCGCCTCGAGGGCGGCTCGGATCGAAGCGTCCATCGTTACTCCTCGCAGGTCGCGGCTATTCCTCGGTGAGTTCCATCAGGCGCGCGCCCGCGACCCACTCATCGAAGTCGGGCGCATTGTTGCGGGCCACGATCGGCGGCAGCACCATGCGCCGCTCCTCGGGGTCCGTGATCGCTCGAGCGTGCATCGGGATGTCAGCGGTAGCGCCGTTCTTCACGTGCAGCGTCAGGAGCGGCTCCGCGAGGAGATTCGCATACCACGACTTCGGTAGCGGCCGGCCCGCGAGGAAGACACGATCGTCGATAGCGTGCACCAAGATCTCGAAGCGGTGCAGGCCTCCGGTCCTGCGTCTGGTGAGCGTGATATCGGCAACGTGGTCAGCCGCGATGGCAGCACTAACGCTGGCGTCTAGAGTGGTGGTCCTGCCAGTGGGGACATGTGCAGTTCTGGGTACAACGCTAAGAAGCGTAAGGCGCGGGAACCAGCCGCAGGACGACGTGCTGGACGACGTGTTGGACGAGGTGCAGTGGGAGCCACCGGCCTCACGCGGACGCTAATCTCCTCGTCGTGACGCAGAGCATCCAGCAGTACATGGCGCTGTTCGCAGCGTGCGCCCTCGATGGCATGGCGCTGGCCATCGACGAGCTGACGCCCGAGGAGTTGCACTTCCGTGCGGCCCCGAGCGCGAACTCGATCGGTTGGGAGGCCTGGCACCTCTTTCGGACGGCCGACAACATCGTGCACTTCGTGTTCAACCGAGAGCGGCCGGCCTAGCTCACGCTGGGCCTCGATGAGGCGTGGTCGCTGCCGCGCAATGAGCATGGCACCGGGATGGACCCGGCGGTGGCTCATGCGATGGTCTTCCCGCCGGCCGCGCTGCTTGTTGCCTACGGCCGCGATGTGCGTGCGGCCATCGTCCCGCGCCTTGAGGCCATGACCGACGACGAGCTGCAGGTCGTGACGCTGGTGCACCAGTGGGGCGAGATCACCCGGCACGAGGCCATCCTCCAGACCATCATCTCGCACGGGAGCGGCCACCTCGGGCAGGTCTCGATGGCGCACGCCATCCTCGGCAAGTCGGGTCAGGACTTCTAGTGGACCACACGACGGCCGAGGCCACACTGCGCCCGGGGCTCGTCGCCGCCATCGAGGCGTGGCGCGTGCTCGTCGAGGCGGACAGCGAGCAGGTCCACCGGGTCAGTGAGCGCGACCTTAACGTCGACTACTACGCACCGATGACGGAGCTCTTCCGTCCCGGCGCGCCCCGGCACGAGGAAGGCGCCCGACCCTCGCAGGAGCTTCCCGTGCTCGAAGGACTGTTGCAGCCGGGCGACACCTGGCTCGACATCGGCGCCGGTGGCGGACGGCTCTCGATCCCCCTTGCAGAGCGCGCGCGACGCATCGTCGCGGTAGAGCCCTCCGCGGCGATGCGCGAGGCCCTCGGCACCTCCGTCCTCGAGGCCGGGCTCGCGAATATCGAAGTGGTGCCCGAGCGCTGGCCGGAGGCCGTGTCTCAGCTCAGTCGCGTCGACGTCGCGCTGTCTGCACACGCCATCTACGACATCGCGGAGCTCGGCCCCTGGATCGAGGCGATGGAACGTGCGGCCTCCAGGTTGTGCGTGGTGGCGCTCTTCGACCGCGCCCGTGGCCACGCCTGGAGCGACATCTTCGAGGCGGTGCATGGCGAGACGATGGCGGCGCTTCCGGCGCTGCATGAGTTTCTGGCCGTGCTGGGCGCCATGATTTCGGGCATAACGCACACAAATTGACCGATTCCGTTAACATTCCGCCCGTCGTGAGGTTCGCCAGCGAATGGGCGGGAATGTAGATGCGTAGAAACCTGACACTCTGGGCGGGATCCGCGCTTCTCGGGATCTTCGTGCTTGGCTCGGCGTGCGCACTGCCTCAGGCCAAGACCGCTGCGCCGAAGACGGACACGAAGGCCGACACCAAAGCCGACACGAAGGCAGAAGTGAAGGCAGGTCCGAAGGCGGGCGCGAAGAGCGATGCGGCTGCTGAGGCACCACCGGGGGCGCCGGTCAACCAGATCGGCATCGCGGGCGTAGGCGGCACCGTGTTTGCAGCGATCTTCGCCCCGAATGACGTCACAGTGCCCGTGGGCTCCACGCTGACCTGGTCCAACCTCGGCGACTGGCCGCACCAGGTGGCGTTCATCGGGGCGGACGGGCGGCTGCCCGCACTCGCGCCGGGCCAGACCGATGGCACGAGGCCCGCGACGATGCAGCCGGGGGAGACGGTCGCTTACGACGGCACGAACTTCCTGCACTCGGGGTTGCTAGCGCGTGGCCAGAAGATCGGCGTGACGTTCAGCAAGGGAGGCACGTTCAAGTACCTGTGCCCGATCCACCCTCGAATGGAGGGGACGGTGAAGGTCGTAGCAAAGGGCGCGCCGTACACTACGGCGCTGCAGGCTGCCGACCTCGGGAAGGCGCAGCGTGACGCGGTCATTAGCCTCGCCGAGCCTGTTCGCGATGTGGCCAGGAACCTCTACCAGCTGAGCACGCGCCGTGCTGACGGCTCGACGCTCTGGACGATCCCGGTCGGCCCGCGTGTCGGCACCGAGACTGGCTTCCTGGAGGTGGGTGAGTTCCTGCCGGCCGATCTCAAGATCAAGCCCGGCGACTCCGTGCGCTGGTACTTCTTCAGCCCGCACACCGTGACGTTCATGCCGCCTGGCGAAACCACGTTGCCGCCCGTGCAGCCTCCTGCAACCCCGTCGGGACGGGTCTACGACGGTCGCAGCTTGGTGAACTCGGGAACACTCGCGTTTACAGCGGCCGATGGACTGCGTTCGTTCGAGATGTTGTTTCCGAGCGCTGGAACGTTACCGTACCTCTGCTTCCTGCACTACACAGCGGAAGGCCAGAAGGGGACCATCACCGTCGAGCCGTAAGGGGATCCGCGAGACAGCGCGAGGCGAGGCTCGCCTCCGAGGTCAGGAACGCAGAGCTACTCTCGGCGTCGCTTACGTGTGACGCCGAGAGCGTCCCGCACCCGCTGGAGTCGCCACAACACGTCGAGATCGCGCTCGTTGACCTCGTGCACCAGCCGGTCGAGCGTGACCTTGCCTCGGTAGGGGTGGACGCCCGCCCGCTCCCACTCCTCCTCACGATCGCGCAACAGCCAGACGAGTTCCTCGCGAAGCTCCCAGTAGTCCTGAAGGAGTTCGTCGGCGTCGACGCGAGCGTAGTCCTGCTCCAGTGGTCCGTAGTGTGCCCGTCGCTCCTCGAGGCGCGCGCCGTCGCGACGTAGGATGGCGCGCGCCGAAGTGAGGTCTTCCTTCTCGGAGTCGCGGAGGTAAGCGAGGATCTGGACGAGCGACCACTCGTCGGCCTCTGTCTTACGACGGGAGTCGCGGTCGCGCACGCCCTCGGCCTCTCGGGCGATCGAATAGGACACCTCGCGCAGCGCCTTCAGCACCCAGCGGCGGTTGGAGCCGTACTGCCGGGTGCGGTAGTGTACGGCTTGCTCGCGCTCTTCGCGGGTGTCTCGTTCGTCATAGTACCGCATGCGGGCAATGGTAGCCCCCCGGGTACCATCGAGACATCTCGAGGTGCTGACCGGAGGTGTTTGATGACGTTGCCACGCACGGCCCCGCAGATCGGGCTCCTCGAGGTGCTGCAGACATCGAGCAGCGATGTCGCGGCTACGGTGGCGTTCTATCGCGACGTGCTTGGCGCCACCGTGCAGGGCGACGAGCAGGCAGAGAGCCTGCAGTGGGCGCGACTCCGCCTCGGCAACGTTGACATTGGCATCCATGCCGCGCCCGCCAGCTACGAGGGGTGGCTCCCCTCGTTCCGAGTCGTGGCCGTCGGACCGCTCCGCGCGGCAGTGCTCGCGGCCGGCCTCGAGTGTCGCAATTATCACGACAGCCCCGGGGGCGTCTCGCTCCAGTTCCGCGACCCTGCGGGTAACTGGCTGGCGGCGATCCAGTTCGGCGTTTCGGCGGCGCAGCTGGCGGCTGCCGAGGCGTAGTACGAGGTCAGGCGGGAGCGCGCGGCTTGGACGCCCCCGCCCTACCATCGGCTGACCCGTGAATGCTGCCGCTCTCCCGTACACCCTGCTCCTGATTCTCCTCGAGCTCACCGCCGGTTCGGTGGCCGTCGCGTCATGGTTCGACGCCCGACGCATGGTCACGAGGGGGTACGTGCAGGCCGGGGCGCTCGTCACGCTGCCGATGGCCATCTGTGCGCTGGCCATCGTGCTGAACGTCGTCGGCACCGCGGACATCGACGGCTACGTGCTCGACGAGGCCTGGTGGCTGCCGCTGCGCTGGTCGCTCATCGCCCTTGTGGCAGTGCTCGCCGTCTACCTGGTCGCCACCTTCACGGAGGCGTTTCGCTTTCGAGTGGCGAGCGGCGTGGTGGCGTCGCTGGTCGGCGCGCACACGCTGATCGTTATAGCGGCGCTCATCGCGCCTGCCACATGGTCTGTCGCCGGCACAATCGCGAGCGTCCTCGTTGGGGCCGCCGTTCTCGGGGGCGCGCTGATGGCGATGACCTGGGGCCACTGGTATCTGACGAACTCGGGCCTGCCGAAAGAGCCGCTCGAACAGATGTCGCTACTGGTTCTCGGGGCCGTGGGCGTAAGCGCCGTGCTCACTGTCCTCGGTGCTGCGCTGGTACCGAGGCAGGAGCCGCTCGCCGATAGCGTGACCGTGGGGCTCATCGCGAACCCCGTGTTCTGGCTGCGAATCGGGGTGGGCCTGGTGTTCCCAACGCTCCTGACGACGCTCGCCTGGAAGGCCGCAGCGGTCCGTGGGATGATGTCGGCGACCGGGCTCCTCTACATCGCGCTCGGCGCCGTACTGGCGGGCGAATTGATGGCGCGCGGGTTGCTGTTTGCCACGGGGTTGCTGGTGTAGGCCTCGTGCCCCGCATCACGAACGAGCGGGCTGTGCGGCGTATGCTGAAGAGCGCAGGACGCGTTGCTACCGCTCCATCGGAGGCGCGCCGAATTGCCAGAATCGCTCCGGCCCTCATCGCGAATCCGACCCGCGCTCCAGCGCGTACCGTCCACGGAGCCCTCGCGAGGCGCCGCCGCAAGACCGAGCGACGACGAACTCATGGCTGGCCTCGCGGCTGGTGACCTCACTTCGTTCGAGGCTCTCTACGACCGCTACGGCTCACTGGTGTTCTCTGTGGGGCTTCGTGCTCCTCGATCGTCAGCTGGCGGAGGGACGTCACTCAGGAGGTGTTCCTGCGGCTGTGGCGTCGGCCATGGGCGGTACAACCAGGATCGCGGACGCTTCATCAGCTGGCTGATGTCGGTGTCGCGGAATCGGGCCATCGACGAGCGGCGGCGGCTGAATCGCCGGAACGTGGTGGAAGACCGGGATGACGACGGAGCGCCGGAGCTGCAGAACCTTGGTCGACTCCGCGACCCGTTGACGCTCGCGGTGCTCGCGGATCAGCGTCGCGAGGTGATGGCGGCCCTCGAGCAGCTGCCGGCGGCGCAGCGAGAAGTGCTGGAGCTGGCGTATTTCGCCGGACTCACCCGGACGGAAATCGCGGCTCGTACGGGCGAGGCGCTGGGCACGGTAAAGACGCGAGTGCGCCTAGGGATGCAGAAGCTCCGGGGCCTGCTGAGAAACGAGTAGCACCACGTAGCGCGGACCGTCGAAGGAACTTCGCGGCCGTGACCGAGTGGCGGAGGCACCGTGAACCCCGAAGAGCGTGAAGAACTCCTCGCTGCGTACGCCCTCGGCACGCTGTCTGCTGGCGACATGGAGGCCGTCGAGGACATCGTGCACACCGATCGGGTGGCTGCAGCCGACCTAGAGTCGTACCACGAGATCGTGGACAGCCTCGCGCTCTCCGTGCCGCTGCGGAGAGCCGACACGCAACTGCGCACTCGTGTCATGGATGCCGCCCGTCGCGAGAGCAGCTGGCGGCGGGCGTACCAGTCCAGGCGGGAGTTGGTCGTCTGGTTTACGGGCGCAACCGCCTTCATCGGTGCCCTTGCCTGGGGCGTTCAACTTGAGCGCGACATGACCTAGATCGCACAGCAGAACGCGGTGCTCACCTCGATCGTCGAGACTGACGCAAAGCAACTGGCGAGGCTTGTTGTCGCCGCCGGTACCGACTTCACCGGCGAGTGTCTTCGTCATCAGATCGAAGACGCCATCGAGGCGCAGCAGATCATGCTGGCCGTCACGACAGATCCGCAGGCAAGCAGCAGCCCGCTGCTGCCGACCCCATCCGGTCACGACGCGCACGGGCGCTACGTCTGGAGCGAAAGCGCCTCGTCTGGAGTGGTAGTGGCGCAGGATCTCCCGCCGCTGCCCTTCGGAAGCGTGTACCAGGTGTGGCTGCTGCGCGGCACCACCTCAACGTCGGTTGGGACGTTCATCCCCGACCAGGACGGGAACGCCGAGGTAGTCCTGAAGCCGACCTCCGATATTGCGCCGAACACGATCATGATTGCCGTGGCGCCGACTGGTGGTTCGAGCGGGGGCGGGCGGCCGGTGGTGATGGTCGGCCTGATCCGTTAGCGCGTGCCACCTGGCTCGAGCTACGTCTGGCTACGTGCAGCACGATCGGGTTCATTCCGCGCCACGCGGGTGGCGGCGAAGGCGTCGGCGGCGGGCACCCCTCGAAGGCGCGCATCGATGTACCAGAAGAGCTCGCGCAGAATCGCTGCGAGCGGGACCGCGACGACGAGGCCCCAGAACCCCATCACTGCGCCGAAGATGACCAGCAGGACCAGCACCATCGCCGGGTGGATCTGCACTGCGTTGCCCTGGATCCGTGGCACCAGCAGGTAGTTCTCTGCCATCTGAATCCCCAGGTAGAGCAGCCCCACCCAGAGCACTTTTTCGGGCTCGGTCGCTAGGACGATGAGTATGCCGGGGATGGCGCCGATGAACGGCCCGATGATCGGGATCAGCTCGGTAAGTCCGGCGATCACGCCCAGGCCAAGCGATAGCTGCACGCCCAGCAACGATAACCCGATGAAGGCGGCGAGCCCCACGATCAGTCCGAGGATGAGCTGTCCCTGCAGGAATCGGGCGAGCATCCGATCGCCCACGCGGAGCACGTTGCGTACGTCGTCCTGCAGCAGTGGCGGTGTGGCTGCGATGATCGAGGCGGCTGCACGGCTTCGATCCCGCATGGCGTAGAAGACGAAGAACGGCGTGACCGCGAAGCCGAAGATCAGCCCGATCGTGCTCGTGACCGTCGCGAGCGTGCGCTGCGCAATCGAGGCGACCGCGGACACGGCGGCTGCCGAGGCCTCATCAACGTAGCCCTCAAGGTTGGTTTGCAAGTTCAGGGGAACGCGGGCGCGGTACTGCTCGAGCCACCGGGTGCCTTCCGTCTGTGCCGCATCGACCGTTGCTGGCAGCGTGTCGACGAACTCGACGATCTGGTTGGTCGCCACGGGCACAACCGCGGAGATGGCCCACAGGCCGAGGATCCCCACGACCACGTAGATTCCGGCCACGGCGATACCACGCCGGATGGTCTCGTCATGACGTCGCAACATCCGGTACGCGGCGATGCGGTCGACGATCGGCGAAAGCGCGTACGCCACAATCGAGCCGACCGCGAAGGGGATGAGCGCGTCGCGCGCCTGCAACACAGTCCAGAGGACGACCGCAAGCGCGCCACTCCAGAGAACCATGCGCCAGCGGCCTCGGGTCATCCACTCAACCTTTCGAGCACCCGCGCGTCACGGGTCCCAGCGAACGTTCCCTATTCTCCGCTAACGCGCCGTAGCGCGCCTCGGTGAACGCCCCGGGACGTCCGGCTGTCTCGTGAGCCTCGTTGACATGTGCGAAGGCGAGGATCGAGGATGGGCGCATGACGACCTCTGGCCTGGCCCAGTTCCTCAGGCGCCACCACCCGTGACGCAGTCGAGCGGCTCAGCCGGAGGGCCCCAGCGCGACTGGCTCGCGCTGGGGCCCTCACTGGTCGCCCCGATCTACGAGCACCTGGGCTTTGACATCACCGGCGGTGGCGAGAGTTGGCTGGAGATCACGCTGCGCGTCTCTGGCATCGTGCTGAATGCTGATGGTGTCGTTCATGGCGGCGTCTGGCTGGTCATCGCTGACTCCGCGATGGGGGCGCCGTGCGCACGCTCCTCGAGCCCGGCGAACGCGCCGTCACGGGCCAGCTCGATTTCCGCTGGCTGCGACCCTACACGGGCGACGTCCTTCGTGCCGTCGGCCTAGTGTCGCGTCGCGGGAGCTCGCTGACCCACTGCACCGTAGAGTTCGTCGACGAGCGCGAAGTAGTGGTCGGCACCGGCTCAGCCACGTTCATCGTGCTCGCGCGCGACGCGAACGCCTGAGGAATCATCGCCCCGGGGATCGAGGAAGCCCTCATAGGGATTTCCTGAGTTGAGGCCACTTGCGCACCTCCGTACGCTGGTGTGAGCGCAAGGCATCGAGGCCGCGCGCACGGAACCTGCCTCAGGACGGACCACGCGCGTGACTCGAGCCGGCGAACAGCCTGAGAACCGTCCCAAGCCGAACGTCGACCGCAAGGCACGACTGCAGATACCGCCACGCCGTCCCGCGAAGCAGCCGCCCGAGGCCCGCCTCGACAACTGGAACGAGGTCTACTCGCTCTTCGATCCGGAGACGGCAAAGTTCGAGGCGAACCGCTGCATCCAGTGCCCCGCGGCGCCCTGTCAGAAGGCCTGTCCCGTCCACAACGACATTCCCGGCGCGCTTGCGTTGCTCGAGGTTGGCGACTTCACCGGCGGCGCCAACGTCTTCCGCGCCACCAGTGAATTGCCCGAGATGTGCGGCCGCCTCTGTCCGCAAGAGCGCCTGTGCGAGGGGCACTGCGTCGTCGGCAAGCACGCGCTCCCCGTGGCAATCGGCAAACTCGAATCGTTCGTCACCGAATGGCAGCAGGCGAACGCCACTATAGACATCGAGAAGGCTCCATCCACGGGCAAGCGCGTCGCCGTCGTCGGCAGCGGGCCAGCCGGCGTGGGTTGTGCCGAACGCCTCGCGCGTGCGGGCCACGCGGTCACCATCATCGAGGCGTGGCCTGAGCCGGGCGGCGTGCTGCTCTACGGCATTCCCGACTTCAAGCTGAACAAGCCCGCCGTCGCGCGCACGTTCGACCATCTACGTGCCCTCGGCATCGAGGTGCGCTGCGGAGTACGCGTTGGCGTCGATCTGCCGTTCGAGCAACTGCGCGCCGATTTCGATGCCGTCTTCCTCGGCTACGGCGCTTCCGAGGGCTCGCGCCTCGGTATTCAGGGCGAAGACGCCCCCGGCGTGCTGAAGGCGACGGAGTTCCTGGTGCGCGCCAACCTCGAGGCCGACCAGTTGACGCCAGGGCTGCGTGACCAGCTGCCGGCGTTTAACAACGTGGTCGTCATCGGTGGAGGTGATACTTCGATGGACTGCGTGCGCTCGGCGCGCCGCCTCGGTGCTGAACGTGTCACGCTGATCTACCGCCGCACGGAGCGCGAGATGCAGGGCCGCGTCGAGGAGCGCCAGCACGCCTCCGAGGAAGGCGCGCAGTTCGAGTACCTCACGGCCCCCCTCGAGGTGCTGCTCGACGCCGCCGGCCGCGTCCGCGGACTGCGGTGCCAGCGCATGCGTCTCGGCGCCCTGGACGACACCGGGCGCGCTCGCCCGGAGCCGCAGCCGGGCTCGGAGTTCGACATTCCCGCGGACGCCATTGTGACCGCGATTGGCTACAACCTCGACCCGGCGTGGAACGAGACGGCGCCGGACCTCGTACGGGACCGCTGGAACCGCCTCGTCGTCGACCCCGAAACGATGGCCACGAACATCGAGGGCGTATTCGCCGGTGGAGACAACGTGAACGGCGCAGACCTAGTGGTGACCGCGCTGGCGCACGGCCACACCGCCGCAGACACGATCCACGCCTACTTGGTGGGGCTGCCTTCGTAGCAATCTCGGAGGCGGCGTGCTCGACGACGCGCTCCACCTTCGTTATCGTTGACATCGATGATTGAAGAGAAGCTCTCCACCAAGCCGGACGGCGAGTACTGCCCGGTCCGCGCCACCCTGGCCCTCCTCGGTCAGAAGTGGGTACCGCACATCATCTATCTCCTGCTTGATGGCAAGATGCGCTTCAACGAACTCGCCACCGAGGTCGGCGGCTGCAACTCCCGCACGCTGCGAGACAGGCTTGCGGCGCTGGAGGACGCAGGCATCGTCTCGAGGCAGATCGTGGCGACCATGCCACCATGGGTGGAGTACGCGCTGACCGAGCGCGGCGAGGAGCTGGGCCGAGCACTCGTGCCGATCGGTGTCTGGGGCCAGCGGCACATGTCGCGGGACGCGTCCGTCATCGAGGGTGCCCGCTGAGTACCGACTTTTTCACCGTCGTCACCGGCGACGTGCTGCCCGCGCTGACGCTCACCATCACGCGCGAGGATGCCCTGCGCTACACCGCCGCCACGGGCGAGGATGACGCGCACTGGCCCGGGCTGGTCGCACCGCTGGCGCTGGGTGCGCTGGCGCTCGGCGTGCTGATGGATGAAATGCCGCTGCCGAAGGGCGTGTTCCACTCGGCACAGGAGTTCGATTTCCTCGAGCCTGTGCCCTTCGGGTCGGAGCTCGACGTGGATATCGCCGTCGAACGTCGCGCGGAGCGGGCGGGCGCCCTGTACACGACCGTGGTGATCGAGCTCCGCCTCGATGACCGGCCGGTCTGTCGAGGCAAGGCGACGGTGGTGCTGCCGCCTACACGGGTCGAGGCTAGCGCGGGGAGCGTCGGATGATCGTCACTCTCGACGAGCCGCCGATCGTGCACCCTGTGACGCGCTTGATCGACCAGGCCCGCGTCGACCGCTACGCCATCGCGGCACACGATCCGAACCCGATCCACCGCGACACCACGGAGGCCGCTGCCGGGCCATTCGGCCGCCCGGTCGCGCACGGCATGCTCGTGCTCGCGCTCGTCTCCGAGGCGATGACCGAGGCGTTCGGCCGCCACTGGGCGGAAAGCGGCAACATCAAGGTCCGCTGGCGTTCCCCCGCTGTGTCGCCGATCAGCGTCACCGCGCGCGCGACCCTGAAGTCGGCACACGAGGGCCTCGCGATCTACGACGTGGTGTGCGAGGACCCCACCGGCGAAGTACTGCTCGATGGGACGGCATCCGCCCGCTTCATGTAGCTGTCGGCATCCTCGAGGTGACGAACGTCACATCGAGGATGGGTGGACCGTCTCCTGTCCGCGTTCGTGGCGGTGCCTACAGTGGTAGGTGCGCTGCGAAGAGGCATGGGGAACACCATGTGGTTGATCGTCACGTTGCTCTGGTTGCCGTGGGCGGCACTCGCGCCCTGGATGGCCCGCCAGCTCGGGCTGGGTCGCGGTCTGAACGATGGTCAGAGCGCCGAGGAAGTGGCGAAGCGCGCCTACGCGCAGGGTGACATCACCAGCGAGCGGTTCATGGAGATGATGGCGGATCTCAGCACCGGCGCTTCGTCCGGGTCGCTGCACTAACGCCTGCCTGCCGGACGCGCCAGCGGACGCCTCGACCGTCACGCAGGCTGCGCGAGAAGCTGTTCCAGCGGTATCCACGGGAGGCCTAGGGACTCCGCAACGCCCTGGTGCGTGAGGTGGCCGCGGTAGGCGTTTACCCCTCGTGCGAGGGTGTGGTCGCGGCGCACTGCTGCTTCGAACCCATCGTTGGCGACGCGGAGGATGAACGGCAGCGTGAGGCCCGTGAGCGCCCTCGATGAGGTGCGGGGCACGGCGCCGGGCATGTTCGGCACCGCGTAGTGCACGACGCCCTCTTCGACGTAGATCGGTTCGACGTGGCTTGTTGGGCGCGTCGTCTCAACACAGCCGCCCTGGTCGACGGCGACATCGACGATGACGGCGCCAGGTCCCATCGAGCGCACCATCTCGCGCGTCACGATCTGCGGCGCTCGCCGGCCCTCGACGAGGACGGCGCCGACGAGGAGGTCCGCGCCCGCGACCACCGCAGCGATCGCGTGCGGGCTTGCGAGCACCGTCTCGATGCGCCCCTGGTACTCGTCTTCCAGGGTGCGGAGCTGGTCCTCGTTGATCGACACCACCGAGACGCGCGCACCGAAGCCGACGGCGGCGCGCACGGCGTTCTTGCCAACGTTCCCCGACCCGACGATCACGACGTGCGCAGGTGGAACGCCCGGCAACCCGCCGAGGAGCATCCCGCGACCGGGGCCCGGACGCTTGAGGTAGTGCGCCCCCAGCTCGACGGCCATGCGACCGGCGACCTCGGACATGGGCGCGAGGAGCGGGAGAAAGCCGTCGTCGCGTCGCACCGTCTCGTAGCCGATGGCGATGCACTTCGAGCGCAGGAGCGCGTCGGTGACGTGCGGCTCGGCGGCGAGATGCAGGTACGTGAACAGGATCTGACCGTCGCGCAGCAGGTCGTACTCCTGCGGCTGCGGCTCCTTCACCTCGCACATCAGCTCGGCGCGCGCGTACACCGCAGCCGGAGTGTCGAGGACCTCCGCACCTGCGTCGCGATACTCGCTGTCGTGGTAGTTCGAGCCAGTGCCCGCGCCCCGCTCGATGAGCACCTTGTGTCCGGCCGTCACGATGTCGGCGACGCCCTCAGGCGTCAGTGCGACGCGGTACTCCTCGGTCTTGGTTTCACGCACCGTGCCGACGATCATCCGCGTACCTCCGGGGTCGTGTTCGGTCGTTCGAGGATGTCGCCCGCGCACAGGACCTCAGCAGCGGCCACCTTAGGTGCGTCTTCGAGTTGGACGCGGCCGATGGTCAGCAGCCCGCCGATCATCGCAATCTGCGCGGCCCCGTCGCCGAGGACGGCCGTAACGGTGCCCGGTGGCTTCGCTGGCGACGCGTCGATGTAGCGCGCGTTGAAGAGTCGCACAGTCGCCTTGCGCAGGCGTCCGGCAGCGCCCGGCGTTGGGTCGCAGCCACGGATATGGTTGAAGACGGACCGCCCCGGGCGGCTCCAGTCGACGCCGCTGTGCTCGGGGCCGAGCGGCGGCTCGTATGAGGCGGCGGCGTGATCCTGCTCGATACGCGGCGCGCGGCCCTCCCGGACCAGCGCCACCGCCTCGGTCAGCATCGTGATGCCGAGGGGATAGAGGTGGTTGAAGTACAGCGTGGCTACTGAGTCGTGCTCGCCGATCGGTACGGACTGCTGCGAAAGAATCGGGCCGGTGTCGATGCCCTCGTCGACCCAGAAGATCGTGACGCCCGTCGAAGGCTCGCCCGCGATGATCGGCCACGCGATCGCGGAGCGTCCGCGGTGCTTCGGCAGCAGCGATGGGTGGTACTGGATCGCGCCGCGGGGCGCGGCGGCGAGGACGTTCGCGCGCACGATGTCTGTCACGAACGCGAACACGAGAAGCTCGGCGCCCCAGGCGCGATACGCCTCGAAGAACTCCGGCTTGCGGAGGTGCGGTGTGGCGATGACCGGGATGCCCGCCTCGGCAGCCGCCACATCGAGGGGATCGGGTCGCGGGCCTGGTCGAGGCGATGAGATACCAACGACCTGTTCACCCGCGGCGCGGAGAGCGTCGAGCACATCCTTGCCGAAGGCGGCCTGACCAAAGAGTGCGATGCGCATTGGCCGCCAGTCCGGTCGCCGTTTGGGGGATCGAGGAGAGGTGCCACGGGGGCGTAGAGCCAGTATACCGAGCATGCCTCGTGAGGTCTGCGGCCGTCCCGGGACGGGCCAGAGGCGCGCGTTACAGCTCCGGGACCAACCCCTCGACAGCGCGCCACATGTACCAGGAGCCGACGGAGCGGTATGGCGCCCACGGCTCGCCAATGACGCGCGCCTCCTTCGGCGTGGGCGCGGCATCCAGGCCGTACGCCGCCTTCATCCCCAGGCGCACACCGAGGTCGCCTGTCGGCAGCACGTCAGGACGTCCCAGCTCGAACATCAGGAACATGTGCGCGCTCCACTCGCCAAGGCCGTGCACCGCGGTGATGGCCGCCATCACGTCGGCGTCTGGGGCGCGACGCAGGGCCTCGAAGTCGATGCGGTCATCGATGACGTGCGCGGCGAGGTCACGGAGGTAGGCGGCCTTCTGCCTCGATACGCCGGCGGCGCGGAAGGCCTCGTCGGAGGTGGCCAGCATCTCGGACGGCATGGGCGTGCGGTCCTCGGCGCCGTGCAGCGCGTACAGACGGCGCTGGATCGCCCTTGCCGCGGCCCCCGCGAGCTGCTGGAACAGGATCGTGCGCACGAGGTTCGACCACGGGTCGGCGCCGGGTCGAGGTCGGTACGGCCCCCACTCCTCGATGAGCGCGCCAACGACCTGGTCGGCCTCCTTGAGGTGGCGGTACGCCTTCGCGGCCGAGAATGGCAGGCGGGGCGCCACGCTACCTACCCCCGCTGCGCGCTACCGCGTCGACGTCGGCCACCACGTGGAGGGCGCCCGGCCAATCGCCCTGCACCGCCTGCCGCTCACCCTGAGCCCGTCGAAGGGGGAGCGGCAGGCGCCACCGAATCGAGCCAGCGCGTGACCTCGGCAGGTGAGCGCAGGCGCACGAAATCGATGTGCGTCCAGCGCGGGTCGGCAGGCTCGACCTTCGCCCGGGTTCGGTGGTTGAAGTGCGATTTCACTGCCCAGTGGAGGAGTGAGTCGTTCGACCAGAGCTTGAGGTGTTTACTGAACGTCTCTGTGTTCGTGCCCCAGAGCGGCTCGTTCGACCTCGACCGCCGCCACGAGCGGCGGGTCACCCGGACGAGCGGGCGAGCCAATCCCAGGTCGAGGCGAACGACGACCTGCGCCTGTGGCCACGTGATGTCCTGGGTGCGACTCTCGTAGTTCCCGGCCACGACCCAGCGCCGGCCTTCGGTGGCGGCACGGACCCTGTCACGGAAGGCCTCGCGCTCGGGCTCGGTCCAGTCTGGCAGCCAGAACAGGGCGTCGAGTTCGATGAAGGGCAGGTCGAGGCGGCGCGCCAGCTCCTCGGCGAGCGTGCTCTTCCCGGAGCCCGTGTTACCGACAACGATGATCCGCTCGAGGGAGGTCATGCCGGCCTCCCGCGCACGAAGATTGGGTCGAGGCCGGTCAGCCGTCGCTTCGTGAACAACGTGGGATCGACATCCGGGTGCAGGTCCCAGTCCTCGTGTACCACGGGCGCGCCCCAGTGCTCCGGCGACCGCCAGTCGAGGAAGGAGCCATCGAATGGCGGTCGCCGCGCCTCGACGGCCGCGATGACCTGCTCGCCGTGCGCGCGGATGCGACGGCTCTCCTCGGGAGTGAACACGCCGAGGTCCTCGAAGTGCTTCTCGAGGTGCTCGTCCTTCCACTCCCAGATCAGGTCGGGCCACACCACCAGATCGAGGGACAGGTCGGTGGTGTCAACGCCGACTGGCGTGCGCACGTACGGCGCCTCGAGGTTCACGTACCAGCCCAGGAACTCTCGCGTCGCATCGGGACGCCAGTGCAGCCAGATCGAGGCGTGCTCGTCGGGGCGCATCAGCCGGAGCACCTCGCCCCGGCGGAACTCGAGAGTTGGATGCTCGCCGTGGATCTGGTCTGGCACAGGACGAGCGCGATCCGCGAGGTCGACGAGCCGCATGTGCGTGCTGGCTGGCATCCAGAGGGCGAGACAGTCCTACGAGTCCTCCACCACGACGTACGGCCAGCCAAGCGGCCGGCCTGGCTTGCCCGCCTCGCGCGTGTGCGAGTGGCCCACGTAACGCAGGGTGATGCGCTCACCCAGCTGCCATCGCTCGGCAATCGCTCACCCTTCGAAGCAAGCACTGAGGCCGCCACCGGGCGGCCTCAAATCATCGCACGCTTCGTGAGGACGCTGCTACATGTACTGGCCGCCGTTGAGGCTGAGGACGGAGCCGGTGAAGAACCCGCCTTCGGTGACAAGGAAGCGGACTGCGGCGGCAACCTCCCCGGCGGTACCGAAGCGGCCGAGGGGAATGTTGCCGATGAGGGTGGTCTTAATCTCGTCGGACAGCGCGGCCACCATGTCGGTCTCGATGAAGCCCGGGCAGACGGCGTTGACCGTGATCCCGAAGCGGGCGAACTCCTTCGCAGCGGTCTTGGTGAAGGCGACCATGCCCGCCTTCGCGGCCGAGTAGTTCGCCTGGCCGAGATTGCCCATCTGGCCGATCACGCTCGACATGTTCACGATGCGGCCGTAGTTGCGCTCGCGCATTCCGCCGAGCACCGCCTGAGTCGTGTAGAAGATCGAGGAGAGGTCGGTCTGGATGACCTCGCTCCACTCGGCGTCGGACATGCGCTGGATCATGCGGTCGCGGTTGATGCCGGCGTTGTTGATGAGGATATCGACCTTGCCGAGCTGCTCCTCGGCGGCCTTGATCATGGCGCGCGCTTCCTCGGAGATGCCGACGTCTGCCTTGAGGACGAGCGCCTTCCCGCCGGCCGCCTCGATGGCGGCCTTGCAGGAGTTCGCTGCCTCCTCGTTGGAGGTGTAGTTCACCACCACCGTGGCGCCGTGCTTCGCCATCTCGATGGCGCAGGCTCGGCCAATGCCGCGGCTCGCGCCCGTAATCACCGCCACCTGCCCGTCGAGTGCCCCCGCCATTACACGCTCCCCTCGCTGCTTCGAATGCGCGTCGTTCGTTTCGAGTTCGTTCGGCGCCACGCACTGTGCCGCACTCAGGCGGTCGTTGTCGAGGGGCACGGCGTGGCGTATTGGCGAGTTGAAAATAAGTGAGCGCACGCATATATTGCCGTGGACGTAGAAGAAGGTCTGGATGACTCACCACCCGCCCGAGTCCGGGCACGCTCACAGCGCTGTAGTGCCCTCCAACCGCCTGCACGCCACGCTGGTCGTTCTGGTGGTGGGAGCGCTCCCGTCGCTGGCGCTGTTCCTGCACCGCGTTTCCTGGTGGCCGGCGCCGTTCGCGCTTGGACTCGCACACGCGGCGCTGGACACGGGTGCGGTGCTGGTGGTCGCACACGTCACTACGCAATGTCGTCGCGACGCGCGCTCCGAGGAGATGCCGCAGGCCGACGGTGGCACGCTCATTCGGCGCGGAGCGTCCTACGACTGGCTGGTTCGCTTCATTCTTCTTGGGAGCGAGCGCCGGTTCCGCGACGAGATTCTCGACTTCGGCACAGTCAAGCCGGGTGAGGCTGTCCTCGATGTCGGCTCCGGGACGGACACCCTTCTCATCGCCGCCGCCGCACGGGTAGGCCCAACGAGCTGCTCCGGGGGATCGAGCCCTCTCCGGAGATGCAAGCGCGCGCGAGTGAGAAAGCGCGGCGCCTCGATCGTGGATTCGGCATCGACTTCATGGAAGGATCCGCCGCGGCGTTGCCGTTCGACGATGCGTCGTTTGACGCCGTGTTCTGCACCATCGTCTTGCACTACCTCCCCTCGGACGTACAGACCGCAGCGGTGGCGGAGATGCGGCGTGTGCTGCGCCCGGGCGGGCGCGCGATCGTTGCTGACCTCGACACGAAGTCGCGCGGGGCGGCCATGTCGCTCGTCGGGCTGCTCCATGGTCTCGGTACGTCGGTTGAGTCGAGTCCGCTGGACGAGGCCGTGACCCGGCTACAGGACGCCGACTTCAAGGTCGTCACGACCCATCAAACCAGGTCGCGAGCCATTGGCTGCGCCGTGGCACGTCTCGCTGTCGCCGGGTAGGCCGCGACCGTGGGCCGTCGCAAGCTGTTTGCCGACGCGGACCTGCTGGGCATCGGCAGGCAGGTGTTCATCGAGCACGGCGCTGCTGCCTCGACGCGGGAAATCGCGCGGCGGGCGGGCGTGTCGGAGGCGGTGATTTATCAGCGTTTTGGGACGAAGGATCACTTTCTGCTCACCGCGATGGCCCCGCCGGACTTCGATGTCGAGGCGCTGTTCAGCCAGCGGTCCGGCGTTGCGCGCACGGACGTCGAGGGCATCGCGCTCGGGATACTCGGCTACTTCCGGGAGCTCGTTCCAGTGCTTGTGCCGCTGCTCGCCGACCCGGCGTTCGACTTCGAGGAGTTCGCGCGGTTGCATCAGGCGGCCCCGATGAACCAGCTGCGCATCCGGCTCGTCGCTCACCTCGGTGAGCTGCGGGCGCGCGGCGAGATCGAGGCGCGGGACGTGCCCGCGGCCGGCCTCTTGCTCTTTGGCGCGCTGTTCAGCCTCGCGGTCTTCGAGCGGCTTAGCGCACGCTACGGCAACTTCGCCGACGGTCTCGTCCGTTCGATGGTCGGCGCACTCTGGACGGGGTTGCGCGCCTCGTAGTCCTTACACCCGGGTAGGCGGCGTGTACTCGCCCCACTCCTCGCGGAGGACACCGCACATCTCGCCGAGGGTGGCGTAGGCCTTGACCGCCTCAAGGATGGCCGGCATCAGGTTCTCCTCGCCGCGGGCCGCCTCGCGGAGGCGCACCAGCGAGGCCTGCGCGGCAGCGGTGTCGCGGGTGGCGCGGAGTTTCTTGAGCGATTCGAGTTGCGCGCCCACAACCTCGAGGTTGGGGCGGAAGAGTGGGGTGGCGTTCTCGTTGGCGTCGATGTAGTCGTTGACGCCGACGATGATGCGCTCGCCCTTCTCGACCTCGCGCTGCCAGGTGACCGAGGCTTCCTGGATCTCCGCCTGCACGTAGCCTGTCTCGACGGCGGCGACGGCCCCGCCGATGTCCTCGACGCGCGCCATGATGGCGTTCGCCGCCTCCTCGAGCTGCGTGGTGAGGGTCTCGATGTAGTACGACCCTGCCAGCGGGTCGATGGTGTCGGCCGCGCCGGTCTCGTGGGCGATAATCTGCTGCGTGCGCAACGCGATCTCCTGCGCCTGCTCGGTCGGCAGCGCGAGGGCTTCGTCGTAGCAGGAAAGCGCCAGTGACTGGACGCCGCCGACCACCGCGGCGAGCGCCTGGATGGCGGACCTTGCGATGTTGTTCAGCGGCTGCTGCGCCGTCAGCGTGGAGCCGCCGGTTTGCGTGTGCGTGCGGAGCATGAGGGAGTTGGGATTCTTGGCACCGTAGCGCTCGCGAAGCAGGCGGGCCCACATCCGCCGCAGCGTGCGGTACTTCGCGATCTCCTCGAAGAAGTGGTTGTGGGTGTTGAAGATCCAAGAGACGCGAGGCGCCACGTCATCGATGTCCGCGCCGCGCTTGATGCACTCGTCGAGGTAGGCGATGGCGTTACTGAAGGCGAAGGCGATCTCCTGGGCGGCAGTGCTGCCCGCCTCACGGATGTGGTAGCCGGACACGGAGATCGAGTTGAACTTCGGCGTCTCGCGCGCGCAGTAGGTGATCAGGTCGGCAGCCAGCCGGACGGAGGGGGCGGGCGGGAAGATGTACGTGCCTCGGGCGACGTACTCCTTGAGCACATCGTTCTGCGCCGTCCCCATCACCACCGCGGGCGAGTGGCCCTGCTTCCCGGCCGCCGCCACGTACATCGCGACAAGGATCGCGGCGGGCGCGTTGATCGTCATCGAGGTCGAGATCGTGTCGAGCGGGATGTTCTTGAACAGCCGCTCCATGTCATCGAGGCTGTCGATGGCGACGCCCACCTGGCCCACCTCGCCGAGGGCCATCGGATCGTCGGAGTCGTAGCCCGTCTGCGTGGGCAGGTCGAACGCGGCCGAGAGCCCCGTTTGGCCGGTTTCGAGGAGGACGTGGAAGCGCTCGTTGGTCTCCTCGGCGGTGCCGAACCCGGCGTACTGGCGCATGGTCCAGAGGCGGCCGCGGTACATCGTTGGTTGGACGCCCCGGGTGAACGGGTATTGGCCGGGAAAGCCCACGTCATCGAGGTAGTTGAACTTCAGGGCATCAAGGTCGGCGGGCGTGTAGATCCGCTTCTCCTCTGCGGATGAGGAGCGGAACTCCGGCCGGCGCTCCGGGAATCGAGAGAGCACGCGGCCCAGGACGTCGGACTCCCACTGCTCCTGAGCGGCGCGAATACCCTCGGTCTGCTGCGTCATGTGAGGCTCCATCGAGTCAGAAACGGGATTGGTCAGCCCGGGCGCGCCGAGTCTCGATACCTCTCGATATCTCGATGCCGCGATGTTACGTGATGCATCGACGGTAGTCGCGCCGCTCAGGGCTGCGGGTGGCCTCTCGCCGGATTGCGGGGCACGACGGCCACGGATACGATTCAACCGCTCACGCGACCGTTCGACCGCGAACCTGACTTTGGGGCGACGATGACCATGCACACGGACCCGACGGGCGCGAGTCACTCGCACGGGACGCGGTCGTTCCCGTTGCTCTACCAGGACATGAACCCGGCAATGTCGGCGATGGCCCTCGAGGAAGAGGTACAGAAGAACGTTCTGCTGACCTCCGTGGACGGGCTGCTGAACTGGGCGCGTTCGTCATCGCTCTGGCCAGCGATGTTCGGCCTCGCCTGTTGCGCCATCGAGATGATCGCGACCGCCACCTCGAGGTACGACATCGCCAGATTTGGCTCCGAGGTGTTCCGCGCTTCGCCTCGCCAGGCGGACCTGATGATCGTGGCGGGCACGGTGACCTGGAAGATGGCGCCCGCGGTGCGCCGTGTGTACCTCCAGATGGCCGAGCCGCGCTGGGTCATCTCGATGGGTGGCTGTGCGATCATGGGCGGCCCGTTCGCCTTTGGCTATTCGGTGCTGCCGGGCGTGAATCTGATTACACCAGTTGATGTGTACGTCCCCGGTTGCCCGCCGCGTCCGGAATCGCTGTTGCAGGGGCTGATGCTCCTCCAGGACAAGATTCGCCATCAGGGGGTCACGGGAGATCGAGGGCGCCCCGAGCCGGACGGCGATTTCTCGCGTTACCTTCCGGAAGGCGACCCGATTCGCCTCGAGCTGGAATCGCTGTTCCCGCCGTACACGGGCCTCGATGACCCGAACCGCCTCGTGGGGGGCCACTCTCTGGCGCACCGCACCTAGATTCTGGGGGCGCCGACTCGAGAACAACGTTCGGATCGAGCCAGAACAAGACATAAGGCAGAGTGCGAACGGCGTGGGCGGGTGGTCTCGAGATCCCCCAGCCCGAAGAGGCTGAATACCACACGCTCAATGAGCTGGCCGACCGGGTCGCGACCCTGCGCCCGGTTTCGGGCGTCGCGGTGCGCGTACTCGCGCTGACCGATGAACCGGCCGTCTCAGCGCACGAACTCGCCGATGTGATGTCGGCGGACCAGGCGCTTTCGGCCAAGATGCTGCGCATGGCGAACTCCGCGTACTACGGCCACGCTCGCCGCATCAGCAGCGTGCGCGACGCCGTCGTGCTCCTCGGGTCGAGGACCGTCCGCTCCGCGGTCCTGGTGTCGACGGTGATGAACCGTTCGGCCCAGGAGGGCCTGATCGGCCGCTACGACTTCTGGCGCTACTGTGTCGCGGTGGGCATCAGCGCGAGCTCGGCCGCGCAACGCCGGCAGCTCGACAAGCACATGGCCTGTACCGCCGGTGTGCTGCACGCGATCAGCGTGCTCGCTCTCGACCGGCAGACGCCCGAACTCCTCTGGGACGCTGTCTCGCTGGCGAGGGAGGGCGGCATCGCCCTGCGTGACGCCGAGCTCGCGCTCTTCGGCTACACCGACGCCGACCTCGGTCGTGAGCTGGCCCTGAGGTGGAACTTCCCGCAGGAGCTCGTCGACTCGATCGGCGCGTGGCCGGCACCGCCAGAGAGCCAGCCGGGCACCATCGCCGAGGTGCTCCACTACGCCCGTGAGTTGGCGAATGCCTGTGGCCTAGCGGCCGGCATCGAGACGGCGAAGCCACCTGACGACGACGAGATCGTGCTCCCCGAGATCTGGCAGACGTCACCATGGGCGAGCGCATTGACGTCGCTGGGCGGCCCTGAGGGCATCATCGAGAAGGCCGATTCCTTCGTCGAGGCGACGCTGCTGGTCTAGCGGCTGCCGACCCGGAGCCGCCAGCGCCCACCGAGGACGGATCGTTCGCTATCCTTGCGCCGGGACACCGCCCCCGAACGCCCGCGCGCAGGAGCCTCGCATGACCTCGCAGCCCACAACCCCGCCGTGTCAGTGTGGACACGCCCGCGAGGCGCACAAAGAGGGCGCGCAGAACTGCACGCGCTGCCCCTCATCGGGCATCTGGGTCGATTCGATGGCGGACTGGGTGTACCCGTGCGAGCGCTACCAGCCTCGTTAGGCTGACCATGCTCCGCGCCACACGGGCAACCGAATGACTCAGCTGTGACGCTTGCGCGGCCGCAGGGACGCGGGCGGGCTCGCCGCGAAGTTCCGGCCAGCGCGCTCTGGACGAACTTCCTCGGCCACTCGCCCGGCTGGTACAAGCGCGCGGTCGTTGTGTTCGTGCTCGTGAATCCTGTGCTGCTGGTCACCGCTGGACCGTTCGTCACGGGCTGGGCGGTCTTGGCGGAATTCGTGTTCTGCCTCGCGATGGCGTTGCGCTGCTACCCGCTCCAGCCCGGCGGGCTACTGGCGCTCGAGGCCGTCGCCCTCGGGCTCACCTCCACCGAGGCCGTCTACCGCGAGACGACGGCGAACTTCTCGGTGATCTTGCTGGTGATGTTCATGGTCGCGGGTATCTACTTCATGCGGGAACTGCTGTCGTTCGCGTTCACCCGGGTGCTGCTGCGGGTCAGGTCGAAGCTGGCACTGTCGCTGGCGTTCTTGCTGATGGGGGCCGTGCTCTCGGCATTCCTCGATGCGCTCACGGTGACGGCCGTCATCATCGCGGTAGTCGAAGGGTTCTACCTCAGTTTCCACCGCTTCTCCTCCGGTCGCACGCACGACGACGATCACGACAGCGCGACCGACATCGACGTGCACGAATACCACCGCGACAATCTAGAGGCGTACCGAGCGTTCCTGCGCAGTCTGGTGATGCACGGGCTCGTCGGCACCGCGCTCGGTGGGGTGGCGACGCTCGTTGGTGAGCCGCAGAACCTTCTCATCGGCCAGACGATGGGCTGGGACTTCCTCGACTTTGCGCGACGCGTGGCGCCGGTCAGTGCGCCCGTCCTGCTGGCGGGGCTGGCCGTCACCGTGATCGTCGAGTGGCGGCGCTGGTTCGGATTTGGAACACCCCTGCCGGAGTCCGTGCGCGCCCTGCTCGCGGAGGACGAGGCACGTCTGGATGCCGGACGGTCGCGGCGCGATCGTGCGCGGCTGGTCGTGCAGGGCGTGGCCGCCCTGCTGTTGGTAATGGCACTGGGGTTGCACCTCGCGGAGGTGGGCCTGATCGGCCTCGCGATCATCGTGCTGCAGACTGCGTTTAACGGGGTGACAGAGGAGCACCAGATCGGCGCTGCGTTCGCGGAGGCGCTGCCGTTTGTGGGGCTACTGGTTGTGTTCTTCACGGTCGTGGCCGTCATTCACGACCAGCACCTCTTCACCACCGTGATCGAGGCCGTGCTGCGCCTCGAGGGGCGGACGCAACTTGGTGCCTTCTACCTCGCAAGCGGCGTGTTGTCCACGATCAGCGACAACGTCTTTGTCGCCACTGTCTACATCTCCGATGTCGAGCAGGCATTCGAGGCGGGCACGATCACGCGGGCGCAGTTCGAGCACCTGGCCGTTGCGATCAACGCAGGGACGAACATCCCGAGTGTCGCGACGCCGAACGGCCAGGCCGCATTCCTGTTCCTCCTGACGTCGGCGCTGGCTCCGCTGATCCGGCTCTCCTACGTGCCGATGATCTGGATGGCGTTGCCTTACACGGTCGTGCTGACCCTGACCGGTCTGCTCGCGGTGATGTTCCTACTCTAGCCCCGGGCGCCGAGGCTAGATGGCGACCGGCTCGCGCACGCTGAGGTTGAGGTGCGAGGTGATCTCCACGCCCGAGAGCGTGTTACAGATCGGGCAGGTGCAGGCAAGCGCCTCGAGCTCATCGCGGTTGGCGAGGACCGAGTGGTCTTCGACCTCGAGATCCAAGACGACATCGATCTTCACAACGCGTGTCGGGTTCTGTGCCATCGTGGCCTCCAGGGTGGCCTCGGCACGAGTGACAGGCACATCGAGGAGTAGCGGCTGATTGAGGAGCGCGCCCAGCGTGCAGTTCCCGAGCGCCACCAGCAGGAGCTCCGTGGAGGTATAACCAACCATCCCGTCCGCCAGCGTTTCTCGGACGTTGATGATCGAACGACCGCCGCGTGTGGTGAATACGATGCGCTTGCGGTCCTGATAGTCGGCATGAACAGTGGCCACGGCAGCCTCCTCGGTGCGTCCTAGGTTCGCACGGTGGAGGATACTACAGGCGTGGCCGTCGCCGAGCGCCGTTCGGACTCGGCCGGGCCGGGCGTATGGAGGTAGATTCGTGGAGTCGTACTACATCGAGCCAGTTCAGCCTGTGCTGCGGCGTTTTGTGGAGGATTTCCGCAACGTCGTGGCGCGTGAGGCGGCGGACCGACCCCGCCTCGATGCTCTGCGGGCGCCTGTTGAGGCGCTGCTGGCCGACAGCAGCTGGATCACGGAGGAGTTCCTGGTGCCTGTGCCCGCCACCACCGCGACCTGGGCCGTGTACCGCAGCCAGGATCCGGACCTCTGCATCTTCACGATGGTCGTGCCGCCGCTGAACTCCACGAATGTGCACAACCACCTGACGGACGGCTGGGTCGGTCTTGTTCAGGGCGGGCAGGTCGAGCGCCACTTCCGCCGCCTCGATGACGGCGCACGACCGGGATTCGCCGACGTACGGCAGGTCGAGGAGCACCCGATCCGGCTGGGCGAGCTCACCCCCATCGAGTACCCCGGCGCAGACATCCACCAGATCGTGACCACCTCGCGAGAAGCCTCGGTGTCGTTGCACGTCCTCTGCAACGACCTCGGCACTGTCGAACGCCAGACATTCGAGCCTGCCGAGCAGACCGCGGTCACGTTCGTCTCCGGCTACACGAACGTAGATGGCGCATCGGTTATCGGGCGCTAGCCCAGGTTCGCCTTCGCAGGCGCATACGCTGCGTAACGCGTCCGATCGCAGCGAGGTGAAGATGCATCGAGCCATGACGGTGGCGGCCTGTGCAGCTCTGCTCGGAGTCGCCTGCACCTCCTCGGAGAGCGTGGCGATCTCCTCGAAGCCATCGTAAGCGAAGAACACAAGGGCGGCCGCGCCGAGGAGCCCGGCCGCGCCGCCTTCGATGGAGAACAGGTCGGCCTCGCCGAGGTGGGGGATGCCGACCGCGATCACCACCAGCAATCCCGCCGCCTTGACGGTCGCGAGCAACGACCCCACGGCGACTGTCTCCGTGACACCGAGGAGGACGATGCCTGCGCACAGCAGCAGGACGCCCACCGCGATGATTACCGGGTTGAGAGGCAGGAGGTCGGCGACGTAGCGAGCGAAGCCGATCGCGACCGCGACCGCGACCGCGGGCACGGCGATCGCGTTCACGGTCACGTCCATCCATCCGGTGACGAACCCGGCTCGAGGTCCGAAGGCGACACGTGCGTAGGACGCAGCCGCGCCTGCCTCAGGCAGCATCGAAGTGAGTTCGGCGTAGGCAAGCCCGGTGGCAGCGGCCAGCAAGGCACCCACGAGGAAGGCGAGCCAGACACCATTGCCCGCGATCCCCGCCGCCTCACCCACCAGGACGTAGGCCCCGGCACCGAGGACGATCCCGATCCCGGACGCCAACGCACCGAGGAGGCCAATGCGCCGGTGTAGTCCGGGCAGATTGACACGCGGAGGTGCGGACGGCTTCGGGGTGGACGCAGGTGTCGACATCGCGCGCCTCCGGCGTCATTGTCGCTCACCCGGCCAACGGACACGGGGGGCGTCCGCCACGCCCCCCGGCGAGACGAGAACGCAGACGCTACCCTCGTGCACTACCTCCGAACACCATCGTGAGTCCGTCATGCAGACCGTCACCCCTCGAGCGGCCGGCGCTGGCGCCTTTGCCGTAGCGCGGAACGTCCGCCTGCTCCAGGCCTTCTGGTTCCTCCTGTCGTTCCAGCTCTGGATGGGGACCTGGATCGCCTACCTGGTGGAGTTCCGAGGCGTCTCGCTCTTCCTCGTCGGCCTCTTTGAAATGTTCTTCCAGTTCGTCGGCCTCGCGGCGCGGGTGCCGGCGGGCGCGTTCGCCGACCGCTTCGGACGACGCAACGCCCTGGTGCTCGCCATGGCCATCGAGGGTAGCGGGCTCTTCCTGTTTGGGTTCGCCTCCAGCTACCCGCTGATCATCGCCTCGTACTTGCTCTGGGCAGGCGGCAGCGCCTTCCGCGACCCCGTGCACGCCGCTTACCTGTACGACGCCCTGGCCGCCGATGGTCGCGAGGCAGATTTCTCGAAGCAATTCGGACGCCTTGCGGGCGTCGGTATGACGGGGATGACGCTGGGGCCGCTGATCGGCTCGCCGATCGCCGGGTTCACCTCGTTGCAGGTGCCGGTGGTGCTGAGTTTTCTCTCCTACGGCAGCGCGCTGGTGGTCGCCCTCACGCTGCACGAGCCGCCGAGGATGCGCCCGCTGTCGGGGGAGGCCGGCTATGTCCGTACGATGGCCCTCGGCGTGCAGCAACTCTGGCGCGATCGTGCGGCGGCCCTTGTCGTGCTCGTGGCGGCAGGCCTCGCGTTCGCGGCCGCGTCGCAGATGATGCTGCTGCAACCGTTCCTGCGCGCGCACGACGTACCGCTGGCGTGGTGGGGACTGATCCTCGTGCCGGCGCGGCTCGGTGCCGCGGGCGGATCGACGTTCTCATACCAGCTTCAGCGCTGGCTCGGCGATCGACGCGCGTTTGCGCTGCTGATCGCCGTGCCGCTCGTGCTGCTGCTCGGACTGGCGGCCATCGAGCACGTCGTCATGGTGCTGGCGTTGAGCGCGATCCTGGTGGTCTCGATGATGCGCGAGACGCTGTTCACGGACTACCTCAGCCGCCGCGTCCCCGGCGAGGTGCGCGCGACCGTCCTGGCCGTGCGGCGCCTCGGCATCCAGTTCGTGCTCGCGTTCGCGGCGCCGCTGGCCGGCGGCCTCGGTGAGCGCTCGCTGCCGCTGGCCTTCGCCGTGCTGGCGGCTGCGACAGCGGTGATCTCGATCCCCGCCTACCTGCTCTGGCTGAGGGCGGACCGGGCAGAGTCGGAGTCACTGGACCCAAGGGGGTCGGGATAGGATCAGGCGAGACGAGTTAGCAGTGGCGCTAACGTGCCTGAGATTCAGTACTTCCGCGATCGTGACAGCGAGCCCGTAAGCGAGTATGTGGCTGCGTTGAGGCGCCGCGGGGAGCGAGCCTCTGCAGACGCGTTTGCCGAGCTGTTGAGCTACTCGGGGAGCACGGGTCCGCCATCGGGATGCCCACGTGAGGCTCATCGAGCCGGCGCTGCGGGTCTTCGAGTTGCGGTTGCGGGCGCATCGGTTCGCCTACGTTGAATCGGGAGGCATCTTGGTCATGCTGCACGCGTGGCGGAAACGTTCGCGGTAGCTGGATCGGCGGGACCTCGCGACCGCAGTGCGAAGGGCGCTGGAGATCCGGGAGGAGCAAGGGCGATGAAACGCACGAACCCACACATCGGCAGCAACGTGCTGGAACACCTCGCCGAGATGACACGTGACGATCCCGAGTTGCAACGCCTGTACGAGGCATCTCGCCCGCGCTTCGAGAGCGTGTCGACAATGATGGGCGCTCGCCCGGCCGCCGGCCTCGCCCAGAAGGAACTTGCTGAGCGTATGGGCGTCGGTGTGCAGGTCGTCTGGCGGCTCGAGTCGCTCGATCACAGTCCGCGGCTGGACACGCTGCAGGGCGCCGCCGAGGCGTTAGATTGGGAACTCGAGGTCAAGTTCGTACCTCGAAAGCGTGCCTGCACCGCCCGTGTCGCGGAGGAGTCCGCCAGCTACTCGACGCGGGGGCGGAAGAAGTAGCCGGTTATGTGGGAGGAGGGCCGAGGGGCCCTCTTCCCAGTCTTGACCATCGATATTCCCTACACCGCGATAGCCTCCGGCGCGCGCACCTTCTCGAAGGTGTAATTCCCCTCGGCGCCTACGCCCACCTCGATGGCGTCACCGGGCTCGAAGTTGCCGCCGAGCACTCGCTTCGCCAGTTCGTTCTCGACACGGCGCTCGATCGTGCGGCGCATCGGCCGCGCGCCGAACGTCGGGTCGTAGCCCTCGCGGACCAGCGCCGCGTGGGCTGCCTCCGTGACCTCGAGGCGCACGCCGCGCTCGGCCAGGCGGTCGCGTACCTCATCGAGGATGAGACCGGCAATCCGCGCGATCTCCGCCTCGGTCAGCGGCTCGAAGACGATCATCTCATCGAGGCGGTTGAGGAACTCGGGCCGGAAGGCCTTCGCCAGCGCCTCCTCGACGGTGCGCGTCATCGAGTCGCGTTCGCGCTCGTTCCGGGCGCGCGCGAAGCCGAGGGGCGCCGCCTGCTGCCCGGTGCCGAGGTTGGAGGTCAGGATGACCACCGTGTTGCGGAAGTCCGCGGTGCGCCCCTGCGAGTCGGTCAGGCGGCCGTTGTCCATCACCTGCAGCAGCGTGTTGAAGACATCCGGGTGCGCCTTCTCGATCTCGTCGAAGAGGACCACCTGGTAGGGGCGGCGGCGGACCGCCTCGGTGAGCTGGCCGGCCTGCTCGAAGCCCACGTAGCCCGGGGGCGCGCCGATCAGCCTCGAGACTGTGTGGCGCTCCTGGTACTCCGACATGTCGAGGCGGAGCAGCGCCTCCGCATCGTCGAACATGTACTCGGCCAGCGCCCGGGCGAGGTGCGTCTTGCCCACGCCCGTCGGGCCCACGAAGACGAACGAGCCGATCGGCCGCCGTGGGTCCTTGAGGCCGGAGCGCGCGCGCCGAATCGCGTTCGCCAGTGCGGCGATGGCAGCATCCTGACCCACCACCGAGCGGTGGAGGAACTCCTCCATGTGCAGCAGTTTGTCCGCCTCGCCCTCAAGCATGCGATCGACGGGTACGCCCGTCATCTGCGCGATGAGCGCGGCGATGTCACGTTCGGTGACCTCGTCGCCGGTGACGCCGTGCGCATGCTGCCAATCGCGCTTGAGGGCGTCGTACTCCGACTGGATCTGCAGCACCTGCTGCTTCACCCGCGCCGCCTCCTCGTAGTCGCGCCGTTCGGCGGCGGCGTCGACACGCGCAGCGGCGTCGCGCAACCGCGAGGTGAGGTCGCGCAACTCGGGCGAGAGCGCCTCGCCCTCGATCACCCGCTTCGAGGAGGCCTCGTCGATCAGGTCGATGGCCTTGTCGGGGAGCTGGCGGTCGGTCATGTAGCGGTCGGAGAGTCGGGCCGCCGCCTCCAGGGCTGCGTCGGTGATCTTCAGGCCGTGGTGCTCCTCGTAGCGCGGGCGCAGGCCCTGGAGGATATGCACCGTCTCCTCGACGGACGGCTCATCGACGAAGACCGGCGAGAAGCGCCGCTCGAGGGCGGGGTCGGCCTCGATGTGCTTGCGGTACTCGTCGAGGGTGGTTGCGCCGATGACGTGCAGCTCGCCGCGCGCCAGCGCCGGCTTCATCATGTTCGACGCATCGATGGCGCCCTCGGCCCCACCGGCGCCCACGACCTGGTGGATCTCGTCGATGAAGAGGATGACCTTGCCCTGCGACTCCTTCACCTCACGCATCACTGCCTGCAGGCGCTCCTCGAACTCGCCGCGGAACTTCGAGCCCGCCACGAGTGAGCCCATGTCGAGGGCGAGCACGCGCTTGTCGCGCAGCCGGTCCGGCACGTCGCCCTCGGCGACGCGCTGCGCGAGCCCCTCGATGATGGCCGTCTTGCCTACGCCCGCCTTGCCGATGACGACCGGGTTGTTCTTGGTGCGGCGGTTGAGCACCTGCATGACGCGCGTGATCTCGGTCTCCCGCCCGATGACCGGGTCGATCTGACCGGCGCGCGCCAGCTCGGTCAGGTCACGGCTGTAGCGGCCGAGCGCCTGGTACTGCGACTCGGCGGTGGGCGAGGTGACTCGCGCCGAACCTCGGACCTGGCGCAGCGCGCCGTAGACGCGCTCCTTGGTGATGTTAAACTCGCGCATGATGCGCGCGCTGTCGCCGTCGGGCTCGTCGGCGATAGCGATGAGCAGGTGCTCGACACCGACGAAGTCGTCCTTGAGCCGTTCGCCCTCGGCGTTCGCGTTCTCGAGCATGCGGACAATGCGAGGCGTGGTGTAAATCTGCACCACGTCATAAGCCAGCTTCGGCGAACCGTCGAGTGCTTTGCGGATCGCCGCGGCCAGCGCCTCCGGCTCTACGTTCATCCGCTGGAGGACTTCACGGGCCAGCCCGTCGCGCAGCTGCACTAGGGCGAGCAGGACGTGCTCGACGTCCCACTGCGCGTGCCGCTGTTCGCGCACCATCTGCTGGCTGTTCTGCAGCACGGTCTGCGCCTGCTCGGTAAATCGGTCCTGTCGCATCATGGGTTGGTCATCTCCTTCAACATGGCGAGGTACTCGTCTTGCTGAGCCTTCAATGCCTCGTCGGTGTAGTTCGAACTTGCTAAGTGCAAATTGTCCTTTGGGGCATAGCCGTGGCGCTTTATCAACAACTCGGCGGCTCGGATCTCGAAGTTCGAGAGAACATCGTCCTGCCCTTGTTGTGTGGAGACCTCGAGCGGATCCCGCCGCATTCTTCGAGCCCGGCGTTTCAGGAGACCGGCGTCGTAGTAGGCATCTCAGAGTTCAAAGCACGCGTCGGCCATCGCCGCAGGTTGAATCTCGCGGAATACGCGCTTACTGCAATCGCCCGTTGGACCTCAGGACGCACGGGCCCAGCAGTGGGAGGCACGAAACCTTCGACGAAGTTTCGGTAGGCTGCCTCTGATTCGTCCCTGTTCAGGTACAGGCTGAACAGGGACACCGTGAGCCCTTGGGGGATGCCCGCCGCAGCGGCCGTGGCCACGTCCTTCCACGTCAGCCCAAGTCCTTCGTGTGCGCGCAGATCAAACTCGTCGGCGACCGACAGGCAAGCTAGACGCCAACGGATGATGTCCATGCGAAGTGCCTGGAGAAGCTCTCGGCTCCGCGCCCGTTCCTTACGGCGCTCGATACTCACAGCCGAACCCCAGTCAATTAAGGCCCCGACGTGTCCGGTTCCCCCACTAACGGCGGCGTTGACCCAGTCGACTGCCACGTACGCCCTACCCATCGCCGAGGCGCTGGCGGAGCGCCGAGGTCTCGCGGCGGATCTCTGCCAGTTCGGCCTGGAGCTCCTCGATCTGGCGGGACATGCGGAGGATGACCTCCACACCAGAGACGTTGATGCCGAGCTCGTTGATCAGGCGCCGGACCTGCTGGAGCCGAGCGATGTCCTGCTGCGAGTAGAGCCGCGTGTTGCCTCGAGTGCGCTGCGGGGCGACGAGGCCGAGGCGCTCGTAGGAGCGCAGCGTCTGCTGGTGCACGCCGACAATGCGCGCCACCACCGAGATCTCGAAGACCGGGTCGTCGGGCGAGATGTTCACGAGCGTGCTTCGCTTCCGCGTGCACCCGTCGACACCCCGCCCTTCCGCTCCGAGCTGGATGTGCGGCGTAGTTCCTCGAAGAGAACGCGCTGCTCAGGGGTCAGCGGCTCGGGGAGCGTGATGCGGACACACGCGTGCAGGTCGCCGTAGCCACCCTGGCGGCGGGGCATGCCCTGTCCGGCGAGGCGGAAGACACGCCCACCCTGCGTCCCGGCCGGCACGTTGAGCATCAGCGTCCGGCCCTTGAGCGTTGGCACGCCGACCTCGCTACCCAGCGCCGCGTCGGCGACCGGCACATCGATGTCGACGCGGAGATCGTCGCCCTGCCGCTCGAAGCGCGCGTGCGAGGCGACATCGACCTTGAGGAAGAGGTCGCCGTTCGCGCCGCCGTTGGCGCCCGCGCCGCCTTTGCCGGCAACGCGGATGCGCGTGCCCGTGTCCACGCCGGGTGGGATGGTCACCTCGATACGGCGGAGGGGCGCTGCGCTGCCCGTGCCGCGACAGGCGTGGCAGAGCGCGCCGGCGAGGCTGCCCTCGCCGGCGCAGACGCGGCAGGGCTCGGCGCGGTCGCGAACCTCGATGGTGCGAGTGGCGCCGTTGTAGGCCTCGTCGAGGGTGAGGCGGACGGTGTGTTCGACGTCCTGCCCCCGCTGACGGCCCGCGGCGCGACGGAAGATGGAGTCGAAGATGCCGCCCCCGGCACCACCTCGGCCTCCGCCGAACAGGTCACTGAGGTCGCCCATGTCGTTGAGATTGAACTCTGCCGAGCCAGCAGGGCCGGGACGGCCGCCCGCTGCAGCAGGACGGAAGCCGCGGCGCTCCATCTCCTCGATCTGGTCGGCCTGCTTCCAGTTGTCACCGTAGTGGTCGTATTTACGCCTTGAATCGTCGTCGGAGAGCACCTCGTGGGCGGCGTTGACCTCCTTGAAGCGCTCTTCGGCGGCGGCATCGCCGGGGTTGACGTCCGGGTGGAGCTTGCGGGCTAGGCGGCGGTACGCCGAGCGAATGTCCTTCGTCGAGGCGTCACGCTTCACACCGAGCACGTCGTAAAGGTCTCTTGCCATGACCAGAAGTATAGGAATTGAGTGGCGACGGTGCAACTAAAGTTGATAGAAGGAAACTAAAGTTACTTGACATGGTGACTTTCAGAAACGTACGCTTCTTCTCGTCCGAACGGGCTCCTGATGCCTCGAGCGACTCGGAGCCACTCGAAACTGGTCGGGCGAGGAGGCACGAAGCTCGACGCAGAACTCGACACGCAGACAAGGAGGAGTTGGATGGCCGATATCGTCCCTGTGGACCACTTCCGCTGGATGGACCGTGACTTCGGAAACCTGAGGCGCATGATGGATCGAGTCTTCGACGACTCACTCTTCCGCACGCCGGCGCTGATCGATGAGGGCTCGCCGGCTCTCGATGTGCTCGAGCAAGACGGCAACGTCGTCGTGAAGGCGTCGTTGCCCGGATTCACCAAGGAGGAGATCGACGTGCAGGTGCACGACGGTGTCCTCTACATCAAGGCCGAGCACAACGAGGAGAAGGAAGAGAAGGGCGCGAAGTTCTACCGCCGCGAGCGGCGCTACGGCGCCGTCGCCCGGCGCGTCGCGCTCCCCGGAACCGTCTCCTAGGCGGACGTGAACGCAGAGTTGAAGGACGGCGTACTCACGTTGACCATCCCCGTCCCCGCGAAAGCGCAGCCGAAGCAGATCGAGATCAAAGGTGCGTAAACCGTTTCGCGGTCACGCGGAAGGGGAAGCCCCGGGGTCGCCGGGGCTTCCCCGTGTCTGAGCGCGGAACGACATCGCCAGCACTTACGTACCCTCGAACGCCTCGGCGGCCGGACGTCCGCGAGCGCGCCGGGCGCGCTCCCACATCGAGGTCTGCGCCGAGCGCTGGGGCATTTTCGCGCTCGGGTCCGTTCCCACATCGATGGCTGAGTCCTCGGTGGCGGGCTCGGTTCGTTTGCGCGTGACCCGCCGTCGATGCCGGTCCATCGTGGAGAGCAGGGCGAGCGCCTTGCGGGTATCCGAGGCGACGCGCGCGGGTTCTGCGGTGCGGAATCGGTACTTGGAGAGCCAGTACGTGAACGCCTGCCACTCGTGGACCGTCACCGAGTCGCCCAGCTCCACCTCGGTTTCATCGCGGTACAGCGAGGCAAGTTCGGTCAGCGGTTTGCCGTAGACACGTTCGTACGCCTCGATGTCGGAGTTACGGGAACCAGAGAGCGTGCCGGCTTTCTGAATCTCCTGTTCGACGGCGAGCTGGAGGGCCTCCTCCACGACGACGCCGTACTGGAAGTTGAGGTGCGCCCGGTGCTTCTGCGGCCCGATCGCCTTCGCGAAAGCCGTCTCATCCTCTCCGCCGGGGGCGAGGCCAGCGAACAGCAGCCGCTCACGCTCCTCCGATGGCACTACGCCGGGGAGATAGAGGTCTGCCGCCTCGACGAGGCGCTGTGCCAGACGCAGCCAGTCGAAGGCTTCGCCAGACAGCAGGTAGAGGTAGGTCACCCCATCGATGCGCTCGTCGGCGGCAATCCAGCGCGCGATGGTGTCGAGCAGCGCCGGGTACCAAGGCGCACCGGCCTCGAGGGCCCGGAGGAAGGACTCCACACCGGGTGCGGGATCGAGGGGGCCCTCGGCCGGAAACTCGCCCGCGTAGCGAGGCGGCGGCGAGTCATCCTCGGCGGCGTCCGCCGCGAATTGTGCCTCGATCTCCGTTGTCATCCAGATAGTGTATCCGCGGCGAGCCGCGCGTCCGAGGGCCGCTCGCTGGTTCAAACGGGTCGACGCGTGGCCCACCGACCTCGTACGCTGCGACCCGCTGAGGTCGTATCTGAAGGCGAGGGGCACGTGCAGGTCAGTGGACTGGGCTACCCCGCCCTGATCGTGAAGAACGTCGAGGAATCGATCGCGTTCTACCAGCGTGCGTTCGGGATGGAGTTACTTTTCCTGGAGCCCAACCGCGACGACTCGGAGTCGGTGCAGGCGCTGCTCCGAGCGTCTGACGACAACTTCGTGCTCCTGATTGGTCCGGTCGACCCGAACCTCAAGCTCGCGGATGCCTCACTGGGCGTGGGATCGATGCAATACCTGGCGCTGCGGGTCAGCGCGGCGACCCTCGATCAGGCCTATTTCGAGCTATCGAACTCGGGCATCCGGGGCTCCGAGGAGATCCGCCGTGGCTATGAGCGACTGGTCTTCATGGAGGACCCGAACGGCGTGCTGGTGATCCTGTCGGCATGGCTGACGGAGCCGCCGGCGAACCTGTCACGCGCCGACGTATTGCGTCGCGCGGCAGCCCTGCGCGACGCGGATCGCGCACCATTCGTCGAGGATGTACACATCCAGCGAGCGATCACCGACCTCAGTAGCTGAGGCAGGTGTCCCAGCGTGTACCGGCTATGCCGGGACGGCGATCGGGACCATGCCTTCGAGGAGCCGCTCGACAGCCATCGAGTGAGCACAGACTGCGTGGCGTCCGAAGTACTCGCAGCCACAACTCCACCCGCCGTCCGACAGCGTGACGGTGTGTGCGTCGTTGTCACCTCTGACGTTGACCGTCAGCTGAGTGACCGTGAATCGATCGCGCTCCTCGGCGTACCGATGCGCCTTCTCCACCTTGCCGATGAGTCCAGAGTCCATGCTCGCCTCCGCTCAGCTATGCGTCCTTGACGTTGGGGAGCAATGCGGACTAGGTAGAGGCCGCTCCACGAATACCGGCAAACAAAAAGCGCCGCAATGCAACGCGGCGCTTTCCTGCGTACTTGTGGGGGTTCCCAGTAGCTTCACCGGCACCTCCGAGGAGAAACGCTACGCCGCACGATGAAGGTCGTCAACATTGCGTTCGCCATCACTATCGACAGCGGTGGCCCGGGTGCGCAGGTGCTGAACGTCACCTGAAGGTCACCGAGTCCGCTGAGGATGGCGCGATAGCACCTCGTAACGTGGTGTGGGCTGTTGCCAAGGAACGACCGCACGAGCGCGACCTCCGCGGCGTGGAAGGTACGTGGCTCCGAGGTCGGCGCTAACGCCTCGACAGCGGCCGCGACCGCCCGTCGCGCGTCTTACGCAACGCCCCGGCCTCGATGCAAGCGTGGTCGACCCGATCGGCGAGCGTACGCAACCCCGCGAGATCGCCCGCGACGCCCAACCACACCACCTGGATGCGATTGCGCCCGCCAAACCCGCCCACCCCGCCAATTGCGAGGTTGAGGTCAACGCTGTCGAGGGCGCGATCTAGCTCGGCCTGCAGTCGCGGCACTGCCGCATCCGGGAACTCGCCGAGGAAGCGCAACGTCAGGCGCAGCAGCTTCGGGTCGACCCCGCGTAGCGCCCGCGCCGACTCTTCGCCGAGCCTAGCTTCGAGTGCGGCTCGCACCTCGACCGCCGCCGTGCGCCAGTCTTCTGGCAGCTCTAGAGCGACGAAGAATCGCACGATGCCTCGCCCCGCGCTTCAGGCGGCGCCGGGCCCAAGCCCGAGGAAGGCCGCGGCGTTCGCTCCGAGGACGGCGGTCCGCGCGTCGTCGTTCGCGAGCGCGGCCTCAACCTCGGCGCGGTCGACCTGTTGCGGCCGCAGGGGGAAGTCTGAGCCCCACGCGACCGCCCGCGGCCCCACAAGCGCGAGCACCTGCGCGAAGACCCGTGGTTCATAGAGAAACGCCGAGGCTGCCGTGTCGAAGAGCACACGGCCGGCCTCGATGTGGGAGCGCAGCTCCGGCATCAGGGCGTAGAACGGCAGACCACCGCCCCAGTGCGCCGCGATGACGCGCACATCGGGCCGCTCCTCGAGCATCCGCCAGATGGCGCCGGGCTCGTAGCCGCCCGCCTTGCCCGGATATCGGTGCCCGACCGTCTCCGAGGCGTGCACGAGCGCCGTGAGGCCGTGCACGGAAGCGGCGCGCTGAAGCAGGTCGTCAACGGACGCGGGGTCGAGGGCATTGCCCGGACGCACCTCGCCAACGCCGCGCGCGCCATGCCTCACAAGTCGCGCGAGCGTGTCCGCGAGGGCGGGGCCGGTCTCCGCGACCGGCACGTAGGGAATCAGCCGACCGCCTGAGGCCGCCGCGGCATCGAGGAGATAGGCCGAGTGCTCTTCGGCGAGGTCCGGCTGGCGCCACCAGAACCCGCATATCACGGAGACATCGACGCCGGCGTGCTCCATCGAGTCGATGAGCGCATCAGCGGAGACCATGCGGGCACTCGCCCCGCCATACAGCTCGGCGAAGCCGGAGTCTGCGAGCACGAGGCGACCGCGCCGCTCGATCATGCGCGGCGGAAAGACGTGCGTGTGGGCATCGATGATCACGCCCCGGATCGTACCTCGGAGGCGTGATGAACTTACGCCGTGCCTGCGAGCGCGCGCAGCGGTACGATCCACCTACCCCAGCGCGCCCGGACTCGAACACTCGCATCGAGGTGTGACCATGCCCCGGCAGCGCAAGTCGCCAGTTCCCGCCACCACCGAGGCGAGCCTCGGAGTTGCGTCCGAAGCACCACTCGAGGACCCAGCCCCTGCGCTCGCTGACGGCGCTTCCACGCCGGACGTCGAGCCCCCGACTGCGCTCACAGGTGGGGCCGACGACGAGCGGGTCGAGGGCGAGACTCCCGATGATGACTGGCTCGCGGATGTCGACACCACGGACACGCCCGCGCGGGAGGCCCTGCCCACGCTGATCGAGGCGCTGCTGTTCGTATCGGACGGTCCCGTCGAGACCCGGACGCTCGCGCGTGGCCTCGGTGTCACGACTCGGGCCGTCACGGCCGCGTTGGAGGAGCTCGCGACACGGCTTGATGGTCGGGGGCTGATGCTGCAGAGCGGCCCCGATGGCGCGCAGCTGGTGACCGTGCCGCAGGCTGCACCGTACGTGCAGACCTTTCTTGGCCTCGAACAGAACCGCCGGCTCTCTAACGCCGCGCTCGAGGCGCTGGCAATCATCGCGTACCGCCAGCCCGTCACCCGCGCCACCATCGAGGCCGTGCGCGGGGTCTCGAGCGATGGCGCGATCCAGACCATGCGCGCGCGGGGCCTCATCGAGGAGGCCGGCCGCGCACTTGGCCCCGGACGCGCAGCCCTGTTTGTGACCACGCGTCGCTTCCTGGAGCACTTCGGTCTGCAGGGTCCGCAGGATCTGCCACCGCTCGGCGATTACGAGCTGCCGCCACAGGACGCACCGATGCCGATGGGCCTCGACCTTGGAGGTGCGGCGGAGACTGCGGTTGCACAGACCGCGGTCGAAGAGGTGGCCGAGGCCTTGGCCTCGCTCTCGCAGGTGGCGAGGGCACTCGCGGACCCCACTCGCCGACGACCGGGCGCGACTGCGTTGTTGCTCCCCGGCGCAACACGCCTCGCTCTGCCGTCGCCGAACGGCGTCCCGTCTGGCGGGACGGCCGCACCAGACCTGGGCTGGCCGACGCCACTCCCGCGGAGCTGATTTGCGAGGAGAGGCGCGCGGATGGTGACCATCTCGATTCCGGCTGCGCAGAGCCTGAAGGACAAGCGCTAGGTCGTGCGCTCGCTCGTGGAGCGCCTGCGTGTCCGTCGGCAGCTGTCCGCCGCGGAGGTCAGTCTGCAGGACCGAATGCAGGCTGGGTAAATCGGATTCGCGGTCGTCTCCGGCGATTTCGCCACGGCTCGCCGTCTGGTCGATGAGGCGCGGCGTTGCATCGATAACGCACTCATCGGTAAGGCGGAGGCGATCACCGCGGCCCTCGAGGATGGCGTGCTCGAATAGTGCGAGCACGCTCAGTGCGTCCAAGACGAACGGGCGTCCCGAGAGGGGCGCCCGTTGTGTTCGGTCCTGCGGGCTCTCGCTATGCGGAGAGCATGCCAATCCGAGCGGCGAAGAACGCGCGGTCAAGATCGCGTCGCGCTTCCTTCATGCTGGGAGCACCCATGGGTTGCTCCATGACGATGGCGTTATAAAACGCACCCTTAGCAGTTCGCATCGCAGGTTTCCTTCCATTGCGCCGCCTGGGACTACACCCTCGACTGCGAGTCCTCCCGGTTCATTCCGGTGACTCCAGTATCGATTAGGCGAACGTGATGAACAAGTGTTTGTAGTCACAATCACATGAAGACAACGTTAAAAATGGGAGTAACCCATACTGGGTATCCCTCGAATCTGGCTATCAGGCCATTGCAGTCAGCCCGAGAGCTGTGTGGCGATGGCGCGGTACTCCTCGCTGCGGAGCTGGCCCGCGGCCGCCGCGAAGGCGGCCACGCCGACCAGCCCGGCCACGAGGGCGGTCGCGAGGGCATCGATGGTCGTTGTCGCCTCGACGCCGGCGGCGCGCAGCAGCAGGATCGCCACGACCATGGCCTGCCCCATCACTATCGACGCAATCACGGTGCGGAGCACCGAGCGGAGTACCTGGCGACGTCCGAGGCCGCCCAGCCTTCGGTGTAGAGCGAACCACAGTCCGGCGCACTCGGCGCACGCGGCCAGCGAGCCCGCCGCCGCCAGCCCGCGGATGCCGAATTGCCCCACGAGGGCGGCGGAGAGCGCGACGTTGAGGACCATCGCCAGCACCGCGAACTGCACCGGCGTGCGTGTGTCCGAGTAAGCGTAGAAGCCACGGCTCAGGATCTCGATGGCCGCGTTGGCGGCGATGCCGACGGCGAACAACTGCAGCGCCGCCGCGACCGGCGCTACCGATGCCTCATCGAAGGCCCCGCGCTTGAGCAGTAGCACGACCGCGGGCTCAGCGAGCACCACGAGCCCGAGCGCGGCCGGAATCGAGAGGAAGAGGATCATCCGGAGGCTGCTGGCCAGGGTGGCGCGGAGGGTCTGCGCCTGCCTCGTCGCCGCCTGTTGGGCGAGGGTTGGAAAGAGCGCCGTCGAGATCGCCATGCCAATGACGCCGACCGGCAGCATCGCCATCAGGAAGGCGTAGTTGATCGCGCTGATCGCCTGATCCGACACGAAGGAGGCGAAGAACATCATCACGACGAAGTTGATCTGGGCCGCCGCGAGTCCGATGACGCGCGGTCCCATGAGGCGCGCAACCTCGAGCACCCCATCCGAGGTCAGATCGAGGTTGATGGACCAGCGCATCCCAGTGCCGCGCAGCGCCGGCAACTGCACGAGCAGATGGCCCGCAGACCCGATGACGACACCAATCGCGAGGCCGTGGACCCCATACCGGCCGCCGAGGAGGAGCGCACCGCCGATGATGCCGAGGTTGTAAAACATCGGCGCTAACGCTGGTGCGAGGAAGTGCTGGCGCGCGTTCAAGATGCCGGTGAGGATCCCTGAGACCCCGAAGAGCACGGGCGAGATCAGCATGACACGCGTCAGCTCGATGGCGAGGACGCGTAGCTCGACCTCGCGCCCCGATTCCGCGCCAAGTCCGGGCGCGAGGAGGGGCACGAGTATCGGTGCGAGGACCCAGGCCACGGCGGCGGCCAGCGCCGTCGCGATCGCGATCAGGTTGAGCACGCTGGAGGCGAGGCGCCATGCAGCATCGTCGCCCGCCCGGAGCTGGACCCGGCTGAACGTGGGAATGAAGGCCGCAGCCAGCGTGGCGCCCGCCAGCACCTGGAACACCAGGTCGGGCAGCCGGAACGCCAGCCAGTAGGCGGAGAGCTCCGGCTCGGTGCCGAACACGCTGGCGATGGCCGCCGAGCGGACCAACCCGAGGAGCCGTGAGCCGATGAATCCGAGCGCCACCACGCCCGCCGCGCTGGCGACCCCGCGCGATTCGAGCGCGTGACCAGCCTGCAGGAAGCGACCGAGCCGGCCCCCCCTCGGTCCCCCGGGCGGCGAGTGCGTCATTCCAGCCATGATCCTGCGGCCGCGGAGGGCGAGCAACGTGAGCACTCGGCGTGGCGCTCGGGCGAGGGTGGACGCAGCCCCGAGGTGAGCCGTATCCTCTTGGTCCGCCTCAGGAGGGGTGTTTAGTTATGGCGCACACCAAACAGGCCCGCAAGCGCATTCGCCAGAACGAGACGCGCGCGGCCCGCAACAGACCACTTCGCACTCGGGCCTCGCGCTCGGTGCGCGACGCCCGTACAGCCATCCGAACGGGCGATGCCGACTCGCTGGCGGCGCTGCGCGAGGCGCAGTCCGCGCTCGACAAGGCGGCACGCGCGGGCATCATCCACCCGAACGCCGCGGCGCGGCGCAAATCACGCTTGGCGGGTCGCCTCAAGGCCGCTGGTATCGCGACCGTTTAACAGAAGACTGTCTCGGCTCGATCTTCCAACGCCCGCCGCCCGGCGGGCGTTCTTATTGCCGCCGGATATCGATGACCAACATGCCTTCGAGGTGGTGCCCGTGCTCGGCGCGCTGCGATACTGCAGGCGCACCAGGAGGCAAGGATGCGCGCAACCGTCTTCAACGCGCCCGGCAACATCACCGTCGAAGACCGGCGCACTCCGCTGCCGGGACCGGGCCAGGTCCGCCTGCGCGTCGGAGCGGCATCGCTGTGCGCCTCGGACGTCCGCGTCTACCGCGGCGAGAAGCACGCGCTTGCCGGTGTGATTCCCGGCCACGAGATCGCGGGCGTCGTTGACGCCCTGGGAGAGGGCGTCACGGGGCTCGCCGAGGGCGACCGCGTGGTCGTCTGCCCGATCCTTGCCTGCGAACGCTGCCGGTTCTGTCTGGTCGGGCGGCGCAATCGCTGTGAGAAACGACAGACGCTCGGCTACGACCTCGATGGTGGCTTCGCCGAATACCTGCTGGTTCCCGAAGTGCTCGCGACCACCGGCCATGTCCTCCGGATCCCGGACGCACTTCCGCTCGATGTGGCCGCGCTTACCGAGCCCGCCGCCTGCGTGCTGGCCTCCCTCGACCTGTGCGGCGTAGTCGCAGGCTCATCGATGGCGATCGTTGGCGCCGGCCCCATGGGGCTGCTCCACCTCATCCTTGGCCGCGCGGCGGGTGCCGGGCCGATCATCGTCAGCGAGCCCAATCCGGCACGCCGCGCGATCGCCGCGAGGTGGGGTGCCGACCTCGTTGTGGACCCCACTACGCAGGACGTACCGAAGGCGGTCAGAGGCCTGACCGATGGGTACGGCGCCGACGCAGTGATCGTGTCGGTGGGTGTTGCGGAGCTGGTGCCGCCTGCCCTCGAACTGGTCCGCAAGCAGGGTGCGGTGAACCTCTTCGCCGGCTTCCCACCCGGTTCGGCCATCCCGTTCGACCCGAACCTGGTCCACTACGGTGAGATCATCCTCACCGGATCGCAGAACGCGACGACCGACCAGTACCGCCGCATGATCGCGATGATGACCGCCGTCCCGCACATCGACGAGGTGGTGACGAACCGCTACGACGTGGAGCACGGGCCGGAGGCGTACGTCTCGAGGTTGGCGATGGATGGCCTCAAGTCGCTGGTGCAGTTCGCCGGCGTAGACGCGGCGTAGGTCCGGGGCGCCAATGACCACGCCGCATGAGGGCTCGGAGCGAGAGGCACCCCCCGAGGCGCGCGCCACGCCGACGCCGGTCATCGGCACGATGCTGCGCGACGCACGCCTCCATCGTGGTCTGACCATCGCCGAGGCAGCCTCCGACACGCGCATCAACCCGGCTTATCTGGAAGCGCTGGAGGCGGAGCGCTGGGAGCTCATGCCGGCCCCCGTCTACGCGAAAGGTTTTTTCCGGAGCTACGCGCGCTACCTCGGTCTGCCGCACGAGGGGGTCGAGCGGCTGATGCCGACCAACCTCCCGAGGCCGCTCGACTTGGAGCCCGCGGCAGGCTTACGCAGGCGAGCGTCGGAGGCGCCCCTGTCGTTGCCCACACTGCCGGCGTTGCGCTGGCCCACACTGGCCCCACCGCGGCGTCAGCGTGCACCCGCAAAGCAGACGGGAGGCGCGGTCCGCGTGTCGCGCGCCTCCAGTGTGGCGCCCGCGTTCGCGCGGTTCACGCGGGTGGCACGACGCACGGGAGCGACGTCCCTTCGAGGCGCCGCAGCGCTGGGTCGAGCGATGCGGCAAGTCGACACTCGACCCGCCCTCGAGTGGCTACGTCGTATCGAGCCACGCGTGGCTGCGATCGCGGGGGGCATCGTCGTGGCACTCGTACTCGTGTTGCTCGCCTGGACCCGTTTTGGCGGCGGCGACCCGTCGACGATCACGTCGGGCGGGGGCTCCGGTCAGGTCGCAGGCCCCGAGCCAACCTCGGCAGGTGGTGGTGCGGCGCCGGCCGTCAAGGATGGGGAGATGCCGGACCTCATCGGCACGCCACGGAAGGACGCCGAGGCCACACTGACGCGCCTCGGGCTGACGTTCGTGGTCATCGAGGTCGCGAACGCGTCGGCGCCGCCGGGTACCGTGTACAACCATTCTCCGCAGGCGGGGAAGTCGATCAAGCGCGGTGATGCGGTGACGCTGCTGGTCGCGCGCGCGCCGTGACGGCGATGACCTAGCGCCGCCCACGGCCTCGAGACCGCACGCGGCCGCCCCCCGGTCCGCGCGCTGGCGTGCCCCCGTCGTGCCGGCGTGCCCTGGCTCGTTCGATGAACTTCAGCACCCGGATCTGGTACGGCACGGCAATCAACGGCAGGCACACCATCACGATGGCCTGCGAAACCATCGCCAGCGTCGGCTGGCTCACCATCGCCTGGATCGAGAGCGCACCGAACGCCGCTGCAACGCCACGCGACAGCCAAGCGTACCCTCGAGCCATCGAGGTACGGAGTTGCAGCCAAGCGGCCACCGCGATGGCGATGACCGCGGCCAGGACGTACGCGAAGTCCACTGTTGCCACTCGTGCCCCCGCCACCAAAGTAGCGGTTAAGGCGGGCTGCGGCTGTGCCACGCGAATTTGCTGCAGGCGCAGGCTTGACTCGGGACCGCGCGGCCCTCAGCCTTACCATGGTGCGTTACCATCTGCTCACACTCGGCTGTGCGAAGAACACCGTGGACTCAATGCGCCTCGAGCAGGCGCTGCGCGGTGCACGCCACCAGGCCGCCGAGACGCCTGAAGAGGCGGATCTACTCATCGTGAACACGTGCGGCTTCATCGATGCCGCGAAAGAGGAGTCGGTCGCAGTCGTACGTGAGCTCCAAGAAACGCGCCGCCCCGACCAGCGCCTCTACGTCGTCGGCTGCATGACAGAGATCGCACGTGACGAACTGCTCACGGCCGTACCCGGCGTCGACGCCACGTTCGGCGTCGAGGCCTGGGACGCGATCGCCGCCGACATCGGACCGGCGAGCCCGAGTTTCGACATCCCGGAGGTGGGCACCGCCGCGAGCCTCTTCGGCGGCGCGCCCAGCGCGTACCTCAAGATCTCGGACGGCTGCGACCGGCCCTGCACCTTCTGCATCATCCCCTCGATCAAGGGACGAATGCACTCGATGGAGGCCGACCGGCTGATTGCAGAGGCGCGCTGGCACGCGGCGACCGGTACGAAGGAGCTGGTGCTCGTCGCGCAGGACTCGACGGCGTACGGGGAGGACGAGGGCGCACCGGACAGCCTCGCCGGGCTCCTCGATCAGCTGTCCGCCGCGGTGCCCGAGGTGCCGTGGATCCGCCTGATGTACGCCTACCCGGGCCGCGTTACGGAACGCCTCGCCGAGGCCATGGCGCGCCTTCCGAACGTCGTGCCCTACCTCGACATGCCGTTGCAGCACGGTTCCGACGACGTACTGCGCCGCATGAAGCGCCCGTCGTTGCGCCTCGCACGGCGGTCCATCGAGCTGGTGCGCAACGCGATGCCGGACATCACCCTGCGGACGACCTTCATCGTGGGGTTCCCGGGCGAGACCGAGTCGGAGTTCGAAGAACTCCTCGCCTTCGTCCGCGAGCAGCACTTCGACCACATCGGCGCATTCACCTACTCGCCGCAGGGTGGCACGCCCGCCGCGACCTTCGAAGCACAGGTGCCCCCTGCGGTGAAAGAGGAGCGTTATGGGCGGCTGATGGCGCTCGCGCAGGAGATCTCGCTCGCCTCGAATCGCGCGCAGGTCGGCCGCGAGGTCGACGTGCTCATCGAGTCCCGCGAACCCACCACCGCGCGTGGTGGCGGGCTGGTGTCCGTAGGACGCACGATCCGCGACGCCCCCGAGGTGGACGGACTCGCGCTCCTCAAGGGCTCTTACCAGGCGGGATCGCTGGTCCGAGCGCGAGTCGATGGCGCGCTGCATTACGACCTGATGTGCTCACCACTCGAGGTTGCCGCCGAGATCGAGAGCCGTGCGCCCGTGCGTCTGCGTGGCATCCGGCGTCGGATTCGTTAGTTCCGCCGTCTCAATTCGCGTCCGGCACCAATCCCGGGAGGGAATGGGGCCAGCGGCGATGTATACTGATTAGGCCCACCTCTACAAGGGCACCCAGTTTGAGCGCGACGCTGTCGCGCTTGCTTGGCATGTCGTTGGCGTTGCTTCGATGATCTCGAGGTGGCGTCTGCATCGAGGGAGATTCGATGGCCTTCCAGGACCGTGAGCTGGCCTGCCGCGACTGCGGCGGCACGTTTGTCTTCACCGCGGGCGAGCAGGAGTTCTACCAGACCAAGGGTCTGACCAACGACCCGGTGCGCTGCCCGGCGTGCCGAGCCACGCGCAAGATGATGCGCCCCGAGGACCGCGAGGAGACGCCGCACTACGGGGTGGCCGTCTCTTGGGGTGGGCGTACGCCTCGCCAGCTCCACGTCGCGCACTGCGCCCAGTGTGGGCATGCCACCGAGGTGCCGTTCGTACCTCGAGGTGACCGGCCGGTCTACTGCTCGAACTGCTACAACGATGTCCGCACGAAGCAGGAGGCGCAGGCCGCTGCCGAGCAGGAGGCGATGGCCTCGCGGCTGTCGCACCGGGCCGGTGGCCCCTCGCTGGAGGGTGCTGCTCCTGAGCGCGAGCCCGCGGCGCTGCCGGAGCTCTAGCGCTTCTCAGTCGCGATGTAACTCTGCGAGGGCGATGCCAGACTCACCCGCAACCGCGTACAGCAGATACAGCCGCCCGCCCTCGAGGTAGAGGGCGAGTTCACGCAGCTGGCGCGCTCCTGTGCTGATCTCGCCGCGGATGGACGCGACGAGGGGGAGGTCGGCGCCCTCGTAGTCACGCTCGGGCTCCAGGACGGTGACGGCTTCGCCCGTGCGCCACGCCATCCAGTCACCTCGCAGATCGATGGTCGTCGCGAGGATTTTATCGGGCGGGTCTTCGCCGCCGTTCGTATACAGCACAGTGAGCGTGTCGCCCCCGACGAGCACGGCCGAGTGCCGAATGTTCGACGCGAAGAGCGTTGGTCCCTGTTCGAATGGTCCCAGGGATCGTGCGAGCGCTCGAAGATACCCGGCATCGTGAGTCCGTAGTGCCAGCTCCGTACTTGAAGGCCAGCCAGTAGGCGGTGCCGAGGATCGGCTCACGCGGCTCGAAGTGCACGCCGTCCCTGGAGGTAGCCACGCGCGTCCGCTGTGTGCGGTGGGTGATGATGCCGTGGTAGTACATTCGGAACTCGCGCCGCGCCTCGTCGACGTGCACGTCCGGCGACGCGATGTGCGGCGTCGAGACGACCACGCCGGGCGCGAGGACGTGGCCAGCCGGTGGCGTGCCGATGTCCAACGGGAAGTGCGACTCCGAGTGCTGGAGCGAGCCCGGCGTGTGGATGTGCCACGGTCCCTCGACCTGGTCGGCATAGGCGAGGCGGATGTACTCGCCGTTGTGGTGCGCGAAGTACAGGTCGTACCTCCCGAGGCGGTCTGGCGCCCAGTCGGGGACGCGCACCAGCGAAGGCCCCGCGAGGTTGGCGCCCATCTGCTCGTCCATGTGTGGCACCAGGATCGGCGCGTTGCCGATCCGTTCGACTCGAAACATCGAGCGCTCCTCGCCCTGGGACCTGACCAGCGGCGAGCGTAGCCGGTCCGCCCTCGAACGCCCGTTCTTCGAGGCGCGGGCGCGACCTATACTCGATGCTCCGTACCGACGTACGGCGCAGGGAGCGAGGGCGTGATGGCCGTAGCGAAGGAACGTGAGGGCACACCTCGACGCCCCAGCCCGGAGGGCTCCGGCTCGGCACGCCCGCAGCGCGAAGGTCCGCTCACCACGGCGCTGACGAGCGACGACGCCGGCGTGGAGACCACGCTCCGCCCTCGACGACTGGAGCAGTACTTCGGCCAGGAGATCGTCAAGCGCAACCTCGACATCGCGATCCGCGCGGCGAAGGCGCGCGAGGAGCCGCTGGACCACGTGCTGTTTCATGGCCCGCCCGGCCTTGGCAAGACCACGCTGGCGATGATCGTCGCGGCTGAGCTGGGCGTATCGATCCGGATCACCAGCGGCCCGGCCATCGAGCGCTCCGGCGACCTTGCCTCGCTGCTCACGAGCCTGCAGGCCGGCGACGTGCTGTTCATCGACGAGATCCATCGCCTCCCGCTCGCCGTCGAGGAAGTGCTGTACCCCGCGATGGAGGACTTCTCCGTCGATATCATCCTCGGCAAGGGACCGAAGGCGCGCGATATTCGCCTGCGCCTCAATCACTTCACGCTCCTCGGTGCGACCACGCGCTTCGCCCTCGTCTCGCAGCCGTTGCGCGACCGCTTCGGGTCGACCTACCGCCTCGAGTTCTACGATGAGGACGCGCTGAGCCAGATCCTGCGGCGCTCGGCGGGTGTCATCGGCTGCACGATCGAGGAGGCCGCGGTCCGCGAGGTGGCACGCCGCTCGCGCGGCACGGCGCGCGTCGCCAACCGGCTGCTGCGTCGTGTACGCGACTACGCCGAGGTGGAAGGCGACGGCGTGATCACACTCGAGCTGGCGCGCGTCGCCCTCGAACGGCTGGAGATCGATGAGCTCGGCTTGGACGCGATGGATCGCGAGCTGCTGCGCGCGATCATCGAGCGCTTCAACGGTGGACCGGTCGGCCTCGACACGCTGGCGGCGGCGATCTCCGAGGAGTCCGACACAATCATGGATGTGTACGAACCCTACCTGCTGAAACTCGGCTTCATGCAGCGCACCCCGCGAGGGCGTGTCGCGGGTCGTCTGGCGTACGTCCACCTCGGCCTCGAGCCGCCGTTGCTCGCCAGCGCGCCGGTGGTCGGCGCGCAGGCCGCACTCTTCGACGAAGGCGATGTGGTCACCTCGTGAGTGGCCGTCGCCGTATCTCATCGGGCGGTCCGTGGGAGGCGCGTGTCGATTACTCCCGGGCGGTCGTCGTCGGCGACCGCGTCTGGGTGGCAGGCACCACCGGCACACATCCGGATGGGACCGTACCACCCGAAGTCGAAGCGCAGGCTAGCCTCGCGCTGGAGGTGATTGGCCGGGCACTCCACGAGGCGGGCGGCGACCGCACGGACATCGTGGCGGTGTGTGCCTACGTGACTCGAGTGGAGGAGTGGGAAGCCGTCACCACCGCGCTCCGCGGCGCCCTCGGCGGGACTCGCCCGGCGCTGACGCTCGTGCAGGTGGCAGGCTGCTGCTTCCTGCGCACCGCGTCGAGATCGAGGTCGAGGCGGTGCTCGGGAGCCGAACGTAGCGGCGCCGGCGACTCGACTTCAAACTCGAACTCCCTGCTAGCCTCGATACATGGAACCCAACGAATCGCTGCGCCTGCTACTGGTGCGACACGGTAATATCGATGGCGCAGTCGCGCTGGGTGCGGAGACACCACTCAGCCTCCGCGGGCAGGCGCAGGCGGACTGGCTTGGCCGGAACCTCGGCGGCGAGGGCGTCACTACGCTCCTCACGAGCCCGTTGGTGCGAGCGCGGGAGACTGCCGAACGCCTTGCGGGCGCACTTGGCCTCGAGCCGACCAGCGAGGCTGCGCTGGCGGAGTTCGAGCTGGGCTTCGAGGGTGTATCCAGCTACGCAGAGGTTCAGCAGGCCCGCCCCGACCTCGCGATCTGGCATCCGGAGCACCGGGGGACGCGCGAGTCGCTCGCCGATTTCCAGACGCGGGTCACCGCGTTCATCACGGCGGTCACCCTGCGAGCGAACGCGGGCGACACGGTCGTCATGGTCACGCATGCGGGCGTCATTGACGCCGCGCTGCGCTGGGCGTGGGGGCTCACCTCGAGGAACGTCTGGCTGGCGGAGGTCCGAGCGCCGCACGCCTCGGTGACAGAGATCGAGCACTGGCCGCGCGGCCGTCATGCCGAGGGCGCGCCCCGTTACTCGGTGGTCAAGCGTATCGGCGATACGAGCGCGCAGCCGGGCGAGTTGCATTCGGAGTAGCGCGCCGCTCAAGGCGTTCGGCCTACCGCCGCAGGATCATGTAGGTAGCGCGTCCCACGGCCACCACGTTGCCCTCGAGGTCGCGAATTTCGGCCTGCACGTATGCGATGGCGCGTCCGCTGCGGAGCACGCGGCCCTCGGCGAGCACGTCGCTGGTTGCCGCGTTCAGATAGGTGATGTTGAGGTCGGTTGTGGCCTGACCGGTCCACGTCTCGTCATCAGCGCGGCGCAGCGTGGTCACCGCCCCGCCGCACGTGGCGTCGATGAGCGACGCGAGCGCGCCGCCGTGCATCACGCCGGGCCGGCGCGTCTCGAGCTCCGCGCGCATCGGCATGCGGAGTGTTACGTGGCCCACTCCATGCACCTCGTCGAGCGAGATGTCGAGGTGTCGCCAGAACGCGACGCCGCCCGCGTCAACGAGGCCGACGAGCCGAGCGCGGTCGTCCTCGGAGAGCGCTGGGGCGCCGGTCACGAGCCGCGGCCCGAGCGCCGGTTGCTGGGCAGTCCGCTGTCGCGCGGCTTGAACCCACCATGGCGGGCGCGGGGCTGAGGCGTTGGCGGCGTCCACGCGGGTGCCGGGGCGGTACCGGCCGTCGAGGGCGCGTCTGGTGCTGCCGATTCGCGCGTGAACACCTCGCGGGCGCTCTGAGCGACGCTGGTCGCGGCGCGCGTCAGGTCGTCTGCGGCCCGCCGCGCTGTGCCGGCGATGTCATCGGCGTTCACGTGTCGCAGGTCGGAGGCGCGCCGTCTGGCGGTCGACACGACGTCATCGACATTGGCGCGGGCGATGTCACGAGCCGCCATCGATGACTGGTCGGGGCTCGGCATCACGAGCCACGCGGCGATGTAGAACAGCACGCCCAGGCCGCTGGTGACGAGGGTGGCCAGGACGCACACGATCCTGACGAGTGTCACATCGATGTTGTACGCCGCCGCGATGCCGGCGCAGACGCCGCCCAGCATCGAGTGCTCCCGCTGACGGGTGAGTCGTGTCGCAGCCACCAGGCACCTCCGCCTTCACCAAGAATCATAGTACCTGTGGTGTCGAGACAACGGGACACGCGCGCAGCGACGATCGGCCCTGAAAGTCAGGTCCTCCAGCCATGTCCGCGCCCCCGACTCACTCCTGTACCCGGTTGCATGGTCGCGGGAATGGAGTCATGGCATGGTGCAAGCATCAGACTAGGAACTCTACGAGCGCGTGCGCAACCTGCTGGCATTCGATGTTCACCTTGGTGTGTACATCGTTGTCAATACGGGCTTGTGGTTGATGGACATCGCCATTGGCGGCGGTCTGGAGTGGGCGTACTGGACGACCATCGGCTGGGGAATCGGTGTCGCGGCCCATGGCACGATGACATTTTTCGCCAATGGGGCGTTCACGGAATCGTGGCGAGGCCATAAAGAAGCGGAGTACGTGGCGAGGATGCGCGGTCTGTCAACGAAAGACTGACTGAGCCGTCCCTCAGGCCCCATCTCCGGCGACCGCGGCCACCTCGGTGCCTTGCCCCTGCCTCGAGTAGGTCATGCGGTAGAGGTCGGCGTAGATACCGCCGTGACGCATGAGCTCCTCATGAGAGCCGATTTCGGCGATACGGCCGTCCTCCATCACCACGATGCGGCTGGCGTCGCGGATCGTAGAGAGGCGGTGCGCGATGACGAAAGACGTGCGGCCCCGGAGCAGCACGCGCAGAGCGCCTTGAATGACGCGCTCGGTCTGCGTGTCCACGTTTGCGGTCGCCTCGTCAAGGATGAGGATCCGAGGTTCGGCGATGATGGCGCGGGCGAAGGCGATGAGCTGGCGCTGCCCGACCGAGAGGTTCTGGCCCCGCTCGTGGAGCTCGGTCGCGTAGCTGAGCGGCAGCCGCTCGATGAAGCCCGAGGCGCCTACCGCCTCGGCGGCCCGCCGTACGTCCTCGTCACTGGCATCGAGGCGGCCATAGCGGATGTTCTCGGCGATCGTGCCGGAGAACAGGTACGGCTCCTGCAGGACCACGCTCATCCGACGCGTCAGCGTGCCCCGCTCGATCTTCCGGAGATCGATGCCGTCGATCTGGATGCTGCCGCCGTCGATCTCGTAGGAGCGGTTGATGAGCGCAGTCACCGAGGTCTTACCAGCGCCGGTGTGTCCGACCAGGGCGATTGTCTCGCCCGGCTCCACGTGCAGGTCGAAGTCACGCAGGACCGGAACGCCTGCGATGTAGGAGAAGACGACGTGGTTGAAGTCGACGCGTCCCTCGATGTCGGCGAGGGCGACGGCGTCCGGAGCGTCAACGATCTCCGGCGCGGTATCGAGGAGCTCGAAGACGCGATGCGCACCGGCTGTCGCGCGCTGGAGCTGCGTGTACTGGAGCACAATGTCGCGGACCGGGTTGAAGAAGCGCTGGATGTAGAGCGTAAACGCGACTGCGAAGCCGAGCGCCGCGTCGCTCGGGAGGCTGCCAGAGAATATTCGTACGCCGATGATGACCAGAACGGCGACAGTCGCCACTGTCGAGAGCAGCTCGACCATAGGCATGACCAGCGCCTGCAGACGGCCTGCCTCGACGTTGGACTGGTAGTTCATGCGGTTGAGGCGGTCGAACTCCTCGAGGTTCTGCCCCTCGCGGCCGAGCGACTGCACGACGCGGACGCCGGAGACGTTCTCGTTGATGTTGGAGTTGACGAGGGCGATCGCCTGGCGCACGCGAATGAAGGCGCTGGCGGCACGCCGCTGCCACCACCACATGAAGCCGAGCATGACAGGCACCACAGACATCGAGATCAGCGCCAGCTGCGGGTCGAGGTTGACGAGGAAGAACACGATCAGCGCGAGGCCGAAGAAGTCGGCGAGTACGTTGAGGAGCCCGGTGGTCAGCAACTCCTGGAGCACCACCACGTCTGAGGTGACGCGTGACATGACGCGTCCCACCTCCTGGTTGTCGTAGAAGTGCAGCGAGAGCTTCTGCAGATGCGCGAAGAGCTGACTGCGGATCTCGAGGAGGATGTGGTGCCCGATGTACCCCGTCATCAGCCGCTGCACCCACAGCGCGATCCAGGAGATCACGGCGAGCACGACGAGGGAGATGCCCACCTGGGCAAGATCCCGCTCAGTAGGCGACTGGCGTAACTGGATGATCGCGCGACCCATGATCCACGGCTGCGCGTACGAGGTCGCCGAGTAGACGACCATGGCGATGAGCGCGGTGATCGCGCGCCACTTGAACGGCGCGATGAACGGGATCAGACGACCGAAGAGCGCGGGGTCGTAGACCTTGCCCAGATCGTCATAGTCCCAGCCGTCCGTGCGGCCTCGACGGGCGCCGGCGCCCTCACCCGGGCCGCCGCCGCTCCACCCCGCCGCCCCACCGCCGCCCCAGTAGGCCATCAGGCGTCGCCCGCCGCGGCGCTCGAGAGCACCTCCGAGGCGGCGCGCGCCTCCTCCTGGTCTCGCAGCTCGAGGTCGTAGATCTCGCGGTAAAAGCCGCCGGCCTCGAGGAGTTCGGCGTGACGCCCTCGTTCGACGATCACGCCGTCGCGCATGACGAGGATCTGGTCGGCCTGCTGCACCGTGCGCAACCGCTGCGCGATTACGAAAGTCGTGCGGCCGCGCATCAGGTTCTGCAGCGCCTCCTGGATCTCGAACTCCGTGCGCATATCGACCGAGGAGGTCGAATCATCGAAGACGAGCACGCGCGGGTCGAGGAGCAGCGTGCGCGCGATCGCCACGCGCTGGCGCTGACCGCCGGAGAGCGTCGCGCCGCGTTCACCGACCCACGTGTCGTAGCCGTCGGGCATCTGCATGATGAAGTCGTGCATCCGTGCGGCCTTAGCGGCGGTCTCGATCTCCGCTTGCGTGGCGCCGGGGCGGCCGTAAGCGATGTTCTCGCCGATCGTGGCGGCGAAGAGGAAGACATCCTGCTGCACGATGCCGATGGCGCTGCGGAGCGAGTCGAGGGTGACGTCACGGATGTCCTGGCCATCGATGCGGATCGCGCCCGCAGTCACGTCGTAGAACCGGGGGAGCAGGTGGACCACCGTCGACTTGCCCGACCCGGTGGGGCCGAGAAGCGCCACCATCTCGCCGGGGCGCGCGTGAACATCGATGTGGCGCAGCACCGGGGAGACGGCGTCGTAGCCGAAGGACACGTCCTCGAAGATCACGTCTCCAGCGTTGGCGCGGAGTGGTGGCGCACCCGGCTTCTCCTGCACCGCGGACTCGGCATCGAGGATCTCGTAAATGCGTTCACCGGAGGACTGTGCGCGGGCGAAGATGTTGACCACGAAGCCGACCGAGCGAACCGGAACCTGCAGCAGTGTCAGATAGAGCTGGAACATCGCCATGTCGCCGATCGTCATTCGTCCGGCGATGATCTCGCGGCCACCGACCCAGAAGACGAGCGCGAGGGAGAGGAGCCAGAGCGAGTTCATCGCGGGCTCCTGGAACGCCTGGATGCGGCTTGTCATGTACGAGAAGTCGAAGAGCAGGCGTGCGCGCTGGTCGAACTTCTGCTCCTCGAAGTCGGAGCGACCGAAGGCCTTGACAACGCGCTGCCCGGTGAGGTTTTCCTGCAGGATCGTGGAGAGCTGCCCCTGGAGATCCTGCACCTGCAGCCAGACCGGCCGCAGCTTCAACGAGTTCATCGCCGCCGCGATGGCGACGACCGGCACGAATGCGAGCCCGACCAGCGCGACGACGAGGTTGGTCTGGAGCATCAGGTAGGCCGTCACGGCCACCAGGATGATGATGTACGCGAAGCGGATGAGGCCCATGCTGACGAAGAAGCGCACGCCCTCCACATCCTGAGTGGCGCGGGACATGATCTGCCCGATCTGCGCGTCGTCGTGGTAGGCGTAGGAAAGCCGCTGGAGGTGGTCGTAGATGTCGTTGCGAAGGTCGTAGGCGACCGCCTGCGACACGCGCTCGCCCATGTAGGTCTGAAGGTAGACGAAGGCGCCTCGAGCGACGGCGGCAAGCATGAGCAACAGCCCCGCGAGGAGCAGCGTGTTCATGTTGCCCTCGACCTGCTTGGTGCCTCGATCGATGCCGAGACCGGAGTCGATGGCCCAGCCGACCAGCCTGGGCGTGACGACCACCGTGATGGTGGAACCAATGAGGCCGATCGTCGTGAGGAAGAGGCCCATGCGGTAGCGCGAGGCCTGCGCGATCATCCGTAGGTGGATCGCCACCTTGCGAGGGGCCAGCGCGAGGGGCCCCCGCAGGGCCTCGGAGGATGTCGCCTGAGAGGACATGACGCTCACTCCTTGGCCGCGCCGCAAGCCCACGAGGAGGCTCAGCGACCGAGTCTAGCAGTGTAGCAAAACCTCACGCGCACGTCACAGTCACGGCCTCGCGCTCGAGGCCACGCCATCCCCCAGCCATCATCCCGGCGTCCCGAGGGAATACCGGTCCCCAGACGATATCGGTCCGCACGCCCTCGAAACGCTGGCCGGTGTGGTGCTCGAGCACGCGCAGGATGAGGCGATCGCGCTGGCGGAGCGCGGCCGTCCTCACCAGGCGCTTACGCTGCACCTTGCGTAGCAGCGGGTCGAGCTCCGTCTGCAGCGCGACACCCGAGCGGTCGCCGCCGCTGTTACAGAACGCTACGCGCGTGGTCTCGGCCAGATCATGCAGCGTGCGGTAGACGAGGTCCACGTACTCGACGTGAAGGCGCATGCCGCCGCCCTGCAGCAAATCGAGGAGGTAGGCTCGCGCTTGCTCTGGCACCTCCCAGACCGCGCCTGGCTGGACGGCGATGCCCCGTGCCTCCTCCACGTTTGCGAGGACGGCGATCGGATTGCCGGAGAGCTCGAGGATGCGGCTGAGCTGAGTGAGTGCGCGGTTCAGCTCGGCGAGAGACTCTCGCAGCGGCTCGATGTTGGACATCCCCCAGAGCTGCTTGGGCCGCGGCACGTTCGGGTAGAGGACGTAGGGCAGCATCCCGTATGGATTCGCGCGCGACTCCAGCAGCTCGCCCTGTACCCAGAGATCGAATCGCTCCGCGGTCCATGCCTCGATGACCTCCACCGAGGCTGGCCGTCGACCCGCCCGTGACCGCAGCGCCTGGCCGTGGCGCTGTTCGAACTCATCGGGAGCCAGCTCGTACCTGGAGCCGACGCGCCAGAGCCGCCGTACGTCGTCGCCGACCCACCACGCGCGCAGCCCCTGTACATCTGGTGCCGAGACAACCACTCGCCGCTCGCGGTCGTCCCATACGACCTTGAACGCGCCATCACCGAGGACGGCCGTATCGATCTCGGTTTCCAGATCGAGGTGGGCGAGATCGTTGTCCTCCCAGACCTGCTGCAGCGCCCGTTCCGCGGCGATGGCGTTTCGCCTCGCCTCAGCGCTGCGAGTAAGGCGCCGGCGCACCGCCGCGCGCGCGGCCCGTCGCGCCCGTCGCGCCCGTCGCGCGAAGTACCACGCGTTGGCGAAACCGCTCACCGCCACGGCCGTGTCTGCGGCCGCGGTCAACGAAGTCCAGACGCCAGTCACGCGCACGCTCGATCGCCGTGGACAGGAGAGTAGAACAAAAGTTCTCTTACCCCCAATCTCCAACTGTCGAGGTCGTCCCCGCTCGCGGACATGCACGCTGTACGTGCTCACGCGACAGGAAATATCGCGTTATTGATGCCTTCTGGAAGCGCCAGATAGCACGCAGAACAAGCATCTGTATGTGACTCAGGAAAATCGATGGAAAATGAAGCAGAAAGATGACCGAAAGATCGAGGAAAAATAGTGCGCCGAAAGGAAAGAGAAATGGAGCGAACTTCGACGCGGCGCTTACTCTGCCTGCACGCCTCGTACTACCAGCGCGTTGCGCGCCATCACAGCCGCCGGGTGGATCAACCAGCGCTCCTCGACGGCCCTCGCGAGTGAGAGCTCGAGGTAGGCGAGTGCCGCACTTTCGAGCGATCGTTGCGCCAGCTCGGCGACACGCGCGAGGGCGGCCCAGCGCTCTATCTTGTGCGGGTCGATCTTGTCGGCGACGAACATCGCCCAGGCCTCGCGGGAGTAGTCGGCATGCCCCGTCGTGTGCCAGTGGACCGCGTGAAGCACCCGCTCATTGGTGACACCGAGGCGTTCCCGCAGTGCGATGGCGCCCACCTGGCCGTGCAGCAACACCGGCTCCGCACGCTCCACCGGGTCGATATCCAGTCCCCGCGCCTCGGCGTCCCGCAGCAACTCCTCGGGAGGCCGTGCGCGCGCCACGTCGTGGGCCTGGGCCATCAGGCGCGTCAGCGGGACATCGAGGTTGTGGCGTCGCGCCAGCGCGTCCGCGATGCCGACCACACGATCGATGTGCTCCAGCAGCCCGGCGGGAACCTCGCTGACGAAGCGGGCGCGCAGCTCAGTCTCGGCGCTCACGCCCGGGCGCCCTCGTGGCCCAGCAGGCCGGTCTGTGGTTCGGACACGAGCTCGTCGAATACCTGGCAGAGCGTCGCCCGGGCAGCCACCCGGCGCTCGCGAAGGACATCGATCTCCATCGCCGGGCCCCCTTTGTCAGGGAGTTTACCGATAGGGCCTGCGAGGTGCGCCGCCTAGCGTGGAGTGCGGCGGTGAATTTGAATGGCAGCGGCCATGCCCGGTCTTCATACCCAGATCGAGGACACACGACCCATCATCGTGGGCGGCACAGCCACGATTGTCGCGGCCGGGCTCTCGTGACTCGCGGCGTTTCTGCTCGGCGCGGGTACATCACTCGACTCAGCCGTGGCATGGCTTGGCCTTCCCGCGCTTGTCGGGTTCGCCGTTGCGGGCGGGTTCGCCGTTGGGCGCGGCAGCACGCCTCGCCGCACGACCGCGAACGCCGACGCGACCGCCCTTGCGCACGACCTGCACGCCCCGACCCCCTCTACGAACGAGGGCCCCGCGACTAACCTGGAAAGCGTGCTCGACCGCGCGCTGCAGGCCGTTGCCGGGAGCATCGCGCAGTCCGGTGCGATCATCGAGCGGGGCGAACTGCCGACGGTACGCGCCGACGCGATCGCCCTCGAGCGTGTGCTCGTGAACCTCGTCGCCAACTCGCTCGCTCACGCCCGCCCCGGTCAGGCGCCGCATATCGAGGTGGATGCGCGACCCGAGTGACGTGGCTGACTCATCTCCGTGCGCGACAACGGCCCCGGCGTCCCGGCCCAGATCCGCGACCGTGCGTTCGAGTCCGGCGTGCGCGGCTTCTCGCCGGACGGCCCTGCGCGCTTCGGCCTCGGCCTGTCGACCGTACGTCGGTTGGTCGAGCAGCAAGGTGGCCGCGCCTAGCTTGACTCCCAGACCACCGAGGGTACGTGCGTCCGGATGCTGCTCCCGGCCGCCTGAGCTCCCGCTTATCGACGCCAACGGAAAGGCCGGGGTCCTCCCGGCCTTTCTCGAACTCACCAGTGAGGCGCTGTTAGGCGACGTCAGCCATTCGACGCAGGCGCGCGACACGCTCCGCGATGGGCGGATGCGTCGAGAACAGTCCCGACAAGCCCTCCGCCCGGAGTGGGTTCACGATGAACAGGTGCGCCGTTGACTCCGGCACCTGCATCCGCACGTGCTGTGCACCCATCTCAAGCTTCGCCAGCGCCGAGGCGAGCGCCTCCGGGTCACCCACGATACGCGCGCCGTCGCGGTCCGCCTGGTACTCGCGAGACCGGCTGACGCCGAGCTGGATGAGCGTCGCCGCGATCGGCGCAACAAGGACAGCGACGAGCGTCGCCGCACCACCACCCTCGCGGTTGCGTCCGCCGGACCACATCGCCATCCACCCCAGCATCGAGATCGCGCTCGCGATTGTGGCGACCACCGACGAAGTAAGGATGTCGCGGTTCTTCACGTGCGCCATCTCGTGCCCGAGCACGCCTCGTAGCTCGCGCTCAGTGAGGAGGGCGCGAATGCCGGTCGTTACAGCCACTGCGGCGTGCTTCGGGTCGCGGCCTGTGGCGAACGCGTTTGGCTGTGGGGATTCGATGATGTAGACGCGCGGCATCGGCGTCCCGGCGGACGTCGCCACGTCCTCGATGAGTCCGAACAGCGGCGGATCCTGCTCGCGCCGGATCTCGTGGGCGTGCGCGCTGCGCAGCACGATGTCCGCGGAGAACCAGTAAGAACCGACGTTCATCGCCAGAGCGATGAGGAAGAACGTCATCGCGCCGCCGATACCACCCAGGGCTCCACCAACCGCGATCAGCAGACCGCTGAGGGCGGCAAGCAGGACCGCGGTCTTTACGTTGTTCATGTTCAAGTCACTCCTCTGGAGTCGTGTGCCCTGACTCCAGACAGAATGATACTGCGCGACCGAGTGCTGTCTCGTTAGGGAAGTGCAAAGCGCTGGCTCTAGCGGTGCACGCGATACAAAGAAACGGGGCCGCCCACCGGGCGGCCCCGTCCACTCACCTCGGGCTTCCGAGGGCTATTCGAACTAGATGCCGAGCTGCTGGGCGACCAGCTCGCGGTGGTGGTCGGCGTCACCGAAGGCCAGCTCCGCACGCTTCTGGCGGCGGTAGTACAGCTGGATCTTGTAGTCCTTGGTGAAGCCGATGCCGCCGTGGATCTGCTGGCCGTGGGCGACCACGCGGCGGGTAGCCTCGGAGGTCCAGGCCTTGGCCATGTTGACGGCCATCTGCTTGTCGGCCTGGTCCGTGTTCAGCGACCAGGCTGCCTTGTACATGATGAAGCGGGAGCCATCGACATCCGTGACCATGTCCGCGCACTTGTGCTGGATGGCCTGGAACGAGCCGATCGGGCGACCGAACTGCACGCGCTCCTTGGCGTAGTCGACGGCAATCTCGAAGTCCATCTGCGACAGGCCCACGAGGTAGGCGCACTCGCCGACGGTGTAGTGCTGGATGACGGGCTGCAGCGCGGCCCAGCCACCACCATCGGTGCCCAGGAGCTGGCCCTTGGCGCCGTTGAGCTTGACCTCGGCCTGCTTGTCGCGGGCGATGGTCACCAGCTGCGTGACTTCCACGCCCGGCTGGTCGCGGGCCACGATACCGAGGGTGACACCGGCGGCGGAGCGGCCGGCGACGATCATGTAGTCGGCGACGTTCGCGTCCGGGACGAAGAGCTTGGTGCCCGTGAAGGTGACCTCGCTACCGGAGACGGCGGCCTTGCACTGGATGCCGGATTCGTCGAAGCGGGCGGAGGGCTCGGTCAGGGCGAGCGTGAAGATGAGGTCGCCGGAGGCGATCTTGGGGAGGAACTCCTTCTTCTGCGCCTCGGAGCCGATGTGCATCAGCGGGATGGCCCCACCGAAGACGGTCGACATGAAGGGGCCGGGCACGAGCGCGCGGCCGAACTCCTCGAGGAGGACGCAGAGGTCGAGGAAGTCGAAGCCAGCCCCGCCATAGGTGTCGGGGATCAGGAGACCCTGCCAGCCCTGCTCGGCCATCTTGCCCCAGAGGTCGGGGCTGTAGCCCTTCTCGTCCTCTTCCATGTCACGGACGAGCTGCTCGGAGCACTCGTTCTCCAGAAAGTCGCGAGCCGCGTTCTTCAGGAGCTCCTGTGTTTCGGTCAGACCCAGGTCCACGGTGTCTGTTCCCTTCTTGCGACCGTCGAGGCCGCGCTACTTGCTCGTTGAGCTCGAACTGGTCGCGACTAGCCGCGCGGCAGCCCAAGGCCGCGCGTGGCGATCACGTTACGCTGGATTTCGTTCGACCCGGACAGGATGGTCAGCGGGACGGTGCGCACATAGAGGTGCGTGAACCGCGAACCCAGGGCGGAGTGCGGCGCGTTGCGGTCGCCCCACTTCTGCTGGTCCTGCCAGATCGTGGAGAACAGCCCGAAGACTTTGGTGCCGGTCCGGCCGACGCGCTGCGCCAACTCGGAGCCGTACATCTTGTTCATCGAGGCCTCGTAGTTCGGGACCAGACCGCGGTTCTGCATTGAGACAATGCGGAAGGCGAAGTTGAAGAGCACTTCGGTCTCGATGTGGCGGTCCGCCACCTCGTGACGAATGGTGTCGAACTCGCCTAGGCGGGACTTCTTCTTGCCCTCGGTGGTCTGCGCGAACTCGATGAGGTCACGGATGTTGCGGCGGTGCGAAATGGCGCCGGAGATGCCGGACCGCTCGAAGTCGAGCAGCGTCATGCCGACGTACCAGCCACGGTTCTCCTCGCCAACGATGTTGGCGGCGGGGACGCGGACGTCCTCGAAGAACGTTTCGTTGAACGGCTGGGCCCAGCCCATGTCGGTCAGGGGCCGCACGGTCAACCCGGGGGTCGTGCGGTCCATCATGATGAAGGAGATGCCGCGGTGCTTGGGCGCCTCCGGGTCGGTCCGCACGAGGGCGAACAGCCAGTCGGCGTACTGCGCGCCGGACGTCCAGATCTTCTGGCCGTTGATGACGTATTCGTCGCCGTCGCGGACGGCGCGGGTCTGGAGCGAGGCGAGGTCCGAGCCCGCACCGGGCTCTGAGTAGCCCTGCGCCCACGCCACCTCGCCGGAGAGAATCCTCGGCAGGTGCGTCGTCTTCTGTTCGTCGTTGCCGTGCACGATCAGCGTGGGACCGAGGAGCGAGACGCCCATCCCACCTACGCCGGGTGCCTGCGCCTCCGCCATCTCTTGGTTGTAGATGAACTGCTCGATGGTGCTGAGTCCGGCGCCGCCGTACTCCTTGGGCCAGTGCGGCGCGATCCAGCCGCGCTCGGAAAGCGCGCCCGCCCAGTCCGTGGCAGCCTTCACCGCTTCGGGGTTGCTGGACTTGCGATCGGCCTGCCAGCCAACGTTTTCGCTGCCGGTGTCTTTCATGTCGCGATAGCGACTCGGCAAGCGATCCTTGATGAATTGGCGCACGTCCGAGCGGAACGTCGCCTGATCTGGGGAATCGGCCCAGTCCACATGGTCTCCTCTGCGCGCGGACACACGCTCGCGGCTCTTGATTGTGTGCCCACAGCCAGTTGAAACGCAGCGAGCAGGCCCTCGAGGGTTGGGGCGAGGACGCACCCGTACGGACCGAGCTGCCGCGGCTCGGCCGCCGGGATTATTGCGGAGGCATTACCAGCGCGTCAAGGAGGTCCCGAATCCGGTTACTCGTCTTCGCGAAAGGCCTGAAAGCCCCCTACGAGGCCTTGTTCGCTGTCACGATGTAGAAGTGGAACAGTTGGGTTTCGTGCTGAACGGCAAAGCCCCCGTTCGTAAGCAGCCCGCGGATCGCCTCGCCGGACTGGATTTGGTTGCCCCAGGTCAACTCGTACCACTGGGCCATTACGGCGAAGTTATGGACCGGGTCCCGAAGCTCGGTCGGATCGCTCGGGTAGCGCTCGTCGAAGATGAGCAGCGTTCCGCCCGGTTTCAGGGCACGGGCGCACTGTTCGATGGCCCCCGCCTTGTGCCGTGGTGCGATCTCATGCAACACGAGGAACATGGTTACGAGGTCGAACTGGCCAGCGAGGTCATCTGGCAGTTGTGCGCCATCGGCGACGCGGGCGTCGATGCGCTCGCCAAGTCGCTCTTGCTCAATCAGATCTTGAGCCATGCGCACGGAGACTACGTCCGAGTCGATTCCGACGAACTTCGCGCGCTCGAATACACGGGCGAGTTCGACCATCGCGTACCCGGCGCCGCAGCCGACGTCCAGCACGCGCCCCCTGAGCCGCTCCTGCAACTCGGGGAGCTGAGGCATCACGACACCAACGAACATACGAGGCAGCGCGCGGGTCGCCGCAGCGACGCTCTTGAAGAGAGACTCCTCATGCGCGGCATAGGGATATATCCCGCCGTTCCGGAAGAACTCCTCGTAGCCCGCATAGTCGTGCGCGAACTTGATCTGGGCCTCGGGAAGCGCGCCGATATCGAAGGGCGCGTCGGGGTTACCGAGCACCTCACCGACGCCGGGCGCGAGCATGAATCCGCGTGCGCCGTCGTAGTCGAGCAGCTCCAGCACGCCTGCGGCCTTGCACCAGATCTGGACGTAGCGCGGCTGGAGCCCCAGCGCCTGCGCTAATTCCGGCGGGGTCGCGCCGGACTGCCGCGTGTCCAGCTCATGGAGCAGCCCAAGGCGTACGCCGATGTCTATCAGATGCGTGGCGTGGAGGCCCCTTGTGTACGTGAAGACCCGGGCCATCTGCTCGGACACAGTCGGCGCACCGGAACTGACCCGGGCGGCCGACCAAGTGCTGCCACGCTCGAACGGTTAGAGTTGGATCTCGTTCGACATCGCATCTCTCCTGACGGCGGTACGTTTCAAGAGTCAGCCGATCTGGAGAGTGCAGATCGACAGCAGGGGGCGAACACCTCTCGATGAGCAAGGGCATCAACCCGAACCCAGCTCATCTCCGGGAGCGAGGCCATACAGCGAGGCCCGGTCTCGCGACCGGGCCTCTTGTTCTGCAATCGCCGGGCAAGGGCTAGCCGCCCTGCGCCGGAGGCGCACTAGCCTCGGGGCAGGCCGAGTCCGCGCGTTGCGATGACGTTGCGCTGGATCTCGGAAGAGCCCGAGAAGATGGTGTGCGGCACGGAGCCCACGTAGTCGCGGGTGAAGTGGCCGTCCATCGGCGCGTAGTCGAGCTGCTTGTCGCCGTGCAGCGGCTTGTTCTGCCAGATCGTGGAGTAGAGGCCGAAGAGCTTCGTCACCGTCCGCGCGAGGCGCTGGTGCACTTCGGAGCCGAAGAGCTTGTTCATCGAGGCCTCGTAGTTGGGAACGATGCCCGCAGCCTGCATCGAGACGATGCGGAACGCGAAGTTGAACAGCACGTCCGTCTCGATGGCGCGGTCCGCGAGGTCATGGCGCAGCGTGTTGAACTCCGCCAGGCGCGAGCGCGCTTTGCCCTCGGGCGCCTGCACGTACTCGCGGATGTCCGAGATGTTGCGGCGGTACTCGACGGCGCCGGAGATGCCGGAGCGCTCGAAGTCGAGCAGCGTCATGCCGACGTACCAGCCGCGGTTCTCTTCACCGATGAGGTTGCGAGCCGGAACGCGCACGTCCTCGAAGAACGTCTCGTTGAATCCGTGGGTCCAGCCCATGTTGATCAGCGGGCGGACGCTCAGGCCGGGCGTCGTCTTGTCCAACATCAGGAAGGAGATGCCGCGGTGCTTCGGCGCCTCCGGGTCGGTGCGGACGAGGGCGAACAGCCAGTCGGCCGTGTGCGCGCCCGAGGTCCAGATCTTCTGGCCGTTGATGACGTACTCGTCGCCGTCCTTGACCGCGCGGGTCTGGAGCGAGGCGAGGTCCGAGCCCGCACCCGGCTCCGAGTAGCCCTGCGCCCAGGCGACTTCGCCCGAGAGGATCTTCGGCAGGTGCTCGGCCTTCTGTTCGTCGTTGCCGTGCACGATCAGCGTGGGACCGAGGAGCGAGACGCCCATCCCACCTACGCCGGGTGCCTGCGCCTCCGCCATCTCCTGATTGAAGATGAACTGCTCCATCGTGCTCAGTCCGGCGCCGCCGTACTGCTTTGGCCAGTGCGGGGCGATCCAGCCCTTCTCGGCGAGGGCGTTCGCCCACTCGATGGCCAGGTTGCGACGGCCTGCGTCCTCGGACTTGCGGTCCGCCTGCCAGCCGCCGGTCTCACCGTCGCCGCTGCCGCCGTTCTTGTACGGCTCAGGGAGTCTGGTCTGAAGGAACGAGCGAACCTCGCTCCGGAAGCCGGCCTGATCCGACGAGTCTGCCCAGTCCATACATCCTCCTGGTTCCGAGGTGACCACCGGCCAATCGAGTCGGCCGCTGCAGCAGCGCGGGCGCTGCCTCAAGACCCCGTAATCGTACCTCGACGTAGCACAGTACGCGCATCGTGAGAGCCGGGCCCAGACCGAGACCGAAGCGCAACACGCTACTGCGGCGGGCTGTCCGCTCCCATGACCTGGATGCGGCGCACGAAGTCGGGCAGCGTGTCCGCGCTCAGCGAGGCTAGATCGACTGATTTACCCTGCTCGATCTCATCCTGAAGCTGGCCGACCAGTTCGGCGCGCCGTTCGCGCGCCTCCTGCGTCAACTCCAGCTCCTCGGCAAGGCGTTCGGCGAGGAAGGCCTCCGGCGCATCGCCGCGAGCGGGTGAGCGCGCCTCCATGACTCGATTGAGGTGGGCGTACTGGTTCGCGCCCAAGAAGTGCAGCGGACGCTTCTCCTCGGGGCCGACGAGCCAGCGCTCATCGAAGGCCTGTGGATCCACCTGCACGGCGACGGGCAGCCCGACGAACAGCACGTGGTCGCCCATCGGGATCATCTGCTGGACTTCGCACTCGATCCACGCGGCGCAGCCCTCGATGAGTGGGGCGGTGATCCGAGCGGCATTGAACGTCTCGAGCTGGGTCGCCTCGAACTTGTCGATGTTGCCGCCGCTCATTGCGCCCAGGTACTGCACGTGGTGCAGCAGCGGCCACGTGGGGAAGTTGAGGGCAAATTCCTGAGAGTGACTGATCATGTCCACGGAATACCGCGACTGCTCGACCGAGATCCCGATTAGCGGCGGGTTCGAGGAGAGCGGCGCGTGCCAGGCGAGCGGCATGACGTTCTGCTGGCCTCGGAACGCGGTGGTGACGAGCACGACCGGCCCGCCCATCAGGACGCGCGAAGCGTACGTCACGGGCCGACGCTCGATGCCCTCCGGCGGTGCGTTGAAGATGTCAGTCATGCATCGAGTGTAGGCGCGCACCCGGAGGGGTGCGCGCGTTGAAGCGGCCGGATGAGTTAGAGCTGAGGTGGTTCGAGCGGTGGCACGCCATCCTCGCGCTCCCGCCCGCCGAGGCGTAGAAGATCCGCTTCGATGGCGCGGAGCAGCGCCCGCACATCGAGGCCAGAGTGGCTCGGGGCGTATTCGACCAGCCGTTCGGCGGCCCGCACCAGCAGCGCGCGAGCGCCATGGGGATTGTTGCGCTGGTAGTGCGTGTAGCCTGCGCCCAGTTGCGCCAGCGCCTTGAAGAACTCCTCGTCGGGCGTCCCGTGCGCGGAGCGCCACGCCGTTTCCCACGCCTCGTGCGCGCCGAAGAAGACCGCGTCGTTGAAGAACGCCACGCCGAGGCGGTGATTCTCCTCGATGCTCAGAACCTCGAAATCCGGAAGGTCGAGGCGGTTCGCGCTGCCCGCAGCCAGCGGACGCCCAAAACGGTCGCGCGGCCGCGCAACCTTCTCCGGCGGTGGCTGAGGTGGTTCGGTCGTCATCGTCGAGTCACGCCGCTCAGTCGGCAGCCACGGTCGCAGCCTGGCGCGCGAGGAAGCGCTTCACCTCGACATCGACGGGCAGAAACTCGGCGAGGCAGCGCTGGCACTTATAGCCCATCGCCTCTCCCGCGAGCTGCGCCGTGCGGTTCTTGTAGCGCGCCATCAGGCGGTCGTGGGCGCAGGTTGCCGGATTCGGGAACTGAGCAGGCGTCGGCAGACCGTCGCCAACAATTGAGGACAGTGGGCTCACGGGGCTGCTCCTTGAGGTTGGGGTCGTGCGGAAAGCGTACCGCTCACACCTCAGGCTGACGAGAGCGCGGCAACCGATGAGGCCAGGGTCGTTCGACGCGGGCCTCATGCCTACGGCGGATTCAAGCTGGTGTTACTCGACCTTGAGTGCGCGCAGCATGCCTTTCGTGAAGTGCGGCGTCTCCGTCGCATCGGGAATGAAGCAGATGAAGAAGTACTCCCCCTTTGCGATGGTGGCCAGTACCTGCGTCCTCTGTCCCGGGATGACGCCCTAGGCGCCACCGACCGGGGTGAACGGCGGCTGGCCTGCGGGCGGTGGGCCCTGGCTCGCCAGCGCCTTCAGGGCCTGATCGAGCGTCACACCTGCGGAGAGCTTGAAGATGTTCGCCTCGTGCGGCTCCTTGCCGTTGTTGGTCAGCTCGATGGAGGGTGCGGTTGCAGCGATGGCTGCCCGGGCTGTGTTGGTCCTGCAGCGGCGCCGGGGCTAGGCGCCAAGCGGCTGGTCGGCGTCGCCCTCGACATGCTCTGCGAGCTGCTGCCGATCGGCGGCGCTACGTCGATGTTGCGCGAGCCGGTGGTGGTGGCCGGCTAAGTGGTACTGCAGACCGAGACCAGCGAGCAGCTCCGGATGCTCATTCGCGCCATCGAGTTACACCCTCCTGCGCCCCTCATCGCCCCCACGCTCGGCGTTCGAGGCCGGCGCGTGCTTCGACGAGGGTTCTTCTCCGAAATCCTGGGAAGGCGCGTTCCGACGTGAAACGGCCGCTGGCTGGCTCACGTACCGCGAAGAGCACTTCGACCTCGATACCCACGAGGTAGGCAGTCAGCCGCTTGCGGCGCTGCGCCACACCGCCACCTCGGCTCTCGGGCTGCTCTCGCCGGGCGCGGAAGCGAAGGACGCGGTGCTCGAAGACCTGCTTTTCCTTGACATCGAGACGACCGGTCTTGGCGGTGCCGGTGCGATGGTCTGCCTCGTAGCCGTGGCTCATGTCGAGGGGGGCGACGCTCCGTATGCGGCAGTACCTGGCGGAGTCGCCCGCCGAGGAGGGCCTCCTGCTCGATGCGCTGCTCAGCGACATCCGCGAGTCGATCGCGGACCCGGTGCTGGTTACCTACAACGGCCGCGCGTTCGACGCGCCGATGCTCGACGGCCGCGCCACGCTGCATCGACGGCGCGCCGGCTTCGCGTCGCGCCGTCATATCGACATGCTGCCACCGGCGCGTCACCTCTACAAAGGCTGGCTGCCGTCGTGCCGGTTGGCAGAGGTGGAGGCGCACATCTTGGGTGTAACCCGTCCGTCTGCAGACGTCGATGGCGCCGAGGTGCCGGCGTGGTACTTCCGCTTCCTGCGCTCGGGCGACATGCGCTTCGTCGAGCCGATCGCCTCGCACAACCTGCTGGATGTGCTGTCGCTGGCCGCGCTGCTGGGACGGGGGCCTCGTTCATCGAGGACACCGAGCGCCCCGAGGCACTTGGCGTTGGTCGGCTGCTGGGCCACCACGCGCCGCAACGCGCGATGCGCGCCTACGAGGACGCCCTCGCCGACTTCGCGAGGGGTGACGCCGGCAGCAGGCATGAACTTGCCCGCATCGAGGCACTGTGGCGGCTGTCCTTGCTACAGAAGCGGCACGGGCTCAACGAGGAGGCCGCACGCTGCTGGCGCGCGCTGACCGGGCAGCACGGCCCCTGGTCGCTACGCGCGCACGAGGAGCTGGCGAAGTTCCTGGAGCATCGTGCGCGCGACCTGCCCGGCGCCCAGATGGTTGTGGAAGGTGCGCTCGCTCGCCTCGAAGGGGGGCGCGACGGGTACCGACGGCGCGGCTCGGGTGGTTGGAGCGGAGCGCTGGACACAGGCCTTCCATCACCGACTCGACCGGCTAACATCTCAGTTGGCGAGCATGCTTCCGAGGACGTAGCGGCCACGACCTCGGGCACCCGCCGCTCGCCACTCGCATTTCTTCGCGCGCAGGTCCCCCTGCTGGAGGTTGTAGTGTCCGCCCTTCTGCGCCGCCGCGCGGTTGCCGTAGCCGCGCTCTTCCCGTCGGCCGCGTTGCTGCTTGCGATCGCTGCGGGCACAGCGCTGTTCTTGGCGGCCGCTGGCGAGTTGGGGCCGTCGCGGCACCCGGCCTCGACCTCCACAGTCTCGGCCGCAGAGGTCCCTCCGGAAGTTACGCCGCCCGCGACGGTCCCGCGGGAGCGCGTGGAGCTGACCTTCGGCGCCGACCCGGAGTCCGTGCGCGCACTCATCGAGGAGCTTGGCGGCACCGTCGAACTCGAGTCGGGCGGTCGATTGCAGGTGCTGGTCACCACCGCGGCGAGGGACGCACTGGCCGCCTCGGTGGGCCTAGGCCGCTTGCAGGAGCCGCTGCTGGTCGTGCCGCTCCAGGCGTCATCGCTCTCCCGAGGTCTGCTGGGTGTCGACCGCTGGCGCGATGCCGGTTTCACGGGGTACGGAGTGAAAGTCGCCATCCTGGATGGGGGCTTCAGGGGTTACGAGTCGCGCCTCGGTCGCACGCTGCCGGCTCAGGTAGTGGCACGTTCGTTCCGGGTGGGCGTTGCGCCGGAGGCCGGCACCGATCATGGGACCCTCGCTGCCGAGGTGGTCTACTCGATCGCCCCGGGCGCGCAGATCTACCTCTTGAGCTTCGGGACGTTGACCGAGTTGTCGGCGGCCGTTGACTTCCTGATCGAGGAGAAGATCGACGTGGTGTCGTTCTCGCTCGGCTTTCTGCACAGCGGCGCCGGCGACGGGACGGGCCCGGTCAACGATATTGTCGGTCGGGGCGTGAGCGGCGGCGGCGCGTGGTCCGTGGCGGCCGGCAACTGGGCACGCGAGCACTGGCGCGGCCACTACGTGGACACGAACGGCGACTCGGTCCACGAGTTTGCGCTCGGGCTCACGGGCAACAGGCGGTTCTTCCAGGTCGGCGACCTCGTCTCGGTCTCGTTGCGGTGGGACGACGCCTGGGGCGCTGCCTGCTCGGACTTCGATCTTGAACTCTTCGCGCCGTCGGGATCGCTCGTGCGGGCGTCCAGACGGACGCAGAACTGCTCGGGCTACCCGGTCGAGGGCCTCCAGGTTCTCGCTACTGAGACCGGTTCCTACGAGGTGCGCATCGTGGGTGCGGATGTGCGCGCTGCGCACACCCTCGATCTGCTCATTGTCGGCTCACCTGATCGCGGGGAGTCGATCGACTTCGTCACCCCCCTCGGATCATTGAGCGAGCCTGCCGATCACCCGGGTGTGGTCTCCGTGGGTGCACTGGGGTCGGGTGCGCCGCTTGGCGCAGCCCCGTTCTCGTCGCGAGGCCCGACGGTCGACGGACGAGCTAAGCCCGAGGTGCTGTCGCCGACCGGCGGCGTATTACCCTCGGGGTCTGCGTTCGCCGGCACGTCGGCGGCTGCGCCGCACGTCGCTGGTGTGCTCGCACTGCTGCGCGAGGGGCTGCCGACGCTACCGCCACAGGAGGTCGCTCGTGAGCTCCTCGTGCGGTCGATCGATTTCGGGCGTGGCGCACCGGGTGCGCCAGAGGTGTTGGCAGGACTGGGCGCGGTGAGCGGCCTCGGGCGACTGTTGCCGCCGGGTGCGAACCAGGCGCGTTACATCGGGGTGCCACCGAGGAGGGGCGGCCGCGCGCTCCTGGTCTACGTCGGACCGACGGGCTACCCGACGCGGTTCGGACACCTGCTCTCGCCCGGGCAGACGCCGCGGGCTTACTTCCGGTTCGACCAGGCGACGCAGGACTTCGACCGCTACATCGTCGGTGCGCCAGCGCAGGTACAGACCTTCGACGTGCTGACGAGCGGAACGGCCTACGTGGTGCGGTTCGCCGAGCAGTAGTCCCTCATAGGCCGCAGGTGCCCAGACCTCGATGCTCTGTGCCGGACGGCGGCGCTACTGGCTGCGCTGTCCGGAAGCGAGTTCTTCGCCGATTGCCTGCAGGCGCCTGCTGGAGGCGAGTACAGCGTTCTCGGAGGCGCTCTGCGCGGTCCCGAGGGCCATGCCGAGCGCGTGGGTGGCGGCGACGCGTGGCGCGATCTCGCCAAGCCTGATGTGGTTTGAGGCGGTGGTCTGGAAGAACGAGATGACGTCCTCGTGCCGGACGCTCTCCGGCGAGGTCTCGATCAGCGTCGTGACACTCAAGGTGGCGTTCGCGATCGAGCGCAGCATGGCAGGGTTGACCTCTTCGCCACGGTTCGCGGCGGCGACGACGGCATCGACGGTCGCCTCGAGGGAGCGCAGGTCTTCCTGGATGGAGCGTCGTGTGAGGTTGGCGGCGGTGGCGGCGGTCGCCTCGGTTCCCGCCTTGCCTCCAGGTCCGTAGCCGAGCGCTGTGGCACCGAGCACGGCCGCGATCGTGAGTCCTGCGGCCACTGCCGCCGAGGCGAACGGTACGAGGAACGACGTGCGGCCAATGACCGGCGTCTGCTGCGCCCGTCGCCGGGCGAGAGGTGCGGCGGAGTCGATGAGCAGCGCACGCGAGCGGACCCGGTACGCGGCGCGGGGCATGGTCTGCTCTGCGGAAGCGCGCAGGCGGCTGGCGACGCGGAGGTCCTCGTAGAGCTCAGGCGCGTCGGCGGGCTCGACATCGAGCGAACGACCCATGTCGAGGGCGTCGAGGGCGATCGCGAAGCGCTCCGCCTCGCGTTCCTCTTCCTGGGTCAGCCGTCCCTCGAACTCGTTCATTGCTCGGTCATCGCCTCAGGTGGTCCGCGGTTTGATTGTGTCTGATTGAGCCCCTCGGCTCAGATTCGGAATTTGATTAAATTGTTTGACGAAAAAAATCCAATCGCGCTAGCGACCCCGACCGGCACTGCGGAACTGGCGGAGCGGGATGGGTGCGTCCTCGATGTCCTGTTGCTCCAACGCCGCGTCTTCGGCAGCGCCCAGCAGGCGCTTCAGCCGTTGCACGCCCTTGTGTTGCAGGACCTTCACGTTGGTCTGTTGCTTGTCGAGGGCCGCGGCCGTCTCGGCGACCGAGAGTCCCGAGACGAAGCGCAAGAGGATGACGTCGCGCTGGGCGTCCGGCAGCTGGCGCACGACCTCCATGACTTCCTCGATCGCGATCTTCGTCTCCGTGAGGTCCTGCGGGCCTCGACGGTCGTCGTGCAACGTCTCCGAGAGTTCCACGGAGGGCCCGCGGGCGGCGGCGCGTCGATGGAAGGAAACGACGTGGTTGTGGGCGATCCGGAAGACCCAGGCCCGGAAGGGGCTGCGCTCCGACTCTCCCAGCACTCGCCATTCGAACCCCTCAATCGCGCCGATGACCTTGAGGAAGATCTCCTCGGTGAGGTCTTCGGCATCTGCCGGATGACGCACGCGGCCCAGGCAGTAGCGGTACACCTGAGTGACGTAGGCGTCGTAGAGGAGGCCAACGGCCTCCGTTTCACCACGGCTGGCGCGGGCGACAAGCGCACGCTCCTGTACCAGGTCGATGCCTGTTTCTCCGCGAGCGTCACCTCGAGGGCTGGATTGGCCCAGAGGCTTAGTTCCAGAGAGAGGTCGTGCCGTCCCGTCGACGGGGCGCGATGGCTGCACGCGGTACTCCGAGTTCGGTGCGCGCTACCCGGCCCTCGGATCGCATCCTGCAATGAGGGGCAGAGTAACCAGAACAGCGTACTACCGGAGAGACATCGATGCCTGCGCGGTGCGCCAGCTGCGGGCCTCCTTGTGCTGTCACCGTGGCGGCCCGTCACCCCGCCGAGCCGCGTTCGGCCCGACGCAATAGGAAACGCGCAGAAACGCGTACAGTTAACGGGGCTCGGATGCGGGCCTCGCTACTCCAGCGCGAGGTCAACGCCCGGGCGAAAGCGAGCGCAAGGGGCGTTAACCTCGCCACGTGTGACGCGTTATATATTATTGTGGCAGCCAGCTTCCGGCAGGTGGCGTGCGTGCGGCGCGAGTGGCGGGATACTCGAAAGTATGCAGTTTGTTGAGCGAATGAGGCGACGCAGCCTGCTTCCCGAAGGCTGGTACGCACACGTGTTGTCGAGGCGAGCGCGGTGGGTGCTGGCCGCGGCTCTGGGCGCGCTGGTTCTGGGGATGGGCGGCCCCACGAGTGCGCTCGCGGCTCCCGGGGACGACGCCTGCACGGTGATGCCGGCGACTGTGAGCAACCTGACGCCAACACTCGTGACGCTGCGATCTTCCTCGGACGACGCGACCGATCCGATCAGCGCCCATGTCGGCCTGAACCACCCGCTGGTGGTTCGCGACCCGGGCGGCGACGCGACTGCCCGGGTGAATCAGCGCGTCATCGGCGGCCCGGACCAGGCAGCGCTCGGCGAGAACATCGGCTTCACCCTGCCCGCGGCAAACATCGCCGGAGAGTTCGAGGTGCTGACGCTCGCCGGTGACGGCTCGAGCGACTGCACTGGCGGGGTCGCCGGTGTCTACGACGGCCTCGCGATCGGCCAGGCCGAGGTACTCCAGGTGCGAACCGATGCGCCCGCGCCGCTGGTGGTCACCATCCGCAGCACGAGTAAAGGTGTGCCACTGCGCGCCTCGACGACGGTGACGCTGTCGACCTCGCGAGGCGAGTTCGTGCGGGTGAACGGCGAGCTGGTGGAGCCCACCAAGGTTGTGCAACTGGCGTTAACCGCGGGACCGCCCGTCGAGGGCGCTGCGGTGGGAACCGTCGCCTGGCGCCCCACCGCGACCGAGCGCCCCGGCCCCGCCGCGATGACCGCGACCGCGCTCCAGGATGGCGTGAGCCTGTTTAAGACCGTGAGCGCGAACATCATCGCGCCACCGGTCACCGAGGCCGCCGGGTTCCTGGGCGCGCTCCCCGGCAGCGGCCAATCGGCGCTGCTGGTGACCACGCGCCTCTTCGCCACCGTCGACCTCGCCTCGGCGCTCGATGTGGCGGGCTGCCGGCCGGCGAGCATGGCGGTCCTCGACGACGGCTCCTGGGAGGTCTTTGTGCCGGGCGCCCCGACCCCGATTAACGAGGGCTTCGACCGTTCGTTGCCGGCCGACACGCTGTTCGTGGTGCGCTGCGCGTAGGTCTGAGGTGGCGCGCCCTGCGAGTGGTGCCCCGTTCGTGGTGAGCCGGTCGAACCACATCGCTCCCTGCAATGATTCGAGCTACCGCTCCGAAGCTGTAACGCGTGTCATCGATGACGGCGTGTGGTTCCCTGCGGCAGGCTCACCACGAACGGGGATGGCGCAC
>SHYS01000011.1 GCA_009692685.1 Dehalococcoidia bacterium
GCGGCGGGATCGGCGGCGGTAAAGTTCATCCGCAGCGTGGATACGCCGTCTTCCTGGTTCACGAAGAAGTACTTCCCCGGCACGAACGCCACGCCGCGCGCCATGACGAGGCGGTTGAGTGCCTCCGCGTCGAGGCCCGCGGGACCCTGCACCCAGACGAACATGCCGCCCTCGGACCGCGTCCAGCGGAAGCCCTCGGGCAGGTGCCGTTCGAGGTGTCCGCCGCTGATGTATTCGGCTGCCAGTGCCTGCCCGAGTGTGCTCGTGTGCAAATCGACTCCCTGCCGCGCGATCACGATCCAACGCCGGAGCGCCTCGGGTGCGACGCAGAAGCCGAGGCGCAACCCGGGCGCGAACGTCTTCGACAGCGTGCTGATGTAGACGACATGCTCTGGCGCGAATGAGTAGATCGGCGGCAACGGATCGCCCGTGTACCGCAGGTCGCTGTACGGGTCGCCCTCGACGAGCAGGGTGTCGCGCCGCTGCAGGATCTCCGCTACCTGACGCCGGCGTGCGAGCGACAGCGTGCGGCCGGTCGGGTTCTGGAACGTGGGCACGAGGTAGACGAACTTCACACGCGTCCTTGCCAGGATCGCGTCGAGCGCCTCCTGGATCAGGCCGTCGTCATCGGTCGCCACTTCCGCGTAGCGCGGCTCGTATGGGTTGAACGCCTGCAGCGCGCCGAGATAGGTCGGCGCCTCGACGGCCACCGTATCCCCAGGTGAGACCAGCACCTTCCCCAGCGCGTCCAGCACTCCTTGCGACCCGGTGAACACGACCAGGCCCTCGGCGGTCGTCGTCACTCCCCGCGCGGCGAGGTGCGGGACGAGCGCCTCTCGCAGCGGCTCGAAGCCCTCGGAGGCGTCGTACTGGAGGGCACGACCACCGTACCGGCGGAGCACGGTGGTCATCAGGTCGTCCATGATGGCGGGCGGGAAGGAGTCGTCCGCTGGCAGCCCGCCCGCCAGCGAGGTCACCCCCGGCGAGGAGGCCGCGTGCAGGATCTCCCGGATGGCGCTGGCCGCCATCCGGTGGTCCGGCCAGCGAGCAGGTCATCGATGTCCATCGTCACCGCACTATAGGCACCGCTAGGCCACTCACGAATCGTGCGCTGAATCTGGGCAAGGGTTCCCGAGGGACAGCGGCCGTCTTATGCTTCCCGTAGGGTTCAGCGACCGCCTGTGGCTTGGCGCTCGCCGGCGACCCCCTCCTTAGGAACACTTCGACGGCCCTGTCCGTCGGTCTTGCTCGCATTCCGCGAGGGCGCTTCAGCGAGGCCCAACATGTACATCGTCCACACGACCGACCTGACAAAGATTTACCACGACAAGTACATCGCCCTGAACGCGCTCAACCTGCGCGTAGAAAAGGGGATGGTGTTCGGCCTCGTGGGCCCGAACGGCGCCGGCAAGTCGACCACGTTCCGCATCCTCCTAGGCCTGCAGCGCGAGACGGCCGGTGACGTGCAGGTGCTGGGCGAGGCGATGACGCCGGAACGCGCAGACCTGCGCCGTCGCATCGGCTTCTTGCCGACCAACCCGGCGTTCCCGAAGCACATGACGCCGATCGGGTTCCTGGAGTTCGTCAGCCGCATCCTCGGCATGCCGTACGAGCGTGCGCGCGTGCAGATGGCGCGCCTGCTCCAGGCGGTCGACCTGACGCAGGCGACGTCCCAGAAGATCGAGGGGTTCTCCACCGGCATGCTCACGCGACTCGGCATTGCCGCCGCGCTGATGAACGACCCTGAGCTGTTGATCCTGGACGAGCCCACGTCCGGCCTCGACCCTGCCGGCCGCAAGCAGACCATCGAGTTGATCCGGGAACTCTCCGGGCGCGACCGCACGATCATCATCGCGACGCACATCCTGACGGACGTGGAACGCGTGTGTACGGACGTCGGCATCATCTCGCAGGGCCGCATGATCTACTCGGGCCCGATGTCAGAGATGCGCCGCCTCGCACGACAGGGCACGATCTCGGTGGAGATCGAGGGCAACGCCACCGCGTTCGAGCAGCAGATACACACGCTGGATGACATCGGCTCGGTGCGATACGAGCGCGTCGGTGCGGAGTTCCGGATCACGTTCCTGGGCACCGAGGCACTGACGGTCTACCTGACGCGCGTGCTGCAATTGATCGACCGCACCGGTGTGGAACTGCTCCGCGTAGACACCGGATCGGACGAGATCGAAGAAGCGTTCCTGCGCCGGCTGGAGGAGGATCGCACACGCGGCTTCCTGCGTGCCGCTGCTTGGGCCGCGACCAAGGACCTTCGGCGCCCTGACCGAGCGAATGAGGAGATCGATGCAGGCATTCCTGGCCATCCTTCGGTATGACCTAGGCCTCCTCTTCCGCTCCTGGATTACGCGGATCTGGATTCCTCTGCTGGTCGTCCCCGCCCTCTTCCTCGTCGTGGTCGCCGCGAACGAGAACGAACTAGCGTCCGAGACGCTGGCTGCCTACGTGACGGCCGTCCTGATCCCGATCTCTGGGCTCGCCATCGCCGTCCTCGGCACCGGCGCTATCAGCGGCGAGTCGGGCGTGCTGGCGGACGGCATCCTGTCGCGGTCCGTGACGCGTACGGAGTACCTCAGCGCGAAGATCGTCTCGCGGCTCGGGTTCGCGGCGACGGTCACGTTGGTGGCACTCATCCCGTTTGTCTACCTCATCGACCGTTACGCAGAGCCGGACACCTCCTGGGCTGGTGTGTTCGTCGGCCTCGTAATCGTGCTGCTGTTGCTGCTGTTCCTCGGCGCGATCGGCATCACGTTGTCGACGATCCTGTCGAACGTGCTGCTCTCCACGCTGATCCTGTTCCTGGGCGTGACGCTGTCTGGCGCTGCGCTCCAGTTCCTCGGCCTCACGTGGATGAGCGCGACGGCCGTGGTCGTCGAACTCCCGGCGACGTTCCGAGGCGACAAGAACTGGTGGGAATTGCTGCGCGTGTTCATTGTCTTCTCCACGCTCACTGGAGTGGCGATCGTCACCTCGTTCTGGGTATTCCGCCGCCGCGACCTCTAGGCGAGTACATCCGAAGGCAACACGAAGGGCGGCCTCCAGCCGCCCTCGTCGTTCCACGTGCCAGCCGCGGTCAGGTCTGGACGTCCACCTTCATGTCTTCGATCTGCTTGATGAAGTCAGCGCGGCGGGTCGCCATACGCGTCATCTTCGTACCCAGCTCTTCCTTCATCGTCGAGAGGTTGCTCGCCTTGTGGTCGACGACCTCGAGCTGGCGTGCGAGCGCCGCGATGGCGGTGGAGACGCGCTGGAGGCGCTCGGGCAGTTCAAAGTCCGGACGGCGGGTCGCGGCGATCTGCTTCAGTTCCTCTTCTGCCTCCACCATCTCCTTGATCTCGGAGAGCGTGAAGCCGAGGAATTGCTGGAGCTGCCGGACGTAGGTGACGCGATTGATGTCTTCGTCGGAGTAGAGGCGGAAGCCACCGTCCATCCGCTCGGGCGGATCGAGGAGGCCCTTCTCCTCGTAGAAGCGAAGGGTGCGCTGAGTGACGCCAGTGCGCTCCGCTACCTCGCCGATCTGATAGCGCTGGGGTCTAGGGGCGGCGTCCTCGGACTTTGCCGTCATCCGTACCGTCCTTCGTGACCAACCGGACCACCCGATCTATCCGTTGCCAGCGCAGCGCGCCGTTCTGACGGAACTGATCTCAGGCGGGGCAAGGATACTCGGTCGGCTCGGGTGTGTGGGTAACACATGAGGGGTTTTGAACGCCGCAGGACGCCAAGTCACAGGGGCGCAGATTTGCCAGCTACAGGTCGTCATCGTCCTCGTGGTCGTGATCGAGCCCCGCAGCGGTGGTGGAGTGCAGTCCAAGCGATGCCGTGGAACCCTCCGCCCGCCGCTTTCGAGGTGCCGGTACCGCATTCGCGGCCTCGACGGCGGCGGCCAATGCTGCCGCATCCCCTCGCACGAGGACGGCTGCAGCGCCTGCGTCGCGCCACGCCTCGAGGGCCTTGGCGGTAGGTGTTTGCTCGGACGCGACCAGCAGTGGTGCACCGGTGTAGCCAATAATGCGACGCAGGGCGATCAGGTCGCGCACGGTCTGTGCAGTCGAGTCGCCGGTGACCAACACCGCGTCGAGATCGATGACCGCGATCGAACGAAGGCGCTGCTCATCCTGATCGGCTCCGAGTACGAGCACCCGCCCGATCTCGTCGATCGCCATGCTGGAGGCGTGCGCGTGACCGTCGTCGAAGACGAAGAAGTCGGCGCCGGCATCGCGTGCGGCCTGGACCGTGTCGCGGTCGGCGTCCAGGAGCCAGGCGCCCGTTGGCTTGCCTGTTGCCGAGGCGATCGCGCCGACCTCGCTTGCTGCACCCGTGAAGACGATCGCGTCCACGCCGGCCTCGGCGGCGGCCTTCGCCGCGGCGACATCGGGGGCCTCTGCAAGCAACAGGATGTGCCGGCCTCTCGTGTGCTTCGCCAGGACCGCAAAGCCGAAGCCCGCGGTGGTCTTGCCCGTATCACGGATGAGTTGGCGGAACTTGCTCATGCAGGACGACTCCGAGCGCGCGTGAAGGTGAGGTGGGCGATCGCGGTACGCGAAGGTTCAGGTGGGCGGTGGAGCCGCCGGTGGGACTCGAACCCACGACCTGCTGTTTACGAAACAGCTGCTCTGCCTCTGAGCTACAGCGGCGTGCCGTCCGGCCAGTATATGCAGCCCCTCCGTGGGGGCCAGTGCGAGGGCCGGGCGGTACGCTCGCAGGGCCTAAGGAGGATCGATGGCCGACGCCGCACCGCGCCTGATCCCGGAACTGCTCGTGTCAGACATCGCAGCAAGCCTGCGCTTCTACCTCGATGTCCTCGGGTTCACGATCCTTTACGAGCGCCCGGAGGAATGCTTCGCGCACCTCGACCGTGAGGGCGCGCGGATCATACTCGAACAGCCGGTCGGCCGGACGTTCTTGGCGGGGCCCCTGCGACATCCGTACGGCCTCGGGATGAACCTGCAGATCCAGGTGGCGGATGTTGACGCACTCTACGCAACCGTGCAGACCGCAAACGCCCTCGTGATCCTACCGATCGAGGAGTCCTGGTATCGACGTGACGCGACGCTGCTCGGGAATCGGCAATTCGTCGTGCAGGACCCGGACGGCTACCTGCTGCGCTTCTTCGAGAACCTCGGCACCCGCCCCGGCATCAGGCCTATAGCGGGGGTGTGACGAACTCACATCGAGGCCCCACCGCCTGCGCCAGCCTGCGATCGAGGGTGGCGAGACTGACTTCCAACCCTTCGGCAAGGGCGACGTACCACGCGTCGTAGGGGGTGATGTTCTGGCGGAGTTCCCACACGCGCTGTGCAAGCGGTTCGTACGGATGGAGCGTAAAGCGAAGTTCAAGCAACTGAGCGTGTGCTCGTGTTGCCCTGTCGAACGACAGCACCCCAGTCAGTGCCGCTCGGCGAAGGGAGTTCGCAACTTCCACGTAGAGATGATGTGGAGCACGAAGATCTTCCTGATCAAGAATCTCTCGAGCCCAGATGCCGCCTCGGTTATTCGTGAGCGCTGCCGAGACGACCGAAGCGTCAACGACAATCATCGACGTCCGGAGTCCCTCCAAGCGAGGATCGTCTCTGCGTCGACCTCAATGCCCTCGCGTTCAACGCGCTCACGGATCCGCTTCATCAGCGTGGCCGCGTCAGGTTTGCTGGCCATGTTGATCAGTTCACCGCGCAGGTACTCCTGCAGCGAACGGCCACTGCCCGCCGCCCTCGCAGCAAGTTCGTTGCGCGTCTCTTCTGGGACGTTGCGGATGGTGATGGAGGGCATGCATGCATTTTGCTGCTATTGCATGCACTTTGCAAGCACGCGATACGCACGACACAGCGAGGCCCCCGCAGATTCCCGCGGAGGCCTCGAATGCTGCCTTGAGCGGCCAACGGAATCTAGTGGTGCGGGGCGTCCGGCTTCTGGAACTCCCAGTCGAGGTGACGCTCGCGACGGTAGAGATAGCCGAGGGCCGCCACGACGAAGACCGCGAGCAGCCCACCGACTGTGGCGAAGCCGATCATGACGCCGTCACCCGGGAGGCCGAGGCCTCGGTTGGCGGCTTCGGCGTACTGGGGCACCTCATCGGCTGCCAAGAACATCGGGAGGGCGGCGGCGAGACCGCCAGTCGCCAGGGCTGAGGCCCGTGCCGTCATCTTCGAGATCTGCATCGGGGGCTCCGTCCACGCATCGCGCTCGCCGGGTGAGTCTAGCGCGAGGCGGGGCGAGGATCACGCGGAACGCGCCTCGATTCTGCCTCGAATTGCCCCAGCCCGCGCCGCGTCCCTATACTTCCTATGCCCAACTTGACGAGGGCAACTGGACGACGATCTGGAGCAACGCTGTGAAGCGTACTTGGCAGCCGAAACGCCTTTCCCGTCAGCGGAAACTCGGGTTCCGAGCCCGTATGCAGACGTCTAACGGACGAGACGTGATAGCTCGCCGGCGCGCCCACGGCCGCAAGCGGTTGTCGGTCTGATTCCCACCATCGAGGCACGGACGTTAGTCCGATCCTGCTAGCGACGCCCCTACGGCGGACACAGACCAACCTGATGCGGAACCTTGGCGACTCATCCGGCCACGCTGGCCGTACGCCACAGGCGACGCCGCCGGACAGACTGCGCCGCCGTTTGGAGTTCGCCATCGTCATGCGTGAGGGTCGCCGCGCGCGCCATCCGCTGCTCCACTTGGTGGTGCGCCGTTCGGGCGTGCCGGGGACACGGATCGGATTCTCGGTCGGAAAACGGCTCGGCGGCGCTGTGGTGCGCAATCAGGTGAAGCGGCGGCTGCGCATGATCGTCCGTGATTTCTCCTGGCGCGACGGCCTTGATATCGTCGTCCTCGCCCAACCACCTGCTGCCATCGCAAGTTTCGAGGCGCTGACGGGCGCCTTGGCGCGTGCCGGGGAACAGGCGCGTGCCCTCGAACCCTCAACCGCTACCGACGGGACCGGTCGATCTTGATGGCCGCGATCACCTCCCACACCGACTCGGGGAACCTGAACGCCGGGCAACGCCTCGCGCTGCACCTCATCCGAGGCTACCAGCGCGTCATTTCGCCGAGCCTCGGCGTCCGTTGCCGCTTCGCACCATCCTGCTCGCACTACGCGGCGGAGGCGATCGAAGTCCACGGGGTGGTCCGAGGCGTGCTGCTGGGTGCTCGCCGCCTTGCGCGCTGCTGCCCTGGTGGCGGCTCTGGATTCGACTCCGTGCCGCCGCGAATCTCCGGGCGGGCCTCGTGAGCGGGCGGCGCGCGCGGATCTCGGACACGACCCGCTCGATGTTTCACGTGAAACATATCCACAAGTTCATCCACAGCCGGGGGGAAACAGGCACTCCTTGTGGACAGAACGACGAGTTGAAGGTCTCTCCGGTCTCCCGGCGACCTCGATTCTCCCGACTCGTGGCCCTCGCCGCTTTCGCGTCACTCATCCTCGCGGGGTGTGGCGGGGTGGCGGCGGCAGCCGGATGGTCCGGCCCGGCCCGGCTGGCCGACGGCAGCATCTTGGTCCAGGTGAAGCCGGGCGAGGTTCGCGCCGTCGATCCCACCTCTGGCGATGAGCGCTGGCACTTCCCGAACTCCGTGAAGGACAAAAAGTCCTCCAAGCGCGTATCGAAGCCCGTGAAGGGCACGTTCTACGCCGCTCCCGTGCTCGATAAGGACCGCATCTACCTCGTCTCTTACGAGGGCCATGTCGCGCGTGTCGACCGCGGCGAAGGTGGCGCGATCGGCAACCCGTGGACGGCCGCACTCGGCGCGAACGTGGTCGCGACGCCGATCCTGAGCGGCGGGCACCTCTACGTCGCCACCGAGGGCGGCGAGATCGTCGTGGTCGGTACCGAGGATGGCGCCATCGTTTCGCGCTACCGGGCGGGCTCCGGACGCATCTGGGGCGGCGCCGTGGTATCTGGCGAAAACCTCATCACTCCGAATCTGGACGAGCGCGCGATCTACGCGATCCGACTCTCCGACGGCCAGCAGGTCTGGCGGACCGACGATGTCCCATCCGTTTCCGATGTGACCTCGGCGGGGCCGAACCTCCTCATCGGTGGCATCGACGCCTCGCTCCGAGCGATCGACGCCGCTGGCGGCGAGATCCGCTGGCGCTTCGAGACCGACGGCTGGGTCGCTGGTGCGCCGCTGGTGGCCGGCGACACGATCTACGTCGGGAGCATGGGCGGCAGCGTCTACGCGCTGACCCTCGATGGGCAGCAGCGCCAGAAATACACCCTCAACGCAGAGAAGGCCGAGTTCCGTGCGACGCCGGTGATTGCCAGCGGGCACCTGATCGCGGTCTCACGGAGGGGCGTGATCGTTGGGCTGAACCCATCCACGCTCGAACAACAGTGGCGTCAGGAGATCCCCGACGTGCGGATCGACGCGACGCCGCTGGTCGTGGACGGCCAGGTCTTCCTGATCACGACGAAGCACGCCTTGATCCGCGTGGACGCCTCGACCGGCGCCCACCGGTTGATCAGCGCACCGAGCGAGTAGGACACAGATGCCGATCGGCTACGTCTGGCAGACCTTCCTCGAAACGCCGCTCATCAACGTGATGGTGGCGCTGACGGGGATCTGCTTCTCCTCGTACGGCCTCGCGATCCTCGTGTTCACAGTGATCTCTCGAGTGCTGCTCTTCCCGTTCACGCTGAAGATGCTGAACTCGATGAAGGCACTTCAAACAATCCAGCCGCAAATGCAGGAATTGCAGAAGAAATACAGCGACCCGAAGCGGCGCCAGGAAGAGACCATGCGTCTCTACAAGGAGTCCGGCGTGAACCCGCTGGGCTGCTTGAGCGGCCAGCTCATCCAGATGCCGCTGTTCATTGCGCTGTATCAGGTGATCCGCGTCACTCTGGGTGGGCCGCCGGAGAGCATCCTCGACCTGTCGGGGCGTCTGTACGACGTACCCTTCATCCAGAACCAGATCCCGCTGTCTCGCATCTTCATCGGCATGGACCTCGGCGCGAACGGCGGGATCCCGTTGCTGGTGCTGGTGTTCATCGCGATGTGGCTGCAGCAGCGCATCTCGTCGGGCCGTACGGCGACAACGACTGTGCAGAGCGACCAGCAGCGTCAGACCGCCCAGATGATGCAGTGGATGATGCCCGCTGTATTCTCCTGGTTCGTCCTGTTCTCACCGGCCGGTGTGGGCATCTACTGGTTCGCCAGCACCGTCATCGGCATTGCGTTGCAGTGGGCCTTCGTGGGCCCGGGTGACTTCACATGGGGATCGCTGGTGCCGAACTTCGCGCGTGCGCGCCTTGGCATGACACCGCTCCCGGTCACTCCTACACGAGTCCGTCCTAGCCGACCCGCCGCAGATCGCGGCACGTCCGAAACGGGGAACAACGATGCGAGTAGCGGAAACAAGCGGCCGAACGGTCGACGCAGCGGTGGGGAAGGCGCTGGCCCAACTCGGCCTGCGCCGGGATCAAGTCGAAATCGACGTCGTCACCGAGGGTAGGGCCGGGCGCTTCGGCTTCGGCTCGGAAGACGCGATCGTCCGCGTCACCGCCCATGAGTCAGTGCTGACCTCCGGCCCATCGCGCGGCCCACGGCGCTCTGCCTCCGTCCGTCAGCGTCAGCCCGAGGCCGCGGACGTGCTTCCGCAGCGCGACGAAGACGATGACGATGACGACGACGACGACGTGGAGGACGCGGCCCCGCGCGCGTCTGAGGACGGCGAGGCGCCGGCCGCGGACGGGGACGCCCCGCGTCGCCGTCGACGTGGCCGCCGAGGTGGCCGCGGCCGCCGACGTGAAGACGACGCTCCGGCTCCGGACGGCGAGCAGCCGGCGGCGGTTGCCGCCGCTGCCGTGCCTGCCGAGCCGCGCACCGCTGCTCCCTCGCGCGATGACTATGCTCCGCGTGCTGGCATGGCGAACCGCGACGGCCGTGCCCCCAGCCGAGCCCCGGCCGGTGGCGGTCGAGGGCGACCGAGCGGTGGTGGTCGTGGCGGACGCAACGACCGTGGCGGCGGCCGAGGTGGCCCGCGCGGTGGTGGTGACCGTGACTTCCGCGAACCTCGCGAGCCGCGTGAGGCGCGCCCGCAGGGGTTCACGGTGCCACTGGACGAAGAAGTCCGCGTACCGGATGCGCCGGACGATCTGCCGATCGCGCCGAACACCACTGCTGAGGACGACCTGGACCTCGCGGGCGGCACGCTGCGCGATGTCCTGAACCTCCTCGGCCTGCAGGGGACCGAGATCAGCGCGCGTGACCCGGAGACCCCGGGCGACGGTGCTGGCCTGATCGCGCAGGTCTTCGATGTCTTCGGTGAAGACGATGTGGCCTCGGACGAACTCGGGCTGCTGATCGGGCGGCGGGGCGAGACGCTCTACCACCTGCAGTACCTGATGAACACGATCGTGGGGCAGCGGCGCGAGAGCGCGCCAGTCTTCGGCCTGGACATCGAGGGCTACCGACGGCGACGCGAGCAGATGCTGGTGGATATGGCGCGAGAGATCGCCGAAGAGGTGCGCGCCAGCGGTGACGTGATCACCCTAGAGCCGATGCCAGCCCACGAGCGCCGGATCATCCACCTCACGCTTGAGACGGAGGGCGGCGTGCGCACCGAGAGCGTGGGATCCGGTGAGAACCGCCAGGTCGAGATCCTGCCCGCCGAATAGCACGCACGGTCTGAGGACGAGCGAGGACGGCTGAAGGCACATGCCTGACGACGCCTCGCCACGTCTCTCCTTCGCCGATGCCGTCCCGCTGCTGATCGCCGGCCCGCTCACGCTCGACCGCTTCGTCGACGAGACGCCCGTCCGGGAGTCGCCGGGCGGCGGCGTGCTATTCGCCGCGCGGACGGCCGAGGCGTTCGGTATCCGTCCACTCGTCCTGACGAAGGTGAACCGTGAACCGCTGCTGTTCGAGCACGCTCACGTCGATGGCGAACGCCGTCTCCGACTGCAACACCCGCCGCGCTCCCCGATCGCCGCGCTCGATATCCCCAACGGCTGGCCGGAGCCGCGCACGATCCTCCTCTGTCCGCTGATCGCGGGGGACCTGGACGTCCTGTCCTTCCTCGACCGCTGGCCCGGGACGCGGGTGGGGCTGCTGGCACAGGGGATGCAACGTCGTCGCCTGGATGACGGGGCGGTGCGGGTTGTCGGTGCGCCGTCGCCGGCGCTGCTGAACGCGGCACGCGAGGGGGTGACGATCTTCCTGTCGCAGGAGGAGGTCGCGCGCTGGTCGCCGGGCGCCATCGCACGTCTGGCATCACGGGCGGAGCGCGTCGTGGTCACGGAGGGCACTTCGGGTGCGCGAGCGGTCAACCGTGACGGCAGCGAGTCGCGGATCGAGCCCGTCGACGCCCAGCCCATCGACACCACAGGCGCGGGGGATGTGTTCGCGGCGGCCTTTATACTCGGGCTGCGAGCGGGGTTGGTGACGGCGGGCCGTCTGGCTGCGGCTGCTGCCGCCTGCGAGGTCGAGACACTCGGCCCCGCCCCGTTGCCACCGCTCGCGCAGATCGCCGCCCGAGCGGGAGTCGTCCTGTGATCGTCCTCCCGCCCCTCTCACTGCGCACCGCGGACAGCCCTCGATGAGCGTGTGCATCGCTGTGACGAACCAGAAGGGTGGCGTCGGCAAGACGACGACCACCGTCTCGCTCGGCGCGTCGCTCGCGGCGCGTGGGCTGCGGGTCCTGATCGTCGACGCCGACCCGCAGGCGAACGCCACCAGCGCCCTCGGCATCCGCGGTCGCGACGAGGCCGGGCTCTACGCCACGCTGATCGAGGACGATCCCCTGGAACGCTCAGTGGAGGCGACCTCGACACCGAACCTCTGGCTGGTGCCAACCACGCCCGCGCTCGCGGGTGCCGAGATCGAACTCGTGACAGTGATAGCCCGCGAGTTCCGGATGAAGCGCGCCCTCGAATCCCTCCGCTCGCAATACGACATCATCCTGATGGACTGCCCGCCGTCGCTCGGCCTGCTTACGGTGAACGCACTGGCGGCCGCCGACGAGGTGATCATCCCGGTGCAGGCGGAGTACTTCGCCCTCGAAGGCCTCGGGCACCTCTCGAAGACCGTCGAGATGATCCGCCGCAACCTCAACCCTCAACTGGCGATCCGCGGGGTGCTGCTGACGATGTACGACGCCCGCACGAACCTCGCGCGCGAGGTGGAGCAGGAGGTGCGTACGCATTTCCCGGCGACGTTCCGCACGGTCATCCCTCGGTCGGTACGACTGGCGGAAGCGCCGAGTCACGGCGAACCGATCACGGCGTACGACCCGTCCTCGACGGGCGCGCGCGCGTACGAGGAACTCGCGAACGAACTGATCGAGCGGCTGCGCGAGCGCGATCTAATCCCGGCCGTCGCGCCGATGCGTCCGCGTGCCACACTGGCAACGCCGCCATCGGAGGTCACACATGGCGCGTAAGGGCGGCCTGGGCCGTGGACTCGCAGCGCTGATCCCGGACGGCGCGCCCGGCGATCCGGAGACGGCGCCGCGCGACGAGCGCGTGCCCGCGACCGATGTCGCGATCGAGGACGTGGTCCCGAACCCGCAGCAGCCGCGCACGTTCATCGATCCCGTGCGGCTCGCGGAACTCGCCGAGTCGATCAAGTTGTACGGCATCATCCAGCCGCTACTGGTCACACAGGAACGCGGCCAGGACGGCCAGGTCGTCTACCAACTGATCGCTGGTGAGCGCCGTCTGCGTGCCGCGAGGGCGGCTGGCCTCGAGCGCGTACCGGTCACGATCCGTCAGACGACCACGCAGGAACTCCTCGAAATCGCCATCGTCGAGAACGTCCAACGCGCCGACCTCAATCCGTTGGAGGAGGCGGTCGCGTACCAGCGGCTGATCGAGGAGTTCCACCTCACGCAGGCGCAGGTCGCGGAGCGCGTGAGCAAATCCCGCGTCGCCATCGCGAACACGCTGCGGCTGATGGACCTGCCGGTGGAGGTGCGCGCCTCGATCACGGGTGGCGATATCTCCGAAGGGCATGGGCGGGCGCTCCTCGGGCTCGCGTCGCAGGCGGATCGTCTGGCCGCGTGCGAGCGGGTGGTCGCCGAGGGCTTGAACGTGCGCCAGACCGAGCGCATGGTGCGCGAGTGGGGTGGCACCGAGGCGAAGCCCTCGAAGCCGCGCCAGCCGAAGCCGGACGTACGCAGCCCGGCGGCAGTCACCGCGGGATTCGAGGAGGCGGTGCAGCGCTCCCTCGGCACGAAGGTGACGCTGAAGCGGAGCCAGACGGGGCGCGGGTCCCTCACCATTCACTTCTACAGCGACGAGGAACTCACCGGAGTCCTCGAACGGATCCTTGGAGAGGACGCGCTATGAGCATCGCCGACCGTCTGAAGGAACTGGGCATCGACCTCCCGCTGGTCTCGCCCGTCGCGATCTACAAGCCGGCGGTGCGTACGGGGAACCTCGTGTTCGTCTCCGGCCAACTGCCGATGAAGGACGGCGCCCTCGTCGCGACCGGCCGCCTCGGCGCGGGCGTGAGCATCGAGGAGGGCAAGGCAGCGGCCCGGCAATGCGCAATCAACGCGCTCGCGGCGGCGCAGCACCTGCTGGGTACCCTCGAAGGGGCGCGCGTGATCCGTACCGTCGGCTACGTGGCGAGCACGCCCGAGTTCGTCGACCAGCCGCAAGTGGTGAACGGCGCGTCCGAGGTGCTCAAAGAGATCTTGGGCGACGACGACGGTGTCGGCGCACGCACCTCGATCGGCCTCGTCTCGCTGCCGCTGAACGCCTCGGTTGAGGTGGAACTGCTGCTGGAGGTGAAGTAGATGGCGCGCATCGACTTCGTGACCGGTGCACCAGAGAAGTACGCCCATCTGGTGGAGTCCCTCGCGACCGTCTCCGAGCGGCTACGTGGCGTCACCTCGAATGTCCGCGCGAGCGCGTGGACGTCCGCACCACGCGAGGGCGGCGAGTGGACGGCGCAGCACACACTGGCGCACATGGCGCTGTATGCGCAGAAGAACGGCGTCTTCATCCACCAGATGGCGACGATGACCGAGCCCGCCCGTCTCGCGTTCGACGAAGACGTCGAGACGGCAGCCCTCGAAGCCCACTCCCCAGCCGACCTCATCGCCATCGTGGAGTCCGAGGTTGGCAAGACGGTCGAACTGCTCTCCGGCACGCCAGACGCGGGCTGGGGCCGCCCCGGCAGCATCCGCGGCGCACGTCGATCGCTGCGCCAGCAGGTGCAGTCACACGCGGAGCATCTGCAGGGGCACGTGGATCAGATCGCCGACGCGCTCGGGTAGAGGGCGCGCGAGGACGTCGAGGGCTAGCGGGGCAGCGGCGCGACCGGCGCGCCAAAGGTCTCGATGAACCGGTAGCCGACGTTGCGGATGGTATCGATGTACTGCTCGCGGTTCTCGATCTTGGCGCGGATGCGCCGAATGTGGACGTCCACGGTGCGCGAGCCACCGTAGTAGTCGTAGCCCCACACCTGGTTCAGCAGCACCTCGCGGGTGAACGGCTTGCCGGGGTTCGATGCGAGGAAACGCAGCAGCTCGTACTCCTTGTAAGTGAGGTCGACGACCTCGGCTTCCAAGGTGACCTTGTAGCGTTCGAGGTCGATGACGAGGGCGCCGTGGCGAATCATCGAGCCGTCGGTCGCGCCGGTGCGCTGCCAGATCAGCCTCGACAGACGCAGGCGGAGTTCGACGTCATCGACCGGTGACAGGACGAAGTCGTCGACCTGCGTGCCGGGACCGATGAGGGCGAGTTGGCTCGGCGTGGCGATCGCGAGGACGGCGGTGCTCACCGCGAGCGCCTCGTCACGCAGAAGCGCAGCGACGCCGCCCGCGGTGAGGCCGATCGAGAGGTCGAGCACGACGACGGCCGGCCGCCAGTCGCGCACGGCGACGAGGGCGCCCTCGGCAGATGGCTCAGCACGCACGACGCGACCATCCGGCCGCGCCGCAGCCTCTACCGAGCGCAGATGCTCGCCGTCACGTGTGAGCACGAGGATCCGCTGCATGGGCGGAAGTGTATGGGCGCGGTGTTTCGGATACGAGTCCGCAGTGCGGGGGATGTATCGCCGTCACATCGGAGTGTCGCTCTGGGGAGGAGGGTCGCGACCGGAGGGGGTCGGGGCCCCCTCCGGTCGCGGGCTGTCGGTGCTTCGGCTAGGCCTCAGGGGCGAGGCGATAACCGACGCGTGGACGGTATCGATGGCGTCCGCGGCCTCGCCTAGCTTGGAGCGGACGCGCGAGACGATGACGGCGAGGCGCCTGCGCGCCTCCGGGCCGGCAGAGCCCCAGAGGGCCTCCGCCAAGCAGTCATAGGTGACCACCCGACCGGAGTGCTCCGCGATCATGAGCAGCGCGTGGAACTCCATGTAGGTCAGGCGGATCGGACGACCGTCCACGGTGACCATATAGCGGTCGCGGTCGATCGTGAGGTGGCCGGTTCGGATCACCACGTGACTCCCTCGTCCACCAGTGAATCTGGAGGCCCGGTCGAGCCCTTCGACTACGAGATCGAGTCTGAGAATCTCCGATCTCGCGGTCGCGTCGTGAATGTGAAGCCTCAGTGTCGGGAATATTTCTCACAGGTTTCGCGCGCGCATCCACGAAGTCAGTGCGGGGGCGGGCCCCCTCACGCGGTATGCGTGGTTCAATCGACGGGCTGCCCTCCAGGCAGCGCAGGCTCGGAGGCAGTTGAGATGGCTAATCTGGCCGACATCCGTCAGCGGATGACCTCGGAAGGCGTCACGCGCGTCGATCTCCGTGTGACGGACTTGCCCGGACGGTGGCACCACTTCTCCGTCCCCGCCGGACGGCTGACGGAGGAGAGCACGGTCAACGGCTTCGGATTCGATGGATCGAGCCTCCGCGGCTTCCAGGCGATCGAGGAGTCGGACATGCTCCTGCTCCCCGACCTCGACACGGCCGTGGTCGACCCATCCGAGGCGGTCCCGACGCTCGCGATCGTCTGCGACGTGGTCGAGCCCCAGACGGGTGAGCGCTACGTGCGCGACCCTCGACGGATCGCGGCGCTGGCGGAGTCTTATCTGCGATCGACGGGGATCGCGGACACCGCGAACTTCGGACCGGAGTTGGAGTTCTTCCTGTTCGACGACGCGCGCTTCCAGCAGAACGCCAACACGGCATTCTTCACGGTGGACTCGGTCGAGGGCCCGTGGAACAGCGGGCATGACGAGCACCCGAACCTCGGCGCCAAGATCGGGACGAAGGAGGGCTACTCGCCCGTCCCGCCCGCGGACCAGACCTCCGACGTGCGCTGGGCGATCGCCGAAGCCCTCGAAAGCGCGGGCATCGAGGTGGAAGTACACCACCATGAGGTCGCCGCAGCGGGCCAGGGCGAGATCGCCACGAAGTACGCGAGCCTGCGCAAGAAGGCGGACGAGACGCAGTGGTACAAATACCTCGTCCGCACGATCGGGCGAGCGCACGGCAAGGCCGCGACGTTCATGCCGAAGCCGATCTTCGGGGACAATGGCAGCGGGATGCACACGCACCAGTCGCTCTGGAAAGATGGCGTGCCGCTCTTCCATGACGCGAACGGCTACGCCAGCCTGTCCCAGACGGCACGGTGGTACATCGGCGGGCTGTTGACGCATGCGCCCGCGCTGATGGCGTTCTGCGCGCCCTCCACGAACTCGTACAAGCGTCTGGTGCCGGGCTTCGAGGCGCCGGTGAACCTCGCATACTCGGCGCGGAACCGGTCGGCGGCGGTGCGCATCCCGACGTACTCCTCGGCGGCGGGGGCCACGCGCATCGAGTTCCGCCCACCTGACGGCACCTCCAACCCCTATCTGGCGTTTGCGGCGATGCTGATGGCTGGCGTGGACGGAATCCGCCATCAGATCGACCCGGGCGACCCGCTGGACCGGAACATCTACGAGTTACGGGCGGAAGAGGCGGCGCGTGTACCTCGCGTACCGGGGAGCCTGGAGGCGGCGTTGGACGCGCTGGCGGGCGACCAAACGTTCCTGTTCGAGGGTGCGGTCTTCACGGAGGACCTGGTGGCGCGCTGGATCGCGATGAAGCGCGAGGAGGTGCAGGCCGCCGCCCTCCGTCCGACACCCTACGAGTACGAGTTGTATTTCAACGGGTAGCGGCTGAACGTCCCAGACCCCAATGGGTGTCTGAGGCGGCCCGTAGAAACAATCTGGAAACAGGTCGGACGGTACGATCTGGCGATGATTGAACGTGAATCTGGTGCGGGGTCGGTGCAGCACGTCTTGCAGGCGTGCCGCGATCACGATGTGAAGTTCATCCGGCTGTGGTTCACGGACATCCTCGGAATGCTGAAGTCCGTCGCCATTACGGTCGAGGAACTCGAACACGCGCTGACGGACGGGATCACGTTCGACGGGGCGGCGATCGAGGGCTTCGCGCGGCGTGACGAAGCCGACATGATCGCGATGCCAGACCCGGCGACGTTCCAGGTGCTGCCGTGGCGTCCGCGGCCAAACGCGGTGGCGCGGATGTTCTGCGACATCTACCGGACGAACGGGGAACCATTCGAGGGTGACCCTCGGCAGGTGCTGAAGCGGACGCTGCGCCGTGCCGCCGACCAAGGGTACACGTTCTACGTGTCGCCCGAGATCGAGTACTTCTACTTCAAGGACGCGCAGGGGACGGTGCCCCTGGACCAGGGCGGCTACTTCGACCTCACACCGCTCGATGGCGGCTCGGACCTGCGGCGCGAGACGGTGTTGATGCTTGAGGAGTTGGGCATCGGGGTCGCGCTGAGTCACCACGAAGTCGCGCCGAGCCAGCACGAGATGGACCTGCGCTACACGGACGCCCTGACGATGGCGGACGCGGTCATGACGTTCCGGCTCGTGGTGAAGGAAGTCGCGGCGCGCGCTGGCGTCCACGCGACGTTCATGCCGAAGCCGATCGCGGATCAGAACGGCAGCGGGATGCACCTGCAACTCTCGCTGTTCCGAGGCGAAGCGAACGCCTTCCATGACCCGCAGTCTCCGGACACGCTCTCCGCGGACGCGAAGCACTACGTAGCGGGCTTGCTCCAGCACGCGCCGGAGATCGCGCTGATCACGAACCAGTGGGTGAACTCGTACAAGCGTCTGATCCCGGGCTTCGAGGCGCCGGTGTACGCGACGTGGTCGCACACGAACGACGCCGACCTCGTGCGGGTACCGGCGCACCGCGTCGAGGCGACGGTCGCCACACGCGTTGAGTACCGCGCACCTGACCCGGGCTGCAACCCGTACCTGACGTTCGCGGCGGTGCTCGCGGCTGGCCTCGACGGGATCGCTGCGAAGACCCCGCTGCCCGAACCCGCGCGCTCCGGCCTCACCGAGGCCGAACGTGCCGCCCGAGGCTTGCGGACGTTGCCGCTGTCCCTCGGTGACGCGATCCAGCAATTCTCCGGCTCCGCGCTGATGCGCAGCGAACTCGGGGACCACGTCTTCGAGTCGCTGATCGCGAACAAGCGGATCGAGTGGGCGGAGTACCGCGCCCAGGTCACGCCGTACGAGTTGAACCGCTACCTCGGCGCGCTGTAGCCCTCCCTCGCCCTCCCTTGGATGTGCCAGAACGGGATCCTCAATCCCGTCCGCGACGCCCTATCCGCCACGCAGGGATCGAGGGGGCAGATGCCGTTCGCCGAAGCCATCGCCGGGGTGACACCGCGGTATGCCTACTTCGTCAGGGCGACGCGCCAGACCTTGCCATCGTCCTCCTGGGTGACGACGGCGATGCCCTGGCCCACCATCTTGGCGAGGTGGGAGCGGATCTGGCCGCCCGCGGCGCGACGCAGCCCCTTCTGGATCTCGGGGTAGAGCGCGCGGCGAATCTGGCGGTCGGTCGCGTAGCCCTTATCGATGAGATCGATGATCTGGCGGTCACGCGTCGCGCGGTGGTCGAGCAGTTCCTGCACCTTCGCGTCGGTGGCGGCCACGGTGGGGCCGTGGCCAGGGGCGAAGAGCGTGGCCTGCAGTTCGCGCATGCGCAGCAGGGAGTCAAGGTATTGCTTCATGTCGCCGGCTGGCGGTGGGCCAATGGCGCTGGTGCCGACGCCGAGGACGTTGTCGCCGGTGAAGAGGACGCGCAAGTCCTCTACCCAGTAGCAGTTGTGGCCGGCAGTGTGGCCAGGTGTGTGGACCGCCTGCACCGTGAGGCCACCGACACGGAACGTCTCGCCGTCCGAGAGCGGACGGTCGATCGGCGTCGCGAGGGCTTCGGCACGCCAGACGGCGACGCGCTCCTCGAGATCTTCTTCGTCCGGCAGGTCCTCGTTGCCCTGGGAAGGCGCGGGCGGTGTGTGGAGCAGCACCTCATCGATGGGGTTGATGGCAGTCTCGGCCTTGAGTAATTCGCGCAGTTGGCGCGCCCCCGACGAGTGGTCGTAGTGGTGGTGCGTCATCGCGATGGTCTTGAAGTCGAGGTGACCCATCTCGCTTGTGAAGAACTTCGAGCGCTCGCCGATCGACTGCTTGTCGCCGTAGCCCGCGTCCAGCAGCGCGGCCTCGCGACCATCCTTCAGCACCCAGACGTTCGAGGTGGGGAAGGTGCGAGTGAACTGCTTCACCACAACGACGTGCTGCGTGAGGTGGTCGTTCACGACGTTCACGCGCGACTCGATGGTCTCCTTGGCGGCGGCTTTCTTCGTCACAGCCTTCTTTGCTGCGGGCTTCAGAGCAGCCTTCGTGCTGACGGTCTGAGTTCTGGCTTTCTTGACGACGGCCTTCTTCACGACCGTCTTCGATGCGGGCTTCTTCGCCGCAGGCTTACGGGCGGGTGCCTTCTTCGCGGCGGGCTTCGAGGCGGGGCGCGTGGGGGCGGGTTTGCGAGCCGCTGGCTTCTTGGCGGCGGGCTTCTTCGCGGCAGGTTTCTTCGCAGCGACCATGGCGCACCACCCCTCGGCAGCGCATGGTACACCGCCGCATCCGCCCGGTACCCTCGGGCGACGATGCCACGCGCGACCTCGAAGGCTCCCCATGCGACACGTCCGTACGTGCTGCCGACAGCCCGGCGGCGAACGGTACAGCGACGCCTGCTCGCGTGGTACGACGCGCACGCGGAACCGTTCCCCTGGCGCGAAGCACACGACCCGTATGCCGCGCTGGTCGCGGCCGTCTGCGCGCAGCAGACGCAGATCGCACGGGTGCTGGAGATCTACGCACGCTGGATGGCGGCCTTCCCAACGCTCGCTGACCTCGCGAGGGCTGACCGCGCCTCGGTGCTGCAAACGTGGGGCCGGGCGGGATACCCGAGGCGGGCCGTCAGCCTGCATGAGACGGCTCGGCAGTGTGTCGCGGAGCACGGGGGAGCGCTGCCTCGCGACCCGGAGGCGCTGCTGGCCCTGCCGGGGATCGGGCCGTTCACAGCCGCCATCGTGCGCACGTTCGGCTTCGAGGAGGACGCACCCGCTGTGGACACGAACATCGTGCGCGTCGTGGGGCGGCTGGTGTTCGGCGACCTGCAGCCAGCGCGAGACACCCCTCGCGCCGAGATCGATGCGGCGACAGCCGCGCTGTTCCCTTCGGGCGAAGGCGCGCGCTGGAACCCGGCACTGATGGACTACGGCGCGCGCATCTGCACGCCCCGCCCGAGGTGCGAGGTGTGCGTGGTCGCCTCGATGTGCGCCGCGCGGCCTCGGTTCGCGGCGGGTGAGGTGGCAGAGCCGGTGCGCGCGCAGGGCGCATTCGAGGGCTCGGAACGGCAGGCGCGCGGGCGGGTGATGCAGGTGCTGCGTGACGCAGCGGGGGATGCAGCGAGTGACGCCGAGGGCGCGTCGGTCACCCTCGGCGTGCTCACGAAGCGGGCGGGCGCCACGACAGCCGAGGATCGAGCGCGGGTGCGTATGCTCCTCGGACGGCTGGCGGACGAGGGACTGGCGTGGACGGATGGCCGTCGCGCGGGCCTCGGGCAGCGGCCAGAGTAGGAGGAGACGAGATGGCGAAGCAGATCTACGCGGATGCGACAGTCACCATCGAGATCGTGCCCGCACTCGGACGGTTCGCGAACAACACCTACATCCTGCGCCCCGCATCGGGTGGCCCCGCGACGGTCATCGATGTACCGGAGGGCGCCGAGGCCGTCGTGACAGCGCTCGGCGACACGCCGGTCGAGCGGATCGTGGTGACGCACCACCACAGCGACCACTGGCTCGGCTTCGACATCCTGCGCGCGCACACACCAGCGCCTGTCTTTGCCGGCGCGACCGAGACCAACCTCGATGCCACACGCAACGTCCAACCCCTCGCCGACGGTGCCACGTTCGAGGTGGGCAGCGCCACGGTGCGCGCGATCCATACGCCGGGGCACACTCCTGGCTCGACCTGCTTCCTCGTCGGCGGGGCACTGATCACCGGCGACACACTGTTCCCGGGCGGGCCCGGCCGCACCGGCTCCGCCGAGAACCTCCAGCAGGAGATCTCCTCGATCACCTCGCGCCTGTACGTCCTACCGCCGGAGACGCTCGTGCTCCCCGGCCACGGCCCGAGCACGACGATCGGCGCCTCGCAAGCGGAGTACGCCGTCTACGCCTCGAAGTCGCACCCGGCCGACCTCAAAGGTGACGTGCTGTGGGAGATGTAGGGCGCGCCGCTCGCTTATGACTTAGTCGGACGCGCGCTGCGCCACTTGGTGCCATACGGCAGTACGAACAAGTACAGACCGGTGAACAAAAGCGCGAAGAGCGGAGGCAGCGGCAAGTAGAACACCTAGGCGGCGGACTCTTGCTGTCCCAGTCCTAGGACAACGAAGCAACCGATGACAGTCGCCGTAAAGGCCGTCGACGCCCAGCGGGGTATCTGCCGAAGCCACTTGTTCCAGTTCATTGGGCACTCCTCTGGATGAGATCTGAATACATGGACGAGGACTGGCGAAACGATACTGCCCCGAACCTGACGTTTGACCCTCCCACGCCTCCCGGTAGGATGGCCGAGACCTCCCACACATCACCGGAAACGGGATCCTGTGCCCGAATTGATGCCCCTCGCGTCGCCGCACCTGACTACGTTCACCAACGGGTTGCGGCTCCTCGTCACGCCGATGCCGTATGCGCGGTCGGCATCTGCCTCGATCTATGTGGCGGCGGGGTCGCGGTATGAGGCGACGCCGGCCGAGGGCGGGCTGTCGCACTTCCTCGAACACTTGCTGTTCAAGGGGACGAAGCGGCGGCCGAAGCCGCTCGATATCTCGATGGAGATCGACCGCATCGGCGGCAACATCAACGCGGCGACCAACCGCGAACTGACCGTCTACTACGCCAAGGTCACGCCGGAGTACCTCGGCGGCGCGGTCGACATCCTGGGCGACATGATCCGGAACTCTGTGCTGCCCGACCACGAGATCGAGCGTGAGCGCGACGTCATCCTCGAAGAGTTGGCAGCCGTCGAGGACTCCCCACCGGAGCAGGTGGGCGTGATCCTCGACGAGACGCTGTGGCTAGGCCAGCCGCACGGACGCGACATCGCGGGCACGAACGAGTCCGTCGAGGGCCTGAGTGCCGCCGCGATCCGCGAGTACTACCAACGTCAGTACGTGCCGAACGCGACCGTCGTCTCGATCGCTGGCGCCGTCGATCCCGCTGAGGTGCGCGAGATGGTCGGTCTGGCTTTCGAGGACTGGCGCGCCGGAGATCCGTTGCCGTGGGTGCCGAACCAGCGCCGCGTCGGGCACTCGTTGGTCACGGTCCACGACAAGGACACCGAGCAGGTCCACCTCTCCTTCGGCCTGCATGGCGTTGCCTCTGACGACGACGACCGCTACGCGCTCGACCTGCTCTCGGTGATCCTCGGCGAGGGGATGTCGTCGAGGCTGTTCGCACGGCTGCGCGAAGAACTCGCGCTTTGTTACGACATCCACTCGTACATCGCGACGCTGCGCGACTGCGGGATGTTCGGCGTGTACGCGGGTGTCGACCCCGAGCGGGCGATCGAGGCGGCGCGAGAGATCGCGAAGGAACTCGCGCGTGCGTGCGCGCCGGTCGGCGCGGACGAACTGTCGCGCGCGAAGGCCGTCACGCGATCGCGCACCCAGTTGCGCCTGGAGGACTCGCGGTCGGTGTCCGCGCTGTACGGCTCCCAGGCGATCCTCGGCCTGCCGCTCAAGACGCCGGAGCAGACGCTGGCGCGGTCGGCGGCGGTGACGGTCGAAGAGGTCGAGCGGGTGACGATCCGCGTGATGCGCGGCGGCGGCCTGCACGTCGCAGCGGTCGGGCAAGTGGATGCGAAGGCCCTCGAAGCCGCCGTGGTGTTCGAGCCATGACCGACTGGGGCGCACCCGGCGCGGACATCGAGGCTGACCCGGACGCCCTCGTGCGGCGCGCGGCGCAGCCGGACGCGAACCCGGAGCGCATCCTGCTGGTCGTGCGACGTGTCGAGGATGGCGCGGTGCTGCTCGCGCGCTGGCCGGACGCGCAGCCGATGCTGCTCTCCCTTGACGCCCCCCACCCGGACGAGGGCTTCGCCGAGGGCATCGAGTTGCTGCTGCGATCGCGCTTCGCGGTGACGGCGGGCACACCTCACCTGCACGCGGAGCGACTGCCGGTACGGATGCAGCACCCCGCCAAAGGCAGCGAGACGATGGGCTTCCTCCGCGTCGCCGCCGTCGAGGTGAGCGGTGAGCCGGCGCCGGACGGCGCCCTCGACGGCATCGAGGCGCTCACCGCCGACGAGGCCGCGCGAACGCTCTCGACTGACCTCGAACGTCGCGCCCTCGCGCTGGGGCTGGCGCTGCTCGACCGGTAGGTCTGCGGTAGTCTCCGCCGATGGCCGACATCGACGTCAGCATCGACCCCGTCCAGCACAACCGTGACGCGTGGGACCGCCTCGTCGAGCAGGGGGACGAGTGGACGTTGCTCGTGACGTCCGAGGTGATCGCGCGGGCGCAGGCGGGCGACTAGTCCGTAATGCTGATCGGGCACGAGCCCGTGGCGCGCGACTGGTTCACCGCGTCACTCGCGGGAGTCGATATCCTCGCGCTCGCGTCGGGGGGCGGGCAGCAGGCGCCGGTGCTCGCGGCGGCTGGCGCGCGGGTAACGGTGTTCGACAACTCGCCGAGGCAGTTGGCACGCGACCGCGAGGTGGCGAAGCGGGACGGCCTCAATGTCTCAACTGTCCTCGGCCACATGCAAAACCTGAGCGTGTTGGCGGACGGGTCGTTCGACCTCGTCTTCAACCCGGTGTCGAACCTGTTCTGCCCCTACCTCGAACCAGTGCGGCGCGTGGGCTTCCGAGTGCTCCGCCCGGGCGGGACGCTGCTCGCGGGGTTCATGGACCCCGACCTGTTCGTCTTCGACCGCGACGCCGAGGACAACCGGGGCGAACTCGTGGTGCGACACGCGCTGCCGTATTCCGACCTCACGTATTTGAGCGAAGAGGAGCGGCTGCGCCTCGGTGTGCCGGGGGGCGCGCTGGAGTACAGCCACTCGATGACGGCGCAGATCGGCGGGCAGGCCGCGGCCGGGTTCCACCTCGTGGGCCTCGTGGAGGCGCCGCACCACGCGGAAATGACGCGCGCCTACATGCCGCGGGGTACTTCGCGACACGGGCGGTAAAGCCGCGAGTCTAGGAGCCGAAGATCGGCCAGAGGAGCAGGCCTGCGACCCCGGCCCCCGCGACGAGATACGACTCGCGTACGCGGAACCGCCACAACAGCGCTAGCCCGACGAGCGCGATGACGGCTGTGGGCACATCGATCACCGCGCGCTGCGCCAGGAGAACGACCGCACCACCGATCGCGCCGCTGGCCGCGGCGGTGGTGCCGGCCACAAACGCCTTCAACTGACGGTTGTCGCGATGTCGCTTGAACCACGGCGCGGGAAGGATGGTGAAGAAGTAGACCGGCAGGAATATCCCGACGGCCGCCATCGATGCTCCAGCCACACCGGCAACGAGGTACCCGATGAACGCCACCGTGATCACAACGGGCCCCGGCGTCACCAGGGCCACCGCCACCGCATCGAGAAACTGCTGCTCGCTCAGCCAGCCGAGCTCGTTGACGACTCCCTCCCGCAGGAAGGGGAGGATCGCGAGGCCACTACCGAAGACGAACGTGCCCGCCTTCGTGAAGAAGAGCAAGATCTGGACGAGCACGTGCACGTCACCACTCGAAGCATCTGCCTGAAGCAGTGTCTGTTCGAGGAGCCAGATGAGCACGGCGCCACCTACGCAGGCCGCCGACAGGACAACCCCTCGAGTAGCACCGGGCCACGCTCGAATGAGCGCCACGAGCAGGCCAGCGAGGATGAAGAGGACGGCGAGTTCCGCACCAGACCAGACGGTCGCTCCGAACAGTGCCGTGAATACACCCCAGAGCAGCGGATCCCGCTTGTTCGTACCAACACCGAGCCGGTAGGCCGCCATCGCAATGATCGAGATCACTGCTGCGCCGACGCCGTAGAAGAACGCCTGCATCCACGGCAGCCCCCCGAAGGCGACGTAGGCAATGCTCAGTGCTAGGACCATCAAGAACGATGGGAGGACGAAGGCAACACCCACCAGCGTGGCCCCCAGGATGCCGCCCTGAAAGTAGCCAATCGCCATCGCGGTCTGGGCGGCCAGCGGGCCCGGCATGATCTGGGCGAGGGCCAGCGACAGGTGGTACGTGTCCTCGTCGAGCGTCTTCCGGTCTTCGACCAGGTCGCGTCGCATGTAGCCAACGAGAGCGGCGGGCCCACCAAAGCCGATGGTCCCGAGCTTCGCGAAGTAGATGACGAGGTCGCGAAGCCCCCAGGTTGCCGTTTCGGCGACTGCTGGCTGATTGGCCTCATCTGTCATGGAGATTCCCGGGCGTACTGTAGCGCGACCTTCATCAACCATTACCCCTGTACCCATCGCCCGGCATACCATCGATTTCTGGCGCGACCTCCCGAGGGCCCTCGACGGGCCTGGGCGCGCACTGGCGGATGGAGCACCTGTGCCTGACTTCGAGGTGACCACGCTTGAGCCGCCGCGCGAGATTGTGCCGGGGCTCTGGCGACTGCGGACGCCGATGACCTCGGACGCGCTGCCGTGGATCATGCCCTACGCCTTCGCTGGCAAGCACGGCGTCACGCTGTTCGACTCCGGCTACGGGACACCCGACGCCGAAGCCGCACTCACGGCGCAACTGAAGGCAATCGGCTACGCGCCCTCCGATGTGCAGCGGCTGATCGTCTCGCACGCGCACCCAGACCACCTCGGGCTCGCCCACTGGCTGAAGCAGCAGGCGCCCGGCTGCGAGGTGGCGATGCTGGGCCGCGAGGTCGAGTGGTTCAAGAACAGCCACCGCGGCGACGAGGACTGGATGGCGCGTCATCGTGCCTGGATGCAGCGCCACGGCGTGACCGCGGAAGAACTCGAGCGCGGGCGCTCGGAGGAGCGCGGCGGGCCCCCGTGGGAGAGCAAGCAGCGCGAAGAGGCGCGTGCCGCCCGCGCGGCAGCGAAGGCGGCAAAGGCCGCCGCTGTCGCGGAGGGCGCGCACCCGGACGCAGCGACCGAGACCGAGCGTCGCTCCTGGCACATGCGGATCGAGGCCAACCGGCTCCTGGTCGACGGCGAAGCGATCGAGTTCGATAGGTGGCGTGTCCTGTCGGTGTGGACGCCGGGGCACACGCCCGGGCACCTCTGCGCCTACCTCCCGGAGCACCGCCTCACGTTCACGGGCGACCACGTGCTCTCACGCATCACTCCGAACGTCTCGCTCTCCGAGGAGGACGAGGCCGCGGGCCGAAACCCTCTACGCGAATTCCTCGCCTCACTGAAGAAAGTCGCCGACCTCGACACCGGACTCGCGCTGCCGGCGCACGAGGAACTGATCGAGGACCTCCCGGAGCGCTGCCGTGTGATCGCGGACCACCACGAGCACCGCCTGCACGAAGCGCTCGACGCCATCGATAGCGTCGAGGGTGGGCGGCCGTCAGCCGTGCAGATCGCGGAACGCGTGACGTGGAACCGCCCGTATTCGACGTTCAGCATGATGAAGCGACGCAGCGCGATCGGCGAGACGCTGGCCCACCTCGACCTCCTGCGGGAGGACGGGCGCCTGCTGATGCACGAGGCCGAGGACGGCACCGTGCGCTGGGAGCGCACGCGTTAGAGCCGGCTCACCCGCTCGCGGCGACCGCCGCCTTCAGCCATCGAGTGATCGCCACGGGGTCGATGTCGGAGACGGCGCGGACCTTCAAGGCACGGTTGCCTTTGCCCTCGCCTTCGAGGCGACCGGTGGGGTCGATCAGCACCTCGGGCGGCGCGAAGAAGTTGATCGTGACGTGTTCCTTGAACGCAGCCATCGAGGTGATGTTCTTGCCGTTGACGAGGTCGAACGGCGCGCCCCACTTGAGTGCGGGCTGCGCGTCCGGGATCGCCTTCAGCGCGACGGAGCGCAACCGATCGAGCAGCGCTCGGTCGCTCGGCTTCTGGGTGGCGAAGTAGGCGTCCACCGCGGCGCTCGAGGCTGAGGTCGGAGCGACAGCCTTCGCGGCGGGCTTCGACGGAACCATTTACGAATTCCTTCGGGGTGCGGCTACGCGCCGTGGAGGATGGCGTCGAGGCGGTCGGGGGAGGCCGACGGGCCGACGACGGCGAGCGAGAACTTCGCGTCCGAGAACACGCGCGCGGCCACGCGCTGGACGTCTGCGGCGGTGATGGCGCGCAGGCGCTCGACCGTGACGTCGAGGGGCTCGATGGCGCCGTCCTGGAGCAGTTGGCCGCCGAAGCGCTGCGCGAACGACATCGGCGTTTCGAGGCCGAGGCGGAACGAGCCGGCGGCATAGTCCTTCGTGCGCGTCAGTTCCTCGGGGCTCATCGGCTCCGAGGCGATGCGCTGGAGTTCGCCGATGATCACCTGGAGCGCTTCCTCCTGATGCTCACGCGTCACTCCTGCACTCACGGACACAGAGCCGATATCGCGGTAGCGCGACGACCCAGAGCCGACGGAGTACGCAAGACCTCGACGTTCACGCACCTCGGTGAAGAGGCGGCTGGACATGCCTCGGCCGAGGGCCGTGTTCATGATGTCGAGCGCGTACTTGTCCGGGTCGCTCCGCCCGATGCCGAGGATCGCGAGCGAGAGGTTGCACTGCTCGATCTCGCGCTCGTCAATGCGGATGTAATCGGGCGGCCGCTCGGGCTTCGCGATGTCGCGCTCGATCACCTCGCCCGACGCCCAGTCGCCGAACTGCCGGCCCGCGAAGTCGATGACCCGCGCGGCATCGACGTTGCCGGCGATCGAGAGGACGGCGTTCTGGGGGTGGTAGTGCGTCGCCATATGCGAGAAGAAGTCGTCGCGGTGCATCGTGCCGACCGTGTCCAGCGTGCCGCCGATCGGCCAGCCGATCGGCTGGTCGCCATAGGTGGCCTCCGAGATCAGTTCGCTCACCCAGTTCCCCGGTGAGTCCTTCGCGCGACGCAACTCCTGTTGCACGACCGTGCGCTCACGCTCGACCTCGACTGTCTCCATCAGCGAGCGCTGGAGCATGTCGGCGAGCACATCGAGGCCGGTCTCGACGCGCTCGTACGGGAGGTTGTTCCAGTAGCAGGTGACTTCTTTGGTGGTGAACGCGTTCAGGCCGCCGCCCGCGCCCTCAATCGCCTCGGAGATCATCGCGGCGGTCGGGCGACGAGTCGTGCCTTTGAAGAGCATGTGCTCGATATAGTGCGAGAGGCCGTTGGTCGTCGGCGTCTCGTCGCGGGAACCGACGCCCACCCAGAGGGAGACGGCGGCGCTTTGAGCGGTGGGAATGGGCGTCACCACGACTCGAAGGCCATTCGGGAGGGTCGTGATCGTCCAGTTGTTTGCCACGATCACGTCCGTTCTGAGCCGCGCGCCCACAGTATCCGGCGCGATACCTACAAACCGTACGTGACAAGCGGTATAAAGGGCACCCGCTACTGCCCTGCCGTGGTAGCTGGTAGGAGGTCGGTATGTCTGAGCGCGCCTTCAATGGTCGCATCCTGAACGTCAACCTGACCACCGGCCAGCACTGGGTCGAGGAACTGCCGGAGTCGATGTACCGGGACCACCTCGGCGGTTACGGCCTCGGCGCCCGCCTGCTGTTCGACCGCATCCCCGCCGGCGCAGAGCCGCTCGGCCCGGACAACGTCCTAGGGTTCATGCCGGGGCTGCTCACCGGCACCCCCCTCTTCGGCCAGCGCTTCCAGGTCGTCTGCAAGTCGCCGAAGAACGGCGGATGGGGTGACGCCAACTGCGGCGGCGACTTCGGCCCCAGCCTGAAGTTCACCGGCTATGACGCCCTCCTCGTCTACGGCCAGGCCACGAAGCCCTCCTACATCTATATCGACGACACCACCGTCGAGGTGCGCGACGCAGCCCCCTACTGGGGTGGCCTCGCGATCGACACCGAAGACCGGCTGAAGGACGAACTGGGGAAGAAGATCTCCGTCGCCCTGATCGGGCCTGCGGGCGAGAAATTGTCGATCATGTCCGGCATCGCGAACGAGCGGGGGCGCCTCGCAGCACGCTCCGGCGTGGGCGCGGTCATGGGCTCGAAGATGCTGAAGGCCGTCATCGTGAAGCCTGAGAAGAAGATCATGGCGCAGACGAAGGACGTCCTGCAGACCGTGAAGTCGAGCCTCCAGGGGTTCAACCAGGCCTCGAAGACCTTCTTCACAACGTTCGGCACCACCGGCATCACGGCGAACTCCGCAATCAACGGTGACGCACCCGTGCTCAACTGGGGGGGCGTCGGCGTCGTCGACCTCGTGGACCGCATGTCGATGGCGAACATGAACGGGCCGACCGTCAACGCCAGCATGGAGAAGAAGTACGCCTGCTGGCACTGCCCCGTCGCCTGCGGTGCCGAGTCCGTGGACGGCTCTGACCGCGGCGAGTTCGCCTTCCCGAAGCACACCCACCGCCCGGAGTACGAGACGATGGGTGCCTTCGGCGTGATGAACGGCGTCAACGACACGGACGCGATGATCGCCATCAACCACTGGTGCAACCAGTACGGCCTCGACACCATCTCGACCGGCGCCACGATCTCGTTCGCCATCGAGTGCTACACGGCCGGCCTCCTCACCAAAGAGGACACGGACGGCCTCGACCTCACCTGGGCGAACGCGTCGGCTGTCTTGAAGGCCCTGCACGCGATCGGCAACCGTGAGGGCAACCTCGGCGAGTTGCTCGCGGACGGGACGCGGATCGCGGCGCAGAAGATCGGGCGTAACGCTGGCGACTACGTCACCTCGATCGACGGCGAAGAGCCACCGATGCACGACCCGAAGCTCGATGTGGGCTTCGCCGCCTCGTACGCCCTCGACCCCACGCCAGCGCGGCATACCCTGTGGTCCCCGGGTAAGGCGAGCAAGTTCCCGACGATGAAGCAGGGCCCGAAGGACCGCCGCGCGACGGACGAGCGCGGCCCGCAGTTGAAGGCCGCGCACGAGCAGGCCCACGTCATGAACAGCGCAGGCATGTGTTACTTCATATACACGATGTCCCCGACCGACCGCATCCCTGAGTGGATCAACCTCGTCACCGGCTGGGACACCACGCACGAGGAACTCGACATCGCCGGTGAGCGGATCGCTAACCTACGGATGGCGTTCGCGGTGAAGCACGGGAACAACCCCGCTGCTCGCACCGTCCCCGGCCGCATCCTCGGCAGCCCGCCGCAGGCCGCCGGCCCGCACGAGGGCGTCACGGTTGACCTCGAAACGATGAAGAACGACTGGTTCGGCGAGGCCGGCTGGGACACGAAAACCAGCAAGCCGAGCCGCGCGAAGTTGGAGTCGCTCGGCCTGAAGGACGTCGCGGACGCCCTCGCGGTCTAGCGGATGACCCTAGAATCGCACACAATGCCCCGCCGATCGGCGGGGCATTGTCCTGGAACGGGAGAGCGACCATGCCCGAAATCGACACCGACGGTGCCATCAGAGCCTTCATCTCCGACGCACACGCGATCGTGGCGCAGCATGGCGGGCAGGTGAACGACGCATCACTCGCCGACATCGCGCACCGCATGAAGGAGATCGCACGGTGGAAGAACCTCGAAGCGCTCGCCGATGCGGCACGAGCGCGTGGCGAGCGGCTGTATAGCGAGCCGGGTGGCGGATTCCAACTGATGCTCGCGCACTTCCCCGCCACCACGGCAGTCCACACGCACGGCGCGTGGGGCGTGATGGCCGCCCACAAGGGCACCGAGTGGTACCGGCAGTATGTCCGTGAGGACGACGGCAGCGCCGAGGGCGAAGCGCGCCTGAAACTCGTCCGTGAGGTGCGCATCGAGCCGGGGGACATCGGCTGGTGGTACTCGCCGCCCGACGACATCCATCAGCAGGTCCCGGACGAGGGTGGGGCCTCCGAGTTGATCATGATGAGCGAGCCCCCAGCCAGCGAACGGCTGTACTTCGACCTCGACCACCACACGTACATCCGGGACACGCCCGCCGCGCGTCATTACCCCGCGCGCTAGTCCCGCGCGTGTGCCATCCGAGGGCTGGGGCAACGACGTCGTGGGCTAACCTCGAACCCCGCACATCGAAGGAGCCCGCGATGGAAGTCACGTCGTTCAACATCAACATCACCAGCGAGCACCCGGAGCGCCTGCACTCATTCTACCGCGACGTGGTCGGGCTACCCGAAAACGATCGCAAGGATGCCTTCCTAGTCGGCGTCGAACGCCTCCAGTCGGTCGTGGAAGAGCGGCGGTGCGGCGTACGACATCGAGTGGACGTTCGCCAGCACGTCCTCGACCAACTGGACGAGGTCCGACCGCCCTTCGAGGTAGACCGTCTCCGGTCGCCCGAACCGCGTCCTCGCCAGCACGTCCTCATGCCGCTCGGCGGGTAGCATCCACGCCCCCTGCCCGGCTCGCCGCTTCGCCCCGAGGTACCGGTCGAGCAGCGCCTGGATCGCCTCGGAGGGATCGGCGGGAAGCCCGGCCCCGCCGGCTGAGGGCACCCACGCACCTCGTGGCCGATCAAGGCGAGGACGCCGCCCGGCTCCAGCAGGTCATAGACCAGGTCGGCCACCGCCTCGCGATCCGTCCAGTGGAAGGACTGCGCGAACGTGATGAGCGCGGACCGCCCAAGGTCGAGCGTGCCGAGGTCTTCCGCCCGCCCGAGCACCCACCGCAGGTTCGCCACCCCTCGATGCCCTGCGTGACGCTCGGCCTCAGCCAGCATCTCCCCGTCCGGGTCGAGCCCAACGACCTCGGCGGCGTGCAGCGCGAGATCGACTGCGACCGTCCCCGGCCCGCACCCCACATCGAGCGCCCGCCTGCCTCGGAGGTCGGCTTCGCGGGCGAGGAACTCGGGCAGGGCGCGGGAATAGGGCGGGCGGCCGCGCAGGTAGAAGGCGGCGGTGCCCGCGAAGAGCGTGGGGTCGTAAGGGGTGGTCACGCCGGAATCCTAAGTGTGCCAGATGCAGGTTCGACACCCCTCGGCGGAGGCGGGTAGAGTAGGGAATCCGCGAACGTCTCCCCGACGATCGGCGCCGAACATGGCCAAGTACGTCTTTGTGACAGGTGGCGTGGTCTCTTCCGTGGGGAAGGGCATCGTCTCCGCCTCGTTGGGGCGTATCCTCAAGGCGCGCGGGCTCGCGGTCTCCATCCTCAAACTCGACCCGTACATCAACGTCGACCCTGGCACGATGTCGCCGTATCAGCACGGCGAGGTCTTCGTGACCGACGACGGCGCGGAGACGGACCTCGACCTCGGGCACTACGAGCGATTCCTGGCGGCTGACCTGAGCAAGGTGAACTCCTCGTCTTCCGGACAGATCTACGAAGAGGTGATCCGCAAGGAGCGCCGCGGGGACTACCTCGGCGGCACGATCCAGGCGATCCCGCACGTCACGAACGAGATCAAGCGCCGGATCCGCCTCGCCGCCAGCAGCCCTCGGGCAGACGTGGTGATTGTCGAGGTCGGTGGCACGGTGGGTGACATCGAGGGCCAGGTGTTCCTCGAGGCGATCAGCCAGATGCGCTACGCCTCACCGAAGGACGAGACGCTCTCCATCCACGTGACGCTGCTGCCGCACATCGGCTCGACGCACGAACTGAAGACGAAGCCGACTCAGCACTCGGTGCGCGAACTGCGCTCGTTCGGCATCCAGCCGGACGTGATCGTGGCGCGTTCTGACCACCCCGTCCCAGACGGCCTGCGCGAAAAACTCGCCCTCTTCTGCAACGTGCAGAAGGAGGCGGTCATCGCCCTCCAGACCGCCGAGTCGATCTACGAGGTACCGCTGGTCCTCGAGGCGACCGGCCTGGGCGACCTCGTCACGAAGGCACTCGACCTCGGGACGGCGCGCCCAAACCTCGAGGAATGGGCGCAGTTCGTCGAGCGGCTGCACCGGCCGGAGCGGACGGTCAGCGTCGCGATCGTTGGGAAGTATGTCGAACTGCACGACGCATACCTCTCGATCAAGGAAGCCCTCGTCCACGCGGGCGTGCATCACCACGCAGCGCTCGACATCAAGTGGGTGCATTCCGAGGACCTCGAAGGCGGCGACCCCGCGCAGGTCATCGGTGACGTGGACGGGATGCTGCTGTGCCCCGGCTTCGGTGACCGCGGCATGGAAGGCAAGATCCAGGGCGTGCGCTACGCGCGCGAACGGAAGATCCCGTACCTCGGTGACTGCCTCGGCCTGCAGATGCTCGTAGTCGAATTCGCGCGCAACGTCGCTGGGATGCCCGGTGCGAACACCACCGAGGCCGACCCGCGCGCGCCCTTCCCGGTGATCTCCCTGCTGTCCGAACAGCAGGAGGTCCACGAGATGGGCGGCACGATGCGCCTCGGCGGGTACGACTGCCGGCTGGTGCCGGGGACGAAGGCCGCTGCTGCCTACGGCACGGAGATCGCCCGCGAGCGGCACCGTCACCGCTACGAGGTGAACAACGCGCTGCTCCCGCAACTGGAGCAGGCCGGCCTCGTGGTCGCGGGACGCGATGTCGCGACCGGGCTGGTGGAGATCTGCGAGTTGCGCGACCACCCGTTCATGGTGGGGGCGCAGTTCCACCCGGAGTTCACCAGCCGCCCGAATCAGCCCAACCCGCTGTTCCGTGACTTCATCGGTGCGGCCGTCGAGTACCACCGCGCGCGTGGAACCTCGGCGGGCACGCCCGCCAGCACAGCGTCTGGCGTCGCGTGACGTTCTGGCGGTTCCTGCACCTGATGTCGTTGTTCCTGATGATGGCCGGGGTCGGCACGACCGTGGTGCCGATCTGGAAGGCCTGGACGGCACCCACCAACGATGAGAAGTCGTTCCTGCTGAATCAGGCGCAGCGAGGCGAGACCTTCTTCCTGCTGCCGGGCCTCATCGCGACGTTCTTCTCGGGGTACTTCTGGGCGACCGCCGCCGGATGGAACGTGATCACGACCGGCTGGCTGGTCGCGCTGCAGGTGCTGACGATGCTCAACATCTTCATCTTCTTGCCGCTGATGGGGATCGGCCTGCGGCGCGTGCGCTACCTTGCCCTGGCCGCTCGCAAGCACGGCGCGGAGACGCCTGAGTTGCGCGAGGCGCTCGCCGACAACGTCCCGCTTGTCTTCGGTACGCTGATCGTGGTCACCGTCCCGTTCATGGTGTGGCTGCCCGTCTTCAAGCCCTTCTAGCCGCCTGCTGCGAAGCAGTGATCCGAGGCCCCCGATGCAGATCTTCCTCGACACCGCGAACATCGACGAGATCCGCCGGGGTGCGGCGATGGGTGTCGTCGACGGCATCACGACGAACCCAACGCTCGTCGCTCGCGAGGGCGTGGACTACAAGGCGCGCATCCTCGAAATCTGCGCGGTCGTAGACGGTCCGATCTCCGCTGAGTGCATTTCGATGGAGCTCGATGCGCTCGTCGCGGAGGCGAAGCGCGTCGCCGCATGGCATCGCAACGTCGTGGTGAAGATCCCGATGTCGGAGGTGGGTCTCGCCGCCATCAAGCGCGTCAGCGCCGAGGGCATCCGCGTGAACACGACGCTGATCTTCTCCGCGAACCAGGCGCTGCTCGCGGCGAAGGCGGGGGCCGCCTTCGTCTCGCCGTTCGTCGGGCGGCTGAACGATGCCGGCCACGACGGCATGGAGGTGATCCGCGAGATCGTGCAGTTGTTCGAGACGTACGAACTCGACTGCGAAGTCCTCGCCGCCTCGATCCGCGGCCCGCGCGACGTCACCGAGGCCGCCCTCGCTGGTTCCCACATCGCGACGATCCCGCCCGCAGTGCTCTTCCAGATGGTGAACCACCCGCTGACGGATAAGGGCATCGAGATCTTTCTGGCGGACGCGAAGAAGTACACACCGGTCTAGGCCGGATCGCGCCCGACCTCCTCGAACGACGGAGTTCAGGCCGGGTGGTAACCCCACTTGCCGTCCAGTGGTGCTTGCGGCTACAGTCAGGGAACAGTCCCGCTCGTGGCCGCGCCTTCGAAGCCCCTTGTGCCTCCCTCGCGCACGGGCCCTGCTCTTGAGCAGGTCGTATCCATCCAGACCCGTACCGACTCAGGTGGTTCCATGACCACATCCCCGCGCGGACGCGATCTCGCGTCTTCGGATGTCCCCAATCGAACTCGTCGCCGTCCCGGCGGCCGCCGCCCTGGTGGCAGCAATGGGGGGGGGGGCAGCCGCAACGGCAACGGCCGTCCGCCACAGGGTGACCCCTCCCTCGAACAACTCCCCGACATCGACCCCACCATCCCCGTCCTGCACATCTCCGAACTCGAAACCCGCCTTCGTGAAGACCTCATCGAAATGGCCGAGGAAGAGTTCGAGATCGATGGCGCCGCGGGGATGCTCCAGCAGGAGTTGATCTTCCGCATCCTGGAGGCACAGGCCGAACGGAACGGGACGATCTTCTCCGGCGGTGTCCTAAACGTTGTCGACGACGGCTTCGGCTTCCTCCGCGGTGAGCGTCTGCTCCCCGGCCCGAACGATGTCTACGTCTCGCAGTCGCAGATCCACCGCTTCGGTCTCCGCTCCGGCGACTACGTCACCGGCCAAGTGCGCCAGCCGAAGACCTCCGAGAAGTACTACGGCCTCCTGCGCGTCGACGCCGTGAACGGTATGGACCCTGAAGAGGCGAAGCGTCGCCCCGACTTCGACGCGATGACGCCGATCTTCCCGAACCGGAAGTTCCGCCTCGAGACCGTGCAGCACGAGGTCTCCCAGCGCACGGTGGACCTGTTCTCCCCGGTCGGCAAAGGCCAGCGTGGCCTGATCGTCTCCCCGCCGAAGGCCGGCAAGACGATGCTGCTGAAGTCGATCGCACACGGCATCACGGCGAACCACCCGGAAGCGCATCTGATGGTGCTGCTGATCGGTGAGCGCCCTGAGGAAGTCACCGACATGCGTCGATCGGTGCGTGGCGAGGTCATCGCCTCCACCTTCGACGAGCCGGTCGAGGATCACACGCGCGTCACCGAGGCCGCCCTGGAGCGCGCGAAGCGCCTCGTCGAGGGTGGCGTGGACGTCGTGATCCTGATGGACTCAATCACCCGCCTAGCACGCGCCTACAACACGGCGATGCCGACCTCGGGCCGCACGCTCTCCGGCGGTATGGACCCGATCGCGTTGTACCCGCCGAAGCGGTTCTTTGGTGCCGCGCGAAACATGGAAGAGGGCGGCAGCCTCACCATCATCGCGACCTGCCTCGTGGAGACCGGCTCGCGGATGGACGATGTCATCTTCGAGGAGTTCAAGGGCACCGGTAACATGGAACTGCGGCTCTCCCGACGCCTGTCGGAAAAGCGCATCTTCCCCGCCATCGACGTGCTCGCCTCGTCCACCCGTCGTGAGGACCTGCTCTTCGGTGAAGACGAACTGAAGCAGGTGTGGCTGCTCCGGCGGATGGCCGCGATGCTCGAAGAGGACTCCGGCGACGCCGCCGAGCGGATCATCGATCGCCTCAGCCGCACCGTGGACAACGTCGAGTTCTTGGCCACGCTCAAGGGTATGTAGCCGAAGGTCAACCTCCGGAAAGCCGACCGGGGCACTCCCACTCACTAAGCCGCATTTAGGGATGGCCTGCTCGTAGTACTTTTGTTCTGATACAATCGCCTCCGCCTCTCGGCGGGGGAACCGATGTCCACAATTCGACCTGACACCGAATCTCGAGCCATCGCCTGTCTGGCGATCCCTTCGCTTGCCTTCCAGTGCGAACTGGTCGCGCGCCCCGGGCTCGTAGGCTCACCGGTTGCCCTGAGTGACGAGGTGCGATCAAGGGTGGTCAATGTGTCTGGGGAGGCCCGCCTGCGCGGCATCCGCGCAGGGATGACACACTCCGTGACGCGGTCGAGTTGTGCCCCACCCTCAGCATCCTAGAGCCGCGACCAGCACTCGTCGCCCAGTACGCCGAGGCGCTCGTTGAAGCCATGGGCGACGTGAGCCCTCTCGTCGAGGAAGCCGAGCAGTGCTGGAAGCACGAGTTCGGCACGGTCAATGCCCTCGTCAGCCGGGATCTCGTCGAAGCGCACCGCGACATCATCCGTACGGCCCCGTTCATGCGGGTGCGCGGCCCCCTCGAAGAGCGCGCGAGAGAGCAGCGGACGCTGATCGTGGAAGAGGTGGAGGAGTTGCTCCCCGCTGAAGTGCTGGCAATGCCGCACGGCAAGGAGTTTGGGTAGGCCTGTCGGCACCAGACAGGGCTCACGGCCCATTGCGAGACGGGCGTGCGCGGGCCACATACTGCGTGCGGGTTCCGCTCCCGATCCCCCCCTCGCCTCGCCTCGCCTCGCTGCCCTCACACTGCTCGTCACGGGCGAGCTCCTCGTCGCCTGCAACGGGGAGCCGAAGGTGCCCGCGAAGATCAAACCGGCGGACATCCCCGGTATCGCCGCGGCTGTGAAGGACGACGCGCCCGCCCTCAACCGCATCGAGCAGATCATCGACCTCGGCTCGGAGGCCGTGCCTGCCCTCGTCCCGCTCGCCGGGAGGCAGAACGAGGCGGAGCGGTACACCGCCATCGCCGTGCTCGGCCGCATTGGCACGGCGGACGGCGCGAAGCCCACCGACATCGAGGCGTCCACGAAAGCCCTCGCCAGCCGGCTCGACGACCCGAACGTCTCGCTGCGGACGTATGCCGCTGGTGGACTGGTCACGGTGGGTGATAAGCGAGGCGTCCCCGTGCTGATCGAGGCGCTCAGCGTGCAGCAGCGGGGGCCCCCCCTGAACTCCTCAACGCCTCCGCCTACCGCGCGCTCAACGTCTACACCGACCAGTCCTTCGGCTACGACCCGCTGACGGACCAGGCGAAACGTGCCGCCTCGCAGCAGCAGTGGCGAGACTGGTGGAAGGCCACCGGCGACCGGCTGCAGTGGGACGCGGGCAAGCGCGTCTTCGGGGTGAAGTAGATGGCGCGCGCGCTCACCTCGCTGCCGGCGTCGCGTCGAGC
>SHYS01000007.1 GCA_009692685.1 Dehalococcoidia bacterium
TGGAGCGGGAGACGAGATTCGAACTCGCGACCCTTTGCTTGGGAAGCAAATGCTCTGCCAGCTGAGCTACTCCCGCTCGAGCGCTCACCACCCATTCTCAGGCGCTACGCGTCGACTCGTCAACGCAGAGGCGCCCGAGGGCGCCGCACTGCGGTAGAGGTAAAGAGCCACAGCGCGACTTTCGCCAGGATCGTCCCTGCATGCCACCACAGATAGACAAACGTCACCGCCAGCGTCAGCAGGGCGAACGCGCGAGCATCTCCCCGTTCGGGAACATCGGCAATACCGTGCGTACGGCGGCGCGACATGGCCAAGTACCCTCCCGAGTTAGAGCGCTCGGACGACTGTCGAGGCCTTACAACTTTATGCATCAGGTGCATCGCGGGGGTGCCTGCGCGCAGATCCTGACCTGCGCGACCTATTTTTCGTGCTTGATCTCGATGCCGCCGAAGATCGCTGTCGCCTCGATCTTGAGCGTCGGCGTACCGGGTTCCGCCTGCGCGTCGGCCTTGTTGTCGAAACCGCCAAAAATAGGCAGTCCGCGCGCCTTCAGGTGCCACCCTCGAGGCACGATGATCTCGGTCCCTGCGAACAGCGCGAACACAGAAAGACTCGCCCCGGTAGGATTCAGGTGGGCCTGCCGCAGGTCGACAGTCGCCCCGCCGAAGATCGATGTGATGGAGCCGCCGCGCAGATTCGAGGTCGTACTGCGCACCTTGGTGCTGCTGAGCACGACGGTGATGCGCAACACTTCGTCGGGTGTTCCGGCTACGGGATCGCCGGCCCGGCGCAGCACGAGCGACAGACCGACGGCGATGAGGACGTACCGCAGACGTACCGCTAGACGTCGTGCCCCAGCACATCGAGCTGCGTGGCGAGCAGTACCAGCCCCACACCCGCCACGATCAGCGGGCCCAACGGCGAGTGACGCCGTTCGATGAGCTACCCGGCGCCGACAGCGACGATCACCAGCGGCCACCAGTCACCGATGATGCCACCCGTATCGAGGAGCCCGGCTTCATCCGCCAGGAACAGCCCGCCGAGGGCCACGAGGATCAACCCTATGAAAGCGCGGGGGGGGGGGTCATCCAGTACCTCCGCAGACGGCCACAGGCAGGCGTCGAGGCGCGCTGACGCTACCACGCACCGCGCGTCAGCGTTGGGTGACCCCAGCCTTGTCCTCTTCCGCCTCGTGGTAGTGGTGGACGTGGTGGCGCTCGCGGAGACGAGCGCTCAGCAACCCGTGGTCTGGCGCGAACACCAGCGCCAGCAGGAAGCACGCCGTCGCGGTGAGGACGATCGTCCCGCCGGCCGCCGACTGCGCGTAGTAGGAGAGGTACAGCCCCCCGATGCCGCTCGCCAGCGCGATGCCCGTGCTGAGCTGGAGCATGCGATCCAGTCGGTCCGTGAGCAGCCGTGCGGTCGCCGGCGGCGTCACGATCAACGCGAGCACAAGAATGTTTCCCACCGTCTGCAGACTCACGACGATCGTTGCCGACACGAGCAACAGCAGCAGCAGGTCCAGTTGAAACACGGGGTAACCGAGCGACGCTGCGAGCGTCGCATCGAAGGCGACCAGGGTGAATTCCTTCAGGAGCAAGAACAGCACGAGCACGACGACGGTCCCGATCACCAGCGTCGCCACCAGGTCTTGCGTGGACACACCCAGCACGCTGCCGAAGAGCAGCGAGGCAACGTCCACCCTGATACTCGTCTGCTGGCTGATCAGCACCACGCCGAGCGCAAAAAACGCTGCGAAGATGATGCCGATCGCCGAGTCTTCGCTGACGCGCCTGCTCCGCGACAACGCGCCGATGCCCAGCGCCGTGAGGCCGCCGAAGGCGAACGCGCCGATGAGGATGTTCCTGCCCGCGAGGTAGGAGAGCACCACGCCCGGAAACACCGCGTGGGCCAGCGCGTCGCCGATGAAGGCAAGGCCGCGCAGCACGACGAAGCAGCCAACCAGCCCGCACAGGATGCCGACCATCGACACCTCCAGCGCCGCACGCTGGAAGAACCCGTACTGCCACGGCTCCGTGAGCAGGGAGATCAGGAGAACACCGCCACCTGGCCTCCAAAGGTCTCGCGGATCGTCGCCGGTGTGTACGTGGTCGCGGTGGGGCCAAACGCCACCAGTCGGTGGTTTAGGCAGCAGACGTGCGAACAGCAGGCCGTCACTTCATCGAGGTCGTGGGTGGCCATCAACACGATCACCCCGGTGCCGGCAAGCTCCGCGATCAGCTCGTGGAGCAGTGCGCGGTTCATCGCGTCGACGCCGGTGAACGGCTCGTCCAGCAGCAGTACCAGTGGTTCCTGGACAAGCGCCCTCGCCAGGAAGATACGCTGCTGCTGGCCGCCCGAGAACTGGCTGATGTGGCGTCCCCCCATCTCGCCGAGGCCCAGTCGCTCCAGCGCGTGCAGGGCCAGTTCGCGATGCGTCCTCCCGGGCCGACGGAACCACCCGACGCTCCGATAGCGCCCCATCAGCACCACATCGAGCGCCGTCGCCGGGAACTCCCAGTTCACGTCCTCCCGCTGGGGAACGTAGGCGATGCGACTCGCGAACCGTCCGATGTCCTCGTCGCCCAGCGTGACTTGGCCGCCGAGCAACGGGAGCACGCGTGCGATGCCCCTGAGCAGCGTGCTCTTACCAGACCCGTTGGGCCCGATGACCCCAACGACCTCACCGGGCGCCACCTCGAAACTGATCGCCGGGAGTCGAAAACTGGAGCCGTACCCCAGCTCAGCCTCACGAACACGCAGGGAGCCCGGGGCAGTCATTGCAGTGCCCTGGCGATCTTGCGCGCGTTGACGAGCAACATCTTGTCGACTGTATCCGCCTCGGTGCCCGGCTTTCCGAGGGAGTCGCCGTACAGATCATCGACGATCTTGATCTTCGTGTCCTTCGCGATCTGTCTCGCGACCCTGGGCTCGACAGAACTTTCAGCGAAGATCGCCTTCACGCCTTCACGCCTGATCAGGTCCTCCAGGCTCGCGATCTCCTGCGCCGACGGCTCGCCCTCGGTGCTGAGTCCGGGTATGACCGCGCCGACGTAGATCAGCCCATAGTGGTCGATGAAATAACCGAGCGCATCGTGGTTGGTGACCAGCTTCCGGTTGGCAGGCGGGATGCCATCGATCAACTTCTTGATCTCCACATCCGCCGCGTCGAGTGTCGCCTCGTAGGCGGCGGCGTTCTTCGCAAAGGCGTCCGACTTCTCCGGGAACGCGGCGGTCAACGCCCTGACGATGTCGTCGATCATGATCTTCGCATTGGCCGCGTTGTGCCAGACGTGCGGATCGTCCTCACGCTTACCGTTCTCATCCTCGCTCTGGCGGAGCTTGATGCCCTCCGTCACGGTGACCACGGCCTGCTGACCACTCCCGACGATGATCCTGTCGAGGAAGGCGTCAATGCCGATGCCGTTGCGTAACACCACTCGCGCCTTCCTGATCTTCGTTACGTCAGCGGGTGATGCCTCGTACTCGTGCGGATCGACGCCCGGCCCAACGATGGCCCAGACGGTCAACGTGTCGCCCGCAACAGCCTTCGCCAGCGCGCCGACCACTGCCGTCGTCGCCACCACGTCGGGACTCGCGGGCGCATTGCCCCCCGCCCCACAGCCAGCCCCGATGAACAGAGCAACGATCGCGAGCAACGTCAGACACATCGCGCCCCGTGCCCGACCGAACCGCCGACCGCGCATTCCAGTTCCTCACCAGCAGCGGTCGATCGCGAGACGCTGTTGCGATCTCGTCTCACCTACGGTCTGATGATACGCAGTATCATCTTATCCGCAAACAGTCCTCGCCGGCCACGAAGTCAGTGCCAACCGAGATGGGTGGTCGATCACTGCCGTGGACACCGGTACCAAGCGGACTGGCGACGGCAACTCAGTCTAGTTGACGTCCAGCCCGCGGCGGCGCCGCCGCGCAGGTCAGAGCACGGACACCACACCGTGACCACGAAGGCGTCCGGCCCCGAGGCGGCATCGTGCGCCAGCCGTTAGCCGCACTACCCGGACGCCCCCCCGGCACGACGTTTCGCCTCCTGTGGTGCAGACAGCCGCCCCTGGCAGACGGCGCAGCGTCCGTACACCTCCAGCCGGTGCGCGCTGATGTCGTACCCCGTGCGATTGGCCAGCTCGGCGAGGAGGTCGCTGATATCGCAACCCGAAAAGTCCTCTACCGCACCGCATTCCGCGCAGACGAGGTGATGATGGTGCCCCACCGCCGTGACGCGGTACTCTAGCGCGCCACCGAGCGCAACCACCTGACAGACCGCCCCCGCATCCTGCAGGAGTCGCAGCGTGCGGAAGACGGTAGCGCGACCAACGCCCGGCGCCGCCGCAGCCAGCTGCTCCGCGCTGAAGTGGCCGCCGAGGCTCGTGATCACGGCGAGCAGCTCCCGGCGCGGGCCGGTGAGCCGTCGTCCCATCCGTTCCAGGTTCCGTTCCATCGCGATTGTGGAGACCATGCCACCGATCATGTCGCACGCGCAGGCGTTGTCAATCGCGCCGCGCTCGTGCGGGCCCGGACTGCCACCATGTCGCGGCGGTGAGACCGTGGCCCGCATGGCGCCGGTGCCTCGAATCGCCTCAGCCGCGACCGATGATATATCGTCTCATCGGAGTACTGTAACGCGGCCACTGGCTGCCGCGAGCACGAAAAGGCGTCGTGGCGGCACTCGTGCGCGGCGCGCCTGGCTCAATCTGCCACGTGCCTCTGGGGCGGCTACCGCTCGCCACGGTGGCCGTACGGGGCAGTGGGTGGAGCCGAAGACTCACTCGCGCCGCACCATCGAACTGTCGGATGTGACCCTCGATATCCTGCGTCATCACCGGGTGTCGCAGCACCAGCGCCGACTCCAGCTCGGAAAAGCATGGGAGGACGGCGACCTCATCTTCACAAGCGAGGTCGGCTCGCGACTACACCCGTCCAACCTGCGGCGGGCCTACATTGCCGCAGTCAAACGCTCCGGCGTCGACGATCCAGCGGCGGTCGGATTCCACACGTTGCGCCACACCGCGGCATCCCTATGGCTGATGAGCGGCGTCAGTCTCTTCGAGGTAGCGCGCAGGCTGGGGCACTCGTCGACCAACATCACCGCGACGCGCTACGGCCACCTCCTGCCAGGCGGTCAGCAGTAGTCCACTCACGCGCTCGACACGCTCATCGGAACCGCTTAACTCGATCGCGCCGCCGGCGCGACAGCCCTACGCCGTCTCCATAATCATGGTTCGACTGAGAACGGCCTCGAACTTGGATCCAGATGGGTCCAACTTGGGCCCAGGACGTCGTTTCGGAAACAGAACTGGGCTGAATAACTGGCCCGTTGATTCGAAAAAATGGTGCGCCCGGCAAGATTCGAACTTGCGACCTCTGCCTCCGCAGGGCAGCGCTCTATCCCCTGAGCTACGAGCGCACGTTTGGTGCCGAAGGCGAGACTCGAACTCGCACGAGGTTACCCTCACTACGCCCTGAACGTAGCGCGTCTGCCTATTCCGCCACTTCGGCCCCCGATTACGACGCCTGCTCCTCGCCGGGCAGCCCCGGCGAGCCACCCCGGGGTCGGACGGTTGGTGGGCGGTACTGGACTCGAACCAGTGACCTCTCGCGTGTGAAGCGAGCGCTCGTACCAACTGAGCTAACCGCCCGCTAGGCGCGTGCGTCGCGAGCTCACAGGGTATCGCCCGCGGCGACGCTGATTCAACTCGCGCCTGCAGCGGCGTCCCCAGATGCCTCGATCACTCCTCGCCTGTGGCCTCCAGCGCGATGTCGGCGCCATGCCGCAGCGTGCGTACGGCGATAACCCGCGGCGAGGCAAAGCGCCGCGCGACCCAGCTGCTGCGTGCGCTCCTCAATGCCGGCCGAAGCTGGTGCCTGCCGTGGCTGCTCGGTCATCCGTGACCTCCACCACCGGAGGATAGCGGCTCGGGCGGGCTACTCTCCGCACGGTCCTGCTCTGCCCTCCTGACGGACTCCGGCCTATCGATGAGGCACGAGTGGTGGGAGAATTAATCGCGTGCACTCCGAAGGAGCAATTGTGCGTCGACGGCTCGCCATCTGCTGCGCGACAGTACTCGGACTGGCGGCGGTGCTCCTCCCGGGCTGCGGCGGCAACGGCGAGAACGTCAGCCTTGATGCCGCCAGGCCAGCGCACCGCGAGGTGATCGAGCTACGCGACGACCCCGCCTACAGCGTCGCGCGCATCGAGGCGAAGGTCGGGCAGGTCGTCGACCTCGAACTCCGCAGCACCGGTTCCATGATGCACGACCTCACGGTCGACGTGATGCCCGTCGAAAAGCTGGTCATCGGGCGCAACGCCGGGATCCACGTCGCGCACCTCTCGAGGTTCGCCCTCCACGCCAGCCCCGAGATCGGGGACACCGTGACCATGCGCATCCGCCCGACGAAGAGCGGCACCTACACCTTCTATTGTGCCACCGAGGGCCACCGCGCCGCGGGAATGACCGGCAGCATCGTTGTCCAGTAGCGGCGCGAGCAACCCGTCGATAACCATCGACGACCGCGTGCGCTGCGAATGGGCCGAGGGCGGCGGCGCCCTCGAGCGTGCCTACCACGACCTCAAGTGGGGCGTGCCGCTCCACGACGACCGCGCGCTCTTCGAACTCCTCACCCTCGAGGGCGCGCAGGCAGGGCTCTCCTGGGCGACCATTCTCAAGCACCGCGAGACCTACCGCGCGGCGTTCGAGGGCTTCGACATCCCTCGGATTGCTGCCTACGGAGACGCCGAGGTCGCGCGACTCCTCGCCGACCCGGGTATCATCCGCAACCGCGCCAAGGTGCACGCCACGATCGCCAACGCCCGCGCCACCATCGAGTTGCAGCGCAAGGCGGGCAGCCTCGACGCCTACTTCTGGGGATTCGTCGGCGGCACGCCCCGACGCAACGCCTTCACGTCGATCCTCGAGATCCCCGCGCAGACCGAGGAGTCGCGCGCCCTCAGCAAGGACCTCAAGCGACGCGGCTTCTCCTTCGTCGGACCCACGATCATGTACGCGTTCATGCAGGCCTCGGGTCTGGTGAACGACCACACCTCGAGGTGCTTCCGCTCCTCAGGCGTCTGACATCTGTCTCGACTCTGGTCACTCGACCGTAATCGCTGGCGCAGGTCACGCCACGCGCTATTGTCCGTTCGACCGGCAGCGCGATAGTCAATGGGAAAACGTCCTGACCGCACCATACGGCGCTGCTCGCGCTCACCCCGTGCTCACCCGCCGGTACTCGCTATCATGCGGCTCGAATCTAAATTTGCCTCGGAGCGGGGGGTCCTCATGGCCGGCAACCTGAACAGCTTCGGCGCGCGCGCCAACCTCGAGGTCGGCGGCGAGCGCCACGAGATCTTCCGCCTCGATACCGCCGCGCGGGCGCTCGGCATCAACCTGGCGAAGCTGCCCTTCACCCATCGCATCCTCCTCGAGAACCTCTTACGCCTCGAGGACGGCGTCGGCGTCGACCGCGCCCAGATCGAGGCGGTCGCCCGCTGGAACCCCACCGCCGAGCCAGACATCGAGATCGCCTTCATGCCCGCCCGGGTGCTGCTGCAGGACTTCACTGGCGTCCCCTGCGTCGTCGACCTGGCCGCTATGCGCGACGCCATGGTCGAGATGGGCGGCGACCCGAAGAAGATCAACCCGCTCCAGCCCGTCGACCTCGTCATCGACCACTCCGTGCAGGTGGACCAGTTCGGCACCAACCTCGCGTTCGGCTTCAACGCCGAGCTGGAGTTCGACCGCAACCGCGAGCGCTACGAGTTCCTGAAGTGGGGCCAAGGCGCCTTCGACCACTTCCGCGTCGTCCCGCCCGACACCGGCATCGTCCACCAGATCAACCTCGAGTACCTCGGCCTCGTCGTCATGGCGCGCAACGGGCAGGCCTACCCGGACACGCTCGTCGGCACCGACTCGCACACGACGATGATCAACGGCCTCGGCATCGTCGGCTGGGGTGTCGGCGGCATCGAGGCCGAGGCGGCCATGCTCGGCCAGCCCGTCTCGATGCTGATCCCCCAGGTCGTCGGTGTCCGCCTGACCGGCGCGCTCCCCGAGGGCACAACGGGCACCGACCTCGTCCTCCGCGTCACCGAGTTGCTGCGCGCGCGCAACGTCGTCGGCAAGTTCGTAGAGTTCTTCGGCGCCGGCCTCGCAAACCTCCCACTCGCCGCCCGCGCCACGATCGCGAACATGTGCCCCGAATACGGTGCGACCGTCGGCTTCTTCCCCGTCGATGACGAGACGCTCGCCTACATGCGCTTCACCGGGCGCCCCGAATCCCTCGTCACCCTCGTCGAGGCGTACTCGAAGGCCCAGAGCCTCTTCCGCAGCGCCGCCACCCCCGACCCCGTCTACAGCGATGTCCTCGAGCTCGACCTGGCCACCATCGAGCCCAGCCTCGCGGGACCGAAGCGCCCGCAGGACCGCATCGCGCTCAGCGCCGTCCCTGCCTCGGCGCGCGCCACCATCGAGGAGGCGATCGCCGCGGGCGCCACCCGCGAGCCCGTCCACGTCGAGGACGGCGTCGGCTACGACCTCGAGAACGGCCACGTCGTCATCGCCGCCATCACCTCCTGCACCAACACCTCAAACCCGGAGGTCATGGTCGGCGCGGGCCTCCTCGCCAGGAACGCCGTCGCCCGCGGGATGCGCACCAAGCCGTGGGTGAAGACCAGCCTCGCGCCCGGCTCCAAGGTCGTCACGGACTACCTCGATGATGCTGGCCTCACCGCCTCCCTCGATGCGCTGGGGTTCAACCTCGTGGGCTACGGCTGCACGACCTGCATCGGTAACTCGGGCCCGCTGCCCGAGGCGCTGGAGGAGGCCGTGCTGGCAGGCAACCTCACCGTCGCATCGGTGCTGTCCGGCAACCGCAACTTCGAGGCGCGCGTGCACAACAACGTCCGCGCCAACTACCTCACCTCGCCGCCGCTCGTCGTCGCCTACGCCCTCGCCGGACGCATGGACATCGATGTCGCGAACGAGCCGATCGGTGAGGACGCCGCGGGCAAGCCGGTCTACCTCCGCGAGATCTGGCCCTCACAGAAGGAAGTCCTCGACACCATCGCAAAGTCGGTCCGTAAGGAGATGTTCACCCGCGAGTACGCCGATGTCTTTGCTGGTGACGACCGCTGGCGCGCGCTGCAGGCGCCGACCGGCGAGCGCTTCGCCTGGGACGAGAAGTCGACGTACATCCGGCGACCGCCGTTCTTCGAGAACCTGCCTCGAGTCCCCGCGCCGCTCAAGGACCTCCGCGAGGCGCGCGTCCTCGGCATCTTCGGCGACTCGATCACGACCGACCACATCTCGCCCGCCGGCAACATCGCGGCCACCAGCCCGGCCGCGCGCTACCTGGAGAGCAACGAGGTGTCGAGGGCGAACTTCAACACCTACGGCGCGCGCCGCGGCAACCACGAGGTGATGATGCGCGGCACATTCGCCAACGTGCGGCTCCGCAACCGCCTCGTCTCTCGCGAGGGCGGCTACGCCCTCCACCTGCCCGACGGCGAAGAGATGTCGATCTGGGACGCCGCCGAGAAGTACATGTCCGAGGGCGTCCCATTGATCCTCATCGCGGGCCGCGAGTACGGCTCCGGCTCCTCACGCGACTGGGCGGCCAAGGGGCCGATGCTCCAGGGTGTGAAGGCGGTCATCGCCCAGTCGTTCGAGCGCATCCACCGCTCGAACCTCGTGGGCATGGGCATCATCCCCCTCGAGTTCGTCGATGGCGCCAGCGCCGAGTCGCTGGGCCTCACTGGGCGCGAGCGCTTCGACATCGAGGGCATCGCGGCCGGGCTTGAGCCTCGACAGACCATCCGCGTGCGCGTGGTCGCGGACGATGGCGCCGAGACCTCCTTCGACGTGCGTTCACGCATCGATACCCCGGTCGAGATCGAGTACATCAAGCACGGCGGCATTCTGCAGTACGTCCTGCGCGAGCTCCTCGAGGGGTAGCCGCGAAAGGCTCAGCCAGCAAGTGGCGGGCCCGAAGGTAGTAAGACGGCCGCGTGGCGCCCTTGACTCGGGTGCCACGCGACTCTCGGACTCTGCGGAAGTCCTTTCGTCCGTTCTTCGGCTTGAAAAGCGCCTCCCCACCTCTATTAATGTTGCATTGGCGTCGTACTATCCACGGCAGGACGACCAGCTAGGGAGGCGACGCGATGGTGCAACCACCAGTGACCGCAAACGGACCGCTGCACGGAATCCGAGTCCTTGAGTTCTCGCAGATCGTGGCAGCGCCCACCTGCGGCTATCTACTGGCGGACCTCGGCGCGGACGTCGTCAAAGTCGAGCCCCCGGGGGGCGAGCAGACCCGCCGCACCGCCGCCGTTGTTCCGAACGAGGGCAAGGGCTACCAGGCGCTCAATAGAGGCAAGCGCAGCCTTATCGTCGAGATGCACGACCCGCGAGGCCAGGCGCTCATCCAGAAGATCATGCCGACCATCGACGTGCTGCTCATCAACTACCGCCTCGGCGTTGCCGAGCGCATGGGCATCGACTACGCAACGGTCCGCAAGCTCCGCCCCGACATCATTTACTGGCAGAACACCGGCTTCGGCGAAAGCGGGCCCGACGCCTATCGAGCCGGCTCGGACATCGTCGCGCAGGCATACTCCGGCCTGATGGCGCTCGATTCGAAGATGAACGACGACGGTGCGCCCGATCTCATCGCGAGCCCGATCGCGGACATCGCGACCGGTCTCGGGGCGGCGATGGCGATCTGCTCCGCGCTGTACCACCGCGCCATAACCGGCGAAGGGCAACGCCTCGCCTCATCGTTGCTGCGTTCGTCGTTGATGCTGATGAACGGAACCGTGATGCGCGAGCCGGTGCACGACGCCGTGGTGCGAGACCCGATGGTGCAAGCGGTTGACAAGCTGAAGGCGCAAGGGGCCCCGTACGACCAGCTCCTGGCCAAGCGCGGCGAACTGCAGTTGCTCCGCACCTCGTTCCGGCTGTACTACGGCGGGTATAAGGCTCAAGGCGGCGCGGTCGTCCTCGGAGCACTCACGAAGCAGAACCGCGACGGCATGCGCAAGGTCCTCGGCATCTATGGCGAGGAGCACTCCGACGACCCCGACTACGACGCCTACGACCCGGCCAACCAGAAGCAAGCCGAGGAGTGGAAGCGCGTCATCCGCGCCAAGTTCATGGAACGCACCGCCGAGCAGTGGGTCGCGGCCTTCGATGCCGCCGGTGTCCCCGTGGCTCCCGTCGCCTTCCCCGAGGACATGGCCGATAACCCTCAAGCCCTGGCTGACGAGATGATCTTCGAGTTGGTTCACACGATCACGGGGCCGCAGCGCGTCGTGGGACCGATCGTCACCATGTCGAAGACGCCAACCGGACCTCGACGGGCGGCGCCGGCCCTCGGCGAGCACTCACGCGAGATTCTCATCGAGCGCGGCGTGCCTGCTGACGAGGTAGAAGCGCTCATCGCCGCGGACGTGGTGTACCAAGGCTAAGACGCCACCAGGAGCCCGTGCTACCTTTAGGTCCGCGTGGGTCGCGAGTAGTGCTGGCTCTGCCCGAAGAACAGCGCCGCAGACTCCATCACCGTCTCCGACAACGTCGGATGTGCGTGGATCGCGAGGTGGAGGTCGGTCGCGCGCGCGCCCATCTCGATGGCGAGCACGCCCTCAGCGATGAGTTCTCCTGCGCCAGCACCTGTAATTCCGACACCGAGCACGCGCTCGGTGCCTGGCTCGATGATGAGCTTGGTGACGCCATCGTTGCGACCGAGTGTCGTGGCGCGGCCCGAGGCTGCCCATGGGAAACGTGACACCTCGATGGTGGTGCCTGCCGCGCGCGCGGTCTCCTCGGTCAGTCCGCACCACGCGATCTCGGGGTCTGTGAAGACGACAGCCGGGATCGCGAGGGGGGCCCACATCGAGGGCTGCCCGGCGATCGCCTCGACAGCGACGCGTGCCTCGTGAGTGGCTTTGTGCGCGAGCATCGGCTCGCCAGCCACGTCCCCGATCGCAAAGATCGAGGCCTCACCAGTGCGGCGTTGTGTGTCCACCTCGATGAAGCCCCTGGCATCGAGGCGCACGCCTGTGCCTTCCAGTCCAAGGTCGCTCGAGTTCGGCGAGCGTCCCACCGCGACCAGAACGCGATCGACCTCGCGGGCGCCGTCGACCTGCGCCCCCGAGAGCTCGACCTTCATCACCGCGCCGCTCTCCTCAAGCTGCGTGACGTGTGTGCCGAGGAGTACCTCGACGCCCTGCGCCTTCAGTCGCTTCTGCAATGGCACCACGAGGTCGCGGTCGACGCCCGGCAGTAGCCCCTGTGTCATCTCGACGATGGTCACCTGCGAGCCCAGCGCCGCGTAGACGCTCCCCAGCTCGAGGCCGATGTAGCCACCGCCGACGACGAGCAGGGTTCCGGGCACCTCTGGCACCTCGAGTGCGCGCGTCGAATCCCAGACGCGCGAAGAGTCGAGGCTCAGCGGGCCCGGACGCGCGGGTCGCGAACCGGTCGCCACGATCGCGTAGTCGAACTCTACTTCGACCAGCTCGCCATCGAGACGGACATGAAGCGTGTGCGCGTGGACGAAGCGAGCGCGGCCCCGCACGTAGCGCACATTGCGCTGCTTCGAGAGCAGGCTCAGCCCATCGGTGAGTCGTGCGACGACTTTGTCCTTCCAACCTCGCAGGCCATCAAGGTCAACCTCGGGCTTCGCGAAGTTGATACCGAAGGCTGCGGCCTCCTCGGCCTGGTGCAAGACGTGCGCGGCGTGGAGCAACGACTTCGACGGGATGCAGCCGCGATAGAGGCAGACGCCGCCCGGCTTCGCCTCGGGGTCGATCAGCGTGACCTCCATGCCGAGGTCGGCCGCGAGGAACGCGGCGGGGTAGCCACCGGGGCCGGCGCCGATCACGGCGAGTCGAATTCGAGGCGTCGTCATCGTTTAGCCTTCCATGGCGATCAGGAGGGGCTCGGCGATCGCCTCCTCGATCCAGGTGAGGAAGCGCGCGCCGTCCGCGCCGTCAATCACTCGGTGGTCGTGGGAGAGCGACAGTGGCATCCGCAGGCGCGGCTCCCACTTCTCGTTCACCCAAACCGGCCGGCGCTCGGCGCGGCCCACGCCGAGGACACCAACCTCGGGCCAGTTGATGATCGGCGTGAACTCGCCGATACCAATGCCGCCGAGGTTGGTGAGGGTGAACGTCGCGCCGCGCATCTCCTCGACAGTCAGGTCGCCATTGCGCGCCTTCGCGGCGAGCGCTGACAGCTCGACTGACAGTTCGATGATGTTCTTCTCGTCGACGTCGCGAATCACCGGCACGGTCAGACCTCGAGGCGTGTCCACCGCGACGCCGATGTCGTAGTACTTCTTTAAGACCAGCTCCCCACCTTCGAGGTCGAGGCTCGCGTTCATCCTTGGGTGGGCCTTCAGCGCGGCCGCTACAATCTTCAGGAGGATCACGGTGACGGTGAGGCTGCCTCCGGCGTCAGCGGCGCGCTGCTTGTAGCGCTGCCGCAGTTCCTCCAACTCCGTGACGTCGACCTCACGATGCAGCGTGACGTGCGGGATAATCGCCCACGACGTCGCCATGTTCCTGGCCACCGTGCGACGGAAGCGTGAGAGTGGCTCGGACTCCACGGGGCCGAACTGGGCGAAGTCTGGAAGCGGCGGCACATCGATGCCGCCCGTCGGTACAGGAGCAGGTCCGCTCGGCGTCGCTTCAGGCGTGCCCGGCCCCACTGTCGAGGGCTGCCCGCGACGCGCTTCGCGTGCTGCACGTTTCACATCGTCCTCGGAAATACGCCCGCCGGGGCCCGAACCCTGCACAGACACGAGGTCGATACCGATTTCGCGGGCAAAACGCCGGATCGAGGGCGATGCGAAAGCGCCGGGTGACCCCTCGGTGGCGGCGGGCGGCGGCGCTGCAGGCGCAGGCATCGACGCAGGCGTGACAGGCACAGGCGTGACCGGCGGGACCTCGACGGCTGCGGGCATGACGGCCGTAGGCGCCCCGGCGGACGCCGGTGGCGTAGCAGGCGCTACAGGCGCGGCGGCGGGTGCCGACGCTGCAGGCGCAGCCGTCGAGGTGCCAGCCGCTTGGAGCGTCAGGAGCAGCGCGCCGACCGCGACGTTGTCGCCCGGCTTGACGTAGATGGCGGCAACGCGCCCGGCCGATGGCGCCGGGACATCGATGGTCGCCTTGTCGGTTTCGATCTCCATTACGGCCTGCTCGGCGCGCACCTCGTCGCCCACGGCGACCAGTACGCGGAGCACGTCGGCGTCGATGATGCCCTCACCCAGGCTGGGGAGGCGGAACTCGAGGGCCATCCGCGGATCCTTCCCTGCTCGAGTGGTTATGACGTCGCCGGGTTCGGCTTCTCGGGGTTGATGCCCAGCTCCTCAATGGCTGTGACCACCACGGAGCGGGGGATGGCCTCGCGGGCCGCGAGGGCGTGCAGCGTCGTGAACGCGATGTGACGCGCATCCACCTCGAAGAAGTCACGCAGCTCGGCGCGCGTCGCGCTGCGTCCGAAACCGTCGGTCCCCAGTGCCTCGAGCGGCGCGGGCATCCAGCGCGCGATCGAGTCCGGCAGCGCCTTCAGGTAGTCGGAGGCGGCCACTGCCACTACGGCGTCGCCCGCGAGCTGCCGGGTCATGAACGGCACCCGCGGCTCCTCGAGGGGATGGAGGCGGTTCCAGCGCTCCACCTCGAGAGCCTCGCGGCGCAGTTCAGTGTACGAAGTCACCGAGTACACATCGGCGGCCACGCCGTACTTCTCCGCCAGCAGGTCTGCGGCCGCCACCACCTCGTTGAGGATGGCGCCGCTGCCGAGGAGCTGCACTCGTGGCCTTGAGGCTGCGCCATCCGGGGCGGCGCGGAAGCGGTAGATGCCGCGCACGATGCCCTCGCGAACGCCCGGGGTGTCCGGGATCGGCGGCTGGGCGTAGGTCTCGTTGCCCACGGTGAGGTAGTAGAAGACGTCCTCGTTCTGCTCGTGCATGCGACGTATGCCGTCGCGCAGCAGGACCGCGATCTCGTAGGCGTAGGCCGGGTCGTACGAGATCAGGTTCGGAATCGCTGAGGCGAGCAGGTGGCTGTGGCCATCTTGATGCTGCAGGCCCTCACCAGCGAGCGTGGTGCGACCAGAGGTGGCGCCGATGAGGAACCCACGGCAGCGCGCGTCGCCCGCCGCCCACGCCAAGTCGCCGATCCGCTGCAGCCCGAACATCGAGTAGAAAATGAAGAACGGCAGTGTGTGGATGCCGTAGCTCGCATACGCCGTGCCCGCCGCTAGGAAGGACGAGAACGAACCAGCCTCGGTAATGCCCTCTTCGATAATCTGGCCGTCAGTGGATTCGCGATAGAAGAGCAGCTGGTCCGCATCGACAGGCTCGTAGAGCTGTCCCATGTGGGCGTAGATGCCGAACTGGCGGAAGAGCGCCTCCATACCGAACGTGCGCGCCTCGTCGGGGACGATCGGCACGATGTTCGGGCCCAGGTCCGGCTGACGCAGCATCGCCGCGAGCATGCGCACGAAAGCCATCGTTGTGCTCGCCTCGCGGTCACCGCTGCCAGCAAAGAATTCGGCGAAGATCTCCTCGGGCGGTACAGGCAGCGGGCTTGGCGTCGTGCGGCGTCGAGGCATCACGCCGCCGAGGGCGGCACGGCGGCTGCGGAGGTACTCCATCTCGGCGCTGTCCTCGGCGGGGCGGTACAGCGGCGCACCGATGACCTCCTCGTCGGACAGTGGGATGTCGAAGCGGTCCCGGAAGTGCAGCAGTTCTTCCAGATTCAGTACCTTCTGCTGATGTGTGATGTTCTTGCCTTCGCCCGCCTCGCCCAGACCGTAGCCCTTCACCGTACGCGCGAGGATGACGGTCGGCGCGCCCTTAGCCTCGGTGGCCGCGCGGTAGGCGGCATAGACCTTCTCGGGGTCGTGGCCGCCGAGACGCATCCCCCACAGCTGGTCATCCGTCAGATGCTCGACCATCTTTGCTAGGCGAGGGTCGACGCCCCAGAAGTGCTCCCGGATGTAGGCGCCGCCGGCGACTGTGTACTTCTGGTACTCGCCATCCACGACCTCGCCCATGCGGCGGGCGAGCAGGCCCTCCGTGTCCCGCGCGAGTAGCTCATCCCACTCGCTGCCCCAGATCACCTTGAGCACGTTCCAGCCGACGCCGCGGAAGACAGCTTCCAACTCCTGGATGATGTTGCCGTTGCCACGAACCGGGCCATCGAGGCGCTGCAGGTTGCAGTTCACCACGAAAATGAGGTTGTCGAGGTGTTCGCGCGCCGCGAGCGAGATCGCGCCCAGCGCCTCGGGCTCGTCCGTCTCGCCGTCGCCGATGAAGCACCAGACCTTCTGGTTGCCCTCAGCCTTCAGCCCGCGGTCCTCGAGGTAGCGCATGTACCGCGCCTGGTAGATCGCGGTCAGCGGTCCGAGGCCCATCGAGACTGTCGGGAACTGCCAGAAGTCGGGCATCAGCCACGGGTGCGGGTACGAGGAGAGCCCGCCCTCCGGGGCGAACTCCCGCCGAAAGTTGTGTACCTGCGCCGCAGACAGCCGGCGCTCGACATACGCCCTCGCGTAGATGCCGGGCGCGGCGTGACCCTGGAAGTAGATCAGGTCTCCGCCGCCGTGGTAATCGGGGCCCTTGAAGAAGTGGTTGAACCCCACATCGAGGAGCGTCGCCAGCGACGCGAACGTCGAGATGTGCCCGCCGATACCGGGCGAGCGCTCGTTCCCCTCGACGACCATCGCCATCGCGTTCCAGCGGATGATGCTCTTGATGCGCCGCTCCAGCGCGCGATCACCGGGGTAGGCGGGCTGGCTGTCGGCCGGGATCGTGTTCACGTACGGAGTGCGGGACGTTACCGGGAGCGGCACCCGGGCGCGTTGCGCCTCGATCTGCAGCGTCTGCAGCAGCTCCCGCGCACGCTCCGGCCCACGACGTCGTACGACGTCCTGCAGCGAGTCCACCCAGTCACGTGCCTCGAGAGCGTCGAGCGCGGTCACGTCGGCCGCGGGCGGCACGCCCGGCGTCGAGGCGTCCCCGGCGGCCGGCAGCGTCACAGGGCGACTCGCTTCGCGGTGGGTCCGGAGGCGGCCGCCGCGGCAGCTCGCGCCTGCTCTCCCGCGTGGTACGACGAGCGTACGAGCGGGCCCGCTTCGACGTGTGCGAAGCCGAGGGCACGCGCCGCCTCGGCGAGTGCGGCGAATTCGTCGGGGTGCCAGTAGCGGTCCACCGGCAGGTGTTTCTCCGAGGGGCGCAGGTACTGTCCGACAGTCAACAGGTCCACCGCGTGTGCGCGCATGTCCTCGAAGACCGCCAGTAGCTCCTCGAATGTCTCACCGAGGCCGACCATGACGCCGGACTTCGTCGGCATGCGCGGGTCAATGTCCTTGACGGCGCGCAGCACGTCGAGAGAGCGCTGGTAGCGTGCCTTCGGTCGCACGCGGTTGTAGAGGCGCGGCACGGACTCGATGTTATGGTTCAAGACGGTCGGCGCGGCCTCGACCACGGTACGCAGGGCCTCCAGGTCACCATCGAAGTCTGGGACCAGCACCTCGACATGGACCTGCGGGCGGGCCTGCCGCACGGCACGGATCGCGGCCGCCCACAGCGCAGCGCCTCCGTCCTCAAGATCATCGCGGTTCACCGAGGTCAGCACGACATAGTCGAGGCCCAGTCGTTCGACTGTCCGCGCGAGTCGCAAGGGCTCAAGCCAGTCGACGGCGCCAGGCCGCCCCGAGGTGACAGCACAGAAGCCACAGGCCCGCGTACAGGTGTCGCCGAGCAGCATGAACGTGGCTGTCCCGGCGTTAAAGCACTCCCCGATGTTCGGGCAGCGCGCCTCCTCGCAAACGGTGTGTAACTCGGCGTCGCGCAGCATGCCCTGGATCTCCTCGAAACGCTCGCCTGCGGGGAAGCGAGCGCGGATCCACGCCGGCTTCGGCTCGCGGCGCGGTCGTTCGACAAGTGTCAGCGGCTCAGACATGGGCCAGTTCCTGGTTCTCAATGTTGGCGACAGACGCACTATTGAACACGGCAGCGAACGCCTCGATGAACACGTGCTGAATAGCAGCCATCGAGGGGGCACGCCCGAGCACACACTCGAGCGAGGTGACGGTCGCGTCTTCGATGCCGCACGGCACGATCGGGTCGTACCACCCGAGGTCGGTCGTGACGTTCAGGGCAAGGCCGTGCTGCGTGATGCCCTCGCGGACACGTACGCCGACTGCCGCCACTTTCGCCAACGCCCCGCCCGCGCCGTCGAGACCAACCCAGACGCCGGGCCGTCCCTGCCAGCGCTCACCCTCGATGCCCCACGCGGCGATCGAGATCAGTACGACCTCTTCAAGGGCTCGTACGTAATCGCCCGGACGCATGCCGCGCGACCGCAGGTCGAGGACCGGGTACGCGACAAGCTGGCCCGGTCCGTGAAACGTTACGTCGCCACCACGATCGGAAGTGAATAGGGGTGCTGGCAATTCGACCTCGGGGATACGCAGGCCACCACGACGTGCGCGTGCCCCGAGCGTGTACACGGGCGTATGTTCCAGCACTGCTAGATGCTCGGGGCGACGCTCAGACGCTCCAGCACGCACCGCCTCGAGAGCAGCGAGTTGCCAGTCGAGGCCGCGCTCGTAGCTGAGCGTGCCGAGGCGATGGATCTGTAGCGGGTGGGCGCGCGTCATGCATTCAGTTTGGCATACAGCCGGGATGGCGACAGCGCAGGAGAACCCTTGCTACGACCTGTGCGAAAAGATGATGGGCGTCCCTTATCACAATTCGCGCGCTTCCCTGCCACGCTTGCTGGGCACTAAGGAGCTGCGCGGATGAGCGAGACGATTCTTCGGTCGCAGGTGATGGCGGACCTGACCATTCAGCTGTCGGCCGTCACGCCGGTCGAAAACGCGATCAACACGGTGCGCCGCGCCTTGCGCGTCACCGGCCTGACGAACACACCGATCCTCAACGAGGTGGACGTGAACCACATCCTCTAGGCCATCGCCGCCGAGGGCGGCATGCTGGAGTCGATCGCCCAGCAGATCGCTGTGGGTGGCGTCCAGGACTACATCTCACAGACGAAGGCAGCGTAGGTACCAACTCCTTCACGCTGCTTGCTCGAGGAACGGGCCGGTTCAAACGAACCGGTCCGTTTCGTGCGCCCTCGCGAGGGCAGCGGGCGGCGAGACCCGCACCCGCTAGAATCAACACATGCCAAACATCGATGCGCGCCAGGCGGAGCTTGAGATTCAGCGCTCCCTGAGCCAGCAGGTGCGGGCCCTCCCCGAGCGCCCGGGCGTCTACATCATGCGCGACGAGCGCGACGACGTGCTCTATATCGGCAAAGCAACCCGCCTGAGGGCGCGCGTACGCTCCTACTTCGGCTCCAGCCGGAGCCTTGATCCGAAGGTCGCTGCCCTCGTGCAGGTGGTGCGCCGCCTCGAGCACGTGGTGACGCGCACCGAGGCGGAGGCGCTGCACCTCGAGGCCACGCTGGTGAAGCGGCATCAGCCGCCCTTCAACGTCCGCCTGAAGGACGACAAGCACTACCCCTATCTGAAAGTGGACGTGCGGAGCCCCTGGCCACGCGTCACCATCACCCGCCGCGTCGAGGATGACGGCGCGCGCTACTTCGGGCCGTACGCCTCGGCGGGCTCTGTCCGCAAGGCGCTCGACGTGGCGAAGAAGCTCTTTCCGTGGCGCTCCTGCACGAAGGTGATCACTGGTACTGACCCGCGCCCCTGCCTCGACTTCTACATCAAGCGCTGTATCGCCCCATGCACGTCATTCTGCACTCCTCAGGAATATGGACAGGTGATCGACCAGACCATCCTCTTCCTGGAAGGGCGCTCCTCCGAGGTCCTCGAGAAGGTCGAGACGGAAATGCAGAAGCTGGCTGACGCGCTCGACTTCGAGCGCGCCGCACGATTGCGCGACCAGGCCCGTGCCATCCGCACCGTGACCGAGCGCCAGCAGATGGCCTCGACGACTCCCCTCGACGCTGATGTGTTCGCCCTCGCGCGTGATGGCGGCGAGGCGTGCGTGCAGGCGTTCTTCGTACGCGGCACCCAGGTCGCCGACACGGACTCGTTCATGCTCGATGGTGCGCAGGATGCGAGCGGCGCCGAGGTCATGGGCGCCTTCCTCGCGCAGTTCTACGATGGCGCCACATACGTGCCCCGGACGGTCCTGCTGTCACAGGCTCCCGCCGATGAGGAACAGCTCACCGCCGTCCTCCGCGAGCGTCGCGGCGGCGCCGTTGAGATCCGCGTGCCTGAGCGCGGCGAATTGCGCGGCCTTGTTCAAACCGCCGAGGAGAACGCTCAGGAAGCCATGCGCGCGCATCGCACGCGCTGGCTCTCCGACCGCGACAAGACGCAGCAGGCCCTCGGCATGCTCGAGGCGGAACTCGATCTGCCGGCGACGCCAGTGCGGGTCGAGTGCTACGACATCTCCACGATCCAGGGCACCAATACGGTCGCCTCGATGGTGGTGTTCAAGGATGGGCAGCCCGCCAACAGCGAGTACCGCCGCTTCCGCATCAAGACCGTCGATGGTCAGGACGACTTCGCCAGCATGCGCGAGGTGCTCACGCGCCGCTTCAAGCGACTCGCGGCCGGGCGCCGTGGCGCCCTCGAGGCTGCCGCCGCCTCGGAAGCGGATGGTGCTGACGCCACACCTGAGCCCGAACCCGAGGCGCCATCCCCGTGGGATGAGGTTCCCGGCTTGGTGATCATCGATGGCGGCAAGGGCCAGTTGAGTGCCGCGCTCGATGTGATGCGGGATCTCGGTCTCCGCGACGTGCCGGTCTGCGGACTCGCCAAGCGCGAAGAAGAGATCTTCATGCAGGACATCGATGAGCCGATCATCCTGCCCCGGACCTCGGAGGCGCTCTACCTGGTGCAGCGCATCCGCGACGAGGCGCACCGCTTTGCGATCACCTACCACCGCAAGGTCCGTGGCACGGCCGCAACGAAGTCTGTCCTCGACGCCATCCCCGGCATCGGACCGCAACGCAAGAAGGCGCTGCTCCGCAAGTTCGGTTCGGTGAAGTTTGTCCGAGGGGCCTCCGTCGAGGAGATCGCGACCACTGTGGGGTTCACGCGTCTCCTCGCAGAGACGGTCAAGCGCTCTCTCTAAGCAGGACCAGCAGGACCAAGGTCCGCCGAACCGGTGGTCGGCGCCTGCCCTGAGCCTCACCTCGCGGCGTACGGTGCCCGAGTAGATCCCGAGGAGGGACGCGTGCCCTCGACTTCCGGTTCGTCGTCGGTGGACGCCCTCATCCGCGAACTTGCCACCGATATCCGTGACCAGCGCGTGCTCGAGGCGATTCGCGCTGTACCTCGAGAGCGCTTTGTGCCACCGGAGTTCCGCGCTTACGCCTACGAGAACGAGCCTCTCCCCATCGCCGCAGAACAGACCATCTCCCAGCCGCTCATTGTCGCGATGATGACCGAGGCCCTCGCGCTCACCGGCGGCGAGCGCGTCCTAGAGATCGGCACGGGCTCCGGCTACCAGGCTGCCGTCCTCGCTCGCCTCGCCCGCGAAGTCGTGAGCGTCGAGGTGCACGATGTGCTTCGTCATGGTGCCGAGCAGGCTCTACAGGAGCTTGGAGTGACGACTGTGCGCTGCCTCGAGGCAGGAGCGGTGCTCGGCGCGCCCGACCTCGCGCCATTCGACGCCATCATCGTCACGGCGGCGGCGCCCCGCGTGCCGCCCTCGGTGCTCGCCCAGCTCGTCGAGGGTGGACGCCTGGTCATCCCGGTAGGCACCCGAGCAAACCAGGAGCTGCTCGTCGTGACGAAAGGCTCCGGCGGCGAAACGGCTGAGCGCTCGCTTGGGGGCTGCCGGTTTGTGCCGCTCGTCGGCTCGGATGGCTTCGAGCCCGAGCACCATTGATCCACAGCGGATCGTCAGATCTACGGCTGATCATTCTTACGTCGTTGACACCTTTCTCGATGCTGTCGGACGAGCGAACCTGCGCGCGAATGTCAAGTCGCTAGCCGAAACGCCTTGTGTTCTGTATCGTCCTAGTTCACCGACAGGGCAGCCGACCAAGACCGCTAGGTAGAGGTCGGGTCGGTGTCACCGTTGTCGTAGTGACTGCTGGGCAGGGGGCCACGGTGGAAGATATGGTCGATGCCTTCCTCCACTACATGGCAGCGGAGCGCGGCTCTTCGAAGAACACCACAGACGCCTACCGCAACGACCTGACCGCCTTCGTCCAGTTTCTACGCACAACCTTGACCGAGGGACAGGATCCGAAGTCGGCCTTCGACCGTGCCTTCATCCTAAAGTACATCCAGTGGCTGAACGACAAGCAGTACGCGCGCGCCACGGTCGCCCGCAAGGTTGCCGCCGTCAAGTCGTTCTGTGCCTTTCTCCTCGACAGCGGCGATATCACTATCGACCCGACGTCATCTGTCTCCAGCCCACGTGCTCCCAAGCCTGTGCCGAAGCCGATGAGCGTCGAGGAGATCGATACCCTCCTGCAGGAGCCGCTCAAGCGAACATCGGCCGAGTCCGCGCGTGACGCTGCCATGCTCGAACTCATGTACGCGACTGGCATGCGAGTCACCGAGCTGGTCTCACTCAACGTCGATAGCCTGCACCTTTCGCCCGCCCCGGCCTACGTGCGCTGCCTGGGAAAGGGCGCCAAGGAGCGGACGATTCCGGTCTACGAGCACGCCGTCCAGGCGATCGAGCGTTACCTCGATGACCCGCGGCCGGTGCTCCTCAAGAACCGCTCGCAGACCGCCCTGTTCGTCAACCGTCGAGGTGAACGCCTGACCCGCCAGGGCTTCTGGCTCATCCTCAAGGGCTACTCGAAGTCGGCCGGTATCGCCAGCCGCGTGACCCCTCACACCCTGCGCCACTCGTTCGCCACGCACATGCTCCGCGGTGGCGCCTCGGTGCGGGACGTACAGGAGCTCCTCGGTCACGCGAACGTCTCAACGACGCAGGTCTACACGCAGCTCGCCGACGAACACCTTCGCGAGGTCTACGAGCAGGTCCACCCGCGCGCTCGCTGACCACTTACCACCGCCGCCCGCGCTATATGCTCCGGTGACTCCCCACCAGCCGATGGTGAACGCATGACAGCTGCTATCGACCCACCCGCCGCCCCGGCACGCATCGAGCGCGGCTCGGGCGGCCGCCTCTGGCGCATCCGCGAGCAGCCCGACCTCACACCATTCGCGGGCGCGAAGTGGCCTGCCCTCGTCTCTGTGCTGCTTGCGCACCGCCAGGCCCGCAACCTCGAGGAGGCGACCGAGTACCTCGGCGACCCACGCGAGTTGACGGATCCCGCCCTGATGCCCGACCTCGATGTGGCGGTGACCCGGCTGGCGCGCGCCTGCCGTGGCGCCGAGGTGGTCGGCATTATCGGGGACTATGACGTCGACGGGATTACGTCCACTACGATCCTCGTCGAGGGCCTGAGCGCCCTGGGCGCCCGACCCATCCCCTATCTCCCACATCGTTTCACGGAGGGTTACGGCCCGAACGCGAACGCCGTTCGCTATCTCCACGCCCATGGCGCCACCGTCCTAGTGACGGCCGACTGCGGCACGTCAGCGGTCGCCGAGGTCGCACTCGCCAACGAGTTGGGGATGGATGTGCTCATCCTCGACCACCACGTCGTACCGGACGTGCTGCCAGACGCGCTCGCCCTGGTGAACCCCAAGCTCACGCACTCCGAGTACGGCTCGGAGCCCGCGGCCTGCGGCGTCTCCTACAAGGTCATCCACGATCTCTACGACCGTCTCGGGACGCCGTACAACCCCGCCGAGCATCAAGCGCTGGTCGCCCTCGGAACGGTCTGCGACCTTGCGCCGCTCGTCAGCGAGAACCGCGACCTTGTGCGCCTCGGGCTGCTGGCGCTGGCGCGCACGCGCCGCCCCGGCCTACGCGCGCTGGCCGTCGAGGCGCGCGTCAATATCGAGGAGGCGGACCCGGACATGTGCGGCTGGGTGTTCGGCCCGCGCATCAACGCGGCGGGGCGCATGGATCACGCGCGTCACGCCCTGGAGATGCTGCTCACTACTGACGAGGGACGCGCCCACGAGCTCGCGATTCACCTCGAGGAGTTGAACCGTCAGCGCCGCGAGGGGACGCAGCTCGCCCTCGAGCGCGCCGCTTCGCTGCTCACACCCGAGGAGCAGACGGGGCCGCTGTTAGTCGTCGCTGATGAGGAGATCTCCTCAGGCATCGTTGGGCTCGTCGCCTCGAGGCTGGTCGAGCAGTATCACCGCCCTGCGATCGTCATGCAGCTCGTTGATGGCGAAGGACGTGCGTCCTGCCGCTCGATCCCGGGCTTCAACATCATCGCGCTCCTGCAACGCCACGCCGACCTGTTTCAGCGGTTCGGCGGGCACCGCGCCGCCGCGGGTTTCACCATCGACGCGTCACGCCTCGGTGAGTTGCGCGCCCGCCTCATTGCCGACACCGACGGGCACCTCGACACCACGACGCTCGCCCCCAGCATCGAGGTCGATGCGGTCCTGCCGCTGGGCGATGTGAACGGCGAGCTGTTGCAGTGGCTCGGGCGCCTCGGTCCGCACGGGCAGGGGAATCCCACGCCCACGTTCCTGTCTCGCGGCGTGGAGATCCGCAACTCGCGCACGGTCGGGAAGGACGGCTCGCACCTGCAGTTCCAGTTGAAGGAAGGCCGCGTCACCTGGCGCGCGATCTCCTTCCGGAACGCCGAGTTCGCCGTCCCCAACGGTGAGCGCGCCGACATCGTCTACACGTTCCGCCGCGACAACTTCCGCGGCACCCTCCAGCTCGAGGTCCTCGACCTCCGCCCCGCGGAGTAGCGGCGACCAACGTCCCGCCAGCGTGTGACGCTCCTCGACGGCTCGTACCGCGCCGTCGACTCCTCGGAGATGGCGTTCAAGATCGCCGCCGCGCAGGCGCTGCACTAGGTGGTGCTCAGCGTGCGGCCGATCCTCCTGGAGCCGGTGATGCGCCTGCACATCCGCGTTCCCAGCAGCTACGTGGGCGATGTGATGAACGACCTCAGCGGGCGGCGCGGCCACGCTCACGGCGTGAACACGGCAGGCGATGTGAGCGAGATCGACACCGACGTGCCGCTCGCCGAAGTGCAGCGCTACGCCACGAATCTGCGCGCGATCAGCCACGGCAGCGGGCGCTTCACCATCGAGTTAGACCGTTACGTCGAGGTCCCACCGAACGTTCAGGGGCAGGTCCTCCAGACTCTCGCGGTCGTCTAACGACTCGATCCCGAGCCGCGTGAAATTCCTCGTGCGCAGGCACGCACGGGCGCGCGGGATCGAGCATTATGGTTAACCCTCGGTAGGCCGCTCTGCGGCGGGCGGCCTACCATCGAGGCCACTAACCTCGACAGCTGCGCGAGGGCACCACCTACGCTCAGGCAATCCGACTCCTCCTCGCCGGGTTCTTCCGGGGGTGCTGTCCGGCCTGCAGCCGCGCCTCGATGTTCCGCAGCGCGTGGGAGTTGCACGAGCTGGCCAGTTGCGGGGTCAGGCACGAGCTCGCTGACGGGCCATGGCTCGGCTCGGTGGCCATCGGTTATGGCGTCGGCGCGCTGTTCGCGATGGCGCTCGCGTTCATCGAGTTAAACACTCACGTCATCGCTCGCGCAGGCCTCGATCCCCTGTGGGCCATCGCGCTGTCGAGCATTCCCGCGACCGTCATCGCCTACCGGCCGACAAAGGGACTCTGGTTCGTCCTGCTCTACCTCTATGGCCTCGCAGGTGAGCCCGACGACCAGGCGAGCAGGACCGCTACCGGAGCGTGAACGGTCGACGCGTGCCGTTCACATCGACGGTGTACAGCGTCCCCGTGGCGAACCCTGTACCGAGTGGCACGTCGTTGGTGACCGTCCCGAAGATCTGAGTGCACGCCACGTTCGTCCCCGTCGGGACGGTGTTGTAGACATCGACATTCACGAGGTCACCGCTGCGCGTCACCGCCCCACATCCGTAGCGATGACACCAGTCCGGCAGCGCTGAGGTGATGCGCGCGACCGCGCTCCCCCCGCCCGTCAGCACAGCGACGTTGATGATCGGGGCCAGCACCTCGCGCCGACCGGGAGCGGTGGTCGCGGTCGCGCCTGGTGTCGCGGTCAGCCTCGGCACTGCGGACGCCACAGGGGTGGGGGGCAGGCAGCGCTGACGGCGGCATCGAGGGGAAGGGCGCGGGCTGAGGTCGGTCGCCCGGTGTTCGCGTGGCCTTCAACAGCGGCCCGGTGCTCGTTGGTGTTGGCGAAGGGGTCGATGACGTCGCGCCACCGCATCCTGCAACGACCAGCCCCAGAGCTGCGGCGGCGGTGAACATCACCCGACGCGTCAGACAACTCACTGCTGCCTCCGGACCTCTAGGGATATGACGGCGCGCGCACGCGTGCGGTTCCCGTGTTTGACGGACCTCGATGGCACTCGTAGCGTCCGGTCGACCCACGAAGGATACGAGGAGGCCTCGATGACCATCGGAGTAGCGATCCAGGCGCCGGACGCGCGCGGCTTCGTCGAGCAGATCGAGCTCGCCGAGCGCCTCGGGATTCCGACGGCGTGGTCCACCATCGGCGGCGCCGGTGGCGCTGACACGCTCACCGCGTACGCGGCCGCCCTCGGGCGGACCGAACGCATTAAGGTCGGCACGGCGATCGTCCAGACTTGGCCCAAGCACCCGATCGCGATCGCGCAGCAGGCGCTCGCCCTCGAACAGCTGGCGCCGGGCCGCCTCATCCTCGGCGTGGGACCGGCGCACGAATCGGCGATGGTCCGCACCTACGGCGTGAAGTGGCACCGTCCCCTCCAGCAGCTGCGCGAATACCTCACGGTCCTTCGCGCCCTGCTCCACGAGGGCAAAGTCGACTTCGAGGGCGACCACGTCACGGCGCACTCCGAGCTCCGCAATCCACCTCGGACGCCGATCATGGCGTCGGCACTGCGCCCGCGCTCCTTCGAGCTGTGCGGCGAGCTGGCCGATGGCGCAATCTCGTGGATGTGCCCGCGTACATACCTCATCGACCAGGCGCTCCCGGCGCTCCTCGAAGGCGCGCGCAAGGCGGGGAGGCCGGCGCCACCACTGGTGGCACACGTGCCAATCGTCGTGAGTTCGGACCGGCAGGCGGCTCGTAACCTCGCGCGCGAGCGTCTGGGCAACTACTCGAGGACTCCGTTCTACCTCGCCATGTTCACGCAGGCTGGCTTCGGCGACACTGCTGGGGGCTATAGCAACGCGCTCCTCGATGACCTCGTTGTCTCAGGCACCGAGGACGAGGTGGCCGCGCGCCTGCGCGCCTACCTCGATGCGGGCATTGGTCAGGTACTGGCCCACCCGGTCCTCGACCCCGCCGACATGGCCGGGTCGGTCCAGCGGTCGTTTGCCGCAGTCGCCAGTGCGAGCCACGCCTAGCAGCTGTCGATAATCGGCACTCGGAATCTGACGTTCGGCCACATCGAAGACAAAACTCCCTTCGAGGCAGGGCGCTCCCTGATACATCGTTGACCCTCGATCGAGGTCAATAGGGGGCATGGGAAAGCCACCACCGAACCGCCGCACGAGCCCGTGAGTCGCGTCCACCGTGAGTTGGGACCAGATTCGTATCGCCTCGGGCGGGCGCCAAGCTTACTGCGTAGTGCGCCTGCTGCTCTGGTCGGTCCGCGATGACTGGTACGCCACCGACATCGTCGCCCAGTTCGCCGCGTAACCTCGAGGTCGCACGGGCGGCCTGACCGAACATCTCGCACACCCGTAAGTCGGTCTTCCGCGCGCGATCCTCGGGCGATCGAGTCGCCGCGTGCTACCGTGCTCCAAGGGCGGCGTGCAGGCCGTGCTTCGCCTCTAGGATGTGCGCCCAGAGGTCACCGCGCTCGGCAAATCGAACAGGCGCGCTCAGGATGGTGAGTTCTGGCGGGTAGACATCCTAAAGTTCATCACACCTCAGTGGCACGGACACAGGCGCGCCCGGCTTCGCTCGAGGCGAGTACGCCGTCGCCATGTTCTTGATGCGCGCGTTCTGGTTCGCGTCGAAGAAGACCTTGCCCACTCGATTCTTCGTCTGCCACTCCATCGTCACGTCCTGCCGGTGAGCCTGCACGAGGAACGCGCCCAGCGTCTCCGCCGCGCCTCGACGGCGCGCGCTAGCTGGCCTTCTGACGGGCGGTGCCTGGGCTTCGAGTCGTCGTCAGCCGCCTCGGCGTGTGCGCTGCTCGGTGCCGGCGTAGCCGACCGCGCGGCCTCGACGCTCGCGCGCAGCGCAGCCATGAGGTCGACGACCTTGGGCGGCTCGGCAGGTGTGGCGTCCTCGAGCACCACGCCGTCGAGCCTGGCGTCGATCACCTGCTGGAGTGCCTCGCGGTACTCGTCCTTGTAGGACTCCGACGCGAACGGCTTGTGCAGCATCTCGATCAGCGTCTCGGCCATCGCGAGCTCGTGCGCCGAGACAACAGTGTCCTGCCACTGCACGTCCGATGGCGCTTCACGGATCTCGTCGGCAAGGAACATCGTCTCCAGAGCAAGCACCCCGTCCTGCGGGCGCAGCGCGCACAACTGCTCCTTGTTGCGAATTGCGATCTTCGCGACGGCCACCAGCCCCTTCTCCTGGAGCGCCCTCATCAACATGGCGAACGGCTTGGCACCCGCCTCGTCAGGCTCGAGGTAGTACGAGCGCTCGTAGTAAATCGGGTCGATCTCTTCCCCGTCGACGAAGGCATCGAGGTTGATCGTGTACTTGCTCGGCAGCGGCAACGAATCGAAGTCCTCCTCGCCGAGGAGCACATAGCGGTCCTTGCTGTACTCGTAGCCGCGCGCGATCTCGTCGTAGCCCACCTCGCGCTCGTGGACGGGGCACCAGCGCAGCTGACGGATGCGACTCTGGCACTCGTCATCGTGGATCTGCCGGAACGAGATGTCCTTCGACTCGGTGGCTGCGTACAGCTTCACGGGGATGCTCACCAGCCCGAAGCTGATGGCTCCCTTCCAGATCGAGCGGGGCATCGGCCTCCACTTTCCGAGTCGCGTACGCTCTGGCCGAGGCACCTGCCTCGATGCTGCTGGCTTTAGAATTATAGGGATACCGCAGCCCCTCACCCATCGGGGAACGGCGGCCTCGTGCCTATCCACACGCCAATCGGGCTATCATGCGCCTCGACCGAGGCCCGATCAGGGCCCGATCCGGGCCCGATCCGGGCCGAAAGGAGCCAGCGATGCCGTTCGCCACGTCCGAGGGCGGGGTCAAGATCCACTACGAAATCGAGGGGCAGCCGGATGCTCCGGCAGTGGTGCTGATGCACGGGCTGGGCGGCAACCTCGAGTCCTGGCGACAGTCTGGTTATGTCGCTCCACTCGCCGAGGAGTTCCGCGTCGTTCTCATCGATTCCCGCGGCCGAGGTCAGAGCGACTACCCACGGACCCAGGAAGCCTACGAACTCCGCACGCGCGTCGTCGATGTCGCGAGCGTCCTCAATGACGCGGGCATCGAGAAAGCCCACTTCATGGGCTACGGCGCGGGCGCGTGGATCGGCTGGGGCAGCCTGATCTACATGCCGCAGCGCTTCAACTCGCTCGCCCTCGGTGGGTTCGGTCCCGCGGCAGACCCCTTCGCCGGCAGTACAGTCGAGGAGCACTTCGGAGACCTTTGGCACAAGTTCGCCGACGAGGAGCAGGAAGTAGTCCGCCTGATGTTCGCGGAGACCGCTCGATTCGGAGGTGCGCGGCAGGCGCTGAAGACCACCAGCGTGCCCATGCTGCTCTGGGCGGGCGAGCAGGACCCCCACTTCTCGACGATGCTTGGCGCCGCCTCGATGGCGCAGGCGGGGTCGTTCTTCCCACTGCCGCACAAGGACCATCGACAGGCGTTCGCCGACGAGGATGCGCGCGAGGTCGTGCTCGAGTGTGTCTTGGAGTTCTTCCTAGAGGCGGAGTAGGGGAAGCCTTCCCCGTTCGCCCTGAGCCTGGCGAAGGGCCACGCAGTTCTCGATGGCGCGCCGTGTACCTCCCGAGCGGTGGCTCACACTGTCGAGGCAGGCGGTGTGGTTCCCTTCGTCAGGCTCAGGGTAGGCTCGGCTCACCACGATGGGGAGCGGCGGCACAGCGGGAGATCCTCGAAAAGGTGGTACCGATGCCCTTTGCAACCGCCGAGGACGGCGTGCGCATCCACTACGAACTCGACGGCGTCGAGGACGGCCCACCGCTGGTGTTGCACCACGGCGTGTACAGCACCCTCGATGTCTGGCGACGCGGCGAGCCGGATAGCTACGTCGACCGGTTGCGCTCGCGCTTCCGGCTCATCCTCCTCGATGCGCGCGGGCACGGCGACAGCGACCAGCCGACACGCGTTGAGGACTACGACTTCCGCACGCGCGTCCTCGATGTCGTGTCGGTGATGGCCAAGGCGGGTGTCGAGCGCGCACACTTCCTCGGCTATTCGATGGGGGCGCACGTCGGGATGAGCGCGGCGATCTACGCGCCGCAGCGCTTCCGCTCGCTGTGCCTCGGTGGCGCGTCGCCGTACGGCGCAGCGGACTTCACCATGACGAAACGGCCGTGGGGCGAGACCTGGCCGCTCATCGAGAAGCTACCGCACGCGCATCGAGAGGCGTGGGGGGCGCTATCCACTCAGCAGTGGCGTTTCGGCGGAGCTGTGCAGGCACTCCGTACCACTCGAGTGCCGTACATGCTTTTCGCCGGCGAGGGCGATACGGGACCGCATCGGGGGAGCACGCGTTTCGCCTCGGAATACGACCACGAGGGCGCACGGCACTTTGTGGTCCCCGGCGCCAGCCATTCCCAGGCGCTGCACGCCCTTGATGAGGTCGTGCCGCGACTCCTGGCCTTCATCGAGGCCACTGAGCGCGTGTACGTCCCCTGAACCGCTTGCCGAATTCCATCATGGTTCTTACGGATCGCCACTCTTCAATTTGAGCGCCGGACTTCATAGTCGGTTCATGAAGTTCTTCAGCCGCAGCCGTCGCGCCGTCACCCTGCCCCCCTCGCAGCGACTGAGGTGGCTCCGTGCGCGCCGACGCGGCGCAGGCCACCGCACACCTGCGTGTCGTGCAATTTGAGCCGACGTCCCCTGTACTACTTCGACAACGGCCGCGACTACTGTCGACCATGTGCCGTTCGCTGCTGGGGGCAGATGCGCCTGCAGCCCGCGGGACGTCGGGCCGGGGACATCACGCTCGACCAGCTCCTCGCTTAGTCACCGCAACACCACTCGCTTCGATCGACCGCAGCGCGAATTGCGTCTCGCCATCGCCGTTCCCCCGCGCGCCGTCCTCGGCTAGGCTGTGCGGCATCGAATTCCGCTGGCGAAGGGGTGTGGCATGGCGCTGATCATCGGGGTCACGGGGGCGATCGCCACTGGTAAGAGCGGGGCCTGCTGGCACCTCGTCGAGAAGTACAACGCCCTCCACGGCGATGCCGACAAGCTCGTGCACCGCATGTTCGATCCGGGCACGCGCGGTTACTACGACGTCATCAAGGAGTTCGGCCGCGAGGTGCTGCTCCCCGATGGCTACGTGGACCGCAAGAAGATCGGCGACATGGCGTTCGGCAATCCCGAGGTAATGAGCCGCTGGATGCGCGCAATCGGCAACATCGAGACGCAGATCCGCACGCAGGTCGACCGCTGGCGCGCCGAGCTCGGCCCGAACGACATTGCCATCCTCGAGGCAGTCAACCATATCGAGGCCGGCTACGCCGCGTGGTGCGATGCCACATGGCTCGTCGCCGCTGAGCCCGAGACGATGAAGCGCCGCCTGATGGCCCGCAACAGCTTCACCGACGAAGAGGCCGAGAAGCGCATGACCGCGCAGCGCAAGTGGCAGGACCGCGCGCCCGCCGCCGACCACGTCTTCCACAACGACGGCACCGTCGCGGAGTTGATGGCTGAGGTCGACCGGGTGATGGACACCACGCTGGCGGCCTACCAGTCGGGCAGGCTCCCCACCTCCGTCTACCACGCCTGGCGCGAGGCGAACCCGCGACCCGCTCCGCAACCACGTGCCGAGCCCGCAAAGGCTTCCTCATAGCCCTCGCAGTTCACGAGGCACGTTCGACGCCGGGTGCGCTCCTCCTGCTCGCGGCCGCGACGAGTTCTAGCCTCGACCCTCCCTTCGATCGCTGAACGCAAGAGAGGGGCTCTACGGCCCCTCTCCTCTATCCGGTCTATCCAGCGCGGCTGCTGTCGGCCTCAGCGAGTGCGCGGTGTGCTCGGCATGACGAACTCGATGAGACACCGTCCCACCACGCCCATCGCGATCGGCACCACGCCGACGGCCGCGACGAGATACCCGGTGGTCCCGCCGATAACAACGAACCCGATGTAGATGACCGCGAGCCCCTGCAGCGCGCGCGCCCCTCGACCGAGTGGGCCGTTCATGAAGTCGATGAAGCCTGCCATTTTCGATCTCCCCTTCCCTCCTTCCCAGCATCGCGCTTCTCGGCGCGACCACTTCCGGCTACTGGTCGTGAGTGTTGTGGCGTATGTCCTCGGGCCGACAGGTACACCGACAGGTACAAAGAAGCGGGGCGCCACCGGGCGCCCCGCTCTGCGTTCGTTCCTCGAGGGGTGGGCTAGCCGCGAGGCAGGCCCAGACCACGGGTGGCGATGATGTTGCGCTGGATCTCGGAGGTCCCGGCGGCAATGGTCGAGGGGATGGAGCGCACGTATTCCTGCGTGAAGCTGCCCTCCAGCGGCGCGTACGGGTTCACCGGGTCCTTGTAGGTGTTGCGCGCGTCGTCGTCGTGGCCCCAGAAGTTCGCGTACATACCGAACACCTGCGTGCCGGTGCGCGCGAGCTTCTGGTTCAGCTCCGAGTTGAAGAGCTTCGAGGTAGACGCCTCGTAGTTCGGCACCTGGCCAGCCGCCTGCATCGAGATGATGCGGAAGCTGAACTGGAACTGCACTTCGCTCTCGACGTAGCGCTCGGCGACCTGGTGCCGCAGCGTGTCGGTCATGCGCGAGCGTCTCTTGCCCTCGTCCGTGTGGACGTAATCGACCAGCTTGCGGATCGTGCGCCGGCTGCTGATCGCACCAGTGATATTCGAGCGCTCGAAGTCGAGCAGCGTCGCGCCGACGTACCAGCCGCGGTTCTCCTCGCCCACGCGGTTGGCCGCGGGAACGTGGACATCCTCGAAGAAGGTCTCGTTGAAGTGGTGGTGACCACTCATGTCGATGAGCGGGCGGATCGAGAGGCCCGGGGTGTGGCGGTTGAGGAGCAGGAACGAGATGCCGCGGTGCTTGGGGGCATCTGGGTCGGTACGCACAAGTGCGTACAGCCAGTCGGCGTACTGCGCGCCCGAGGTCCAGATCTTCTGCCCGTTCACCACGTACTCGTCACCGTCGCGGACGGCACGGGTCTGCAGCGAGGCGAGGTCCGAGCCAGAACCGGGCTCCGAGTACCCCTGCTGCCAGTTCACCTCGCCGGAGAGGATCTTCGGCAGGTGCTCGGCCTTCTGCTCCGGCGAGCCGTGGATGATGAGCGTCGGCCCAAGCTGGCTGACACCCTGCCCACCCACCGATGGCGCGTCGGCGATGGTCATCTCCTGCTTGAAGATGAACTGCTCCATCGGCGAGAGGCCGGCGCCGCCGTACTCCTTCGGCCAGTGCGGAGCGACCCAGCCCTTGGTCGCGAGCGCGTTCTGCCACTCGAGTGCGGCGTTGCGCTGGGCGGGGTTCTCGGACTTGCGGTCCTGCACCCACTCGCCCTTGTGGTCGCGGTAATGCTGCGGGAGGCCGGACGTGATGAGGTCGTGGACCTCCTTGCGGAAGGCGGCCTGCTCCGGCGTGTCGTTCCAGTCCATCGTTTCTCCTTCGATGAGGGCCTCGATGCGGGGCGCGCCTCCGAGGCACGCGGCTGCCGCGATCTTGCGCCCGCCCGTCCGAGGTGTCAATCACAGACGCGCAAATCCCGCGCCCAAACGCGCCCTTCGAGGTGGCTCGCGGGCCCTCTGCTCAGATCCCGCGGGCTCAGGCGGCCCGGAGCGCCTCGGCGAACCGCGTGAAGCGCTCCACGTGCTGCTCCAAGCGCGTCAAGGTCGGGTCCGACTGCGTCGCGATCACGAGGTGCGTGGCGCCAGCCGCCTCGTAACGCCTCGCCATCTCCACCTGCTTCTCGAGGTTGCCGGTCTCGGTCACCATGCACATCACCCCGATCTTCGAGGGGTCACGCCCCGCCTCGGCGGCTGCCGCGCCGATCTGCTCGATGCCGGCGGCGGTGACGTCTGGCCTGAGCAGCAGCGGGAACCAGCCGTCCGCCATCTTCCCGATGCGCGCCAGCGTCCGAGGCGTGCTGCCGCCCATCCAGATCGGGATATCACCTCGGACTGGAAGTGGGTTCAGCCCCGCGCGGTCGACGTGGTCGAACTCGCCATCGAAGGTGAGCACAGGCTCTTTCCAGAGTCGGCGGAGCAGGCCCACCTGCTCCTCGATGCGGCGGGCGCGCGACCGGAAGGGCTGGCCCAGCCCGTGGTATTCGACGGCGTTCCACCCGGTCCCCACGCCCAGGACCATCCGCCCGCCCGACAGCACATCGACCTGGGTCGCCTGCTTGGCGACAAGAACGGTCTGCCGCTGAGGGAGGATCAGGACGCCGGTCATCAGCTCGAGGCGTTCTGTCACGGCGGCGAGAAAGCCAAACGTGGCGAACGGCTCGGGCCACTCATGTCGATAGGTGTACGCGCCGGTCCAGCCGCCTGGCCGGTCCGGGTCCGCGCCGAGCACGTGCTCGGGAAGGACGAAGCGCGTGTACCCGGCCGCCTCGGCGGCGCGAGCGAAGCCGGTGAGGTGGGCGGGGTTCGAGCCGAGCGCGTCGGCGGGGTACTGGACGGCGAGCTGCATGCGCGTGCGCTCCTCGATGTGACCGGCTGGCGACGCCGCAGTATCGCAGGGCGCAGACCTCACCGTGTACTTCGAGGTCAGAGGGAGTACGAGGCGTACTCGTCCGCGTTGCCCCAGTTGTAGGTGGCAGGCGGGCAACTTCAGAAGCGTCAATGCGGGATCCGGGCTGGCGACTGGAGGCGCCCGGGAGCGCCTCGTGACTTGGTGGTGGGAGGTGTACCAGCGGAGGGGGCGACATCGACCCCGGGAATGGCACTCGATCGGTTCATGGATGAGGCAGCGAGGGCACGGGCGCTGCTGCCGTGTTGAGGTCTGGGCCGCTCGCGCCCTAAGGTGGCTCTACACCCTCGAGCGGGGGTAGCTCAGCTGGCAGAGCGGCTGCCTTCCAAGCAGCAGGTCGCGGGTTCGAGACCCGTCCCCCGCTCCAACACCTTAATCCCTTGCAAATGCTGGTGTTCATGGATTGCTCGCTGAGTGGTACACTGGGCATAGCGCTGCAAGAGTAGATAGCTATATCCCTGATTGAACGCCATTGAGGTGAGAGCCTCCGCGACATAGCCAATCGACGCTCGCGTTGAAACGATCAGAGCCGGTGGCGGCGCAGCACGGCTTCCAGATCGAAGGCCCTCCGCTAGGAGTCGTGCGCCGATCCGGGCGCACAGCGCGCCGCCAAGGTGGTGCCGCCGCTCGGTCCAGTCGAGACAAGCGTACGCGGCGCGCCGGTTCCGGGCAGCGGCGTCGCCTCGACACCGCGTGCTGCCAGCATGGCCGCGAGGGACGCCGTCAGACCGATGTCGCCTCGGACCTAAGCTGCGGCCTCAATGGCGCCGCGCTCGGCCAGCCGGTCGTGCAGCCAGGTGTCCAGCACGCCCGCCAGATGGCCGTAGCAGATGCGCGCATAGCACAGCTCACCGGTAACCCTAGTGACACCGGGAACTCGAACCGCGACGACTGACGACGTGCTCCTGACTAGCGGTGTTCGCCGAAGCGTGCTTTCACCCCGATGCGGCGCGCCTCCTCGCGAATCGCTGCGCGCATCTCGGGGTCCGTCGTCCGGCGCCACTCGATGCCGCGCCGGCCCGGCCTGAAGCCGGCGTCGCGTGCCGCGCGGATCGAGGCGCCCACGGTGGGATTGAGTTCGACCACGGCACGCGCCGCACCCTGCGAGGCGATCTGGTACGCCGCCGCCTCGACGAGCACGCGACCCAGTCCTGCGCCCCACGAGTCAGGCTCGACAGCCAGCGAGAGGACCCGCGCCACGTTGCGCTCTACGCCACCGTTGACCGCGTACCCCACCACTGCACCGTCGTGCTCTAGGACGCCGGCCCAGGCGGCCTGCTGCAGACGGATGCGCATCGCCTCCTCGCCGGCGCTCGCATCGGCGTACGCCGCGGCCTCGATGGCAATGATCGAATCGTGATCGGCCTCGGTGGCGCGACGCATACGGTAGGTCTCGGGAATCTCGGGCGCGGGCATCTCCGCATTCAACTCGCGGCGCTCCATCTCCATCCACTCGCCGTGCTGGCGAAAGTCCGCCTCGGAGAGCAACGGCTCGATCCAGATGCGGTTCATCATCTCCACGAGATCTACCCGGCTGTAGGGCCAGCCCTCGTCCTCGATGTCCTCCTCGAGAGCGTCGAACAACTCGGCGAAGTGGACGCGCCCCTCCTCCTCGCCGAGGAAGGCGAAGTGCAGGAAGAGCTGGCCGTCACGCGGCACTAGCGCCATCTCACCCTCGTCTAGGCGGACCGAGGTGACATCGTCTCGCTCGAGGATCTCGTCCCACTCCCGAGGTCGGAGCGGCGTGTTGCGCAGGCGCGGGCGGGCCGCCTCGATGGTGTCTCGTCCGAACGTCACAGTGCAGGCCCTTCCCAGCTCGCGCTGGTCCACTCCGAAGCGAAGACAAATGTGGCCGGGCCACTCAGGTACACGGGGCCAACACCGTCCCATTCGATGCGGAGCGGGCCGCCCGGAAGGAGCACTTCGACGTCACCCTCCACGTAGCCGTGCAACGTCGAGGCGACAACTGCCGCACAAGCGCCGGTTCCGCAGGCAAGCGTCGCACCGGCCCCGCGCTCCCAGACGCGCAGGTCGAGGTGGGAGCGATCGCGCACGCGCACCACCTCGAAGTTGGTGCGATTCGCAAACAACGGATGGTGCTCGACGGCGGGACCAATGCGCTCGAGCGCATAGTCTGCCGGTGCCGCGTCGAGGAATGCGACGGCGTGCGGGTTCCCCATCGATACGAGCGTCACTTCGATGTGCTCGCCGGCGGCCTCGATCGGCAGGTCGAGCACCGGCGCGGACTGCTCGATCAGTGCGCCCACATCACTCGGGTTAAGCGCAGGGGTGCCCATGCTCACACGCACGTGCGTGACGAGACCGTCCGGTCCCGCCGTGCCCCGCGTCGCCCGCGCCTCGAGGATGCCGGCACCCGTCTCGATCGTCAGCGGAGCGTCCACCGCGTCGCGGTCGATGAGCCCGCGGTCGAGCACGTATTTCACGAAGCAGCGGATGCCGTTGCCACACATCTCGGGCTCGGACCCGTCGGGGTTGAAGATGCGCATCTGGAAGTCGGCACGTGCCGATTCGAGGACGAGGATGAGGCCGTCGGCACCCACGCCAAAGTGGCGGTCACACAGGCGGATCGCGAGGGCGGCCCATTCGGCATCCGCGACCGCGCCAGCATTCGCCTCAGCAACGACGAAGTCGTTGCCGGTGCCGTGCATCTTCCAGAAGGGGAACTGGTCGGGGATAGGCACGGAGTTCCCTCGGCATTCGGTGCGCCTCGGCACGTGGTGCGCCAGCTGATCGTAGCCGGGCGTGCCACGGCACCTCAAGCACCAGCGCTGACGTCTAAGGTCCGTTCTACCAGGGCGCCGATGGATTCGCGGTCAGCGCCAAGCACCCACTCGATGCGGGCGTCGTCGCGGCGGAACCAGGTCGCCTGCATCCTGATGAGCCGGTGGGTCTCAATCTTCGTGCGCGCGAGCGCTGTCGCAACGTTCCACTCCCCGAACACGACGCGCGCCGCCTCGGCATAGCCGATTGTCGCCAGCGCCGGCAGACCCGCACCGTAGCGTTCGATGAGAGCGCGTGTCTCTTCGACGAGCCCACCGGCATACATCGCGGCGGCCCGCGCGTCGGCACGCTGATGCAACTCCTCGCGCGTCCAGCCCACGCCAATCACTCGCCAGTCGAAGTCAGGTTGGCGATGTGCAAGTGGTGCTACAGGTGCTCCGGTGGCTTCCACGATCTCGATGGCACGGATGATGCGCCGCAGGTTCTGGGGCGCGATCCGCCCCGCCGAGGCCGGGTCGCGTGCTTCAAGGCGGGTACGCAGTTCTTCCGGGCCACCGGGCTCCATGACCAACGCCTCGAGTTCAGCCCGCAACACCGGGTTCGCAGCGGTAGGCGGTACACGCCAGCCCTCGAGGAGCGCCCATACGTACTGGCCTGTGCCACCGACGATCAACGGCAGCCGCCCTCGGGCCCAGATGTCCTCGAGGGCGGCCCGCGCGCTCGCGAGGAAGTCCGCGACGGTCCACGGCTCGTCTGGCTGGAGAATCCCCACCAGGTGGTGACGCACGGCGGCCAGTTCTGCCGCAGTTGGAGCAGCCGTACCGATGCGCATCTCCCGGCGTATCTGGCGCGAGTCCGCGGACACGATCTCGACTGGTAACCGCCGCGCCACCTCGATCGCCGCGGCGGTCTTGCCGGACGCCGTCGCACCCACGATGGCTACGAGTGTTCGAGGGGTTGAGGAAGGAGTCATCGTTTCGAGTGTAAGCGGCTGGTGCCGCGGCACCACGCCCGCTCAGTGGGCCTTCACAGCCGCCGTCGCCCGGCAGATCGAGGCAAACGAGTCCGCCTTGAGCGACGCCCCACCGACCAGCGCGCCATCGATGTCCGGCTGAGCGGTCAGCGTGGCGATGTTCTCGGGCGTAACGGAGCCGCCGTACTGGATGCGCAGCGCCTCCGCTGCTGATGCGCCAAAGCGTCCGGCGACCATCGAGCGCACCGCCGCGCAGGCATCCTGCGCCTCTTCGGGCGTCGCCGTGCGGCCGGTGCCGATCGCCCACACAGGTTCGTACGCCAGCACGAGGGTCGGTGGCAGGGCGTCGAATCCCTCGAGGGCACCCGTGAGCTGTCGGCGTAGCGCGTCGAGGGTGGCCCCGGCGTCTCGCTCGGCCTCCGTCTCACCCACGGCGAGCACCGGCACGAGACCGGCGTCGAGGATGGAACGGAGCTTGCGGTTCACTTCGACGTCCGTCTCCCCGAAGACGTGGCGACGCTCCGAGTGGCCGACGAGCGCGTGCGTGGCGGTACCAACCAGAAGCGCCGCGCTCTGCTCACCCGTAAACGCGCCTCGAGGTTCCCAGTGCACGTTCTGCACACCTACACGCAGCGTTGAGTCCTCGAGCGCGTTCGCGGCGTCACCGATCCACGGGGCGGGCGGGAAGACGACAACCTCGACACCTGCGAGCCCATCGAGCTCGGCGTGCAGAGCGACCAGCAGCGCCAGCGCCTCGGCGCGCGTTGTGTGCATCTTCCAGTTGCCGCCAACGATCGTGGTCCGCATCTCGGGTGGACGCTCCCTTGCCTCGACAGTCCGAGGGCTACGCGCCGTACTTGGTTAGACGGCCGGCATGCGCGAACGCCGTGGGGAGCAGTTCCTTCGCCGGAAAGATACCAAGCCCGCCCTCGGCGCACTCGATCTCGTTGAAGCGATGCTGCGCGTCAATGCGCACCGTCGGTCCGTAGAGCAGGACCGGCACGGAATGCCACGAGTGCGACGCCAGCACCGCCGGCGTCGAGTGGTCACCAGCGATGATCAGCACGTCGGGATTCAGGTCGAGGAGTGCCGGTAGGCAAGAGTCAAAATCCTCGATGGCCTGCACCTTGCGATCGAAGTCGCCGTCCTCGCCCGCGGTGTCGGTCGCCTTGTAGTGCACGAAGAAGAAGTCGTACTCGTCCCAGTGGGCCTTCAGCGCGGCGAACTGGCGCTCGAGGTTGGCGCCCCCATTGATGGCGTCCATCCCGACCAGTCGCGCCAGGCCTCGATACATGGGGTAGATGGTGCATGCAGCGGCCCTGAGCTTCCACAGCTCGGGCAGCTGAGGCATCTCAGGCCGATGCGCCCACCCGCGGAGGGTGAGGTGGTTCGCCTCCGACCGTCCGCCGATGCGCCTGCGCGCCTCCGCGACGAACTGGTTCACAAGGTCCGCAGTGCGCTGCGCCGCCGCATTCAGCGCCTGCACCGGCGGCACCGTGACGCCCTCGCGCTGCGGGTCGGTTTCGTTGAGGTCTTCCGACAACCCCTCGCCACGCAACACGAGGACGAAACGGTGCTCGCGTACAGGCTCGACGAACACCTCGACGCCGGGGAGCTTGATGTCACGCAACTGGGCGCAGATCTCTGCGTTGATCTCGGTAGCGATGCGTCCGGCGCGGCGGTCGGTGATCAGCCCGTCGCCATCAACCGTGCAGAGGTTTGCCCGCGCGGCGAGGTCGTTCGGGCCGAGGGGAAAGTCGATGCCCGTGGCCTCGAGTACCCCTCGACCGATGTCGTAGACCAGCGGGTCGAGACCGAACAGTGCGATGTGCCCCGGCCCCGATCCCGGGGTGATGCCGGGTGCGACGGGAATCGTCAGGCCCACGGCGCCTTCGCGCGCGAGACGGTCGAGGTGGCGGATGTTCGCCGCCTCGAGTTCGGTGCGGCCTCGCGAGCCCGCGAGGCCGCCGAGGCCGTCGAGCACACAGAGCACGACCTTGGTCTGAGCTGGGATCGAGAGCCGGCGGATGAGATCAAGGTCCATAGCTCGATGCTAGCGTGCCGACGTGACTCGCGCCCCCTGCACCTACGCACGCCGAAGCCTGTCAGGCGTCGAGGAGTGCCGCCACGCCGGGGAGCGTCTTGCCCTCGAGCATCGCCAGCGACGCACCGCCGCCGGTCGAGATGTGCGTGAGCCGTTCACCCACTCCCGCCTGCGCAATTACCGCCGCCGTCTCACCACCGCCCACCACGGTCGTTGCGTGGAGGAGCGCGAACACGCGCGCCAGCGCCAGCGATCCGAGCGCGAACTGACTCTGCTCAAAGAGCCCCATCGGCCCGTTCCAGACCGCAGTCTTGACCGGACGGAGCGCCTCGGCGAATGCCTCGACGGTCGCCGGACCGATGTCGAGGATGCGCCAACCTGATGGCACGCGGTGGACCGGTACGGTCACGATCTGCCAGCCCTGGGCCGCACCGAACGCGCAGACCACGTCCACGGGCAGAATGAACTTGAGGTCGTGGCGTTCGGCGACCCGACGAAGGATGTCCCGCGCCACATCGAGGCGATCCGCCTCCACGAGCGAGTCCTCGACGGCCACGCCCTGCGCCATGAGAAACGTGTTTGCCATCGCCCCGCCGATGCAGATCACGTCTGCCTTGTCGAGGAGGTGCTCGAGGATCATGAGCTTGTCGCTCATCTTCGCGCCTCCGAGGACGAGGCCCAGCGGACGCTCAGGTGCATCCGCCACGCCCCCGAGATAGTTCACCTCGCGCTCCATCAGCAGTCCCGCCACCGCCGGCAGGTGCTTCGGCACCCCGACGATCGAGGCGTGTGCGCGGTGCGCCGTCCCGAACGCGTCATCGACGTAGATGTCTGCCAGCCTCGCCAGGTGTTCTGCAAACGTGGCGTCGTTCGCCTCTTCCTCGGCGTGGAACCTCACGTTTTCGAGGAGCAAGACCTCGCCCGGCTTGAGCGCCTCGACGGCGGCCTCCGCCTCGGGGCCCACGCACTCGTTCGCACAACCGACGGGCACGCCAAGCAGCCTCGACAGGTGCGCCGCTACGGGTGCGTTGCTGAACTCGGGCTCCGGCGCGCCTCGCGGACGGCCGCGGTGCGACAGGATAGCCACGCGGACCCCGGCGGCTCGCAGCGCCTCGATCGTGGGCAGCGACTCGCGCAGGCGATAGTCGTCACGAACACCGGACTCGTCGACCTGGACGTTGTAGTCCACGCGCAGCAATACTCGCTTGCCACGCACATCGATGTCACGAATGGTCTTTTTGCGCACGCGCGCCTCCCAGGCGTCTCGATGCGGGGCGGTTCGATCGGGCACATCGATGCTATCCGCGGGGCCGTGAAAAGAGAAGACGAGCCCTTGCCGCGTGTCAGCGGCACTCACCATGACCGTTATCGAGGTAGTTCGTGCTGGCCGTCGCTAGAAAGGCCCAGTCGTAGCCATCCGGGCGCAGGGTGAGGCGCAAGACACGGTACGCGGCCACCACAAACTGGCGCATGCCGCCCGCATCGAAGGCACCAAGGAGCGCGTAGCGCTGGTAGTTGTGGTCGTGACCGGAGAGCACCACCACAGCACCCGCCGACGTGAGCGTGCTCCAGAACGGCGCCAGCTCCTCGCAGTCCGTGTACTCGCCGGCGGTGAAACGAGGACGGTTCCAGTACGCCAGCACGCACCGCTGCGTGGTGCTCGCAATGTCCGCGCGCAGCCACTGGAACTGCCGACCGCCCTCCCGAATGTCTCGCTCCGAGTGCAACGCGATAAGGTGCCACGCCCCGAAGTTGAACGAGTAATACCCCGAGCCGGGCGTGCCGGCGTGGCTCCCGAAGTAGTCGAAGTAGCCTCGCGCATCAGCGGTCATGTACTCGTGGTTGCCGGGGACAGGACGCACGCGATCTGTGATCTCCCCAGGCCGGGTCGTAGCAGCGTTCGAAGTCGCCCGCCGTGCCATCGGGATACGCGAGGTCACCGAGTGCGAGGACCGTTACGTCCGGATTGGCCCGCACCAGCGCGACGGTCTCTTCGTCGGCCGGCGTCAGGCAGTCCCCGATGTCACCCGTCGCCAGCACGACGACCGTCGGCGGGATCGGCGTCGGAGCGGGCGGCGCCGAAAGGGCCGGAGCCGGGGTCGAGGACGTATCGGCCAGAGTCGCGGGCGCGGCCTCCACGGCGAGAGCATGTGCAGGTGAAGGCGTCGGGGTTGGAGAGTTCGCGGCCGGTGTCGCTTCATGTGTCGGTCGCCCCGCCGGCGCAGACTCCTGCGCCGGCGGGGCGGTGCTCGGAAATGGTCCCGCCTCAACATCCGGCCGTGGTGGCGGCGTCGGCACGGGCGCCAACGCCTCCGCGTCCGATCACGCGCAGGCCAGAATTGTGCCCACGACGGCGCCGAGCGCCCCGAACTGCGCGGCGCGGCCGATCAACCGCATGCGTTTCCACGTCTTCACCAAGTGATGATAGCCCGGAGGCTTGGGCTGCGAGCGTCGTGTTACGATTCGTCCTCGATGCCGGATTCCCCTCGCCACATCCTTGTCGCCGTCGCGTGGCCGTACGCGAACAGCCCCCTGCATATTGGTCAGGTGGCAGGCGCGTATCTGCCCGCGGACATCTTTGCTCGCTATCACCGCATGCGCGGCAACCGCGTCCTGATGGTTTCCGGTTCGGACGCTCATGGCACGCCAGTTACAGTGCGCGCGGAGGCCGAGGGCATCACGCCCGAAGACGTCTTCCAGCGCTTCCACGCCTCCTTCCTCGAGACGTTCGATGGCATGGGGATTTCTTTCGATCTTTTTACGTCAACTGACACGCCGAACCACATCGCGGTCACGCAGGAGATGTTCCTCAAGCTGCGTGAGCTCGACTTCATCTACGAGGGCGAACAGACCCTCCTCTTTGACCCGAAAGCCGGCCGTTTCCTGCCCGACCGGTACGTCGAGGGCACCTGCCCCTTCTGCGGCGACCCCGGCGCTCGAGGTGACCAGTGCGACAACTGCGGCCGCACGATGGACGCCCTTGAACTCAAGAACCCTCGCTCTCGCTTCAGCGACGCGACCCCGGAGCCGCGCACATCGACACACTTCTTCTTGCGACTGTCGGCCTTCAACGAGCGTCTGCGCGAGTGGGTGGAGGTCCAGAGCCACTGGCGGCCCGCCGTGAAGAACTTCACCCTCGGGTTGCTCCGCGAGGGGCTCCACGATCGCGCCATCACCCGCGACCTTGTCTGGGGCGTCCCGATCCCACTCGCGGGCTTCGAGGAGAAGCGCATCTACGTCTGGTTCGAGGCGGTCATCGGCTACCTTTCCGCCTCGAAGGAATGGGCCGCCTCGACGGGTGACGCCGATGCCTGGCGCGCCTGGTGGGAAGGCCCCGAGGCCCGCGCCTACTACTTCCAGGGCAAGGACAACGTCCCGTTCCACACGACGATCTGGCCCGCGATGCTCATGGGCTACGACGGGCTCAACCTGCCCTACGACGTCCCGGCGAACCAGTACGTGACGATGTCCGGCTCCAAAGCCTCATCGAGTCGCAATTGGGCGGTGTGGATGCCCGACTATGTCGCGCGACACGACCCCGACCCGCTCCGTTACGTCCTTACGGCGATCATGCCGGAGACCAGCGACTCCGACTTCACTTGGGCTGAGTACGTCCGCCGCAACAACGACGAGCTGGTCGCGCGCTGGGGCAACCTCGTCAACCGCGTGCTGACGCTCACACGTCGCAACTTTGAGGAGCGCGTCCCACAGCCGCCATCGACGCTCGCGCCGGAGTCGCAGGCCCTGCTCGACGCCGTGGACGCCGCCTTCGAGGAGGTTGGCGGCCACATCGAGGCGGTCAATCTGCGAAACGCCATCGGTGCCGCGATGGGCGTCGCCACTCTCGCCAACCGCTACCTCGATGACCGCGCGCCCTGGACGGCGGTTCGCACGGATCGCGATCACGCCGCGGAGACGCTCTTCGTCGCGATCAACGTCGTCAGCGGCATCGCGACGTTGCTGCAGCCCTTCCTGCCGTTCACCTCGCCTGAGGCGTGGGCGTTCTGCGGCCACAGTGTCGCCCCCGGCGCCATCGAGGGCGCCGGCTGGCGCCGCACGCCCGTCGAGGCCGGCACGCTCCTCCCGGAGCCTCACACGCTCTACAAGAAGCTGGATGACTCGCTGGTCGAGGAAGAAGAAGCGCGCCTCGGAAAGTGAGGCGTTCGATGAACGTCGTCCGAGGGCTACTCCACGTCGAGTGTGCCACGAGCTTCCTCGCTGCCACATGGGCGTACTTCGTGCTCCTTCAGGGGTCGTGGGTCGTGTATCTCTGCTGTGCCTGCTGCTCCCCGACCTCGGGATGGTGGGCTTCCTCCAAGGCCCGCGGCTGGGCGCCTGGACTTACAACCTCGTCCACACGGAGGCGCTCGCGGTCGGCCTCCTGGCGACGGGCGTCGCGACGGACTCACGCCCGATGCAGATCGCCGCGCTCGTCCTCGGCGCCCACGTCGGCATGGACCGCGCGCTCGGCTACGTGTTGAAATTCACAAGCGGGTTCAAGGACACGCATCTGCAGCGCCTCTCGTAGCCCGTCCACTGGAGATGCTGACCATCCCCGTTCGCCCTGAGCCTGTCGAAGGGCTCGCTATACCGGAAGATCCGCGTTACCACCTCCGGGCACGACCAGCGCACCGTCGAGGCAAGCGGCGTGGCTCCCTTCGGCACGCTCAGGGCAGGCCCTGCTCACCACGAACGGATAACAGCGGCGGTATTCCGTCATCGTCCGATCGGGCACACTGGCACCCATGATCTCCCCGCAGTCCCGCCGCACACCTGCCCCCGTCGAACCCCTCCGCGCGCCCGTCGTCGACGCGCACGCGCACCTCTACTCGCGGGAGTTCGAGGAGGATCGCAACGCCGTCCTCGAACGGGCGTGGGGCGCGGGTCTGCGCCACATCGTCGAGGTGGGCACGTCGTCGGATAGCTCGACGCGCGCGCTCGCCCTCGCCAACACCGACCCGAGGATTCACCCCGTCGTCGGCCTGCATCCGCACTCGGCCAGCAAGCTCGCGGAGGAGCGGCCCGCCCTCGAGCGGCTCGTGGCAGCCGGCGGCTACGTCGGCATCGGCGAGATCGGCCTCGACTTCTTCCGCAACAACTCGCCGCCGGAGGCGCAGTACGCGGTGCTCCACTGGCAACTCGAACTCGCCTCGACCCACGGCCTGCCGGTGGTCATCCACTCCCGCGACGCCGACGAAGAGTGCTACGCGGTCATCGAGGCGTGGGCGAGCCTCCACGGGCGCTACCGCGGGCCAGACCTCGAGATCGGGATGATGCACTGCTACGCGGGCGATCTCGATCTGGCGCGGCGTTACCTCGATCTGGGCTTTCTGATTTCGGTGCCCGGGCCGGTGACCTACGCCAACAATACGCGTGGTCGAGGCGTGGCCGCCGAGGTACCCCTCAACAGACTGCTCGTCGAGACCGACAGCCCGTATCTCACGCCCGTACCATGGCGCGGGCAGCGCAATGAGCCCGCGTACGTGGTACAAACGATCCGCGCGGTCGCCGAGATTCGAGGCGAAAGCGCGGAACTCGTGGCCGCGGCGACGGCCGCAAATGCGGCTCGCCTGTTCGGATTTCAGCTATGATGTGGGGTCGACCTATGACTTCCGCTGTGGCGACGCCGGTACTTGTCGGTGGTGTCTGCGGTCGCTTCGCGTCGCAGCACCAGATGAGCCCACGGGCAGTGCGCGCCGCGACCGTCGCTCTGGCCATAGCCTCGGCCGGCTCGGTCGCGCTCCTATACGTGGCGCTCTGGCTGATGACGCCCGGTACCGTCGCACACGCCGCCACCGAGGCGGTCACTACTTCGGCAGCGCGCTCACGCTCGCTCTACGGCCCGGTTACCAACGACCTCCCCCGCGTCGATGAGATGCTGAAGTCGATCGCGCACGTCGAGCACCCCTGGCTCCGCAGCATGCTCGAACACTCGCTCACCGGAGGCGGCAAGCGGATGCGACCCGCCATCGCGCTGCTCGCGGGGCGCCTCGGCGACTACGACCTCGACAAGCTCGTCCCGCTCGCATCGAGCGTGGAACTGCTGCACACGGCCACACTCGTCCACGATGACGTGATCGATGCCGCTCCGGAACGTCGAGGCCAACCGACCTCGGCTGCCGTCTTCAACAACGCCTCGAGCGTCATGCTGGGCGACTACATGTTTGCCCACGCCGCCGAGTTCGTGGCGCGCACCGGCAACATTCGCGTGATCCGCAACTTCGCCGCCACTCTCGGGATCATGGCCCAGGGTGAGCTCAAGCAGGACATGGCTGCGTACGAGTACTCCGAGGATGTCCAGCGCTACCTCGACCGCATCTATGGCAAGACGGCCTCGCTCTTCGCCACGGCCGCCGAGAACGGCGCGCTCGTCGCCGGTGCTCCCGAGGCGTACGTCGCGCCGATGCAGCGCTACGGCGAGTCTCTGGGGATGGCATTCCAGATCGTGGACGACGTCCTCGATTTTACTGGTGACGCCAAGGAGATGGGCAAGCCGGTCGGATCCGATCTGCTCGCCGGGACGCTCACGCTCCCCGCGATCCTCTACATGCAGCGCTCACCGGGCGATAACCCGATCCAGCGCGCCTTCGAGGGCGTGCGCCGGCGCGCGAACTTGCAGCGCGCCATCGACGAGATCCGCGCCTCGGACGTACTCGACGAGGCGATGGACTCCGCGAGGCACTTCGCCGGCCTGGCGAGCCTGGCCATCGATGAGTTGCCCTCGGGCGAGCCTCGAGAGTCGCTGGCAGGCCTCGTCACCTACGTGCTGGAGCGCCGGAGCTAGGCTCGGCCTAGGTATCCTGCTTCGAAGCCTTCTTGGCCAGCGCCGATGGGACGTGTGAGCCCGTACGGGTCCGCGGAGTTACGTCCTTGTTTGGCGCGCTCTTCAGGCGCTTCTTGAGGATCGCCGTGTTGATCTTGCGCTGCTCGTAGTCTTGGCTCGCCGCGGCGAGCTGGACGTCGATCTCCATCTGACCGAGGTCCTTGCCGCGCTCTTCGTCCTCCTGCATGCGCCGGATGCGCCACTCCTCAGCGTCGTCGTCCGAGCGCGTCGCGAAGCCCTTAGACCACGCGGTCTCCATCGGACTCGTCTGGTCGGCATCGCCGGTCTCGGCCCTGTCGGAGAGGCCGTCGCGCGTCCAGTATTTGCCGGTGTCCGGTACCCGTCGAGGTAGGCCCTCTCGCACCACGAAGGCGGCGAAGTCCTGCGGTATCAACCGCCGCGACTCTGCATCGCACTCCGGGCACGGCTGCGGGTTCGAGGCCTCGCGCACCGGCCTCAGCAGCTCGAACACGCCGTGGCAGTCCGCGCAGTAGTACTCGTAGAGGGGCATCGGGCCTCCCGAATCAGTCCTCGAATGCGGCTTGAGTATAGAACGCGATGGCCTCGGCGAACGGATTCCGAGGCCCGGAGTCGCGCCCCTACTCGGACGGCGCGGACGCCGAGGTGCGCCGCACCGCCTCGATGAAACGCTGACTTCCCAGATCACGCTCAGCGGTAGCTCTCACCAGAGCGTGCATCACGCGCTCGATGGCGGCGGCGAGCGCCGGCGTCAGGCGAATCCGCGCGGCCTCCTCATAGGGGCCGCGCTGGATCGCCCGCAGCACTTTGAGCGTCGTGAGATCGAGGTCGCTCGCCTCGGGGTACCGGGAGCGGCAGTTTCGGCACACCATCCCACCAGCGAGCGGCGCCCAGGCGATGTCCGCGGCGTCCACCGACCCCCCGCAAGACGCGCAGTCGTCCCACTGCGGCCGGAGTCCCGTTTCGGCGAGCAGGTCCATCTCGAATGCGCGCGCTAGGAGATGGACGCCGTCACCTCGATTCAAACGTACCAGCGCCGCCAGCAGCAACTCATACGCGGCCGGGTCGGTGTGGTCGACGGTCAGCCGGTCGGTGACCTCCACAAGGTACATCGCGATCCCCAGGCGGTCGAGGTCGCCCCGGGTATCCGGGTACGCATCGATCGTCTGCGCCTGCGTCACCACATCGAGGCTGCGCCCGTGCGCGAGTACCACCTCGACGTGTGTGCCGGTCTCAAGGTGGCCGGCAAGCTTGCTCCGCGGACGCAGCGCGCCCTTCGCAACTGCGTCGACCTTGCCTCGGGCGGGCGTGAGCAGCGAGACGATGCGGTCTGCCTCGCCGAAACGGCGGCGGCGCAGCACGAGCGCCTCCGTGCGCGTGACTCGAGGTGGGCGTGTGGCCATAGAGGTGGCGCTACCTGCGCCGGCGCAGGTCGTTCGGGTCGACACCATGCGGCACGTTCGAGTCCGGCGGCGGCGCGGCGGGGCCACGACGGCGCTCCTTCAGCTTCTCGGAGGCCCAGAGAGCGAGCGTGATGCTCAGCGCCCAGATGAAGGCGACCCGGATCGCGAACGTCGCGTCAGCCGCACCCGTCACCACGACGAAGGCGAATGACAGCGGGAATGCGATGTAGAAGCCCTTCCACCATTTCGGCGTCAGGATCCACATGTCGATGATGCGTCGCAGGATTTCGATCAGCGCACCTCCTGGCGGAACTCCATGGCGCGACCAAGGGTGAGGTTGTCAGCGTACTCGAGGTCCGCGCCCGCCGGGAGGCCGCTCGCGAGGCGCGTCACTCGGATCCCGATGGGCCGCAGCAGCCTCGAAAGGTACATCGAAGTTGCTTCGCCCTCGAGGTTCGGATTCGTAGCCACGATCACCTCTGTGACCTCGGTGTCCACATCACGCAGACGCGCGAGGAGTTCGGCAATCTTCAGGTCCTCGGGCCCCACGTTATCTGAGGGCGAAATCACGCCGTGAAGGACGTGGAAGAGCCCTCGGAATACCTGGGTACGCTCGATCGCGACCACGTCGAGGGGCTCCTCGACAACGCAGATCACTGTGCGGTCGCGTCCGGCATCGAGGCAGGTTCGGCAGGGGGTCCGGTCGGCGACGTTCTGGCAGCGCTCGCAGAGCACGATCTGCTCTTTCACCGCCAGCAGCGCATCCGCGAGTGAGTGCGCCTCGGCGGTCGGTGCGCGCAGCACGTGGTACGCGAGGCGTTGCGCGGTCTTCGGTCCCACCCCGGGCAAGCGATGGAACGCCTCGACGAGCCGCGTGATCGGCGAGTGGTCGCCGCCCGAGGGCGCATCAAACATCGAGGCTCACTCGCTACTCGGCGACGAGCTCTGCGCCCTGCTTGAGCGCCTCATCCACCAGGTGGCTCGGGCGCGGCTGCGAGGGCGGCCCGCCCCCGGCGTTCCGCAGCTCCTCCCAGAGCACGGGGACCACCTGCACCGGCCGTCCGAGGGTGTGGCCCACTGCCTCGCTGATCTTCTGGAGCACGCCGGGGGCCTGTGCGATCTCCATCAGCGGGCGCGACACGAACCCGATCTCGACGCTGTCACCCTCGACCGCGCGAGCGTACGAGACCTTGTTGAGGAGGGCACCAGCCTTCTTATCCTGCGCGTTCACGGCGTCCCGGATCTCGTCCCAGCCGGCGCGGATGCGCGCCAGATCCTCGGATATAGGTCCGGTGTCGGGGACGACGAACGGTGCGCGAGGTGACTCGACTCGTGCCTCGACCGGCTCACGGGCCGCTGACGGCTGCTGCAGACGCGGCGTGCCCTGAGGGCGCTCCGCGCGCTCGTCGCGTCGCGGTGCAGGCTGCTGGCGTTGTGGCGCGGGCTCTCGAGCAGGCGGTGACGCCTTCTGCTGGCGGGCTTGGGGGGCGGGCGTGGCGGGAGCCGAGGACTGCGCTGACGCCTCGACCGCGGGTGCGGCGTCGAGGCCCACCGCCAGCGAGGCGAAGGCGATCTCCGCAGGCAGCGAATCATACGCATCGCCTCGGAAGTCCACGCTGCCGAGGGCGCGCAGCGCCGCCACGATATCGGTCGGGCGCGCGCTTGCGGCGAGCGTGCGCAGGGCGGACGCCTCGCTCTCGGAGATCGCGAGGTCGGCGCCGCCACCCGAGAGCACGAGGAGCGCGCTGCGGAGCGTTGCCACTACCTCGCGCATGAAGGCGCGCATTTCAAGGCCGTCGTTGCGCACCGCCTCGAGGACGGCGAGGCCCGCCGGCAGGTCGCGCATGATCGCAGCCCGTGCCAGTTCGCCCGTCCGATGGTCAACGACGAGCCCGAGCCCGGCGCGCACCGCCTCGATGCTCAGGTCGCGTCCGTGGTAGGCGACTGTCTGATCGAGGAGGTTGACGGCGTCACGCAGCGAGCCGGTCGACTGCCGGGCGATGAGGTCGAGGCCACCCTCGGCAACGGTGATGCCCTCGCCCTCGGCAATCGTCTTGAGGCGCCCCACCGCGGCGTCGAGGCTGATTCGACGGAAGTCGAAGCGCTGGCACCTGGATACGATGGTGGCGGGCAGGCGGTGCGACTCCGTGGTCGCCAGCACGAAGATGACGTGTGGCGGCGGCTCCTCGAGGGTCTTCAGCAGCGCGTTGAACGCCGCATCGGTGAGCATGTGCACCTCGTCGATGAGGTAGACCTTGTAGCGAGCGGCGTTCGGAGAGTACCCCGCACCCTCGCGCAGGTCACGGATCTCGTCGATCCCGCGGTTCGAGGCAGCGTCGAGCTCGATCAAGTCGAGTGCACGGCCGGTCCGGAAGGTCTCGCACGTCAGGCACGTATCGCACGGTTCCCCCTCGGCGGTAGGGGTGGGGCAGTTCACAGCCTTCGCGAGGATGCGGCCCGTGGTGGTCTTCCCCGTGCCTCGAGGGCCCGCAAACAGGTAGGCGTGCGCGGGCGATCCCGCAGCGATCGCGTTGCGGAGCGTCGTCGTCACCGGCTCCTGGCCAACGACGTCGCCGAAGCGCTGCGGACGCCACTTCCTGTAAAGGACTTCCTGGCTCACAATGTCTTCACGCAGTCACGGTGCTCCCCGCCTGCCCTCGGGGAGGTGAGGGCGGACTCCTTCAGTCTACACGAGCCGCCCCGTGAGGGCCGAGCGTCCGTCAGTCGTCGGCGTGTGCGTTCGAGGCGTGAATCGCATGGCCCAGGATGCCCTCCTCGCGCTCCCGCATCTCGGCGTCATCCTCTGGTGTCTCGTGGTCGTAGCCGATGATGTGCAGCAGGCCATGCAGCACGAGGTGCGCCAGTTCCTGCTCGATGGTGAGGTTCGCCTCGGCGGCCTGGCGGGCGGCGGTCTCGACCGAGATAGCGATGTCGCCGATGTAGGAGCCAGCGTCGTCGGCGTCGCGCGGCACCTCCGGTGGTGCGAGTTCGCCGTCCGCCTCGAGGCCTGACTCCCAAGCCGGGAACGACAGCACGTCGGTCGGCGCATCGAGATCGCGGTGCTTACGGTTCAGCGAGCGCAGCAGCTCATCGTCGGCGAAGACGATGGTGAGCGCGGAGGCGTCCTCGATCTCCTCTTCCTCCAGCACGCGGGCGCAGAGGTCCCGCAGCGACTCGATGTCCACGCATGCGCGCGACGATGGGTCGAGGCTCTCTGCATCGAGGGTGACTACGTAGCGAGGCATGACATGCTGCCTTCATCCGTTCGCCCTGAGCCTGTCGAAGGGCAGGCTCGGCTCACCACGAACGGATGAGTGCTCGAGCAAGGCGGCGCTCGAAGTCGCCCATTCTCGCTACTGGAGCGCTTCGGCGGCGTGGCGCGCGGCGGTGATCAGCGACGTCGGCATGAGGCCGAGGACCAACACACCCACGGCCGCCACCGCGAGGACGCCCTGGATCGCGCCCGGTACTCGGAAGCCGGAGGCGTCCCGCGGCTCATCGAGGATCATCGTGCGTGCCCACCTCAGGTAATAGAACGCCGAGATCGCGGTGTTGAGGACACCGACGGCCACGATGATCACAAGCCAGCGCTCGATGACCCCGTCGATGAGGTCACCGACGAACGGTGGCGCGGCCGGCGGCAGCTTCGAGCCGAGGTTCGAGACGAACTGTGAGGCGCCCTGCGCCTGGATGGCAGAATTGAAGACGTACAGCTTCGCAAGGAAGCCCGCGGTCGGCGGGATGCCGGTCAACGAGAGCAGGCAGAGCGTGAGGACGCCCGCAAGCCACGGCGAGCGTCGCCCGAGGCCGGCGTAGTCGGCGATCTCGTCGGAGCCAATGCGTTGAGAGATCGCGATAACACAGACGAAGGCGCCGAGGTTCGTCGCCAGGTACGTCCCGAGGAAGAACAGCACCCCCGACGCGCCGATCGTGCTCCCTGCCGAGACCGCTGCCAGTCCAATGGCGATGTTACCCGCCTGCGCGATCGAGGAGTAACCGAGGAGGCGCTTCACGTTGGTCTGCTGGATGGCCGCGATGTTCCCGAACGTCATCGACAGCGCTGCGAGGACCCCGAACATGATGGCCCAGTCGTTCGCGATGAAGGTGCCGCCGCCACCGAGGCCCGCGTAGAAGACGCGCAGCATCACGGCGAACCCGGCCGCCTTCGAGGCGACCGACAGGAAGCTCGCCACCACGGTCGGAGAGCCCTCGTACACGTCGGGCGCCCAAGCGTGGAACGGGAAGAGCGCGAGCTTAAAGCCCAGCCCGGCCGCCACGAGGATGAACCCGAAGAGCAGCGCCATCCGCGCGCCCTGGTTTGCCGTCGCCACATAGGCGGCGATCGCCTCGAGGGAGGTGGCTCCCGCCAGTCCGAAGAGGAACGCCATGCCGTACAGCAGCACAGCCGCGGAGATGGAGCCGTAGAGCAGGTACTTCAACCCCGCCTCGGACGAGCGGTCGTCGCGGGCGATGCCGGCAAGGATGAACTGCGCGATCGAGGTGGTCTCGAGCGTCACGAAGATCGCGATGAGGTCGTCCGCCTGCGTGAGCAGCACCATCGATCCGGCGGAGATCAGCAGCAGCGAGTAGAACTCACCTCGTTGCGCACGTGCGTCGGCCCATTCGGCGCTGGCCAGTACGACGGCCAAGGTCACGGTAGTGATCAGTACGGCGAAGAACACAGAGAACGCGTCGACGCGTACAGCGCCATTGAACGCGCTCGAGTCCGCGTTTCCCATCCCCTGTCCGATAGCGTAGGCCAGCGCGAGCACGATCGAGGTGACGACGATCGGCCTCAACGCGCGCGTGCTCGTGATCGCGGCCAGCAGCACGAGTGCTGCGCCCGCATACAGGATCAGCGCGGGCGCGATGACGGTCAGGCTCGCACCCATCAGACGGCTCCTACGAGGGCGGCGATCGGTCCGACGCCCGCCTCGATGACACGAGTGACAACCGCCGGGTACACGCCAACGATCACGATCGATGCTGCCATGCCGAGCACGGCGGTGCGCTCCCACCACGCCGTCGCGTCAGGCATCGCTGCCCAGCGCGTGCTCGGTGGCCCAAAGAAGACCCGCTGCGCCATCCACAGGATGTAACCGCCAGCAATGACGACGCCGAAAACGGCGAACATCGTCGCGACGGGGTGAGTGCCCCACGACCCGATGAACACCGTCAGCTCGGCCACGAACCCGGACAGCAGCGGCAGCCCCAGCGAGGCGAGCCCCGCAACCATCATGAACACGCCAATGAACGGCACGTGGTGCATCAGCCCACCGAAGTCGGCGATCTGCCTCGTATGAGCGCGGTCGTAGACCAGACCCACCATGATGAACAGCAGCCCCGTGATCGTGCCGTGAGTGAACATCTGGAGCGCCGCACCCGACATCGAGACCGGCGTGAGCGCCGCGACGCCGAGGAGCACGTACCCCATGTGTGAGACGGAGGAATAGGCGATCAGCCGCTTCAAGTCGCGCTGCTGCAATGTGATGATCGCGCCATACACAACCGAGAACCCGGCGATCGTCGCGAGGACGGTCGAGAATGTCCGCGCGGACTCGGGCAAGATCGACACCGGGATGCGCAGCATCCCGTAGCCACCCATCTTCAGCAGCACCCCTGCCAGCATCACAGAGACCGCCGTCGGCGCATCGGTGTGCGCGTCCGGCAGCCAGGTGTGCAGCGGGAAGACCGGCAACTTCACGAGGAACGCGGCCATGATCAGCCAGAACACGAGGCTCGCCGGTACCACGAGGTTCTCGACGTTGGCGCCGGCGAGCTTTTCGATATCGAACGTGTGCGCCGACAGCCCGAGGATCAGGAAGCCCACCACCATTAGTGCCGACCCGCCGATGGTGTACAGCAGGAACTTCATCGCGCTGTATTCCTTGCGACCGGAACCCCAGATCGAGATCAGGAGGTACATCGGCAACAGCTCGAACTCCCAGAAGAAGAAGAACTGGATGAGGTCCAGCGAGGTGAACACCCCCGCAACGGCGGTCTCGAGGAGCAGCAGCATGGCGAAGTACTGGCGTGGCCGCAGCTCGATGTTCCACGACACCAGCACGGAAGCTAGGGACAGCAGTCCCGTCAGCAGCACGAGCGGCGCCGACAGCCCGTCCACTCCGAGGCCGAACTGCACGTCGAAGCCCGCGTCCTTGGCGTGGATCCACGCGAACCGCTGCACGAATTGGTAGCCCTCGTGGTCGGCGTTGAAGAGCCCGAAGACGAGGATCGAGACAACAAAGGCGAGCCCGCTCGCGCCCAGCGCCACCACGCGAGGCTTGATGCGCTCGTCCTCGGGCAAGAGCAGCAGCACCAGCGCGCCGGCGGCAGGCAGCAGCAGGAACAGTGCCAGCATTCTATGGCCTCAGTTCCATGAGCGCGTCGAAGGCTGTGCCGCCAAGGACGAGGACCGCGCCGACGATCGTGATCGCGCCCATGAGGAACATCGAGGTGTAGGCCTGCGGCTGCCCGTAGATGGTGCGGCGCAAGCCCTCGCTTCCCATACGTACGACGAAGGCGAGGCCGTTGACCGCGCCATCGATCACCCAGGTATCGAAGAGCTGCAGCCCACGACCCAGACCGCGATCCAAGCCAAGGCGAATGATGCCGTCCTCGGCGATGGTGTCCATGTAGTACTTGTTGGAGATGATGTGGTTCGGCACCGCGAACCTCGAGAGCAACATCGCGGGCGAGGGTACGCCGCCCCAGTAGATGGCTGTCGCGAGTCCGATACCCCCCAACGCCGCCGCCAGCGAGGCGACCACGACCGTCGAGACGGGCTCAACCTCGTGGCGAAGATCCGGGGGCAGTGCACCCGAGACGAACTCCCCGAACCAGCCTACCGTCGCGAAGCCGATGATCACCGAAGGCACGGCGAGGATGATCAGCGGCCAGGCCATAGAGCGGGGCGACTCGCGCGGGCCTGCGTGTGCTCCTCCGGGAGAGGCGCGCGCGGCACCATGCTCGGGCTCCGCGCCGCCCTTGTACTCGCCGAAGAAGGTCAGGAAGACCGCGCGAAACATGTAGAAGGCCGTCATGAAGGCGACCAGCGTGCCGATGACCCAGAGGAACTTGTCCTCGTGCCAGGCGTCGAGCAGGATCTCGTCCTTGCTGAAGAAGCCGGACAGCGGCCACACGCCCGACAGCGACAGCGAGCCGATCAAGAACGTCCAGAACGTGATCGGCATCGATTTGCGCAGGCCACCCATGAGGCGCATATCGAAGGTGTTCGTCGCGTGGTTCACGGAGCCGGACCCGAGGAACAACAACGCTTTGAAGAAGGCATGCGTAAACAGGTGGAACGTCGCCGCCACGTACCCGCCGAGGCCAAGCGCCATCACCATGTAGCCCAGCTGGGAGACCGTCGAGTACGCCAGCACGCGCTTCACGTCGGTCATCACCAGCCCCATCGAGGCGGCGAAGATCGCCGTGAAGGCACCCGTGTAGGCGATGAACGTGTGCACTCCCTCGGGGGCGGCGTGGAACGTCGGGAACATCCTCGCCAGGAGGTAGACGCCCGCCACCACCATCGTGGCCGCGTGGATGAGGGCGGAGACCGGCGTCGGCCCCTCCATCGCGTCCGGTAGCCAGATGTGCAGCGGGAACTGTGCCGACTTGCCCATCGCGCCCATGAACATGCCAAGGGAGATACCTGTCAGCGCCGCGGTGGTCAGTCCGCCGTGCTCGGCGAGCGTGTTGATCGCCTCGATGTTGAACTGGCCCTTGGTGTTCGCCCAGATCGCGATCACGGCGAGCATTAATCCGAAGTCGCCAAACCTCGTGACGATGAACGCCTTCTTGGCCGCCGCCGCCGCCGCAGGACGGTCGAACCAGAATCCAATCAACAGGTACGAGGCGAGGCCAACCAGCTCCCAGTGGATAAAGAGCTGCAGGATGCTCGAGGCAAGCACGAGCCCCAGCATCGCCGAGGTGAAGAGCGCCATGTATGTGTAGTAACGCGCGTAGCCGGTGTCCCCATGCATGTACCCCGTCGAGTAGATCTGCACGAGCAGCGCCACGCTCGTGACCACGACGAGCATCATCGCGGTCAGACCATCGAGCTGGACGCCAAGCTCGACGTGCAAATCGCCAAACTCGAGCCACGTGTGCGGCGCGAAGCCTACCGACTCGCCGTGATGCGCCATCACCGCCTGGAGCGCCCACAGCGAGAGCAGCCAGGCGAGGCCAACCGCCGCGATGGTCAGCTGACCGGCCTGCTGCGGCCGGCGACGCAGGAAGGCCGCGTTCACTAGGAAGGCGGTAACAGGCGCGAAGTAGATCGCCCAGACGGCTGCCTCGGGGATGGAGCTCAAATCTTGTTCAGCACTTCCCGCGCCACATGCGTCTTCCCGTTCGGCACCCATATCTCACGAGCGTCCGCCATCGAGCCGATCTCGAGTGGTGGAACCACCTGCACCGAGACCGCCTCGGCACGCAGCAGCTCGCGCCAGATTTCGGCAGCGTAGCCGTCAGGCACGTCCATGAACTTCGTCCACATCTCGCGGTGCCTCTCCGCCTACCAGCGCAGCAGGTTTAAGCGGTCGAGGTCGACGGTCTCGCGACGGCGATACACGAGCACCGCCATCGCCAGCGCCACGGCCGCCTCCGCGGCTGCGACGGTGAGGATGAACACCACGAACACATGCCCGGCGAGGACTGGAGTCCCCGGCGCGCTCTCGACGAAGCGCGCAAACGCAAGGAAGGCCAGATTCGCGGCGTTGAGCATCAGCTCGACGCCCATCAATACCGCGATCGCGTTGCGCTTCGACAGCGCGATGATGATGCCGATCGCGAAGATCTGGCCGGAGAGCATGAGGTAATGCGGCAGCCCGGGGACGATAAACTGCTTCAGCTCCTCGAACGTCACGCTGGATCCTCCTCGCGAACGAGGACAATCGCGCCCACGAGTGCCGCCAGCAGCAGCACCGATGCAACCTCGAAGGCCAGCACGTAAGGTCCGAGGAGCGCCTGCCCGATCTCCGCAATCGTCGTGTCAAAGGACCGCGCGTCCAGACCCTCCCGGGTAATCGGACCCCAGTCGGTCACCACCGCGACCAGCGCGATGATGGTGGCAAACCCGCCGCCGACGGCGAGGCCCGGCAGCACGAATAGCGAGTTCGCGTTGTTGCGATCGGCAAGTGGTGTCAGCATCACGGCGAAGACGAGCAGGATCGAGACTGCTCCGGCGTAGATGAGGATCTGCGCCACCGCCAAGAAGTCGGCGGACAGGGTGATGAACAGGCCCGCCATGCCCACGAACGCCAGCACCAGGAAGACGACGGCGTGCAGCAGGTTCCGCACCACGAAGACGGCGAGCGACGACATCACGGTGACGCCGGCGAGCGTGTAGAAGGCCCCGATCACCCCGATGTTCTCCATCAGGCGCGGCCCTCCGCTTCCCGCAGGACTTTCGCGGCGCGGAGGCCGCCGACCGTCGAGGTCATGATCGGCTCGTTCGCCTCCAGTTCCGGGTGGTAGCCGAGGACGTGCGCCCAGCGTCGCATCGCGATGCGCGCGAAGAGGAAGTTCACGATGGCGAACAGGCCAAGGGAGACGATCCCCGGCACCTCCCACCTCGTGAAGATCGAAGACTCAACGGCGACCAATCCGACGTTCGCAATCGACAGCGGAATGAGGTACTTCCACGCGAATGCCATCAGCTGGTCGAGGCGGAATCGCGGCAGCGTCGCGCGAAGCCAGACCAGCACGAAGTACACCACCGAGATCTTGACGCCAAGGATTAGGTAGCCGGGAATCCACTTCTCCAGGCCGAACAGCGTCCAGCCTCCAAAGAAGAGCGTGCTCACGAACGCACTCGAGGCGGTCGCGTAGCCGAGCTCTCCCGCCAAGAAGAGGCCCATCTTCATCCCGGAGTACTCGGTGTAGTAGCCCGCGACAATCTCGGACTCCGCCTCGGCGATGTCGTTCGGCGAGCGGTTCAGTTCAGCCGTCGAGGAGAAGAAGAATGTGAACAGCGACAGCGGCAGCAAGAATGCGAACCATGCGTTGTGCTCGGACTGCCAGCGCACGATCTCGGTGAGCTGCAACGAGCCGCTCAACAGCACCAGCGTGAGCAGTGCGATCGAAATCGGGATCTCGTAGGAGACCATCATCGCCACGGTGCGCATCGCACCCAGCAACGCGTAGTGGTTGTTCGACGACCACCCCGCGAGGAAGATCGCGAGCGTCGTCAACGAGGTGACCGCCACGAGGTAGAGCACTCCAACGTTGAGGTCGACGTACGCCATCCTCGGCGCCCACGGGACGGCGCCCCAGAGCAGCATCAGCGGGATGAAGATGATCACGGGAGGCAGGTAGTACAGGAAGCGATCGGCCCCTCGAGGGATGACCGTCTCCTTCTGCATCATCTTGATCGCATCCGCCAGCGGCTGCAGCAGACCGAAGGGGCCCACGCGGTTCGGACCGCGTCTCACCTGGAAGCGCGCCAGCAAGCGGCGCTCGGACCACACGAGGATCACTAGCAGCACGCCCACGAACGACAGGATCACCGTCCCACCGATGACCGCGGTCGCCACGGAGGCGATGGCGGCGCCCGGCACACAGAGCTCCGCCGACGGCCCGAAGCACTCGGGGACCAGGACGCTCCGCAGTCCCGTCATGGTGTTTCCGAAGTCGCGGAAGTCGTACCACTTCCCATCCAGAAAGCCGCTGATCACCACACCGCCGAGTGCGGCGCTCACGATCACGAACCCCAGCAGTGCGCCTGCGCCGACGAAACGGCCACCACGCATCGGGATGTGCAGGATTCGATCGCGCGTGCCCGAGGGGAAGGACGCCGGCGCGTCCTTGTGGGTGTCGAACGTCAGGCCGAGGAAGCGCACGCTCATCGGTCGATCTCTCCCACGACGATATCGACCGAGCCGAGCGCGACGATCGCATCCGGCAACGATGCACCGACCGCCATCTGCTTCAGCAACGACAGGTTGATGAGCGATGGCGCACGGATGTGGAAGCGTGCCGGTGCCGGTCCACCATCTGAGACGAGGTAGAACCCGAGCTCACCACGCGGACCCTCGACGCGCGCGTACGCCTCGCCGGGCTCGGGGCGCAACGCCAGAGGTACATCGGTCTTGTGGGCACCCGACGGCAGCCCATCGAGCGCCTGGCGGATGATCGAGGCCGACTGCTTGACTTCCTCCATGCGCACCATAAAGCGGTCCCAGACGTCCCCCACACGGCCGACCGGCACCTCAAAGTCAAAGCGGTCGTAGATGCCATAGCCGTCGGCGCGCCTCAGATCCCACGGGACGCCCGAAGAGCGCAGCATCGGCCCGGTGAGCGAGCCGTTGATGGCGTCCTCGGCCGAGATGATCGCAACGCCTTTAGTGCGCGCGAGAAAGATCTCGTTCTCGATCAACAGGGTGTGATATTCATCGATACGGTCCGGCAGGTCGCTGAGCAGCTGCTCGACGGCCGGGTAGAACTCGGGCGGCGGGTCGAAGGCGACACCGCCGATGCGCATGTAGTTCGTCGTCAGGCGCGCGCCACACGTCATCTCGAAGAGGTCGAGTATCTTCTCGCGCTCGCGCCACATGTAGAGCAACGGCGTCTGGAGGGCGCCAGCGTCCGAGACCAGCTGCCCGTTCGCCATCGCGTGCGAAGCGATGCGCTGGAGTTCGGCGAAGATCACCCGCAGGTACTGCGCGCGCTCCGGCACCTCCACGCCCGACAGCTGCTCGGCGGCCAGGCAGTATCCGAGGTTGTTCGACATCCCCGCGAGGTAGTCGGCCCTGTCTGTGAACGGGATGTTCTGGGTGTACGTGCGCTCCTCGGCGAGTTTCTCCATCGAGCGGTGGAGGTAGCCCACGATCATCTCGATGTCGTTGATGCGCTCCCCATCCATCACCACACGGATGCGGAACACCCCGTGCGTCGAGGGGTGTTGCGGTCCGATGTTGAGAACGTAGGGCTCGGAGTACGGCTCGCGGGTGATGGTCATCGGACCTGCACACCCTTCTGCTCATACGGGAACTGCGGCAGCCCCGGATAGCGGCCCTGCAGCTGCAGGAAGTCCTTGCGCAGCGGGTAGCCGGGGAACCCCTCCCAGAGAAACAGGCGCTTCAGGTCCGGGTGGCCCTCGAAGCGAATGCCCATCAGGTCGTAAGTCTCCAGCTCCTGGAGCAGCGCGCCCGTATAGACCGAGTAGCAACTCGGCAACGATGGCGCATCGTGGTCGGTGAGGATCGCCTTCACCTCGATCTGGTGGTTGTTGTCCATCGACTGGAGCCAGTAGACGACCTCGAAGCGGTCGTAGCGGTCGACGCTCGTCAGACACGACAGCTGTGCGGCATCCAGCTCCGGGTCGTCGCGGAGCCAGCGGAGCGCCTCGGTAATGCGCGCCGGGTCGACCTCAACCCATTCGTCCGTCGCGTTGAAGACGATCCCCGACAGCGCCGCGTTCATGCGCTTTGCCACCTCGTGGCCCTCCAGCTGGTGCTTCGCCTTCGGCATGGCTAGCGCCACTCCAGGGCGCCACGCCGCCACGCATACGCGAGGCCGAACGCCAGCACGCCGATGAACAGCGCAGCCTTGATGAGCACCGTCAACGCCATCTCGGCGTGATTCACCGCCCACGGGTAGAGGAAGATGACTTCCACATCGAAGATGACGAAGCCCAGCGCAAAGATGTAGTAGCGCGCGTTGAACTGGCCCCAGGCCGAGCCCTCGGACTCCACGCCGCACTCATACGTCGCGTTCTTGACAGGGTCAGGGTTCTCGGGACGTCGGTTTCCGCGAAAGAGCAACTGCGACACCACAAGTGGCAGCGCTGGGAACGACAATCCGAGGATGATCAGCAGGCCGACTCGCCCGAAGTCCGACGGGATCACGCAGCGTTGCTCCCCCCGGTAAGGGTTGCCGGCAGGTGCCGACGACAGGTGCGCGGGCGCGCTTCGGACACCGCTTTCGACGTGACTCGAATGCGGCGGCAACGTAGCACGGGCCCATATGGGGTGCAACGAAATGCGCGTTGTGGCCCACAGGGCGGCGCGCGTCAGGCCGAGAGCGGGTCGATCACCTCGAGGAACGGAAATCGACGGAACGCACGGTCGCGTGTGTAGATCGTGCGCACGCCGTGCTCGCGCATCAGAGCAGCGATATGCGCGTCGTGGGAAAAACCGCCCTGGAGATCCGCGACGCCCGCAATAAGGCCGGCCATCGCGCCCGCATGCGCCGAGGTGTGCCCGAGGACAGTGAGCGACGGCGTTGCGAGGAGCCCCTCGATAAACGTCCATGCCTCCGCGGGGGCGCGCGGTGCACGCACGATCGAGGGTTGCGTCACTACGCTGAGGAACTCGTAAACCACGCTCCATGTGATGTGCCAGGGCTGCAAGCCAGCACGCCACCCGTCGAGGAGGCGCCGGCAGGTCAGGTGTTCGGGCACCTCAGAGCGCGCCGCGTACACGAGGATGTTCGTGTCGACCACGAACATTCAGTGCGCCCCGTCTGTGGGTTCCATATCCGTCAAGTGGCCGTACAGCCGCTCGTCACGCTCTCGGTCGAGAACTTCGTACACTGCTCGCCGATCGGAGACGTCAACCAGCGAGCCACCCATGTCCCAGCTCGGTAACGGCGGCAGCTCCGGGCGCTCCTTCGGGGCATCGAGGAGGCGCCAGATCGCGGTCTCCACAAGACTGGACATCGTCTCTCCCCGACGCGCGGCTTCCTCTTTGAGGCGTCGCATCACGGCCTCATCGATGTTGAGCGTCGTCTTCTTCATCTTCTTCGTGATCATATAGTAAACCATATCGTCAGTATGGCTATATGGCAAGTGCTGGTGGTGAACCCTGGCACTTGCCTCACGCGCTACCATTACGACAGGTATCGATGGAGCGCGCCGAGGGGGATCACCATGGGCACCGACGGGTTCAGCGACATCATCGTGGAGGAGCGCGCGAACGGCGTCGCGCTCGTCAAGCTCAACCGGCCGGAGAAGCTCAACGCGTTCGGCGGCTCGATGAACGAGGAACTCGCCCAGTACCTCGATTCCCTGAACCACGGCGACTATCGAGTACGTGCGGTGGTCCTCACCGGCGAAGGCCGCGCCTTCTGCGCCGGCGGCAACGTGATGAGCTTCCCGGCCGCCGATCCGACCCGCGCCGCCGCGACCTGGCACCCCGGGCATCCTCACCAGCAGGTAGTGCACGCCATGCGCCACTGCGATGTGCCGATCATCGCCGCGATCAACGGCTACGCGGTCGGTGCGGGCTGGTCCCTGGCGTTGGCGTGCGATCTCCGCATCGCGGCCGAGGACGCGCTCTTCCAAGTGGCGCAGACCAAGCGTGGCATCGTGGCGGACGCCGGATTGTCGTACTTCCTGCCCCGCGTACTCGGTAGCCAGCGCGCCCTCGAGCTGATGTTCACCGGCCGGCGTATCAACGCACACGAAGCCCTCGATCTCGGATTCATCCTCGAAGTCACGCCAAACGACCGGCTCGTCGAACGCGCGCTCGAGATCGCGGAGAACATCGCACATGGTCCGCCACTCTCCGCTGCGGCCCATAAGCGCCTCGTCTACGCCATCGAGGACGACGACCTCACTCGTGTCCAGGAACTGGCGGGCCTGTTCGTCGGCAAGCTCTTCTACACCGAGGACGGCCGCGAGGGCGTGCGCTCCTTCGTGGAACGCCGCGAGCCGGTCTTCGTCGGGCGCTAGTCAGAGGGCAGAGTCAGCCCTTCGTAAGTTGACCCGTCCCGGACTCGCGGGCTAGAGTGCGCGCGGTCGCGACTGCGGCGCGGGGATTCAACCTGCCATTGGCAGGCTGCAGGCCACGCCCTACCGAGGGCTGACACTCCACGCCTCGACAGTTACGAACCGAGCGAAACCCGGTCGAGCCGCCTCGCGACGTCGAAGAGGCGCAGCGCGCTGTGAGGAGCAGTCATGGCCGATTACAACAAGCCCATCCCTGAAGCAGACCCGTATGTGACTCAGCCGTTCTGGGACGGCGCAAAGGACGGGAAGCTCATGCTTCCCCGCTGCCAGGACTGCAGCAAGGTCCACTTCTACCCCAGGATCATTTGCCCCCACTGCCAAAGCTTCAACATCGAGTGGATGGAGGCGTCCGGCGAGGGCACCATCCACACCTTCGCCGTTCAGCAGCGCGCCTTCGGCGGCTGGGCCGACGAGACCCCCTTCGCGACCGCCTTCATCGACATGAACGAGGGAGCCCGCATGCTCACCGTTCTGCGCGGTGTGGACGCGACCGACCCGTCTTCGATCAAGATCGGCGCCAAGGTCAAGGTGGAATTCGAGAAGGCGTCTGACGACATCTCGATCCCCTTCTGGCGCGTCGTCTAGCAGCGGTCAAACGGGAAGGAAGCAGAATGCCCAACAACCCATCGATGGCGGCCGCGCTGGTTGGCGCGGGCGAGTCAGACAAGGTCGGGTACGTACCCGAAAAGACCAGCCTGATGCTCCACGCGGAGGCGATTAAGAACGCCGCCGCAGACGCAGGCATCCACATCCGCGACATCGAGGCGGTCTTCTCCGCCGGTGGTGTCCCCGGCATGCAGTCGCCGGGACTCGCGGAGTACCTCGGCATCAAGCCGAAGTGGTTCGACAGCACGACCGTCGGCGGTTCCGCCTTCGTCATGTACGTCCACCACGCCCTGGCGGCCATCAACGCCGGCATCTTCGACATCGCCGTGATCTCTCACGGTGAGTCGGGCTACTCCGGTGGGCGCCGCATGGGCAAGGGCACCGGCGGCACTCGAGGCCAGCTGGACCCGTGGGCGCCCTCGTCCCAGTTCGAGGGTCCGTACGGCCTTGCCGGCGCTCCTTCAAGCTACTCGCACGCCATGAACCGCTACATGCACCAGTTCGGCGTGACCAAGGAGCAGTTCGCTCAGATCGCCGTCGTCACCCGCGAGTGGGCCGGCCTCAACCCCAAGGCCGTCATGGCCTCCAAGGAGTCGAACCCCAATGGTGGCCCGATCACCATTGACGACGTCATGAATTCGCGCGTGATCTCATGGCCCCTCAACCTCCTCGACGTCTGCCTCGTGACCGACCACGGCGGTGCCGTGATCGTCGCCTCAGCCGCCGCCGCGAAGAGCCTGCGCCGCAAGCCCGTCTGGGTTGCCGGCGCCGGTGAGGCCATGAGCCACTCCAGCATGCTCGCCATGGACGACTTCACTCGGACCTCTGCCTCCGTCTCGTCGGCTCGCGCCTACAAGATGGCCGGCATGGGCCCGCGCGATATGGAAATGGCGATGATCTACGACTCGTTCACCTACACCGCCGGTGTCACAGCCGAGATGCTCGGCCTGACCCCGCGCGGCGAAGGCCCCAGCCTCTGGGCCGGCGACAACGCCCGCCCCGGTGGCAAGTTCCCGGTGAACACCAACGGTGGTGGCCTCTCCTTCAGCCACTCCGGCATGTACGGCATGATGCTGCTCGTCGAGGCGCAGCGGCAGCTTGCCGGCACCGCCGAGGAGCCGGGCATCGGCCTCCCGGGTCGCCAGACCAAGGCGAAGACCGCCGTGGTCAACGGCACCGGTGGCTCGTTGTCCACCACGGGCACGATCGTCCTCAAGGCCGACTCGTAGTCCTCGCATATTCGAATCGCGCGCTGGCGCGGCCAGCGCGCGGGCCAGTTTGGACTCCGCTCAGTGGCTACGACGTAGCCCTCAGCGTGCGATGATTAAGAAAGGGGCGGCCGGGGCCGCCCCTTTCGCTGGCTCCAACGCCAGACCAACACATCGATTCACGCGGCCGCATCGAGTGCCCCTCGAGCGGCACGCCACTCACCGAGGCGCCATGCTGGTAGGTCTGCACACTCACACCCACCCCAACTCCTGGGACTCATTCCTCACCCCTGACGAGGCCGCCGATCAGGCAAAGGCCGTTGGCCTTGACCTCATGGTGCTGACCGAGCACGACTGGGCGTGGGACGAGCAGCAGTGGCGCGACCTGCAGAGGCGCCACGAGGACATCCGTATCCTGCGCGCCATGGAGCTCAACACCGAGGACGGACACGTGGTCTGCTTCGGCCTCCACGAGTACATCTTCGGCATGCACCGCGCCTGGGAACTGGCCGGTCACGTCTACAAGCGCGGCGGTGTGATGATCGCCGCCCACCCCTATCGGCGGCAGATGCCGTGGCGCTGGGAGCGCGAGGAAGACAACATCGCCGCCCTCGTCAAGGCCGAAAGCAGTCCCATCTACCGCTTCTGCGCGGGCATCGAGGTAGCCAACGGCCGGGGAGTCCTCAAAGAGAACGCGTTCTCCCTCTCGATCATGCAGACCATGGGTATGCCCGGCACGGGCGCCGACGACGCCCACGAGGTCAAAGACCTTGGTAAGACAGCGACATACTTCGACGCCGACATCAAGACCGAGGAAGACCTGATCGCCGCCCTGAAGAGCGGCCGGTTCTGGCCCATCGACCGCACGGGCGGCACCAAGATCGCGGACCCGCTCTACCACGACGTACCGAGCGACATCGAGCACATCTGGAAAGAGCAGGCCGAGATCCGCCGCCGTCGTCACGCCGAAGGCATGCCAGAGTTCCAGGGCCGCCCAGACGATCACCCGCACGTCGTCGCCATCACCGGCGGCTAAGCCCGGCAGACCCATCCTCGACCGCCTCGGCCGCCCCGCTCGTGCTGAGCCTGTCGAGGGCAAGCCGGACTCACGGATACCCTGCCGCATACCGTCCGCGCGTTGACACGCTGAATACGCGTCGATATCGTCTGGCGCTGGCCAGCCCGGAACGCGGCGGTTTCCACTCGCAACCACCGAGCCCGTACCGAGCCCCTGGTCGCCCGTGCGCGAACGTCGGGCGCGACCTGTTGAGGTCGCCCTCGAACCCAGCGCGAACGGGCGCTTTCGCGTTGTCTTGCCTCGGAGACACTTACCTACCGCGGCGCAACAGGCCCAGCAGCGGGCCATGAGGAAGGACAAACAGATGGGTGCATTAGACGGCAGAATTGCCGTCGTCACGGGCGCTGGCCGTGGCATCGGCGCCGAGGTTGCGAAGTACCTCGCTAAAGAAGGCGCCAAGGTCGTTGTCAACGACCCGGGCGTCAACGTCGACGGCTCAGGTCAGGACGCCGGCCCCGCCGATGAGGTAGTCGCTGCCATCAAGGCCGCGGGTGGCGAAGCAGCCGCGAACCACGACTCGGTCTCCTCCGTGGAGGGTGGCGAGGCGATGGTCAAGCAGGCCGTCGACACATGGGGCAGGATCGACATCCTGTGCAACGTCGCCGGCATCCTCCGCGACCGCATGATCTTCAACATGACCGCCGAGGAGTGGCGCGACGTCATCGACGTGCACCTCACCGGGCAGTTCCACACCATCAAGCCGGCGGCCGTGCTGATGCGCCAGCAGCGCTTCGGCCGGATCCTCAACTGGACCTCCACATCCGGCCTGATCGGCAACACGGGGCAGGCCAACTATGGCGCGGCCAAGGCCGGCGTCGCAGGTCTCACTCGAGTGGTCGCCAAGGACCTCGGGCGCTACGGCGTCACGGTCAACTCCATCTCTCCGGGCGCCGCGACCCGCATGACGCAGTCCGTCCCGGACAGCGCCCGCCAGCTCCGCACTCGTGCCGGCATCACCGGCGCCGCTTCGTCGGCTCCGGTCGAGAAGAGCCTGTTCAGCGGCCTTCGCGGGCCCGAGTTGATCGCCCCGATGGTGGCGTACCTCTGCACGGACGATGCCTGGAACATCAACGGCCAGATCTTCCACGTCAACGGAAACAACGTATCCGTCGGCACGCACCCGATCGCTTACAGGACCATCTTCAAGCCGGGCGTGTGGACCGTGCAGGAGCTGGACGACGGCATCCAGAACGTCCTGATACAGGGCCTCAACAACCCCGCACCCCCCGCCGAGGACATCGAGATCCCCGGTCGAAACCTGCCCGCCCAGGCGCTGTAGGCAGAGAGGACTAGACATATGGCAGCATTGACGGGACGCAACATCGTCGTCACCGGCTCCGGCCGAGGCATCGGTCAGGCCGTGGCGATCTCCCTCGCCGCGCACGGCGCGAACGTCGTGGTCAACGACCCCGGCGTGAACGTTGACGGCACCGGCCAGGACCAGGGCCCTGCCGCCGACACCGCGAAGATGATCACCGACGCCGGTGGTACCGCAGTCGCTAACTTCGACAGTATCGCGACTGTCGAGGGCGGTGAGAACCTCATCAAGCAGTGCGTTGACACCTGGGGCCGCATCGACGGCGTCGTCCACGTCGCGGGCATCCTCCGCGACCGCATGGTCTTCAACATGACCAAGGAGGAGTGGGACGCGGTCATCGCGGTCCACCTCGATGGCTACTTCAACGTCGCCAAGCCCGCCTCGATCCTGATGCGCCAGCAGCGCTTCGGCCGGATCATCGGCTTCTCCTCGGGCTCCGGCCTGAACGGGAACGCCGGCCAGGCGAACTACGGCGCCGCGAAGGCGGCCATCGCGGGCATGGGCAAGTGCCTCGCTCGTGACCTCGGGCGGTACGGCATCACGGCGAACACCATCGCCCCGGGTGCCAACACCCGCATGAGCGGCACGATCCCGGAGTCGGCGCAGCAGCTCCGCTCCCGCGCGGGCATCGCCACGGCTCCTCGAGCTGAGAACCAGCTTCGAGGGCCTGAGCTGGTCGCGCCGGTCATCACCTACCTGTGCACCGACCAGGCCTGGAACATCAACGGCAAGATCTTCCACGTGTCCGGCGGCAACGTCGCCATCGGCCACGAGGAGGCTCCGCTCCGCACGATTACCAGCGTCGGCCAGTGGACCATCGACCAGCTACGCGAGAAGGTCCCGACCCTCATGGCCGGCCTCGCTAACCCAGCCCCCGCGGCCCCGGACATCGATGTCCCCGGCCGCGGTGTGGTTGCCGCCGCTCGCTAACCACCTCGGTAGTAGTTACGCAGCAGGGCCGCCGGGAGACCGGCGGCCCTGCTTGTTGTTCAGCGCGTACCGTCGATGCCGCGTGTGCCCTCGACGAGCGTCCGTCGCCTCAGTCGGTAACCTGAGTGGCCTGCGCGGGCTCTCCGCCTGCCGTGAACGCGTTCGCCGCCTCGGCGTCCAGGGCGTGCCACTTGAACTCGGGCTCGAGGTCGTGCTCGCCCGACTCGATCTCGAGTTCGACCTGCACCTGGTCCTCGACGCCGACCTCGTGGTCACACACCGAGACAGCGCGCCGCCTCCAGATGGTCGAGGAAGCTCTGCACCATCCCAATCGCCTCGCGCAGGCTGACCTCGCGCTTGATCTGCACCTTCAACCTCCGTCCGTCCGAGTTATGTGGCGTTACATCGAGGGTAGCGGGGAACAGGAACGACGCGCCAGTCAGAGGAGTCGCAATCGGGAGCCGATCGGCCATTAGGTGTGCTGTTGGCGCAATCGTTGAAGAGCATCCGCGCTTCGGTGAAGTACGTTCCATCACCCGTGAGCAACCGGAGGGACGTGACACTCAAAGCCAAGTCGTCCTTCCTCACCTTCACGATCGTGTAGCGGGTTTCCTCCGCAGGACAAACTGCCGACGACGCGGCTTCAGGGAACTTGATGGGCTGTTGGTAGGCGCCTGCCTCCGGGCTCACTCCGCTCAGCCGCCAGCCGCGGCTCTCGAGCTGCCCTACCAAGAAATCCGTAGCGGATCGAGGTCGTCCTTCGTCTGGAGCTTCGCCCAGAAGTGGTCCGTCACGGACCTTGCGTCCTCGAAAAACATGAACGGCCCTTCGAGAGCGGAGGCGTTGTGGTATTCGTTGAGCGCCGACCATTCGATGAGCATATGAGGCGTAACAGGAACGCGGCTGCCATCAGCCGGTCTGATAATCGGCCCGAACCCCTCGACATCGATCACCACGGCACCGCCGTGGGGCATCCTGCCGTCGATCACGGTCGGCGTCGGGCTTGGCGATCACCTTACGTCCGCTGTCGCTGATGCCCCCGCGGGAACCTCCTAGACAGCGGATGGCCCGCCTCGGTTGGCTGCCATCTCCGCCCCAGCAACCGCCACCAACGCGACGCCCGCAAACTTCGAGGGCGCATCGGGCGCGTCGCTACCACTCGGACTGCGGGGCGCCCGCGGCGGCGCGCTGTGTGTCGAACTCGTCGCGCGAGACTTCCATGCGGATGAAATCGTAGCCGGCGCGGTGCACTTGGCCCGTATCGCGGAATCCGACCCGCTTGAACGCAACCTGCGCGCGGTCGTTCCAGGTCAGCGTGTGCAGGTAGACGCGGTGGACGCGCAGCTCGTCGAAGAGTACGCCGAGCATCGTACGGACGGCGTCGGTGCCGTACCCCTGTGACCAGTAGTCGCGGTTCCCGATGGTGATGCCCAGCTCGGTCTGCTGCCGCTCGCGCTCGTAGCCGTAGTACATGACGTTGCCGATGTGGGTGCCCGTCGCGGGGTCCTCGATGGCGTACGTGCGGCGATACGGGCTCGGGTGCTCGAGTTCGTCCGAGACGGTCTGCACGAACGAGCGCAGCGACATCGAGATGGGGCGGGCGGCGTCGTACTCGGCGAGTTCGGGATCGCGACGCCACGAGTAGTCCCGCTCTGCATCGTCGAGGTGCTTCTCGCGCAGGATCACGAGGCGCCCTCTCGCGATGACGTTGGGCTGCGTGCGGGTCACGCGACGTGTCCTTCGGCTATCAGCTGGTCGAGGCGCACCCCCGCTCGCTCGACTACCGTGCGCTCGTTGTCGTAGGTCATCAGGCGCAGCGCCTCAGCGACGCCGTACCAGCCGACAAGGTCGTACTCGTGGTCGTGAAGCTGCACGTCGCCGCCCGTCACCGCCATCAGGAAGTGGTGCACCACCTTGTCGACGCGTACACGGCCGTCCGTCACGTGGAACGAATAGGCAATCTCCGAGATCGGCTCCACGATGTCGACGATGAGCCCGGTTTCCTCGCTCACCTCGCGGAGCGCAGTCTGCTCAAGGCTTTCGCCTGCCTCGGGTGTGCCCTTGGGAAGCGCCCAGAGGTTCGATACCGGCCGCGCCACCAGGACGATCTCGGCCCGTCCGTCGCGCAAGCGGTACACCACTCCGCCCGCCGAGACGGCCTCACGCACCTGTGGCACGCGCGCCATCAGTTGTCCTCCGGCGAGTCATCAACGTAATCCATACCCACAAGCTGCGCGCCGATCAGCGCCTCACGGGCCGCGTCGCGTACGTGGGGCTCCTGCCGCCCGGTGAGGTCGGTAAGGATGCGCTCGGCGCCCTCGCCGGCGATCTCGCCGATGGCCTTCACGGCCGCGATCTGTACCTCTTCGTCGGTGTCGTCGACGAGCGTCAGGAGCGCGTCGATGGCCTCCTCCATGAGAAGCTGGCCGCTCGCGGTCGCCGCCGCGGCTCGGACCTGCGGGTCGTCGTCGTCGAAGTTGTAGAGCAGCACCGACAGCCACTGCTCGTCGGCGTTGCGGCCCATGGCGAGGAGCGCGGCGGTCCGCATCCTCGACCCGCCGTTCTCGTACTGCTCGCCGATGAGTTCAGCGACCCAGTCCTCTGAACTCGCGCCGAGCGCGGTGAGGGCCGCCGCGCGCACCTCCTCGGCTTCGTTCACGTCCTCAATGGACTCGCGCAGCGCCCCGGCGAGGTCGGCCGAGGTCTCCTCATCGAGCAGGCCGAACTCCATGCTCATCACGAAGTTGCCGAGCACTTCGGCGACGGCCTCGCGGACGGCGGCCTCGGGATCAGTCTTGAGCTGATCGATGAGCAGGCGCATGTAGTCCTCGCGCTCCTGCTCCCAGAGACCACGCACCGCGAGAATACGAGTGGCAGCGTCCTGGTCACGCAGCGCGCTGAGGTGGATGCGATGGAAATCGAGGGTGGCGTCCTCGGCGGCGAGGTGCTGCATCGCTGCCAGCACCTCGCGACGGCGTTGCGGTTCAATCACCGGCCAGACCGAGAGCATGCGCCCCACGAGTTCGTCGGGCGGCGTCGAAAGCGCGCGCAGCTGATCCTGATCCAGCCTCTGCCCCGCGCTCAGCGCGCGGATGACATCGTCAGGATCGATGACGGGCGACGGCGCGTCATCTAGGTCGTCGTCGGGACGTGTTTCGGCGTCTGCCACTGGGCGCTCCAAGAGAAAAGTGTATCAGGGCGGATGAACGCGCTCGAAGCGGCGCAACCCGGATCAGGGCTTGCGGGCACCCGGAACGAGGATCGTCCTCGCTGGCACCGTCGTTGGATTTCCGATTCCGTTAGCCGGAAAATCGAGGATGTCCTGCAATGCGACTCCGTAGCGCGCCGCAATCTCGGAGAGAGTTTCGCCGAGTCGAATCTCGTGCAGTATCCCGTCGCGACTCGGAAGCGCGAGCAACGACCCTTCGACAGGCTCGCCGTTCCGCAGCGCACCTTCGTTGTTCCAGACTACGTACTCGGGGCTGATGCCGAATCGGCGCGCGACAATCTCCACCGTGTCGCCCGGATGCACCTGGACGCGGTAGAAGACCGGCAGTTGCTCGCGGCCGGTCGGCGCGCCTAGCGAGATGGTGACGCGCTCCGTCCTCCGCGCCCCGGCGCCAACTCCCATCACCGTGATACTCGGTGGCTTGCCGCGCTTCGTGGTATCGAGGTCCTCGTCGGCGCACACCGCCACCAGCAGGGCGAGTGCGAGCGTCATCGAGGTAACTCGCAGTCTCGATGTCACGCCGGGCTCCGTAGCTCCGATGTGGGCTCGCGGCCGAGCAGCACCTCGACGGCGGCATGGGTGCCCAGACCTTCGTACAGCATGCTGTGGAGCGCCTGTGTAATCGGGAGTTCCACCCCAAGACGTGACGCGAGCAGCAACGCCGCCGGAATGGTGCGTGCCCCCTCGGCAGTCTCACCGATCGTCGACAACGCCGCCTCGAGGGTGCTGCCGCCGCCCAGGAGTTCGCCGAGGCTCCTGTTCCTCGACAGCGGACTGTACGAGGTCGCAATTGCGTCGCCGACGCCCGCCAACCCCTGGAAGGTGAGCGGGTCGGCGCCGGAGGCCACGCCGAGCCTAGTGATCTCCGCCAGTCCTCGAGTAATCAGGGCGGCCTTCGCGTTGTCGCCGTAGTGCAGCGCGTCCACCACGCCCCCCGCGATGGCAACGATGTTCTTCAGCGCGCCGCCGAGTTCGACGCCGACCACATCGCTACTCGTGTAGACGCGGAAGACGGCGCTGTGGAGGCTCGCACGCACCCACTCGAGATTCGCGCTCACCGAGGCCACCACGGTCGTACTCGGCAACCCCGCGACTACCTCGCCAGAGATGTTCGGGCCAGACAGCACGGCCAGCGGGCGCCCCGGCAGCACCGAGCCGACGAGCTCCGACATCCGCAGTCCGCTGTCGATCTCGAGACCCTTCGTGGCGCTGACGACGGTCGCGTCGCGCGGCACGGCGCCGGCGATGTCTGCGAGGTTGGCGCGCATCGAAGCCGATGGCACGGCGATGCAGAGGAGCTCGATGTCCGCCAGTGCACCGTGGCCCGAGGCGACGTGCAGCGCCTCCGGAAACGTCGCACCCGGCAGTCGTGAGACATGCTCGCGAGTGGCCTCGAGCCGCGCGGCTTCCTCGGCAGTGCGCGCGATGAGGGTCGTGGGAATGCCGTTCCGCCCGAGGAGAATAGCGAGCGTGGTGCCCCACGCCGTGGTGCCAACGACGGCGGCGCGCCCGGGGCCGGAGGTCACCCTCGTTTACCTCGGCGCGGGTGCGCGACGGCCGCCGCCATGCCCGAGCTTCGGCTCGGTACCAGCGAGCAGACGACGAATGTTGCCGAGGTGATTCAACTCAACACAGGCGAACGCGAGCACCCCGAACAGCAGGTACGCCGGGTGCAGTTCGTCCATCGCCACCAGACCAACGAGGACAACGAAGCCCGCCGCCACCCCGAGGACCGACATGAGTGACACGTAGCGAGTCGCCGCCAGTACGAGCCCTGCCGCTGTCACCACGACCAGCGCGGCCAGCGGCGACACCGCGAGGAACGCACCGAACGCTGTGGCCACGCCGCGGCCGCCGCGGAAGCCAGAAAACACGGGCCAGGTGTGGCCGAGGATGGATGCCGCACCACCAGCCGCTGCCGCCCAGGGGTCATCAAGGATGAAGCGCCCGATCAGCACCGGAACGACGCCTTTCAGCAGGTCGCCAGCCAGCACCAGCAGCGCAGCCTTGAGACCCATCGAGCGCAGGCTGTTAGTAAAGCCCGTCTTGCCCGAACCGTACTCGCGAACATCGATGCCACCTCGGAGGTGGCCGACGACCAGCCCTGGCTGCACGGAACCGAGCACGTAGCCCAGCAGCACCCCGACGACGACCGGCAACAGTGTCACGTCCGTCAGATCGGTCATCCCGTCGCTTCGTGCCGGTCCTCGGACCGACGCCGGTAGACGATCTTGATCCCCGTACCCTCGAAGTCGAACTCCTGGCGGAGGCGGTTCTCAAGGTAGCGACGGTAGCTGAAGTGTAGGAGTTCCGGATCGTTGACGAACAGCACGAATGTCGGCGGTGACACCTGGGGCTGCGTCGCGTACATCATCTTCAGTCGCTTATGTCCAACCGTTGGCGGGCCATGCTCGTGCATCGCACGCTGCAAGGCCCGGTTGAGATCAGACGTCTGCACTCGACGGGTGCGTACTTCGGCGATGTGCACTGCCAATTCCAGCACGTCGGTGACACCCTCACCGGTCAGTGCCGAGGTAAACAGCACCGGCGCCCACGGTGCAAACGCGTAGTGGCGGTCCAGCCACCCCCCGATCTGGTGTTTGTCTTCCTCCGGGGTCGCCAGGTCCCACTTGTTGACGACGAAGATCAGGCCCTTGTGGCGCTCCGCGGCGTAGCCCGCGATATGGGCATCCTGTGCGGCCATCACCTCGGAACGGTCGATGACCAGCACAACCATGTCGGAGCGATCGATCGCGCGCTCCGCGCGCTGCACCGAATGGCGCTCGACGCCCTTCTCGATACGCCCTCGACGACGGATCCCAGCCGTGTCGACAAGCAGCAATTCGTGCCCCTCGAACTCGAACGGGGTGTCGATGGCGTCGCGAGTCGTGCCCGCCACCTCGGAGACGACCGAACGTGGCTGGCCGAGAATCGCGTTCACGAGGGAAGACTTGCCCACGTTCGGGCGGCCGATGACCGCGATGCGTACTCGGTCGACGGGCTCCGGCCGTCGCGTCGCCTCGACCTGGTCGAGGATCGCGTCGAGCAGGTCGCCGATGCCATGGCCGTGGTACGCCGAGGCCTCGAAGGGCTCGCCCAGCCCGAGGCCGTAGAACTCGGTGATGCGGTCACGTGACCTCGATACGTCCGACTTGTTGGCGACGAGGATCACGGGCTGCGAGGCGCGCCTCAACATCTCCGCGATCTCCTCGTCGGCCGAAGTCATGCCGTCAGCCGCATCCACCACGAAGAGGATGAGTTGCGACTCGGAGAGCGCCACGTTCACACCCTCGCGTACGAGCGGAGCGAACTGGTCCTCGTCCGCCTCGGCGAGACCGCCGGTATCGACCAGGCGCACGTGGCGCCCGCGCCACTCGAAGTCCCCGTAGTTGCGGTCTCTGGTCGTCCCCGGGAGGTCCTCCACGAGCGCGCGCTGCGAGCGCGTGATGCGATTAAAGAGTGCGGACTTGCCGACGTTCGGCCGTCCGACGATCGCGACCAGCGGGGCTGTGTTCGGGCGCTCGGCTACGGCGTCGGTCGTGCCATCGATGGCGTCTTGGGTCATTCGGAAGAACTCGATCTGCGGCTGTCGAGGCAGCTCACGTGGTTATGTCTGCGGCTATGTCCGCCGCGGGGCTACTGACTACCGATCGTAACCGACACCGTCTCCGGCTGCACAGACACTACACGCGTGGTTGCCGGTGCGTCCACTTTCACATGGACCTGGTACGTGCCGGGCGCGATCGCGGTCAGCTCAGCCCGCGCGCGGATATCGGTGGCCGCGAGCGTGCTCACCACCGGCACCGGGCCCGTCACCGAGACCAGCACCGCCGCTTCGTTCAGGCGTGCCGAGGACGGCCCGCCCTGTAACGTCACGGGGATAACGAAGCGCGCAGTGCTCACCACGGGCTGAATGTCAACCGTCACAGTCGCCTCCACCGATTCCGGCGACGCCACTCCGCGAGGCGGCGCCACGCGCACCGTACGTACGATCGACTCCCGGGCGCCCGTGACGTCGACCGCGGGAAGCACCAGCGAGTCCAGCCCCTGCAGCACGTCGATGGCGCCATCAAGCGTTACCGCCGATGGAAATGACACCAGGTTCGCAATTCGATAGCCGGCGGCCGGTTCGCCGCTGTACGTCGGTTGCAGCGGCACCTGGCGGCGCAGGGTGCTCTGCACGATCTGCACGCGCACCCGAGCCGCCTCGGGCTCCAGCCGCACTCCTCGGACCGGTGCGCCGCCTTCCCCGCGAGCGACCAGCTGTGCCGTCTCGACCAGCTCGACCGTGAGCCCGGTCACGGTCACCTCGGCGGCCACGTCCTGCACCAGCGCCACCAACGAGCTGGGGCCGGTGACGAACACGTCCGGCTGCGAGGGCGTAGATTGCACCACCTCATAACCTATGGGCACGGCACCGCGCAGCACCGGGGAGACAGGCACGCGCTTCGTCGTCAGCGTTTCCAGCGTCACCAGCAGGGTCGGCGGGCTCACCAGCGCAACGCGCACGCCCGCGATCCCCCGCACGTCAACCTGCACTGGCACGATCTGCTCCCGTCCATCGAGGCCGGTGAGGTCGACGTAGGCACGCAAGTTCTCCGAGGTCAGCCGCTGCCAGCGGTCGTCAGGCCCAGAGAGCGTGACCTCCACCCGTTGCAGCGTGTTCGCGACGGCGAGTGTTCGGTCAACGTTCACCGCCTCCACGACGATTCCCGCCGGGAATGTCGCGACGCGCGTAGGGTTCTCGACGTCCGTGACCGCCAACCAGATCGCGAAACCCAGGGTCAGCGAAAGTAGCGCGAGGCCAGGGGTCGCCCGCGCGGTCGTCCACGCGCGCCGCTGCAGGTCGAGCGCAACGTCGATCGTGCCGGAGAGGCCGGAGCGGGAGGTTGGACGCCGGTACATCGATCAGTCGCTGGCGCGGACGACGGCGCTCGCAGTCCTCACGAGACGCGTCGCTCCAGCGGGGTGATCTCAGCCGCTGGCTGGGTGCGCTCTGGTGTCTCCGATTCAAGCCCGAACATCCGTAGCAACTGCCTCGTCAGGCGTGGCTCGTCGAGGCCGAACACCATGCGGCCGTTGGCGCAGATCGAGACCTCGCCACGCTCCTCGGAGACCACAACCACGACGGCATCCGTGCTCTCGGTGATGCCGACCGCTGCGCGATGGCGCATGCCGTATTCGGAGGGAAGCGGGTTATCCGAGAGCGGCAGCGTGCACCCTGCGGCAACGATGCGTTCGCCGCGGATTACTACGGCGCCGTCATGCAAGGGCGAATTGGGCACGAAGATGTTTACAAGCAACTCGTACGTCACCTCGGCATCGAGGCGCACGCCCGTGTCGACGACCTCGCCCGTGCCTGTCTCACGTTCAATCACGATCAACGCACCTTGCTGCTGCCGTCCAAGTCGCATCGCGGCCTTCACGATGGAATCGATGGTGTGGCGTCGTTCCGGTCGCTGCAGGAAGGAGCTGACTCCAGTCCGACCGATCCGTTCTAGGGCCCGCCGGATCTCCGGCTGAAACACCACTGCTACGGCCAGCAGCAGGCCCGCCACCGAGTTGCGCAGTACCCAGCTCACCACCTCGAGGTCCAGAGCGCGGCTCAGCAGGAACGCGACGACAATGAACACGCCGGCTCCGCGCAACACGGTCATCGCCGTCGTGCCTCGGATCAGGAGCAACACCCAGTAGATCGAAAGCGAGATCAGCAGGATGTCCAACGTCGACGAGAAGCCGAGGCGCGCGAACATGTCCTGCACGACCTGGGGGATCTCCGGCACGTGCGATCCTCCTCAACGCGCACCTCAGGCGGCGCTGTCGCCCATCACCAGCGAGAGTACCGCTTGCTGCGCGAACATGCGGTTCTCCGCCTGGTCGAATACCACCGAACGCTCCGACTCGAGCATCTCGTCAGTGATCTCCTCGCCACGATGGGCCGGCAAGTCGTGCATGACCAGGGCGTTCGGTGCGTGGGCCATCAGCGCCGCGTTCACCTGGAAGCCCGCGAAGTGTTCGCGGCGCGCCGCCGCCTCCGACTCTTGCCCCATCGATGTCCACACGTCGGTGTAAACGACTGCACTCCCCTGTACTGCCTCCACTGGATCGGTCGTGAGGGTGATCGAGCCTCCACCCGGGAGCGCCCACGCCTGCACAACATCGGCCGCTGGCAGCTCGAATCCGGCAGGTGACGCGACCACCAGATCGATGCCCGCCAGCATCGACGCGTACGCGAGCGACCTGGCGACATTGTTGCCGTCACCGACGTAGGCCAGCCGCACCCCTCGCAGGCTGCCGAACTGCTCACGTAACGTCAGCAGGTCCGCCAGCGCCTGGCACGGGTGCTCCAGGTCCGAAAGCGCGTTTATCACCGGCACGTCGGCCCAGCGCCCCAGCTCGACGACCGTTTCGTGGGCGAAGGTGCGCGCCGCGATGCCGTGCACCATCCGCGTCAGTACGCGGGCAACATCGCGAACGGGCTCGCGATCGCCCATCTTCACCTGGTGGGCTTCGAGGTACACGGCGCGCCCGCCGAGGTTCGTCATCGCCACCTCGAATGAGACACGCGTCCTCAACGACGGCTTCTCGAAGATCAGCGCGAGCGTACGCCCGTTCAGTACCGGCGAAACGCCATCGCGCTTCATCGCGAGGGCGACATCCAGGATCTCCTCCAGCTCGCCCGGCGTCAGGTCAAGGATCGAGGTCAAGTCGCGCCCGTGCACGGCACTCTCCGGGGTTCGCCTCTGCGGTAGGGGCCCGTTCGTTCCAGCGGCAGCGCCGACTAGAGGTGCAGTATACGAGGCGCGGCCATCCCAGCGGCGGCGCGCTAGGCTGCCCTCCGGCGATGACGGCAGGGAGGCCGACGCTGTACGACACCGTGCGATCGAGGGCTGCTCCGCACCCCCGAGGGCTATCCTGCCGCCCTTCCCGCTGCTTACGGCGGCCTTCACCGGCGGTGTCGTAGCTGCAGCCACCCTCGACGGGCCGTAGTAGGCGACGACGCTCGTGCTGGCGGTGCTCGTCGCCGTGGCGGTGCTTGCGGCTGGCGTGGCGGGCGTGGCGCGCTACCTCGAGGCCCGCGCAACTCCACCTCCAGCGCTCGCAAACGCGCGCGGCGCCCACCTCATCGAAGGCGTAGTGCGGGCGGATCCGACGACGCACGGACGCTTCGGTCGCCTCGATCTCGACGTGGACCACCTCGACGCGCGGCCCACGAGCGGTGGCGTCCGCATCTCGTTCGTCCTCGACAGCGCGCCACCACACGAGGACGACCGGCTCGCCATCCGCTGCGAGATCGAGGCACCGCCAGAGGTCGAGGCCTGCGACTACCCGGCCTACCTCGCCGGCCGCGACATCTACGGCGTCGTCGGTTTCCCGGAGGATCTGCGCATACTCAACCGAAACGAGGGCTCCTCGATCACCCGGGCGCTCCGAGCGCTCCGTCGAGGCGCGATCAACCACATCGAGCGCTCGCTCCCGGAGCCCGAGTCGTCGCTCGCGGTCGGGATGCTCATCGGACGGCAAGGGAATCTCGCTCCTGATCTCGAGGCCGACTTCCGCTCCACAGGGACCTCGCACCTCGTGGTGGTTTCGGGACAGAACGTCGCGCTCGTCCTCAGCGTGCTCACGGCCGGCCTCGCAACGGTCGTCTCCCGCCGACGCGCGGCACTGCTGGCGCTGGCAGCGCTCCCCGGTTACGTCGTCCTCGTTAGCGCCGAGCCGCCCATCGTGAGAGCGGTTGTGATGGCGGTGGGGTCGCCATCGGCAGCACAACCGGGCGGCGGGCGCCAAGATTGGCCTACCTCCTCTACGCCATCGCCGCCATGTTGCTTGTCAGACCGGCGCTCATCGACAGCGTCTCGTTTCAGCTCTCGGCTACGGCGACCGCTGGCGTCATCCTCCTCGCGTCACCGCTTCGCGACGCCGCGGGCCGCCTCCTCCGCCTCCGCGATCGGGGGCTGGCCTTCGCCCTCGTCGAGGTATGGGCGACCTCGTTGGCTGCACTGACGTTCGTGTTGCCCGTGCAGGTTGCGGTCTTCGAATCGTTGCCGCTGACCGCGATCCCGGAGAATGTCCTCGCGGCTCCCCTCTACCCCGCGATCCTCATCGTCGGTGCACTGGCGACAGTTGCGGGCGGTATCGATGCAGTCGCCGACTTGCTCTGGATCGCAGGTGCGGTCCTCCCTCGCCTGTTCGTGCTGCTCGTCTGTGCGCTCGGAAATATCGAAGCCGCCCGACTGGCGGTCCCGGAGCCCGTCGCCCTCGGGGCCGCGTGATACACGAGCCTCGCGATCGCGACCTCCTGGCTGCAACGCCGCAGCGCGCTCGTCCCGGTCTCGTTCCTCCTCATCTGGTGTAGGGCTGGCGGCGACGGCGCTGGCCCGACACGTTGCCGGCCCCTCGGTGACGGTCCTCGACGTCGTCCAGCGCCTCGCGATCCTCGTGCGCGGCAGCGATGGCGTCGCGCTAATCGATGCCGGCCCGCCGGACGGCTCGTCGCTGCGCGCGCTCCCTCGAGGCACCACGCGCACCATCGATGCCCTCATGGTCACCTACACCGACCTCGACCACGCACGCGGAGCCACCGATGTGCAGCGCCGGCTCCGCGTGCGTCGCACCCTCGGCGCACACCCGCGTGCCGAGCCACTCAGGGCCGGTGACCACCTCGATCTTGGACCGGAGACGTCCGTCGAGGTGATGGCGCCTCCGGCAGCCGGCTTCGTCGAACACGCCAGCGAGAACGACGGCTCGCTGCTGCTGCTGGTCGCCCTCGGCGAGCGCCGCGTGCTGCTCACCGCCGATATCGAGGCGAACGCCGAGCGCTGGCTACTCGGGGCCGGCCGCCTCGGACCGGCGGACGCCCTCGTGGTGCCACACCACGGTTCGCGTACCGCCTCGACGAAGAACTCCATCGAGGCGGTACGACCCTCGATCGCCGTGGTGTGGGCGGGCGCAGGCAACCAGTTCGGTCACCACAACCCGCAGGTCGTGGCGCGCTACGAGGCGCTGTGGACTCGCGTGCTCAACACGGCCAAGCATGGCTCGGTGACGCTACGGCTGCGCGCCGGGAACCTCGAGGTCCGCACTGCCCGCTGAGGGCATGTGCACCAGCGCCAGTAGCGCCGCTGCCTCGCTCGATGGGTTCGAGGGTGACCAGCCCCCGACGCTACCTCGACCGACGCCGAGCGATTCGAGACGCACGGTATCGCCGGGATGAAGGAGCACCTCGGTGCCGTCGGACACTTTCAGCAGCACGTTCCCCTCGAGGACCACGGCGAGACCGGAGTTCGTGCGGTGCAGCGGCGGATTGAGTCCGGGCGCGATGCGGAGCAGCGCCACCCGCTTCGCGTCGCCCAGTACTGCCCCACCGAGACCTTTGAACGGCCCCGGCCCGTTCTCATAGGCAACGGCGTCGGCAGGCCATGCCTCCAGGTGGGTGTGGCCGTCAGCGCTGGCGTAAATCCGGTAGATCGGCATCGTGCGCTCAGGGTAGGGCTCGCCGCTCCACGCCTTCAACGCGCGCGTGTCGAGACGCACCCGCCTCGGTGCTACGCTGCGTCTCTCACCACCTTGGCTGGATTCGGATGGAAGCGGGGCATTAATGTACGAGCGCGCCCACGGTCGCTCGGTGGACGCCCTGCGCTCGGTCAACATCGAGATGGGTTACCTGCGCCACGCCGAGGGCTCCGCGTTGATCTCGTTCGGCGACACCCGCGTCCTCTGCGCTGCCTCCGTCGAGACGCGCGTACCGGGCTTCCTCCGCGGCACCGGCTCCGGCTGGGTAACCGCCGAGTACGGCATGCTGCCTCGAGCCACGCACACCCGCAGCGACCGCGAGGCGGCGCGCGGACGCCAGGGCGGCCGCACCATGGAGATCCAGCGCCTCATCGGCCGCAGCCTGCGCGCCGCGGTCGACCTCAAGAAGCTCGGTGAGCAGACCATCACCATCGACTGCGACGTGATCCAGGCCGATGGCGGCACGCGCACGGCCGCCATCACCGGCGGCTGGCTTGCCCTCTCCATGGCCATCGAGGTGATGCAACGCAAAGGACTGATGCCTACGTCGCCCGTAACCACCCAGGTCGCCGCGATCTCGGTGGGGATCCTCGAACAGACCCAGCTCCTCGACCTCGAGTACACCGAAGACTCGGTGGCTGGCGTCGACGCGAACGTCGTCCTGCTTGGTACGGGCCAACTGGTCGAGGTGCAGGGCACAGCCGAAGGCGAGGCCTTTACCCGTCGCGACCTCGATGGCCTGCTCGACCTCGCCGAGCGCGGCATCAAGATCCTCTTCGAGGAGCAGCGCGCCGCCATCGGCGCCTGGCGTGAGCGCGTCCGCGCCTAGCAGGGCGAACCAACCTGCTACCCTGCCCGCCGAGGAGCCCCACGTGCAGATTGACCACATCCCCCGTTAGGTTCGAGGTCCACCGCTCCCGGTGACGTGTCACCTAATCAGGTGATCAGGATGGCTCACGCCTCGGCCGATCCGTAGCTGGCCACGCCCGACCACGGAAGTCACGGGAGATCACGATGTCTCTACCCTCGCCTGAGGCTCACCACGGTGAGCCCGTGTCGCGTCGCGCGACCGTCCTCGCCCTCTTCGCACGCTTCACGGACGAGCTCCTCTTCGGCGCCGCCGACGTGCTCATGCCGACCATCCGCAGCGGTCTCGGCCTGTCTTACGCGCAGGTGGGCGCGCTCAAGCTCGCCCTCGATTACGTCGCGTACGTCGTCGACCCGCTGCTCTCGCTCCTGATCGACGCGTGGCGACGGCGCTGGCTGCTCGCGGGCGGCGCGCTCCTTGTCGGCGTAGCCACAGCGCTCGTCGGCCTGGCGCCGACGTTCCTCGTGCTGCTCGTCGCTTTCGCCCTCTACGGGATTGGCGCGGGCCCGCTCGCGTACACCGCCGACGTCATCCTCGTCGAGTCGCCCTCCGAGGACCCTCGGCGGATCTTCGCCCGCGCGACCGCCCTCGATACCTTCGGTGCGCTCCTCGGACCGGCGCTGGTCGCGGCGTGGTTGTGGGCCGGCCTCGAATGGCGCTGGCTGATGGTCAGCCTCGGGTCTGGCTCGCTCGTCTATGCCGCGGCGCTCGCGAGGACGGCGTTTCCGGACGCGAGGCACGCGCGTACCTCGGAAGGCCTGTTGAGACACCTCCGCCAGAACCTCGGTGCGGTACTCGTGGACCGCGAGGCGGTCACCTGGCTCGTCTGCCTGCGCATCTTCTACGTCTTCGAGGCGCCGACGGCCTACCGGAGCATCTGGCTCGTCGACGAAGCGGGTATGAGCCAGCAACTGGTCGGCATCTACGTTGCGTTCGTGACGGCGTGCTCACTCGCGGGCGTGCTCACCCTCGAACGCTGGCTGTCGCACGTTGCTCCGAGGCGGCTCCTCCTCGCGAACACGGCGGCGTTGCTGGTGCTGTTCCCGCTCTGGTTCCAGCTACCGGGCATCGCCGCGCGCTTCCTCGTAGGTGCGCCGCTCGCCTTCCTGTTCGCCATGATCTGGCCGATCGCGCGCGGCGCCTCGCTGACGACGGCATCCGCGCGGCCGGGCGCGGTCACTGCCGTCAATTCACTCACCGGAGTCTTGCCGGTCACGTTCGCCATCGGGCTGCTCGCAGAACGGGTGGGGCTCACGGCGGCGAGCCTCGGCGTGCACTTCGTGGCGGGGATGACGTTGCTGCTCATGGCCTGGCGCTGGCTCCCCCGCGAGGCGCGAGCGCCATCCTAGATCAGCTCGACATGACTCCCTCGGCTAGGCGTACTCGCCGAGGAACGAGCCACCGAGGATGTGCACGTGCGCGTGGTCCTGCGACTGCATCCCGTCGTAGCCGGAGTTCGAAAGCAGGCGGAAGCCCCCAGGGCACTGCGCCTGCGCCACGCGCACGGCCAGCTCGCCGACATTGCCCATGTCCGACCAGAGTTCTGCCTGACTCAGGTGCCGCTTCGGGATCGCCAGCAGCATGATCGGCACCCAGCGCAGGCGGTTGCGAAAGACCATCACGTCCTCGGTCTCCGCGATGATATCGGCGGGTTCGCGGTGCGCCGCGATTTCACAGAAGACGCAGTAGCGGACCATCGAGCCTCGATTCGCGGGTCGCCGCTTGCACGGGGGCTGGTGGGGCACCTCGGCGGAGCTCGGCTGAAGCGCAGTCTACCGGTAGACTGAGTTCACCTCCACGCCGCTCGGCATAACGACCACACGAGGCAGCACAGGAGCCCCGCCATCACCGAGATTTACCCCTTCCGCGGCCTGCGCTACGACCACTCGAAGGTGCGCGGCGACGATGTGCTCGCCCCTCCCTTCGATGTGGTCAGTGAGGACGAGGTCCGCGCCCTCCACGAACGCTCCCCCTACAACGTGGCCCACATCGAGTCCAGCCGCGGCCCCGCCGAGAAGCGCTTCGCGGGTGCCGCGCGCGCCCTGCAAGAGTGGCAGGCGGCGGGCGTGCTGCGCCGCGACGAGCTGCCCTCGTACTACGCCTACGAGCAGCGCTTCTCGGTGCAGGGCGCCATGCGCACCCGTCGAGGATTCTTCGCGCGCGTCCGCCTGCACCCGCCCGAGGACGGCATCATCCGTCCTCATGAAAGCACGATGCTCGGGCCCCGCGAGGAGCGGCTCGCGCTGATGCGCGCCACCAACGCCAACGTCAGCCCCGTCTTCGGGATGTTCCGCGACCCCTCGAAGGTCGCCACGGGCGTCCTCACCTCGGCGGCGGCCCGCAAGCCGGAGTTCGAGGCGACCGACCTCAAGGGCGACCGCCACCGCCTCTGGGTGCTCAGCGCGCAACCCGAAGTCGAGGCGCTGACCGCGACGCTCGCCGCATCCGACATCACCATCGCCGACGGCCACCATCGCTACGCCACCGCCCTCGCCTACCACGCCGAGCGCGGCGACGAGGCGAGTGGCTCCATCATGATGGGGCTCGTCGCGCAGGACGACGCCGGCCTTGCGATCCTGCCGATCCACCGCCTCGTAAAGCTCTACGAACGCCCTCGTGACCTCCTCGAGCGGCTGTCCGAGTTCTTCGTCCTCGACGACATCACGCCCAAATCGTGGGATGGCACGGCGATCCATCGATTGTGGGGTCGCGTGCAGGCCAACGCCGTGGGCCTGCCCACCTTCGGCATGCTGGGCGCCGAGGAGCAGCACCTCCACGTCCTGACGGCGCGCTCTCACGACGCCATCGACCGCGCAATGCCGCCGAGCTGGTCGCCCGCCTCGCGCGGCCTCGACGTCTCAGTACTCACCGAGACGATCCTCAAGCCGGTACTGGGGCTCACAGAGACCGACCTCGAGTCAGGTGACCGCGTGCGCTACACGGAGGAAGTCGACGAGGCGTGGCGCCTCACCGAGACGGGGCACAACGTGCTCGGATTCCTCGTCAACCCCACCCGCGTCGAGCAGGTGCTCGCCGTCGCCGACGCGGGCGAGGTGATGCCTCGTAAGACGACGTTCTTCTACACGAAGCTCGGTACAGGGCTGGTGCTCAACCTGCTCGACTGAGGGGAAGCCGAGTGACGGCGCTTCTAGTACCCGTGAAATACCTAGCGCTGGCCGGATTCCTCACCAGCTTGATCGTTCACGCCGCGACGTGGTTCGGAATCAGCGGCCTGTTCGGGGTCGAGCCATGATTCTTGCACATCGGTATCTTCGTTGTCTGGCTGCCGACGATTCTCGTCGCGTACCCGCTGACGCGCGACTTCCGGCAGCGAGACTTCTGGAATGCTGCACTCCGTTGGTGTCCGCCGTGGATGGTGAAGGCGTTCTTCGGTCTATTCGCTTACGTCATGATAAATTTCCTGATCTTCATTGTGACAGCGGATTCTCAGGCCACTGGCTGTTGTTCTACTACACGAGCTTCGCAGTCATGTCCTCGGCGATCGAGGTAAGGAAGTAGGACTCTGCGCGCCGTTGCAGCAGCGGACACCCACTTAGCCCGGCACAAAGCTTCTGCGGAATCTGCGGCGAGGATCTCGGGGCAATCTTTCCGTGAACGACGAAGCCCGGTCTGTGGCTAGTCCAGCCCGAGGTCAAGGAGGCGCGCCGAGAAGACGTTCGGCAGGCCGGAGACGGCGGCCGATTCCGCCTCGGTGAGCGGGCGGTTGATGCCCAGGACCATTAGCGCGCGGTTCTCGACGTTCGAGGCCGACACGCTCATGTAGTTCACGTTCACGTCCCACTGCCCGAGGAGCGTGCCCACCTGGCCGACCATGCCGGGGCGGTCCACGTTCTCCACCGCGAGCGCGTACGGCGCGCTGCCGGCGGAGATCTCGATGCCCTCGAAGCCCGCGACGGAGACGGCGCTCGCACCCGCCGAGGTGTGCGTCGCAGCCACGGTCACGGCGTGCGGTCCGCCATCCATGCTGTACACAGTCACGCTGACGAGGTTCGAGTACGGCGGCCTCGCGAGGCCACGGTCCTCATCCAGACGGATGCCGTGCTGCTCCGCCACGCGAGCCGCGTTGACGATCGAGAGCTTCTCCTCGGTGGCGCCACGGAGAATGCCGGCGATCACGGCCGCTTGCAGCGGCGAGGTCTCGTGGTTGGCGATCTCACCGAGGTAGGTGAGCACGGCGCGCTCAACGCGCCCCGGCGCGAGCTGGCGCGCGAGGCTCGCAGCCAGCTGCGCCGCATCGATATAGGGGCCGATCACGGCCATCGTCTCGGGATCGACGGCGGCGACGTTGACGGCGAAGCGTGCGGGACGGCCGTCGAGAACGTCGATGATCTGTTCGGCGGTGTCGATGGCGGCACGCGTCTGCGCTTCAGCGGTGGAGGCAGCGAGGTGTGGCGTTACTACAATCCGGTCGGACGTTGTCAGGATGTTGCCGACGGCCGGCTCCACCGTGAACACATCGATGGCGGCCCCGGCGATCGTGCCCGCCTCGACGGCGTCGTACAGCTCCTGCTCGTTCACCAGCGCGCCGCGCGCGCAGTTCACGAGGTACGCGGTTGGCTTCATCTTCGCGAACTGCGCCGCGCCGAGCAGCCCTCGACTCGCCTCGTTGAGCGTGGTGTGGATCGTGACCACGTCGGACTGCGCCAGCAGCTCGTCTATCTCGACGGTCTCAACACCGAGGGCGCTCGCGCGCTCGCGCGTCACAAACGGGTCGAAGGCGAGGATGCGCATGTCGAAGGATCGAGCGCGGCGCGCCACCTCCGTGCCGATGCGTCCGAGCCCGATGATTCCCAGCGTGCGCCCTTGCAGCTCGAGGCCCATCAGGCTAGATCGCTCCCAGCGGCCGCCTCGCAGCGAAGTGTCACCTCGAGGGATGTGGCGCGCGAAGGCGAGCATCATCGCCATCGTGTGCTCGGCGGTCGAAATCGTGTTCGCGAGGGGTGCGTTCACCACGGTGACGCCGAACTCGGTGGCAGCGTCCACATCGATGTTGTCGACGCCGACGCCCGCGCGGCCGATGACCACGAGGTTGGCGCCCGCCTCGATGACACGGCGCGTCACCTGCGCCTGACTGCGCACGACCAGCGCATCGACGTGCGCGACGGCGGCCACGAGATCATCCTCGGACATGCCGGTGCGGATTTCGACATCATGCCGCCCTCGAAGGAGGTCGAGGCCTTCCTCGGAAAGCTCGTCCGCGACGAGAATTCGTGGCATCGCGTGAGCCTCCCCGGGCCTGCTGACCTCGCTAGTTGCCGCGCGCGCGCGCCAGCGAGCCTTCGAGGGCTTTCAGCCCCGCAACAATGTGTTCGTCCGTGCAGTAGCCAAGGTGGCCGAACCGCACGATCTTGCCGGATAGCTCGCCCTGGCCGCCCGCGAAGACCGTGTCGAACTCCTCGCGCGCGATGCGCAGCCAGTCGCCCGCTTTGACGCCCTCGGGGACGCGGATGGCAGTCACGGTGTTCGACTCGACGCCTTCGGCGGCGAACAGCTCCAAGCCCATCGCCCTCGCGCCGTCGCGTGTCATGCGCCCGTGGCGGGCGTGGCGGGTGTAGATGTTGTGGATACCCTCGGCGAACATCAGGTCGAGGGCTTTGTCCATCTGGAAGAAGATCGAGACCGCCGGCGTCCACGGCGTCTCGCCACTCGCCAGGCTCTTCTTCGCGCGTCCAAGGTCGAAGTAGAAACGCGGCGTCATGCAGCGCTCGACGGCTGCCCATGCGCGCTCATTCACCGAGACGAACGCGAGCCCGGGCGCGACCATCCAGCCCTTCTGCGAGCCGGAGATCACCACGTCGAGGTTCCAATTGTCGACCTCCACGGGGATCGAGGAGAGCGACGAGATCGCGTCGACGATCAGCAGGCGGTCGCGGCCTCGAACGGCCTTGCCGATCTCGTTGAGCGCCACGTTCGTCGTGCCCGTCGAGGTCTCGTTGTGGGTGATCAGGACGGTCCGGATGTCCGGATCCTTCGCCAGCGCCTCGTCGATGCGGGTCGGATCGGCGGCCGTGCCGTTCTCGAAAGCGAGCTGCTGCACGTTCGCACCGTACGTGTTCGCCAGCGTCACGAAGCGCTGCCCGAACTCGCCGATGGTTACCGCGAGGACCTTATCGCCGGGGCTAATGAAGTTGACGACCGCCGACTCCATGCCACCCGTGCCCGAGGTGGTCAGCGTCAGCAGATCGCCGCTGGTCTGAAAGACCTGCTGCACGCGATCCGTGATGCGCTTGAGCATCGCGGCGAACTCGGGCCCGCGATGGTTGATCATTTCGGCGGCACCGGCCTGAGCCACCTCGTCAGGAACCGGGGTGGGGCCGGGAATGCGCAAGTTCACGAGGGCTCCTCGAAGGCTGATATGCGGCCGCGCGGGAATGTTGAATCTGGAGTGAGCGTACGTCCGGCGCCTCGTTCCGGTCAACGAAACCACCGTTAAGACCTCGTCGCCCCGGTGCTTACCGCAGCCAGTGCTCCCGCCCTTCGAGGTCGGGAGTGGCCTCACGGAGTGCGAGCAACGCGGTGAACAGGCGGGCGGGAGCCCTAGGGTCGCGTTCAGAGAACGACTGCTCGCTCACCAGCACGAGTCCCGGATGGCTTAGCCCGTCTTCGATCATCCGGCGGGCGAGTATTCGATAGCCACCGAGGTCCCTCGTGACCACGGCACGACCATCCCTGCGCGCTCGTGCGAACACGTCGCGGTCCCGGAGGCTCGGTGATGTCCGCTCGTCGAGGACGGCGACGACATCGTGACCGCGTTCGCGTAAACGCGCGGCCAGTGATCACGCGAACATCTCATCCAGAAGGAGCTTCACGCGCTGAGCGACTGCTCACGCACCCACTCCGCGTACGCCTGGTCCCCCTCCGTATTGTTGCGGTCGATCCACGCGTCGATTTCGTCCGTGTAATCAAGGTAGTAACGCAGCGCGATCGCCACTTGCTCCCGTGGGAGTTCGGTCCGCGCCGCAGCGCGCGCCTCGAGATTCGTCGTTTGCAGCCCCATCGCTCGGAGGATGGCGGCGATCCACAAGATCTGCGGCCCGCCCGCGATTGCCGGCCACCTCCCGATCGCACCCTCGCGGAATACGATTCCCAGGTGCTCACGCATTCGCAGGCCTTCCTCGATCAGCGTGCGAGCCAGCTGCGACCGCGCCTGCCCAGACCGCTTCGCCTCGCGGTCCAAGTGCTCGAGGGCGGCTTCATCGAGGCGCATGGTCGGGTGGCGGCTGGTCATCGAAGCCTCCCCGTGCGTTTGTGTCATGTTGTGTTACATCGTGTCACACGGTATTACAGCGGCGACGCTGAACCGGGCGCCCGCCCTCAGGGAAACCCCTCGCCCGGCCGCCATCCCCACAACAGTACAATCGGGGCACGCTTTCTGAGCTCCGAGGAGCCTCGCCACGACCTCGACGAATGGCAGTAACGGCAACCTCTTCCGACGACTCCCCTCGATCGAGCGGCTGCTCGGCGACGCCCGGCTCACCGCGCTCGCTTCGTGGCACGGTCGTGAGGCGGTCACCGAGGTAGCGCGCGCCGTCCTCGATGACTATCGCGACGCGCTGCGGCGCGATGGCACGCTCCCCGACACCGACCCCGTGGCCGCGGTGCTCAATCGTGCGACCGCCCTCGACCCCAGCCTGTGTCCCGTCATCAACGCCACCGGCGTTGTGCTGCATACGAACCTCGGACGCGCGCCGCTCTCCGATGCCGCCATCGAGGCGATGCGCGCGGTCTCGCGGGGCTACTCGAACCTAGAGTTCGACCTCGACAGCGGCGAACGCGGTTCACGGTTCGCTCACCTCGAGGGCTTGCTCCAGCGCCTGACGGGCGCCGAGGCGGGGATCGCCGTCAATAACAACGCCTCTGCGCTGCTCCTCGCCCTCTCGGCCCTCGCGCGTGGCCGCGAGGTCGTCATCTCGCGCGGCCAGCTCGTCGAGATCGGCGGCGGGTTCCGCATCCCCGATGTGCTTCGTCAGTCCGGGGCCGCACTAGTCGAAGTCGGCACAACCAACCGCACCTACCTCCGCGATTACGCCGAGGTGGTGACCGATCAGACGGCGGCGTTGCTGCGCGTTCACACATCGAACTTCCGCGTCGTGGGGTTCACCGAAGAGGCACGACTGCAGGACCTCGGCGTCCTCGCGCGCGAGCGCGGCCTGCTGCTCCTGGACGACGTGGGGTCCGGGGCGCTCCTGGACCCGAGGCCGTACGGCTTGGGCGGCGAACCGCTTGTCCAGGACTCGGTCGCGGCGGGCGCTGATGTAGTCCTGTTCTCCGGTGACAAGCTCCTCGGTGGGCCGCAGGCGGGGATCGCTGTCGGCAAGCGCGACGCTATCGAGGCGATGCGCCGCCATCCCCTCGCCCGCGCCGTCCGCCTCGACAAAGCCTCGATCGCGGCGCTGGCCGCGACGCTCCAGCACTACGCGCGTGGCGAGGCAACCACCGCGATCCCGGTCTGGCGCATGATCGCCGCGGACGTCTCGACACTCCGCCGGCGGGCCCGTCGCTGGGCACGCGCTGCCGGCGCGGGCGGGCTCACCGGCGTCGACGTGGTGAGTGTTCGTTCGATGATTGGCGGTGGCTCGCTTCCCGCAGAGGGCCTCGACTCCTGGGCGTGCGCGCTCCCGGCCGAAGGCGGCGCGGCTCAAGCTCTGGCGGCCCGCCTCAGGCGCAGCTCCCCCCCGATCGTTGCCCGCATCGATGACGCTCGTGTTTTGCTCGATCCTCGCACGGTGGACCCGAGAGATGACAGGACCTTGTCGGACGTTCTGCGGGAGATCGGGGCAGATTCGGCCCGTTAACTGCCTCGGCGCCTCCTCCACCCGCATCGTGTGCCTCTTTCTGTCGCGCTCCTTACAGAGCGGACGATTCCTTACCGATCCGGCTCCATACAGACCCGGCCACATACAGACCCGCTCTCCTGTGTCGATGATCGAGAGGAGATCCGCTGCAGGGTTCCCCACCAGGAAGCAGTGCTGAGTGCGCCTTCGTCCTCCTCCACGACTCCGAATGGGCCTGGTCTCGACGCAGATTGTTACCGTCGGCGCCTCTGGCCTCATCCTAGGCTCGGTCGCGTTCGTCGCTTTAACCGCGGTCAGCAATCGCATGCGAGATGTGGCCACTGAGAGCGAAGTGGCGCTACTGGCATCGACCATCGACCGGTCGACCGCCTACGTTAAGTTGCTGATCGAGTCCGCGTGGCTCACCGACGGCTCCGCTACGCTCACGTCCGCGAGCACGCTCCTGATCCGGGATCAGATCGCCCTGCAGCACGGCAGCGCCGTTCGCCTCGTGGAGCTGAGCCCGGGTGACGTCGAGATGCGGCAATTCCAGGCACTGACAGAGTCCAAGGAAGAGGCGTTCCGACACTACGTGCAGAGCGGCAATCCAGACGACTTCGCGGCGGTCAACCGCATCCACATTCAGATCGGCTCACTCGCGGAGCGGGTCGCGGCGCGGTCGGCTGGCGAGCTACGCAACGAAGCAGCTCAGTCAGATCAGATTGCAGAACTGGCTCGACTCGCCGTCGTCGGGGCGGCGGCCGTCGTCGTCGGCGTCTTGACCATCACGACCACGCTGATCTCGCGTCGACTCCGCAGCATGCTCGACCGCTCAGAGGCTGCGCACGAGTCGCTCGAGCAGACTGCCGCCTCGATCGAGCGCCGCAACGTGCAATTTCGCAGGCTTTACGAGGTTGCTGACGGCAGCGGTGACGACCTCGATATCACCTCCATCGCCGTCGCCGCGGTCCAGGCCGGCAGACGCCTCTCTGGGGCCAACCTGGCAGTCCTCTGGCTCATGCAGCGCGACGGCCAGCTCGAGCTTGGATTCCGACAACCCTGAGGGCGGCCTGCGCCCGCCGGCAGACCTCGCGCTCGCAGCGCCTGTCATCGGCCGCTGGCTCAGTCTCATCCTCGGCGACGGTCTCGAGGCAGACCTCCTCGACACCAGCATCCCCGAGGCGACCTCGGGGATGCTGGTGTCGCTCGTGGCAAGCGCCGGTGTAGTCGTGGTGCTGGGCTGCTGGTCCGCGGCAGGTCACGCGTACGACAACGACGACCGCCGCATACTCGAAATTCTCGCTGGCCACGTCGCCCCCGCCATCGGCACGGCGAACCGGTTCCGCGCCACCGAGGAGCAGGCAGACACCGACCCGCTCACTGGCCTCCCCAACCGCCGTCAGCTCGCGGATGACATTCTCCGCGACTACGCGCCTGCACCACAAACCGGGCGCCCGCTCTTCGTCGCCATGCTGGACATCGATCACTTCAAGTGGTTCAACGACCACCACGGACCCAGCGTGGGGGGCGCGGCGCTCCGCATCGTCACGACCACAATGCAGGCCTCGCTCAGGTCGAGCGATAACGTCTATCGATTCGGTGGCGAGGAATTCCTCATCGTCCTCAAGTCAACATCCATCCAACAGGCGACCGATGTCATCGAACGCCTTCGCGCGAACGTGAAGAGCGTGACGCACTCCAGCACCGAGATCCCCGGCGGCATCACCGTCTCGGTCGGACTGGTCGTCGGCCCGGACCACGGCGACGAATTCCCCTTGCTCGTCGACAGCGCTGATCAGGCCCTGTATGTCGCGAAAAACGAGGGTCGCGACCGCCTGGCCGTGTGGAGCCCGGTCGACCGCGGGGCGCTTGCCGCCTGATTCGCCGCACGGCGCCCGCTCGATGAGCGCACGGTGCGCCCGGCATGCGATCATGGCTGTCCATGGACGACAAGACACTGGCATCCCTCGAGTTCCCGGCGGTCATCGACCGTCTGGCGCGCCTCACCTCGTTCTCGGCAGGACGCGAGCGTGCGTCCGCCCTGCGCCCCGCGACAGACCGCGAATCGGTAGTTGAGGCGCAGCGCGAAACTGCCGAGGCGCTGCGGCTGCTCCACGTCGGCGTACAGGTGACTCTCGGCGGCGCGCACGACGTCCGCGAGGCGGCCCTCGGCGCCTCACGCGGCCACGTGCTGGCGGCCTCAGAACTCCTCGAGGTGGCCTCGACCGTTCGAGCGGGGCAGCGTGTTCGCCGCGCCTTTCTGGCCGCCACCGACCACGCGCCGCTCTTGGCCGCCGTCGCCGATGGCATCCCCGATCTGGGCCCGGTGCGCGTCGTCATCGATGACTCCCTCGACGAGCGCGGCGAGGTGCTCAATTCCGCGAGCCCCGAACTGGCGAACATCCGCCGCGAACTGGCCACGGCCCACTCCCGCCTGCAACAGCGCATGCAGGCGCTCCTCGGGTCCCCTGAGATCCGCACGGCCCTCCAGGATGCGATCGTTACGGTCCGGGATGGCCGCTACGTCCTCCCGGTCCGCACCGAGGCACGTGGCGCTGTCCGCGGCGTGGTCCACGACACCTCCAGCTCCGGCGCGACGGTCTTCGTCGAGCCGATGGTCGTCGTCGACCTCGGCAACCGCTGGCGCGAACTACAGGCCCAGGAGCGACACGAGATCGAGCGCATCCTCCGCGAGCTCTCGGGTGCCGTCGGTGCCGTCGCCGATGAACTCGCCGAGGCGGTGCGCCGGCTGGCCCACCTCGATCTTGCGCTGGCAAAGGGGCGGCTCGGCCTCCAGCTCAATGCGGGTGTGCCCGGCGACGCGGGGCCTGCGCAGTCATGGCTCGTCGACGCGCCCTCGCTGCTGCGGCTGGCAAACGCGCGACATCCGCTGCTCCACGGCGATGTCGTCGCCAACACCATCGAGGTCGGCGGTGCTTATCGAGCGCTCCTGATCACCGGCCCCAACACGGGCGGCAAGACCGTCGCCCTCAAGACCGCTGGCCTGCTCTGCGCGATGGCGCTCGCCGGCCTGCCCCTCCCTGCGGAGGCTGGCACGCAGGTGCCGGTCTACGAGCAGGTCTTCGCCGACATCGGCGACGAACAATCCATCGAACAGTCGCTCTCGACCTTCTCCGGCCACATGATGGCGATCATCGACGTGATCGAACGTGCCGATGCTCGCTCGCTCGTCCTCCTCGATGAGCTGGGCGCCGGCACGGACCCCACCGAGGGCGCCGCGCTGGCCATCGCCATCGTCGACCGCCTCCTCCATGCTGGGGCCTCGCTGATCGCCACCACGCACCACAGCGAGCTCAAGGTGTACGCCCACCAGACCGAGGGCGTCATGAACGCCTCCGTGGAGTTCGACGTGGAGACGCTGTCCCCAACCTACGAGTTGCGCATCGGGCTCGCCGGACAGTCGAACGCCCTCGCCATTGCCGCCAGACTCGGCATGCCAAGCGACGTGATCGAGGCGGCGCGCGAGGGCGTTGCGGGCGAGCAGCGGGACATCGAGTCCTTCCTCGGCGAGCTTCGCACCCAGCTGCGGGCCGCCGAGGACGACGCCAGCACCGCCCGCGCTGACCGCGCGGCCGCAGAGGCGGCGCGTGCCGCCCTCGAGCGCACGCTGGCGGGGCTGGTTGCCGACAGCACCCAGATGCGCGAGGAGGCGCACGAACGCGTGCGCGCTGAAGTACAGGAGGCCGAGCGCCTCCTGCGCCGTATGCGCCGTCGAGTCGAAGCTGCCCGCCTCCAGCAGGCCGCCGCTGACCTCGAGCGCGCGCAGCGTGCCGCTGCCGCCCTCGCTCCCCCGCCCCCGCCGGCCGAAGTGTCCCCAACCGACGAGGGCGCCGGCGCCGCAGTCTCGCCCCCGCCCGTGAGGCCGCGGCGCTCCTCGAGGACCGAGCTTGCCTCGATCGTGCCCGGGCAGACGGTCTGGCTGCGCGGCATTCCCTCACCCGGTGAGGCGCTCACCGCCCCCGACGAGGAGGGCGAGCTGACGGTGCAGCTGGGGCCGCTGCACACGCGCGTCCGCCTCCAGCAGATCGAACGCATCGAGGGCGGTTCGCCCTCGATGGCGGCCTTCGCGGTGCGTACGATGATGGCGCCGCCAGACCCGATCGGCCTCGAGATCGAGGTGCGTGGCCAGCGCCTCGATGACGCGCTTCCCGAGGTCGAGCGCTACATCGACCAGGCGAGCCGCGCGGGCCTCGGGCGTGTTCGCGTCATCCACGGTCGAGGCACAGGCACCCTGCGGCGTGCCGTGCGCGACATGCTGGAGCACCATCCGCTGGTCACTCGCTTCGAGCCAGCCGACCGCCGCGAGGGTGGTGAGGGCGTCACCATCGTCTTTCTCGCGGGCGAGGCGTAGGCCCGACCGGGACGCGCGTCGAAGCCTGCCTGCGCGTACGATCTCGACAGCTGACCTCATGGTGACGTGCGGGAGGAATCGATGAAGCCGATCACGGATGCGCGTGAGCTGTTCCGACATCAGCGCCAGGTGCGCGCCTTCTCGGAACGGCCCATCGATGACGAAACACTCCGCGAGGTCCTGCAGGCGGCGGTGCACGGGCCGTCCGGCTCGAACACGATGCCATGGCGTTTCATCGTGGTGCGTGACCCGGAGGTGAAGGCCCGCCTCGATGTGGCCTACGAGGCGGCCTTCAGTGAGCAGTACGGCGGCAACCCGCCACCGCGAGGCGGCGACCGCCAGCCGCTGACAGCAGTGCCCGTGCTCATCATCCCCTGCGTCCGTACCCCTCGAGGTGGGCGGGCGGGGTTCCAGACGGGCGCCTCGGTGTACCCGTCGGTGCAGAACCTGCTGCTGGCAGCGCGCGCGCTGGGCCTCGGCAGTGGCATCACCACGCTGCACCGCATCAAGCTCGCCGAAGTACACGAGGTGCTCGGCATCCCCGAGGGCTGGGACAGCGCCGCCATCGTGCTCCTCGGCTGGCCCGACCGGAACTACGGCCCCAACAAGCGCCCACCCCTCGAGGACTTCATCACCTACGACCACTGGACCGACCCGCCGAAACGCAATTAGCCCGCCGCCGGAAACTGGCGACTGATAGCCGAAGAGCTATTGCGGAGTAGTTAGCTAATAAGCTATAGTTTCTCGGAATGTAGAAGGACATTGACGTCGTCTTCTACCGCGACGCGGAAGACCGCGAACCAGTGATGGATTACATCACGAGGCTCAAGAGGCAGGGCGACCGTGCGGCTTGTGCCGCCTTCGAACGCGCGGTCGACCGCCTGATCGATGAGGGGATGGCGCTCGGTTTGCCGTACGCCTGGATCATCGATAAGCGCGAGCGGCTCTTCGAACTGCGGATCCGAGCTCTTCGTGTCGCGTACAGCGCGGACGGCGACGGGCGGGCGGTCCTGCTGCACGCCTGGCGGAAGCAGTCGCAGCGCCTCAATACGCGGGAGGCGTCGACGGCCCTCCGCGCGGCTGAGGAATGGAGGTGGCGTGGTGGCAGAGAACGAAACCACTGAGCAGGTCAGCGACACGCGGGTTGGCCGCAACGTCAAAGAGTTCTTCGAGGAGATACGCGCTCGCGACCCCGAACTTCAGGCGGAGTACGACCGCCTCGGTCCGCGGTTTGAGGTGATTGCCGAAATCTCGCGGGCACGAAAGCGCCTCGGGATCACGCAGCGCGAGATGGCCGAGCGCATGGGCGTCAGTCAGCCGGTCGTCGCGCGACTGCTCTCGGGCGAACAGAGTCCGAGGATCGACACCATCGCCGCCGCCGCCGCCGCGCTCGAGTGCGACCTCGTGATCCAGTTTCGCCCGCGCGCGGCCTCGAGGCCGCGCGCCACATCCGAGGTCCGCGCGGTTGCCGAGGACTCGCCCGCGTACCGCGCTCGGTCGCCGCGGGCTACTCGTTCACCCGCTCGCTCACCTCGCGCACCTCGCTCAGGTGACACGAATCGTTGAGCGAGACGAGCGTGTGGCGCCCTCGCTCCCACGCGAAAGCCGTGATCGAGGTGTTGGCCGGCGTCGCGAACGGCAGGTAGGACTCGCGCGGCGCAGCGAGCACGTGCACGATCAGCCGCGCGATCGTGCCGCCGTGCGACACTACGATGGCGGTGTCATCTCGATGGCGCTCCGCCAGCTCCTCGAACGCGGCCGTCACCCGAGCGTGGAAGGCGACAGTGCCTTCCTCACCGGGGATGCTGCCGGTACCCCACTTCCCCACCGAGACGCCCCAGCGCGACTCGACCTCGTCCCAGGTCAGACCCTGCGCCTCGCCATAGTTGTACTCGCGCAGCCCATCGAGGGGTTCGACATCGAGACCTGTCGCCACGCCGACCGGCCGCGCGGTCTCCCACGCGCGCATGAGCGGGCTGGCGTAGATCCGCGTCGCCCCCGACGTGGCGAGGCGGCGCGCCACCACCTCGGCCTGACTCCTGCCGAGGTCCGAGAGCGGTGTGTCGAGCCAGCCCTGCATGATCCGACGGGCGTTCCCCTCGGACTGGCCATGGCGGACAAAGAGCAGCGTCATCGCGCGCCCTCGAGCGCGGACAGCAGATCGAAGTAGCCGCCGAGGATGCGCGCGGTTGCGCCCCAGATACGGTGCTCCCCGAAGTAGAACTCGCGCATCGCCTCGCCCTCACCGTCGAGTTCGCTCACGGTCCACTTCACCGCGCCCTCCGACCGCAGGTGGTTGACCGGCACGGCGAGGAGCTCCGCCACCTCGCGGTTCGCAAGCGCGAACGGATACGGCGTCTGTGCGGTCACCACCCCGACGAACGGGGTGATGAGGTAGTTGCTGCTGCGCGTGGCGATCTGGTCGAGGGCGCCGAGCACCTCGATGTGTGCGGGCTCCACCCCGATTTCCTCGTGCGTCTCGCGCAGCGCCGCGTGCAGCGGCGAGGCGTCACCGGCATCGATGGCGCCACCGGGCAGGCTGATCTCGCCTTTGTGGAACCGCACCCGATTGGTGCGCACCTGGAAGAGGATCTCGTCGCCCTCGGCCAGCGGGTGTACGAGGAGCATGACGGCGGCGTTCCGCCGCTCGACCCCGTCCTCGATGGTGGTGGGCGTGTACCACCGCAGGGCGAGCCGGGCGATTTCGATATGGGGCATCGAGGCGGTCACGCTTCGATGGTAGCGCGCGCGTTAGTGAGACTCGGCGAGATCGCCTTGGGGCGCTACCAGGTACAAGAACAAACATTCTATTTTTATTGAACTGACTGTGCTGCAGCGGGTTCGAAGCCTCGCCGAAAAGGACGACGCGCCGCCCAATAAAAAGATACTCCAGCAGTGCTACGACGAGGTGAACACAGAAGTGCCTGCAGACGCGTTTTGGAAATAGTGCGCTTCAATAGCGCGGATGATGCCGGAGGAGCGACTCGATGAACGAGCGTCGTCTAAGGGAGCCACCACGACCACAACCACGACCACAACCCGACGCCAACTATCCGGCAATCGAACCACCCCAACCTTGGCCAGTTACCCTCCCCCGCCGCGACCGACTGGCAAGCTTGGCTGACGCGTGCTTGTGGGGCGATCACCGCGACACGTTCCATCAAGCTATTTAGATTCAATGATCAGCTATCTACGAGGATTTTGGTAGGCCCGCCTG
>SHYS01000008.1 GCA_009692685.1 Dehalococcoidia bacterium
TTATGAGTCCGCTGCTCTACCACTGAGCTACCCTGCCACGCCCCGATTCTATTCTGCGGCCACTGGCGAGGTCCAACGCAGGTAGCGAGGCGGCTGGTGAGCCACCTCAACCCTCGGAGGCGCGACCCCAGTGCCGCTGGACAGCGTCGACGAGCGCGTCCGCGGCGGCACGCGGGTCGCGACGGCGCTCCGCCACCTCGTCGACGAGCCCGGCGAGGATACCCTCGGCCCGCGCGAAGGCGAGCGCCCGACGCTGCACCAGCCCTCGCGCAAGTGCGACGATCTGGCTCTGCACCAGTGCACGCCGCTCATCGCGCGCGTGGTCGGAGGCCTTGAGGTGCGCCTGGTGGCGGTCTATGGCGTCGGCCACCTCAGCGAGCCCAAGCTCCGCGCGCGCCGTGGTCTTGAGGATTGGCGGCTCCCAGGTGCGCTCGGTGGCGATGGCCAGGAGCGAACGAAGCTGCATCACCGCGGTGTCGGCGCCGGCGATGTCCGCCTTGTTCACCACCAGCACCTGCGCGATCTCCATCAGCCCGGCCTTCATCGACTGGATGTCGTCACCGCCTGCCGGGGTGGTGACCAGGACTGTCGTACCCGTGGCTGTCGCCACCTCCACCTCATCCTGGCCCGCCCCGACCGTCTCTAGGATGACGATCTCGAAGCCCGCGACGTCCATGAGGTCGACGACGCCCGTGGCCATCTCCGACAGCCCGCCGAGGTTGCCGCGCGAGGCCATGGAGCGCATGAACACGCCGCCGTCGCTCGTCAGGTCCTGCATGCGGATACGATCGCCGAGGATCGCGCCGTTGGAAAACGGTGACGAGGGGTCGACGGCGACGATGCCGACCGTGTGGCCTCGACGCCGCTCCTCGCGGGCCAGCGCCGCGACGAACGTCGACTTACCGACGCCCGCTGAGCCGGTCACGCCCACCGTCGCAGCCTTGCCGGTGAACTGATACAGGGCGGCCAGCAGCGCGCGGCCCGTGATGCTGTCCGCCTCGACGTGACTGATGGCACGCGCCAGCGCGCGTCGGTCGCCCACGCGCACGCCCGCGATCAGGTCAGCGACATCCAAGGCCACGTTGATCCTTCGAGGTTCTTCGAGGGTGCAGGGGTCGAAGGCGGCGCGGCTAGACGCGCTGCGGCGCGTTCTTGCGCACGAACTCGATGATGTCGTTGGTGTTGGTGCCGGGGCCGAAGACGCCCTTGAAGCCGATCGCGTTGACCCGGGGAATGTCGTCCTGGGGGATGATGCCGCCGCAGAACAGCAGCACGTCGTCGACGCCACGCTTCTTCAGCTCCTCGACGACGCGGGGGAAGAGCTCGAGGTGCGCGCCGGAGAGGATCGAGAGTCCGATGACCTCGACATCCTCCTGGAGGGCGGCCTCGGCGATCATTTGCGGCGTCTGGCGAATGCCGGTGTAGATGACCTCCATGCCGGCGTCGCGCAGCGCGCGTGCCACCACCTTCGCGCCACGGTCGTGGCCGTCGAGGCCGGGCTTGGCGATGAGCACACGGATATTGCGAGCGGTATCGGTGGTCACGTGGCCTCCGCGGCGGGCTGGGTCATCGATGTGTCAGCGTGCTCGATTGTAGCGGGGGAGGCGGGGGTTATGGCAATCGGTGTTCCATCGCCCGTTCAAAGGCGTCGAGCGTCCGTTGGGCAAACTGGAGGTACGAGGAACAGCCATCGAGCGCATCGCGCTCCACGCCAGCCACTCGGAAGTACCACATCGGCATCCTCAGCCAGATTGGCTCCGAATTCGCCGTGTCGCGAACTCCCTCAACTCGATACTCGCGAAATCAATCGCGATACATTCCTCGTATCTCAACATCTTGGTAGCCCTGCTGAACAGGCAAATTACCTTCCTTGAGAACGAGATCTCGCGCGTCTTTCATGAACTCGTGCATTTCACATCACCCGCGTCCTGGCTCTCGACCCATTGGCTCAACCAGCGCGCATTCCTGGCGCCAGTCCGCCGCGAATAAAAGACAGTCTGAAAAACACTTCTAACGACCGTAATGCACACCGAGAGTCGTGAGTTCATTCGACGCATACGAATGGTCAGATTCGCTTCTGCGATCAGATCGCCAAAGAATCCCCGAACTTCCCAGAGCCGCTCATGCGCTGGGGTCAGCACGTCCGGGTTCAAGTCAGGCGATGACTCGGACGATCCCTTTCGTCCCTTCAAGCGACTCCCCTACCCTCCCCCCACCCCGAACTGGATGAGCTGGATGCTCAGTCCAAAGGCCTGGTCGGCCGAGATCGAGGTGCGCAGCGAGTTCGGCAGCGCGCCGGGGGTCGCGTCATCGAGGGTGATGCCCGCGGCGCGGTAGCGCGCCACCTCGGCGGCGACGTCTGGCACCTCGATGGCGACCATCGAGGAAGCGCTCTCGCCCTGCTCCTCGAGGCGTGTCGCCATCGGCGAATCGGGCGAGGTGGGCGTGATCAACTCAATCATGCACTGCCCCGCCTGGATCTGCCCGATGGTGATCGTCGCGGTCTTGATGGTGTTGACGAGGTTGAAGCCCGCGATGCCGTGCCACGTCGTGGCGGCGACCTGCTGGTCCTTGACCGAGACCGCGAGGTGGTCGAACCCCTTGGCCGTCGAGGCGTGTACGCCCGCCGGCGGCTGGGCCAGCTCGACGAGTACGCCGTGGCACGACCGCGGGTGGATGAAGGCGACTTTGCCCGCGAGCCCGTCGCGCGGCGCCTGGTCGATGAGCTCCACGTCCTGGCTCTTGAGGCGCGCCAGCTCCCCCTCGATGTTGTCGGTGTTGAGGCAGATGTGGTGCAGCACCTGCCCGCGCGTCGCCAGATAGCGGGCGACACCGGTGTCCTCGCGCGTCGGCTGGAGCAACTCGATCTCGTTTTCGCCTACCTGCAGCAGCACGCCGCGGACGCCCTGTTCCTCGACCACGTGGTCGGCGGTAACGGGGAGCCCCATGATGTCGCGGTAGAACTTCAGCGCCACGTCGGCGTTGTGCACGACGACCCCGACGTGGTGAATCCGGTCGATCACAGTCCTCGCTCCTTCCGCCACGCCTCGATGGCGCGAACATGTTCTGCTTCGTGTCGGGCCTCATGGGCCAGTTCGCGCGCCAGGACCGCCTGTGCCTCGGGTGCCAGTGTGATGCAATCGAGCATCGCACCCGTCAGCAGCTGCCGCGCATCGTCGAGGAACTCCTCGGCGTCCTCCCAGTCGATGAACCGGTGGGCGTGCGCGTTGCGCTCGTTGAACGGCTCGTCATCCGAGTGGACCGCGGGGCGCGTGAAGAGCCCGTCGCCGGCGGCATCCTCGAGTGCGAGCGCGAAGGCCTCTTCCCAGGCAGCAATGTGGCAGACCACATCCTTCGTCGTCCAGTCGCCGTACCAGCGCTCGTCGTCGCGGATGTCCTCGTCCAGGTCGTCCAGCGCGTCGAGGAGCGTGGCGCGGCTCTCGCCCAGCGCCTCGAAGGCGTCAGCAATCGTCTCCACTCAGCGCCCCAGCTTCCGCGGCGTTCGAGATCTAGTAGCCGCGCGCACGGCGCCACTCGAGGATGGCCGGTATGTGCTCGCGGTCGTGGGTTGAGGGGAGGAGCAGCAACCGCCGCGCGGGTCCATCCGCTTCGAAGGTAGCAGGCCCACTGGCGCGCAGTGCCTCGCAGGCAGCGGCGTGGCGCTCGCGTGCATGGCGCAACGCCGTCAGCACCTCGGGCCAGGCCGCGCTAGCGAAGAGTGCGATCGTGGCGGCGTTGTAGGCGTCGTCATCGCCGTGCCAGCCCTCGATGTCGGGCGTCTCGCCGCGAGTGAGTTGCGCGAGGCCGCGCGCCGCCGCGTCCTGCCAGACCGCGATGTGGGCCACGACATCGTGCAGCGACCAGCGGCTGTCGCCGAACCAGCCCTCCAGGCGGCGCGGCTCGCTGAGGGCGTCACACGCCTCGATCAACTCGGCGCGAGCAACCGCGCTCGCCTCGATGGCGGCATCGATCAAGTCCCCGTGGGTCATCGGTGGAAGGTACCGCCTCGGACGTGCTCGCGTCAGATGGTCAGCACTTCCTGGTACTCGCCCCACTCCTCGCGGAGCACGCCGCAGATCTCGCCCATCGTCGCGTACGTCTCGACGGCCTCGACGAAGAGCGGCATCAGGTTCTCGGTGCCGCGCGCCGCCTGGCGGATACGGGCCAGCGCGGACTCGACGGCGGCGTTGTCTCGCGACGCGCGCAGCGCGGCCAGGCGAGCCGACTGTCGGGCGCCGACCTCCTGGTCGACGCGCATGATGTCGGGCACCTCGAGCGCCTCGGTCTGGAAGCGATTCACGCCTACCACCGTGCGGTCACCGGCCTCCATCATGCGCTGGAGGCGGAACGCGCTCTCCTGAATTTCGCGCTGCTGGAAGCCCTGCTCGATGCCGGTCAGCGCGCCGCCGAGGTCCTCGATGCGGCGCAGGTAAGCGTTCGCCTCCTCCTCGACGCGGTCAGTGAGCGCCTCGATGTAGTACGAGCCCGCCAGCGGGTCGATCACGTCGCCGACGCTGGTCTCGTAAGCGATGAGCTGCTGAGTGCGCAGCGCCAGCTCGACGGACTCCTCCGTAGGCAACGCGAGCGCCTCGTCGTAGGAGTTTGTGTGCAGCGACTGCGTGCCGCCGAGCACGGCCGACATCGCCTGAAAGGCGGTGCGGACGAGGTTGTTCAGCGGCTGCTGGGCGGTAAGCGTGGCGCCGCCGGTCTGCGTGTGGAAGCGCAGCGTCTGCGAGCGCGTGCTCGTCGAGCCGTAGCGCTCGGTGGCGATGCGTGCCCACATCCGCCTAGAGGCGCGGAACTTGGCGACCTCTTCGAGGAAGTTCGAGTGACACGCCCAGAAGAAGGACAGTCGCGGCGCAAACTCGTCGAAGCTCAGCCCCGCCGCGATGGCGGCGTCGCAGTACTCGATAGCGTCGGCGAAGGTAAAGGCCAGCTCCTGCGCGGCCGTGCAGCCGGCCTCGCGCATGTGGTAGCCGGAGATCGAGATCGTGTTCCACTCCGGCACGTTCTCTTTGCACCACGCGAAGGTGTCCGTGATCATCCGCAACGACGGCCGCGGCGGGAAGATGTACGTCCCGCGCGCCATGTACTCCTTCAGGATGTCGTTCTGGATCGTACCGCCGATCTTCATGAGATCGGCGCCCTGCTTCTTCGCGGCCGCGACGTAGAACGCGAGGAGGATCGGCGCCGTGGCGTTGATCGTCATCGAGGTCGTCATCTTCTCGAGGGGCAGACCGTCGGTGAGCGTCTCCATGTCGGCCAGCGACGAGATCGCCACGCCAACCTTGCCCACCTCGCCCGCGACGATCGGGTCATCGGAGTCGTATCCGATCTGCGTCGGCAGATCGAAGGCAACCGAGAGGCCGGTCTGGCCCTGCTCGAGGAGGAACTTGTAGCGGCGGTTGGACTCCTCGGCATCGGCGAAACCGGCGTACTGACGCATCGTCCAGAAGCGGCCGCGGTACATGGTGGGCTGCACGCCGCGCGTAAACGGGTACTCACCCGGGTAACCGAGGCGCTCGTGGTAGTTCCAGTCGGCGAGGTCCTCGGGGCCGTAGAGCGCGTCGACCTCCTCACCCGAGGAGGATTCGAAGCGCTTCTGGCGCTCGGGATTGCGGGCGATCGCCTTGTTGTAGTTCGCCTCGAGCCAGTCGTGTTTGCTGCTGCTCGCCACGTTGCCGCCCTCAGTCTCGCGCTGTGTGAGTGGAGTCCGCTGGTGTAATCCGGCGTATGGTACACGCTCGGCGGCGTGGGTCCGAGGGCGCGCACAGCCCCGACGACTTCGCGACACGAACGCGGAAGTGCACCACGAACCCCTCTAGCACACGAGCGCGGTCGAGGCGCTCCTCGCCGACTTCGCTCTCGAGGTCGCCGCGCTCGCACGGTGCCTCCGCGCGTGCTTCCTCGCGCACGCCCCCACCGCGAGAAACGCGTCTATCGAGCCTGGCGCGGGCTCGGCTATTGCGCGCGTAGCGCGGACTAGGTCTGCGCCGTCTTTCCCTCGACGAACATGTCGACATCGCCTTTGAACACGGCGTCAACCTCGCGGACCTCGCCGGCGTCGCGACAACCGCGGACGGCACCTCGGCGATCGCGGCACCCCGTAGTGCCCGCGGTCGGCGCCCACGGCGTCGCGGGCACTACGCCCACCGTGGACACGGTGCACGCCGCAGGCACGGCGCCATCGCAGCCGCCCCCCAGCGCGAGCACGAGCACGCCCAGTACCACCACTCGCGCGCCACGGGCGTTCCCAGGCGATCGCCGCGGCGTGCCGCTACCCTGCATCCACATGACCACGGCCTTCGTCACCGATCCCTTGTACCTCGAACATCGCCACGACGGGCACCCCGAGCGGCCCGAGCGCCTAACCGCGATCCTCGCGCAACTCGAGCGCACCGGCCTGCGCCGCCGGATGGCCGACATCGAGGCACCCGAATGCAGCCTCCAGGAGATCACGCGCGTGCACTCAAACCGCGCCCTCGAACGCCCGGCCGAGCTTGCTGGCGCTGGCGGCGACTGGGTCGACCTCGACACCTTCGTCAACACCGAGTCACCCGCGATCGCCCGGCGCGCGGCCAGTGGCGTGCTTGCCGCCACGCGGGCGGTCCTGCGCGGCGAGGCGAGCAACGCCTTCGCCGCCGTGCGCCATCCGGGACATCACGCCACGCCACACCAGGCGATGGGTTTCTGCCTGCTCAACAGCGTCGCCATGGCAGCAGGCGCCGCCCTCGATGCCGGACTGCAACGCGTCGCGATCGTCGACTGGGACGTGCATCACGGCAACGGTACGCAGGCGATCTTCGACGCCGATCCACGCGTGCTCTACTTCAGCACGCACGCCGCGCCCTTCTATCCCGGCACCGGCGCCATCGAAGGCGCGGGCATCGGCTGGGCGCGCGGCACCAAGCTCAACGCACCACTGCCGCACGGCACGGGCGATCGCGGGTTCATCGCCGCCTACGAGCAGGTCTGGATTCCTGCCCTCGAGCGCTTTCGACCCGAGCTGATCCTCGTCTCCTGCGGCTGGGACGCCCACGCGCGCGACCCGCTGGCGCCGCCCCTGGTCAGCACGCAGGCCTACACCGAGGCGGCATCGCGCATCCTCGAGGCAGCCGGCGCGCTCTGCGACGGTCGCCTCGTCGCGGTACTCGAGGGTGGTTACGACGAGCACGCGCTGGCCTGGTGTGCCAGTGGACTCGTCGAGCTGCTGCTCGGGGACACACCGGCGCCCGACCCGGAGCCCGTGGCCACGCCGTCGTCCGAACCTGACGTCACCGCGATGCTGCAGACGCTGCGCTACATCGCCGGTCTCGAGGCCTGAGCGTGGCGCAGCTCAGACATCGCCGCCTCGGCCGCACGGGACTCGAGGTGACCGAGCTGGGACTCGGAGCGATGGACACACCGGGCTCGCCGGAAGGCGTCGAAACCCTGCGCGCCGCCCTCGACGCCGGCATCGACTTCATCGATACGGCCCGCGAGTACGCAGGCAGCGAGTTCCTGATCGGGCAGGAGGTGCGTGCTCGGGCCAGCCAGGCACCAGGCAGGCCGGGCTTCCACATCGGCACGAAGTCGTTCAGCCGCACCGCGGACGGCGTGCAGCGCGAGATCGACCGCTCCCTCTCGATGCTGGGAGTGGAGTGCATCGACCTCTACCAGCTCCACGACGTCACCACGCCCGAGGCGTTCGCGCAGGTCATGGGTGCGGACGGCGCCCTCGAAGGCCTCCGGATCGCGCAGTACCGGGGCCTCATCGATCACATCGGTGTCTCCACGCACGACCTCGACACCGCGCGCCTGCTCATCGATAGCGGCGAGTTCGGCACGATCATGCTCGAATACTCGGCGTTCTATCCGCAGTCCGCGCCGCTCCTCGCGCTGGCCCACGAGCGCGACATCGGCGTGATCGTGATGCGCCCCCTCGGCGGCTCGGGGCGGACGAGCGTCATCCGCGGCCGGCTCGCTGCGGGCACGGCCGGGCTGCTCACGCCAGCCAGCCTGCTGCGCTACGTGCTTTCGAACCCCGCCATCTCGGTCGCCATCCCCGGCGCCAGCTACCCCTCGCGAGTCCATGAGAACGTCGCCACCGCCTCGAGCTACGAACCGCTTGGCTGGGACGAGCTGCGCGCCCTGGAGGCCGCGACCATCGACTTCTACTAACGCCCGGGCGGCCCCTCCCTCGTACTAGACTGACGCTCACATCCACCACACTCGAAGGGAGAACTTGGATGGCAAATCGACAGGCACTCGACGGCGCATTCACCGCCGCGAACGCGCGCCTCGACCGCCTCGCCCCGCTCATCGAGACCTACGCCGACGACCGGTTGCTGGACGATGGCGGGAAGTGGAGCATTCGCGACTGCCTCTGCCACATCGCGGCCACCGCGCGCGTGACCGGCGCCGCCCAGCGCGGCCTCGATCGCGTGAACGGCGTGACCCCGCCCGCCGCGCCGGCGGTGGGCGCACCGACCGTCGATGACCGCAACCAGCAGCAGATCGAGGCGAGCGCCAGCAAGTCGATCGCCGAACTGATCGAGGAGACAAAGGCGGGCCACGCCGCCGCGATCGAGGGCATTCGCGCGATGACGGACGCGACATTGGACACGAAGATCCCCGACATGCAGCCCACGCGCCCGATGCTCACCGCCGGTGGCCTGACGCTGCGCATGCTCGAGTACCACGAGGGTGGCCAGCTGGACCGCATCGAGAACGCGCTGCGCACCCGCATGCGCTGGCTCTAGGCGGCAGGGCTCGTCGGCTCCGAGACCGGCGGGATCGAGCTGGCGCCATCCTCGATGACGCGCCCTTCGACAGGCTCATGGCGAAACCGGGACGGCGACCCACGCCGCGTCATGGGCAAGGCGCAACCGCCCCCAGTTCAGCGCGCGCCGAAGGCTCTCGGTTCGACAGGCTCAGCGTGAGCGAGAGGAGAGCAGCTAGCCCGACCCTTACGAGGCAGGTCGCTCTGGCAACTCCAGCGGCTGCGGGTACATCGGCGGGCCGCTGCGGATCTGCTCCGTGGCCGGGGCGCCGTAATCGCGCTCTGCGTCACCAAGGTTCCACGCCTGCCGTCGATAGTTCCAGTTGTCAGGCTTGAGCGTGTGCGCCTCGCGGAACTGAGCCACCGCCGCCTCATGCTCGCCCCGGCCCTCGAGGTAGACGCCGAGGCGGAAGTGCGCCATCGCCTGCTCGTTGGCCGGGTCCGAGGAGCCCACACGCTTGCGCGTCTCGGCCGCCTCGGTCAGGAAGATGCTCGCCGTTCCGTTACGCACCCAGTCGCGCACGGCCTCGAGATAGGCCTCGTTGATCGTCGTCGCGCCCGTCTCGCGGTTACGTCGCGACGCGTAGACGGGGTCGTTGCCACGCACGATCGTGCCGCTCTCGTCGATCCAGAAGACCGCGGGCACGTTGCGCGTGTTGTAGAGCTCCGGCACCAGGTGCGCCGGGTCGAGGAGCGACGGGTGTTCGGGGTGCGCCGCCTCGATGAACTCGCGCGCCACCGCGGCGCCCTTCGAGTCGCAGTCGACCGTCACGACCTCGAAACCATGGGTGTGGAGTTCGCTGCGGAGGGCCTGCCAGACCGGCAGGTCAAAACGGCAGCCTCACCACGAAGCCCAGAGCGCGAGCAGCACCTTCTTCCCGCGCAGGTCGGAGAGGCGGTGCACCGTCCCATCGAGGTCGGGCAGCGCGAAGTCTGGCGCCTCCAACGTGTCGAGGTGACCGCGACGCGCCTCCGGCCCCGGCCCGAAGTACCAGGCGTCGCTGGCGGCATCGTGTGCGTGCGGCTGCCCGACAAACGCGGCGAAGCTCGCCACGTCGAGCCAGGTGGCGCCTTCGCGCTCAACAAGCACCGTGGGTGCCACATCGGCTGGCAACGGCACGCAGAGCTCGCCTCGACAGACCCCCTCGGGCTTGATCTCCCAGCCCGTGAGCGCGGGCAGATCGTCGGCGCGCACCCAGAGCCGGGCGTCCTCAGAACGAGCACGGTCCGAGGTGACCTCGGAGTCGGTGGTGAGAATAGTGACTGCCATGACGGACTCGCCTTTCGACCACGCGGCAGCTGCCGCGAGCACGCATCGTACTCGTTGTCGAAGACCGCGGGGCCTACCTCGAGCTCCGTACTATGCCAGCAACTATCGAGGCGCGAGACGGAGGCGGAGATGCGAGCACTGCGTGTAGACCAGAGCGCGCCCGGTGGGCTGCGGCTGCGAGAGGCCCCGGAACCGGAGGTCGGCCCCGGTCAGGCACTGATCGAGGTGCGCCACATCGCGCTGAACTACGGCGACCTCAACGGCGCAAAGAACCGGCCCGCGGGCTTCATCCCCGGCTGGGACGCGTCTGGCGTTGTGCTCCGCGCCGCCTCGCGTGGCGTGGGTCCGGCCGCGAGCACGCGCGTGGTCACGACCATGAACACGCAGGGGGGCTGGGCGGAACGCCGCGCCGTCGACATCGACGAGTTGGCCGTGGTGCCCGACGACATCGATCTCGGCGAGGCGTCGACGTTACCGGTAGCCGGGGTAACCGCGCTGCGCGCGCTGCGGCGCGCGGGTGCACTGCTCGGCAGGCGCGTGCTGATCACCGGCGCCTCCGGCGGCGTGGGCCACTTCGGTGTGCAGCTCGCGGCCCTCGGCGGAGCGCACGTCATCGCGAGCGTCGGCTCGGTCGCTCGCGGCGAGGGCCTGCGCGAGCTGGGCGCCGCCGAGGTGGTCGTCGGCCTCGAGGGCGTCACGGCGCCGGTGCACTTCGCCCTCGACAACGTCGGCGGGCCGCAGCTCGCCGCGCTCTGGCGGCTCCTCGGTGAGGGCGGCGTCATCCAGTGCATCGGTACGACCTCCCAGCAGGAGGCGTCGTTCGCCTCGCTGGTGGGGATGCGCCGCAGCATCGAGGCGTTCACGAAGGGGCCGCACTCCGGCGAGGACATCTCCTATCTGCTCACGCTGATGCAGGGCCGCAAGCTCAAGGTCGACGTCGGGTGGCGCGGCTCGTGGTCACGGATCGCCGAGGCGAGCGAAGCGCTCTTCGGCCGCCGCGTTGTCGGCAAGGCCGTCCTCGATATCGATTAGTCGAGGTCGTTCGACAATCTGATCGCAAACGCGGGCCCACAAGGGCCCGCGTTTGCGATCAGATTGTCCGAGCCAGTGAACTAGCGGTCGCGGCCCTGGGCGATCTGGTAGATTTTGCCCTCTGTCTTGATCGAGGGGGCGACGACCATACGTGCACCGTGGAACTCCTGGATGGTGAGTGCGCCGCACGTGGCCATCGAGGTCTTGAGCGCGCCGACCAGGTTCTCCGTGCCGTCAGTCCGTGAGGTGGGCCCGAAGAGCAGCGTCTCGAGCGTGCGCTGCTGACCGACGTGCACGCGGACGCCTCGAGGGAGCACGGCGCTCGGGGTGGCCATGCCCCAGTGGTAGCCGAGGCCCGGCGCACCGATGGTGCCGGCGAACGGCGAACCGACCATGACAGCGTCGGCGCCTGCGGCAATCGCCTTCGCGACGTCGCCGCCGGTGCGGAAGCCGCCATCGGTGATGATCGGAACGTAACGGCCCGTCTGCTCGAAGTAGACATCGCGTGCATAGGCGGTATCGATGGTGGCCGAGACCTGCGGCATGCCCACGCCGAGCACCTCGCGCGAGGTACAGGCGGAGCCCGGGCCGACCCCGACGAGCACGCCGTGGATGCCCGTCTCCATCAACTCGAAGGTGGCCTGGAAGTCGACCGTGTTGCCGACGAGGATCGGCACCCCGCTCAGTTGCTCGACCAGCTCGTCGAGGCGCAAGCCCTTGAGGGAGCGCGAGAGGTGCCGCGCGGTCGTGACCGTCGAGGCGACAACGAAGACGTCGACGCCGGCCTCTTTCGCGATTGGGGCGAAACGCTTGGTGTTCTGCGGCGCGGCCGACACGGCGGCGATCGCACCGCGGCGCTTGATCTCCTCGATGCGCTGGGCAACGAGGTGGTCCTTGATCGGCTCGGCGTAGATACGCTGGATCAGGGCGGTGGAGTCGTCGAGCGAGGCCGCGGCGATCTCCTCGAGGGCGGCCCGGGGGTCCTCGTAGCGCGTCTGTACGCCCTCGAGGTGGAGGACGCCGATACCGCCGCGCTCGGACATCGCGACGGCGAAGTCAACATCGACGACCGCGTCCATCGAGGAGGCGAGGATCGGCAGGCCAAAATCTCGCTCACCGAGGCGCAGGTTCAGCTCGACGAGCTCCGGGTTAGTAGTGACGGCGCCCGGGACGATCGCCACGTCGTCGAAGCCCCAGACGTGCTCCAGGGTCTTGCGCTGAACCGCCGCGGCGGCCACTGCTCGCTCGATGTTGATCCGTGGCTCGAGGGTCGTCACTGGAGGCTCCCGTCTGCGCTCGATCCGATGGTGGTGGACCTGTCGGTCGCGATCGGCGGGGAAATCGAAGTCGGCCGTACCCGGAAACGCTCGAACCCCACCGAGGTGGGGTTCGAGAAACTCGCTAACGCGAACTGAACCGCTTAAAGGTACGCCACTTCATTTGGAGGCCCCGCCAAGTCCCTCGAAAGCTCTTCCGCGGAGGATACCGCTGATCGACATGGTCGGTCAACGATTCGATGAGGACATTCATCATTCCCTTAAGTGAAGCCCCGTACGGGTCACGCATCTCGGAACGAGGCCAATCCCGCGTATGCCTCGAACGCCGCGCGCCAGCCATCCGTGAGGTTCAGCGGCGCCAGCGCATCGAGCGCGGCACGTTCCTCCGCGGCCGCGAACTCCGCCGCGGCCGCCCGTCCACCGAGGCGCTCGATACGCGCGGCCAGGCCCGCGTAGTTCGCGGCTGGCGCCGGTGGTATGGCGTAGTCGCGCGCCAGCGCCGACGCCTCATCGCCACCCGACTCGATCGCCGCGATGACGGGGAGCGTCATCTTGCGCTGGCGGAGGTCGTCGCTCGCCGCCTTGCCGGTGATGGCGGGATCCCCCCAGATGCCCAGCAGGTCGTCTGCAGCCTGGAACGCCATGCCGACGTGATGGCCGTATGTGCGAAACGCCTCGACTGTGCGTGTTTCGCCGCCACCGAGGACGGCGCCGATCGCGAAGGGCGCCGCGAACATCGCGGCTGTCTTGCCGGACGACATCTCGAGGTACGCGGCGCGTGTCACGTCGGCGCGCCCCTCCATCGCGATGTCGAGGTGCTGACCGTGCACCAGACGGAGGCACGCCTCATCGAGTTCGCGCGCGGCCTCGAGGACGGTGTGTGCTTCGAACCCCTGCTCGCCGAGCCGCAGCAGCGCCAGTCGCGCGAGGGTGTGCATGCCGTCGCCGGTATTGATCGCCTGCGGTACCCCGGTCCTGGTCCACAGCGTCGGACGATCGCGGCGTCGCTCGCTGCGATCCTCGATGTCGTCATGCAGCAGCGAGAAATTGTGGATCAGCTCGACGGCCGCGGCGGCCGGCACGGCTCGCTTCGGCGGCGTGCCAAGGGTTTCGGCGGTCAGCAAGACAGCCACCGGCCGCAGGAGCTTGCCTGGAGTCGAGTCGACGGGCGCACCTGCCTCGTCCTCCCAGCCGAGGTGATACCGCATCCATGCCCACAGCGGCAGCGCCTCACCGCCGACCACCGCGCGTAGCTCGTCCGAGACGAGGCTGCGGTAGCGCGGCAAGCGATCGGCAAGCGTCGCCGCGTTCATGCGACTTCCTCGCGGGCAGGAGTAGCCGGGGTGAGCGTCAGCCGGTGCTCGACGTGCCGCGCGATCGCGGCGGCGGTGTAGAGCAGCGGTCGCTGGCGGCCCTCGAGGTAGCCCGCGATGCCGTCGTCGTAGCGTGGGTGACCGGGGATGCCGGAGTTGCCGCCCGGCAGCGCGAACGTAGAACGGTCGAGCTCGGCGAGGTCGATGACCTGCCGGTACGCAGGAACGAAGCCGCTCGACGCCGGTCCTCGATACACGCTGTAGCCACCCTGCCAGACCGTGTTGATGTCGCCACCGTATCCGAACGGACCTCGCGAGAACGCCCGTCCCAGACCCGGCACCCTCGCCATCGTGTGATCGAGGCGCAGTCGATGCAGGTCGCCCCAGCGCCACTTCGCCGGCTCCGCACCGAGATCGGCGCGCAGGCCGAGCAGCGCCCGGGTCGTAGCCGCGCGCAGCAGGCGGTCGCGGTCCGCCACGCCCTCAAACCACGGCGCGCGTGGCGCCGCGAGCACTTCGATGATGCGTCCCTGCAGGCGGTTGTGGAAGGACGAGCTGCCGATCACGGCCTCGAGGCCGCGCCCGAGGACGATCTCGGCGTGCGCACCAGCGAGCCGCGTCACGAGCGTGTGCGCCAGCTCGCCGTAGGTCGTTTCGAGGATGGCTGCGGCCGCCGAGGCAGGCGCAACCTGGCCATCCCAGCCCTCGAGGAGCGCGCGCGGGACGCCATCCACCGCCGCGGCGCTAAGGAGCGCGTCGCGGAGCGCCACCAGCGGGGCGGAGTAGAGGTCGACCTGGATGGCCTGCATCGACGCTACGGTGTGCGCTGGCGTATTGCGCAGCAGCTCGGCGATGCGCTCGGCACGGTAGCGATCGCACCACTCGGCGCCGAGCTCGGCGTTACCGCCGGGGGCGTTGTTGGCGGAAACGACAAGCCCGTCAGGAGGATCAACCAGTCGCGGCATCGCGTCGGCAGGCAACACCGGCGGCGGCCCCGGAGACGTCGCACCGTCGCGCGGAAGCAAACCCTCGCCGTGCGCGCGCGCGGGCACGCTGCCGGCCATCCGGTAGCCGATCGCGCCCTCACGGTGCGCCCAGACGAAGTTGAACGTGGCGCCCGGCCAACCGGCGAGGGCGCCCTCGAACGCCGCCGACGTGTCGGCGCGCAGCATTGCCAGGAAGGGCGAGGTGAGGTCACACTCCTCCAGGGCCGTACAGCGCAGCGCAACGGCCCGCGACTCGCCTGGTATCGTCGGTCCGAGGATGGGTCCGTGCCGCGTCTCGAGGACGCGCTCCTCGATGGTCTCGCCATCGCGGACCGCGATCCGCTCGAGGCGGGTGCGGCCGGTCTCCCACCCGCCCGGCGTGAGGTAGCGCGCAGGATCGTTCGGGTCGATGGTCTCGATGTAGCAGTCGGCCACATCAGCCATCCCGGCCGTCATGCCCCAGGCCAGGTGACCGTTGTGCCCGAGTATCACCCCTGGGATGCCGGGAATACCGGCGCCGACTGCATCGAAGGTTGCCCCGGAGACGTGCGCAACATGGAATAACGAGGGCAGGCGCGCCTGCAAGTGGGGGTCCGCGGCGAGCAGCGGTGCCCCAGTGGTGGTGCGCGCCGCCGACACCGCCCACGCGTTGGAGCCGCCGCCCGTAGGCAGTCCGGCCTCGAACGCGGCCTCGAGCGAACTCAGCAGGCGATCGGCCGCGGGCACGTCGAGACCAGTGGAGGTGAAGCCGTCCGCGGGGTAGAGCGCGTCCAGCTCGAAGGCGCGCGTGGGGCCCACCGCCGTCAGCAAGCGCTCGCGCAGCAGTTCCGTATCCCAGTTGAGCGCGAACGTGAACAGTACGAAGCGCGCCAGCGCGAGGGTGTGCTCAGGATGCCACGGCTCAGGCGCAAGCCCGATCAGTGCGTACTCCGGAGGCAGCACCTCCAGCGAGGCGACAGCGGCGTTTACCCCTCGCGCATATGCATCGAGGAGTGCGCGTTCATCCGCACCCAGGTGCGCGTAGTCGCGCCCAGCGCGGTCCGCCAGCCCCAGACGGCGCATGAAGCGATCGCTGGTCACGAGCGCCGCGCCGCCGACCTCGGCGAGGCGGCCTGTGGCGAAACGGCGCAGCGAGTCCATCTGAAACAGCCGGTCCTGCGCATGCACGAACCCGAGACCGAACATCGCTTCAGCGTCCGAGGCGGCGCCTACGTGCGGTACCCCGAAGCGGTCCCGCGTCACCTCGACGGGCGAGGTCAGGCCGGGTACCTCCAGCGCGCCCTCGAGGTTGGGGTGCGAACGTCGTGAACACGCCAGCGCCAGCGCCTTCCCGACGCGTGTGGCGTCATCGATGGTACGTCGGAGCTGGTGACGAGTGGGAACGCGCATCAGCGAAGGATACGTGCGGCACCTCTGGTCGCACGAATGCGACATCGAGGACCAAGGTCCCGCCATCCGGCTGATCTGACCCTCTACGGTGATCCCAAGACGGGCGACAGCAGGAGGCGGCATGTGACGCAGTTCACGACGGAGCAGGCGGCGGCGATCGCCGCGCAACTCGGTATCAACTTCGCCGCGGAGGCGTTCGATCTGGAGCAGTTTCGCATGGGCGTGCACGTAGAGTTGGAGCACGGTGCGCGCGACCCTTCGACGAACGCGACCAACGACGATCCTGTGATCACGGGCAAGATCGCGCTGGCGCACTTGCGCGAGATCGCGGATTACTACACACGGCTTGCGGAGATGGAGCGCGCCGCCAACAGCTAACCCGCGACATCCGGCCCGACCCCGAGGTCGCGGGCCGATACCGGCCCCGCGCGCAGCACTCGAGGCGGGTCACTGCTGAGGTCGACCACCGTCGAGGCCACGCCGCCGTCGCGCGGGCCGCCATCGAGGACAAGCAACTCCTCACCGAACACCGCCACCACTGCCGCGGCGGAGAGCGCGGGTGCCTCGCCGTGGCGATTCGCGCTCGAGGCCGCAAGGAACCCGCCGCAGCCCTCGATGACCGCCAGCGCGAGGGCGTCGTCGGGCATCCGGATGCCCGCGGTGCCCTCCGGCGTCACCACAGCCGAGGCGAAGCCGGGCCGCACGCGCACCACGGCCGTGACGGCACCCGGCCAGAACGCGCGCACCCGCTCAATGGCGCGCGGGGCGTCGAGGTACGGCGCGATCGCCTCGATCGAGCTGACGAGGAGCTGGACCGGCTGCTCGGCAGAGCGCCCCTTTAGCTTCGCGATCCGCGCCACCGCCGAGGCGTCGTCGGCCCCCGCCACGAGGCCGTAGACCGTGTCCGTCGGAATCGCGACCACCTCACCTCGCGCGATCGCGGCGATGATGAGATCGAGGCGTTCGGGGCCAATGGGTGGCATCGGAAACGGCTTTCACGCTGCTCGAACATTGCCGGATCACGGGCCGGCAGATACGATCCGAATCTAGCAGGGACCTCCCCCGGAAACTGGCACCATGGTCGACACGATCGATTCCACCGCCATCACAGACGGTCATATCCGCACTTCCGGAGACAGCGAGGTCGCTGCCTACCTCGCCAGATCCTTGGAGGCGGGTGCCGCGGGCCGCGAGCCGACGCAGGCGCTACGCCCCGCCTCCAACGCCCCCGAGACCATCGTGGTCCTCGACTACGGGTCGCAGTTCTCGATGCTGATCACGCGGCGTATCCGCGAGGCCGGCGTGTACTCGGAGCTGGTCCCGTGGAACACCACGCCAGAGCAGCTCAGCCACCTCAACGTGAAGGCCTTTATCCTCTCGGGCGGCCCTGCTTCCGTGTACGAACCGGACGCGCCGACGCTGCCAGCCTGGGTGCTGGCGGAAGGCCTGCCGATCCTCGGCATCTGTTATGGCATGCAATTGATGGCGCACACCCTCGGCGGACGCGTGGCGCCGACCGGCACTCGCGAGTACGGGCACGCGATCGTGCATCTGCAGCCGGGCATCGGCATGGCCGCCGGCAACCCGCTCCTCGAGGGATTGCCGGCGGCCATGCCGGTCTGGATGTCGCACGGCGATCACGTCATCGAGCTGCCGCCGGGCTTCCACTCGATCGGCCAGTCGGACACGTCCCCGGTCTCGATCATGACCGACGGGGCGAAGCGCTTCGCGATCCTGTTCCACCCCGAGGTTGTGCACACGCCGCAGGGCGATCAACTGATCCGCAACTTCGCCTTCAACGTGGCGGGCTGTCGAGGTGACTGGACCGCAGCGAACTTCGTCGAGGAGTCGATAGCCTCGATTAAGCGGCAGGTGGGCGGCGGCAAGGTGATCTGCGCGCTCTCGGGTGGCGTCGACTCCGCCGTCGCGGCACGCCTCGTGCACGCCGCCGTCGGCGACCAGCTCACCTGCATCTTTGTCGACAATGGGCTGTTACGCCTCGGCGAGGCAGAGCAGGTGGTGGCGACCTTCCGTGCGCACCTCTCGATCCCGCTGCGGCACGTCGACGCCAGCGCGCGCTTCCTCGAACAGCTCGCCGAGGTCACCAACCCCGAGACCAAGCGCAAGCACATCGGTGAGACGTTCATTCGGATCTTCGAGGACGAGACGCGCAGCCTCGGCAAGGTCGACTTCCTGGTGCAGGGCACCACCTACCCCGACGTGATCGAGTCGGCCTCTACCGGCAGCAACGCGGCGGTCAAGATCAAGTCGCACCACAATGTCGGCGGCCTGCCGAAGGACATGCGCCTCACGCTCGTCGAGCCGCTCCGCAACCTCTTCAAGGATGAGGTGCGGCGCGTCGGCAAGGAGCTCGGCCTGCCCGACGAGATGGTCTACCGCCAGCCCTTCCCCGGCCCCGGCCTCGCGATCCGCATCATCGGCGAGGTGAACGCCGAGAAGCTGGACATCCTCCAGCGCGCCGATCGAGTGGTGACCGAGGAGATCGAGCGCGCTGGCGTCTACTACGACCTCTGGCAGTCGTTCGCCGTGCTGACCGATACGAAGTCGGTGGGTGTGCAGGGCGACTTCCGCACCTACGGTCATACGATCGCGCTGCGCTGCGTGGCCGCCGAGGACGCGATGACCGCCGACTGGGCACGCCTCCCGTACGACCTGTTGGCGACGATCTCGACGCGTATCACCAACGAGGTGCGAGAGGTGAATCGAGTGGTGTACGACATCACCTCGAAGCCGCCCGGCACCATTGAGTGGGAATAGTGGGAGCGAGGTTGTTACGTGGCTGATTCGATGTCGCTGGAGGAACTTGCGAAGCTACGCACCGCGGCTCGTACAGAGCATTTCGCGGCGCGGGAGGCGCGTGCGGCGCACACCATTGAGATGACGAAGCGTCTCGCGAGCGGCGCGCCCATCGACCCGGACTTCGTGCGCCAGGGTGAGGAACTCCAGGTGGCGGTCAACGCCGCGCAGGCGAAGTTCAAGCAGTTGGATAAGCAGCACTTAGCAGCCTTCCGAGCAGCCACCGCGCCGTGACCTCTCCGCTCAACGTGCTCCTGCTGGGCTCGGGTGGGCGCGAGCATGCCATCGCCTGGAAGCTCGCGCAGTCCTCGTTGCTGGCGAAGCTCTGGGTGGCGCCGGGCAATGCGGGCACGGGCGACCTGGGAGAGAACGTGCCGGAGGTGGTCGCGACGGACCTCGAGGGCGTCGCCGCCCTCGCCAAACGCGTGCGCGCCGACCTCGTGATCGTCGGCCCGGAGGATCCCCTCGCCGCGGGCGTCGTCGACAGGCTCACCGTCGAGGGCATTCGCTGCTTCGGCCCCACCCGTGCCGCGGCCGAGATCGAGTGGTCCAAGCGCTTCGCCAAGGACCTGATGCGCGATGCTGGCATTCCCACCGCCGAGGCGCGCGCCTTCGACTCCACCACCGAGGCCTACTCGTACCTGCGCCGGCTCGAAGATGCGAGAGGCGTGACTCCGGTGATCAAGGCCGACGGCCTGGCCGCCGGCAAGGGCGTGGTGCTCGCCGCCGACTTCGAGGAGGCCCGCGCCGCCGTCGACGCCGCGATGGTTAGCCGCGCATTCGGCGACGCCGGCACGCGCGTCCTCATCGAGGAGCGCATGAGCGGGCCTGAGACCTCGGCGCACGCCTTCACCGACGGCGTCACGGTGCGCCACATGCCGTTCAGCTGCGACCACAAACCCGTCTTCGATGGCGACCACGGCCCCAACACCGGCGGCATGGGCGTCTACTCGCCACCGGGCTGGCTCCTAGATACCGACGCGCGCGCCATCGAGCGCGACGTCACGGAGCGCACCGTGCGGGCGCTGTTCGAGGCCGGGCGCCCCTACCGAGGCGTGCTCTACCCGGGGATGATGATGACCTCCGGCGGCCCGCGGGTGGTGGAGTACAACTGCCGCTTCGGCGACCCGGAGACCGAGGCGCTGCTGCCCCGCCTCGAGAGCGACCTGGTCGAGATCTGCTGGGCAGTCGCGACCAACACGCTGGACCAAGTCGAGGTGCGCTGGAGCGAGCGTGCGACGGTCGGCGTGATGATGGCCGCGGGCGGCTACCCCGGACCCTACTCCAATGGCGCGCGCATCGATGGCGTGGGCGACGTCGATGACGACGTGCAGGTCTTCATGGCGGGGGCGCAACGCGATGCCCTGGGTCACCTAGTGACGGCGGGCGGTCGGGTGCTCTGCGTGACCGCCTCCGGCGCCACGATCGCGGAGGCGCGCGACCGCGCCTACGACAACGTACGCCGTATCCACTTCGACGGCGCACACTATCGCTCCGACATCGGCGCACGGCCCATCGGAGGGACGATGGGCCTCGGGGTCGCGGCGGGCACGCGATGACGCGCGAGCTGCGCTGCGCCATGCGCGAGTGCCGCCGCCGCATCGACCTCGACGCGCTGCCCGCTGTCGCCTACCCCGAGCGCGACGCCTGCATGCACTTCATCGCCGCGTGGGGCGGCGCGCGGGGTGCGGTGATGCAGGAGACGTTCGCCGGCCTCGACGGCAACCGCGAGTTCGTGATCCGCAACATCCGCCCCGCGGAGCTGCCCGCCGCGGGCCTCGAGCTGGCGCGACTGGATATCGAGGGCGCGATCGCCCGCTACGCGCATATCGTGAACATCGAGCCGGGAGCGCCGAGCGGCCTCGACGGTGGCGCGCTGTTCGGCGATGAGTTCGAGCGTAACGGGCTCGCTAGGGCGCTCGCGCGGCTGATCCTGGGTGTGGACCCGATCCTCGGCACCCAGAACTCGCAGGAGCAGATTGCGGACGCGCGCGCGTGGATGGAGGCAGGAGTCGCACAGTGCCGAAGTTGACTTTCGACCTTCGCGAACGCCATGAGTTCGAGAACTACTGGATGTTCAAAGAGACCCCGGACACGAACGAGAACACCATCAACGGCGTTTACGTTCGGAAGGACGCGTGCAGTGCGTTACCGCCGCAGCACCTCCGGATAACGATCGAATGGTCGTAGCCACCAGAATGCACCGCGAAGGCAGGCGCTAGTGCCGGGCATCATTCCTCACCACCGCCACTACGGCGACCTCACGGCCGTCGAGATGTTCCCCGGCGTCACACGTCGCACGCTAGTCTCCGGCGCCAACGCCACGCTCGTCGAGATCCGCCTCGCCGCGGGCGCCGAGGTTCCCGAGCACACACACACACACGAGCAGGCGGGCTACGTCGCCGCGGGCCGCATCGCGATCCGTTTTGGCGCCGCGGACGCCGCGTCAGAGGAGCTGCGCGAGCTGGCGCAGGGCGCCTCGTACCTCATCCCGGGGGACGAACCGCACTGCGTGCGCGCCCTTGAGGCCACGACCCTCGTCGAGGCGTTCGCGCCCGTGCGTGCGGAGTTCGTGGACTACGATACCCCGACAGGCCCTCGGGAGTCCGAGGGGGGAGGCTTTCCGTGATCCCCCGTTACAGCCGCCCGGAGCTCACGGAGATCTGGTCCGACGAGTACAAGTTCGCGCGCTGGCTCGATGTGGAGATCGCGCTCGTCGAGGCGTGGGCGGACGAAGGCGTCGTGCCTCGCGAGGACGCCGCGAAGATCGCCGCGAACGCGCGCATCGATGTGGGCGACATCCTGCGCTACATCGATGAGACGCACCACGACATGACGGCATTCCTGCGCTCGATTGCCGACTCGCTCGGGCAGGAGTCGCGCTGGGTGCATTACGGCGTCACCAGCAACGACGTCTGGGACACGGCAACGAGCCTCCAGATGGTGGCCGCCCTCGATGTGCTCACGAAGCAGCTCGAGGAGCTCCAACTGGTCGTCTCGAAGCGCGCCGTCGAGCACAAGGACACGGTCTGCATCGGCCGCACGCACGGCGTGCACGCCGAGCCGACCACGTTCGGCCTCAAGCTTGCCGTCTGGGTCGATGAGATCCGGCGCCACCTCGAGCGGCTCGCGCTGGCACGGCAACAGGTCACCGTCGGCCAGATGTCGGGTCCGGTCGGCACCCACGGCACGGTGCCCCCGTCCGTCGAGGAGCACGCCTGTCGCCACCTCGGCCTCGGCGTGGCGCCGGTCACGACCCAGGTGCTTCAGCGCGACCGCCACGCGTTCTACATCGCGACGATCGCGGGCGTAGGCGCCTCCCTCGAGAAGTTCGCCCTCGAGATCCGCGGACTGCAGCGCACGGAGATCCTCGAAGCAGAAGAGCCGTTCGAGGTGGGCCAGACCGGCTCCTCTTCGATGCCGCACAAGCGCAACCCCGAGTTGACTGAGCGCGTCTGCGGCCTCGCGCGCGTCCTGCGCGGCTACGCACAGACCGGCTTTGACAATGTCGCCCTCTGGCACGAGCGCGACATCTCGCACTCCGGCGCCGAGCGCATCATCCTCCCGGACGCCACAGGGTTGCTCAGCTACATGCTGCACATCTTCACCGGCGTCATGGCCGGGCTGGTCGTGTATCCGGACCACATGCTGCGCAACCTCGAGAAAACGCAGGGCCTCGTCTACTCCTCGAAGGTGCTGCTGGCGCTGATCGAAGCGGGCCTCAAGCGCGAGGACGCCTACAAAATCGTGCAGCGCCACTCGATGGTCGCCTGGGAGCAGGAGCGCCCGCTGCGCGAGTTGCTCGCGGCGGATCCCGAGGTGCAGGCACACCTCGACGGCCCCACCCTCGAGTCGCTGTTCGACTACCGCTCGTTCCTCACCTACATCGACGAGTCGTTCCGCCGCATCGGCCTGCTGCCGGCGGCGCGCTAGTCCGAGGAGGTCCGCAATGACGAGTGCGCCGGTGATGATGCAGTCCGTGCTCGCGGGGCTGGAGCGGCGCTCCGGCAAGGTGCGCGACATCTACGAGCTGCCGGGCGATCGACTCCTCCTCGTGGCAACCGATCGCATCTCGGCGTTCGACGTGGTGATGCCGAACGGTATCCCGAGGAAGGGCGAGGTGCTCACGCGCCTTTCCGCCTTCTGGTACGACCGCACCGCCGCCGTCGTGCCGAACTCGCTGGTGGCGGTCCTCGAGGCGGGTAACGCGCGCGAGCTGGGCATCGACGCCGACGCGTCGTTCTTCGGACGCTCGATGGTGGTACGCAAGGCGGAGCCAATCAAGGTCGAGTGCGTCGTGCGCGGCTACCTCGCAGGCTCAGCCTGGGCCGACTACCAGCGTGGCGGTACTACCACCGCCACGACGCTCGACGTCATGCCGGGCCTGCGCCAGTGCGAGGAATTACCCGCCCCGATCTTCACCCCCACCTCAAAGGCGGACGCGGGGCACGACCTGCCGATGATCTATGAGGAGGTCGAGGCGCTCGTCGGCGTCGAGACTGCGAACGTCCTCAAATTGCGTTCGCTGGCGCTGTACTCCTACGGCGCGCATGTCGCGCGGGAGCGCGGGAGCATCATCGCCGACACCAAGTTCGAGTTCGGCATCCTCGATGGCGAGGTCACGCTGATCGACGAGGTGCTCACGCCCGACTCCTCGAGGTTCTGGTCGGCCGACCAGTACGCCCCCGGCCGCGAGCAGCCCTCCTTCGACAAGCAGTACCTGCGCGACTGGCTGACGACCAGCGGCTGGAACCGAGAGCCACCCGCCCCAGAACTCCCGCCCGACGTGGTCCGCAACACCGCCGAACGTTACATCGAGGCGTACCGCATCCTCACCGGCCTCGACCTGCCGAACCCCTCCGCCTAGCCACCATCCGAGGAACCAGCCCATGCCACCTGCATTGACGGTCTACCAGGCGCGCATCGACGTCATGCTGAAGCCGCTGGTCAACGACCCGCAGGGCCTTGCCGTACGCGACGGCCTGCGCGAGCTGGGCTTCGGCGGCGTGCAGGCGGTCCGCGTCGGCAAGCACATCGAGGTGACCATGGAGGCCGCGAGCTCCTCAGCCGCCGAGAGCGAAGTCGACTCGATGTGCCGCAAGCTCCTCGCCAACGGCGTCATTGAGCAGTTCACGTTCACCATCGCCGAGGCGGTGCCAGCGGGCGGGTAGCTCGACACGGGCGCACCATCGATACTGTAACCGCTCGGTTCGCTGTCTCCGTTCGTGTCACCACGAACGGAGACAGCGAACCGAGCGGTTACGTCGAGGGCGGCCGCAGCCGCCTCAGCAACTCCTCATGGAGCGCGCCGTTTGAGGCGATGGCGTGGCCCGCCTCGATGGTGGGACGGCCTTCGAGGTCCGTCAGGCGGCCGCCTGCCTCCTCGACGATCACGAGCATCGCCGCGATGTCCCAGGGGCTGATCTCCGCCTCGATCATCGCCTCGGCGGAACCCTCGGCGACCAAGCAGTAGCCCCAGAAGTCCGAGAACGAGCGCGTGCGCCAGGCGGAGCGCAGCACCTCGACGGCGCGCCCGTCCCAGGCGTCGAACGTCAGGCGGAACGAACCGTAGAGGAGCTGCGCTTCCTCGAGGGTGGCGATGTTCGAGACGTGCACGCGCTCGGGCGCCTGCGCGCCATCGAGTGGTAGCGCCGCGCGCCACGCCCCCGACCCACGGCCCGCCCACCAGCGAGTGCCCAGCGCGGGCGCCGAGGCGACCCCGACGGTCAGCTCGCCCTCGACCTGGCCGGCGATGAGCGTGGCCCAGACCGGGATACCACGCGCGAACGAGTGCGTGCCATCGATCGGGTCGACGACCCAGCGCACCGCGGCTGCGGGGCCTTCCTGAGGCCCGTGCAACCCGTCCTCCTCGCCAAGGAAGGCGTGGTCCGGGAAGCGCGCGGCGATCATGCCTCGCAGCGCCGCCTCCACCTCGAGGTCGGCGCGGGTGACGAGGGAGGCGTCGGCCTTCGCGCGCACCTCGATGTCCGACGTGCGGTAGTAGCGCATCGTGATCGAATCGGCGGCACTCGCCAGCTCGAGGGCTAACGCGAGCAGGTCCGAGGTCGATGGCAGATCGCCGCTCATGCCTGGCTCGCCACGATCTCGCGCAGGCACTCGATGGCGGCGCGGACGCCCGCCACCTGCGTGTCTAGCGCCATCGAGGGCGTCCCGGGTGGCTTTGTCGCCGCCTGCGCCGGCAGGAACGGCAGGTGGATGAAGCCGCTCGGAAGGTCGCGGCCCACAGCCGCGAGGTGGTGCTGCACCACGTAGGTCACCTCGTTGCAGATGTAGGTACCAGCGCTGTTCGAGACCTGCGCTGGTACGCCACCCATCGAGATCGCCGCTGCCACCTCGGCGACCGGCAGCCGCGAGAAGTAGGCGGCCGGACCATCCTCGACAAGCGGCTGCTCCGCGGCGCCGCGGCCGTCGATGAGTACGTTGATGCCCACGCGCTCCACCGAGAGGACGGAACGCCCACCTGCCTCGCCCAGTCCGAGCCAGGCGTCGAAGTCTCCGCTGTCGAGGGCCGGCAACAGCCGCTCGAAGGAGATCCGGCCGCGCACCGGCAACTCGAGTGTGGTCAGCGTGACGCCCTCTGGCGGCGAGGCGTCGAGGGCACGCGCCACCTGCCACGAAGGATTCACGGTCTCACCGCCGAACGGCTCGAACCCGGTCAGCAACAGTCGCATCGAGGTGCCTCGATCCCGCGTTCGCCGTTACGTCGTCAGGGTTTCTTTGGTCGAAGGCACCTGCCCGGCGATGCGCTCATCGAGGCGCGTGGCGGCATCGAGGGCGCGCCCCAGCGCCTTCATCGCCGCCTCGGCGATGTGGTGGTCGTTCGCACCAGCGAGCTGGCGGACGTGCAGCGTGACGCGCGCACCCTGCGAGAACGACTGCAGGACGTGCGACACCATCTCGGTGGGCGCGTCGCCGATACGCTCGCCCACCCAGTCGAAAGACGTGACCGCAAAGGGGCGGCCGGAGACATCGATCACGGCCTGCACCAGCGCTTCATCGAGGGGTACGAGCGCGTCGCCCATCCTCGAGATCCCCGTGCGGTCACCGAGGGCGCGGTCGAACGCCGAGCCCAGTGCGAGCGCGGTGTCTTCCATGGTGTGGTGGGCGTCAACGTGCAGGTCACCCTCGCAGCGCACATCGAGGTCGAAACGGCCGTGGCGGGCGAAGGCGGTCAGCATATGGTCGAAGAAGCTGATGCCCGTGTGCACCTCGGCGCGGCCCGTCCCGTCCACGTCGAGGCCGACGTGCACCTTCGTCTCCGCCGTCTCGCGGTCGACAGTTGTACGGCGCACGTTCGAGGCGTTCATGAGTCAGCCTTTCCAGTCGTGGAGTTCGAGAGCTCTGCCCGCACCTCGGCCAGGACGGTAAGGAGCCGCGCCGAGTCCTCGGCGGTACCGATCGAGATCCGGATGTGGTCGCGCAACCGAGGCGTGTCGAAGTAGCGGATGAAGACGCCGCGGCGACGCAGCCTCTCGCGAACATCGACTCCTAGCACATGGCGACCAGGTGCGACATCGAGGCGGCAGAGGATGAAGTTGGCCTCCGACGGGTACGGGTGCACCCAGCCGGTGGCTGCCAGCGCCTTCGCGAGGGCGTCGCGCTCGCCGGTGATGGTGCAGGCCCGCTCATCGAGCAGCGCGCGGTCCTCGAGGGAGGCGAGCGCGGCCACTTCGGCCGCGACGTTCAGGTCGTACGGCTGCTTGATCTGCATCGCCAGCGCCGCCATCGAGGCCGGCATCACGCCGTAGCCGACGCGCAGCCCGGCGAGCCCGGCCCACTTGCTGAACGTCCGCAGCACCACCAGCGGTGCGCCGTCCGCCGCCTCGCGGGCGAGTGAGTCGGCGTGCGAGAACTCGATGTAGGCCTCGTCCACCACCAGCAACGCGCCACTGTCGAGTAGGCGGTCGACCAGTCCTCGTGGCAACACGTCACCGGTGGGGTTGTTGGGCGTTGGGAGGAAAACCACCTTCGCGTCGGACGCGGCCTGTACGAGTGCATCGCCGTCGAGCGCCCACCCGTCGACGTCGCCGAGCCGCGGCACGTCCACCACCGCGGCGTCGTGCAGCTCCGCGTCAAAGGCGTACATGCCGAAGGTCGGCGTGGAGACAACGATGCGGTCGCCCGCCTCGACGTAGGCGCGGAAGATCAGGTCGATCAGCTCATCGGAGCCCGCGCCCGCGACCACGTTCGCCACCGGCACCCCAAGGTGTGTGGCAAGCGCCGCACGCAAGCGTCGCTGGTCGGGGTCCGGGTAGCGGTGCGCCGCATACGGCGCCGCCAGCGCCGCCACAGCCCTCGGCGAGGGACCGTACGGGTTCTCGTTGCCATCGAGCTTGACGATGTCGGCGGGCGCGACACCGTAGCGCGCCGCCACCTCCTCGGGAGGCTCGATCGGCACGTAGCCTGTCAGCGAGCGCAGCGACGCCCGCAGCGCCCGCGAGGGGTCGAAGCGCGGCACTATCTGCCCTCCAGTCGCATCTCGATAGCGCGGGCGTGGCCGGTCAGGCCCTCGGCGCGGGCCAGTGCGGCCGCGTATTCGCCGGTGTGCCGCAGCTCCGCCGCCGACAGGTCGACCAGCGACGTCACCTTGAGGAAGTCGTTCACCGAGAGCGGCGAGGCGTAGCGCGCCGAGCCGCCGGTCGGCATCACGTGACTGGGTCCGGCCACGTAGTCCCCCAGGGCCTCGGGCGAGCTTTCGCCCACGAAGATGCCGCCAGCGTTGCGGACTCGAGGCACGAGCGCCTCGTTCTCCCGGGTGAGCAGGCAGAGGTGCTCGGGCGCGAACTCGTTGGCGAGCTCGAGCGCCTCATCGAGGTTCGCGGCGACCACGGCGCCACCGCGCGCCAGCGCCTGCCGGGCGATCCCCGCACGCTCAAGGGTGGCGAGCTGCACCTCGACGGCCGCAGCGACGGCTTCGGCGTGCTCGAAGCTCGTCGTGATCAGCACCGGCGTGGCGAGAGCGTCGTGCTCCGCCTGCGCCAGGAGGTCGGCGGCGCAGAGGTCCGGTGCGGCGCTGTCATCGGCCAGCACCAGTGTCTCGGTCGGCCCGTACAGCGCGTCGATGCCGACGATCCCGAACAGCTGCTGCTTGGCGATGGTGACGAAGAGACCGCCAGGTCCGAAGACCTTGTCGACTCGCGGAATCGAGGCCGTGCCGAAGGCCAGCGCTGCCAGTGCCTGTGCTCCGGAGGCGCGGAAAATGCGTTGCACACCGGCGACCTCGGCAGCCACAAGTTTCAGCGGGTGCACGCTGCCGTCGACCCGTGCCGCGGTGACCCCGATTATCTCCGCCACGCCCGCGACCTTCGCCGGCACCACGGTGTGCACGATCGAGGACGGCAGCACCGCGTCTGTGCCCGCCATGTAGATGCCGGCGCGCTCGATCGGGCGCACGATCTGGCCAAGGCCGTGCTCGGTGAACACTCGCGGGCCGTGTTGCTTCTGTAGTTCGTGGTAGCGGCGCACGCGGTCGGCGGCGAACGTGATCGCCTCGATCAGGTCGGCGGGCACCACCTTGAAGGCGGCATCGACCTCGGCGCGCGTCACCTCGATGGTCGGATAGGTGGAGGCATCGAAGCGCTGGGTGAAGCGCGTGACGGCGGCGTCGCCTTCGGTACGCACAGCCTCGATGATGCGTGCCACCGCGCTTGCGGCGTCGATGTCTTCGCCGAACACCTCCCGCAGCGTCGCACGCACAGCCTCCGGCAGTGCCTGCGCTTGCAGCGGCTGCCGCGCCAGCACAGAGGCGCGACCGGCCTCGGCGCCCACCACGATGCGGAGCGCGCTCACGAGGAGCGCCCGGATTCGGAGGTGGAGCGCCCCGCGAGGTAACGCGCGACGCGCATCTCAGCGAGCTGTGTAGCCTCCTCGAGAAAACTCGCGACGCGGGCCTCGCTGACGTAGTCGAGCGACCGCTGGGCCAGCTGCGGACCATCCTTCGAGTGCCGCTCGATCTCCTCGTCGGACAGCCCGGCCCGGCGCAGGTGCATGTTCATCATCCGCGGGAAGCGATCCCACGTCTGACCATGCCGGGCGAAGTCGACGATCACCTCTCGCCACTGCACGAGGTAGGAGTCCTCGATGAACCCCACCGCTGTCGAGGTCTCACAGCCCTCGACTTCGCGCAGGATCTCGCCCACCGCCGTGGCGTCCTCGAGCTCCCGCCGGTTCAGCTCGAACTGCAACGCGCGATCGAGCACATTCGCAAATGGGTCGGCCACCATCGAGGATCGCGCGCCGAAGAAGTCGCGGTACATCGTCTCGATATACATCTCATCGAGGACCAGGTGGGTGATGAAGCCGGCCATGAAGGCGCGCGTCATCGCATCGAGATTCTCAGGCATCGCCAGCCCCGGGTGCGCCTCGAACATCTTCGCGACCGAGTCCTGCGCCTCCAGGCACTCGAGATCGAAGAAGTGCGTGTGGATGCGCTCGCGGCGCGTGATCACACGGATGTCCGGCGCCGTGGCGCCTAGGTAGTACAGGCCACGCAGCTCATCGATCTGCGGTGCGCGCAGGCGCTCCGCGACCACACGCGCACGAACCATGTGCTGCCCTAGCGACGGCATCGCCTACGCTCCACCCTCGAGGCCGGCGGCCGCGTCGACCAGGCGCCGCACCAGCTGCTCGCGCAGCACCCCGCGCGCACCGGCCGGCGCATCGCGATGTCCGATCACGCAGTTCGTCGAGACCATGATCACGTCGAGCATGTGCAGGCGGTTCGCGCGCAACGTCGTACCCGTCTCGGAGCCCTCGATGAGAATGTCGGCGTCCTCCGGCACAAAGCCCTCCGACGCACCCGAGATCGGGATGACCCGGTACCTGCCAAGGTGCCGGTCGCGCGCGTAGCGGTCGGCGAGGGCCACGTACTCGGAAGCCACGCGAATCGCCTTCCGCGGATCGTTGCGGCGCCAGTAGGCGACCGCCTCCTCGATACTCGTGGCGGGCACGTCCTCGGACACGACCGCACCGAGATCGTATCGCGAACGCCGCAGGTCGCCGAGCTCGACCACCGGCGAGGTGGGGAACGCGGCCAGGTGCGCCGCCAGCCAGTCGCGTCCCGTCATCGCGAGATCGAACTGGCCCAGGGCGACCGCGCGAGGCATGTCCTGCGGCCGTATCACCTTCACCTCGAGCCCCTCGAACGGCGCGCGTCCGGCGAGAGCGCTCGCGGGACGGCGCACTGCCTCGATGGCGGTATATCCATCGAAGGACAGTCCCGCTTCGGCGAGCGCCGCGACCGTGTGCCGCTGCGCGTGACCATCGGGAACCGCCAGGCGGAGCGGGCTGGCTTCGGACGTGTCGCGCGATGTCACGCCTCGACGGCGGGGCGCGACATCGATCGGAGGCGGCTCCACCGGACCGCCGCCGGTCCGGCCCGCAGGCAGGCGCAGCAACGCCTCGAGGGCGGCGCCCAGATCCCGGCCCGCCAGCGCCTCGCGGTTGCCGATCAGCCAGGCCGAGCCCTCCTGCACTGTCGCGAGTGGTGCGAGGCCTTCGGCCAACGCGTCGGACTCCGGCAGCACCGCGAACTCGGCGTCCTCCGGCGGCCAGGCCTGCGGTTGCCCCCAGACATCGATGACGCGATACGCCGGGACGCGAGCGCGATTCAGCCAGCGCTCGGTGAGCTCAGGAAACTCAGTGGCGACGCGCACTCGACAGCGTGCGGCCGTCGAGGCGAGATCGGCGCCGGGAGGGCCCGCGAGCACGAGGCGCACCTCGCCCACATCGAGCGGCCTCAACAGCACGAGGGAGCCGCGCGGATGCCGCGCCAGCAGCTCGTCGACGCCTGCGCGACTCGCAATCCCCAAATCGTACTGGGCGAGCGCGACCTGGATCGGGATGTCGCGGTCCGAGAAGACCCGCACCTCAACGCCAGGCCTCGAGGGGACGGCGAAGCGGTACGTACGCGCACCCTCGCGGTACTCGCGCACATCCAGCCCGGCAGCGGCCAGCCGCTCGGCCAGCGCCTCGCGCATGTCGCCGCGTGGCAGCGCCACACGCACCGTGGAACCGGTCATTGCGGGTGCCCCTGGCTCCTCCGCGTGCGTCGCGCCGGAAGCAGCTCGATCAGCCCGAGGAGGTCAGCGCCAAACCCCGAGGCAGGTGCACCTTCGCCCGAGATAGCCTCACAGAGGTCGTCATAGCGGCCGCCGGTGAGGCACTCGCGGCCCTGCACGATGATGCGAAAGGTCACGCCGCTGTAATACTCAAGGTTACGCGCAGTACCGGGCTGCACGCGGTAGGCCACACCTGCCTCATCGAGGGCCGCCGCCACCGCCTCGAGTTCCGCGAGCGCACTCGCCACCGCCGGCACCGCTACGGCGAGGGTGGCGCGCAGGTTCGCCAGATAGCCCAACGTGTCGCCGTTCACGGCGAAGAGCAGGCGCAGGGCAGAACTCCCCTGCGGGTAGCGCTCGAGCAGATCGTCGGCGACGGCGGTGTCACCCGCGAGCAGCCGGTCGTACGCCTCGATTTGCGCACCGCGGTCGAGACCGGCGGCTTCGAGCGCCGCGCGGACCAAACCCGCGTGCGCCAGCTCGACCTCTAGCCCCTCGATGCCCAGCGCCTGCAAGAACCGCAGTCCGAGGCGTACCAGCTCGACATCGCCCTCAGGCGCACCGACGCCAAACGACTCGACGCCGCACTGCCACACCTCGCGGTCGGCATCGCCCGGCTCGAACCGGAAGACCGGCTGCACGTAGCAGAGCCGCGCGACCTGGACCGCGTCCCTCCCCTCGAGGTACCAGCGAGCCGCTGCGACAGTCGCGTCAGGCCGTAGGACGACGCGCTCGCCGCTCCAACCGTCCCAGTCGAGGAAGGAGTAGACACGGTCGAGCAACTGGGGAGAGAGCGCACCACTCGATGTGTAGAGGTGCAGTGGCTCGACGGTGGGTGTGCGCACTTCGGCGAAGCCGGCCCGCCCCGTTACATCCAGGAAGACCCGTTCCACACCTCGAAAGGCGCGCATCACCTCGGGGCCCAGGTCGCGCATACCGCTGACGCGCAGATCGTCGGCGTGGTCACTCAAAGGATTCTGGTTCGACACATCGCGTCCTGACGAGATCGAGGGATGGATGCGGCCGGAGCGCGGATTACGTCTCCCGGGCACAAAAAAACCGCGACGGGAGTCATCGCGGCGGTCCTGCGTACTTGCTAGCGAGACTAGCGAGGCAGGGCGCGCGACGGCACGGCATGGCCGTGATGGGCATGCGCCTCGATCCGCGGGCGGACCTGAATGCTTCGCATGCACCTATGGTACGCGGCGCCCGGAGGCCGGTCAATGCGGGGAATCGCGCGGTAGTGGGTCAGTTTGAGCCGAGGAGCCCGACAAGTTCTTCGAGGCTCCAGCGGTGATTGGCGAGCCCGACGCGCTGTGCTGGCGTGAGGCCTTTGAGGGACAGGTGCGGGCGGCAGTAGTTGTAGTGCATGAAACAGCACCACCACCGCCTCCAGAGCAGGGCCAAAACCGATGATCGGCGACGGGGAAACGCCGATAAGGTAAAGCGGCCACGGCCACTAGGAGAAGACGAGGCTCAGAACCCAGAACGTCGTCAGCGGGCGAGCCTCGACCAGCGACCTCATTGCGGGATGGTAGTGTCCGGCCCGCGTAGTGTCGTCACGTCACCTGCGGCGAACACCTCGGCGCGACCATCATCGAGGCGGAGCACAAGCTCACCAGACGGCGACACGTCGACCGCTTCGCCCTCGACGGGGCCGGACGGCGTCTGTAGGCGCACGCGCTGGCCGAGCGTCGCCAGCCGCTGTCGCCACCCCTCGAGGAGCGACGGCGGATCTGCCTCGAGCGTCGCGCACCAGCCCTCGAGAGAGCCGGAGAGCGCAGCGAGCAGGCCTTCTCGCGTTGGGGGCAGCGCACCAGCTCCCTCGATGCTGGTGGCCAGCGCAGCTACCTCGGGTGGTAACGCGGCGGTACGCACGTTGATGCCAATGCCGAGGAACACATCGATGACGGCGCCTGTCGAGGTGGTGGCTGGCCTGGATTCCGCGAGCACCCCGGCGAGCTTTCTGGTGGCACCAGGCGGGCCGGCTAGGACGTCGTTGGGCCACTTCAGGACGGTGGCAAGGCCGGAAGCGGTCAGGATGGCGTCGCTCGAGGCGAGTGCGCCGGCGAGGGAATAGAGCGGCGCGCGGGCCGCCTCGGACGTCCGGAGGTGATAGGTGACGTAAAGCCCTGTCGAGGCCGCCGACAACCAGCTACGCCCCTGCCGTCCCCGACCAGTGGTCTGCTCACCGGCGACGTACGCCGTCCCCGGGGCGACACCTGCGAGGGCCCCCGCGCGCGCGAGGTCCATAGTCGATGTCGCGACCTCAACGAACCGCACCTCGGCGCCCACCGCGCGCGAAGTGCGCTGCGCGTCGTACGCCCACGTGTCGAACGGCATGGAGACTCCGAGATTGCCTGGACATCGCCCCACAGAGGGAGAGCGCAGCGGAAAGCAAGAGAGCCCCGGCCGGGGGCCGGAGCTCTCTCAAGAGCCGGACAAGGCGGTGAGCCTAGCCCGTAACCACCTCCGAGGAGATGCCCTCCAAGAAGAGGCCGGACCTCCGGATCACCGCCGTCCGACTACTATCGTCAACCACGAGCATCACCTCCTTTCAATGAAGAGAACGTATCGGGGAGGTGAGCAACCGTCAACTCGCTCACGTCCCTAAGCAGTTCCCCTCACGTCGGATACGGGCGTCAGGGTGCCTCGTACCCTAGCCGTAGCGCTCCTCTAGCCAGGGGTCGCCGTGCATGTGGTAGCCGTACATCTCCCAGAAGCCCGGGCGGTCGCCGGGGATCAGCTCCATACCTCGGACCCACTTAGCCGACTTCCAGAAGTAAAGGTTTGGAATCACGCCACGCGCTGGGCCGCCGTGCTCGATGTCGAGGGGCTGGCCCTGGTGGTTGTAGGCGATCATGTCGAAATCGCCCTGGCACTCCTCGATCGGCACGTTGGTCGTGTACCCGCCGTACGAGTGGAACATCACGTGCTTCGCCTCGGGAAGCGGCTTCGCCAGGGCAAGCAGCTCGCGGATCAACACACCGTCCCAGTCGTTGTCGTACTTGCTCCACGTCGTGACGCAGTGGATGTCGGAGCGCACGTGCGCTTGCTGGAGCGCCATGAGTTGCGACCAGTCGAGGGTAATCTCGTTCTCGACGAGGCCGAAGATGCGAAACTCCCAGGAAGAGCGCTCGATGCGCGGGACCGAGCCGTAGTGAAGGATCGGCCAGCCATCGGTCAGACGCTGGCCCGGCGGAAGCCGGCGGCGGCCGTCCGTTCGAGCGTCGCCGCTCATTTGCGTGGTCATCGGTATGGCCTCCGTCGTGATCATGCGCCGTCGATGCGCGAAGTCTACCGCCTGCGCCGTGTGCCGGACCTTACGAAGATTGCCTCCCGGGGTTCGAGGAACGAGGTCAGGGATGCCCCCAACGGCCGGGGCGTACCCAGCACGAGCGGGGTTCGATAGGCTTGTGAGATGGAACAGACGCTCCGGCCGGACTCCGCACGACGCATCGAGTCACGACGACTCGCGCCGTTCTTCGGCGTTTCCGCGCTCGTGGTGCTCTGCGACCAGCTGACGAAATCCTTCATCCGCAGCCGCCTCGTCGAGGGTGAAGCCTGGCCGGTGCTCGGTTCGCTCCTGAGCATCTCGCACGTCGAGAATTCGGGGGCAGCCTTCGGCATCCTGCAGGGTGCGGGCGTATTCTTGCTGTTGACCACCGTCATCGGCGTAGCAGCGCTCTGCGCGTACCTCTTCTGCGTCCCTATGGGCAGCCGCTGGTACACGCTGTCCCTCGCGCTCATCCTCGGTGGCGCGGTCGGCAACTTCATCGACCGCGTGACGCGCGGCACCGTGACGGACTTCATCGACCCGACGCACTACCCCGCCTTCAACATCGCCGACTCCGCCATCGTTGTGGGCGTTGGCGTACTGATCCTCGCCACCTACCTGCTACCGGAGGAGCCCGCTGCCGGCGCGTCCGGGGCCGAGTCCTAGCGTGACAACGGCGCCTGACGCCCCCGCCCTCGACGTGCGGCGCTTCCTCGCGGAGCACGACGACCGCCTCGACCGCCTGGTCGCTGCCGCGCTACCACAGTTCTCGCGCACCCGCGCAAGGCGCCTCATCGAGGAAGGCGGCGTGCGCGTCGGCGGTACCGTCGTCGAGCGCGCGTCCCACCTTGCCGCTACTGGTGACGTCATCGAGGTCACGCTACCACCCGTTGACACCTCGCACGACGCCGAGACCATCCTCGCGAACGCGACACCGCTGGTCGTGCTCTACGAGGACGAGCACACGCTCGTGATCGACAAGGCCGCCGGCATCGTGGTGCACCCCGCGCCCGGCCTCGATGAAGTCACGCTCATCGAGGTGGTCCGCGCACGCTACCACGAGGTCCGCGACATCGACGACAGCGACCGTCCCGGCGTGGTCCACCGCCTCGACCGCGATACGAGCGGCGTGATGGTCTTCGCAAAGTCGGCGGCGGCACAGCACATGCTCAAAGAGCAGTGGCGCGAGCGGGAGTCGACCAAGGTCTACCTCGCGCTCGTCGAGGGCATCGTGGAGCCGTCCGCAGGCATCATCGAGGCGCCCCTCGGGCCGGACGCGACGCGTCCCGGCCGTCGCGCCGTCATCGAAGGCGGCCAGTCGGCGCGCTCGGAGTACCGGGTGCTGGAGCAGTACGGGGGCGAGGCCGCGCTCGTCGAGGTGCGTATCTACACCGGTCGCACCCACCAGATCCGGGTGCACATGCAGGCCGTGGGAACACCGGTGGTCGCCGACACCCTCTACGGTCGAACCTCCGAGTTGATCAGCCGCCAAGCGCTGCACGCGTGGTACCTCGGATTCACGCTCGCCTCGACCGGTGAGCGACGTGAGTTCGAGGCGGACGTGCCGCCCGACCTCGAGGCGGCCATCGCGACCCTGCGCGCGCGCCACGACGCACCGTCGAAGCCGCTCGCGCCGAGCCTCGCGCGCGGAGCCAGCCGATGACGGCCACGCCGCGCGAGATCCGTACGCGATACGCACCGAGCCCCACCGGCGACCCGCACGTCGGCAACATCCGCACGGCGATCTGGGCCTGGCTGCTCGCGCGACACGCGGGTGGCAAGTTCTTGATTCGCCTGGAGGACACGGACCAGTCGCGATCCGTGCCCGACTCGCTGGAGCGTATCCTTGCCTCCCTCGAGTGGCTCGGCGTCGACTGGGATGAAGGCCCGGATATCGGCGGTCTCTACGGCCCCTACATCCAGTCCGAACGGCTGCCTCGCTACGCCGAGGCCACGGCCCGCCTGATCGCCCAGGGAGACGCCTACCCCTGCTTCTGCACGTCGCAGGAACTCGAGACGCTGCGTCAGGCCCAGCAGGCGGCGAAGCTCCCACCGGGCTACGACGGCCGCTGTCACGCCATCGATCCAGCCGAGGCCGCCGCGCGAGCGGCGCGCGAGGCGCACGTCGTCCGCTTCCACATGCCCGACGACGGAGTCACGACCTTCAAGGATCTCCTGCGCGGCGATATCTCAGTTGAGAACCGTCTGCTCGATGACTTCGTGATCCTGAAGTCGGATGGCTTCCCCACCTACCACCTCGCACACGTCGTGGATGACGAGGCGATGCAGATCACCCACGTCGTGCGCGGTGAAGAATGGCTTCCTTCGGCCCCGCGCCACGTGCAGGTCGTCGACGCGCTCGGCTACGAGCGACCGGTCTACGTGCACAACTCTGTGATTCTGGGGCCGGACGGCGGCAAGCTCTCGAAGCGCCATGGCGCGCGCTTCATCCTCGAGTACGCGCAGGACGGATATCTGCCGGAGGCAATCTTCAACTACCTCGCGATCCTCGGTTGGTCGCTGGACGACCACACCGAGATCATGACGCGTGAGCGCTTCATCGAAGTCTTCGATATCAGGCGCCTGAGCGTGACCCCGGCCGTCTTCGACAACCAGAAGCTGGACTGGTTCAACGGGACCTACCTACGCGACGACGCACTCACCTCGCCCGCGCAGTTGCTGGAGCACTTCCGCGACCATCTCGACCGCGAACTGCCGATCACCATCCCACGCCCGCTCGACCGAGGCGTGATCGAAGCCCTCGTGCCGCTCGTGCGCGAGCGCATCAAGACGCTCGCCGAGCTGCCAGCGATGGTCGGCTTCTTCTTCAGCGGCACCATCGAGGCGCCCTCGCGCGAGGCGCTGCTCGGCAAGCCGTACCGCGCTGACCCGGACGCGGCGCGCCGTGCGCTGGATGGCGTCACTTCGTTCCTCGAAGGCGCGCCTGCCTGGGACGCCCCCGCCATCGAGGCGCGACTCAGGGCTGCCGTCGAGGAGCTGGCGCAGAAACCCGGCGACGTGTTCATGCTGTGCCGGCTCGCCGTCACGGGACGGGCGATCACTCCCCCGCTGTTCGAGTCGATGGCGATAATCAGTCGCGAGTTATGCGTCGAGCGACTGCGCTCGGCGCGCGTACTCCTGGACGGTTGAGCCGTATCGGTAGTTGCCCGAAGTGATCGCACTCCGGCGTTCTGGTACGGTCGGAGCTGCCGTTGGGGACTCGTCTAATGGTAGGACAGCGGATTCTGGATCCGTCAGTCGGGGTTCGAATCCCTGGTCCCCAGCCAGCACTAGCCGACTCCGCTCATACTGATGCCGAGTGACGCCTCTCGCTCGCCAACCGAGAACTCGACTGGCCCGCTATCTGACGGGCCGTTCGAGTTCTCGTATCACCGACCGCCGAGCGCTAAGCGCACCTTACAAAGAACGGCGTGTTTGCTCCAAGCGGCGGCGGGAATGAACCGTTCACCGCGCTCTGTGCACCGTTCACGTAAACACTCCACGCCCCGTCTCGCGTAACCGCGGTCACCGCGACGTTGTCGGCTCGACCGCCGATCTGGAAGACAAGCTCCGCGGCAGTCGCCACCGGGCCACTGACGAGCAGACCGGTCGACTGCGGTCCATGGATCGCTCCGAGCAGTCCGGGCGGTGGACCCGCAGCCGACGGAGTCGGCGTACCGCCGGTCGATCCACCAACCCTAGTGGTGAAGGTACCCCACACCGAGGTGCAGCGGAGGGCGCGCCCTCCGCTGCCGCGTACACCACGACCGCCTGATCTCCAGCGATCACCGCGACGAGGCCTCGGTCGGACGGCGCCCCGCCGAGGACGGCAACCACGCCGCTGTTGATCCCAAAGTTCGTTGTGGAGTCGAACGATCGGCAACCCGCGGGTAACGTCGCCTTGAGATTCGAAGTCGAGAAGCCATCAGGATTGATCTTGAATGAGACGGCCCCACCCTTATCAGTCGTGCCGGCGTACGAAGCGTCGGCGATCGGGGCGGCAGTTCCCGGCCGAAGAACGGCAATCCACGTAGCGGACCGCTTGATGCATGAGTTGCCAGTGCCCGCCTGTGCAAGGAGCGTGCCCGAGGTGACTCTATTCTGGTCGATGAAGCCGCTATACGAAACATCAGTACGGACGCCCGTCGAGGCCTGCACGGTCCCGCCCGCGCTGAACGAGCCGCCACCAACCGGAGAACCGATGCCCGCCGCACTCGCAACACACTGGCCGGTGACCGCCACCGGGGGAGAACCAACGGACATCGAGATGAGCGAGAAGCCATCGACCTCGATGGATCCGACCGAGGTTTGAGGTAACGCCGTAGTAAGTCCCCTTCGGTACAGCCGCGCGCGCCGAGCGAGGCTCACTACTCCACACAACCATCACCATGACCAGGGCCACTGCCATGGCAACGGCTATGAGTCGGCATTCTGCCCGCATTCTCATCACATGCCACCTTGTCTTGGCTGGGAATCGATGTGTCACAACACAAATGGAGTGCATTTCTTCGATTGTAGAAATTCGATAAGAATTCAACTGAGGCGTGCGCCGGCGAGCAGCCGAAACCCGGCAAGTTCGCCTCGCAGGTTGTAGAGTGGCGGCGTAAGAAAGGACTCAAGGCCATGATGCTCACCGTGACCCCCACAGCCGCCGAGCGGCTCGCCACCATCCTCAACGACCAAGCCGCCGACAACGAGGGCCTGCGCATCCTCGCCCGCGGCGGCGGCTGCGCCTGTTCAGGCGGCAGCTTCACGATGGGCATCGACGCCGCGACGTCTGAGGACACGGTCATCGACCTGTCGGGCGTGAAAGTCATCGTCGACCCGGTCTCGGCGCTCCAGCTCGAGGGCGCTGCCATCGACTATGTCGAGGACGTCATGCGCCAGGGCTTCACTATCGAGGCCCCAAACGCCGCTGCCGGCGGCGCCTGCGGCTGCGGTGGAGGGGCTCACTAGCCTCCCTCGTCAGAGGCAAATCACAACGAGGCCCGCAATCGCGGGCCTCGTTTTTTTATCGATGTGCCCTCGTTCGCGCAGATTCGATTCAGCGTCGACAAAACTCAGCTGCGCGGGGAGCGCGGACCTCCGCAACTGGATCGGCCGCCCTGGACCTAGCGATCCAGATCGACGGATCGAGCCGCCGCGCGACGTTCGCGCCAGAGGTGCAGGGCGGGTGGCGCGACCGAAAGCAGGACGATCAGACCGAGGATCGGCAACAGAAGCATGTCGACGTTCGGGGTCGCCTCACCGAGGAGGTACCCGAGCAGCGTCATCGAGACGACCCACGCAGCCCCACCCGCGATGTTGTAGAGGGCGAACGTCTGGTACGACATCCGCGCTGCCCCGGCCACCGAGGGCGCGAAGGTCCGCACAAACGGCATGAACCGCGCCAGCACGATCGTCTTGCCACCATGGTTTTTGTAGAACGCCTCGGCGCGCAGCAGGTTGCTGCGCTTGAAGAACCTGGAGTCCTCGCGCTGGAACAATCGAGGCCCCGCGCGCCGGCCGATGGCGTACCCGGTGGCATCCCCGGTGACCGCAGCCAGCACCAGCACCACGATCAGCGTCGCTAGATCGAGGTCACCGCGCTGCGCCACCAGACCGGCAGTCACCAGCAACGAGTCGCCCGGCAAGAAGAAGCCGAAGAACAGCCCCGTCTCTGCGAATACGATCGCAAACAGCCCGATCAGCCCCACCGCTTTGATCAGCGCTTCGAGGTCGATGGGCATCATGGTTACTTGCTCCTCAGTCGTCGTTCCAACCAGCGTACTGGTGCGCCCACCGAGGCGCGATCCATCCGAAGACACGCCCGCGTGGTCCACAGACGCGGTTCGCGCCGTCGAGGTTTGGGAGTACGCTGGCGGGAAGATACATCCAGCAGCGTCTGGCGCCTCGCGAGGCGCGCAGCGAGGAGGCCTACGTGGGCAAGCTCGATGGCAAAGTAGCGGTCGTTACCGGCGCCAGCCGGGGCATCGGTCAGGCGATCGCCGAACTCTTCGCGGCAGAAGGCGCGAAAGTCGTCTGCGCCGCGCGCACCCTGAACGAGGGCGACCACCGCATGCTCGAAGGCTCCGTCACTCGTACAGTCGAGGGCATCAAGGCCGCCGGCGGAACCGCCCTCGGCGTGCAGGCGGACGTGTCGATCGAAGAGGATTGCTACCGCCTGATTGACCGGGCGAAGTCCGAGTTCGGCCCCACGGACATCCTGGTCAACGACGCGGCCCTCAACTACTACATCCCGATCGTCGATTACCCCACGAACCGCTGGGTGCGCTCGTTCGCGATCAACCTGCACGGGCCGTTCATCCTGTCGAAGGCGGTGCTGCCCGACATGATGGCGCGCGGATCCGGCGCGATCGTGAATATCTCCTCGGGCTCGGCGATCGGGCCGGGTCGCGCGCCGTACACCTCGAACGGTGGCGGCGGAACGATGTACGGAGCGACGAAGGCAGCTCTCGAGCGCTTCACTCAGGGCCTCGCCCAGGAGGTCTGGGAGAACGGCATCAGCGTGACCGCGCTATCGCCCTCGCAGGTCGTTCCGACGCCGGGCACCGTCTTCTTCAAGCTCGTCGACGGCATGGACGACCCACGAGGTGAGCCGCCATCGATGATGGCGCGAGCCGCGCTCCTCCTGGCCAGCGAGCCACCCGCGAAGGTCAGTGGGCGCGTCACCTACAGCCAGGCCATCCTCAAGGAGTTCGGCTGGATCGAAGATGGCAAGGGCACGGGCATCGACCGCCACGGCTCCGGCTACTCGCAGATCTAGCCCCCTACGGAGCACCCGGCACCCGGCGATTTCGTGCGCACAAGCACGCAATATCGAGGCAGAATTGGCACACACAGAAGCTACAAAAGGTGCCGCCGCCGGCACTCCGCCGATCGCGGTCAGTCACGGCTCGCGGCGAGTGATCATCATTGGCACCATGGCCGCGATGTTCCTCGCCGCCATCGACCAGACGATCCTCTCTGCCGCCTTCCCGAGGATCATCGCGGAGCTCAACGGCCTGTCGTTGCTGCCGTGGGTCTTCACCTCGTTCATGCTCTCCTCGACGGTCGTGGTGCCGATCGCAGGCAAGCTCGGCGACCAGTTCGGGCGCAAACCGCTGTTCATCGTCGCGATCGTCATCTTCCTGATCGGATCGCTGCTCTCCGGCGCCTCTCAGACGATGATGCAACTCGTGCTGGCACGGGGCGCGCAGGGCGTGGGCGCAGGAATGCTCTTCGCGACCTCGTTCGCGGTGATCGGTGATCTCTACGCGCCACTAGAGCGTGGGCGCATCCAGGGCGCGTTCGCCGGCATGTTCGGCTTCGCCTCCGTGGTCGGCCCGTTCCTTGGCGGCTGGCTGACCGACACGCTGAGCTGGCGCTGGGTCTTCCTGGTCAATCTCCCGATTGGCATCGTCGCTCTGCTGATCGTCGGTCTGGGGATGCCATGGGTGCGACCGCACCTCGCCAAACGCCCGCGCCTTGACATTGCGGGTGCGGCCCTGCTGGCCGTCACGCTGGTGCCGTTGCTCCTCGCACTGACGTGGGGCGGCCACCAGTACGCATGGACTTCGACACGGACCGTGGGGCTCCTCGGACTGGCAGCCGTTTGCCTGCCGCTCTTCCTGTTCACAGAGTCGAGGGCGACCGAGCCGATCCTGCCGCTCGATCTCTTCAAGAACCGCACGTTCTCTGTCTCCGCGCTGGCCCTCTTCATGATGGGGGCCGGCATGTTCGGCGCGATCACGATGGTGCCCACGTTCCTGCAGGGAGTGAAGGGCGTCGCCGCCTCGAACTCGGGGACGCTGATGACGCCGATGTCCCTTGCGCTCTCTGTCTCGGCTGGTATTGGCGGCACGATCATGTCGAGGACCGGGCGTTATAAGGTGCTCGTACTGGTGAGCATGGCACTGGTAGTGGCGGGCCTGACACTGTTTGCCATGCAGACGCCGGAGACCTCGCGAATGGTCACGGTCGGCAACATGGTGCTCGTCGGCGTCGGCATCGGTGTGACGTTCCCGATCTTCACCGTCGTGGTGCAGAACGCGCTGCCGTTCCACTACATCGGCGTGGCGACCGCAAGCGTCACGTTCTTCCGGCAGGTTGGCGCGACCGTGGGCATCGCGCTGCTCACCGGGCTGATGATCGGCCGCTTCCGAGACGGGGTCGCGCACGTCGCCGGACAATACCCGGTGATCGTCGAGAACACGGACGCGCTGCTCAATATCCGGGCCGTCGAGGGCGTTCGTCGAGCCTATGCAGCTGCGGCAACGCAGGGACAACCCTCGTTCGATAGCATCCTCGCACTCACTAGGATTGAACTGGCAAGCGCAGTTGCGCAGGTCTTCGGGGTGGCCGCGATGCTGGTAGCCATCGGATGGGTGGCCCTCCTGGCCCTTCCCGAACTGCCGCTCAACGCGACATCGCCTGCTGGAATGGCACGTCGAGTTCGCGCCAGCGCCACCGAGGCCCCTGACTCCGCTGGCGTACCCCAGCCGGGCGGTTAGTCACCCGCGAGCCAAGAGAGGAATCTCCGATGCACGAGGCCCTACGTCTGTCGGGTGAGCTACGACCGTTGGAGCGGCCGGTGCTCGTCGCCTCGTTCTCCGGGTGGAACGACAATGGTGGCGCGGCGAGCCACACCCTCGAGTACCTCATCGAGCAGTGGGAGGCGACCCCCCTTGCTACCATCGACCCCGAACCGTTTTACGACTTCACGGTGCAACGTCCACGAGTACACCTGGAGAACGACGAACGCGTGCTCGACTGGCCGGAGAACCGCTTCCTGGTCGCGCGGCCGCCCGGTGCGGAACGTGACTTCATCCTGCTGACGGGCGTGGAGCCGCACCTGCGCTGGCGCACGTTCACCGAGATCATCGCCGACGTCATGCGCGAAGTCGGCGCGTCGACGAGCATCACGCTTGGCGCCCAGCCTGCCGGGGTGCCACATACGCGGGCGCTTCCCCTCAACCTCTCGGCGTCCCACCCGGACTTCGAAGAGATCTTCGGGCTCAAGGCGCCGGCCTCGCGGTACCAGGGCCCAACTGGGATCGTCGGCGTCATGAACTTGCACCATCGAGCGCTCGGCTGGCGCAATGCGAGCCTCTGGGCACTGATCCCGCACTACCTCACGATCGGGCCGAACCCGAACGCGGCGATCTCGCTGGTCAGCGCGCTCGATGCGGGCTTCAAGAGCCGTACCGCGATCGCGCCGCTGGAGCGACAGGCCGAGGACTTCCTGCGTCAGGTAGGGCAGGCGATGAGCCAGTCGCCGGACGCCGCCGGCTACGTCCGCCAGCTCGAGGAGCAGTACGACACGAGCCAACCCTCGCTGCCGCGCCCCCTGGACGCTCCCGGCGAGGAGCTACCGGCCACCGAAGACATCCTCAGCGATGTTGACGCCTTCTTCCGTCGCGGCGCGGGTGGCGACACAGAGCGCCGCGAGTAGGACACGGACGCGCCCGAGCCGCATCGCCGGCGGTCTCTGGCAAGGCCCGCCGCCATCGCGGTTCTCCTGAGCCTGTCGAAGGGCAACGCCGTTCTCGAGTTCGCGTCACCGGCTTCGCGCCCGGTCACGGCCTCTGCGCTGCGACCGCAGCAACGGCCTCGCTACTGGGCGGGCGAGTAATCCGTCGGTCTGAGGATGTCGCTCTTGATCCGGAGCGTGAGCGTACCGTCGCGCTGCGACTCGTCACGCGCCTTGATCCAGTCCGGGTCAGACTGGAAGGCGGCCCACTTCGCATCGCGATCGGCCATGTCGTCGAAGGCCATCAGGTAGACCAGCTGGTCGCTCCAGCCACCGTGCGCGTACGTCCAGAACCCCACAACCTGCATGTTGTGGCGCTTGAACAGCGGCGTCGTGTGGTCGCGGAAACGCGCGTTGAGAGCGGCCAGCTTGCTGGGGGCGGCCTCGTAGGTGCGTAGCTCGTAGATCACGGGGACACTCCTCCAGAACGCGCCTTCGAAGTGGAGAGGGGGCGCGGCCAGAGTCTAGCCGCCCGCTGGTCTCGAGCGGTCAGGCATGCGATGACGCGCCGCCGATGGGTGAAGCGACTTCACCCATCGGCGGCGCGTTGCTAGACTAGGAGGTCGCGCACGAGTGTAGCTCAGTTGGTAGAGCAGCGGCCTCCAAATCCGCCGGTCGGGGGTTCGAGTCCCTCCACTCGTGCCAATTGGCTTCGTGGTTTCCGTGCCCAGGTGGTGGAACTGGCAGACACGCTGTCTTGAGGGGGCAGTGCTCGCAAGGGCGTATGAGTTCGAGTCTCATCCTGGGCACCAACACGTTCACGTTCACGTTCACGTTCGCTGTTTCGCCGGCAGCTCTTCGAGCTCGGCCATCTGCCTCCAGCAGGCGCTACTGTCCGGGCGCTCCCTGAACACCGCGCTGTGGAGGCGCCACACCGATGAAGATCGCTGTGCTCGACGACTACCAGGATACGGCGCTCCGCATCGCCGACTGGTCCGCGCTGCAGGCCCGCGCCGAGGCACCGCTGGTGACCGCCTACCACGACCACCTCGACAGCGAAGACGCGCTCGTCGCACGGCTGGGTGACGCCGAGGTCATCGTTCTGATGCGCGAGCGCACGCCCGTGCCGCGCTCGCTCCTCGAACGGCTGCCGGCGTTGCGACTGCTCGTCACCACCGGCATGGGCAACGCCGCCCTGGACATGGAGGCCGTGCAGGAGCGCGGCGTCACCGTCTGCGGCACGCGTGGCCTCGGCCCCCCGACCGCGGAGCTGACCTGGGGCCTGATCCTCGCGCTGCTGCGCCGCATCCCGCAGGAGCACGCCGCCACACGCGACGGACGCTGGCAGACCACGCTCGGCGAGGGCGTCGAGGGGAAGACGCTGGGCGTCCTCGGCCTCGGGCGGCTGGGGTCGCAAGTCGCGACCGTCGGCAAGGCCTTCGGGATGAACGTGCTGGCCTGGAGCCAGAACCTCACGCGCGAACGGACCGACGCTCAGGGTGTCGAGCTGGCCGCTGGCAAGGATGACCTGCTCGCGCGCGCCGACATCCTGACGATCCACCTCGTACTGTCGGCGCGCACGCGAGGGCTACTCGGCGCACGCGAGTTCGGCCTGCTGCGGCAGACCGCCTACTTGGTCAACACCTCGCGAGGCCCGATCGTCGAGGAGGCGGCGCTGGTCGAAGCCCTGCGCTCGCGTTCGATCGCGGGTGCCGCCCTTGACGTGTTCGATGCCGAGCCGTTGCCCGCGGGCCATCCTCTGTTCGCGCTGGCGAGGCAGGACAACGTCTTGCTCACGCCGCACCTCGGTTATGTGACGGCTGAGAACTACGCCATCTTCTACGGCGACGCGGTCGAGGACATCACGGCCTATCTCGACGGCACGCCGGTGCGTGTCATCGAGCCGCGCCCGCGCTGACCCTCGCAACAACCCGGCACTAGCGCGCTGGCGGGGTGGGCAGACCACCGGGGAAGCCGCCCGCGCCACCGAGGCCGCTCAGCGAAGTCACCGGGTACGGCGAGTCGAAGTCCGTCGCGGGCGGCTTGCCCTCGACCTTCGTGGCCGTGATCTTGGCGGTGACGACGCCGCTGCTGAACTCACCCAGCAGCATCTGGCCCTCAGGGCCGACGCAGGCTAGAGATTTCTCGGTCTTCGTGTTCGTCACCTCGAAGCAGGTGGCGCGCACGCCCGCGATGGCTCGCGAGTCGATCTGACGGGTGGTGTAGTTGGCCGCGTTGGTGTTGAAGTCATAGACGGCGCCCATTACCGGGCCGCCGTCGGGGCCGCCGGCACCAAACGCGCCGGCATCGAGGCAGATCTTCTGGTCCGTCATGCACATGTAGCTCTTGTCGCCGGCCTGTATCAACATGAACGAACCCTGAGGCGTGGTGAAGTCCATGCGCACCTTGCCGCCGGCCTGCCGGATGGTCATCGCACCGGTCATCGCACCGGGCCCGGTCACCACCATCTCATAGTCGATCTTGAACTCGGCGTTCTTGTACTTGCCGAAGAGCGCCGCGAAATCGCCGTCGCCGCCAGACTTGGCGGGCTCGGCAGAAGCCGCCTTCTCGGGCGCCGTCGCCGCCTTCGAGGCAGTAGTCGCCGCCGTGGTAGTCCCGTCTTCGGGGGCCTCCTCGGACTTTAAGCTGCAGGCAGCGCCGAGACTGATCGCGAGCAGGCCGATGGCGACCCCAAACATCGAGAGCGCTCGTCGGCGCCCTGTAATCGTGATCATCTTCTGGCCATCCGTACTGCAACCTCGTGAAAGCTCACGCGTACTGAAAACTGTACTGCCCGTCCCCCGCGAAGTGCCACGCGCGATCAGCGTGGCGCGTCGTCATCGAGAAGTACCCGGTCGCGAAGGCGCGCAGCCTCGATGATCGCATCATGCACCAGTCGCTGCTCGATGCGATAGGTGACCCGGGCAACACTCCTGCTGCGAGCGAGGAGTCTTGCCCCGAACAACCACCACGTCACACCAACGGTGACAACGACCATGATGGCGATCACTACTGGGTACGCCCAGGGCCACGACAGCTCCGGCATGTCCTTGAAGTTCATCCCGTAGATGCCGGTCAGGAGTGTCAGCGGCAGGAATGCCGAGGTGACAATCGCGAGCACGCGCATGGTTTCGTTCTGCCGGATGTTGACCGCGGAGAGATATGTCGTCAGTGCACTATCAGCGCGCTCCCGTGCGTTGAGCACCAGGTACTCGACTCGCACCAGGTGGTCGTAGATGTCGCGGTAGTAGATCAGCGTGTCGCCGGAGATGAGGCTGTACTCACCTCGAGAGAGACGCTGCACGATGTCGCGCTGTGGTACCACTACTCGGTGCAGCCGCATCGCCGAGCGCTTCAGCCGCAGGATGTCTCCGAGGAGATCGCTCCGCGCCTCGACGAGCGCCCGCTCTTCGATCTCGCCCCCCACATCGTCCATGCGTTGGATCGTCGGCAGCACGCTGTCCACCAGCGCGTCTATGAGCACCTGCACCAGCATGCTGCTGCCGCGCTCGAGCACGCGAGGGCTCTCCACCGTTGACGCCCACAGCTGCTCGATGGCCGCCAGCTGCTGGTGAGACGCGGTCACTACCCAGTTCGGCCCCATGACGATATCGAGCTCCGTGGTCACCACCAGGTCGCCGGTCGCCTCGTGATCGACACCGTGGAGTTTCAGGAACAGGTACCTCTCGTAGTCATCGACCTTCGGTGCCTGGAACTCCGTATTCACGATGTCCGCAACCGCTAGGGGGTGCACGCCGAACACGGTGCGCAGCAGCTCCCCGTCGTCTGCATCGGAGGCGGTCGTGTGCACCCAGAGCAATCCGTCCGGCTCAGCGAGGACCGCCACCAGCGCGTCATCAGCGAGGTCGCGGCGCAGTGACCCATCGGCGGTGCGGTAGATCGAGCTGTGTGGCATCGCGGTCCCTCCACCCGGCCAGCGCGCTGCGACTATCCTCGTCCCCACCCACCCGCGAGACCACCGCCGACCGGCGGCGCGGTGGGTGCGGCGAACGCCGGCATCGTGTCACCCGCACACCGCGCTCGCTTGATTCGACCCGAGCGTCCGCGAGTACGCAGAATTGAGGCTCCCGTCGTCCCGCGTTCGGGCCCGGAAAGTCGAGGCTCATAGCGCTACGCCCTGCACCTCAGCTGAGGAGGACAACTACCCACATGACCACCTCATCAGACACCCACCCCCGCCTGGCCACCTTCGAGGGCGGTCCTTGCCACTCGCGTGCGCCGCGCGGCAAGGACCGGCGAGGCGCGCTGCGCTAGGATGTGTGGCACCAATCGACGCGCGGGGAGGCATCATGATCTGGGACGTGCACTGCCACTTTCCGCGTAACTGGGAGAACCCGGCAGACAACGAGTACGAACGCCTCATCGAGGCTCGCGCGGACGCGCTCCGCGCCGCGGGCGTGACTCGAGCTTCGCTGCTCTCTGGTGGTCGCATGGGGCTTTCCTACGAGGACTCGCTCCCCTACGCCCGTCGCCACGAGGATCTCTTCGTCCCCTGCGCCGTCATCGACCCCGACGAGGTCGACGGTCGCGAGGTGCGCCGCCTCCACGAGCTGGGCTATCGAGGGCTGAAGATCATCGGCACGCGTCGCGCCTACGACGATTACAAGTACTTCAGCGCGTACAGCGCCGCCGAAGAGCTGAAGATGCCGATCCTGTTCCACCTCGGCGTCATTGGTGGCGGCGTGGACTACTCGATTACCCACCCGCGGCGCGACCCCGAAGCGGCGGCGAACATGCGCCGCATGCGGGAAATGCGCCTCCGGCCGCCTCGTGACGTCTCCGCGATGCGGATGCGCCCCTTCCACCTGGACACGATCGCCAACAACTTCCCAGAGCTGCGCATTATCGGCGCGCACATGGGTGGCACCGGCAACTATGACGAGGCCGCCTCGGTGACGCGCTGGCGACATCACGTGTTCCTCGACATGTCGGGCGGAGACACGATCGAGCGCCACGCCGTCGAGCGGGGCATGGTCGGCAAGGAGATCGGCGTCGAGAAGCTGACGTGGGGCTCGGACTGCCGCGACGACGAGATCGCCGACCACGTCAGTCACCTCGAAGGCATCTTCACGCAGGTCGGCCTCACCGAGGACGAAGCGGACCGTATCCGCTACCGCAACGCCGCCGAAATCTTCGGCGAGCTTGAACCGACGTTTGCCGCGGAATGACGACGCCTCAGGACCAAGGCGAGACCAGCCAGGCCGCGGAGCCGGCTGCCCTCGATACCGACGCCACCGTCGAGGCATCCGGCGCCGCTCCCCTGTCGACGTTCCACCAGGCTCCGCCGCCGCAATCCTCACCGCTCGCGCCCCCCGGAGCCAACCTCGACACCGCGACCGAGGCCACCGTCGACGCGCCCATCGTGGCGGTCGAAGTCGTGACGGTCGAGGTGGTAGATGTCGAGATCGCGCCAGCTCCGGATGCGGCGCCACCCGAGCCAGCCGAGCCACTCCCCGCGGATGTCGCCCCCCTGCCTCCGCCGTTCAGCCACGGGACCGACCTCGACCCCGACGACTCCGCCGCCCGCGCGTTGGACAGACGGCGGCTACGACTCACCGCGCCCACCATCACCCTGAGCGCGCTCGTGACGGGCGTCTTCCTGATGTTCCTGCTCATCGAGCCCTCGCCGCGCTGGGTCGTGCTGGTGAGCACCGCTATCAGTGCGCTCGCGCTCGATGGCGTCCTGCGCGCCGGACGGCGCGAGTCCTTCGCCGAGTGCAGGCTCGACACGACGCCGTACCTTCTGGTGCCCACGCTCTACGTCCTCGCGATGCCCGTCTTCATCGAGTACAACTCGCAGGGATACTGGACCGTGCTGGCCGCCATCGGCGGCGGCGTGGGCTACGGCACGCTGGTCGTCGGGACGCTCTCCTCGGTGCGCGAGCACGACCCAGGACGGGACGCGGGACGCTTCATCGTCACCGCTGCCACATACGTGCTGGGCTTCGCGATGTTCTCGCTGGTCTTTCTCTTCGGCGTCGGCCAGACGCCCGCCGCGCTCGCGGTCGGACTCGCGGCCACTGTGCTCGCGGCGGAGATCCTGCGCGAGGGCGAGATCGATCCCGGTGAGACGCTGCTGTACTCGGTGGTGACGGGGGTTGCCGTCGGGGAAGCGCGGTGGCTGGTGCATTACCTGCCGCTACACGGCTACGCCGCGGCCTTGACACTGCTACTCGCCTTCTACCTCGTGACCGGGTTGCTGCACTCGCACGTGGTGCGCCAGCTGACGAGCCGCGTCGCCGCCGAGTACGCGAGCGTGGCGACAGCGGGCGTCGCCTTCATCGTGGGCCTTCGCCTCGCCGGCCTGGCCTGAGCCGGCGTGGCCTCGTGGCATCGCCCACCCTCGAGGCCTCTGCTAGCATCGAGAGCGCGTCGGGGAGTGGCGCAGCCTGGTAGCGCACCTGACTGGGGGTCAGGAGGCCGCACGTTCAAATCGTGTCTCCCCGACCATTGCCGAATCTCAGTCCCTTTCGTCCCATGGGCACCGCCACCCTGGTCACCATTACGGCCGTTCACACCGTGTACCATCGAGGTGCGACTCGGAGGTACACCATGACCACCGGCGACACCGGCGCCTCGCCCCTGCCGACAGCCTCGAGCGAGCCCTCGACCCAGCCCACCGACGTCCGACGCCTCACGCGCAGCCGCGACGACCGCTGGATTGCCGGAGTAGCAGGCGGCCTCGCCGACTACCTCGGCGTTGACTCGCTGCTCGTGCGCGTGGCGATGATGCTACTCGCGCTACTCTCGGGCGGCGCCGTCCTCATCGTCTACATCCTCGCGGCCTTCATCATTCCGGACGACCGCGCCGACACAACAGGCAGACGTCGAGGTGGCAGCGCTGTCGCCGGCGTCACATTCGGCCTCGTGCTCGTCGGAGTCGGGACCGTCTGACTGCTCGCCGCCCTCGACCTCCAGCCACCACGCTGGCGAGCGCGCTCGTATCACCGCATGGCGGGCGGGCACAGGCGCCCTAATCTTCCTGGGCGTGCTCGTCACCGTGGCGCTGTCCGGCCTCTCCACCGTCAACCTGCGAGTCGACAGCGCCTTCGGCGAACACGCAGCGCGACCCGCCTCGATCGCCGGTCTCGAGCGCGAGTACAGCCACGCCTTCGGCTCGTTCACGCTCGACCTGACGAGCGTCGAGATCCCGGAGGGCCCCGCGCGCATCCGAGTCGCGAACGCGTTCGGCAAAACCACTGTGTGCCTGCCGGCGCGCGCCGCCGTCAGGGTGTACGCCAGCACCGTGTTCGGCGAGACACGCATCCTCGGCAAGACCTTCTCCGGAGTCGGCACCAACCAGTCCGAACAAACCGCCGACTTCGCTACCGCCACGCGCCACCTGGCGATCGAGGTGGAGACCGCGTTCGGCTCCACGGAGGTACGTCGATGAACGCCACCACCACGCCTCCGGAGGCGCGTTGACACTACGACCTGGGCACGGCGCTCGCCGGCCTGGTCTTCAGAGTCACCGGCGTGCTGTTCCTGCTCGACCGGCTGGAGATGATCGTGTTGAGGCCGGGCGTGGCGCTGCCGGCGGTCGTGGTCAGCCTCGGATTTGCGCTCATAGTGAGCTCGATCCAACGCCATCGAGACGAGTAGGCGAACACCTTCTGGCGCGAGGATCGCCGCCTGACCTATACTGCGGGCCGTCGAGCGCGGAAGTAGCTCAGTTGGTAGAGCGTCTCCTTGCCAAGGAGAAGGTCGCGAGTTCGAGTCTCGTCTTCCGCTCCAGCGCGCACCACCTCAACACCGGCCTGGCGCACGCCGGGCCTTTCGTGTATCAGGGGCCGCATCAGCGCCCGCGTTTGAGGCAGTTCGTGCCGAAGTGGCGGAATGGCAGACGCGGCGGTCTCAAAAACCGCTGGGGGGCGACTCCCGTGTGGGTTCGAATCCCACCTTCGGTACCAATTCCAGATTCGGAACAGACCGCCGCGTCTGCCATTCCGCCACTTCGGCACGACCCCGGAGCCTCTGGTGGTGGTGATTCGGTGACGGTTGCTCGCCCCGTGTACGCTGCTCCTCGCGACGGTCTCTGTATCAGGCCGTAGCCACGCCTCGGGCCGCTCCCTGCGGTGCCGAGGCTCCTGCTTTACTGCGCCATCATAACGGTCGGTGCAAGGCGGAGACCCAGACGGCCTCGTCCGTGTGCCCTCGCAGGTGGTTCCGCGGGTTGGCGACGCTCGCCGCCAACCCGCCCTCAGCTCCGGATCGGCATCACACGCCATCGAATTCGGCGTTGTGGTTCGACAGGCCCACCACGACGGGTGGACTGGCTCCGAGGCGGACGGGAACGACAGCGTCGAGGCGTGGACTCGCAACAAGCCGCCCTCATCCTCACACCAGCGAGCGATCCACCTCGGTGGGGGCGTCGTAGTCAATGCCATCGATGCCGAAGCCGAACAGCGCAGCAAAGGCGCGCTGGTAGCCCTCGTAGTCTGCGTACTTCTGCATGTTCGCGGTCTCGAGGCGGTCCCATACCGCATCGACCTCCGCCTGCACCGCCGGATCCAGCTCGCGGTCATCGAGGCGGATCAACCCACCATCATCGAGGCGTGGCGTGGCGCCCGGCGCCAGGTGGTCGTGGAAGAGCCGCACGATCTGCTCGATGGTGCCCTCGTGCGTGCCGCGCGCCTTCATCACTCGCATCAGCAGGCTGATGTAGAGGCTCACGCCAGGAATCGCCGCCGAGGCCTGCGTCACCACGCCCTCGTTGACGCTGACCAGCGCCTGCCCTTCGAGGGGCGCGAGCCGCCTCGTCAGCTCCACCGCGGAGGCCTCCAGGTGCTGCTTCGCGCGGCCGATCGTGCCGCTGCGGTAGATCTCCTGCGTCACCCTCGGCCCCACGTACGAGTAGGCTACCGTGCGGAAGCCGGGCGCCAGCACGTCCGCGTCCTGCAGGCGCTCCACCCAGCGCGCCCAGTCCTCCCCGCCCATCACCTTGATGGTCGCCTCGATCTCCTCGGGCGTCGCCGCCTCGAGTGAGGCATCGACGATCGCGTGGTTGCGCTGGTCGATGGTCTTCCCGGTGAATGGCGCGCCGATCGGCTTCAGCACGCTCTCCCAGCGCTGACCGCCTGCTCCGAACCGCCGCGGTGCCGCGAGCGAGTAGATGAAGAGTTCGAGCTTCGCCACGCCGTCGAGGTAGCGGGCACGCAGCGCCTCGACCACGGCGTCCTTGGTCGACTCCTGGTAGGCGTCGGCGTTGATCGTTTCCAGGTGGCGGCCATCGGCCTTCGCCAGGCGGTGCGCCTCCGCGAGGTTGTACCAGCCCGCCGTCGCCGTGCGCTCACGCTCGGCCGGTCGTTCGAAGCAGACCCCAAGCACCGGCGCATCGAGGCCGAAGCACGCACTCAGCATGCTGCCCAGTCCGTACCCCGTGCTCGATCCGACGACGAGCGTGGGTCCGAGGCGGCCCGCTGGGCGCGCCTCAGCGAGGCCGGCACTTGCCACCTCGATCTGCCGCCGCACGTTGGCGGCACAACCATCAGGGTGCGAGGAGACCGAGACGAACCCGCGAATACGCGGCTGCACGACCTGGAGCGGCAAGCCTCAGTCCTCTCGAACACGCCTTGGCACACACGGAAGATCGAGCTGCATCGTAGCCGACCGACCCGTTATGGCCGCCTGCAGCCACAACCACGGTCAGTCGGGCCGGTGACACAAGATGCTACCGTCGGCCCTCGATTCAAAGTCACCCGAGGCAGTACCCTAGTCGAATGCATGGAGCGGGAATGTCCCGTCGAGAACTCGTACCGGCACTGATCACTCTCTGCGCGCTGGGGTGTGGCTTCGGGGCGATAGAAGCCAGCCACCTGGCCAACTGGGACCTCGCGCTGCGCCTGATCCTGCTCGCCGCCATCATCGATGGCGTCGACGGCACGGTCGCGCGGAAGCTGAACGCGGCCGGTCCGTGGGGCGGGCAGCTCGACTCGCTGTCCGACATCGTGGCCTTCGGCGTCGCGCCCGCCTTCCTCTTCGCCGCGGCTTACCCTGAGGCGTTCGCGCCGGTGCGCCTGGGAACGGCGCTCGTCTTCGTGGCCGCAGGCGCGTTCCGCCTGGCGAGGTTCCACGTCCTTTCCAGAAGCGCGTACTTCTTCGGCCTCCCCATCCCGAGCGGAGGCGTACTTCTGGCCGCGAGCGTCGCCGGCCCCTTCGATCTGCCGATCTGGGTGGCAGGTGGGATCGCCGTCGTGCTCGCTGGCCTCATGGTCAGCATGCACCCCTTCCCAACGTTCGCGCAGTGGCGTAAAACCCTGCTCACGGTGATGGTCGGCTCGGTGGTCCTGATCGTTATCTGGCCATCCGATCGGTCGCTGGCGATCATCGCCATCGTCGCCCTGATGAGTTACGTCCTGTGGGGGTTCGTCACGCACCTCGTCGACACTACCGAAGACGCAGACGGCACGACACTCTTCGAGGCGGAAACACATGCCTGAAAGCGGCACGCTCGCACACTTCGACTTCCTCAAGGCCTTCTTTACGGACCGCCACACCGTTGGGGCAGTTACGCCCACCAGTCGAGCCGTAGCGCGTCGCATGGCCCACCTCGGCAACGTACAGGCCGCCCGCAACATCGCGGAGTTCGGCCCGGGCACGGGCGCGATCACCTTCTCACTCCTCGAAACGCTGCCCGCCGACAGCCACATGTGGGCGTTCGAGATCCATCGGCCCTTCGTCGAGCACCTGCAGCGCGCGGTCCGCGACCCACGCTTCACCCTACTCGAGCAGTCCGCCACAACCATCGAGGAGGTACGCCAGCGCGCGGTGCCGGACGGCTTCGACGCGGTCATCTCCTCGATTCCGTTCAGCCTCATTGGCCTCGACACCACGCGCCAGATCATTCGAGCCGTGGCGCGCAGCCTGAAGCCCGGCGGCACATTCGTCGCCCTCCAGTACCACCCGACCTTCCTACGCCCCTTCCTGATGGAGGAGTTCACGCAGGTGCGTCGCAGCCTGCACCTCTGGAACATCCCGCCCACGCTGCTGCTGACTGGACGCGTGGTTAGGCAACACACCTGAGCGCCCCGCTCTGGCGCCCCGTCACCGAGGGCGCGCCGCTGCTCCTGGGATGCGCAGCCATCGCCGCCCTCGGCGGGCTGATTTACCCGCCTGCGGCGATCCTCGGACTCGCGGGCGCGGGCGTCATCGCGGCCGCCTTTCGCGACCCCGAGCGCACCGTCAAGCCCGACCCCAGCGTCGCACTGGCTCCCGCAGACGGCCGGATCCTCCACATCACCACCGAACACGACGAGTACTGGGACGCCGACCTCCTGGAGGTGGGCATCTTCCTCGCGCTCTGGGACGTGCACATCCAGCGCGCGCCCATCGATGGCACAATCGTCGATCAGCGCCGGAAGACCGGTGGCTACAAGCCCGCGATGACCGCGGCGGCCACCCACGGCAACAACCAGCTCGTCACCTGCCTCGAGACCAGCGCGGGGCCCTGCACCGTCACGCAGATCAGCGGCATCGCCGCGCGTCGCATCGTCACCTGGGCGCACGCCGGCACCAACCTCCAGCAGGGCGATCGCCTCGGCATGATCAAGTTCGGCTCACAGGTCACCTTGCGCGTGCCTGCGAGTGCGACCGTGCTCGTCGAGGTCGGTCAGCACGTCCGAGGTGGCATCACCCCGCTCGTACGCCTCGCGCCGCCGCCGCACCCGGGACACCGAGCGCTGGTGACGGCCTAACCGCCCGCGAGCTTGGGCCGGTGCCCCAGCATCTCGAGGCGTTCGCGGACACGTTCTCGATGGTCGCCCTGGATGACCAGCGACCGCCCCTCGCGAGTTCCGCCCGCGCCGATGTGCTGCTTAAGCGCCTTCAGCAGCGCATCGAGGTCGGCCTCGGAGCCGGGCAACCCCGTGATCGCCGTCACCGTCTTGCCACCTCGACCCTGCTTCTCGCGTCGGATGCGCACCACGCCGTCATCCGGCGGCTCACTCCTCGATGCCTGCCCACCCTTCGAGGATGCGCGCTTCGGCGGCTTCGGCACGTCGACACGCCCGCCATCCGAGGAGTACACGAGGTGGGAGTTGGGGTCGGAGGCCATGGGGCGGAGCTCACTTCACACCTCGGTGAGCGGAGAACAGATCGTAGCGGAGAAAGCGTTCATGACTGCGAGGGGTGGGGTCAGTCCCGCTGCCGTGGGGACGCCCATGCCGCTGCAGCCACGAAATGACTAACCCGTGATCAAGGCCCTTCCTGATTCCGTCCCCTACGAAGGACTCCAAGAGCGCAAGGTACACCTCGCAGAGTGGCTCCAAGTGCTCGTTGCCCGGCCATTCGGCGAATCGATATCGGTAGGTCACCGTAGGAAGTGGCGCCTCACTTGCGGGGGTTGATTCCTCAGGCTCCGGTGCGGGCGTCGATTCGCCCACCTGTTTCACGGTCCCGTCCACACGACGCACTGCGAAGGACACGTCCCGGACACTTTGATGCTCCCCCAAGGTGCACCGAAATATCCTGCGTGGCCTGAACTGGCTCGCTGTGAATGTTGCGGTCGCGCTGGTCTTTCATGAACTTCACGAGACTCTGACTAGCGAAACTCTCGTACCACTCCTGTCCCCGGGACCTTCCTTTCGCTTCGCTAGGCGAGAACTGGAGGACTGATCTCGAAGAGGACAAGAAAGCGCTGAGCTTGAACTGGAAGCCTTGTTATATCACTTGCCGAGTCGATCATCTCTTCGAGCAAATGTTTGGCCTCAGCCAGCTTGGCTTTCTCGTTCAACAGGTGATTCTCTCTACGTGGGCCGTACAGTGGCGGCATTCAGCCGCGCGCTCCCCCTCCTCTAATCACGCAATCTCAGCACAGCCATGAATGCCTCTTGAGGCACCTCGACGGCGCCGAGCATTTTCATGCGCTTCTTGCCAGCTTTCTGGGCCTCGAGGAGCTTGCGCTTGCGGCTGATGTCGCCGCCGTAGCACTTCGCCAGCACGTTCTTCCGCATCGCGCGCACCGTCTCGCGCGCAAGGATCTTGCCGCCGATCGCCGCCTGGATCGGCACGTCGAACAACTGTCGAGGGATGAGCGCCCGCAGCGCCGAGACCAGCTTCTTGCCCTTCTCGGACGCCCGTTCCGCCGGTACGATCGCCGAGAGCGCATCAACGGGGTCACCGTTGACCAGGATATCGAGGCGCACCACCTTCGCCGGCCGGTACCCCTCGAGGTGGTAGTCGAGCGAGGCGTAGCCGGACGTGCGTGACTTCAACTGGTCGTAGAAGTCGACTAGGATCTCGGACAGTGGCAGCAGGTACTCCGCGAGGACGCGCGAGTCGCCCTCCTCCGCCGCATGGTCGAGGTACTCGAGTTTTACGTACTCGCCTCGACACTCGTCGACGAGGCCCATGATCGCGCCGACGTAGCGCGCGGGCACCGTGAGGCTGACGCGCACCCACGGCTCGCGCACCTCGCGGATCTTGTCCGGGTCCGGCAGCGCCGAGGGGCTGTCGACGACGATCTCGGTGCCGTCCGTCTTCGTCACCTCGTACTCGACGGATGGCGCCGTTGCCACTAGGTCGAGGCCGAACTCGCGTTCCAGGCGCTCCTGCACGATCTCCATGTGCAGCAGCCCGAGGAAACCACAGCGGAACCCGAACCCCAGGGCGACCGACGACTCCGGCTGCCACGCCAGCGACGCATCGTTGAGGCGCAGCCGCTCGAGCGCGTCCCGCAGTTCGGTATAGGCATCGGGGTTCGAGGGGTACAGCCCCGCGAAGACCATCGCCTTCGCCGGGCGATAGCCGGCCAGCGGCTCGGTGGCTGCGTTGCGATCGGTGGTGATGGTGTCACCGACGCGCGCCTCGTTCACACCCTTGAGGCCGGTCGCGACGTAGCCCACCTCACCCGCTTCGAGGCGAGGGATGACGGTGTGGCCCGGGCGGAACACCCCGACCTCGACGGCGTCGAAACGCGTGCGCTCCTGGATCAGGCGCAGCGGCTCGCGACCGTCGATATGCCCGTCGACGACTCGAACGTAGGCGAGTACGCCCTTGTACGAGTCGTACTTGGCATCGAAGACGAGCGCACGCAGCGGTGCATTCGCATCGCCGCGAGGCGGCGGCATCTTCTTCACGATCGCCTCGAGGATCTCGTCGACGCCGATGCCGCTCTTGGCGGAGGCGAACAGCACCTCGTTGGGGTCGAAGCCGATCACGTCGACCAGCTCCTGCGCCACGCGCTCTGGCTCCGCCGAGGGCAGGTCGACCTTGTTCACCACGGGGATGAGCATGAGATCGAGTTCCATCGCGAGGTAGACGTTGGCGAGTGTCTGCGCCTGAATCCCCTGCGTCGCATCGACGACGAGGACCGCGCCCTCGCAGGCGGCGAGCGCCCTCGACACCTCGTACGAGAAGTCGACGTGGCCCGGGGTGTCGATGAGGTTGAGCTGGTACTCGAGGCCATCCGTGGCGGTGTAGTTCATGCGCACGGCCTGGGCCTTGATCGTGATGCCCTTCTCACGCTCCAGGTCCATCGAGTCGAGCACCTGCTCCTGGCGCTGGCGCGCCTCGATGGTGCCCGTGACGTCGAGCATGCGGTCGGCCAGCGTCGACTTGCCGTGGTCGATGTGGGCGATGATCGAGAAGTTGCGGATCCGACCGGGTTCCAACGAGGCCTCCAGAACCAGCACCGGTCATCGTATTCGGTGCCCGCGTGCGGCGCGACGCACGGGATGGCGCCACCTCAGTGGTTGAGGAGTACTGGCACCCGCTGCACAACAGCGAACTCAACCAGCGGCAGCAGCACCGAGTAGCCAAAGCGGGCCCATGTCTCCACATCCGAGTCCTGCTCGGGGAGCTGATAGCGCCACGACTTCACTTCGGCGGCATCGGCGCGCCATGAGTTGGCATTCAGGGCACGCAGCTCGTTGAAGAGCGCCCGGCTCGAGCCGAACATCCGGTCGTTCTGTCCGGGATCTGGCCAGCTGAACGGACCATCGAGGCGAACAGGCAGCCAGATCTCGGCGCCCCAGAGCAGATAAGGAAACGCGCTGTCCGCGTCGGCCGAGCTGGCGCGGAGTGCGGGGTCCTGTTGCCAGTCCTTATTGAGGGGGGCGCATAGGCGACAGCTTAGGATGCTCCACGTGGGCGGCCCAGAGCAGCAGGCTGATGCATGCTTCCCAGTCAGGCTTGTCGGTCAGGTGCGGAAGAGTGGCCGCCTCGTCCCAGTCGAAGGCGTCCGCAAAGGCCTCCTCGCGCCATTGAGCAATGTGGCGTGGTGCCTCGATGCCAGGCAGCAATTCGACGGCCGGCCCGCCCCGCGGCCCAACATGGACGTCGTGTCCCAGCTCGCGCCCCACGCGCTGAACCATCGTCTCCCAGTCGCCGGAGTAGTACCGGGTGAACGTTCCCGCGTAGACATCGAGACCCACGACGACCTCCCGGCCCGACACACCCACGCCCACAACAAGACGGGCCCCCTTGCGGAGGCCCGTTCTTACTCGAACGAACTATCGATGCCTAGACCCGATGGCAGGCGACCCAGTGGCTCGTGGTCACCTCGCGCCAGTCGGGAGTGCGCTCACGGCACTCGTCGATGACGATCGGGCAGCGGGTGTTGAACACGCAGCCCGGAGGCGGGTGCAGTGGCGAGGGCACGTCACCGGTCAGGATGATGCGCTCGCGCTGCCGCTCCAGATCCGGGTCCGTGATCGGAACTGCGGAGAGCAGCGCCTTCGTGTACGGGTGGAGTGGGTTCTCGTACAGCTCGTTCGAGCCCGCAAGCTCCATGATCTTGCCGAGGTACATGACCGCGACACGGTCGGAGATGTGACGGACGACGGCGAGGTCGTGCGCGATGAACAGGTAGGTGAGCTTGAACTCCTGCTGGAGGTCTTCCAGCAGGTTGATGATCTGCGCCTGGATCGACACATCGAGTGCAGACACGGGCTCGTCGCAGACCATGAAGTCCGGCTCGACCGCGAGCGCCCTCGCGATGCCGATGCGCTGACGCTGTCCGCCCGAGAACTCGTGCGGGAAGCGCTTGGCGAAGTACGGGTTCAGACCGACCGCGTTCATCAGGTAGGTGACCCGGTCGAGGCGCTCCTGACCCTTGTAGAGGTCATGGATCATCATCGGCTCGGCGACGATCTGCTGGACGCTCATGCGCGGGTTCAGCGAGGAGTACGGATCCTGGAAGATCATCTGCATGCGACGGCGGAAGCGACGCAGTGCCTTCCCGTCGAGCTTCGTCAGCTCCGTGCCGTCGAAACGGACCGATCCGGCGGTCGGCTTGTAGAGCTGGAGCAGAGCGCGGCCGGTCGTCGACTTGCCACAGCCGGACTCGCCAACCAGCCCAAGCGTCTCGCCATGCTGCACGTGGAAGCTGAGGCCGTCGACGGCCTTCACATCGGCAACATGTTTCTGGAAGACTAGCCCGGCCGTAACCGGGAAGTACATCTTGAGGCCCTCGACATCAACAAGGTTTCCTGTTGGGGTACGAGCCTCGGTGGAAGAAGACTGAGTCTCGGTGGTCATCTGTTAGGCCTTCGCAGTCTCAGCAGCCACGGCGATAGGTGAGGTTTGCACCACGGTGCGCGCGTCCCGAACGGGGTCGCGCCAGCAGGCGGCGAAGTGGCCCTCTTCCTTCAGCTCGAGCTGCGGTGCGTCCGTCGCACACTTGTCGATGCGCCAGTCGCAGCGAGGCATGAACGAACATCCGGGAATCGGCTCGATGAGCAGCGGCGGCTGGCCCTCGATGGTGGCTAGGCGCACGTGCTCAGTCGCATCCAAGCGCGGCACCGAGGCCATGAGACCCACGGTGTACGGGTGGCGCGGGCGCTTGAAGATGTCGGAAGCGGTGCCCATCTCCACGATCTTGCCGGCGTACATGACGTTCACGCGGTCGGCGTAACGGGCGACCACACCTAGGTTGTGGGTGATGACGACGACCGCCGTACCGAAGTCGCGCGACAGTCGCGCCATGATGTCAAGGATCTGCGCCTGGATCGTGACATCGAGCGCGGTCGTGGGCTCGTCCGCCAAGAGCAGTTTCGGGTTACAGGAGAGCGCCATCGCGATCATCACGCGCTGACGCATGCCGCCCGAGAACTGGTGCGGGTAGTCCTTCAGGCGGCTCTCCGCTTCCGGAATACCGACCAGTTCCAGCAGCTCCACGCCGCGCGCGTTGGCTTCGGTGTCGTCCAACCCCATGTGGAGTCGAATCGCCTCGGTGAGCTGGTTGCCGATCGTAAGGACCGGGTTCAGCGAGGTCATCGGTTCCTGGAAGATCATGCCGATGCGGTTGCCGCGGATCTTGCGGATCTCCTGGTTGTTCAACTTCAGAAGATCTATGCCCTCGAAGAGGATCTCGCCCTCGACGATGCGACCGGGAGGATTAGGGATGAGTTGGAGGATCGACATCGCAGTGACGGACTTGCCGCACCCCGACTCGCCCACGAGCCCGAGGGTCTCACCCTCATTCAGATCCCACGAGACGCCGTCGACGGCGCGCACCACGCCTTCCTGCGTATAAAAGTAGGTCCGAAGGTTTTTCACTTCGAGAAGCTTCGGCATTAACCCCCCTCGGCCTGGCCGGGCCTGCTCCCGATTGATGGTGCCACCTGCTGGTGGGGAAGAGGAGACTCGAACTCCTACGCCTTGCGGCACGTGATCCTAAATCACGCTCGTCTGCCAGTTCCGACACTTCCCCCGTTCAGGCGACCGGTCGTCGCCTATGGGTGCTCCCGGAGGCGAGGGCCGGTGCCCCCTCGCGCCCGCTATGGCCTGATGGTGAGCCCCCAGGGAATCGAACCCTGAACCGGCTGATTAAGAGTCAGCTGCTCTGCCAATTGAGCTAGAGGCCCGCGTTCACCCTTAATATTACCGGCACACATACCCGGCGTCCGAGCCCGACGGTCTCGGCGGATGCCGGACGTTAGCATTCGCACGATCGAGGTGTCAACGAAATTGACACTGTGCCCTCACGCGCCCGTCAAGATGTCACCTCGCCTCGATGCCCCTGTGTAGCACCGCCGAGCGCCTGTATTTCCTCGATTTGACGGTCTCCACGACCCACCACTAGGCTCGACAAGGCTTTAGGCGGAACCCGTCCGGGGCGGTTAGCTCAGTTGGTTAGAGCGCTGCGTTGACATCGCAGAGGTCACTGGTTCGAATCCAGTATCGCCCACCACTTCTCGCCGGAAGCTGCCCTCCAACCACCTGCCTGGCCGCGTACCATCAAGCCCATCACGAGGCCTCGGCGACAGCCCACATCCCAGACATCAAGGTATAATCGCCACAGTATCAAGCGCCGCATGTCGGCGTCAGATCGAGCGCTGATGGGGACACGCCCCCGCCAACCTCGGCCCCCAGAGAACGAGGCCCCGCGCCAGCGGGTGCTGCAAGCCTCGTGACCGAGCGGCGATCGGCACCACCTCGGAGCCCGCGGGACGACGGATACGTCACAACCCGCGGCGGTCGCCGCCGCTACCGGCACTTGAGCCTCGCGCTTGCCTCGCTGCCCCGGAGCCTCCGGGCACAGCCCGAGGCAGGCACGAGGGCATCAGGGTGGAGCCACGTGAGCGCGCCTCCCGTCCCTGCGGACGAGGCGCTTTTTTGTTACCTGCTGCCATCTCGCGTGGCACACCGAGGAGTACACGATGGTCACCTCAAACAAAGCCGGTCACGACGGGGCCGGCCACGATGTCGCCTTCGACGCGCTGCCCGCCGATGAGCGCCTCTTCCGCCAGCGCCACTCGGCCGCGCACGTCCTCGCCGAGGCGGTGCTCGAAATGTTCCCCGAGGCGAAGTACGCCATCGGCCCGCCCATCGAGCACGGCTTTTACTACGACTTCGAGCTGCCCCGCTCGCTGACCACGGACGACCTGGGCGCCCTCGAGGCGCGCATGCGCAAGAGCGTCGCCAGCGATCTAGCGATCACCGGCCACCACATCCCAAAGGACGAGGCACGTCAGGTCTTCGCGAACCAGCCCTACAAACTCGAACTGATCGATGACATCACCGACGCCACCGTCGGCCACTTCAGGCACGGCAACTTCCAGGACCTCTGTCGTGGTGGCCACACCGAGCGCACCGGCCAGATCGGGGCGTTCAAGCTCACCCACGTCGCCGGCGCCTACTGGCGAGGCGACGAGAGGCGCCCCATGCTCCAGCGCATCTATGGCGCCCTCTACCCGACGCAGGCGGAACTCGACGCCTACCTCGTGAGCATCGAGGAGGCCGAGAAGCGCGACCACCGCCGCCTCGGCCGCGAGCTGGACCTGTTCCACCTCGACCCGCTGGCGCCCGGTTCGCCGTTCTATCACCCGAAAGGCGCGCTGCTCTACAACGGCCTCATCGAGTACCTGCGCGGCCTCTACGTCGAGTACGGCTACTCCGAGGTGATCACGCCTCAGATCTTCAACGTCGAGATCTTCAAGACGTCGGGCCACTACGACAACTTCGGCGACGACATGTTCATATTCGAGGCCGACGACGTAGAGATGGGCGTGAAGCCCATGAACTGCCCCGGCCACTGCCAGCTCTACGGCACCGGCCTGCACTCGTACCGCGATCTGCCGCTGCGGCTGGCGGAGTTCACCAGGCTGCATCGCAACGAGCGCTCCGGCACGCTGCATGGGCTGACTCGAGTGCGTTCCTTCTCGCAGGACGATTCGCATATCTTCTGTACGCCGGAGCAGTCGGAGTCCGAGATCCAGCGCGTCTTCCAGATGACACGCCGCATCTACGACGAGCTCGGCCTGGGCACCCCGCTCATCCGACTCGCCACGCGGCCCGAGAAGTTCGTCGGCGCCATCGCGGACTGGGACAACGCGGAGCGCATGCTCGGTGACTCGATCAAGAAGGCCGGCTACGAGTACACGCTGGCCCCCGGCGAGGGCGCCTTCTACGCACCGAAGGTCGAGTTCCACTTCCGCGACGCCATCGGCCGCTCGTGGCAGCTCGGCACCGTGCAGGTGGACATGGCGATGGCCCACCGCTTCAACCTCCACTACATCGGGGAGGATGGCGCGGAGCACACGCCGATCATGCTCCACCGCGCCATCCTCGGCAGCCTAGAACGCTTCCTCGGCGTCTACATCGAGCACACCGGCGGCCGCTTCCCGCTCTGGCTCGCCCCGGTCCAGGCGATGGTCATCCCGATCGCCGACCGCCACATCGAGTACGCGCGCAAGGTGGAGGCGCGCCTGCTCAAGCGCGGGCTGCGAGTAGAGGTCGACGCCTCGGGCGAGCGTATGAATGCCAAGATCCGAGGCGCGCAACTCCAGCGGATTCCCTACATGCTCGTCGTCGGAGACCGGGAGGCCGAGGCGTCCGCCGCCGCCGTGCGCACCCGCAACGGTGAAGACCTCGGCGCACTGCCCCTCACCGAGATCGCGAAGCGCCTCGTGGTGGAGCGCGACAAGAAGGTGATGACGCCTTGAGCCATGCGTTTGTTGTCGGCGGGACCGGGATGCTTCGCGGCGTCGTTCTAGAACTGGCACGGCGGGGAACCACAGTGACCGTTGTGGCGCGCCGGCAGCAGCGACTGAATGCGCTCGCGAACGCCGTCAAAGGCGTCGCAGCGGCGCCGGTCCATGGCGTGACCCTCGACTGGCGCGACGAGGGCACACTGGCAGCGGCAACCAGCGATGCGATATCGAGCCGCGGGCTAGTCGATCTCGCCGTCGTATGGACGCACGAGGATGCGAAAGACGGCCCCTACGAGGTCGCACGCGAGCTCGCGGCCAGCGGCCGGCCGGTGCGCTTCGTGCACGTGCTTGGCAGTGCCACAGCCGATCCCGCACACCTCGGCGATGCACGAGTCCAACGGTTCGCCGCGCTCCCGCACCTCGCGTACGAGGAAGTCATCCTCGGGTTCGTCATCGACGACCAGCGGAGTCGTTGGCTGACGAGTGGCGAAATCGTCGAGGGCATTCTCGGAGCGATCGATCACCCCGCACCGCGAACGATCGTGGGAATGGTGTCACCCTGGACGTCCAGGCCCTAACTGACGCTAACGCTCTGCCGAGACAATCGCCGCGCCCCCTGCGCCTACGACGAGGGGGCGTTCAGCCGGAACGCAGGCGGAGGCTGCAACCAGCTCCCTTCGCCGATTATCAGCCATTCAATCGGGAAGCCGTCACGCGCGTAGACGAGCGTGAGGTGTTGCGCGCCCAGTGGAACATCGAAGCGGCGGACGGTGTCCAGGGCCTCGCCGGCTGGAGGATCGTGCCGAGTGGCGGTTCGTCGGGCGGTGTGGTCGGGGCGTAGCGCCGACGCGCTCCGTCCAGGATGTAGACATACGTCCCGCGTTCACCCATTGGAACCAGTCGAGCGCGGCTCGAAAGTCTGAGCACAACCTCGAGTCGCTCGCCGGGACGCTCCGTCCAGCGCACCGCGGCAACGGCGATGCACCAGTCGTCGAAGCACTGCGGGTCGTCAGGCTCGGCGACGGGAGGTGCCACCATCAGCGACGCAGCGACCAGCACGAAGACATACACCGCCACGCCCGCGCCGAGGCGAATCCCCAGCTTCCAGGCGCGTTCGCGCTGGCCGCGCACAATACGGACACCGATCGTCACCAGCGTTTCGAGTGCTGCAAGCAGAAGCAGCAGAAAGAGCGGCTCGAACACGTTCATCAAAGGCATCCAGTAAATTCACCTCGTCCCTATACCTAGATGTCCTATGTAGACCCCGTTCGAGTGCCCCGTGCCTCAGTCGTCGTTCCGACCTTGCCCACACCCGCTCGCCATGCGAACCTCACGCCTCAATACCAACTATCGCGGAAGGACCACGCGCGTGTTCAAACGCGTGCTGCTGGCTAATCGAGGCGAGATCGCACTGCGCATCCAGCGCGCCTGTCGCGAGCTCGGCATCGAGACCGTCGCCGTCTACTCGGACGCCGACCGCGACTCGCTGCACGTGCGCAACGCCGACGTCGCCGTCAACATCGGCCCCGGCCCCGCCACCGAGTCGTACCTGCTCATCGACAGGATCATCGAGGTAGCGCGCGCCACGGGCGCCGACGCCATCCACCCCGGCTACGGCTTCCTCTCGGAGAACCCGCGCTTCGTCGATGCCGTCGAGGCCGCGGGCATCACCTTCATCGGCCCGCCCGCCTCGGCGATGCGCGCGCTTGGTGACAAGGTCTCCGCGCGCAAGCTCATGGAGGCCGCCGGTGTCCCCGTCGTCCCCGGCGCCAACGACATCGACCCCACCGACCTCGCTCGAGCAACTTCCGAGGCGAAACGCGTTGGCTTCCCGCTGCTCGTGAAGGCAGCGGCCGGAGGCGGCGGGCGCGGGATTCGTCAGGTCGACCGCATCGAGGACCTCGAAGCCGCGATGCGCGCCTCGGGCTCTGAAGCGGCCTCGTCCTTCGGCGACGCGACCATCTTCCTCGAGCGTTACGTCTCGCCCGCCCGCCACATCGAGGTGCAGCTGATCGCGGACAACTACGGCAACGTCCGCGCCTACGGAGAGCGCGAGTGCTCCGTGCAGCGCCGCCACCAGAAACTCCTCGAGGAAGCGCCATCGGTTGCCGTGACGCCTGAGCTGCGCGCGCGGCTCTGCGCCGCCGCCGTAGCCGCCGCGAAGTCGTGCGGCTACCGCAACGCTGGCACCGTCGAGTTCCTGCTCGACGCCAGCGGCAAGTTTTACTTCCTCGAAGTAAACGCGCGCCTGCAGGTGGAGCACCCTATCTCTGAGCTCGTCTACGGCGTCGACCTCGTCGCGCAGCAGCTCGCCGTCGCCTCGGGCGAACGTATCCCCGACTTCGACACCGAAGGCCCGCTCACCCCTCGCGGCTGGGCCATCGAGGCGCGCATCAACGGCGAGGACCCCTACCGCAACTTCGCCCCCTCCCTGGGCAAGGTCGAGCATTTCGAAGCACCCCTTGGCCCCGGCGTCCGCTTCGACTCGATGCTCTTCGAAGGCCTCGATGTGCCGATCTACTACGACTCGATGCTCGGCAAATTGATCGTCTGGGGCGCCGACCGCCCGGAGGCGATTCGCCGCATGCGCCGCGCGCTCACCGACCTCGTGATCGCCGGGCCGCAGACCAACATCCCATTCCAGCTCGCCCTCCTCGACAACGCGGACTTCATCGCCGGCGACGTCCACACCGCCTGGCTCGAGTCGTCCTTCACAATGCCACCGCTGCCGGACCCGGATCCGAGGTTGCAGCGTGCCCTCATCGCAGCAGCGCTTACTGCCGAACTCGGCCGCGCATCTGCCTCGAACGCGCCATGGAGCGGCGACGCTCCCGGTGGCGCCGCCAGCACCTGGACGCGCACGTCGCGCCAGCAAGCCCTCAACCTTCGTACCGCTGCAACGGGAGCTCGAGGATGGCAAGGCACCGCTTCCTAGTCGATGGCGTCGAACACGTCGTCACCATCGAAGCGGGTGGCGGCGCCTTCGGCGTGACCATCGATGACGCCGACCACATTGAGGTGCAGGCACAGATCGCCGGGGGCCTCGTCACCACCTTCGAGGCGGGCCGCCCCTCGCGCTCGTTCGTCGCCCGCCACCACCGCGGGCAGGAGCAGGGCTACAACGTCACCGTCGATGGCCGCCGCTTCGAGGTGCGCGCCGCCTCGGCATCACGCCGCGGCCGCAGCGTGGTTGGTGGCGCGGAGGACCCGCCCGGCAAGGTCTCGTCACCTCTCGCCGGTGTCGTCGTGGCCGTGAATGTCGCCGTCGGTGACCACGTCGAGGCCGGCGCCGTGCTGGCCGTGGTCGAGGCGATGAAGATGCAGAACGAGGTACACGCGCCGCTCGCCGGCACGATCACCGCCGTCCGAGTCGAGGCCGGTGCCCGCTGCGAGCGCGACGACCTCCTGATCGAGTACGCACCGGACGCATAACCGGGGCATCCGAGGGGAACCACTCACCTATCGCGAGCGTCATGCATTGTGAGCTTCACGCCGCCGATGCTAGAATCACGGAACGGCAGCGCCGCATTCGCCGCCTCGCCGTCGAGAAACCTTGCCGTCAAGAGAAAAACTAGTGGAGAGAGACGCCGATCGCCAAAGAACTGCGCATCAACGACCGAATCTTCGCCCCTCGAGTCCGCGTGATCCGCGACGGACAGCAACTTGGCGTGATGACCGTGCCCGAGGCGCTGCGCCTCGCGGAGGAGGCCAACCTCGACCTCGTCGAGGTTGCGGCCACCGCCGATCCGCCGGTCGTCCGCGTCATGGACTACGGCAAGTTCAAGTACGAACAGGCCAAGCGTGACCGCGAGTCACGTCGCGGCTCACGCCAGGTCCAGTTGCGCGAAGTTCGGATGAAGGTGAAGATCGACGACCACGACATTGACTTCAAGGCGCGCACCACTCGCAAGCTCCTCGAGGCCGGGGACAAGGTCAAGGTCTCCGTCATGTTCCGAGCGCGCGAGATTACGCACCCCGAGGTCGGCCGTGAGCTGATCGAGCGGTTCTATGAGCTGGTGAAGGAAGCAGGGACGCGGGACCGCCTTCCGCAAATGGAAGGTCGATTCATGACGATGCTCCTGGAGCCGGTAAAGCAAAAGGTCAAGGCTGAGTCCGCTCCCGCCCCTGAGGCGGAGCGCGAAGCGGTCGCAGGAGGTCGTTAGCCCGTGCCGAAGATGAAGACCCACAAGGGCGCGGCCAAGCGCTTCCACATCACCGGCACCGGCAAGGTGATGGCGATGGCGCACCACCGCAACAACAAGAAGATGAAGAAGAATAACGAGAAGCTCTACGCCATCCGTAGCAATGTGCAACTGGACCGCACCCAGACCCGCCGGGTGAAGACCCTGCTCCCGGGCGCCTTCTAACAACCCCGCTTCATCGAGTACCATCGAGGCCAACCCGCCTCGATACGCCATCGAATAGCCACGCGCGAACCTAGGCCGCGCACCGTCGAAGGACCCCTCGATGCCGCGAACGCGCTCCCGAGTCGCCGCCCACGCGCGACACAAGAAGATCCTCCAGCGCGCCGCTGGGCACTCCGGCAAGCGCCATCGCAACTATCGAGTCGCGAACGAGTCGGTCATGCACGCGCTTCGCTACGCGTGGGAGCATCGCCGCGATAAGAAGGGCAACTTCCGTCGCCTCTGGATCACCCGCATCAACGCCGCCGCGAGGTTGAACGGTACGACCTACGCGCGCCTCATCGATGGCCTCGCCAAAGCCGGTGTGATGCTCGACCGCAAGGTGCTCGCCGATATCGCCGTGCGCGACCCGGCCGCATTCACCAAGGTCGCCGAGCAGGCCAAGGCCGCCCTCGCCGTCGCCGCCTGACCTCCGGGCATGATCACCGGCCTCGCCGGCGTTATCCTCTGGACCGCAGCCGACCGCTTCCCCGCCATGCGCGAGTTCTATCGAGGCGTGCTCGGCCTTGAGCCCCGCTCCGACCGCGAGCAGTTCGTCTCCTTCGACTGGGGCGCCCGCGGTCCCCACGCGCCCCGCCTGACCGTCACCGTGCACTCGCAGGTCGAGGACACCTCGCACGATCCCCTGCGCACGATGGTCAACCTGGAAGTCGATGGCCTCGACGAGCTGTACACGCGCCTCCGTGAGCATGGTGTCGTCTTCGTCCGCCCACCCGAGGTCGAACACTTCGGTGGCCGTATCGCCACCCTGCGCGATCCCGACGGCAACCTCGTGCAGTTGTTGGAGCACCCCAGAGGCTGATCCTGTCTGCCAACGAGCGCCAGCAGCCCGGCCCCGACCTGCTTATGATGCGCGCCAGCACCCGGCATACCCACGCGCACTCGAGGCGCGCTTCGAGAAGGAGCCTGCCATGACTTCCATGAACGGTCAGCCGCTGCGCGTCGGGGTACTCGGCGTGGGCTTCGGCTCGGTGGTGCACATCCCCGCGTTCCAGTCCGAGGGCTGGGACGTGCGCGCCATCTGGAGCCGCCGCACCGAGCGCGCCCGCGAGGCCGCCGACAAGCACGGCACAGGTAAGGTCCACGAGGACTGGCGCGAGATCGTCGCGCGCGACGACATCGACGCCATCGCCGTCGCGACGCCCCCGGCTGCCCACCTCGAGATGACGCGGGCAGCGCTCGAGGCCGGGAAGCACGTCCTCTGCGAGAAGCCGTTCGCCCTCGACGTGGGCCAGGCGAAGGAGATGCGCGACCTCGCGAAGGCGAAGGGCCTCGTCGGCATGGTCGCGCACGAGTTCCGCTACGCGCCACAGCGCGCTCAGATCAAGGCGCTCATCGAGGAAGGCCGCATCGGCCGGCCGCAGCTCGTGACCGCCGAGCTCTTCCTCGGACGAGCGGCGCCCGCAACCCCGCCACCGGTGGGCGCCACTGTCGACGAGGGCGCGGGCTTTCTGGGCGGTCTCGGCTCGCACTACATCGACGGGCTGCGTCACTGGTTTGGCGACGTCGAGAGCGTCATCGGCACCACGCTGGCGTTGCGGCCGGACCGCACGGACGCCTCGGGCAAGATCGTGCAGGTCGACGTAGACGACGCCTTCGCCTTCACCATGCGCTTCACCTCGGGCGTCGTCGCCTCGATGACCGCCTCGTCCGCGGTCTCACCCGGGAGTGGCGGCAGGATCATGATCGCGGGCACCGAGGGCGTCCTGACTGTAGCGCAGCGCGGCCCCAACCCGGAGCCGGACGGCGTAGTGCTGTTTGGCAGGTCGACCGACCGCACCATCGAGGAGTTGGCGATGGAGCAGCGCTTCCGCCCCTTCGACGACGACCGCGACCACCGACTGATGGCGTTCCGCCTCATGCTTCGGGAGTTCGAGCGCGGCATCCGCGAGGGCGGCGTGGGCACCGCGCCGACGCCGAGCTTCGACGACGGCGTTGGCTGCCAGGCGGTCCTCGATGCCGTGCGGCGCTCCTCGGTCAGCGGACGCCGCGAACTCGTCGAGGTATAAGCAGCGGTCGAGACTCAGAACGGCGCGTTCTCACCCTCGGGCACCTTCACCTCGAACACCTCGAGCGTCATCGAGACGAGGCTGTAGTAGCCGACCGTGCCGACTAGGTCGACGACGCCCTGCTCGCCGAACTCTTCGAGGACGCGTGCGTACGTCGAGTCGCTCACGCGCCGCCTGTCGAGCAGCTCCCTGACAAACGCGTAGACAAGGCGCTGCCGAGGATCCGTAAACGGCGGCGGCGAGCCGAGGCGCAGCGCATCGATCACCTCGGCGGACACACCGGCTTCCGCGGCAAGCCGCGCGTGTGCCCAGAACTCGAAGCTGGCGCGCCAGAACTTGCCAGTCATCATGATCGCCAGTTCGGAGATGTCACGAGGCAGCACGGTCCCGAACCGGATGTGGGCGCCCAGTTTCTGCGCCGTGTCCGCCAGTCCGGGGCTTCGTAACATCGATTCGAACGGGCCGCGCATCCCACCTCGAGGTCCGGAGACGATCGCGTCGACCACACGCTGCTGGTCCGGCGTCAGCCGATCCATGTCCAGCGGTGTAAGTCGCGACATCGATAACCTCCAGCCGTAGGCAACGGGATATACATCGTAACGCGCAAACGGAAAAGCAACAGACATGGGCACGCTAGTCGAAGGGCGCTGTCTCACCGCCGGACGGCCGTTAACAGCACCGCCGTACGACGCACAGCGCGTGCGAGGCGGCGATACGCCCGCTACCTTCTCGCACGCCCGTCCACCACCGGGCGGCCCGCTAGAAGACGAGGAGGCCCTCCCCTTGGTCAAAGGTATCGACATCAACGTGCACGTTCACACCACCCGAGCGTTATCAGAGCGCGCGCGTGCGTCGAGTTTACTCACATGGCCGGACTTGCCTCAGCCGTCCTCGGCTTCTTGCAGATGCTGATCGCCTCGTCGCTCAACATCGTCTACGGCGGGCTCGTCGAGCCCAGCTCGAGGACGCTCGCCACCGGCGTCTGCTTCGCCATACTCGCCGGACTCGGCACTATTCTGGCGCTGCGTACCGGCCGTAAGGCGGCTCCAACCGTCCATCTCGAGGCCACACACCACCACCGATGCCCTCACCCGTCTCCACGCCGTCCGTCGAGGTCGACTCGACGCCCGCACCCGCCGCGTCGCGACCGCCGACAACGCCGTACCTCGGCCGCCCTCGAGGGCCGGGATTCGCGCAGCAACCAGCGCGCCCCTACCTGTCCCAACCACAGCGGCGTCCCGTACCTGCGACGCCCGCGACATCGAAGCCGTCTCTTGTTCCGGGCCGGCTTTCGCTGGTGCTCGGTGCCGCAGCCTGTGCCGTGCTCGGGGCTGCGCTACTGGCCGTACTACTCCTTGCCCAATGCTCTCCCTCGAGGTTCCGCGAGGAGTCCGCGCGCCGCTGACCACTGCCAGACGTGCGTGATAGTCTTGAACGCTCGCTTGTGATTCCCTTCACGAAGGCGTGAACGGGCCGGAGGAATAGATGGGCTATCGCTCCACCCTTGGCGGACAGGCGCTCCGGGCCCCGGAACGCCCGCCCTACGGGCGCTGGCGCCGCACGCTCCCCCTCCTCATCACCGTGCTGCAGTTGTGGGTGCGCTGGCGCATCCTGCGCCTGCGGCGGTGCATCTTCGGCGCCGCGAACCTCGAGGGCGCCACGCGTGCCTTCCACCAGTCCGCCGCTGAGGCCATCGTCCGCCTCGCCGTGAAGCAGCAAGGCCTGATCATCAAGGCCTGCCAGTTCCTCGGCAGCCGCGCCGACATCCTCATGGAGGAGTACGTACGCACCCTCTCGCTGCTGCACGATTCGGTACCGCCCCGGCCGTGGGCCGAGATGCGGCGCATCATCGAAACCGAGCTCGGCTCCACCGTCGAGGAGCTGTACGCCTCCTTCGACCCGCAGCCGATCGCGGCCGCCTCGCTCGCGCAGGTCTATCGAGCGCGCCTCGCGGACGGCACCGACGTCGCGGTCAAGGTGCAGTACCCGGGCATCGAGCGCGTGATCGAGTGGGATCTCGAGGCCATCCGCTGGCTCGCCAACGTCTGGGCGAAAATCGAGACGGTCTTCGACCTGCGCCCCGTCGCCGAAGAGATGTCGCGCAACGCGCCCGAGGAAGTCGACTTCATCCACGAAGGCCGCGCCGCCGAGGAACTCCGCGAACGCCTGGGCGAGCGCACGGACGTCGTCATCCCGCGTATCAACTGGGAGCGCTCGGCGCGTCGCGTGCTGACGATGGACTACCTCGACGGCCTGCGGATCACGGACCTCGAGGCGTTGCGCGCCGCCGGGGTCGACCCGCCGGAGGCCGCCGACATCCTCATCGACCTGTACAACACGATGATCCTGCGCCACGGCATGTTCCACGCCGACCCGCATCCCGGCAATCTGCTGGTTCTGCCATCCGATGGCGACCATCCGCTGCGCATCGGACTTATCGACTTCGGCCTCACCAAGCGGCTCACCGATGAGTTCCGCGAGATGGTCATCGTGCTGACGACCGCAATCATCGCCCAGCGCCCCGGCGAGATTACCGAGGCAATGGAGGACATGGGCTTCCGCGCTCGCATCCGGGACGAGGAGACCTACGCCGCCGTCGGGCAGGCATTCCTCGGTGACGTGTTGCGCTCGGGCAAGGCCTACATCGACCAGCAACTGTTCGCGGAGGTTAACATCCGCTTGGGGCGCATCCTCCGCGCCAACCCTCTCGTGGAGGTGCCGCCGGACGTGATCCTGATCGCGCGGGTTATGGGCCTGCTCTCCGGTATCTCCCGCAGCCTGGAATCGAACGCCGACTTGCTCGCCTCCATCGAGGCGTATCTGCAGCCGCCTGCCCTCGCTACGTCACCTCCGGTCTCCGCTTCCGCCACGCCCGGGGTGAGGGCCTCCGCGACCGATACGTAGCCCTCCACCGCTCAACAGCCTTCGATGAATAAACCATCGTGCATCAACTATAATATTCATTCACTACGAATGGCCGTGGTCGCGGCAGGTGCGGGCAGGCCGTACCGTTGCCTGGAACAACGAGCGTGTCGATCACGCGCATCACATGTGCACTACGTGCCTTCGACGCTGAGGTCGTCGCCATCGAGGGTGCGCCTCCTAAGCTTGTGCTTACCACACCGGTCGAGGCACGTCGCGCCGAACGCCACCGGCACCAGCGGATCCGCGTCGACTACCCGGTGCAGGCGTGTTCGTGGATCGACAACAGCAGGAGCCTGCACCTGGTCGACAGTGCCACGATCACTGACTTGAGCATCGGCGGCCTGCGCATGCGCCTCAGCGACGATATCGAGGTGGGCGCGGAGACCACCATCCAACTGCAGTTCACTCGAGCCGGTCTTATCGAGGCCATTGGAAGCGTGGTCGGCGTTCAGACAGCCCGCAGCACCGACGCGGTCGACGTCAGCATTCAGTTCACCGACTTGGACGAGTTCGCCTTCGAGCAGATCGAACTCTGTGCGAACGCAGCACTGCGCAAGGAGCAGCGAGCCGCGTCCTAGGGCGCTGCCCCGCCCGTGGCCACGACCAGCTCCTCGATCGAGGCGAAATAGAGGCGCTCGCCAGTCCAGAGCAGGTCATTGTGACCCGCCTCGGAGATGGTCACCAGCTTCCGCTCGGCCAGCGCGAGCAGGTCGAAGAGTTGATGCGCGGTCTCGAGGGGCACGAGCTCATCGAACTCCCCGTGGATGATCAGAGTCGGTAGATTGATCGAGGCGAGCTTCGCCTCATGCGCCTGTGCCAGGCGTGCCCCGAGTTCTGTCTCTAACAGCCCGTAGCGGTCCAACGACCGTCGAAGGTTGCTCGCCCCGCTCTCGATGATCAGCCCGCCGAAACCCGCGGTGTGCGCGGCCGCCTCTAGAGCCGGGAGCGCGCCCAGGCTGCGCCCCATCAGGTAGCGCATCTTCGAGTACCCCATGCCATCGAGAAGCGCATGGAAGCCCGCGACGACCTGGTGCGCGTCGCTCACGAGCGTCGCCACCGTCGGCACCCCGTTGCTCGCGCCGTATCCCCGGAAGTCGACCACGCAGAGGTTGAGGCGGCAGTCGTTGTACAGCGCCGAGATGTCGTCGTAGTCGCTCGCGATCTCGCCATTGCCATGGAAGTACAGCAGCGTCGGCCACGCCGCATCGACGCCGTACAGCCGCGCACCAAGACGTACCCCCGGCTCCACCTCGAAGAAGTGATCCGTGGCGCCGTTGGTCGGCGGATACAGATCGGTGCGCGGGTAAAACATCGTCAGCGCTGCACCAGCCCCATCGAGGAGCGAGTAATCTGCTGTCTGTGGTGTCTCGCCGTCCGTCACGGGTTCCTCGATGCTCGACTGCGGCCGGGTGCGCCCGAGCGTACACCGCGCACCTCGAGGACGGCACGGCACTTGAGGCCGGCCGGGCCCCCAAACGGTTCGCAACGTATTGCGAGCGGAGTACAATTCCGGGCGTCGAGGGGCACCGCCCCCGCACCGCGCGTCGCACTGCGACCGGCAGCATCGAGGAGGCTCACATGGACTTCGGATGGAACAGCGCAGAACTGGCCTTTCGCAACAGTGTCCGTGAATTCATCCACGGCAACTGGGACGGCGCAGACCCCGAAGAGGGGGATGGCGACGAAGCCAGCGCCTGGGAGCGCACCCGCGCCTACCAGAAGAAGATGGCGACCCACGGCTGGCTAACCATGGCTTGGCCGAAGGAGTACGGCGGACAGGCTGCCTCCTTCATGGAGCAGATGATCTTCGCGGAGGAGAGCGCGCTGGTCGGCGCTCCCGGCGGCGCCGGCCTCGTCGGCCCGACCCTGATGATCCACGGCTCCGAGGATCAGAAGCGCGAGCATCTGCCGAAGATTGCCGCGGCCGAGACCGTCTGGGCGCAGGGGTACTCCGAGCCCGGCTCGGGCTCGGACCTCGCCTCGCTGCAGACCCGCGCCGTCCGCGACGGCGACGAGTTCGTCATCAACGGCCAGAAGATCTGGACCTCGGGCGCCCACCACGCCGACTGGATCCACGTCCTGACCCGCACCGATCCCGACGCGCCCAAGCATCGAGGCATCTCGTACTTCATGGTGCCCATGAGCACGCCCGGCATCTCCGTGCGGCCGCTCCAGCAGATGCACGGCGCACACGGCTTCAACGAGACCTTCTTCGAGGACGTGCGCGTCCCGGCGAAGAACATGATCGGCGAGGAAAACCGCGGCTGGTACGTCGCCACGACCACCCTCGACTTTGAGCGCTCGGGCGTCGGGCGCGCCGCCGGTGTGGAGATGGCGCTCACCGGGATCCTCGACAGCATCAAGGCCGACGGGCTGCCGAACGGCGGCAAGCTCAGTAATCCCCAGCGCCACCAGATCGCCGAGTGGAAGATGGAGGCGGACGTCGGCCGCCTCATCGGCTACCGCGTCGCCTGGATGCAGTCACAGAACATCGTCCCCAACTATGAGGCGTCGATGTCCAAGGTGTTCAACTCGGAGAACACGCAGAAAGGTGCGCGTCGCGCGATCAACATCCTTGGGTTCTACGGCGCGCTGAAGCCCAGCTCACCGCGCACCGTCCTCGGCGGGCGCTACTGCCAAGCGTACATGTCCACCGTTTCGCGAACGATCGCGGCGGGTACCTCCGAGGTGCAACGCAACGTCATCGCCACGCGTGGCCTCGGGCTGCCGCGCGGGTAGCAACTTCCCAGCACTGTACAATTCCGCCCTCGAAGGGCCGCTCGCGAGCCGCCCTTCGAGGGCGAAGCCAGCTGCGGCGCGTCGCGCGCCCGAACGGAGCACGAGATGAAGGACTACGACGGCCTGCTGTTCGAGCGCACAGGCGGGGTCGCCAAGATCACCCTGAACCGCCCGGAGAAGCTCAACGCCATCCGCCACACGATGATCCAGGGCATCGACGAGATGGTCGAGGAATGCGGCAAGGACCCTGAGGTCCGCGTTATCGTCATCACCGGCAACGGACGCGCCTTCTCCTCCGGCGACGACATCGTGGGCGGCATGGGCGACCGGCCCGAGGGTTACGTCTTCGAACCAACCGGCATGAACGCCAACCTTGGCCCGCACCACCACATGGTGAAGACGATCCTCTCGGCGCCCAAGCCCGTCGTCGCAGCGCTCAACGGACTCACTCACGGCGCCGGCTGGGTCACCGCCCTCGCCTGCGACTTCCGGGTGATGAAGTCGGACGCGAGGATCGGCGACATCCGCTCGCAGAAGGCGATCTTCGCCGGCCAGACGGTCCCTCTCATCCTGCCGCGGCTCATCGGCCAGTCGAGGGCCATGGACATGCTCATCACCGGCCGCGTCATCGACGCCCAGGAGGCCGAGCGTTACGGCATCGTCGTCCGCGTCTGGTCTCCGGAGGACTGGGACCGCGAGCTTGCTGCCTTCATCGATGAGCTGGCGAACGGCCCCACCGTCACCTACGCCGCCTGGAAGCTCACCGTGAACCGCTCGGTGCTCGCCGAGCTAGACGCCTACACAGACTACGAGCGCCGCCTCGCCGCCATCGCCAGCGCCACCGACGACGTCGTCGAAGGCCGCGAGTCCTTCCGCGAGAAGCGCGCTCCGAAGTTCGTCGGCCACTAGCGGCGGGTGAGACTTCGCGGTCTCACGTGGCCTGAGGCGCGGTCCAAAGAAGCAAGAAGGCAGCCCCGACAGGCGCTCCTCGTGCTCGGCCTCCAGTTTGCCGCCGCGGTCGGGGCGCTCGGCGCGCTGTACTGGCTCGAACACGCGTAGCGTGGCTGGCGCCCATAGTTCCCCCTCCGTGGTCGCACACATCGGAGCCACTCACAACGAAGAGCGCCCCCGGGAAACAGGGGGCGCTCTCTTCTCGGGTGAGCAGGTGCTCACGGTTCCACAGGGGCGCTTTCTAAATCGCGTTAGTCGGACACTCGCAGGGCCTCGCGCGCCCAGTCCGGGTAGGTGCCCGTCTCGATCATCCGGTCACGCACCATCGTGCGGAGGACGCCAGTTCCTCGTCCATCGGCGGAGGCGTGACCGACACCGGGTCGGTGATGACGAGTTCGAAGCCGGTCTGTGCCTGCACCTCGGCAGCGGTAAATCCCGAATGTACCGACTCAAACGTGTAACGAGCCGTGCCCCGGTCGAAGCGCAGCACCGCTATCGGGGTGAGCACCTTGAACGGCTCGTTCGAGCGCTGGATACGCTCATCCGTGACCCCCGCGCCCGAGACGAAATCGACCTTCTGCACGAAGGTCCGATGGTTACGCTCCGTACGGAAGAAGAGGATGCGCTTCGCCATGTACGACATCAGGCCCGCGCCGTAACCGCCGGGCAGCCGGCGGTTACGGCGCGTTCGGGGCGCCGAGGACGTGCAGCTTGAAGTTGCCCTCGGTGTTGAACGGCATCGCGCTGTGGAAGAAAAGCTCGAGCTGGCCACGCTGAGTGAGGAGGTGGATGTCCTTCCCGAGATTGTGGCTCAACTCGTCGGACCCGCCAATAATGATCTCCGCGTGGGGCGCATGGGTCGCCTCCGCGAGGAGCAGCGCTGCCGCCGGGATCATCGAGACGGCGCCACACGCCGAGATCTCCCAGTCATGTACCTCGCGCGACATCAGGGCGGCGAGCAGTTCCTCTGTGTTGCACTTCAAGTCGACGGCGTAGAAGCGGCAGGCGAGTTCTACGACCGTTCTGGAGTCTCGTTCGCAGTCGTCGCTGACCCGGGAAACGCCGTCGCACTCTCGTACGGCATCGAGTGCACGCCGTCCTTGTTCCTCGTCGATGCCAGCGGCGCGATCTTCGCCAACCACGACGCGTTCGACCGTGACGTGCTCAACTCCCTTGCTGCCAAGATCGCGAAGCGCCTCGGCAGATCCGCCGAGGCGCTATCGGAAGGCGAAGTGCCGCCGTTCAGCCCCGGGTGCACCGTACACCTCGGGGCGTAGCGACAGACGCTAGCTGCCGGCGCGCACCGGCGCCGCCGCTGGCATGCGCTGCATCGGGTAGCCACCCTGCCCCATCGTCGCCGACCACTCCTCGAAGAGCCGGTCGATGTCGTGGAACGGCACCTCGCTGAAGATCGCGCGCTCCACCGTCGGGTTGTTGTACAGCGTCACGCGGTGACCGCTGCCGCCGAACATGCAACCGCTGGCGATCTTGCCCTCGTCCGAGGCCAGCCACACCGCGAGGGGTGCCAGGTTGCGCGGGTCACGAGCCGTGCCCGCTGCCGAGAGGCTCGGCGCGGGCGCATCGCGCCCGACAGCGAGACCGCGGTCTGTCATGCGCGTCGAAGCGGAAGGCGCGATCACGTTGCAGGTCACACCGTAACGCTCGAGTGCGCGGGCGTTCGAGCGCATCAGCCCCAGCTTGCCGGAGTGCGCCGCCGAGTAGTTCGGCTGCCCCGCGGAGCCGAAGATCCCGGCGTCCGAGGTGAAGTAGATAATGCTGCCGCCGCGGGTGCGCTCCTGGCGCCAGTAGATCGAGGCGAACTTCGTGGGTGCGAAGCACCCCTTGAGGTGGGCACGGACCAGACCGTCCCACTCCTCCTCAGCCATGTTGAAGATCATGCGCTCGCGCAGGATGCCGTGCGCGCAGCACAGGATGTCGAGGCCGCCATACGTGTCGATGGCGAGCTTCACAGTCTTCTCGGCCGTATCCATGTCGGCGATGTCGCCAACCACCGAGATCGCCTCGCCGCCCGCGGCCTTGATGTCCGCCACCACGGCGTCGACCTTGGAGGCATCCATGCCCATCCGGCCCTCAACGTCGGAGCCGGTGTCCGCCACGATCACCTTCGCGCCCTCAGCGGCGTAGGTCTTCGCAATCCACGACCCCATGCCACCGGCACCACCGGTGACGATGGCGACCTTGCCTTCGAGATGTTTAGCCATCTTGTCTATGTCCTGTCGTTCTTGGAGTCCTCGGAGTTCCTCGGAGCCGCCGTGCGCCTAACGTGGCGCCTCAGCGGCGGCAGCCGGCTCGCGGCGCCAGCCTCCGGGCGGCTCGAAGTCCTCCTTGCGGAAGTTCTCAGCCATCACTTTGAACAGCGCGTCCGTGGTCCACAGCGGCTGCTCGGCATACACCGAGCGGTCCCACGAGGGCTCGCGGTACATCGTGATCCGGTGCCCGCCCACGCCGATCACGCGGCCGGTGATGTCTTTGCCCTCGTCAGAAGCGAGGTAAACGATCGATGGCACGGCGTTCATCGGGTCGCGAGCAGTGCCGGCGGCCGACTCGCTTGGCGCCGGTGCGTCGCGGTTGACGGTGCGACCGCGGTCGGTCATGCGCGTCGCCGCACCGGGCGCGATGCAGTTCGAGGTCACGCCGTAGCGCGCTAGCGCCTGCGCGTTCGACAGGCTGAGACCGATCTTGCCGGCGTGCGCCGCCGAGTAGTTCGGCTGCCCCGCCTCGCCGTTGATGCCAGCGCCAGAGGTGAAGTAGATGATCCGTCCGCCGCGCTCGCGCTCCTGGCGCCAGTAGATCGCAGCAAACTTCGTGGGTGCGAAGACACCCTTGAGGTGCGACTTCATCACCGCGTCCCAGTCGTCCTCCTCCATGTTGAAGATCATGCGCTCACGCAGGATGCCGTGCGCGCAGACGAGGATGTCGAGGCCGCCGTAGGTGTCGATGGCGGTCTTGATCAGGTTCTCGGCGACATCCATCTCGGAGATGTCGCCAATCATCGACATCGCCTCGCCGCCGTTCTTCTTGATCTCGTCGACGACCGCGTTGACCCGAGTCGGGTCAAGACCCATGCGGCCCTCAACGTCCGCGCCGGTGTCTGCAACGATGACCTTCGCGCCCTGTTGCGCGAAGATCTTGCAGATCCAGCTACCCATGCCCCCGGCGCCGCCGGTGACCACTGCCACTTTGCCTTCGAGGTGTCTGCCAGCCATACGTTGGCCTCCATTCGCGGGCGGAATCTACGCCGCGAACGGGGGGCGCGTCAATGGCGGGCGTGATGCCCGCCATTGACGGCGCTAACGGCGTCCGTGAGGTCGCCATTCGAGCACGCGGCTGGGTCGGTTGACGGCATGACCGAGAAAGCTTGCGGTCACATTGAAGGCGCTCTCAGAGTTCAGCGTTGCCCACCACACTACGAACATGCATCGCATCCCTGTTCACCTGTGATAACGTCCGTGTCGTGCTCCGAGTACGCACACTATCGAACCAGTTGATAAGGAGGCCCACTCATGCCGGAGGGAACGTACTGGTCGCGACGCACGGTAGATCGAAGGGCGCTCCTGAGGGGGGCGGGCGTCGGCCTCGCGGGACTCGCGGGCGCCGCGCTCGTCGGCTGCGGAGCCGGCGGCGGCGAGAGCGCCAGCACAACTAGCAACGCCTCCAGAGATGACGCCACGCTGCGGAAGGCCGGCGGCGGCAAGGTCTCGAAAGACCAGGTCCGCCTGAAGGCCGGCACGACCTTCGAGGGCATCGCGCCCCCCAGCGGTGCGGAGCGTGACCCGATCGCCAACGGGAGGTACGGCGGGACCCTCCTCACCACCTACCTCGACCCGCCGCACATGGACTTCAACCGCACGCTGTCGTGCACCGTCAACACCACGATGGATTACACAAAGAACAAGCTCACGCGCGCGAAGTTCGGGCCGCTGGCCCACCCGCTGAACATCGAGATCGAGCCCGACCTCGCCGAGAAGTGGGAAGTTAACGCCGACGCCACGGTCTTCACGTTCCACCTCCGCCGAGGCGTGAAGTTCCAGAACGTCGCGCCGGTCAACGGCCGCGAACTGACCTCGGCCGACGTGAAGGCGACCTTCGAGCGCTACAAGGCGGGCGGCACCCAGCAGGACGTCTTCGGCGAGGTCGCCTCCTTCGAGACCCCCGACGACTACACCTTCATCGTCAAGCTGACTCAGCCGCTCGTGGACTTCCCACGAAACATCGCCGCGTGGTCGCACGTCGACGCCCGGGAGGTCATCGCCGACACGAAGCTCCTCGCTGAGAAGGCCATCGGGACCGGCCCCTTCCTGCAGCAGGAGTGGGTGAGGAAGGAGCGCTCTACCTTCGTCAGGAACCCCGACTACTTCGAGAAAGGCCTGCCCTTCCTCGACAAGGTGATCACCGCCGTCCAGAGCGACACGGCGACGCTTCGGGCCGGCTACAAGACGAATAACTTCTACACCGTGGGTGCAGCAACCGCGGAGGAGGGCCAGCAAATGCTCAGGGAGGTGGACGACTCCGTTCAGCTCGTCTATGAGCGCGGCCAGGGTTCGAACAGTAACGTCTTCCGCCTCCAGATGAAGAACCCGGTCCTGCAGGACATCCGCATCCGCCGGGCGATTAACATGGGCGTGGATCGCGAGGGCTACTCTGGCGCGACCGGCCAGGAGAACGACGGCTTCTCCTGCCCTTCGATCGCCTGGCAGTTCCTGTTCGACAAGCGTCCCACGCTCGCTTCACAGGGGCTTTGGTTCCAGCACAACCCAGCTGAGGCTGGCAAGCTGCTTGCGGCGGCCGGCTACACCCCCCAGAACCCGCTCTCCTTCGAGATGACGGGGTGGTACATCAGCAGCAGCTATCGATTCCTGGACATCCAGCTCCCCGCTCTCAACAAGGTCCCGGGCCTCGACGTGAAGTACCGTCAGGTCGACAACCCGACGGCTGTGTTGCTCCTCAACGACCGCAACTTCGAGTGGGCCACAGGCATGACCTTCGGGCCGCCGTCATATTCTGTCGACCAGTCCGTCTACCCCTTCTATCACTCGAAGGGCGGCCTCAACTTCGGGAACCTCAAGGACTCGACGATCGACAGACTCGTCGAAACACAGCGTCGCGAGCAGAAGCTCGAGGCACAGAAGGAGACCTGGAAGAAGATCTGGGACTGGCAGCATGACCAGATTTACGACGTCTTCATGCCGGAGAACCCGCGGCCACGCTCCATCTGGCACAACTGGATGCTCGGCTACCGGCCGCACGGCATCGGCTCGTACGGCTGCTACGCAAACGGGCAGGCGCGCAGCGTCTGGCTCGACGAAGGTGCGCCTACGACTGCTATCTGGCCCACCACAAGCGACGAAACGCTCTAGACACGGGCGACCATCGCCCGCGAACTGACGGGAACTGACAGAAGGCGGCCGACCCGACTGGGTTGGCCGCCTTCTTAATTCAGAAGTCACATCATCTGTCCGCTAAACTGCCAGAACGAGGGCATTCAAGCGCTCGATGCCGGGTGGTGTAACGGTAGCACCGGGGACTTTGAATCCTCTTGTCCAGGTTCGAATCCTGGCCCGGCAGCCACAACCAGCCCTCGAGGGCAACACACCCCCCCCCTACGCGGCCAGGCGACCCACCTCGCGCTCCTCGCGCGCCGTGCTCGAGTAGCGCCCGCGCCACTCCGGCGACTCCACCACCCGGTCCACGCCGATGACAAACGCCGAGTCGCGCAGCGACATCCCCTCGGACGCGCGCTCGCACACCTGGGCGTAGGACTTGCTCAGCATCTCGTTCAGCTCGGCGTTCACGCGGTCGGCGCTCCAGCGGTGCTGTTGGATGTTCTGCGTCCACTCGAAGTAGGAGACCAGCACACCACCGGCATTAGCAATGATGTCGGGGATGACCGTCACACCCCGCCGCGTGAGGTGATAGTCGGCGAACGGCGTCACCGGGTGGTTGGCTCCCTCCCCGATAATCTAGGCCTGCACGCGCTGCCAGTTGTCGGCGTGGATCACCTCACCGAGCGCGGCTGGCACCAGCACATCACAGTCCTCATAGATCACATCCTCGGATGAGGTCACTGTCGCGCCGGCGCACCCCTCCAGGCGGCCCGTGCGCGCGAAGTGTTCACGCAGCGCCAGCACATCGAGGCCGTCCTGGTTCCGGACCACGCCCGCCGCGTCCGAGACCGCCACCACTTGACAACCCAGCTCGGCGATCGCGTCCGCCGCGTGTGCACCCACGTTGCCGAAGCCCTGGATCGCCGCGCGCGTCACCAGCCGCGACCGTCCGAGGTTGCTCAGGGTGTCACCCAGGACGATCGCGATGTCGTTGCCCGTCGCCTCGACCCGCCCATGCGACCCACCCAGCGGCAGCGGCTTGCCTGTGACGATCGCCGGCGAGTGCCCGTGCATCTTGCCGTAGGCGTCCATCATCCAGCCCATCGTGCGCGCGTCGGTGCCCATGTCGGGCGCCGGGATGTCGCGGTACACGCCGATGAGGTGCGAGATGTTCTCGACGTAGGTGCGCGTCAAGCGCTGCAGTTCGCCATCGGTGAGCGCGTGCGTGTCCACCTGCACGCCGCCCTTGGTGCCGCCGAAGGGGGTGTCGATGACCGCCGTCTTCCACGTCATGAGGGCCGCAAGTGCCAGTACCTCATCGCGGTTGGCCTGCGTGTGGAAACGAATGCCACCCTTGTATGGTCCACGAGCACCGTTATGTTGCACTCGGTAGCCGGTGAATACCTTCAGGCTACCGTCATCCATCCGCACCGGGATCTGCACGTGCAGCTCGCTATACGGCTCCGCGAGCAGCGCTACCACCTCGTCAGCGAGCTCTAGGCGCTCCGCCGCGGCCCGGAAGAACCAGTTCGCCCCTCTCCCGAGGGGCTCAGCGTGCGGGGCTGGTCCCGGTCCATGGTGCCCTCCGGCGGGGTGCGCAGTACGCAGTTGCAGGTAACGAGGAGGGCGGGCCTGCGCCCACGCCCTCCTGCTCCATAAGAATCGGTAGGTGCGGGATTTCCCATAGGGCCTCGAAAAGCCCGCTCGCAGTCGTCGCCACGCTCCTCAGGTTCACGTCAGGGACCACGAGGCTTGCTCGGGCCCGGCATCCAAGGCACACTGGGAGCCTGCAGTCCCCGATAGCTCAATCGGTAGAGCGCCCGGCTGTTAACCGGTAGGTTCGAGGTTCGAGTCCTCGTCGGGGAGCCAACCCAATCGCCTAAACCGTAAATCGGTTATGTCGCTGCTATGCGGTGTCTGCCTAGGCACTGTTCCGGCGTAGATCTCCAGTGTGATCTGCCCGTCGCCCACCTCAACTCGCCGCAGCAGCAGTTTGAAGAGTTCCTTGCGCTCATGCGGGCGCAGGCACTCGTACACCTCGTCTACGTGCCGAAGCGCCGCGCAAACGGTCGATGTAATTGCCGTCGCGGACTCGATCTCGGCGATCTGGCGGTCGACATCGGCGATCCCACGACGCAGGTCGTCACGGCGTCCCGACAGCGCCTCCAGCCGATCCTCCGCGAAGACTCGGCCCGTGGGCACTACGAACCATTCAGTCAGCACCCGGTCTGCGTCAGCGGCCACCTTCGTGAGCTGCTTCGTGAGCGCTTCCCGCTGCTTCCGCAATTTCGGCAGCGCGCGGGCGGCCTGGCGGTTCGAAGCTGTGGTCAGTGCCTCGACCGCAGCCGGGTCGGAGGCGAGCGCACCACACCCGGTCGAGCACCGCCCCTTCGAGCCGATTTGCCGGAATGCGCATTCCGCAGCCCGCCCGACAGACGTAGTAGCAGTACTGCTTCCCGAGATGCCCAACTCCCGAGCGGCCCTCAATGGCGCCACCGCAGCGCCCGCAGCGCGTGAGTCAGCCGCTCAGGACGTACGTGTGGCTGATGCGCTTCACCGCGCTGTGGCCTGTTCGCGCGTTGCTTGCCATGAGTGCCTGGACGCGCCCAAAGAGGTTTGGGACGACGATCCCCGGACACACCGCGTCCACGAGCAGCGGCCCGTCCGGCCCGGTCGCCTCCCTCTTCCCGATGTAGGCGACGTTCTTGAGCATCTGCTGCACGGTCGAAAAGGCGAACTCGCCACCGGTGTGCGCTTTCCCTCGGCGCGAGGTGAACGACTTCGCACGATAGCCCGCTCGGTTCATGCGCTCGACGGTCTCAGCGATCGAGCCGACCGCGAGGTACGTCTCGAACATGAAGTTCATACCGGTCGCCTCCGCCTCGTTCGACAGGAGGTAGTCCTTGCGGTCTGGATCGAGGTCGAAGCCGAAGAGGCGCCCGCCGTTCCACAGCCCACGGTCGGTGCGCGCCACGACCGCGTCGTGCGTACGCTCCGAGGTTTGCTCGCGCTCGAACTGCGCCAGCGCCATGAGGATCGTCCTGATCAACCGCCCGTGCGGCGTAGTTGTGTCGAGCTGCTCCTTGAGCGAGCAGAACTCGACCCAGTGCTCGTCCAACACCTCGAGCAGGTCGAGGAAGTCACGAAGGCTCCGGCAGAGCCGGCTCAGCGCCGTGCAGATGATGGTGTTCCCCGGCCCGCGCGGATGTCCTCGAACAGTCGCGCGGGCCGGGACTGCGTACTGAGTCCTTGCCGGATACGCCCCGCAGCTCGTAGACCGCCGCTTCCTCCCAGGGCTCCCCGATCGCGTCCCGCTTGTAGGCGACCTGCTGCCGCAGCCGCTGCAACTGCGTGACGAGACTGCCCTCCGGACTTGCTGCCTGCATGTCCGTGGAGACGCGGACGACCAGCCCGACCTTGCGCACAGTCTGGCGCTCACGGCGATTTGCCTTCACGGCTACCACGGTCGGTGCTCAATCCCCTCGTCGTCATGCACCGACATCTCGCGCCCGAAGTCAACGGCGGCGCCCTTCTGGAGCAGCCGCGCGATCCCGGTTGCCAGTAGCTCAGTGAGCCGAGCCGCGCGCGCCTCGGGCGTGGGGTCTTCGACCAGACGAACGGTGATCTGGCGCGGCTTGGTCTCGTCCATTCCTCCCTGTACGTGAGGGAGCTCCGATCCGTCGGAAGCGCCGACGCACGACCGGCGCTGCGGGGCCATCCTAGCCTGCACAGACAGCGGAGGCCCCCCAAGACGTTTCGGACTCAGACGACTCGGTTCCCTCAGGACTCAGGGTCCTGAGGGAGTGTAGCTTCGTCGGTCCTGAGTCCTGACGGACCTCCGCCAACGATTTGAATCTGAACATGCACCCACAATCAGAACTCGTGGGCGTATGTTTCGGGGTGGCGCTCCAAGCTGTTAACCTGACAGCGGCAACGTGGGCGAGTTCGTCGCCCGGAGTGGCTGAAGGTCGGCCTGCGCCCTAGTGGGTGTGGCCTTCACCTGCGAGCACCATACATGTCCTTCGCCCGGATACGTACTTCCCTCATCTATGGCCTGATCCTGGCTGCGGCGGTGATCGCAGTCTGGACGGTCTTCAGTCCCACCTCCGGCTCGCGCGAGGTACCGCTCTCGTACGTCATCAAGCAGGCACAGGCCGGGAACGTGAAGAGCATTGAGGCGACGGGGGACGCTCTGCTTGTGCAACTCCGGACGGAGCCCGAGCCGGTTCGTTCTCGAAAAGAGCCATCTTCCTCGATTGAGCGGCTTCTCCAGCTGAACAACGTCCCACTGGCCAGTGGCGACAAGGCCATCGAGGTGACGGTGAAAGGCCCGAGTGCGTTCGGGAACACGCTCGCACTGGCGCTGACCTTCCTGCCGCTCGCGATCTTCGGGGGGTTGCTGGTCTTCATGATGCGGCGTGCCCAGGGCGCGAACGGCCAGGCAATGCAATTCGGCCGCAGCCGTGCTCGCGTCTCCACCGGCGAGCAATCGACCGCGACCTTCCTCGACGTGGCAGGGCAGGAGGAGGCGAAGCAGGAACTTGCCGAGGTGGTGGAGTTCCTGAAGTACCCGGAGAAGTTCGTGGCGCTCGGTGCGCGGATTCCACACGGCGTGCTGCTCGTTGGCCCCCCGGGTACGGGCAAGACGATGCTCGCCCGGGCTGTCTCTGGTGAGGCGGGCGTCCCCTTCTTCTCGATCTCCGCTTCGGAGTTCGTCGAGATGTTCGTGGGCGTTGGCGCCAGCCGCGTGCGCGACCTGTTCGACCAGGCGAAGCGTGCCGCGCCTGCGATCGTCTTTGTCGACGAAATCGATGCTGTCGGCCGCCAACGCTTCGCGGGCGTCGGCGGAGGCAACGACGAGCGCGAGCAGACGCTCAACCAGATCCTCGTTGAGATGGACGGCTTCGACACGAACGCGAACGTGATCGTGATCGCGGCCACCAATCGGGTGGACGTGCTCGATCCGGCGCTGCTTCGCCATGGCCGCTTCGACCGGCATGTGACGCTCGACCTGCCGGACGTGAAGGGGCGTCGCGCGGTGCTCGACGTCCACAGCAAGGGTAAGCCCCTGGACAGCGATATCTCGCTGGAGACCATCGCGAGGCAGACGCCGGGCTTCTCGGGGGCGGACCTCGCAAACCTGGTGAATGAGGCCGCGATCCTCGCGGCGCGGCGCAACAAGAAGCGCATCTCCAACGCCGAAATGAACGAGGCTGTCGATCGGGTAAGCGCCGGCCCTGAGCTGAAGTCGCGTGTGATCACGCCGGACGAGAAGCGGATCATCGCCTTCCACGAAGGTGGTCATGCTGTCGCGGGCTACTTCCTTCCCGAGGCAGACCCGCCCTTCAAGGTAACGATCGTGTCCCGCGGCAGGGCCGGTGGCTTTACCCGCTCGATCCCCATCGATGAGCGCCACCTGCACAACCGGCGCTACTACGAGGCGCTGATGGCGCAGGCCCTCGCCGGCAAGGTTGCCGAGGAGATGGCCTTCGGCAAGGCCACCACCGGCGCTCACAGCGACATCGCCCGGGTGACGCAGATCGCCCGCGAGATGGTGACGCAGTGGGGAATGAGCGATCGGCTCGGACCGCGAACCTTCGGACGCGGGGCAGCGGCAGTCTTCCTCGGCCGCGACTTCGGCGGGCAGCGTGACTACTCGGAACGCACCGCCGAGGCGATCGATGAGGAAGTACGTCGCGAGGTCAACGTGGCGCATGAGAAGTGCCGCGCGGTGCTCGCGGCCCATCGCGATAAGCTCGACGAGTTGGCGGCGCGCCTAATCGAAGTCGAGACTGTCGAAGGCGACGACCTCAAGCGGCTGCTTGGCCCGGCGGAGAACCGTACGGCGCCCGCGGACGAGCCCGCCATCGCATCGCAGGCGTCTGAAGCTCCCGGTGAGCCCGCTTCCGGCGACCCCGGGGACGAGGCGCCAGAGGGCCGGCCCGGTCTCGCGTGGGGGCAGCGCCCGTAGCCGGTTCTGTCAGAACTCAGGGCGCCACCTCGATTTTAGCCATCGACCGGGCACGCGAGAGGCGTGCTTCGCCATCACTGTGGTGCTCCTCGATGGCAGCTCTCATTGGGATCGAATCTAGCATTACCATAACGTGCACGTCATGGGAAAGTCCCGATCCTCAGATTTCGCCACGACGAGTGCCCTGCCGGAGACGCCCAACGGCACGCTGGCCATCGTCATGGCTCGAAGGGGACGACGTCGCGAATTCGATGGGGCAGATTGCGACCTCGGACGCCCGCTTGCACAGCAGTTCCGGAGTTCGTTAAGGACGTCCGGGGTGTGGCTCTGGCGGAAGGTCCACCCTCAATCGTGGCGCTTCAGATGTCGGAGCAAGCTGGCTACCGCGGAGCAGACTTCGTGGTCGGCGACGGCGAGATTCCAGATCCGTGGGAGATGCCGGACTTCTGCTGCGTGTCCCGGCGCACCGATCACAAGAACCCACCTCGAGGTGGGGCCTGAGGCAGGTTTGGGGGAGACGGGAAGTCGGACTCCGAAAAGCCGACCTCCACGGCGTGGCGTCGAACAAGCGCGCGCGGGGAACCGAGCCCTCCCACGGTTCACCGCTCAGAAGGCGCATGAGTACATGACCTTCCGCTCGATGTCCGCGCGCGCCTCCCTCGATTGGGTTGTTGCTAGACGATCGGCACTGGAATGAACGGCATGTTCTTCGAGTGGTCAAGCGGCCGTCGCTCGACGAACGCCAGGCGCCGCTCCTGCCCTTCAGCCGACGACGAGTAGTCCGGAATGTACTGCTGGACGGGGCCCACATCCGGGTTCTCGAAGTCCTCGTACTGGCGGAATGAGATCTTCTGCATCTGGACGATGACCGGGCTGACACCCTTCACGTAACCGATCCAGCGGTTGACCTCGTCCCAGAGTTGCTCCGGCGGCACCACCTTGTTCACAAGGCCCATCTCGAACGCCTCCTGCGCCGAGTACTGCTGGCACAGCATCCAGATCTCGCGGGCGCGCTTCTGGCCGACGCGCGCGGCGAGCATCGCGACGCCGTGGCCGGCCGCCGGGCTGCCGACGCGCGGCCCAGTCTGCCCGAAGCGTGAGCGTGTGGTGGCGATCGTGAAATCGCTCTCATACGCCAGGATGTTGCCGGAACCTATCGCGAAACCATCGACGGCGCAGATCACGGGCTGCGGCATGTTCCGCACTACCTGGCTGTAGCTCACGCTTGAACTACCCGAGTAGTCAGACCGCTCGAGACTCGGGTCGTAGCTCTGGTCGTTGCCGGTGCAGAAGCCATTCGGCCCGGCACCGGAGATTACGACGACGCGTACGGAGCTGTCTCCCGCCGCATCAAGCAGCGCGTGCGCCATCTCGTCCATCGTGATGCCACGCTTGGCGTTGTAGGTCTCGGGCCGGTTCAGGGTCAGCCACGCCACACCGTCGCTCTTCTTGTAGACAATATCTGAGTAGGCGCCGGAACCGATCACCGACGCCTCATAGTTCGGGAAGCGCTGGTCAATCATGTCGACGGCATCGTGCGCGATCTGGAGCAGGTCGACGGAGGTGACGGGCCGAGTGGTCACGCCGGTCACAGCCTCATCTGTTTTCTCGGCGCGGATACCCTTGCTGCCGAGCCAGCGCGCGTAGCCTCGAGTGAAGTCGTGGACTGCGGGCGCTGTCGCGTGGTTCATCGCCAGCGGTCGTCTGGTCGCGAGTTCCTCCGCGGTCACCTTCAGTGTGGCAGCGCTCTCACCAGCTGCCTGGTCGAGTGCGATCTTGAATCGGACCCCCGCCTTCTCGTAGTCAACCTGCGTGTTGAATTGGAATACCATCGGCTCCACCTCTCGTCATCGTGCGCCCACCGTGCGGGCACCGCGATGATAACGAGAGGCATGCAAGGCTGTGCGTCCGCTCGCTTTTGGTGACGGCGACGTACTCGACGAGACGCAGCGCTTCATTGAAACAGTGCCCCAGAGATCCACTGCCAATGGCAGACGCTACCGACAACTGGAGATGCGGAAGGGGCTATGTCGAATATGGCTGAGTTGCGCGTGGTAGTCCATGGTCTTCGAGTACTCCATGCACGGCTTGTGGCGGCGATGTGTGACGACCGGCTGTCGAGCGACACGATCTTGGTTGGAAGCCGGCTGCGCGATCTACCTCCTGACCAACAGGCTCACCGAAAGCTGGCGCCGATCATCGCATCCGAACTCGTACGATGGAGTCACCGGAGGGCGACATGAACTTCAACTGGGACGAAGCGCTCGATCAGATCCTCGGTCGCCGCCTAGTCTGCCCGCGCTGTCAACGAGATCAGGAACTCCTTGTCGTTGGGTATGCGAGCAGGCCGTCGCTCACGCCTTACGCGGCGCGCCACGGCGATTGTCAGCGCGGTGACGACTGCGATGCCCGCAAGCTGATCACGCTCTGCGAGGACTGTGCCCGGCCCGAGCATTTTCGCGGCTCGTCCCAAGACGCCTCCGAAGTCCTCGCCAGCTACATGCTCGATTGCCGGCGCGAGCTTGACGAAGCACTGGGCTACCTGAGCGAGTACTGGCGCGATGATCCGGATCTCGACGACGAGGAGCTCGACAGTCGACCGGAAGACGTGGATCACGATGCCTTCACTGAGGAGGGCGCGTTCCGACAGAAGCTCGAGGAGGAGCACTTACGCTACCACCGACAGTTCAGGGAACAGCAGGTCCGCATTCCTGATCCTGGCTGGCTATCAGACTACGTCGATGCGATCTGTACGCTCGGATACGCAACCTTACTCGGGGACTGACAAGCACACGATCACCGAGTAATCGCGCGCTGCACATTGCTGATGGAACTACCGCGTTGGAGCGGATTAACTTCAAACGGTCCGGGGCGTGCAGATTCCTTACCTGGAGGCCGGCTACCATTGGCAAACCGGCATCGGCCTCACAGACTTCGCTCTACTGGGGAAGCGCCACGTCGTGACGGACGCCAGGTCGTCGGTCGAAAAGCTCGAGGCCGTGCCCTCCAGGCTCCTGACCGAACCACGCTCGGCTGCGCCAAGACCCACTCTGATTGAGTCACGGCTCGGCTCGTGAGCCCCGATCGCGGATAGCCGGTACACACGATCTGGCGATCGCGGAGGGTCCGGCGTGTCGTGGGCACGCCTGAATAACTTGCTTCTCCACGAGCACCCGACCGAGAGAAATCGTCGTGCCGTGCGCCGCTAACCAAGCCGCGGCGACATCGAGTGGAGCCCTCAGCCCGCTCGTCACGCCGCCGGCATGACTCAGTCTCTCGCGAGGATGACCGTGCCCGCGGCGTGCGCATCACCGAGCGAGCCGCCGTTGCCATGCGCCACAGCAAGCCGTGCACCGGGTACCTGCGAGGTGGATTCGCCTCGCAGCTGCCGCACGCTCTCGATCTGCAGGAAGATGCCGCGCCCCGCTGGGTGGTTCGAGGAAAGCCCGCCGCCATCGGTGTTGAGCGCTGGCCTCAGGCCACTGTCGAAGCGCAGCCGCCCTCCCTGCACAAAGTCCTTGAACTCGCCCTTGGCGCAAAAGCCCAGGTCCTCCAG
>SHYS01000004.1 GCA_009692685.1 Dehalococcoidia bacterium
GCTTCAAGCGGATAGCCCCGGTGGACTTACCAGGCGAGCGTCTTGATGAGCAGCTTGGTCTCGTCGGCTGTCATCGCGCGAGACGGTAGCCGGTCCACTGACGACCTCACAGTGCCCGTGACGCAACGTACATGACCCTGCGCTGCCCTTCAGGGCACGCCGCTGACTAGGCCGAGCGCCGCCCCTGAGCCGCGCTGCGTAGAATGCGGCTGACCTCGTGGTGAACCTCGCTGAAGCGTCGCGGGCTATGTGCGGGTGCTTCTGTTCAGCGTCGGTCCTAATTCGAGCTCCATCCCTCGACCATCGCACGAGTGGCCCAGGGGGCACGCACTCGACGAGGCGCGTATTCGGTGTCAGCGCCTTCAACTCAGCGGGCGAATCAGAGATCAGTTGGTGCGAGAACTGCTATGGGTACTAGCAGATTCGCGGTCGCACGTCTTAGTGATCGTGCCTTCCCGCGATTCGCCGCGGCCGTATAGTCCGCCGGTCAACTGTCGCGCGGGCAAGACTAGGAGACTCGTTCGACTGCCTGATAGGCAACGTTGCCGCGATAGATTCGCAGTGCGGGCAGGTCATCGGCGCGCTCCTTCGGACAAATCGCGATGTCGCATGCTCAGTCGGAAACGCACGAGCTACCTCGAACGCGCCTGTTCATCGAGGGGACGGCGTGCGACGGCGGCGATGCTCAGCCCGAACGGCAGCCAAACCCGGCCTGCCAGCAGCCCACCCCAGGCTGCGATGTGCGACAGCGCCCAGTTCAGCGGCACCGGTACCGGCGTGAAGCGGATCTCCGCCTCGTCGTGAGGGACGCCTCGACCGGGCAGACGCTCGAGCAGGCGATACGCGGCCGCCGGGAGCAGCATCGTCATCATGACGTACGAGCAGACCTCGACATCGAGGTCTGCGTTGCGCAGAACGTTGCCGAGCTCGCGGCGGCGGTAGCGGCGCCAGTGGTGGTTGGCTACGTCGTGGCTGCTCCACAGCCACCTGTACGCCGGTACCGTCACAAGCAGCACCCCACCGGGCTTCAGCACGCGACACAACTCTCGCACGGCGGCGGCGTCGTCCTCCAGGTGCTCGATCATGTCGAGAGCGACAACCAGGTCGAAGCTGGCGTCCGGCAGGCCGAGGGCGCGGGCGTCCATCCTCGCCACGTCCAGCCCTCGACCGCGGGCGATCGAGACAGCCTCGGGGCTGAAGTCGACCGCGAGCACGCGGCCGTACTTCGCGAGGGCTCGCGAGGTCGCGCCGGTGCCTGCCCCTACATCCAGAATGCTCAGGTCATGACGGGACGGCAGCGCTCGCTGGAGCAGGCGGTCGATGATGCGGCGCCGTGCGCGGTGCCACCAGTACCAGTCCTCGTACGCGCCGAGTCGGGCGATCTCAGTGACGTCCAACAGCGCTCTCCGTGACGGTCCGTATGAGTTACCGGCGCGTCCCGGAGGTCGAGCGGCGACGGCTCGAGGACGACGGTCTACCTCGATAGGGGCATCGTATCGTGCGCGGTCGACATCCTCACGCGCGACCTCGAAGGGTGGCCGTGCGTGAGGAAGTGCTAGGGCGGGCCCGCGACGTCGTCGCGACGCAGCAGCAGCAGGCGCGCCGGTTTGTGGTCGAGCCACAGGTCGTAGCGTTTCTCGATGACCGCGTCCGTGTAGCGAGGCGGCACGGGTTCGGTGGCGATGGCGTAGCGCGGGTCGATGATCGGCGCGTACAGCGACAACCACCAGTAGCCGGGGCGACCGACGTACCCCAGCTTCTCGAGGGACGTCTCACCGAGGTAGTAGCCGTCCCAAGATGCGCCCGCATCGAGTTCGAGCTCCGAGATACCCGCGGCCTTCGCATCTCGAGCAAGCTCCCACTGTGCCTGATGGTAGGCGATGTTATCGCGAGTGCCTGCGATGCTGAACAGCATCATGAAAAGTGTGACCGTCCAGCCGATGTGGAACGAGAAGCGCACGTCGCGCAGCGCCCACAGCACTAGGCCGATCGCAACCGGCAGCACCGGGAGTAAGTAGCGGTCCAGGGACGGGGCTGGCTGGCCCTCGATTGTCCAGTGACGGAACTGCGACGAGACGATCAGCGCGCCGATCGAGTTGACGACGAGCAGGCCGAGCAGCAGTGCCGCCGCCCGACGTTCGTCGGCGGGTCGCGCTCGCCATCCGACCAGCCCGCGGGCCACCACGAGCCCGATGATGAGCGCCGCGAGCGTGCAGACGATCGTGAGCACGTCTCGAGTGGTGCTCCCCCAGATCGCCGAGCGCGCCTTCATCAGGTCGTTCGGGCCGATCCCGGCCGGGCTGAGGAAGTGCGGGATGAGTGGCATCCGCGCGCCGATCACCCAGAAGCCGGTGAAGCCAGCGATGACGAATGTCTGCCAGGCGGAGAACCACACCCACCCTCGAGTGCTGAGGCCACCGGTGATGGCCCGCAGGCTCAGCAGTACTCCGCCGGCCAGCGGCAGCAGGAACAAACCGAGGTAGATCGCTTCGACGACGAACAGGCGCGCGGCGTGCAGGCGCACCTCGGACCAGCCGCCGAGGAGGATCTGCACGCGCATCTGCTGGTGCACCTCCGGCTCGCCGTGTACAAAGCGCAGCCAGATGTAGAAGGCGATGTAGACCAGCGCCGGGAAGGCAGCGACCTCGAGCGTGGTGCGCAGGCCTCGCAGGTTGGGGCGGATGTCACCCGTCGCCAGCAGCGAGACGACGACCACGAAAGGAATGAGGGCGCCCGGCTGCCGAACGAGGACCGCGCCGGCCGCGGCCACCGAACCCGCGAAGGTCCACCGGGCGCTGGTGCCGGTCCCGACGCCGCGGACGTAGCAGTAGAGGGAGATCGTGAGCATCGAGAGGAACGGCGCGTCGGTCATGAACGTGAACGCCAGTGAGTAGGCGAGCGGGTTGAAGAGGTAGATCGCGGTACCGAGTGCGCTGCGCGCGCGATCGTGAGTCAACTCCAGGAGCAACCCGTAAAACGCGAACGCGCTCAGGAACCAGAGCACCACCAGCGAGAGCCGGAACACGCCGAGTTCGGGCCCGAAGACAAGTGCGAACAGCGCCCCCCAGACGACCTGGAAGAGCAGGTTCGAACTCGCGATCGTGAGGATCTCGAAATGACCTTCGTTGAGCAGGATCTCGACTGAGCGGATGTAGACCCAGTCGTCGGAGATCGCGACCGGGGCGAGGGTCGGCACGATGAACGTCGACGCGATGAAGGCGCCGAGGACAGCGAGGAACTGCCAGTGGGTGGCGGCGAGTCGGGACAGCGCCACCCCTCGCGACGTCGAGGCGAGCCCGCTATCGAGGACGTGGCCGGGTGACGTGCTCAGCGCGCGTGCTCCTCTGTGCAGGCCGTGGTGGCCTGGTGAGTGGTCACGCCGTCACATCGACGGAGCTGCGGCGCCGCCAGCGCTGCCCGAAGGCAAAGACGCGATAGCCCTGATAGTTCCAGAGTGCGGCGACGACAGCCGCGCCGGCCTTCGCGAGGTTGAGTGTGAGCCGGTGATTCGAGTCGAACGGCAGGAGGAGGAGCGTCAGTGTGGCATTGTCGATAGTGATACCGGCGATGGCAACCATGGCGAAGGCGCCAAACCCCCGCCAGTCACGGTCGGCACGGAAGGTGACACGGGCGTGGAGCTGGTAGCCCACGGTCGCCGCCACCACAAAGGCGATCGTGTTTGCCAGGAGCACGTACGGTCTCGAGATATCGTGAGCAAACAGCAGGACGACGTTGAATACCGCGAAGTTGATCGTGGTGACCAGAGCGCCAACGACGAGGAATCTGACCGCTCGATCCATGCGCCCGGGACCTGTCCTCGACTGGTTGGGCGCTGCTCGGACGCCCGCTCAGTCATGGTAACGGAGGGCACGCCGCCATGCCCGCGGGGTGTAGGCCGGCTACCTCGAGGGGCTCGTAGATGTCGCGAAGGCGGGTCCTGGTGGAGATGGGGGGGCTCGAACCCCCGACCTCTGCATTGCGAACGCAGCGCTCTCCCAGCTGAGCTACATCCCCGGGAACCAGCATCGAGTATACGAACCGCCATCGAGCACCCGCAAACGATGGGCCGATGGGCCGGGTGCGGCCGCAGGCTACTCGGTGAGGCCGGGTAGCAGCTCGATGACCATGCGGCGTCCTGCAACGTCGACGGTGAGGATGGTGTCTGGGATCGCCGGCAGCAGCAGGTCCTTCGCGCCCTCGCGCCGCACGAGGTAGACGTCGTTTGAGCCGGTACGCAGCACCTCGACCAGTTTGCCGAGCGCCTCGCCCTCGGAGGTTTCGACGGCCATGCCGACAAGGTCGTGGACGTAATATTCGCCCTCGGGCAGCTCCGGCAGCTCGGATTCGGGGATCTCGATCAACTCGCCGACGAGGGAGGCGGCGGCCTCGCGACTTTCGAAGCCCCGAAAGAGGACGGTGGGGTAGCCTCGCGGGAACTGCACGTCAAGGACTTTGCGCGGGATGCCCTGCAGCAGCAGCGTCACGCCGGTCTTGAAGCGTTCCGGGTTCGAGGTGAGTACGGTGACTTTGACGTGCCCGTGCACGCCCCAGACGCCGTTGATCGAGCCGACGGCGACTTTCTTGCGCTTGCTGGGCACGTCGATCTCCGCGCGGGTGGTCGGGGGCGTCGAGGTCGTGGCGCTACTCGATGACTGGTCGGTACGCGGCCGGTGCTATTCGATGCTCAGGTAGGCGCGCACACCGGCGCGCGTGGCGGCGACGTGTAGGAGCGATCGCATCGCGTTGGCGATGCGACCGTCTCGACCGATCACGCGGCCCTTGTCGGAGTCGCCCACGTAGAGGTGCACGACTACGCGGTCGCCCTGGTCTTCTTCCTCGACGCGAACTTCGTCGGGGTGTTCGACGAGCGCGCGAGCGAGGTACTCGATGAGTTGTTTCATCGTCGGTGGCTCGCCGGCTATTCGGCGGCCGGGGCAGCTGCCTCGGCTGCCGCAGCTGCCTCGGCTGCCGCAGCTGCCGCGGCTGCCTTGGCTGCCGCAGCTACCTCGGCGATGGCGGCCAGTCGGGCTGCCTCGGCGGCGGCCGCAGCCTCACGCTCGATCTTCGAGGGCTTGGTCACGCGCTTCGGCGGCGCGGAGATCGCGATGCCGTTGTCGGCGAAGAGGCGGTGCACCGTGTCCGAGGGTTGCGCGCCGACGGAGAGCCAGTGCGCCACGCGCTCCTGGTTCACCACGAACACCTTGGGGTGCACGCGGGGGTTGTAGTGCCCGAGCACCTCGACGAAGTCGCCGTCGCGCTTGGCGCGCTGGTCAGCCACCACCACACGGTACGAGGCCTGGTGGATCTTTCCAGTCCGGCGCAATCGAATTCTCAGCACAACATGCCTCCCAGAGCCCTCGATGGTGGGCTCGATGTTACGTGACTCCGCGGAACGTCGAGGTCGCGACTCCGAGGAGCGCGTGCGGCCTAGAAGCCCGGAAATAGCTATCTGGCTCGAATTGTCCTCCGAAGCGCGAACCTCAGAAGCCCAGCAGCCGACGTAGTCCGCCGGCGCCCTTGGCCCCGGCCATCACCTGCATCAGTTTCTTCGCTTCGCGGTACTGATTCAAGAGGCGGTTAACATCCGCGGGCGTCGTGCCGGATCCGAGGGCGATTCGCCGCCGCCTGGACCCGTTGAGCACATCCGGATTCCGGCGCTCCACCACGGTCATCGACTGGATGATCGCTTCGGCCTGCTTCAGGAATGCCTCGTTGAGGTTCGCGATCTGGGCCTTGTCCTTGAGCTGGGCCATCCCCGGAATCATGTCCATCATGCCGGCCAGGTTGCCCATCTGCTTGACCTGGCTGAGCTGCTGGAGGAAGTCTTCGAGGTCGAACTGGCCGCTGCGCATGCGCTGCGCCACATGCTCGATGTTCTTGTCGCCCATCGATTCGCGCGCGCGCTCGACGAGGGTGACGACGTCGCCCATCCCCAGCACGCGGCTGGCAAAGCGGTCCGGGTGGAAGTCCTCCATGGCGTCGAGGCGCTCGCCGGTGGTGATGAACTTCACGGGCAGGCCGGTGACCTCGCGCACTGACAGCACGGCGCCGCCTCGAGTGTCGGAGTCGAGCTTGGTGACGACGATGCCCGTGCCCTCGATGGCCTCATCGAACTCGCGTGCGAGGTTCACGGCCTCCTGGCCGGTCATCGCGTCCACGACGATCAGCACCTCGGTGGGGTCTACCTCGTCGGCCAGGGCGGCCAGTTCGTCCATGAGCGCGTCATCGAGGGCGACCGCGCCCCGGGTGTCCACGATCACGGCGTTTGCGCCCAGCCGCGCGGCCTCGAGGAGGGCGCGTTTCGCGACCTGCGCGGCTGGTGCCTCGACTGCCTCGAAGTAGACGGGCACATCGATCTGGCGGCCGAGCACCTGGAGCTGCTCGGTGGCGGCCATGCGCTCGAAGTCGGTGGCGACGAGGAGGGGCTTCATCCCCTCCTTCTTGAGGCGCATGCCGAGGCGTCCGACGAGCGTGGTCTTGCCGGAGCCTTTGATGCCACAGACGAGGATCTTGGTGATGCCGCTGGTGGCCTTCCGCAGCGGCTGCGTGTCCTTGCCGAGGACGTCCACCAGCTCATCGTTGACGATGGAGACGATCTGCTGGCCGGGCGTGATCGATTGCAGCACATCTGTGCCGAGGGCGCGCTCGCGGACGCGGGCGATGAAGTCGCGCACCACCTTGAAGTTGACGTCGGCCTCGAGCAGCGCGACGCGCACCTCGCGCAGCGCGGCGTCGAGGTCGTCCTCGGAGATCCGCCCACGTGAGCCGAGGCGCCGGAAGGTGCCCTGTAGCCGCTCGGAAAGTGCGTCAAGCATCAGTTGGGGAGTGTAGCGGATACGTGGAATAGAGCTGAGCGATAGCCCGCAACGCTCCATGTAATCTTTGTTTGCGCCGGGAAGGAGGTCGACAGGATGAGTTCCGCAATAGAGGACCAGCTGTACGTTGCCCAAGTCGGAATCCAAGTCGCGTTGTACTCGGGGCGCGGGCCGACGCTTCGGCAACCGTTGCGGGAACCGGAGCAGTGATGGTGTGTTAGAGGCTACTGGGATCCTTTGCACCTGCCGGATGCCGACGGAGTTGAGCGGCCGTCAGGGCTGCTGCTTACGGTGGAATTTCTCGCGTCGAGCTTTGATGGTGCTGAAGACTCTGCTACGCGGACGAGAGATGTGGTCGGTCGAATGGCAGCGTGTTTCGCCAGCTGTCCGCCTGAACCAGTTCATCTTGTGCGGTTGGCGTGGATGAATATATTCGGTGAATTACAGACGCAGCGGGACTATTTCTATGACAACGATCGCCCGCCAACCATCTTATTCAGCCCACTCGCACTTGGTGAGTTTCTCAATCAAATGGCATCGATTGATGGGCAGACGCGCGACTTGATCGAGCTCGCAGCACGTTGGTACGCGCACTCGACCGGCGGCCTATCGGCCTGCGACAAGTTCCTCAGTGCCTGGATCGGGCTTGAGGCCATAGGACCGCTGCTCGATGGGTACTTCCATCCAATTCGGCGCGCCGCGTGCACGGTTTGTGAGACGCCGGCTGGCGAGGACCGCGACCGAAAGTGGGCAGGCGTCGAGCATCTCGTGCGGGATGTAGCGCCGGAATTGTTGGACGGACGGGAGCTGGGAGACCTTCTGTCCCTTAGGAACGCGATCGTGCATGAGTTGCGCGCCTATGTGGATCTGGAGAGAGACGGTGCAGCTGGTCCCAGACCTCCAACTTTGCCTCGGTGCTGGAACGCTGGTTGCCCACAGCGGTCCCGTGGCGCCCCCAACCTTTGGATGGAAGGGGTCACTTCCGAGGGACTACACCGAACACCCTGATGCGCCAGCCGAAATTATCGCTCCGCAAGTACTCCCAGATCATCGCTCCTTCCTCGGCGGGCGGCTCGAGATGGTTCGCGATCTGCAGGTCTCGGATGAGACTGTCAACGAGAACGGCGAGTACAGGGCCAGCGCGACGGTCGGGTTCAAGTTCCGCGCGACCGCCCCCCGCGGTGTGACTGAGGCCGACCTTCACCGGGATTACGTTCTCTTCAGCCGAACGGGAGTCGCCTACGAGTTGACGAATCGGAACACGGATCCGCCCACGCCCTCAGCCGTCGTGGAATGGAGACGGATGGACCTAACGCCAGCATGGGAGCGCGGGCGGGCTCGCAATGCGGTGAGGGAGCCCGGTGGGTCTTGAATGCTTGGATCAAGACGGGCCGCTCGCAAGGGCGGCCCGTTCGTTACATCGAGGCCTGACCGCTACTCGAGGCCGCGCTCCGCGATCAGGGCGCACAGGTCCGCGAGGCGGCACGAGAAGCCGTATTCGTTGTCGTACCAGCCCATGGTCTTCGTCATCTTGCCGTTGTCGATCACCATCGTCGAAGGCAAGTCGAAGATCGCGGAGCCGGGGTGGTTCTTGTAGTCGCTCGAGACCAGTTGCTCGCGCTCCGTGTAGAGGAAGCCCTTCATCGGGCCGTCCGCCGCGGCCATGAACGCCTCGTTGATGGCGCCAATCGAGGCGGGCTCGACGAGGTCCGTCACTAGGTCGACCACCGACACGGTCGGGGTCGGCACGCGGAAGGCGAGGCCGGTCAGGCGCCCCTTCAGCTCCGGTATCATCTTCGTGGCGGCCTCGGCGGCGTTGGTGCTGGTGGGGATGATGTTGAGGGCAGCGGCACGCGCGCGACGCAGGTCGTCGTGCTTGCGGTCCACCAGGTTCTGGTCGTTGGTGTAGGAGTGGATGGTGGTCATAAAGCCGCGCTCCACACCGAAGGCGTCGTGGAGGACCTTCACCATCGGGACCACGCAGTTCGTGGTGCAGGAGCCGGGGGAGATGACGTGGTGCTTCGAGGGGTCGTACTCCTCGTGGTTCACGCCCATGATCACCATCCAATCCTCGCCCTTGCCGGCGGCGGAGATGATGACCTTCTTCACGCCGTCGCGGATGTGGAGGGCTGCGGCCTTGCGGTCGCGGAACTCGCCCGTGCACTCCATCACCACGTCGACCTTCGCCTCGCCCCACGGGACCTTTGAGGGGTCGCTCTCGCTGAAGACGGCGACCTCGTGCGTGCCGCCGACGAGGAAGGAGCTGGCCTTGTCCTCGATGGTGGCCGGGAAGCGGCCGTAGTCGGAGTCGTACTTGAGGAGGTGGGTGTGCATCGCGACGGGGCTGCGGCCGTTGATGGCCACGATCTCGAAGTCGTTACGATGGTTGAGCCACCAGGCGCGAAAGAATTGGCGCCCCGTGCGCCCGAAGCCGTTGATCGCGACGCGCATCGCCATCGGATTGCCCCCTGAAGTCCGCAGCGCCTCCCGACGAGGCGCGGGAATTATTGTCGCGCGCGTCCGGCCGGAATGGGGAGTCCGCGAAGCCGCGCGCGCCAAGATCTGATGATCTTTTTGCTTTTGCGTCCAGAGGCCGAACTCAGCCTCGGATCCGGACCTGCCACCGCCGGACAGCGACCCCGGCCCAGACTGCCTCGACGACTCCGAACGGCCACGCGCCGGCGAGGAGCCCGTACGCCGACGAGGCTAGGCACGCCGCCGCAAACGCCAGCACGTACCGCGGCGCGCGTGCTTCGAGGGCGTAGAACACCAGCATCGCCGAGACGGCCAACGCGCCGAAGGTGGTGAGTGCGTTCATGGCCCGCGCCTCAATGTCTGCGCGGGAGCTACAGCAGTACCCGCTTCGCTGAGTCGCCCGGTCGACGGCGGAAGTCGATGAGGAGGTGGCGACGGCGACCGTCCTCGTCGAGGTACTCCTCGAGGCGGCAGCGCGGCGTTTCGCCGGCAGCCAGCGAGGCGAGATGCGCTTCGACTGCGCGCACGTGGGTGACCACTTCCTCGCGCAGCTCGGCGGTGACCGGGAAATGGTTCGAGGCGTGCAGCGCGAGGTGCAGTTGTGCGCCTCCGAGGTGCAGCAGCCAGCCGTAGATCAGCTCCGCCCAGCCGAGATGGAAGGCGCGATCGCCGAAGACGAGCGGGTACTTCTGGTGTGAGGCCTCGTTGGCGACGAAGAGCGCGGTGGGGCCGAAGTTGGGCCTCGCGAGGTCGCTTGAGCCTCGATAGATGACGCGCAGCGCGGCGTCGGAGGCGATCTCCTCGCCGGCGAAGTAGTGGCCGAGGCCGACCTCGTCAGCGCGCGCGCCGGCGTGCGTCGAGTAGCCGCGATGGGCCCAGCCCTTGAAGCTCTCCCACGCCTGTGGGTCCGAGGCGAGGCCGCGCTCCGCAGCCAGCAGCTCGACGGTCTGCCTCACGAGGCCGAGCGCGGACTGGTACGACCCCGCCCTCGCGAGGTGGGCGGCGTCGCTGGCGGTGACCAGCGCGCGGCTCCACAGCGAGGTGATGGCGGCCATCCGCATGGCGCGTGCGCTGAGGTGGTAGCCGCTGGCGGCGACGTGCACCTGGAGGTCGAGGTTCGCCTCGATCAGACGCACGTCGGCGCCCAGGATGAAGCCGGTCTGTCGCCAGGCATCGTCGGCGTCCGGCGCGAGATCCGCGGGCTTGCCGGTGAGCTTCCATGCCTCGGGCACGCGCATGCCGGAGACGCGCTGCGGCGGCTCGGCGATGGGCAACTCGTCACCAGTTGTTCCGGAATGTTCGTGCGTCATCGAGTAGTCACGCTAGAGCGGGCCACCTCAGAAGTACAGGTGTGCCTGGCTGGCGCTAGCTCGAGGCGCGCGCGCCGAGGCCCCAGCGGCCTGCGCCGCCCCAGAGGATGATCGCCGAGGCGACAAGGATCACGAGCGGCAACGCGAACGGCGGCTCGTTGGCCGGGCTTGGCCACTCCTCGATGACGAGGTGCGCGTAGAAGGCGACGGCCATCGTGGGGATCGCCAGCAGCGCGCCGAGCCGCGCTCAGGCGCCGAGCAAGATCGAGAGCCCCGCGATGATCTCGGCGGCGACCGATAGCGTCGCAAGCAGCGCGGCGAACGGCAGCCCTAGGACCTCGATGATCGGTAGCATGGCGGCTTCCGGCTGGAAGACGTGCGCCAGCCCGACCCCGAGGAGCGGTACCCCGGCCACCAGGCGCGGCAGTATGAGCAGTGCCGACGGGGAGGTCGTGCGCATGCCGCCGAGCACGCTCGAATTCTGCATGGCCATCGGAGGTCCCTTCGGTAGCCCGGGCCGTCGCGACGTGAGCTTACTCGAAGGCGGAGCGGCCCTGGTACAGCGCCGAGGAGCCGAGTTCCTCCTCGATGCGGAGGAGTTCGTTGTACTTCGCGTTACGGTCCGTCCTTGCCATGGAGCCAGTCTTGATCTGGCCCACGCCGGTCGCGACCGCGAGGTGTGAAATGAAGGTGTCTTCGGTCTCTCCGGAGCGGTGCGAGATCACGGCGTTCCACCCCGCAGACTGAGCCATACGAATGGCCTCGAACGTCTCGGTCAGGGTACCGATCTGGTTCACCTTGATGAGGATGGCGTTCGCCGCGCGCTCCTCGATGCCGCGTGCGAGCCGCTCGACGTTGGTCACGAACAGGTCGTCGCCGACGAGCTGGATCCGGTCGCCGATGCGGCGCGTGAGTTCGGACCAGCCACCCCAGTCGTCCTCTGCCATGCCATCCTCGATGGAGATGATGGGGTAGGCGTTCAGCCACTCCTCCCATAGCCCGATGAGGCCGGCAGAGTCCACGTCGCGGCCCTCGCGGGCGAGTTTGTAGACGCCGTCGCCATACAGCTCGGAGGTCGCGGGGTCGAGGGCGATCGCGATGTCGAGACCGGGGTGCCGTCCGCCTGTCTCGATGGCCTGCACCAGGAGGTCCATTGCCTCGCGGTTGGACGCAAGGGGCGGTGCGAATCCTCCCTCGTCGCCGACGGTCGTCGGCATGCCGCGCTCAGTGAGGATGCGCCGCAGGGCGTGGTAAGTCTCCGCGAGCCAGCGCACGCCTTCGCCGAAGGATGGCGCGCCGACGGGGACGATCATGAACTCCTGGAAGTCGGTGGAGTTGGCGGCGTGCGCGCCGCCGTTCAGCACGTTGCACATCGGCACCGGCAGCGTGCGTGCGTCGGAGCCGCCGAGGTAGCGGTACAGCGGCACGCGCAGGGACGTCGCGGCCGCCCGCGCTACTGCCATCGAGCAGCCGAGGATCGCGTTCGCGCCGAGTCGTGCCTTGTTGGGTGTGCCGTCGGCCTTGACCATGGCCTGATCGATCTCGGCCTGATGCGTCGGGTCTCGGTCGAGGAGGACCGGCGCGAGGTGTTCGTGCACGTTACGGATGGCGTGCAGCACCCCTCGCCCCATGTAGCGCTCGGCATCCCAGTCGCGCAGCTCAACGGCCTCGTACGTGCCGGTGGAGGCGCCACTGGGCACGAGGGCGCGCCCCAGCGAGCCGTCATCGAGCCGGACATCGACCTCGACGGTCGGGTTGCCGCGTGAGTCGAGTAGCTCGCGCGCGCGCACATCAACGATTCGCACTCGGGACCCCTTTTGCTGCGCCCGAATCATCCGCGAGTGGGGGCGGACGGACAACTTACGTTCGGGCTCCGGTGCGCCGGACGGCGTTGTGAGTGTCGTAATCGTGATATAGACTAAGCGGTAGACTAGCTGGATGGCGAGCATGAAGATCGTCGGCGTGTACGAGGCTCGGACCCACCTCTCCGCGCTCTTGGACGAGGTCGCGAACGGCGCAACCATCGAGGTCACGCGCAACGGCAAGCCAGTCGCCCACCTCGTACCCGCGCCGGACCGCACGCGGCAGGCGAAGCAAGAGGCGATGGATAAGCTGCGCCGCCTGCGCGTGCAGCCGGATTGGCCGAAGTTCACGCGTGATGAAATCGTCGATCTGATCCGCGAGGGGCGGGAAGAGCGGGACCAGCAGATCGAGCGCGCTTTGGGCTGGCGCGAGTAGTGGTCTTTGTGCTCGATGGCTCCGCGGCGTTCGCGTTCGTCGCCCTCGACGAGGAAACGAGTGCTTCGCTGGCGCAGCGGATCGTCAACGAAGATGCTCATGTCCCGGCGATCTGGCCATTCGAGGTGGCGAACGCGGTTTGGCGCAGTGAGGTGCGCGGGCGGATGACGCCAGACCAGGGATTGCTGGCGGCGGAAGCGCTTGCCGGGATCCCCGTCACTATCGATGTGCCGGATGTTGCGCGCGTGTTTGGCGCTGGTCTGGGGATCGCTCGCGCTCACGGGCTGACTGCGTACGACGCCTCTTACCTTGAACTGGCGACGAGGCTGGGCGTACCACTTGCCACGAACGACTCGCGACTCCGGAGCGCGGCGATCGAGGCCGGCATCGAACTCGTCGAGTAGTCCTCCGACTAGCCTTCCCAGCGCTTGAAGATCAGGCTGGAGTTGTGGCCGCCGAAGCCGAGTGAGTTGCTCATCACGTAGCGCAGCTCCAGGTTGCGGGAGCCCTCCGGGACGTAATCGAGGTCGCAGTCGTGGTCGGGGATGAGCAGGTTGCGCGTCGGGTGGATGCGCTGGTCGCGTAACGACAGCACCGACACCGCTGCCTCGATGCCGCCCGCAGCCCCGAGGGTGTGACCGATCATCGACTTCGTCGACGAGATCGGGATCGACCCCGCGGCTTCGCCGAAGACGCGCTTGATCGACATGGTCTCGAACTTGTCGTTCAGCAGCGTGCTGGTGCCGTGCGCGTTGATGTAGTCGATGTCGGTGGGCGCGATGCCCGCCTTGCGGAGGGCAACGTTCATAGCTCGGGCGGCGCCTTCGCCATTCTCCGAGGGCTGCGTGACGTGGAAGGCGTCTGCCGACTGGCCGTAGGCCACGATCTCGGCGATCGGGGTGGCGCCACGCGCGCGCGCGAACTCGAGGTCCTCCAGCATGATGGTCCCGGCGCCCTCCGCGAGGACGAAGCCGTCGCGCTCGAGGTCGTACGGCCTCGAGGCGTGCGCGGGGTCGTCGTTGCGCTTCGTGGAGACGGCGCGCGCCGCGTGGAAGGCCGCCAGCCCCATGCGCGTCACGGCAGACTCCGCGCCGCCAGCGAACATCGCCACGGCGTCACCGCGGCGGATCACCTCGAAGGCGCTGCCCACGGCGTCTGCGCCCGAGGCGCACGCCGACATAGTGTTGTAGTTCGGGCCGCGAAGGCCGAAGCGAATCGAGACCTGGCCCGAGGCCATGTCGGGGATGAACGCAGGGACTAGGAAGGGCGATATACGGTCGGGGCCCTTCTCGAAGAGCGTCCGGTAGCCCTCCTCGAGCCAGGTCAGGCCGCCGATGCCGACTCCGATCATCGCGCCGATCTCATCCGCTGCGACCGCCACATCGAGGCCTGACTGTTCGTGTGCCTCGGCGCTGGCGGCGATGGCGAGGTGAGTGAAGCGGTCCATGCGACGCGCTTCCTTGCGATCGACGTAGTTGAGCGCATCGAAGTTCTTGACCTCACCGGCTACGCGGCTCTCGATGTCGTGCGCGTCGCACAGCGTGACCCCGGTGATCCCGTTCTCGCCCGCCAGCAGGGCACGCCAGGACTCCTCGCGACCGATGCCGACCGGAGTGACGAGGCCGACGCCGGTGACTACCACTCGCCTAGGGAAGCCGACGCCGTACTGCGCGAACTGTCCGCTCGTCATCAGGATTCCCACCGTTCGAAGATGATGGCTGAGTTGTGCCCGCCGAGGCCGACCGAGGTGCTCATCGCCCGGCGGACCGAGGCCTGCCTCGCGACGTTGGGCACAAAGTCGAGGTCGCAGTCGGGGTCCGGCTGCTCGTAGTTGATGGTTGGCGGGACAATACCGCGCTCGCAGGTCAGCAGCGACACGATCGCCTCGACGGCGCCCGACGCGCCCATCATGTGACCGTGCATCGACTTCGTGGACGAGACCATGAGGGCGTCCGCGTGCTCGCCGAAGAACCGGCGGATGGCGCGGGACTCGATGCGGTCACCGACCGGGGTGCCCGGCCCGTGCGCGTTGATGTAGTCGATGTCTGCGGGCTCGAGGCCCGCGCGCGCCATTGCCCGCCGCATGGCGGAGACGATGCCCGCGCCGCTGTCCTCAGGCGCTGCCATGTCGAACGCGTCGTTGGCGGAGCCGGCCGCCCGCCACTCGCCGCGAATGGTCGCGCCGCGCGCCAGCGCGTGCTCCAGAGACTCGAGGATCATGACTCCAGCGCCCTCGGCGACCACGAAGCCGGTACGATTCGCCTCAAACGGGCGCACTGCCTTTGCCGGGTCCTCGTGAGACCCTAGGGCCTTCATGGCCGCGAAACCTGCGTAATAGATGGGACGAAGGGGCGCCTCGAAGCCCCCGGCGATCACGATGTCGGCGTCACCGCGCGCGATGATCTCGGCCGCCTCACCGATGGCCACGCCCCCAGTCGCGCAGGCGGCAGTGATCGCGAAGTTCGGCCCGCGCGCACCGAGCGCGATCGCGACGAGGCCGGTGGCGGTATCCGGCAGCATCTGAGTCACGAGGAAGGGAGACACCCGGCGGGGGCCCTTCTCGTTCAGGATCTCCTGCTGTTCGACGATGAGGTGGGCGCCGCCCATGCCGGTGCCGAGGATGACGCCCACGCGCTCGGGATCCTCGTTCGAGAGGTCGAGGCGCGAGTCGAGCACCGCCTGCTGGGCGGTCGTGATCGCGAGGACGTTCGCGCGGTCGATGCGGCGCAAGAGCTTGCTAGCGATGTGCTGTTCGGGGTCGAAATCCTGCAGCTCGCCCCCGATGGCGTGCTCGTAGGCGGAGGTATCGAAGCCCTTGATCCGGCGGATGCCCGAGCGGCCCTCGATCAGGGCGCTCCATGTGCTCTCGACGTCGTTGCCGAGCGGGGTGAGCATGCCGAGGCCGGTGACGACTACTCGAGGCATGTCGCTGCCCTGCGCGTGCGAAGGTTCTGGCTGCGTGTTCCCACGGGCCTAGTGCGCGCCATTCGGGGAGAAGTCGGCGGGGAGCGCCGAGATCGGGATAGGCGGCTCGGTCGCGTCATCGAGGGAGACGGCGGTCAGCCTGTCCTGCACACGTTTCACCATGCGGGCGAGCACGTGCCCGGGGCCCACCTCGACGAATGTGTCGACGCCCTGGCGTGCCATCTCACGGACGTTGTCCGCCCAGTAGACCGGCGAACTGAGTTGCGCCTCGAACTCCTGTCGCAGCTCCTTCGCTGTGCGCAGCGGTTTCGAGGTGATGTTCGAAATGATGGGACGGATCGGGTCGACCAGCGGAATCTCGGTGATCCGCAGAGCGAACTCCTGTGCCTGCTCGGCGTGCAGAGGCGTGTGCGAGGAAACCTTCACCTTGAGCCGGATAACCTTGCCCTGCAACTCCTTCGCGCGCTCCATAGCGCGCTCGAGCGCGGAGACATCGCCGGAGATGACTGTCTGCGTGTCCAGGTTGTGGTTGGCAACGTCGACGCGGTCCTCAAGCGAGCGCGTGGCGTCTTCGCAGAGCTGGGCGACGGTCGCGCTGTCGAGACCGATGATGCTTGCCATGCCGACCGGTCGTGCGGTGTTGAAGGTGCTCATAAGCCGCGCGCGCTCAACGATGACGACCAGCGCGTCACGGAAGGTGAGCGCCTCGGCGGCAACGGCTGCGCTAAAGAGGCCGAGGGAGTGCCCCCCAAAAAGTCGAGGGCGAACGCGTCGCCCGACATCGGAGAGCTTCTCGCGCATCGCCTCGACGATGGCGATCGAGGTAGTCAGGACGGCCGGCTGGGTGAACGTGGTCTCGGCGAGGTCGTCCGCGCTGCCCTCGAAGCAGATCTTGACGAGGTCGATGCCCGTGACGTCGCTGGCTTCCTCGAAGGTGCGGCGCGCGCTTGCCGAGTGCGCGTGCACCAGCTTGCCCATCCCGGGGGTCTGTGACCCTTGTCCGGGGAACAGCATCGCCATGGGATCGGTGTCGTCGTTCGATTGTGCCGAGCTTGCGTCGCCGAGTTCGCTCACATCCGGCCTCCCGGGCGGCCTCGGAAGTCCGAGGGCATGCCGCCGCGCATACTCAGTCTAACAGTCGCTATCGCTACCTGCGTTTGCGCCGGATGAAGCGCTCAACGTGCCTCGGAGTCCCTCAAACTGGCCCGCCGAACCCACCGAGGGCGTCCCCGAATGCGCCGCCAAGACCGCCGGCTCCCCCGAGGCCCGCGAGCCCGCCCATCATCCCGCCGCCGAGCGCTCCGAACGGACTTGTCGCACCGAGGGTGGTGCCGCCATCGAGGAGGCGCCGAACTGGGCCGATCTGCGGCAGCAGGTCGTGCGCGAGGCCGGCGGCGGCGCCCATTGCCTCGGTGACGGCACGCGCCGCTTCGCCGTGCATGTAGACAGCGGCCGCCGCCGCGTCGAACGCCTCGATGCCCTGGGCGATGAGGCCGGTGATCAGACCTGCCAGCACGTCGCCGGTGCCGCCCGTTGCCAGCATCGAGTTGGACACAGGCGAGATCCGGGCGCGGCCGTCCGGCGCGGCGACGATGGTGCACGCGCCCTTGAGGACCACGACGCTCCTCGAGCGGCGCGCCTGTACCAGCGCGATGCCGAGGCGGTCAGCCTGCACCTCGGCGGTGGTGACGCCCGCGAGGCGCGCCATCTCGCCGGGGTGAGGCGTGAGCACGCGCGGCACCTCGAGGGCGGTCAGCTGCTCGTTCCAGCCCGCGGTCGCCGCCAGCACGTTGAGCGCGTCGGCGTCGAGGACGAGGCCGTGCAGCTTGTGGGGCGCGCTCGACAGCCCGGCGATCACGAATCGTACGAACTCCTCGGTGGCCGGGGTATGCGACAGGCCGGGTCCGAGGAGCAACGCGTTCGCCTCGGGCAGCGCGCGCAGCAGGGCGCGGGCGGCGATGTCGCCGCTCATCGCCCCGGCTTTGGAGGGCAACGGCTCGTGGATGACGTCTGGGAGCGCGGGCACTACCAGCGGCTGCACCACCGCGGGCGCGGCCAGGACGGTGAGCCCGGCGCCGGCGCGCGCGGCGGCCTCCGAGGCGAGGCGCGCAGCGCCGGGGTAGCGCCTCGACCCGGCGGCGACGACGGCGCGACCGAACGTGCCCTTGTGTCCGTCCTCAGGGCGCGCGGGCAGCAGCGCCTGCACGCCTCGGAAGTCGATCTCCTCGTAGGGCAGGGCGCCGCCGCCCGCCTCCTTCGGAATCCCGATGTCGACCGTGATCACGCTGCCCGCGAGGCGCGCACCGGGCATCTGCAGCAGCCCGACATTGCGATACCCGAACGCGACGGTCTGGTCGGCGGCGACGGTGGCCGGGTCGGCGTGGCCGGTGTCAGGGTCGACTCCGGTGGGAAGGTCGAGGGCGATCAATCGAGGGCCGAGTGGCGCCGTGTGCACCTCGGCCAGCCGCGCGAGGACGGCGGCGAGGTCGCCCTCGATGGGGCGCGACGCGCCGGTGCCCAGTAATGCGTCGATAACGCAGCTCGATTCACCGAGCCAGCGGCCGAGGCGTTCGAGGCCAGGGTCGTCGCCGACGTTCGAGTGCGGCAGGTTGAGGTCAACGAACTCGCGCCACACTTCGTCCTCGGCGGCGCGGGGGCGGAGCAGGTAGACGGCCACCGCGGCGCCCCACCCTGCGAGGTGCTTCGCGGTCACGAGGCCGTCGCCGCCGTTGTTCCCGGGCCCCACCAGAACGATGATGCCGCGTTCCTCGCTGGCCCCGACCGCCATCCACGCTTCCTGCGCAGCGGCCAGGCCAGCGCTTTCCATCAGGGTGCGCTCGGAGACGCCGAGGCGGGCTGAGGCCTCCTCGAGCTCGCGCATCTGCTCGACGGTTACGACTTTCATTGAGGGCGGCCTGCGGTGAGGTTTCCGACTGTGGCGCGTTTCCCCAGTTCGTGGTGCGCTTGGCGAACCACACCGCTGTTCTCGATAGTTCGCCGGTCGAGCTCAGAAGGGTGATTCGAACCGTCGAGGATGGCGGTGCTTTGCGACAGGCTTAGGGCGAACGGAGACAGGCGGCGTTCGACGGAGGTGCCGCCGTTCGCGCTCACTTGAGCAGTCCTCGCAGGCGCAGCCGGTCGATGAGGCGCGTGCGCGCCTCGGCGGGTGGCTGCTCGGGGATGCGCTGCGCCCCCACCGCCGAGGCGACGGCGAAGGCGTTGTTGTGCGTCAGCGAGATGTCGACCTCCTCGAGGCCGATCGCGGCGGCGCGCTCGGCAGCGCCGCCGTAGAGGTAGACCAGCGGTTTGCCTCGGCGGTCGGGGAGTATCTCAATGTCGCGCCAGGCGACAGAACGGGCGCCGGTGCCGAGGACCTTCATCAGTGCCTCTTTGGCCGCAAATCGCGCCGCCAGTTCCGGCACGCGGCCTCGACAGAACGCGACCTCCTCAGGCGTGTAGACGCGCTCGAGGAAGCGCTCGGGGTACTTCCGCAGCACCTCGCGCACCCTGTCGATCTCGATGATGTCGATGCCCACAGCGTGAGAAGCCATATCGCGGGAGTCTACGGCGCGCCGCCGTCGAGGGGGAACGCCGCCGCACGCTGGACTGCCCTGAAGGCTGCCCCGGAGGCGCCCTCGCGGCTATCGTGGCTGCGAGGAGGCCCGTATGGCGGCTCGGATCATCGATGGCGCGGCGATTGCCGCCGAGGTGCGTGCGGAGATCGCGGAGCGCGTGCGCGTACACGTCGCGGCGGGACGCCCTCGGCCGAAGCTCGTCGCCGTCATCGTGGGGGACGACCCCGCCTCGCAATCCTACGTGCGAGGTAAGACCACGGGCTGTGCCGAGGCAGGGATGGACTCGGACACGATCCTGCTGCCCGCCTCGACGTCACACGCCGAGGTGCTGGCCACCGTCGAGCGTCTCAACGCCGATGCCACGGTGAGCGGCATCCTCGTGCAGCTGCCGCTGCCGCCGCAGGTCGACGAGCAGGTGATCGTGCGCGCCATCGATCCCCGTAAGGACGTCGATGGCCTGCACCCGTACAACCTCGGACTGCTGCTCTCGGGCCAGCCGTACACGGTGCCAGCCACGCCGCTCGGCGTGCAGCAGTTGCTGCTGCGCACGGGCAACTCGCCGGAGGGCAAGCGCGTGGTCATCGTGGGGCGTTCGCTCCTCGTGGGGCGGCCGCTGGCGGCTCTGCTCTCGAACAAGGCCGAGGGCGCCAACGCCACCGTTACGCTGGCGCACACCGGTACGCGCGACCTGGCCTCGGTGACGCGCGAGGCGGAGATCCTGATCGTGGCGGCGGGCCGCCCGAGGATGGTGGACGCCTCGATGGTGCGCCCCGGCACGGTGGTGATCGACGTGGGCATCAATCGCCTCGCCGACCCCTCGAGGAAGTCGGGCTCGCGCCTCGTCGGCGACGTCGATTACGCCTCGGTGGTCGAGGTGGCCTCGGCGATCACACCTGTCCCCGGCGGCGTCGGCCCGATGACGGTGGCGATGGTCATCGCCAACACCCTGCGGGCGGCGGGGAGTTAGAACGGTAGATCATCCGGATCGAATGGAACTCCCTGCCGAACTCGGGACTTCCGGGCGTCAACCAGTCTCGAAACCAGCGGGCGCCACGCAGCGGGAAGGGCCGGGTGTACCTCGTCGATGACGGCGCGCGCGACGTACGCATCCGAGGTGGACCCGTCCTTACGATCCGTGACGCTGATGATGGCGTCGTCGTGCTCATCGAATCCGGTGAACTCAATCTCGGTGCTTGGTGGCACCGTGGCTAGCCAACCTACGAGGCCTCCCGTCGTGGTGAGTATGCCTGGTGCTGGCTCGAATCGCAGTCGGCGCGGAGCTGTCGATGGCGCGGGATGGCGCTGAAAGCGCATTGTGCTTTCGAACCGAGACAGCAGCGCGTCCATTCGATCGACCTGTTCGGGACTCACTGTGAGTGTTGGTCCGGTACCGTCAGTTGCGTTCTCAGGTTTGTGCTCCTTAGCAAGGCTTAGCCAATCGGCTACCGAGGCGCTTACTAGAGATGGTGGCAGACTCATCCCTACTTGGGCGTCGATCTTCGTTAGTATCACGCTGATTCCGTCGTCTCCTGAGCTGAGTCTGTCGTAACTCTGGAGTGCGCTCAAGGGGCTCGGCAAATCCGGAGACAAGACGCCGACACAAACGACGACCACGCCGCCCGCACACAGCGCGCGTCCGATGCCAGACTCCCAGTAGACCCACGGGCGCAGAATGGACGTTTGTGTTGCGAGTACCAAGACTCACTCGGAACGTGTGAGTTCACGATGGATGCGCTCGTACCAGTCGTCGTCTGGAGACAGCCCGCCAGATGGCGCCGGATCAGACGAACGGAACACTTCAATGAGGCCCGAGTATGCAACAGCGACTAGGGTCTGCAGAGCGTCTGCCAAACCTCGGTCGGCGTGAGTGTGGCTCAGGAAGATTTTGCCTGTGTTTGATTGGTCCGTCTGGCATGTCGGTGCGATCGCGCAATGGTGCAGTCACTAGTCCTCCCTTGTTTGCTGTCACTTCTCTCATTATATGCTGGCACTGGACCGCAGGAAGATGAGAGCGACAATGGCATCGGCGCCAGCCCGGTGATGGCCCTTTCACGTGGTGCATCTCTCTGACGTGATACGTTGTCCGTAAGTCGGTGCGAAGGCCACCGCGTTCCGACGGGGTCGCCGCGGGCCCTCTGTCACGCGACACTCGAAGGGGGCATCCTCGGACGCTCCCACGCCTCGTTGTTAATCAGCCCATGGAGGGCCCCTGCTGCCCTCTTCCTCGCTTCGTGCGATCATGAGTGCATGGACGAGTTCCTTCGACGGCTGGCGGATCTTCGAGAGCGCTTCGACGACGTACGGGGGCGGCTTTGACCTCCCCGACATCGAGGCACGTCTCCTCCCGCTGAAGCAGCAGGCGCAGGCTCCCGACCTCTGGAACGACCAGCACGGTGCGCAGCGTGTCCTGCAGGAGATCGCACGCCTCGAGAAGACGCTGACGACGTGGGGCGACCTCGAGCGCGAGATCGGCGATCTCGAGGGGCTGATCGAACTGGCGGGCGAGGCGCCCGATAACGAACGCCCCGCCATCGAGAAGGACATCGACGGTGAGCTCGCGGGCCTCGAGGGGCGCTTCGGCGACCTCGAGTTGGAGTTGACGCTTGGCGGCCAGTACGACCGTCGCCATGCGGTACTGGCGGTGCACGCCGGTGCGGGTGGCACCGAGGCCCAGGACTGGGCCGAGATGCTGCTGCGCATGTACTTGCGCTGGGCCGAGCAACGCAAGCTGAAGGCGGAGATCCTCTCGATCACCTCGGGCGAGGAGGCGGGCATCAAGTCCGCCGAGCTGCGCATCGTGGGTGACTACGCCTACGGCCTGCTGAGGTCGGAGCGCGGCGTGCACCGGCTGGTGCGCATTTCGCCCTTCGATGCCTCGGCGTCACGCCACACCTCGTTCGCTCTCGTCGAGGTGATGCCAGAGGTCAACACCGAGGACGCCATCATCGAGGTGAACCCCGACGACCTGCGCATCGACACCTATCGTGCCAGCGGGCACGGCGGGCAGAACGTGCAGAAGAACGACACGGCGGTGCGCATCACGCATCTGCCAACCAATATCGTGGTGACATGCCAGAACGAGCGCTCGCAGGGACGAAACCGCGAGTCAGCCATGCTCGTATTGAAGTCGAAGCTCCTCGAGCTGGAGCTGGAGCGTCGCGAGGCCGAGCGCCTCAAGCTGCGCGGCGCGCATGTCGAGGCGGGCTGGGGCAACCAGATCCGCTCCTACGTCCTCCAGCCGTACAAGATGGTGAAGGATCTGCGCACGTCCGAGGAGACGAGCGACACCACGCGCGTCCTCGACGGTGGGCTCGACCCCTTCATCCAGGCGTACCTGCGGTCGCAGGTCGGACAGGCAGCCATCGAGGCGCAGGCCGAGGAAGCGGGGACGAAGTGAGTCGCTCACGAGGGGATCTGATGATCGACCGTCGATGGGGTCGTGGCGCCCTCGGCGTGGTGCTGCTCCTCGTATTTGCGGGCGCCACCCTGACGGTGGCACCTCGAGGCGCGCTCGCCGACAGCATCGAGATCACGAACTTGGCTGAGAAGACGCCCGACCCTACCCGGGTCACGTTCGCGGCCCGAGTTCGCGCGCCGGCCGGCGTGAAGAGTGCACGCCTGATCTACAAGGTGCGTAACCCCGACGGCGATGTCGGTGGCGAGGCGGAAGGGACGGTCGCGCCCGGAGCCGAAAGCGATGCCACGTTCACCCTCACGACCAATGGGGGCGACAACCAGCGCTACATCCCCGTCGGCTCGACGTTCGTCTACCACTGGAACATCGCAGACACGACCGGCAGCAAGGCCTCGAGTGCCGAGAAGGAGTTCGTCTTCCTCGATGGTCGCTACCAGTGGCGCAGTCGCACGGAGGGGACGGACCCGCCCGTGACGGTGTACTGGTACGGGAACAACGAGGACCGTGCTACCAACACGCTGGCAGCGACCCGCGGCTCGCTGAAGAAGGTCGGTGACCTGCTGCAGACGACCGTGCCGTATCCGATAAAAGTGGTCGTCTGGGCGTCGGAACCCGATGGCGAGCTGGCGCAGCGCTCGCGTGGGCGCACGTTCGATCAGAGCGTGATGACTGGCGGGACTCGCGTCGCACCTGATCTCGTGCTGGTGTTCGTCCCCGATGTCGAGTTCGTACTCCATGAGGTCGGGCACATCGTCACTCACGTGGCCGGCGACGGCCCGTTCGGCCCGCTCCCCTCGTGGATCGATGAAGGCACGGCCGTCTGGGCGCAGAGTTCCCCCGGCGGCGGTTACACGCAGGCCGTCGAACTGGCGGTGCGCTCGAATCAGCCGCTCAGCCTGCGGTCGATGCAGGCGAACACCAACAAACCCGCAGAGGTGAACCTCTTCTACGGCCAGTCGTTCTCGACCGTTGACTACCTCGTGAAGACCTACGGGCCGGCGAAGTATGCTGAACTCTTCAAGGTCTTCAATGCGGGCGCCTCGATGGACAAGGCACTGGAGCAGGTCTACGGGTTCGACCAGAACGGGCTGTACAACGCCTGGCGCGCCTCGAAGGGACTGCCAACGCTGACGTTCGCCACGCCGGTGGCGGGCAACTTCCCCGTTGTCGAGGCGACACGTGCACCCCTCGGGTTCCCGACGTCAGTGGCCGGCACGTCGAGCGGTGCGCCCTCGACGGGTGGCGCCTCGACCCCGTCGGCTGGCGACGCGGCCCCCGAGTCAAGCGGTGATGGCCTCCCGTCGGCGGGGCTTGCGGTGCTCGGTGGCACGGTTGCCCTTGCGCTGGTGCTGGTGTGTGGTGCGGTGTTGTTGCTGAGGAAGCGGCCTTCGACCTCGGCGTGAGGGCGCCGAGGCCCTGTGTCACCGCCCCGGGATGAACAGCCCGCTCGGCGGGGGCGGCGGTGCTGAGGGGTGTGGAGCGCCTTCGGCGGCCATGGCGTGTGCCTGCTCGTTGGTCAGGTACGGGCTCGATGTGGTGCGTTCGCGGATGACCGGCTCGGGGTCGCCAGCGATGATGCGCCGAACCTGCTCGACGAGTTCACCTTCCGAGAAGATGCCGTTGAAGCGGCGGCCGTTGATGACCACGGTGGGCACCTCGGTCAGCGAGCGCTGCGTAGCGAGAATCGGGAACTCCGACATCTCGGTGGCCACGAACCGAATCGCGTGGTTCTCGACCGCCAGCGCTGAGGCGAGGCGGATCATGTACGCAGACAGCGGGTCGTAAGGTGCGACCAGCACCTCGATGGTCACGGGCATTGTGACTGCGGCGAGGGCGGCACGCGACTCGTCCTGCAGCGGTGACGCGCCCGCGCCCACGAGGATGAGCGAGTCCACGAACACCGGGAAGAGCAGTCCCGTGAAGTACCCCACGAAGTGCAGCCGCGCGCCTTGGGACCGCAGCACGGTAGTCGGGGCACGATCGATGCCTTCGGTGGCCGCTCGGTCAGCGTGCCTGTCGAGGTCGTAGCGGGTCACCGAGAGCAGCGAGTTGAGCGAGACGAGTTCGCGCGCCATCGAGACGACGTTGTCGCAGTGCGAGCACGGGTCGCGGTCCGGTAGCACGATGGCCGACTCGGGCCGCGTCCAGACATCGATGCCGACTCGGCCGGCAAGGTGTTCAATGAGGTGCTGCGCGATCTGGACCTGGTCTTCCTTGGAGATGACGGGCACGGCCTAGTCCTTCCGAGATCCGGCGGGCATCGCGACCTCGACGGCTGCCTTCGCGAGCCAGAGGCGCTGAGCCGCGGTCAACGTGCTAACAACAGCGAGGATCCAGAGCCCGACGAGCAGGTACCCGCTGATCAAGGCGACGCCGGTCACCACGACTCGCTCCGGCCGCGTGAACACGCCATCGAGGATTTCGCCGCCGGCGCCCTCAACCCGCGCTCGGATGTACGACACCATCAGCGAGCTGACGACCGCGACGAAGGCGAGGAGCGCCTCCGTGTGCAGCCCGGACTCCGTGGCGTACCAGGCGATGCCGAACAGCACGATAGCCTCGGAGAGGCGGTCCAGCGTGGAGTCGAGTACGCCCCCGAATGGCGTCGCACGCCCGGTCGCCCTCGCCAGGCCGCCGTCCAGCATGTCGAGGGCGCTGGCGAGGATGACGACGAGGCCCCCGCTCGCGAGCGCTCCCGTTGCCACGAGGCCCGCGCCGACGACGTTCCCGAGGAATCCGACGACGCTGATCGCGTTTGGCGTGACGCCGGCCGCCGCTAGTCCGCGCACGATGGGGTCGAGGACGGCCGCGGGCGCTCGATGGGGCATCAACCTCAGCTCGCCAAGCGAAAGGGCGGCAGTCAGGAGGGCTCTCACAGCGCTGCGGCCTTCCGGCGGCTGCCCCGCTGGACGCGACGCTCCTCGATCAGGCGGTCGTAGTACGACAGGATGCGTCGCGTGACCCATGGCCACGAGTACACCTCGGCCTGCCCACGGGCGGCGGCGCCCAGGGCAGCACGCGCGTCCGCGTTGCGCACAAGCGCACCGATCGCGTTCGCCAGCACCGCGGGATCCCGAGGGCGGACGAGCACACCGTCGACGTCGTTGGTGATGACGGAGGCGTAGCCATCGATGTTGGAAGCCACGATGGGCAGGCTTGCGGCCATCGCTTCGAGCAGCACGATGCCCTGCGATTCGTTGCCGGTGGCAGGCGAGCAGAAGACATCGGCGGTGCGGTACCAGCGAGGCAGCTCGGCGTCCGACGGGCCGGGGACGAACACGACGCCTCGTTGGCCGCGCGCCGTGACGTCCGCCTCAACCCGCTGCCGTCGCTTCGATTCCGGTCCAACGACGAGCAGTCGGGTATTGGCATGTCGCGCGTGAATGGTCTCGAACGCCGTGAGCAGGTAATCGAGTCCCTTCCGTTGCTCGGCGCGGCCGACGTAGAGGATGTTGATGATGCCGTCGTCGTACTCGGGTATTCGGGCGATCGAGGTGTCGCCCCAGCGCGCGAGGTCGATGCCGTTCGGGATGATGTTGTAGAAACCTCGGAAGTAGCGACCGACGAAGCGCTCGGCCGGCGGCGAGACGGCGATCTTGCCATCGAGCTCGTGGTGCCAGCGCTTCAGGAGATGCCGTCCGTAGCGATAGAGTCGGTTGCCCTGCTCCCGGTTGGCGTGAAACGTGCCGACGTTGACCACCTCGGGGTTGGCCAGCCTCGAGTGGCGTAACGCCTGGATAGGCAGGACTGGCATCAGCGGCTCGTGGACATGTACCACGTCGAACTGCTGCTCCTCCAGGAAGTGCCCGACCCGCCCTCCGGCGAACGGGTTGAGGACGATTCGTGCGATCGAGCCAGAGGCATGTACCGAGGTGGGACGTCCCGCGACGAACACGCGGGGGTCCAGAACCTCCTCATTCGCCGGGGCGATGATCCGCGCTTGGTGGCCGGCCTCGAGGTAGGCATTCGCGATGAAGTCAATGTGGCGGTTGACGCCGCCGGGCGTGAGCCAGTCATACGGCGAGACGAGGGCGATCTTCACGCCCAACCTCGCCAGATGCTGCGTCGCAGGTGCGCGTTTGCGCTCGCTGCAGCTCGACGTAACGGTGGACCGAGAACCTGCCGAGGCGTGGTGGACAGGCCGACGACCTGCTGCTCGAGCAGTCTGCGGGCGCCGATCTGCCGCAGAGATGGTCCGCGGCGCAGCACGCCATACGTTGCGCCCTTGTCGAGGGCGCAACGTAGCGCGGCACCGGCTTCGACACCGGGGGCGGCTCGAAACACGGTGACGGCAGATCCGACCGCTTCGAGGAAGTGGGCATCGCTGCCGCCGGTCTCGGCGAGCCCGTAACGCTCGCGGTTCAGGCGCAGTGGGCGCCCTCGCGTGACCGCGCCGGCGAGCGTCGAGTTGGCCACCTCGATGCCGTCCGGCCGGACCTCAACGTCACGTAGCGCAAGGACGCGCTCGAGTGCACGTTGGCCGACCGAGCGCGTCAGCGGAGAGAACGGGTGCGGCACCACTGCCGCGCCGCCTGCTCGATGGATGGCGGCGATCGTCTCGTGCAGCGGGCGAAACGAACGGATTGGCTCGTCAACCCAGAGCGCGAGGAGGTGCCCTGACAGTGTGGTGATCTCGATTCCAGGTATGATGGCGAAGGCGTACTGGCGGCGGGCGTGCAACTCTCGCGCTGCGAGGGCGCCGCGGATGTCGTCGTGGTCGGTGACGGCAATGAGATCAAGGTCGGTACGCGCCTCGATGTGAGTGAATAGCTCCGCGGCCGATGCCATGCTGTCGCCATGCGCCGTGTGTACCTGCAGATCCGCCTGCAGGAATCGAGCATGGGCGTGCGCCGCGGATGGTGGTGTCACACGTCCATCTTAGGGGTGGGCGGACCACACCGGCTGAAGGACAAACCACTGATCGGGTGCAGCCGCGATGCCGCTTTCGAGGGCACGCGCGAGGGCGTTCATGCCGTCACGGCGGTCTGCGACTCGATCCTGCGTTCGTGGGAACGCAAGCGGCGGCAAGACGCGCACAACCCACCGCGGCGCGTAGCGAGAGCCGCCGGTGGCGCCTCCTTTGCGGAACACGAAACAGGGCACCACTGCGGCGCCCGTGCGCAGCGCCAGCTCGATGGGGCCCGCGGGGAGTGGTGCGGGCGCACCGAAAAACTGCGTGGGAACGCCTGTTCCGACGACGTTGCGGTCGGCCATCAGCGCCACGAGTCCACCTCGCCGGAGTTGCTCGACGGCTTCGCGCACACCTGCTCGATCTGCCTCGATGAAGCGGCCGCCGTGGCGGCGGCGTGCGCGGTGCACGAGCGCGTTCACCATCGGAGGTTCCAGGCGTTCTGTCAGCGCCAGGATATCGAGGGAGAGCTGGGATGCGGTACGGATGACGAACTCGGGAGCGCCGAGGTGCGCCGTGACGAGAACGATGCCGCGCCCGCCGTCGTAGGCCGCGAACAGGTGCTCGATCCCCTCGAACGAGTCGAGCTCCTCGAAGGCCACGGCCGGGTCGAGGTGTGAGGTTCGTGCCAGGTCGACCCAGTAGCGCGCCGCGGTGCGTACGCATCCACGTGCCGCTCGATCGCGCACCCTGGTATCGGAGGTCGGTCCCAGGACGTGCGCCATGTGGTCTCGTGTCACGTTGCGGATGGTGCGGAAGGAGCCCCATGCCACGGCGGCCCCGAGGTCGGCGAGCACGTAGAGGACCCGGGCCGGGAGGTGGCCGCCCACTTCGATGAGCAACCAGAGCAGGACGAACTTCACCGCGGACGCGCGTCTTCGGGCCAGAGTGTGCGGAAGATGTACCACTGCTCTGGTGCCCGCAGCACCAGCCGCTCCAGCGCGTACATCATCGCCTGCGTCAGCCCTGGGATGTCCGCGTCGCGATCGTCAGTGGGTTCAAACTGCACCGTCTCCACCGCAGCATCGTACCGAGTGGCGATGGGACCCTTGCGCCAGACGCCGCCGACGATCACGGGCGCGCCGGTGCGTAAGGCGATCCTCGCGATTCCGTCTGCTACGTTAAGGGGTGCGCCGAAGAACTCCACCCGTACGCCGCCCTCGGGGCGTGGCACGTCGGCGAGGGCGGCCAGTACGTCGTTGCGTCTCAGGGCGCGCAGCACTTCCGGCCCTGGGCTTTCCGCGGCGATGATGCGCATCCCGAGGCGAGTGCGCGCGCTGACGACTACGCGATCAATCGCAGGGTTGTCGAAGGTGTTGGCGATCGCGGTGAGTGGCATGTGTTGCGTGATGGCGGCCCCGGCGAGGTCCCAGTTTCCGAAGTGCAGCGTGACGAAGACGATGCCGTTGCCGGTCCGCTGCGTCTCGAGGGTTGCCCAGTCATCGAAGTCGACTGTGGCCGCGATGGTCTCCGGCGACAGCGTCCCGAAGCGCAGGAAGTCGACGAGGTACATGCCGTAGTACGCGAACGAGGCGCGCGCGTACCGCCTTGCGAGGTTGGGATCGCCGCCGGCGACGTGGAGCATGTTCGCAACACTGCGGCGACGCCCACCGGGCCACGCGATCCAGGTGGCGGCGCCCACCGCGCGGCCTACGTGATAGGCGACGCGCAGCGGCACGGCGCTCGCCAGCCAGACCGCCGCCCCGAGCAGGGCGGCGGTCAGTGCGAGGCGCGCCGAACGCGCTGGCTTATCCACGTTGGGCACCCGCTGGTCACCCTCGCGGTGTGCTCTCCTCGCTCAGGCGTTCTTGAGGGCAGTGGTCAAAGCCGCGTCCCCGCGGATGAAGGCCTCGAGGTACTGGTGCGCGTCTTCGTCGCGGTACTGCCTCGGCGGGGACTTCATGAAGTACGAGGACGGCTCGTAGATTGGCCCGGCCAGGCCGCGATCTAGGGCGAGCTTGGCGCAGCGCACCGCATCGATGACCACGCCGGCGGAGTTCGGGCTGTCCCACACCTCGAGCTTCGTCTCAAGCATCAGCGGCACGTTACCGAAGGTCGTGCCCTCGATGCGGATGTGGCACCACTTGCGATCCTCGAGCCAGGGGACGTAATCCGACGGGCCGACGTGCACGTTCGCGGCCGGAAGCTCGTATTCGATTTGCGAGGTGACGGCGTTCGTCTTCGAGATCTTCTTGGACTCGAGGCGCTCACGCTCGAGCATGTTCATGAAGTCGGTGTTGCCGCCGAAGTTGAGCTGGTAGGTGCGGTCAATGCGGACGCCGCGGTCCTGGAAGAGTCGCGCCAGCACGCGATGGAGGATCGTCGCGCCGACCTGCGACTTGATGTCATCGCCAATGACCGGCAGTCCGCGCTCGCGGAAGCGGTTGCCCCAGTACTCCTCCCGCGCGATGAAGACGGGGATGCAGTTGATGAACGCACACCCGGCCTCGAGCACCTGCTCGACGTACCACTTCGTCGCCATCTCAGAACCGACCGGCAGATAGTTGATCACGACGTGTGTGTTTGTGTCTTTGAGGATCTTGGCGATGTCTGCCGTAGACCCGGGTGCCTTGGTGATCACCTGTGACAGGTACTTGCCGAGGCCGTCGTGGGTCATCCCACGCTGCACGGTCACCCCGGTTGTTGGGACGTCCGCGAACTTGATGGTGTTGTTCTGGCCGGAGCTGATCGCCTCTGACAGGTCTTTGCCGACCTTGTCCGCGTCGATATCGAAGGCTGCCGTGAAGTTGATGTCGTTGATGTGGTAGCCGCCGAGGACCGGGTGCATCAGCCCCGGGATCTCGTCTCCCTCCTCGGCGCCGCGGTAGAACTCGACTCCCTGGACGAGGGACGAGGCGCAGTTCCCCACTCCGATGATGGCTACGTTGATCTTCTCCGCCACAGGTTCCTCCTCGAGGGCCGCGCCGGACCGGCGCGCGCTCCGTATTCGTCGTTCCGGCATTGACGTTACGCGCGCATCGGGAGTTTCGTCCAATGGAACTTGCGACTATGATTCATAATCATGACTTATGAGAACTTGAACCCGCTGGTCCCCTCAATCCAGCTGCAACAGCTGGCCTACCTGCGCGAAGCTGGACGCTCCGGCTCACTCACCGAGGCCGCCGGGCGTCTGGGCCTGAGCCAGCCTGCGTTGTCTCAGTCGCTGACCGACCTGGAGCGCCGTATCGGCGTCCCGTTGTTTGAGCGGGCGGGGAGGCGCCGCGTGCTCACCGAAGCAGGGCGCGAGGCGGTATCGGCAGCTGCCGAAGTGTTGGACCGCCTCGATGCCCTGCGCGACCGCCTCGAGGCTGGTGCACGCGGCGAGGCGGGCACAGTGCGCGTCGGCATGATCGATGCCGCGAGCCTGTACCTGCTTCCTGACGCCATCCGCCAGTACCGCAAAGCGCATCCCACTGTGGATCTGAGGCTCGTCGTGGATACCTCGAAGGAGCTGCTGAGGCGCCTTCGGAGCTTCGACCTCGATGTGGCATTTGTCGTCGGGCCGCCGGATGACGATCTGAGCGCCGTGGCCATCCTCGAAGAAGAGCTGCACGTGTACCGGGGCGCGAGCTCAACCCTCGATGCGCGGACCGCTGACTGGGCGCTGTACCCGGCGTCGTCGAGGACGCGCCAGCTCATCGAGGAGGCGCTGGCGCGCGAAGGCATCCGCCCCCGCGTCACGCTCGAAAGCGCGAATCCCGAGATCCTGCGTCAGATGGTGGCGCTCGGACTAGCGTGGAGCGTGCTGCCGGCTGCCGTCGCAGAATCTGGCCGGGTGGTGCTCAAGCTGGTACGTGGAACCGCGCTCGTCACCCGCACGCTGGTGGCCGTGCGGCGGCTCACGGCGTCTCCAGACGCCCGAGTCGCGGCACTGCTCGAACTGGCTATGGCTGCTGGATCGGCTTCGGTGTCGGAGCCACGTTCGTAGCCCTCGAGCCAGGCGAGCGGCGCCCTCAGTGTTTGCCATCGGTCGCCAGAATGCAGCAGCGCCGCCCGAAGGCGGCGCTGAGTTCGTTCGCTCCAGATTCGGCGCGGCTAGGCGACTACTGGCGCCTTGCCGATCTTGAACATCTTCGTGCTGCAGACGGGGCACGTTCCGGTGGTGGCCGGCTTCCCGTTCTTCATCGTGATGGGCGCGGGGCCCACCATCTCCCGCTTCTCTCGACACTTCAGGCAATATGCTTCCATGACGCTCCCTGGCCTCCGCGCTTCCGTACTTGGTCCGATGCCCCTCGACGTCTCGGGGTACCTGCATGCCCTTGGGGAGAGCCAGAGCGGAATCACGCCCGGGCTGTGACTTCACAGTGGCGCGGCTAGATGGCACTGTCAAACAAGAATTGAGTCTGAGCCCGGGGAATCAGGGATTGCTGCTTGCCTCATGGGGGATGACGCGGTAGGGGTGCCACTGACCCGGTATCTCTGTCGCTCGTAATATCCCGGCCAGGACCCCGTCTGGACCGTAGCTTCTGGCACGCTCTCCGGGCTTCAGAACGCGCCGGATTGTGGCGATTGACGGCCGCAGATCCTGGCCATTCCGCAGCGTCGCCAGCGACCCAGCCCCGAGGATCACGGCGGGCAGATCGAGCAACACGGCGTCAGCTGCCAGCACGATGCGCTCAGATTCGCCGGCTTCGAGGATGGCCTCGGCCGCCGCCAGGGGGACTGCATCCTCGATGGTGAAGTGGCCGACAGCGGTGCGCACGAGGCCAGACACATGACCGCCGACGCCGAGCGCGGCGCCGAGGTCGTGTGCCAGAGATCGGACGTAGTAACCCTTGCTGCACTCGATGTTGACGCGCACCTCGACGGCGGATTCCAGTACGCGATAGTCCGTGAGTTCGAGGGCGAAGGCGGTGACGCTTCGGGCATCGAGGTCGTGTGGCTTGCCAGCGCGCGCCGCGGCGTATGCGGGCACACCGTTGCGCTTGACGGCACTGTAGGCAGGCGGAACCTGCTGCTGTTCGCCTTCGAATCTGGACAGCGCAGCGCGGATTTCCTCGAAGGTTACGTGTGAGGCGTCGGTGGTCGAGGTAGGCGTGCCTTCGGCGTCGTACGTGTCTGTCGCCACTCCGAGCACGATGGTGGTGACGTACTTCTTGCGCGCGTCTACGAGCTCATCGATGAAGCGCGTGGCCTCGCCCAGCGCAATCGGCAGCACCCCGGTCGCCAGCGGATCGAGCGTGCCCGCGTGGCCGACTCGCCTCGTACGGGCCGCCCGGCGAATCCGGCGGACCACGTCGAAGGAGGTGATGCCCGCTGGCTTGTCGATGTTCAGGTAGCCGCGGAGGCCGGCGGAGGTGTTCGAGGTCAGGGGGCGCTCTCGCGGGCGTTCGCTTCCTCGGGCTCCTCGGGCTGCTCCGAGTACTCGACGCCGCGCAGGAGGCTGGCGATGCGGTCGCCCTCGGCGATGGAGCGGTCGAGGATGAACTTGATTCGCGGGATGCGGCGCATGTGCAGACGCCGTCCGAGCTCGCGGTGAATGAACGGCTCTGTGTGCTCCAGCGCGGCCTGGATCGCCTTCGGGTCCAGCGAGTCGTCCATGACGCTGATGAAGACGCGCGCCGACTGCAGGTCCGGCGATGTCTCCACTCGTGTGATGGAGAGCATGACGTCCTGGAGGTCGTGGTGTTTCACCTGCCGCTGAAGCAGCTCGGCTACCTCGACCTGAATCAGGTCGTCGACCTTTGGCATACGACGGGTCATCGCGACCCCCTCGATGAGCGCGCGGAGCGGTGGGATGCGCTGCGGATCAGCGGACCTGCTCCATGTGGTAGGCGATGATCTCGTCGCCTTCCTCGAAGTCCTGGAAGCCATCGATCTGGATGCCGCACTCAAAGCCGGTACCCACATCGCGGACATCGTCGTTAAAGCGCTTGAGGCTGCCGATGCGAGACTCGTGGATCACCTGCCCCTTGCGGGCCACGCGCACCAGCGAGCTGCGGTTGACCGAGCCGTCGCGGACGAAGGAGCCGGCGATCGCCGCCCGGCGCCCGAGGCGGAACACCTGGCGCACCTCCACGTGGCCGTCCTCGCGTTCCTCGTAGATCGGATGAAGGAGGCCCCTCACGGCCTTTTCCACGTCCTCGACCACCTCGTAAATGATCTTGTACTGGCGAATCTCTACGCCCTCGACTTCGGCGAGGCGAATCGCGCCGGGCTCTGGGTCCGTGTTGAATCCGATGATCACGCCCTTCGAGGCGGACGCGAGTTGCACGTCAGACTCATTGATGGAGCCCACGGACGCGTGAATGACCTTGACGTTTACTTCCTCGACGCCGAGGTCATCGAGGGTGCGCACGAGCGGTTCGAGGGAGCCCTGCACGTCGACCTTGAGGACGATGTTGAAGTCTTGCACGTCGCCGCGGTGAATCTCACCGAAGAGGGAGTCGAGGGTGACCAGGGCACGCGGCACGACGCCCGCCTCGGCGTCGCGGCGGCGATGGTCGGCCTCTCGACGCGCCTCGCGCTCTGTCTTGTAGGCGGTGAAGCGCTCACCTGCGGGTGGCACCTCCGAAAGGCCGAGGATGACGGCTGGTGTCGAGGGGCCGGCGGTGGTGAGGCGGTTGCCCGCCGCGTCCTCCATGGCCTTCACCTTGCCGAAGGACAGCCCGGCGAGGACCACGTCACCGACGTGGAGCGTCCCTGTCTGGACCAGCAGGGTGGCGATAGTCCCGCGCTGGCGGTCGGTGCCGGACTCGATGACGATGCCGACCGGCGTGCGATCCGGGTTGGCCTTCAGGTCCTGGAGATCGGCCACGAGCTGCACGCTCTCGAGGAGTTCGCCAATGCCGTCGCCCTTGAGGGCGGAGATCGGCACCACGACGGTTTCGCCGCCGTACTCCTCTGGGACGAGCCCGAGTTCGGTGAGTTGGGTCTTCACGCGATCTGTGTTCGCGTTATCCACGTCGATCTTGTTCATGGCGACTACCAGTGGCACCCCTGCGGCGCGCACGTGGTTGATGGCCTCCCGCGTCTGGGGCATCACGCCGTCGTCTGCGGCGACCACAATGATGGCGACATCGGTGACCTGAGCGCCACGGGCGCGCATCTGGCTGAACGCCTCGTGGCCGGGCGTGTCGATGAACGTAACGAGACGGCCGTCGGGTGCCGTGGTCTGATACGCGGCGACATGCTGGGTGATGCCGCCTGCCTCGCCGGCGGCGACGCTCGCCTTGCGAATCGTGTCGAGGAGGGTGGTCTTGCCGTGGTCCACGTGGCCGAGCACAGTCACGACCGGGGGCCGCGTGATCTGGCCTTCGCCATCGTCAATCACGCGCACCGAGGTGGCGACGGGGGTCGCCTCGTCGGCGCCAGCGGGCGCGCTCGTGGTCAGCGGCGAGTCTTCTTCAGCCTCGAACCCGAGGTCAGTGGCTACCACGGCCGCCGAGTCGAAATCGATGACCTGATTGATCGTCGCCATCACGCCGCTCTTCATGAGCTCCTTGATGACATCGACAGGTGAGACTCCGAGGAGTTCGGCAAGGTCCTTGACGATCACGGCCTGCGGAATTCGGATGCTGCGCGCCGGGCTCTGGGTCATACGCGGTTTCCCTCCCTGGGGGCCAGCGCCACGCTCGGCGGCGCGGCTGCTTCGAGTCGCTCGAGGTACGTCTCGAGCTGATGTTTGTCGTCCGGTGAGAGCTGCACGTTCAGCGCTCGGGACAGGGCGCCGGTGCGCAGCGCGCGCCGCCAGCAGTCCGGGTTCGAGCAGAGGTACGCTCCGCGGCCGTGCCAACGGCCGCGCTCATCGATCGTTACTGCGCTGTGCTCGGCAGTACCAGCGGCGCCATCTGGGCTCCGCACGATGCGAATGAGCGCGCGTTTGTCCTGTGTCTCGCGACACGAGACACAGCTGCGCTGCGGTTGCTGGCGAGTACGCACGCCGGCCATGCGTTACTCATCCTCGGATTCCGAGGGGTCGTCCCCGTCATCGAAGTCGGGGCCGCCGTGCAGCTCCTCGAGGCCTTCCTCGATCTCGTCGTCGGAGACCTCAAAGCGGCGAGTGCGCGCTGCCCCGGGTCGCGCGGCGGCAGGGGCGCGCTCGGGGCCCACGGGGCCGCCACGACCGCGCCGGCCGCGACGGCGAGTGGGTTCGCGTGCGACACGCTCGTCTTCGATGTCGCGGTTGATGCGGATTTCGTCGCCGAAGCGCAGTCCGCCGGGCGTCGCCGGAGCGGTCGGTCGAGGTGTCTCGACGACGGGCGCCACGGTCGCTGCCGCAGCAGCTTCGGTGGTGGCCTCCTCGGTCGCCACGATCTCGGCGAGCACTTCTTCCTCGGGGGTGAGCTGGCGCTCCTCCTCGCGCGGTCGAGGTGTGGCAGCCGGCTTGGTGCCGGGAAGGCCGGGACGCGCGTACGCGGCCTGGGATGGCGCAGTGCTGTCCGGCGGCGTGGCGATCACCATCGCGGGCAGTGCAGGCATGCCCGGGGTTACGGCCAGCGGCACCGCCTCCATGCTTGGCTCTGGCGGCGGGTACATGTCCTGGCCACCCTGGATGAGCACGCTCTCCGCCTGCACCTCGATGCGGCGGCCTGTGAGCTTGGCGGCGAGGCGAGCGTTCTGCCCTTCCTTGCCGATCGCGAGGCTGAGCTGACGGTCTGGCACGGCGAGGTGCGCGGTGTTGGTCGCGCTATCGATGCGGACCGACACCACCTCGGCCGGGCTCAGCGCGTTCGCCACGAAGGCGAGCTCGTTGGGGTCCCAGCGGATGATGTCGATGCGCTCGCCGTTGAGTTCGTTGACGATGTTCTGGATGCGCGAGCCGCGCATGCCGACACACGCGCCGATCGGGTCGACGCCGTGCTGCCTCGAGATGACGGCGACCTTGGCTCGATAGCCGGGATCGCGGGCGATGGCCATCACCTCGACGACGCCACGCGCCACCTCGGGGACTTCGAGCTCGAAGAGACGGCGCAGCAGCTCCGGGTTCGAGCGCGAGACGACGACCTGCGGGCCTCGCGAGGCGCGGTACACCTCTTTGACGTAGACGCGGATGCGCTGGCCGACTCGATAGTGCTCCGGGCGCACCTGCTCGGAGCCGGGGAGCACTGCCTCGGCGCGGCCGAGGTCGATGATGACCTGGCGGTGGCCCTGCTCGACGCGCAGAACGGTGCCGGTGACGAGCTCACCCTCTTTGCCGGTGAACTCGCCGAAGACGGCCTCGCGCTCTGCTTCGCGGAGGCGCTGGAGGACGACCTGTTTCGCGGTCTGGGCGGCGATACGGCCGGTGGTTGGGGAGTCGGCGACGGGCTCTTTGACGATATCGCCGATGGCGACGTTGCCGTGGCCTTGGGCTCGAGCGCGCTCGGGCGAGATCTGGATCTCGTCGTCCTCGATCTCGTCGTCGTCCACAACGGTGTAGAGGCGCCAGAGGTCGATGTTGCCGGTGCGGCGTTCGATCCGGACCTCGAGCTCGGCGTACTGGAGCTCGTCCTTCTTGAGGGCGGAGGCCATGGCGGCCTCGACGGCTCCGAAGACGGTGTCGGCGTCAAGGTTCTTTTCGGCGGAGAGCTGGGCGATCGCGATGACGAAGTCGTTCGTGGGCAGTGAGGTGTCCTGTTCGAGAGCAGAGGTCCTGCGCGAGGCTGGATGGGGTCTCATCGAGGGCGCGCGCCCGCCTCGATGGCTCGCCGTCGGCCTTCGAAGCGCCGTTCGGGCAAGAAAAAACGTGCGCCTCGGAGCGCACGTCCCGTGAGTACGGAGCCGAGTGCGTCGGAAGTGTAGCACGAGTGAGGTTGGTAGGGGGCTAGCTGCCCACCTTCCCGGTGATGACTGCCACGGCCTCGGCGCGGGGGAGCTTCGAGGGGCCGCCGCCGCGGGGCTGCACCTCGATGGCGCCTTCTTTGAGGTTGCGGCTGGAGACGGTGACGCGCAGCGGGAGGCCGATCAGGTCGGCGTCGTTGAACTTCACCCCGGCGGTCTCGTCGCGGTCGTCGTAGAGCACCTCGAGACCCGCCGCGCGCAGCTCCTCGTAGAGCGCGTCGCCATCGGTGGCGACGGCGGGGTCACGGCTCGCGCCCAGTGCTACGAGGTGCACGTCGTAGGGGGCGATCGAGGCGGGCCACATGATGCCGGATTCGTCGTGGTTGGCCTCGACGGCGGCGGCGACGATGCGGTCCACTCCGATGCCGTAGCAGCCCATGATCGGGGTGTGACGCGCGCCGTCCTCGCCAGGCACCTGCACCTCGAAGGCTTCGGTGTAGATGGTGCCGAGGCGGAAGACGTGGCCCATCTCGATGCCGCGGCGCTCCTCGAGGGTGCCCGTGCCGCAGCGTGCGCAGGTGTGGCCGTGCCTGCCGAGGGCGATGTCCGCGACGATCTCGGGCTCCCAGTCGCGCCCGACGTTCACGTTGCGCAGGTGGGTGCCCTCGATGTTGGCGCCGGCGACTAGGTTCGGCGACTCCTTGATCGAAGTGTCGGCGACGACCCGGAAGCGGCGCTCCAGCCCGCGTGGGGAGGCGTAGCCGGGGATGGCGCCGAGGTCGCGCGCGCGCGCCTCGGTGAGGGGGGCGAGTGCGCGGCCGCCGAGGGCGTTCGAGAGCTTGACCTCGTTGACCTCAAGGTCGCCGCGGACCACGGCGAAGATGGCCTCGGCAGGCGCCTCGGGGTGGTGGGGGTCGATGGCGGAGAGCAGGACGGCCTTGGTGGTGCGCGCGGCGGGAATGCCGAGGAGCTTGGTCAGGGCCTCGATGGTGGTGGTGCCAGGGGTGGCGATCTCTTCGAGGGCGAGTGGCCCTTCGACAGGCTCAGGGCGAACCGATGACACCGACGTTGCGCCGGAGGGCGCAAGACCTTGCGCCCCAACATCGGAGGGGGAGGCAGGACGGAGGAACTCGGCTTTCTCGGTGTTGGCGGCGTAATTGCAGTTGCTGCAGATCAGAATGGTGTCCTCGCCGATGTCCGCGACGAAGATGAACTCCTGCGAGCCTTTGCCTCCGATGGCGCCGGAGTCGGCCTCGACGGGGACGGTGGGGACGCCGCAGCGGGCGAAGATGCGCTGGTACGCCTCAAACATGGCGCCGTAGGAGGCGTCGAGCCCGGCCTCGTCGAGGTCGAAGGAGTAAGCGTCCTTCATCGTGAACTCGCGGACGCGGACGAGGCCGCCTCGAGGGCGCGCTTCGTCTCGGAACTTGGTCTGGATCTGGTAGAGGGTGGTGGGGAGGTCGCGGTAGGAGCGGGCGTGGTCCTTGAAGAGGCGGGTGATGACCTCCTCGTGGGTGGGGGCGAGGACCATGGTGCGCTCGCGGCGGTCGATCACTCGGAACAGGGTGGCGCCGAAGGTGTCGATGCGGCCGCTCTGCTCCCACAGCTCGCTGGGCTGGATGGCAGGCATGAGGACTTCCTGGGCGCCGGCGCGCTCCATCTCCTCGCGGACGATGGCCTCGACCTTCCGCTTGGTGCGGTAGCCGAGGGGCATGTAGGTGTAGCTGCCGGCGGCGAGTTGGTCGATGAAGCCGGCGCGCAGGAGCATGTCGAGGTTCTCTGTGTCGGCATCGGTGCGCTCGCGGCGGGTGTGTCCGAAGAGTCGTGTCATGCGCATAAGGGTGAGTCTAGCCCTCGACCTTTGGGTGGGCGAGGCGTGCTGCCCTCGAGGAGTGCCCCTCCCACGGCTCCCTTCGACAGGGCTTTGCCTCGAAAACACCCGCTGCCTCGAAAGTCGTTCGCCTGCCCCAAAAACCCGGGGCTTGCACTGGAAGAGGCTTTGCTTAAGAGCTTTCACCTGCCCAAACTGTCCGTTCGCTGCCCAAGAGTCCAGTTCCGTCGGCGCTCGCGCTCCACATCCTTCCGCCATATGAGGGTGACTCCACCGACGAGTTGACCGCGGATGCGTCCCGAGGCCACCCATCGTCTAACGGTCCGCGTTTCAGGCATCGGTATGCGCGCTGGGGTGGCTTCGGCGGCTACAAGATGCTCGGAATCATCAACGAGGCTGAACTCAACGCACGCTTCGACAGTATCGCTTTCCGCGTCGAGCGCGACGTCCTCGACCTACTGCCGTCGAGGCACATTACGCAGCACGTCACGCTCGACGCGGCGACACGCTCGCACTACGTCGCGATGCGCGACAACTTCATCACGATAGTCAACGGAGACGCGGCAGCCAGCGCGCCCATTGCCTTGACTCAACTGCTGCGGATGCAGCAGATCACGAGCGGCTATATCACGACAGAGCCCCCGAGGGACAAAGGAAGCACTCTGCTCTCGACACCGTAAGGTCGCAGGAACTCCCGGAACAACTGCAGGTCCGTTCGACCCTCAACGAGTAGCAGCGCTTTGAATCCAAGTTCCTGGTAGCCAGCGAAACTCAGCTCCCCCAGTATCTCAGCAAGCAGCAGCGTTTCCTCGTACGGGTGCACAGCGCTCACACCGGGAGACCGAAGCACGAACGGATAAATGCGGCCAGCCTCTGTTCGGGCGAGACCGATGGAGTGAGTGGAGAATACGACGCCCAAACTCGTCCGTTCGGACAGTAGACGCATCAGGTCTGTCTGAAGTTTCTGGTGCAGGTTAAGTTTGGGTTCATCGATCAGGACGAGCGACACAGGCGATCGCACTAGTAGGTTCGTCAGGATCAGGATGAACTGAGCGATTCCGACACCGACCTCATTTAACTTGTAAGAACGTCCGTTAATCCTTACGCGCAGGGTCGTCCCATCGTCTGATGCATCGATGTCGCAGTCTGCGAACCCGAAAACACTCTGGATTTCCTTGGCCACTGTTATCGCCGCCACGTTCTGGCTTCGCGTAGGTCCAGTCTTTATCGACCGCCAGCGACTGGCGAATGCCTGTTCAATCTGAAGGTCGCAGTAGTTCTCCTGCGTCCCCATGTTGACGATGTTTCGAAATGCGGGAAATAGACGGTCTGAGCAAGGTGAGAACAGAGTGCCTTTACCGAATTGAGACTCAAGCGCGCATCCGTCTCGCCCGACAGCGCTATGGAATCAGGATCGGCTGGGGTACCACCTGACGCCCCCTGAAGCTGACTCCACGTGCCGCTGCAAGGTCCAGGAGGCGAAGCGTGCTGGAGCCTCGAGTGACGGATAGGTGCATTAGGTTTGCTTGACTGGCACCGGGGACCGGTCTGCCTAGTTCCCCAAAGCCCTCGATGGAAATGTGGAGATCACTTGCCTCTGTTTCCGAGAACATCTCAGTGAGGTCCGTCACCGAGGGGGGCTGGGCCCAGGGAAGGACGGGCGTCGAGCTGTTGAGGTGTCGAACTACGGTGTCCTGGTCGATACAAGCGAGAGTCGCAAACAGGCCTCGGAATTCGTAGAAGCATCGCAGGGCGGAGGGCTTTCCCGCATTGTTGATACCGATCAAAGGCTGTGTTGCCCGGGCTGAAGATAAATCGCAGCGGGCTTGTTGCGGGGAAGCTGCGGTAGCCGCTGACCGTAACCGTCAGTGCAGTGGCATTGTCGTCCACTGCGTCGCCTCACCACCTGCGGATCCCGCGCTTCGGGACCCTAGTATCACCCCACCACCCCCGCCGTTCTCGCCGTAAGTAAGCTCGAAGCAAGGGCGGCGGGTGGTTCGTGCTGGTCCACCTCGAAGGTGCGGAGGGCCGTACTCGGCAGCATGGCGGCGAGGGCGGCGAAGTCGACGCCTGCGCCATCGGCGACCGTGCCGGGGGCGCGGTGGTCGGTGAGGCCGCGTACGTCGTGGATGTGGACGCCGACGAGGCGGGCGGCGAGGAGTTCGCGCCAAGCCTCGAGGGGGACGAGCCCGAGGCGAGCGAGCACCTCGACGTGGCCGACATCGTGCCAGTAGCCGGCGACGTCGGCGGGGTGCTCGCGGAGGAGGTCGGCGGCCTCCTCGGGCAGCGGGAACTCATGGTAGCGGAGGCGGCTCTCGAGGCCGAGGGTGAGTCCTGCCTCGGCGGCGCGGGCGGCGAGGTCGGCGAGGGAGCGGCGGGCGGCGTCGAGCCAGGGGGCGGCGACGGCGGCGCGCTCGCGGCGGGCGGCGTCGAGGTGTTCGAGGTACTCGGTGGTGCGAGGGGCGTCGGAGGTGGTGGGGCGCGCCGTGGGTTGACCCCGGGGTGGTTCGACAGGCTCACCACGAACGGATGAAGGCGAGGGCGCAACGTCTTGCGCGCCTACATCGGAGGGGAAACCTGCTCGCAAGGAGCTTTCGACAAGCTCGGGCCGAGCGGGTTTCTCGGCGAGGGCGACGGACGCGAGGTAGGCGGCGCGGAGCCAGTCTTCGGCCGGCAGGGTGACGTCGAGGTGGCCGACGCCACCGAGGTGGACGACGACGGCGGTCATCGAGGCCTGCGCGGCGACCTGGATGCTGCGCGCGTGGTGCTCGACGGCGAGGCGGCGCTCGGCCTCGTCGAGACTGGCGAGGTTGAGGGTGCGGTTCTCGCGGCCGTGCAGGTGGCTGGCCGTGGAGCCGCCGTCGACGAGAGACCATGGCGCGGGGGCGTGGAGCGAGCGCGCCTCGAGGCCGGTGGCGCGCGCCGCCTCGATCAAGGTGCGCGCCTGCCGCGGGTCCATCGAGTGGTTGACCTCGATGCCTGCGAATCCCGCCTCGGCGGCGACGGTGAGGAAGGAGGCGATGTCCGCCTCGAAGCGTGGCTGCACGGCCCACATCGTGGAGAGGGCGGCACGCGGGAGCGGTATGGCGGTCATCGCCCTCGAGTGTAGGGCGGGCAGGATGGCGGGCGGGCGAGACCAGAGCCGGGTGCGGATGCGGGTGGGTGCGGGAGCGGGGACGCGATGCGGGAACGTGGAGCCTCGGAAGGGCGCGGGCCGGCGCGGGCGGCGGGCACCGCGCGGTTAGAGGCGTTCACCGACGGCGTGATCGTGATCGTGTTAACGCTGCTGGTTTTCGAGCTGCACGTGCCGGAAGTTGGGGCGGGCGGGTCGCTCGTCGATGGTCTCGGGCGGCTGGCGCCGAAGTCCGCCTCGTTTGCGGTGAGTTTCGCGACGGTGGCTATCGCGCGATTTCGGCCCGGCGGCTCCGCGCCGCCGGCGCTGGTCAACCACCACCACTTCTACGAGCGCGTCCGTCACCCGGACTTGCGGCTGCTCTGGTGAACAACTACCTGCTGGTCTGGCTGGCGTGGATCCAGTTCACGACGGCGCTGGTGGGCGACTACCTCGATGAGCCGGTGGCGGTCTCGATCTACGCGGCGAACCTCGGGCTGGCGGCGGCGGTGCTCGCGTTCGTGTGGCTGCCGAGGGCGCTGCTCCTCATCGCGGGCATTCCCCTGGCGTATTTCGTGCCGAACCTGCTGACGGCGGACGCCGAGGGCTGACGCTCCAGGCCTCGGAGCCGCGAGGCCGACTTCCGCTCTCGGCGGTGGCAGTGGGCTGAGGCGCGTGCCATCTCGGCCTGCCGGTGGGGCCGTGACGAATCAGCCGCGCGGGGCGGTCACATTCCCGGGAGCGTGAGGAACTCGTACGCGGCGATGGACGCGTCGGTGGCGTCGAAGTGCGGGTGTCCGTCCAGTAGGGCCTGCAGCGCCTCGGGCGAGTCCGCCTCGAGGATGGAGAAGCCGCCGAGGTGCGGGGTGCCGGGTGCGGGGCCGCCCGAGGTCATGACGTAACTGACAGGGTTGCCAAGGTCGACAAGCGCGGCGCCGGCGCGCTTGTCGACCACGCCATCCACGCCTGCATACCGGCCGCGGCGGCCTCGGGTATGGCGGCGGCCATCTGCTCGGCGGTGGCGGCGTGGACTGGTAGGGCACGAGATACTTGGTCATGGCTGCCTCCTCGGGGTGCGTACGTGTCCAACGATGGTAGACAAAGCCGCCTTCGACCCTCGTGGCGGCGCCTGCTAGCGTCGAGCTTCACCATCGTCGGGTGACCATTGCTGCGATCGGAGCCGGCCGTGCTGCACGTCTTCCTCGATGTGGTGCTGCCGGTCGCGCTGGTGGCGGGCATCGGTGGCGCGGTGGGCCGCTGGCGAGGGGTGCCGGTGGCGCCCGCCTCAGCGCTGGTCTTCTACCTGTTCAGCCCCTCGCTGGTGTTCTACTCGATGGCGACGACGCAGGTGTCGGCGGGCGTGTCGTTCCGCATCGTGGCGGTGATGGTGGCGACGCTGGTCGCGATGTGGCTGGTGGCGACGGCGTGGTCGTTTGCTCGAGGGCACGACGCGCCGTTCCGGGCGGCCTTTGCGCTGGGGGCGACGACACCGAACCAGGGCAACATGGGCCTGCCGGTGGCGCAGCTCGCCTTTGGCACCCCGGGCCTCGAGGTCGCGATCATGGCCTTCGTGGTGGGTGCGACGCTGACGAACACGGCGGGGATCGCGGTCGCCTCGATGGCGGGCGGGTCGCGGATGGAGGCGTTGCGCGCGCCGTTCCGGTACCCGGCGCTCTACGCGGCGGCGGCGGGTGTGGCGGTGAACGCGCTTGGCCTCGATCTGCCGGTCACCATCGAGGCGCCGGTGAAGTCGCTGGCGGGGGCGGCGGTGCCGGTGATGTTGGTGGTCCTCGGTCTCCAGTTGAAGATGGAGGGGCTGGGCGACGACCTGGTGGAGACGCTGGCGGTGAACGCGATGCGGCTGGTGGTGGCGCCCGGCGCGTCGTGGCTGATGGCCTCGATGGTTGGTCTCGAGGGCGTGACGCGCTCGACGCTGGTGGTGCTGGCGGCGATGCCGACGGCGGTGATCGCGACGATCCTGGCGACGGAGTTCGGGGCGCGGCCGGCGTTCGTAACTCGAGTAGTGGTGACCTCGACGCTGGTGAGCATGACGACGCTGACGGTGCTGATCACACTGGTGCAGTGAGAGTTGGCGTCACCTCGGGAGCCGTGGGCTGATGTCGGCTCTGCTGGTGTGAGTACTCTGAATCCGTGATTCGTTCCGTTACAGCGCTTATCAGCAGGTGGCGCGGTGACCAGCCACGCTGGTCAGGGGCTCGCTGGCTGGCCGTGGTCGTCGCGGCGGCCCTCCTCAGGTGTGCGCGCCTTCAAGGTGCGGAACTCCCGCAGTCTGTCGGCGACTCCGTGGCGCGCCCCGGCCTGACCCCCGTTACCACCGTCACGCAGCGATTTGCGAAGGGCCCGTCCGCCGAAGATCTCGCACGGCAGTCACCCGGCTTTCCGGGGAAGGCCCCATCCAAGGTAGGCCCGCCTCCGGGCGCGCCACCGACGCCAGTACTGCCCCCTGACGCGGCACCGACGTTGCTCGGGCCGTTCAGGCTGATCCCAGCGGGTTGGACGGGCGAGACAACATCCGAGGTGATTCCCATCCCGCCGAGCCCGCCTGAGACCGACGACCGGGCGCAGGCGCTGGCGTCGCCCCTGTATCGCGAGGTACCGCCGCAGCTGCTCGTCGCTGGGTTGGAGCTCGTTTACGCGGAGGGCGGCGCGCGCGGTGTCGTCCTGTCGTTTGGGGCACCCGGAATCGACCACCTGTCACTTCGCGTTGTGCGCCAGTTGCAGACGGAGCGACCAGAGAACCGCGTCGTCAGTGGCGGCGCGCGGACGTTCATCGTGGACTGGCGCTACACCATGGTGAATGACATGTACCCGCCGGGCTAGGTTCTAGGGCTGCCGCCCGGTTCCGAATCGAGGCCGTACCAGATATTTGTGACGACGGGTGCCGGAGGCCTTGTCGCCGAGGTTGCGGGTGTGGGCTTCGACGAGGCGCCGCTGGTCGAGATCGCGAAGGCGATGGTGCCGTAGGCCGCCCAGCCTCGCTCGCAGCGGAGCACGAGCCGCGCGGCGCGTGGCCTTGCCTTGGGCGACGCTGACAGTGCTGATCACGCGGGCGCGGTAGCCCTCGTTCGGTTGTGGGTCGGCGGGTCGGCGGCACCGGGACAGCTGGTGCGGGCGCCGCGTCGAGGGGTGTAGGCAGCTTCGGAGCCAGGGGACCAGCGGAACTCGATCCGGCTGCCGGCGGGCTGACTCAGACCTCGCGAGGAACTACGCCCGTGAGAGTGGACCACCAGCACATCGCGCGGTGTCCGAAGTCCGAGACCGGTTCGAACATCAAGGGGCACCCACCGGCGATCGCCGTCATTCCGTTGGCACGACAGCAGTCGGTGGCGGCCTGCGAGACGCTCCCGGCATCGACCGAGCGGTGCATCCAGACCATGGTGCTCCCGAGCTCGTGGCACTCACGCGAGACGGCCTCTGCAGCTGATGCGGGCGTGGCGATCACGACGGCGTCAACGCCGTCAGGAATCGAATGCATGTCCTTGTAGCAGGTGTCGCCATCGACGCGATCGGCCAGCGGGTTCACCGCATACTTCGTAGCCTCTCTCGCGGAGGCGCCTGTAGACGACGTTGGCGCCGTGGCTGCCGGGCTCACGCGAAACGCCGGAGACGGCGATGCGCTTCTGTGCAAGGAAGTCGGCGGTGGCCTGTTTGATTGGGATCATGGTTGGTGCCTCCCCTCGACGATTGTGCGTGCACAGTGCGCTCCCGTGGGGCGGGCGTCAGTCACCGGTCGGAGAGGCCGAACGGGCACGCGAGCCGGGTCCGCGGCTACGGACGCCTCGACACAGCGGCGGTGCTACGGATTCGCGGAGGCCCCGGTCGGTTAGCGGTTCTCGTCCTTACCGCGGGCGCTGGCGCGTTCGTGGCCGACGAGGACGGTCTTGCACACGCGGACGGTGACGGGGGTGATCTCGAGGGCATGTTCGAGCGAGAGTGGGGAGTGAGGAAAGACGCGCGCGGTCTGCTCCGATGTTGAGGCACGCATGGTTGGTGACATTCTTCTCCCGCGTGGGGTCGACAACCGATGGTTTGGCCCCGGTGGTCTGGAGGCTTGCGGCTGGCCGGCTCGTCGTTCGACTTGCTCAGGCACGAGCGGGCGAGTCTGCGGGTTAGAGGAAGGGCAGTTCCGGGAACGAGCCCGGGAGCACGTCCTTCGGGTCGGTGGCAAACCACCTGGCGAGGAGCGTGGCGTAGATCGAGCGGAAGTCGGTGGTGAAGCGCAGGTCCCCGTTCTCGTCCAGGTGGCCCAGCGACGGCTGCTCGCCGTACAGGCCCCGATGCACCCCTCCACCGAAGAGGAAGACGGGGTTGGCCGTGCCGTGGTCTGTGCCGCCGGAGGCGTTCTCGCGGACGCGGCGCCCGAACTCGGTCCACATCACCGTGAGCACGTCGCCGTCCATGCCGCGGGCGGTCAGGTCGGCGTAGAAGGCGGAGACGGCTTCGGAGACCGCCTGCAGGAGTGCGGGCTGCGAACCCTTCTGGTTGGCGTGTGAGTCGAAGCCGCCGGTGGTGACGTAACCGATGGTGGTGCCGAGGTTCGAGGTGACGACCTGCGCCAGCGTGCGCAGGGCCGTGCCCAGGGCGTTCGTCGGGTACGTCGCCAGCGGCTGATACGTGCTGGCCTCGCGTCTCAGGTCGACAGTCGACTCGTAGGCCTGCGCGCCAGTCTTCGAGAGCAGCGCTAGCGCGCCGCCGAGGGCGGCCTGCTCCGCGTAGAGCCGTACCAAGTCGGTGACGCGGCGCGTGGACTGGCCGCGCGCGGCGGTGTCGGTGTTCAGTGTGTAGGTCGGCACCGAGTTGAGCGAGGGGACGAAGCTGCCGTTGGAGAGGAGCGACATCGGCATGGAAGAGCCGACGTTCGCGGCGTGCCAGGCGCGGTGCTGCTCGTGCTTCGTGGAGTCGAGCAGGCGCCCGAGCCAACCCGTGCGCTCGTGCTCGGCGGTGGAGCCGGTGTGCCAGATCTCCATGGAGCGGAAGTGCGAGCGGTTGGGCTGCGGGTAACCGACGCCCTGCACAATCGCGACCTGGCCTCGATCCCAGAGGTTCTTCACGCCCTGGAGACTGGGGTGGAGCCCGATTTTGCCATCGAGGTGGAGGACGGCTTCCGGGTTGACGCCGATACGCGGGCGTGCGCCGAAATAGGCGCCATCCGCGTACGGGATGACGGTGTTCAGGCCATCGTTGCCGCCGCCGAGCTGCAGTACAACGAGCACCCGACGGCGCGAGACGACGCCGGACGGTACGCCTTCAGCGAAGACGGCGCGCACGAACGCGGCCGGGATGACCGTGCCGAGTCCCACCACCGCGAGACCCTTCGTGAGGAAGTGGCGGCGCGAGAGGGGCGCGGCTAGGCGCGTGCGGTCCTCGAAGGGTTCTGCGATGGAACCGTTGAGGGCTTCGAAGTCTGGTGGCATGGCTCGCTCCGCCGCCTACAGCACCTGATAGAGAGGCATCGAGAGGATCAGGTAGACGAGGCCGTGCAGCGTGCCGTCGCGCGCGGCCTGGTCGAAGTTGAAGTGCGCGGCCCCGCCGATGTGGTCGATGAGTACAGAACGCGTGCTCGCGGGCACGTCGCTGCCAACGAGCAGGTCGAGGAGAAAGTCGACGACCGCTTCGGCGGACGCGGTCGCGCTGTGCGCTCGAAGCAGCGCCGGGACATCGACCGTGTGACGTGCTTTCAGGCGAGTGAGTTCGGACGCGTAGTTAGCGCGCGTGAGCACGGTGGTGGCGTTCACCCACGCCGGACCGCCCGGCCACCCCGCCGGGTTCGGCGGCTCGAAGAGCGTCTGGCCGATGCGCCGCGCCGCATCCACCTCTGGTGCGGCGTCCGTGGACGCATGCAGGGCGCGTGTGGCGCCGACGACGAATTCGACTGGTGACTTGATGATCGAGCGATGCGAGTCGGCCTCGAAGAACTCCGGTGAGAGCAGGATGAGGCGGAGCACCTCGCGGATGTCGCCGCGAGTCCTTGAGAACACCTTGGCAGCGCGTCGCACGAGGTCAGGTTCGGAGCCGGGCCGGACGAAGAAGCGCACGAGCTTGTCGGCGATGTACGTGGCCGTCCCCGGGTGTTGTGCGAGCAGGGCGATGAGCCCGGCGTCATCGAAGTTGGCGGTTTGCCCGAGGACGGTCTTCTTGCCCGGGTCGTGTTGCTGGGCGAGGAAGACTGCGGCGTTGTCCTGGAGTCGCCAGCCGGTGAGCGCACGCGCCGCCTCTTTGATGTCGCGCTCGGTGTAACCGCCGCCATCGCCGAGCGTGTGCAACTCCAACAGTTCGCGTGCGTAGTTTTCGTTGGGAGCGGCGCGGGCGTTCGATCTGTTGTCGAGGTAGATCATCATTGCGGGGTCGCGTGTCACGGCGAGCAGCAACTTTTCGAATGAGCCCAGGGCGTGTGCGCGCAGTGTCTCGTTCTGGCGATGCATCAGCAGCGGGTTCACTACTTTGATGTTGGAGGTGGCGAAGTGGTCATGCCAGAAATAGGTCATCCGCTCGAGCAGCGGCCGTTGTGTCAGAACCAGCCTGAGATACCACGCCCGGTGGAGCGCCTGGCCCTGCTGGCGCTTGATAGCGTCATCTGCGGGGTCGAGTGCGAAGGAGGCTGCGGCCTCGGCGATGGCCGTGTCGGTTGCGGAGTCATCGGTGGCGGCGGGGTCAAGGAGGCGTTCGACCGTGCCCGCAGGGCCGAGGGCGACGTACTCCTCCAACTCGCGCATGGAGACACCGAAGGTGGTGCGGCGAAGGAGGTGCTGTACGCGTTGGCGGCGTGTGGTGAAAGGCAGTTCAGATCCTTCCACATCACCATCGACTGGCGAAGCTACGTGTTTCACGTTTATGGTACACATTCCGTAAGAACAATGTCGAGGTGGCGCGGCAGATCGTACGGGTGACGCGTGAAAAATCTCGGTGGCGGGTGGCTCCGTCGGTTAGCGGTTCTCGTCCTTACCGCGGGCGCGGGCGCGTTCGTGGCCGACGAGGACGGTCTTCCGCACGCGGACGGCGACGGGGGTGACCTCGAGGCATTCGTCGGAGCGGATGAACTCGAGAGCCTGTTCGAGCGAGAGCGGTGAGTGCGGGAAGACGCGCTCGGTCTGCTCCGAGGTGGAAGCGCGCATGTTGGTGAGCTTCTTCTCGCGCGTGGGGTTCACGTCGAGGTCGTTGGACCTCGAGTGCTCGCCGACGATCATGCCTTCGTAGACGACGGTGCCGGCGGGGATGAAGAGCACGCCGCGCTCCTGCAGGCTGAGCATCGCGAAGTTGGTGGAGGGGCCACTGCGGTCGGCGACCAGCGAGCCGGTGGGGCGCGTACGGATCTCGCCGTGCCAGGGCTCGTAGCCCTCTAGGATGTGGTTGAGCAGGCCGGAGCCGCGCGTCTCGGTCATGAACTCGGTGCGGAAACCGATCAGGCCGCGCGCGGGGACGATGAAGTCGAGGCGTACTCGACCGGTGCCGTGGTTGACCATCTGCTCGAGGCGGCCCTTGCGCAGCGCCATGAGCTGTTGGACGACGCCCAGGAAGTCCTCCGGCACGTCGACCCAGAGGCGCTCCATCGGCTCGAGGACTTTGCCATCGACCTGACGGGTGACGACCTCGGGCTTGCCGACGGTGAGCTCGAAGCCCTCGCGGCGCATGGTCTCGACGAGGACGGCGAGCTGGAGCTCGCCTCGACCCTGCACGACCCAGCTGTCGGGTCGGTCCGAGGGGTCGACGCGGATCGAGACGTTGCCGAGGATCTCGGCGTCGAGGCGGGCCTTGATCATGCGTGCGGTGAGCTTCGAGCCGCCATCCTTGCCGGCGAGCGGCGAGGTGTTGGCGCCGATGGTGATCGAGATCGTTGGCTCGTCGACGTGGATGACGGGGAGCGGGCGGGGATCATCGACGTCGGCGAGCGTCTCGCCGATGGTGACCTCGGGAAGTCCGGCGACGGCGATGATCTCGCCGGGGCCCGCTTCCTCGACGGCGACTCGCTCGAGGGCTTCGGTGACGAAGAGGTCGGTGAGCTTCGCGCGCTCAACCGTGCCATCGACCCGGCACCAGGCGACCGTCTGGCCTCGACGGACGGTGCCCTGATGGACGCGGCAGAGCGCGAGGCGTCCGAGGTACGGCGAGGCATCGAGGTTGGTGACGAGCGCCTGGAAGGGGTGGCCGTCCTCGAAGGTGGGGGCGGGGATGCGCGTGATCATGAGGTCGAACAGCGCGCCGAGGTCCGCGCCGGGCTGTTCGAGGTCGAGGGTGGCCGTGCCGGCGCGGCCGTTGCAGTAGACGATCGGGAAGTCGATCTGATGCTCGTCGGCGTCAAGGTCGAGGAAGAGCTCGTAGACCTCGTCCACCACTTCTTTCACGCGTGCGTCCGGGCGGTCGATCTTGTTGATGATGAGGATGATCGGGAGGCGGCGGTCCAGCGCATTGCGCAGGACGAAGCGGGTCTGTGGCAGCGGCCCTTCGGAGGCGTCGACGAGCAGCAGCGCGCCGTCCACCATCGAAAGCCCACGCTCTACCTCGCCGCCGAAGTCGGCGTGGCCCGGGGTGTCGATGATGTTGATCTTTACCCCGCCGCGGCGGATCGCCGTGTTCTTGGCGAGGATCGTGATGCCCTTTTCGCGCTCGAGGTCGGTCGAGTCCATGATGCGGTCGATGACCGCCTCGTGTTCGGTGAAGGTGCCCGACTGACGCAGCAGCGCATCGACGAGCGTGGTCTTGCCGTGGTCGACGTGAGCAATGATTGCGACGTTGCGCATGTCCTCGCGAGCGGGCATCGAGCCTCCGAAAACGGGCCGGGATCAGACGGCGAACGTGATGTTGAGGGTGATCAGGGGGCGTCCGCGGCGAGCGGGGCGCGAAACCTCGGATTTCTACGTTACGACACGTCGGGGCTTAGCGGGTGAAGGGGGGGAAGTCCTCACGGAGCTCGTCCGATGCCGGGGGCTCGAATGCGCTGGACCAGAGGTCGAGCTGGCCTTCGGTGATGGGGAATGTGTGCGGCGGGAGCGCGGCGTTCCGCGCCTCAAGGCGCCGGAGGAGCTCGTCGCTGGGGACATCGAGGTAGTACAGCTTCGACGTCGCACCGGCAGCGGCAGCGCACGGAAGTCATCGCGATCGGCACGCGTTCAGAAGCCGTTTTCGAGGACCACATCCACGCCGAGGGCGAGCGCGCGGGCCGCGACGTCCCACTGCACCGCCTCGACGGCAGCGCGTTTCGTCTCGTCGAAGCCGTCCCCGACGATGCGCGCCATCCACTCGTCCGGAGTCAGGCGGAGGGCTGGCAGGTCTTGCTCGAGCGCCCTCGCGAGGGTCGTTTTCCCCGAACCGGGCAGGCCGCAGACCAGATGCAGCGTGGGCATCGAAATCCTCCCCACAGTGGTTCGGCCGTCACTGTACCGGAGCGAAACGTCGCCTAATCTCAGCAGATGAGATTACCGCCGCGACGACCGTGGTTCGCAGGCCGTATCCACCTGCCGTTCATCGGGCTGGCGTTCTTTTTCGGTGTGTTCGGTGGTCTGGCGCTGGCGGTGGCGCTGCCAGCGATCGCGGTGCTCCGAGGGACGATCGGCGTCTCCTGGATTTAGCACGCGCAGGTGCACGGTCACCTCTAGGCGGTGGGATTCGTCGGATTCTTCGTCATGGGGATGACGTATCGGATGCTGCCCGACTTCGCGGGGCGGCCGCTGCCCTATCCACGGCTGGCGATGCCGTCGTTGCTGGCGCTGTCGCTCGGGGTGCTGGCGCGCGCGGTCGGCCAGCCGCTTCAGACCTTGAGTGGTTCGGGCGGTTGCTGGTGGCCAGCGGCTGGCTGGAGCTGGCGGGCTTGCTGTTGTTCGCGGCCAACGCGCTGCGGCTCGCGATGCCGGAGGCCATGGGCGGGCCGCGCTACTGGCTGTTCTTCGTGGCGGGGCGTGGTGGTTCGTGGTGCAGGCGGCGCTGAGCGCGGTCTGGCTTACGGACCTCGTACGAGGTGGGGGCACGATGCTCCCGGCCGAGCGCGACGGTGCGGTGTCTTCCTGCAGTTCTTCGGCGTGCACCTGATGTTCATCCTCGGTGTTGGCCTGCGGGCGTTTCCGACGTTCTGCGCGCCGGGGCCACTGCCATCGCGCCGGGCGCTTGCAGCGTTTGTGCTGACGCAGGCCGGGATCGTCGCGGTGCTGTACTCGTACCTTGCTAGGACGTACTCGTCCGCGACGCCGTGTGGTGTCGAGGACGCCGGGTATGTCGTGCTGGGCCTCGGGCTGGCGTGGGCGGCGACGTTCACCGGTTTCTGGCGCGCGCCCTCGCGGATCCGTCCGGCCTCGAGGCCGTCGGCGTACCTGTTGCAGTCGGCGATGATCTGGCTCGTCGTGGCCGCGGCGCTGCTCGCCGGCCTCGGGCTGGCGCGGGCGATCGATGGCATCGGGCTGGCCTCGAGCGAGCTTGATGCTGCCCGGCACATCGTGGGGGTGGGGGTCGTGCTCTCCACGATCGTGGGGATGGCGCAGATGATCCTGCCGGAGTTCGCCAGTGAGCGACTGTTGGGCAGGCAGGGCGCTTGGCGAGGGCTGCTCTTCGGTGTGCTCCTTTCGACGGCGACCGTGCTGCGGGCGGGCTCGCGGCTGTTCGCCGGTTGGCTGCCCGGCGACCTCGTGTACTGGTCGATGTTGCTGGCGGGCGTGCTGGTGCTGAGCGTGGTGGCGATGCTCGGGTTCTACTTTGTGCGCGGAGTGCGGTCGTGGGAGCTGGTCCTCGAGGCGGCGGCGGGGCCCTCGGATGCTCGCCGCTAGCGCGGGAGGGGGAGGCGCTCGACGCGTGCGCCCTCGGCGTGGCCGAGTTCAATGACGTTGACGGACTTCGCGAGGCCGGGTGAGCCCGAGTAGTAGGCGGGCACGACCCCGGAGCCGACGCTGGTCCAAGTGTCCCAGTGGCCCAGGGCGACGTAATCCGCGCCGGTCGTCTCGATCTCATGGTCGTGGACCAGGTAGGCGCGGTGCGAGTCGTGGGGGCCGGTCACCCAGTGGCCGTGGGCAGTGGCGACCTGCCAGCGCAGTTGCCTGGGTGGTGGGTCGCGCAGCGGGGTCATGTCGAAGTGGTCGAGGTGCGCACGGCCCCAGACCTCGAGGTCGAGATCCGGAAGGAGCGCGGACTCCTCGGCAGTCACGCCGAGTACGTGCACGTCTTTGAGGCGACCGAAGCGACCTCGGCGGTACACGGAGTCGGCGGTGAGGCAGTCGTGGTTGCCGGGGAGGATGACTACGCGCAGCGAGGCGGCGGCGAGCGCGTCGGCCGCCAGGTCGAGCACCTCGAGGGCGACGCGGTTGTGGTCAAAGATGTCGCCGGCGAGGACGACAAGGTCGGCGCGCGCCGCGTTGGCGGCTGTGAGCACGGTGGTCAGGAGCTCGACGCCGTGGCGCCGCTCGTCCATGCCGATGTGGAGGTCGGAGCTGTGGACGATGCGGATGAGGTTGGTGATGGCGTGCGCTCCTCGAGGGGTGCGTGGGATCGGGCGGAGCGTATGGCCTCGACGGGGGCCGATCTACAGCGCTGCGTGTTCGGGGCGTAAGTAACGAAATATCTCAAGCGCAGCGGCGGCCGATGCTCGGCACGTGACCTCGATCTTCCAAGACTGCTCGAAAGGTGCTCGCCCATGACTGCTACTCCTTCCCGCTGGTCTGCTCGCGAACTCGATCGACGGACCGTCCTCCGCGGTCTCGGGATCGGTTCGTTCGGCCTCGCCGGAGCGCTGCTGATCGGATGCGGCGAGAGTGCCGCCGAGAAGGCCGCGATGGAGAAGGACAAGATAGCCAAGGAGGACGCCATGAAGGCCGCAACAACGACCGCCGCGGCGGCGAAGGTGACATCGAGTCCGGTAGCTACTGCGGCGGCAAAGGCCGCGCCCGTGAACCCCTCGGATCTGTGGTCCGCGAAGGAGCTCAAGCTGGTCAGCTGGTGGTATCGCGGGCAGGAGGCGAGGTACTACGACTTCGGGATGAACACGGCGCTGACCTCGACGGGTGCGGTGGCGGTCGCTCCGATCTGGGTGTTCGCGGCGGTGACGAACACCGACGGTTCGCCTCGGATGGTGGAAGTCCAGCACAACGTCATCGATGTGCTGCCGGGGCAGAGCGGGTACAGCGACCTCTGGGAGGTCCGTGTGGTGACCGTGCCGGCGGACTACAAGGCCGACACCATCAAGTCACGCGCGGACGTCGAGGCTGCTCGATACCCGTCGGTGGCCGCTGGCATATTCGTGAATTGCCCGGTAGTGCCCGCGGGGAGCACCTTCGAGGGCGACGAGAAGCTGGTGCAGGGCTGGTACCGCGAGCAGCAGGCGTTCTACCAGGACTTCGGGCCGAACCCGGCGACCGCGATCCCGATCTGGGCGTTCACGAACGGATCGAACGCGGACGGGTCGCCGAAGCTGGTGGACGGCCAGAAGAACGTCATTGACTCGATTCCGGGGCAGCCGTGGTACAGCGCCTTCTGGCTGGTGAACATGGTCACGGTGGGTGCCGACTACCACGCGAACGCGGTGAATGCGGCTGCGCAGAACCTGAAAGTGGGGCAAACGAACCTGATGGTGAACTGCCCCGTGGTGAGTCCGAAGGCGTAGTCGGAATCTAACGAAAGGCTCATGTGGGCCTAATGCTGGCCACATGCTGGGCGTCCTCCACGCGCGTAACTTGGTGAGTGTGACAACGTTCCCACACGGCGCAGAGCGCTCATCGGAGCGCGCGGAGGATGTACACAGTGGCTCGAATTAACTGGACGACTCCTCGAGTGGTGGCGCTGGCGGGCGTGAGCATGCTGGCCGGTACAGCCCTGGTGAGCGTGGCCTACGCGCAGACGCCGCCACCGACGCGTCAGCAGAAGGCCGAAGAGCACCTCAACAAGTTCGCGCAGAACCTCGATGTTGACACAACCAAGGTCAAAGAAGCGATGAAGACGACGACGCTCCAGTATGTCGATAAGGCGCTGGCGGCCGGCAAGATCGATGCCGCGCAGGCCCAGAAGATGAAGGACGCCATCAACTCAGGTGAGTTCGGCAAGGGCTTCGCGGGTGGCTTCGGGATGCATGGTCCTGGCGGTCCTGGCGGTCCTGGCGGTCCTGGCGGCTTCGAACGGCGCGGCCCGGGTGGTCCCGGCGGCGGGTTCTTTGGCCCTGCGCCGGAGGTGCTGGGCACGTTCCTCAACGTTGCGCCTGGGCAACTGCGGACCGAGCTGAACGGCAAGAGCCTTGTCGAGGTCGCTTCGGCGCACGGAAAGTCGGCGGACGAGCTGAAGGCGTTTATCACCTCGAGCGCCGAAAAGCGCCTCAACGAGGCGGTGACGGGTGGCAAGATCGACCAGGCGAAGGCGACTCAGGCCATCGATGGGCTGAAGGCCAACCTCGACAAGTTCATCAACGGCGTGCACCAGATGCCCGCTTTTGGCCCCGGTGGCCATCGAGGACCGCACGGCTCGAAGGGTCCGCAGGGCAACCAGCAGAGTGCTCCGCAGGCAACGATCCCCAGTGGCACCTAATCACCAGCGCTCGAATCGAACGTAACGTACTAGGGGTCTCACGAGCAGTCGTGGGACCATCGTTGCGTCGTACCGTAGATCGGGAGTTCGAAGGCACGCTGGAGGTTACGTGGCGCGAGTCCTGCTGACCGAGGACGAGGAGCGCATGGCGACGCTGGTCGCCGATGCGCTGCGCGACGATGGCCACGAGGTAGAAGTCACTCACGATGGTGCTGCCGCCCTCGATCGGGCGCGCGCGGGCGACTTCGAGGTGCTGGTCCTCGATGTCATGTTGCCGGACATCGATGGGTTCACGGTCTGTCGCGAACTGCGCAAGTCCGGGGTGCGCACCGCGGTGCTGATGCTGACGGCGCGCGACGCCATTGAGGACCGCGTGCAGGGCCTCGATGTGGGCGCGGACGACTACCTTGTTAAGCCGTTCGCGGTTGCCGAGCTGCGCGCGCGCGTGCGTGCGCTGGTGCGCCGGCCGGCGGGACTCCGCGGCGCTGAGCTACGCGTTGCCGACCTTGCCCTCGATCCGCTGAAGCGCGAGGTGAAGCGCGCCGGTCGCCGGCTGGAGCTGACGACCCGCGAGTACGGCTTTCTCGAGTTCCTGATGCGCCATGCGGGAGAGACGCTGACGCGCGCCGAGATCCTCGACGGTGTGTGGGGCGATGGTGCCGAGCCCTACGGGAACGTCGTGGACCTGTACATCCACTACCTGCGGACGAAGACGGAGGCGGGTGGCCCGCGGTTGATCCACACGGTCCGCGGCATGGGCTACGTGCTCAGGGAGCCGGACCAGGCATGATCCGCGCCGTCCGAATGCGTCTCCTCGGATACATCACCGGGGTGCTTGTGGTAGTCCTGCTCGCCGCCGGGACGCTCGTCTACGTGGTGCTTTCGAGGCAGCTCGATGAGGCCGTGGACGACCAGTTGCGCACGCTGGCATTGCCGTCGTTCGGTGAGCGCGATCAGGGTGAGTCGTTGCCGGCCGGGGCGTTCATCGTGCGGATCGTGGGCCAGCGAGAGCTATCGCGCTCGGCCTCGACGCCCCAGGGGCTGCCGGATCAGGGCGGGCTTGGCCTGGGGAGGCCTGTCCGCACCGACCTGCGTACGGTGGAGATCGAAGGACAGCGCTATCGCGTTCTCACGACGGCGATCACGCCGGGCGGCGGAGGGCGTGGTCCAGGCGGCGCGCTGCATGGCGAGCCGGGCGGCCGCGGACCGCAGGGACTGGGCGGAGCGCAGGGCGGTCCGGGTGGATTCATTCAGCAGGTGGGTATCTCCTTGGAGGCGCGCGAGCGGCAGCAGTGGGTGGTGCGCCTCGCGCTCGCGGGTGGTGGCGGCCTGGGTGTCGCGCTGACCGCGCTTGGTGCGTTCTTCCTCACGGGCCGCGCGCTGGCGCCCGTCGAGGCTGCGATGGCTCGGCAGCGACGATTCGTGAGTGACGGCTCGCACGAGTTGCGTACGCCACTGGCGTTGCTTCGACTCGAGATCGAAGGCCAACCCGCCATCGAGGCTGAGCAGCGACGGCCGTTGCTGCAGCAGGTGGACCGGCTGGCGAGGATGGTGGGGGACTTACTGCTCCTCGCTCGACTCGACGAGGGTGAGCTGCCGCTGGAGCGCGAGCCGGTCGCCATCGATGGGCTGCTGCGCACGGCTGCCGACGAGGCTCGACGGCTGGCGCCCGAGGCGCGTGTGGTCATCGAGGGTGCGTTCGACCTGTGGGTGAACGGCGATGCCGACCGACTGCACCAGGCGTTGCTAGTGCTCATCGACAACGCTTCCCGGGTGACGCCGCGAGGTGGCGCGATCACGCTGAGTGCGCACCTCGATGGCGGATCAGTGGTGCTGACGGTGAACGACCAGGGGCCGGGCGTACCTCCTGAGCATGCACAGCAGGTCTTCGAACGGTTCTATCGAGCAGACAAGGCGCGCGCTCGGGCGCAGGGTGGCGCTGGCCTCGGGCTGTCGATCGCGAGCGATATCGTGCGGCAGCACGGCGGCGTGCTGCGCCTCGAGACGCCGTGGTCGAAGGGCGCGACGTTCTCGATCCGGCTGGCCAGCCTCGATGAGGCGACTGCGGCAGCGCTCGCGCCCGCGACCAAGTAGGTCGTGCAGGCGCGCGCCTGCAGCGAGGTACACTGCGGTCACGATGGGGAAGTCGCGACTCGAGGCGTTCAGTGATGGCGTGCTTGCCATCCTCATCCTCATCACCATCATGGTGCTCGAGTTGCTGGTCCCTGTTGGCGACACCCTAGAGGCGCTGGGCCCCCTGTGTGGCGTGTTTCTCAGCTACACGCTCAGCTTTGTGTTCCTCGGGATCTACTGGAACAACCATCACCACTTGCTGCACACCGTCGAGGGGGTGCCCGGGGGTGTGATGTGGGCGAATCTGCACCTGATGTGCTGGTTGTCGCTGGTTCCGTTTGTCACGGGCTGGATGGGTGCGAGCCGGTTCGCTCCTGAGCCGACGGCGGCCTACGGCATCGTGATGCTGATGGCCGCGATCGCGTTCACCGTGCTGACTTGGGCGATCATCGTGGCGGACGGGCCGTGGTCGCTACTCCGGAAGGCGATCAGTGGTGACCGGAAGGGACTGGTTTCGCTGGCGTTATGGATGTTCGCCGCCGGCCTCGCGTGGTGGGCGCCTGTGGTGGCCGGTCTTGGTTATGTGACGGTGGCAGTGATCTGGCTTGTACCCAATCGGCGGATTGCCCGCATGATCGAGGAACGCGCTCCGTAGAGCGGGGGTCCGGCCGGATGCCCATGCGTGCGCGCCCGGTAGTGGGAAAGCGAGTGGTGGGGAGGTATCGACTTACCCGCGGTCGGAGAGCACCTCGGCGATGGTGTGGTGGGCGGCAGTGACGAACTCCGGGTTGGTGTGCAGGTAGTAGGGCAGTGCGATGAGCGCCCATGAGAGCTCCCAACCGCGACCTCGGGCCCACGTGGCGTCATCGATGGACAGTGCGGCGTGGAAGGCGTCGCGCGTGTGGGCCTCGAAGTTGGACCACGCTGGCATGAGGTCGCAGGCGGGATCCCCGGTGTCGAGCGAGCCGAAGTCGATCACGCCACTGAGGCGTCCGTCCTCGATGAGCAGGTTGGAGGGGAGCAGGTCACCGTGCAGCCAGACGGGGGCGCCGGTCCAGACGGCGCCGCGAGGGCGGCCTCCCACGCCCGCGTTACCGCTCGTGTGGCGATGAGATCACCGAGCTCGGCGATGCACTGGCTGGTACGGGCGTCCCGCTCCACGAGCGGGACGCCACGGAAGCTGTTGTGTGTGCCCGATGGGGGACCTCCGGGCAGCGCGATGCGCTGGAGCGCGGCGACGAAGCGTGCGAGATCGGCGGCGACGTCGGGGAGGTGGGCGACTGATTCGACGGTCGCGCTCTGCCCCTCGATCCAGCGGTAGACGCATCACGGATAGGGGAACTCCGCGGTGGGGGCGCCCGAGGCGAGCGGTTCCGGGATCGGCAGTCCGAGCAGCAGCGCGAGTCGCGGCAGTCAGGCCAGCTCTTTCTCGAGGCTGACGATCGAGCTCGGTCGCCGCGGCAGCCGCACGGCCATGTCACTGCCCAACCGGTAGATCCAGTTGCTGGTGCCCCACGGAGGTGAAGCGCTCGATGGGCAGCGGGGCCCACGCCGGGTACTGCGCGGCGAGGAGGCGGCGCACGAGGTCGGCGCTGGTCTCGATTTCGTCGGCGTGCATCGGGATGTCTGGCATCTACACCAACTGTACGTGGTCACCTCGGGCTCCCGGGTGCTCCCGGCCCTCTCGGCGCGTCGTATCATCTCGGGCGAGTGCATTCGGGCGCGCAACGCCCGCAGTCCGATAGGAGCAGCGTTATGGCGCGGTTGGACGGTCGAGTAGCCATCGTGACGGGTGCGGCACGCGGGATCGGGCGCGGTGTGGCGCTGCAACTCGCGGCCGAGGGCGCGAGTGTGGTGATCGCCGACTTCGGTGGCGCCCTCGATGGGACGGGTGGCGACCGCGGCCCGTCGGACGAGGTGGTATCCACGATCACGAAGGCGGGCGGTCGCGCGATCGCCTCGTACAGTGACGTGTCGAAGTTCGATGATTGCAAGGCGACGGTTGACCGTGCGCTGGCTGAGTTCGGGCGCCTCGACATCCTGTGTCACGTCGCGGGCATCCTGCGCGACCGCATGGTGTTCAACATGACTGAGGAGGAGTGGGACGCCGTCCTCTTGGTTCACCTCAAGGGTGCGTTCAACAGTGTGCGCACGGCGATCGAGCCGATGTTGCGGCAGCGCTACGGCCGGATCCTGCTGTTCTCCTCGGGGTCCGGGCTGGGGTCGCCTGGTCAGGCGAACTACAGCGCGGCGAAGGAAGGCATGGTGGGCTTCTCGAGGGCGCTGGCGCGTGAGTTGGGGCCGCACGGTATCGCGGTGAACGCGATCTACCCCGGCGGCCAGACGCGCATGTCGGCCTCGGTGCCGACGAACCGCGACCAGCTGCGCCAGCGCTCCGGCATGGTGGCGGCCAACACCTCGAGCACGATCCCGTACATGATGGAGGAGAATAGGCTCGCCGGTTCACCTCGTGACCCCGATAACAACGCGCCCCCGGTGGCGTGGCTCTGCTCCGAGGCAGGCGGCGCCGTCGCCGGGCAGGTCATCGGCACAGCAGGCTGGCAGGCCTCCAGGTACACGGTGCGGAGCGTGATCCGCAGCGTCTCAGCACCCCGGCGCTGGACCGTCGAAGAGTTGAGCGACCTCGTCCCGAACCATCTGGCGGCCGGTATTCCAAACCCAGCGCCCTCGACGGTGCGCGAGGGCGCACCAGCCAGCTGACGTCCGTGACCGACAAGTTCGTCGCGCCGCGCGTGAGCGTGGTGGTGCCCACGCGCGACCGCCCGGAGGCGCTGGACCAGTGCCTCGGTTCGCTGCAGGCGAGCGCACACGATTCCTTCGAGATCATCGTGGTCGACCAGAGCGCGGGCGACGCCAGCGCGACTGTCGTGGAGCGCCTTGGCGATGCACGAGTGCGGTACGTGCGCGAGCCGGACGGGGGCGCCTCGAAGGCGCGCAACGCGGGGATCACCGCGGCGCGTGGCGACGTGATCGCGTTCACCGATGACGACTGCACGGTGCCGGCGCAGTGGTTGCGGCAGGTCGAGGCGGCATGCGCGGGCCCTCGATCGCCGGGTGTTGTGCTGGGCGCGCTCCGGGCGGCGCTGGCCGACTCGTACGAGCGCTTCACCCCGTCGTGGGCGCCGCGCCGGGTACGACGCCTGGCCTGGAGCTGGCAGAGTGCCTTCCGAGGCGAAGGCGCGACGGCGAACATGGCCGCCCGGCGCGAGGTCTGCGAGCGGCTCGGCGGTTTCGATGAGCTGCTCGGCGCCGGGGCGCGGTTCCGCAGCTGCGAAGACAATGACTTCTGCGAGCGTGCGATTCGCGCCGGCTTCGCGGTCCTCGAGGACCCGCGCATCGAAGTGCTGCACTGGGGTGCGCGCTCCCGCCTCGATGGGGCGGCCGACGCGCTGCGGTACGACTACTCCACGGGGTATGGGGCGATGCTGGCGAAGCATGTGCGCTGTGGTGACGTGCTGGCAGCCTATCGTCTCGCCTCGCTGGTGGTGACGCAAACGCCGCTGGGGCTGATCGACGTGATCTCGGGCGGTGGCGCGTATACGCTGCGGCGCCTGTGGAACAACCTCGCGGGTGCAGCAGCGGGCTGTAGCCAACCGCTCGATCGCCCGCACAGAGTCTTTGTGGCCGACTAGTTCGAGCAAGCTCGAGGAGGATGACGATGACGACCGAACAACCCCAGCGAAGCGGTGGACCCCCGGTGCAGGGGCCGCGCTTGAGCTATCCCGAGTTGAAGAAGATGGCGATCGACTTCCTGACGAACCATCGGTCCGGGATCTTCGCGACCGGGAAGCGCGATGGTTCGCCGCAGCAGTCCTACCTGGGCTACACGTTCAACGGCACGGACGTGATCATCGAGACGGGCGACTCCTCGGCGAAGGTCAAGAACGCCCGCAAACGGTCGGGCGTCTCGCTGGCTGTCAACGAGGGGCCGACGTGTGTGGTGGTGTACGGCAACGCGCGCCTGATGCAGGGTGCGGAGGCGGAGGCCTACCTCGGCAAGGCGCCGGGCAACGGGTCGCAGCCGGGTGAGCCGACGCTGATCGTGTTCACGCCGGAGACGTGGCGCTGGGCGCGCCTGCAGGGGTAACGGCGCAGGCGGAGTTCGGGGTGCGGGAAGCGGACCGATTGGACTGAGCTGGCTCGTCTGGCGCAAAGGCTTGCGCTCCTACGGGGAGAACGCTGAGCCGGACGTCTAGCGCGCTGGCTCGCGTGGGCGATAGGTACCTCAGAGGTCAGGGTGAGCGGCTGGCTGCCGGCTCCGGCTCGCGATGCAGCGTCTCTTCGACGAAGAACAGCATGATGAGAACACCCGCCACGCCGACGAGCCCGGTGGCGACGGCGGAGATGCCGAGCGTGGCGACCTCGGCGAGCGCGCCAATGCCGAGTGGTGCCGCGGCATTCCCGACATCGGCGACCAGCCGCCAGACACCGATGAACTCGCCAGCGCCCTCGCGAGGAGCAAGGTCGGCGCCGAGCGTCATCACCACGCCTGAGCCGAAGCCGTTGCCGAAGCCGGAGAGCAGGCCGAGCAGCAGGAACGTCGGGAAGTTCGTCGCCAGTGGTACGAGCACGAGACTCGCGGCCAGCAGCAGAAGCGAGGGAACGACGGCGTACTTGCGGCCGTAGCGATCCATGACGACACCGACGGGGTAGAAGAGCGTGGCGTCGAGGGCGGCCCCGAGGCTGAGGACCAGTCCGATCTGGGCGACGTCGAGTCCGATCGCGTCTCCCCAGAGGGGCATCAGGATCTGCCGCCCCTGACGCATCACGACAATCGCGAAGGCCACCGCACCTACGGTCAGGAACTCGCGGCGGTGGGAGACCAGTGTGGTCCCCAGCCGGCCGTAGGCGCTTGATCCACGCGTCGGGGATGTCCGTGCGCGCGGCTGCGCCTCGGTGAGCGCGAATAGCAGGGCAGCCGCCACGGCAGTGACGAGCGCCTGGGCGAAGAAGGCGGTGTGGAGGCCGAAGGCGTGGCCGAGCAGGCCGCCGATCGCGGGACCGGCGAACATGCCGATCCTCGACGTGCCGCCGACGAGCGAGATGGCCCGCCCGCGCTGCGCGACGGGGACGGCGGAGGCGACGTAGACGAGTCGCGAGACGTTGAAGATCGCCTGCGCGGCCATGTTGACGAAGAGCAGGACAACGAGCAGGGCGACGCTGTTGCTCAGCCCGATCGCGGCTGCGGCGAGTGCGGTGGCGACGAGGCCGTAACCCATGGTGGCGCGGACGCCGTAGCGATCCGAGAGCACGCCGGCGGGGACGGTCGCGAGAATGCCGCCGACGGCGCCCGCCGTGATGATGAGGCTAATCGCGCCGACGCCCGCGCCCAGTTCCTTCGCGAACAGCGGCGTGATCGGCAGCACAAGGCCCGCCCCCGCCGAGTAGAGGAAGTTCGGGAGATAGACCGGTCCGATGAGCGAGCGCAGCCGGAACGGCGCTGTCGAGACGGGGTCACGCATCGCTGCAGATTATGCGCGCGGCAGGCTATCCGCGCGCGCCTCGATCGGGGCCGGTCGTGTGTAGACTCGCCTCGATCTTGCCCACGCATCGAGGAGGTTCGCGTGTCGATCAGGCTTGACTGGTACGGGTGCGCGACGTTCCGTCTCGAAGTGGCGGGGATCGTGATCTACCTCGACACGTATATGGACCGACCCGCGGGGGCGCCGGATGTGGGGATGGCCTCCGCGTGGGTGCGGCAGGCGGACTTCGCGCTGATCGGCCACGCGCACTGGGACCACCTGGCGGGCGTGGATGTGATCGCGAAGGCGCGAGGCACCACGGTGATTGGCTCGCACGAGAGTGCACGTGTGCTGCTCGAACGCGGGGTGGCCTCGAGGCAGCTCTGGCGGGCGCAGGGCGGGGAGCACTTTCGCCTGTCGGAGGACGTGACGGTGCGCGTCTTCCCAAGCCTGCATTCGTGCATCTGGTCGCGTGCGGCCCGGCCCGGCGTCGAGGTCATGGGCGACCTCGTGGTGACCGAGGACGAGCGCGAGGTGCGGCTGGCGGCGAACCGCGAGCGTGCGACCGCTCGAGGGGGCGTAGAGCGGCGGCCGGAGTGGGCGCACAGCGACAGTACCGGCGGCGCCATCGACTTCCTGATCGACACGCCGGACGGGACGATCTTCTTCCAGGACAGCATGGGTTACTGGAGCGGCGTCTACTCGAAGCTGCCGGGGCTGACTGGTGACGAGGCGCGCGTGGATCTTGCGATCCTCGCAGCGGCTGGTCGAGGGAACATCGATGGGGAGCCGATCCAGGGGTCGGTGGAGCAGTTCATCGCGGGCGAGTGCGAGTTGTTGCGGCCTCGACAGGTGATCCTGAGCCACCACGACAACTTCGGCGGCGTGGCAGGTGCGCCGGACCTGACGGATCTCACACCGGTGCGCGAGGCGCTGGGGCGCGTGACTCCTCGACCGGAGGTGGTGACGATCGACCTTGGTGGGAGCGTGACGCTGCTGTAGGGCTCCAGCGCTACTTCACAACGCGGTACTTGAGGTGGGTGACCTCGGGTGCGGCGACGGTGCGAATTAGCTCGAGCTGGGGCCGCGCGGCACCGAGGTTGTCGAACAGGCGCACGCCGCCCCCGAAGAGCATCGGGACGATGTGCAGCTCCAGCTCATCGACGAGCCGGGCTGCGAGGTACTGGCTAGCAACGCTGCTGCCGCCGCCGCCGATGCGCACATCCTTGCCGCCGGCCGCGTCGGTAGCCTGCCTGAGGGTGGACTCGATGCCATCCGTGACGAAGATGAACTCGGTGCCTCCCTGCATCGCCAGGAGCGCGCTGGGGAAGTGCGTGAGTACGAACACCGGGGTGTGAAACGGTGGGTTGTCGCCCCACCAGCCGGTCCACGGCTCTTCTGACCACGGTCCGGGACCACACCAGAACATGTGGCGACCCATGATCGTGCGCCGAGGTTCTGAGCGGTCTCACGGATCACGTCGTCACTGGGCCCGGTCTCGCCACCTGCACCGAGATCGAGATGCTCGCGCAACGACTTCAACTTGAACAGCCAGTCGAGGAAGTGCTCGGTGCGTTCGCCGAAGGGCTGCTCGAGACTCTGGTTGGGACCGCTCGTGTACCCGTCGAGGCTGATCATCATGTGGATCCGCACCCTGCTCATCGAGATGCCTCCTGCGATCGCGTTGCGGCTGGATGCGTCTGTCTTCGAGAGGCGAAATGTAACTCTGGCTGGCGCCGCTGGCCAGTCACGTTTTGCGGTGCTGCGTGCGTGTTAGCGAGCGACGGGTGGTGTGGCACTCGCGTCCTCGCCAGCGACCGGGGGCTCCGGCAGCGCCGCCAGCACACCGGCATACGCCAGCCAGCGAGTGACTGCGTCGGTCGCGAACAGGAGCGTCGCGGACCGTCCGAACTCGAGCGCCGCGCTATCGGTGAGCGGGTCGAAGGGCAGCAACGTGACGGCAAGGGGCAGCGCGGCGACGAGCGTCAACCGGGGCAGTACGCCCCAGCCTTGCGCCTGCAAGCGGCCATGCACGGGCCGAGCACGACCGCCGCGCCGAGGAACAGTGGCCAACCGAAGAGGACACGCGTCGGACCGTTGACCTCGACGGCAATGTTCAAGGCGGCAGTCAACGGACCGAGCACCACTCGGGCGATGCCGTCGACGACGTTCGCCGCGCGGAGTCCGGTAAACCCCGCGTTGAGCCCGGCCAACGTGGACGCCGCCATCGAGCAGTGAATCGCGACCCTCGGGTCGTCCGAACGCCGGAGCGTGTGGATCACGAGGGCGAAGATCACGAGGAGCGCGAGCGACAGCAGCGACGAGACCGGAATGGCGATGCGCTAGAGGACCCGCACCGCGCTGGGGCCGACCCAGAATCCGACCAGCGTGTAGCCCGCCAGGTAGAGGAAGCCACCAACGGCGAGTGCTGGCAGGAACTCGCGCGCCGGCATGTCAACGACCCCGGCAGCGACCGGCGTCAGGATTCGAATGCCGGGAATCAGGCGACCGATGAGCACGGCAGTCGGTCCGTGACGCCGCAGTCGTGTTTCGAGGGCGTCGAGCCGTTGCGGTGTCAGGCCTACGTATCGTCCGAAGCGGAGTGCGATCCGGGCGACCGGCCCGCTTACTCGCAAGATAGAGGAGGCTCGCGCCACAAACGGTCGCGATCTCCTCGAGCAGCAGCACAAGCCATAGCGACGCTTCGCCACGAGCCGCCAGAGTCCCTGCCAGTAACATCATCACGTCGCCGGGGGGCGGGGCTCGGGACTCCAAGCTCTTCGAAGAAGAGGACGAGCACGATGTCCAGGAGCGGATGCGCCGTGAGGTTCGCGTGAACCTACCATTCGGAGAGCCCCACCGGAGTTGCTGATCTGGTCCCTGTTCATTGGACACGCCGGACCGACGGATGTCGAACGGAGTGTGCCGGAATTCGGTGCGACAACTAGCGTTGACGTGTGATATCACTCGGCGTAGCGCCCCGCCCTCGGTTCGAACTTTCGAGGAGGGCGAGCATGGTTGCCAGCGACAACTTTGCCGAGTTCCTGCGCGAGCAGCTCGCTCCGCTCGGCCGCGTCACAACTCGGCGTATGTTCGGCAAGTTCGGCGTGTTCTGCGACGGGCTGATGTTCGGGATTGTGACGGACAACACGCTCTACTTTCGGGTTGATGACCACAACAGGGCGGACTTCAAGGAAGTCGAGTCCTTTCCGCCCCTCAGCTACGAGAAGAAGGGGCGCACTATCGACCTCTCCTTCTGGCGCGCGCCGGAGCAGCTGTTGGACGACCACGATGAGCTGGTCACGTGGGCACGAGTAGCGCTGGCCGCGGCGCGTCTGGTCGCGGCGAAGAGAGAACGGACAGCGCAAGGGCAAAAAAAATCAAAGCCAATACACGCGTTGACGGGCGATACCACTCTGGCGTAGCGTCCCGCCACCGGTTCGTACTTCGAGGAGGACGGCGATGGCTCGACCGCAGGTGTTTACCTCGTTCGCGGAGGCGCTGGCTGATGTGCCGAATGGCGCCTCGATCATGGTGCCGGGATTCGGCAACGCGGGCGCGCCGCATAACCTGATGACGGCGCTCTTCCACCAGGGTGCGAGCGACCTGACGATCATTGCGAACGGGGCCGGTGGTGCGGGCTCGGCGAGCGCCACCGTCAAGACGCACGGGGACCTCATCGAGGCGGGGCGCGTCCGCAAGATCATCGCGTCCTTCACGGCGGGCACGCACCCCTCGAGGCTGTCGAAGCCCGAGCAGATGGTGCGCGACGGGACCATGGAGGCGGAGCTGACGCCCCAGGGAACGCTGGCGGAGCGCATTCGCTCAGGGGGTGCCGGTGTGCCGGCGTTCTACACGCCAGCGGGTGTCGGCACGCTGCTGGCGACCGGCAAGGAGCACCGAGAGTTCGCCGGGCGCACGTACGTCCTGGAGGAGGCGCTGTTCGCGGACTACGCGCTGATCCGCGCCTGGAAGGCGGACACGGCAGGGAACCTGATCTACCGACGCTCGGCGCGCAACTTCAACGCGATCATGGCGATGGCGGCACGCCACACGATCGTCGAGGTGGAAGAGCCGATCGTGCCCGCAGGTGAGCTGGATCCGGACCAGATCCACACGCCGGGCATCTACGTCGAGCGGCTGGTGCCGATCGGCGTGGCGGGCGGGATCATCCACACGCCTCGAGCGGCGCCGGGCGGCGACCCGCCCGTCGAGAAGGATCGCTCCGGCGGGAAACGCCCGCTGACTCGCGAGGAGATCACGGCGGTGGTCGCGCAGCACCTTGAGCCGGGGTGGATGGTGAACCTCGGTGTGGGGATGCCGACGCTGACCTCGAGCTACGTGGACCCTGCCAAGGGCGTCGTGTTCTCCTCGGAGAACGGGGTCATCGGCTACAGCCGGCTGGCGAAGGAGGGTGAGGGCGACCCGACGGTGGTGAACGCGGGCGGCCAGCAGGTGACGCTGCTGCCGGGTGCGAGCTTCGTGCACCACGCCGACTCGTTCGCGCTAATCCGCCGCGGGCTCATCGATGTGACGGTGCTGGGCGCCTACGAGGTGGCCGCCGATGGCTCGTTCGCGAACTGGCGCACCAACAACGAGCCGTGGGACAACCTCGGTGGGATCGGCGGCGCGATGGACCTCGTGGCCAGCGCCGGCCAGATCTGGGTGACGATGGACCACACGACCCGCGACGGCAAGCCGCGCCTTCTCGAGCAGTGCACGCTGCCGGTGACGTCGCCGCGCAACGTGACGATGGTGGTGACCGACCTCGGTGTGTTCCGGGTCGGTGGTGGGAAGTTCCTCCTCGAGGAGTACGCGCCCGGCTACACGCCCGAGGAGATCGCGGCCGTGACCGGGGCGCCACTCGAAGTAAGTTCGACTCTTAGACAGATCGAGGTGAGCGTGTAGGCTGGTTCGCATGCGAACCATCGTCGTGCTGATGGTGGCCCTCGTCTTTCTCGTGACCATCGCGGTAGCGCTGCTGCCGATCGCACTCTGAGCACCGGTACGGCGAGGGCTCGGATCCGAGGCGACGAGCGCCGCTCCTCGATCCACCGGAACGCCTCGGTCCGCTGTGACGCCCCGACCGTCCGCGACGTCGACGCGCCCGCGATGAGGCGCCTCGCGGTCGCTGTTGTGTTTGTTGCCGTGCTTGTCTCGGGCTTCGCGCTGGCGTCCTCGACGCCACGGGCGGCCGCGCAGGCGCCGCCAGCACCTCAGCCTGTTTGTGTCGATGGCACACTGAGCCTGCCGCGCGACCTGGAGGAGTACGCGTTTGCTGGGTACACCCAGCGCGAGGTCTCGCTGTGCTTCAACTGGGAAGGCGGTCCAGTCAACGGCACGTTCGCCGTGGGCGGGCAGTGGTCGGACGACTATTGCATGGTGACGGCAGCCGCGGAGGGGGACCCTTGTCGGTTCGTTCTTCCCGGAGCGCAACGAGCGCGGCGTCACGGGCGGAACTTTCCGAGGCACGATGTCCGATGGCGTGATCTCCGCCTTCCTGGTCGGCGATTGTGGAGACGACATCATCGAACTCGATCGATTTGAGGCGCCTCTCGTGAGGTCGACATGGGAAGCGCGCACTACGGGTCCGGCCATCACTGGTTTCGTCGTGCTGGGGGCGCATTGCCCATGGCGGTCGCGTTCCCCGTCTTGGACGCGAACATCCTGGCGAACGTGCTCGATGCGGTGCCGGGCCCGCTCCGCCGGGCGCTGATAGGTGCCATCGAGGATGTCGGCCCGCAGATCTCGGCGGCGGTTGCGGACCAGCTCGTGGGCAACGCCGACGCCGCCACAACCGTGACAGCGGCCGTGAGCGACGCCGTCCTCACTGGTGACGGCAACCCTGCACCGCCCGACCCCGCAGCCGCTGTGGCGGCGGCGGTGCTGGCAGTGGGTGCACTCGCCGGAGCGGCGATCGCCGCGGCGACCTCGGCGACGCAGGCGGCGGTGGCGGGTGCGCAGGCAGTGGGTGGTGCCCTCGGTACCGCCGCTACCACGGACACGCTCCCCGCGCCTGCTGGCTGCGAACTGGCAACTCCGTGTGCCGCGATGGCCGGGCAGCCTGCCGACGGGACCGCGACGGTGCAGGAGACGGCTCTGGAACCGCCGCCCATTGTGGAGGCGACTGGCCTCTGTGAGCTCTACGAGCAGAACCGGACGATCAAGGATCCGCTTGAGCGGGCAAGCGCACGCCTCGAGGCCAATGTCCCGGCGGGAATCGCCGCGCTGGCCGCGATCAACGATCTCACGGACGCCGCGATCGCCGTCGATACAGTCCCGACAGGGCCGGAGCCGGGCGCACGCACCCCCGAAACGCCCGCCGCAGAGACACCGGCTGCTGAGACCGCCAGCCCCTGAGGCGCCGGCCACCGAGACCCCCGCACCCGTGGCGCGTGCCGCGGAGACTCCGGCGGCGGTACGCACGAAGCTCGGCGAGGTGGTCGACCCGAAATCGCCCAACGCCTCGGCCTTCCAGCCACTACTCGACAGCCTGGGTGAGGCGATTAGCGGACCGCCGGGGACGTATACGGTGTCGCCTCAACAGCTCGCGGGCGTCAATGCAAACCTGCCTGACGGCGCACTGCGGGGCCTGCAGGCGACAGACGGCAGGCTCGTGGCCACCGTGGAGGACCCGTTTCTTGGGGTGGTGGAGGTCCCCATGCCGATCCCCCTAGAAGTGACGCCGGTGGCAGTTGCGCGTCGGCGAGGGTGCAGCGCGGACGGTTGCGGAGCAGTTCGGTGTGAACCCGGATGACAAGCTCCGGGCTGTGAACGACGCGCTGGCGATGGCGGGTCGCAGGCTCGACAGCGTGCAGGTGGGTGAGGGAGGCATCACGTTCACCACCTCGGCGACCGGCGCGACCGCTGCCCCGCCGGGTGCGCCGACAACCTCGTTCCCGCCGCCCTCGATGGTGGGGGGGGGTGGGGGGCGGGTCGGAACCCGACCCTGAGTCTGGTACCGGGATGACGGGCTGATGCGCGAACTGCTCATTGCGGCGATGGTGCGCCTGCAGGGGGTCACTCGGGCTGAGTGACGGGCAGTTCCTGAGCGCGGTTCGTGCGCTGGCGGGTGGCGTGGGGCTGCTGAGCCTCGTGCTTGTCGTCTGGTCCGCGCGGCGCATGAGGCGACCGACCATGGCTCGATGGCAGCCGGTCGTGTTCGGGTTCGGCGCAACGGCGCTTGCGTCTCTCGTCTACCTCTGGCTGTTGCAGCCGCCGATCAACCTCCGGCTGGCGGTGCCGCTCCTCGGAGTGGGGCTCGTCCTCGGATTGTTGCAGGGCTGGCAGACGCGACTCTACTGGGAGGGGCGCGAGCTGATCGCGAAGCGGACGGCCTTCTACCTGATGCTGTGGGGCCTCGCCTTCGTCGCGACGCAGGCGCTGGCGCAGCTGCAGAACACGGCGCTGCACGCAGTCGGTCTCCTCACGATGATGCTCACGCTCGGCGTGGCGGCGGGGTCGACTACGAACCTGCTGCTGCGTCAGTCGGTGAAGCGCATGCGCGGCGCTCGCTAGTTCGGCCAGCGGCCGTGCCCCCTGCCGTGAGGAGCCGCACAGCACATAAACCAGAGGGGGCGCTCAGTCGAGCGCCCCCTCTTCCTGTCAATCGATGGTCGAGGTCTAGCGACCGCGCCTCGGGCCGCCGAAGCTGCGGTTGTTGCCTGAACTGGCGGAGCGGCCTCGAGGGGCGAAACCCTGTGGCTGCGCCGCGCCGCGCACGGCACCTCGAGGGTTGCCGCCGCCGCCGTAGCGCTGCTGGCCGCGGGGTGGGGCGCCTCGACGGGTGGGCATCATGCTGTAGCGCCCGCTTGCCGGGGCGGACTTGCTGATCTCGGGCGTCCAGGCGGCGAGGTCCTTCAGACGCTCGTCCTCAGGGCGCATCATCTCGATGGCCTGTTCGTTGCCGATTTCGCGCTGGAGGCGGGAGATCGACATGGCGTGCTCGGGCTGCACGAGCGTGACGACGAGGCCCGAAGCGCCGGCGCGGGCGGTTCGGCCCGAGCGGTGCAGGTATACCTTGCCGTCCTCGGGCGGGTCGAAGTGGATGACGACGTCGACGTTGTCGACGTGGATGCCTCGGGCGGCCACGTTCGTGGCGACTAGGACGTTAGTCTGGCCCTTTGCGAAGGCCGCGAGCGCGCGCTCGCGCTTGGCCTGCGTCAGGCGGCCGTGGATCGTGTCGGCCTTGAGCCCCGCGCCTGCGAGCCGCTCGACGAGGGCGTCCGCGCCTCGCGTGGTGGCGACGAAGACGAGGGTGCGCTTCTGGTGCGCACAGATGGCGGTGGTCACCTCGACGCGGTCCATGTTGGAGACGCCGACGAAGCGCTGGGTCAGCTGGCTGAGGTCATCGTCCTCGGAGACGACTTCGTGCTGGATCGGGTCGGTCTGGTAGCCGCGCACGAGGTCGCCGACCGCGCCATCGAGGGTGGCCGAGAACAGCAGCGTCTGCGGGTGACCGTCGACCTGGTCGAGGATGCGGCGGACCTGCGGCAGGAAGCCGAGGTCGGACATCTGGTCGGCCTCGTCGATGACGACGAACTGCACATCGGCGACAGACATCTCGCCACGCTCAAGGAGGTCGTTGAGGCGTCCGGGGGTGGCGATGACGATGTCGACGCCCTGGTTGAGGGCCTTGATCTGGCGAACCATCGAGGCGCCACCGTAGATCGCGCATAGCCAGAGGCCGCGCCTAGCCGCTAGCGGCGTGAGCGCCGCGGCGACTTGGTTGGCCAGCTCCCGAGTTGGGACGAGCACCAGCGAGTGCGGGCGCCGTCGTCGGGCGGTGGTGGTGTGCTCGATGAGCGGCAGTCCGAAGGCGAGCGTCTTGCCGGAGCCGGTCTTGGCCTTGCCGGAGACGTCTCGGCCCTGGAGGGCGTCGGGGATGGTCAGTGCCTGGATGGGGAACGGTGTCGTGACGCCCTCGCGCTTGAGGACGGTAACGAGGTCGTCGGGGAGGCCAAGCGACTCGAACGTGGGCTCAAAGCCGGACGAGCCTTCGGCATTGTTGTCTTCGAGGTCCTCGAACTCGTCGGTGGGGCGTTCGGTGGTGGTCATGGTCGAATCGGACTGGCGTCGTGCGACGCGCTGGAACAACTGCACGCGGTGAATCTCCGTACGTAGGCTGCCGTGGTATGAGTTGAGGCTGCCCCTGGACAGCGGACGGGAGCAGCGGCTCGGTGCCCACTCAGAACAAGGCCAGCGTGCGCCATACGGGCGCTGGTGTGCTGGCTTTCTTCCGGGCCACTCGAGCAAGCAAAATGTGCCAAGAAGAAGAAGGTCTGAGCTGCTTCTCGGGATCACCTTGATCTTGGTGCGAGGAAGCGACTGCAAGAAACCTAGCACAGGTGAGGGGTAAGCGTTCGGATACGCTGTCGCGCCATCCTTGAAGGAGCGATGGCAGTGGTGCTGAGGGTCACGGCGGCCAGGTCCGTGGTTATGGCCTCAGGCGTGCTATAGTCCTAGTGCGACCAGTTCGCGATCTCTCAGTTCTCCGCCTTGCGTTTCCTTTCAAGCGCCTTGTTGAGCCTGAGACCGGGACCACGGTGTGTGGTTCGCAGTGTCGGCTTGACCGGCTAGGAGATACGTTTGGCTCAGAGATTGTACGTTGGCAACCTTCCTTACTCTGCAACGGAGCAGCAGATCGAGAAGCTATTCGCGGAGCATGGCGAAGTCTCGTCGGTGGCGTTGCCCACTGACCGCGAGACCGGCCAGGCCCGAGGCTTCGGCTTCGTGGAGATGGCATCCGCCGAGGGCGCCTCGAAGGCGATTGCGGCCCTCAACGGCCGTGACTTCGGTGGTCGTGCTCTGAACGTCAACGAGGCGAAGCCTCGTGAGGACAACCGTGGTGGTGGCGGCGGCGGCTCCCGAGGGGGCGGCGGCGGTGGCTACGGCGGTGGTGGCGGTGGCTACGGCGGTGGTGGTGGTGGTGGCTACGGTGGTGGTGGTGGTGGGTACGGTGGCGGCGGCGGCCGTCGCTAGGCTCGATGTAACTCTCAGCGGTTCGCAGGGGCGCGAATTCCGCTCGAGCGGAGCTCGCGCCCAGAAGACTAACGAGACATAACAAGGTATCATCGGGGGCCCGACATGACGTCGGGCTCTCGCCTCTTCTATACACATGTGTTGCCGCCTCGATGGCGCGCCGACACGCCCGCAGGAGGACCGATGGCCGTCAACCGCAGCACTCTGACCCTCTGCCCGCGCTGCGAGCGCGTGCTCATGGGGGCGGCCCGTACCTGCTTGGTGCACGGTGATCAGATCGATGTGGGCGGCCGCGCGCCTGCCCTTGAAACCGTCGCCGATCAACTCAAGCGGGGTCGCGAGAGGGCCTAGCGCCCTCCGCACATGCTTCGCTCTCGAGGGCGTGACGCCTTCGAATCCTTCATCTCACATCGATGACTGGCATGACGTACCTTACCCTCGAGGGCGCGCGCGCGCTCGAGTGCAATGGGTGTGGCGATTGCTGCGACTCGCGTCGCACTGACGGGTTCTGGACGTGGCCGGGTGTCCCGGCTGACCAGTACAGAGCGCTCTGCGGCGCCCCCCTGATCGTTCCCCTCGAACGGATCGACGGTGACTGGCACGACCGCGCCTGGCGCCCGGGCGACGAGATCGACATGAGCGGCACGCGCTTTCGCTGCACGGCGTTCGAGGCGCATCTTGATGGCAGCGGTGGCTGCGGCAGACACGACCAGCCTCGACCGCCGGTGTGCGGCGAGTTCCCAGTGTGGGGCGCTCAGATCGAGGTGGAGCTGGCTGAGGCGGGCGAGGTGCCCCTCAATTGCGGCGCGTTTTCTCGATGTACGTGGTTCGGAATGGTTGTGGTTCGCGAGGGCGATCCGCGACTGGGGTAGGACGGCGAGGCCCAGCGAGTCGTGCGTTGCCCTGGCGCCCGGGGCGAAGAAGTGGCTCCCCGACGAGGACTCGAACCTCGAACCTACCGGTTAACAGCCGAGCGCCCTATCGATCGAGCGCGCGGGCGGTTCGGGCACTTCCAATCCTCCGCGAACGCGACTCAGGCTCGCGCGTAGTCGCCCTGAACGGCGAGCGCCTCTATGCCGCCCATGCTGGCTGGCAGGATGTTGTACATCCGCAACTCCAAGCCGGTGGTGCCCTGCGGCTCGAGCTCGATGCGCCAGCCCCACACCTCGGAATTTGGGATTCGCTAGGAGCCGGTTGCGGCGATGACATCGCTGCCGCCGTCGCCGACGAGGTTCCGCAGATGCTGCATCGTCCGGTTGCCCAGGCCAGGCCCGGTGGATTGCCGGCGGCATCGACGATGCGAATACCCATCGTGTTCTGCCCGAGGGTCTGGCCTTGGGCGACGAAGTACCAGATGTACGCGAGTCCGACGACATTCCCAAGGATCGAGATGCCGTAGATGTTCCGCTCGACCGCGCCGAGCACGCCACCGGCGACGCCGATGATGATAGCGTCAATGATGTGTCCAACTAAGCGCGTGCCGAACCCGGCGTATTCCCGCGATGCGACGTACGCCGCCCCGGTTGCACCGCCCTGAGCAGCGCCGCACTGAGGGCAGAACGCGACACCCTCCGCAACCTCATGACCACAGTTCGAGTAAGACGGCATGACTGCGTTATACGGATCGCGATGGTCTGTGCGACGTGACGTAACTACCGAGGTTTCCATCGGCGCTTGTGTTATTCGACCGTCACCGTCTTGGCGAGATTCCGCGGCTGGTCGACGTCTGCTCCTCGATGGACCGCGATGTAGTATGCCAGCAGTTGCATCGCGACTACCGAGGTCAGCGGCGTGAGCGCGGACGCCACGCGCGGCAGTGCGATCACATCGTCGGCGACGCCATCGAGAGATGTATCGCCCTCGGAGACCAGCGCGATGACGCGGCCGCGACGAGCCTTCACCTGCTCGATGTTGGAGCGCATCTTGTCGTGTAGGTCGTCGTCCAGCGCCAGCGCCAGGACCGGCATGTGCTCATCGATGAGGGCGATCGGGCCGTGCTTCATCTCGCCGGCGGCATAGCCCTCCGCGTGGATGTAGGAGACCTCTTTGAGCTTCAGCGCGCCCTCGAGGGCCATCGGGTAGGAGAGGCCGCGGCCGAGGAACAGGAAATTCTGGTCGGCGGCGTAGCGCCCCGCCAGCGCTTCGAACGCCGGCGCGAGCAGCAGCGCCTCGCCAATCGCGGCCGGGATGTGCAGGGCGGCCTCCACCTGGGCGGCCGCAACGTCGAGGGGGAGCGTCCCGCGCACCCTGCCGAGGTGCAGCGCGAGGGCGTGGAGGGCGATCATCGAGCCGACCATCGTCTTCGTGCTCGCTACGGCGATCTCCGGACCGGCGCGCATGAAGACGGTGGCGTCGGCCACGCGAGTGGCCTGCGAGCCGGGGGTGTTGCAGATCGCGATCTGCAGGCAGCCGGCGCGACGGGCCTCATCCATCGCCCAGAGAGTGTCGACCGTCTCACCCGACTGCGCGACGGACACGACGAGGGTGCGGTCATCCAGGACGGGCTCGCGATAGCGGAACTCGGCGGCGTTGTCGACTTCCGCCGGGATGCGTGCGAAGCGCTCGATGTAGTGCCGGCCGACCATCGCCGCATGTAGCGACGTACCCATGCCGACCAGCACCACGCGCTGGACCCGCACCAGTCGCTCGGCATCGATGTGCAACTCGTCGAGCTCGACGCGCGCGTGGTCCGACAGATAGCGCCCGCGCAACCCATCGAGGGCCACGTCCGGCTGCTCGTGGATCTCCTTGAGCATGAAGTGCTTGTATCGACCTTTGACGGCGGCGACCGGGTCGAACGGCTGGACCTCGACGGCCTTCTCGATGGTGCGCCCCTCGACATCGAAGTACGTGACGCCGTCGGCCCGTACGTCGGCGATCTGGCCGGCTTCGAGGAAGGCGACGTGGCGGGTGTGCGGGAGCAGGGCCGCGAGATCCGAGGCGAGGAAGTGTTCCTGGTCGCCGTAGCCCACCACGATGCCACCGGCGTTCCCGACGCGGGCCGCCACGATGCGGCCCGGCTCATCGACGCTGACGGCGACGATCGCCTGCGCTCCCGTGAGTTGCGGGATCACCACGCGCATCGCCTCCGCCAGGTCGTTGCCTGCCTGGAGGCGTTCCGCGAGGAGGTGGGCGATGACCTCGGTGTCGGTATCCGAGGAGAAATGCGCACCGCGGTCGAGGAAGCGACGGCGCAGGACCTCGAAGTTCTCGACGATGCCGTTGTGAACCACAGCCACGCGTCCAGTCGGATCGAGCTGGGGGTGCGCGTTCATGTCGTTCGGGGCGCCGTGCGTCGCCCAGCGCGTGTGGCCGATGCCTGTCGTGGCCGGAGGTAGCTGCCCCTCGACACGCGCATCGAGGTGCTCGAGCTTGCCGGTCGCCTTGGCGACATACAACTCATGATCACGGTCGAGGAGCGCGATGCCTGCAGAGTCGTAGCCGCGGTACTCGAGGCGTCGCAGCCCCTCGATGACGATCTGTCCAGCTGGTCTACGGCCCGTGTAGCCGATGATTCCACACATAATCAACCCTTCGGTATCCCGCTGCGATCCATCGTAACCCACGGAGCGGCAATCGCCGGAGGGTACGTTCGGCTAGGACCGCCGTGGTGCCGTGGGCCGAACCTCGCTGCGACGCACCACCACGGTGCCCTCTGAACCCGGTCCGTAAGCGCCACGATAGGAATCTGGGAGCAGCTCGGCGAGCTTGCGCATGATGAAGTCGCTCGCTTCCATGGCACTCGAGGTGTCGCTGAACTCGCGAGGCAGGTCGAACGGTTCCCCAAATTCCACGCGGATTCGAGGTCGATCACGACGTAACCACCGGAAGAACACCCCCGGCACGGTCACCGCTTCGGTGCCCGTGATGGCGACGGCGACCAGTTGAGCGCCCGAAAGCACCGCTACCGCCGCTGCTCCCGGGAGTGCGGGTTGCAGGCTCGCGGTCTTCGAGCGCGTCCCTTCGGGGAAGATCAGTACCGGCTCGCCTCGGCGGAGGATTGCCCGTGCGGCGCGCAGGGCCCCCATGTCCGCAGCAAAGCGACGCACCGGCAGGCCCCGCATTGCCCAGAAGATCCAGCCGAACAGCGGGATCTCGAAGAGTTCGCGCTTCGCCATCGGATGGGCGGGGCGCCCGCAGATTGACATCACCAGCGGCGGATCGATGAGATGCAGGTGGTTCGCGATCATCAGCGAAGCGCCCGCCGGCAGACGCTCGCGGCCCACCACCTCCACGTGCGCGAATGTGTAGACGAGACCTCGAAAGAACGCGTTCATCACGCCGCTGAAGGTATTGACCAGCCAGGGGCGCAGGACCGGCACGTCGCTACGCCTCGGGGTTCCGCTCGTGGTAGGCCTGCAGACACATTGCCACCACGTCTTCGATCCCGTAGGCATCGGTATCGACGATGACCGCGTCTGCGGCGGCCTGCTCCCGACGGATCGCCCGATGTCCTGTGGCATCGAGCTCGTCGCGGCGCCGCGTCTCATCAAGGACGCGCTCGAACGTCGTCGCGCGGCCGGTATCGAGCTCCTCGCCCAGGCGGCGCTTCGCGCGCACCTCAGCAGAGGCTTCGAGGAAGATCTTGGTGCGCGCCTCGGTCAGCACGCGCGTTCCGATATCGCGGCCGACCATCACTAGGGGCTCGCGCCCGGCAAAGTCGCGCTGGCGGTGGACGAGATCGTCACGCACCTCCGTGATGCGGGAGACGAGCGAGACATTGCGCTCGATCTCGGGCGTGCGCAATGTCTTTGACACGTCCAGCCCGGCGACGCGGATTACCGGCGCGGTCGGCTCAGGCCAGGTGACATCGAGGTCGAGCGCGCGCACGAGCGCTAGCACCGCCGCCTCGTTCTCTGGGTTCACCCCGGCGTTCAGGACGGCGAGCGTGCAGGCTCGGTACATCAGGCCCGTATCAAAGAAGCCAAACCCCAGACGCTCCGCAAGCGCGCGCCCGACGATACTCTTGCCCGCTGCCGTTGGGCCATCGATGGCGACACAGCGCACGATCGTTTCCACGGTGTCACTGCTGTCAGCGGCGTTAGGATCGGCGTCGATCTGGTCCCCCAGTACTTGGCGGGCGGGATGGTCGAGGCGCCCTTGATGATACCGGGCGTGCCCGCTTCTCCACTACGACCGCCGCCGCATGCGCTGGCGGCGCTGCTGCGTCAGCGGCGCTCTCGAGGCCCACAAAGGCCCGCAACGCGTGCAACTCCGACCGCGTGAGCGGCCTCGATTCCCCCGGCCGCAACTTCCCGAGGGCGATCGGGCCGACGTGGATCCGCACCAGTTGCCGCACGCGCACGCCGGTGGCCTCGAACATCCGGCGCACCTGTCGGTTGCGGCCCTCGTGGATCCCGATCCGCATGAGCGCCGGCTCGCGGCGCAGCACCTCGACCTGTGCCGGAGCGGTCACGCCGTCGCCGAGTTCGATGCCGCGCCGCAGTCGCTCGATGTCGCGCGGCTGTGGTAGGCGGTCGAGCATCGCCTCGTAGATCTTTTGCACGCCGTAGCGCGGGTGCGTGAGGCGGTGCGCCAGTACACCGTCGGTGGTGAGCAGCAACAGCCCGGCCGTGTCCTGATCAAGGCGTCCGACATAGCGCAGGCCGGGCGTCAGTGGCACCCCGTTGCGTCGCAACGTCTCGTACACGGTCTGGCGCCCGCGCTCGTCGCTGGCCGTGACGACGACACCCGCGGGCTTGTGCATCGCCAGCGTCACGCTCGTGGCATCGAGGACCAGTGGCTTGCCGTTGACCGCGACGCGCTGTGTGGCCGGGTCGGCGCGCTTGCCGAGCGTCGCTACCCGGCCATCAACGGTGACTCGCCCCTCGATGATGAGCGCCTCGACGCTGCGGCGGCTGCCCAGCCCCGCGCGTGCGAGGAGCTTCTGGAGGCGTTCGCCGGCAGCGTTGGGGGCGTCGAGGGTCAGCGCCGCCGCCGTCGCTCGATCACCGTGACTTCGGTGACCATCATTCGCGCGGCGCTGGGCAACGCCTCGATGAGGCGTGACGCCTCGAACGGCTGCACGACTGAGATCGAGGCGACCGCGGGCATGGATGGTGTCACGCGCGACAGGCCTCGAGGTTGCGCGGCCTGCGTGGCGAGCGCGCCGCCCGCTGTCGCCAGTACCAGTCCGCGCTCACGCCGTTCGAGAAGTGCGCGCAGGACCGATTTGGCGGCGAGACCGATGGCGACCACGCCCGCGACCCGCGCGACCCGCGCCAGTTGCCATGAGCGCACGGTCATCGCCACTCGCCGGCGCGCCGGGAAACGGCCAACCGCGGGGTGGGGGATGAGCGCTCGGCTCGCCGGGGTGGAGGCGGCGGCGGATGACATTGGGCTGGGCGGCGAGGTTCCGGGGGCTTCCGTGCTCACACGCTTGCTCCTGCGTCGATTGGCGGCGCGTTCCATCGCGCCACGGGTCTGCTGGGGGCGCCCAGCGTACCGCCGAGCCGGGAGCGCGGCTACCGTCGAGGCGCCAGCGCGGCCTCGACCGCGGCCGTGACATCGGCGGGCACGGCGTCTGCGCCTGAGGCATCGTCTGCGCGCCCACCCTGGGCGCGCAGACGCCCGGACGCGAACTCGCTGAGGGCCGCCACGAGCAGCGGCGCCTCGCGCACGACCCCGCGCTCACGAATCGCAGCGAACAGCGGCGTCGCCTCGATGGCAGCGTCGTCGAGGCTGCTCGGATCCCCCAGGGTGCTCCACAGTGGATCGAGGATGGCGTCGCGGAGCGTGTAGCGGCAATGCGCGACCACGGGCCCCGCGTCCACCTCCGGGACCGCGAGGTGCAACATGGCGCCGCTTTCGCTCGCGCGCGTGCGGATGAGGTGGCGAATCACCTCGCGCCAGGTGCCAGCCGGACCGGTCGGTAGCGCGGGGTGGAGGTTCAGTATGACGTGCTTCGAAACGAACTCCCGCTCGAAGATCAACATGTAGCCGGCCAGCACCCCCACATCGAACGGTCGCGAGGCGAGCAGCTCCTCGACCGCGCGGTCGTACTCGATGCGCCACGGTGGCAACGGTTCGCCGGACCTCGAGAGGGCCCCGCCGACGGCTCGTCGATAGCCCACCGAGGACTTCGTCAGCAGCGGGTGGCCGTTCGCCTGGACGAGCCGGAAGAACGAGTCGGTAAGCGCATCCTCACCGGGCTCGCGATTGCAGAAGACGAAGGCAAATTCGGCATCGAGGGCGCCTGCGAACACGGCGTTCGCCACGGCCTCGTACATCGCGCGCGAACCGGGGCCGCGCGCCGTGGTGAACCAGCCGATACGTAGCGTCATCGACGTGTCATCGTGTCATCGAGGCCGCTAGCGCGCGCCCGCGGCGTCGAAGCCGCTCTCGAAGGCCTGCCGTAGCACCTCGATGCGCTGTTCGGCCTCACCGAGGAGCTTCTGGCAGCGCAGCGCGAGCTGCATGCCCTCTTCGTAGAGCGCCAGCGACTCATCGAGGCTCAGGTCACCCGCCTCCAGACGGGACGTGACCGCCTGCAGCCGCTCGTAGAGCGCTTCGAAGCGTTCCTGCCCCTCAAGGGGAAGCTCCGGCGTGGTCACGCGCGCTCCTCGATGTGTGGCTCGATGCGGGCATCGCGCTGTCCGTCGCGGAAGCGTAACGAGACGCGTTCGCCCTCGGCCAGACCGTCCGCCGACGTAACGGCGGCGCCATCCGGCCGCTGCACGACCGCGTATCCGCGCTCGAGGGTGGCAAGCGGCGACAGCGCGCGCAACCGGGCGAGGTTGGCCATGATCCACTCGTCCCTTCGGGTACGCACGAGGACCGCGCCGCGCAGGCCGCGCTCAGTCAGGGCCGCCACCCGCTCACGCGCTCGCTCGATGCTGGGCAGGCCACGAACGAGGCGGGCGCGGGCACCGGTGGTGCTCTCGTGAGCCCTCGCGACGCGGCGCGTCAGCGCCAGGCCTGCCGAGGCCACGCGGGCATCGACGTCGCGCTTGATCTCGACGCGGTCTGGGCTTACCAGCTCCGCCGCCGCCGAGGGAGTCGCGGCGCGCATGTCGGCTACGAGGTCGGCGAGCGTCGTGTCGGTCTCGTGACCCACGGCGGAGACCACCGGGACGCGAGCGCCGTGGATCGCGCGCACCACGGGCTCCTCGTTGAAGGGCCACAGCTCCTCCCAGGAGCCGCCACCCCTTGCCACGATGATCACGTCCGGCGACTGCTCACGGTCGAGCAGCCGAATCGAGTCGGCGATCATCGGCGCGGCCTCGGGGCCTTGTACGACCGTCGGCTGCAGGAGCAGCTTCGCCAGCGGCCAGCGGCGGTCGAGACCCGTCTGGATGTCGTGGAAGACGGCGCCCGTCGGCGAAGTCACCACGCCGACGCGCTCAGGAAATCGAGGCAGCGAGCGTTTGCGCTCGACTGCGAACAGCCCTTCCTCCTCGAAGCGTGCCTTCCGCCGCTCGAACTCGGCCTGGAGCGCGCCGACGCCTTCCGGCTGCACGAACTCGACGACGAACGACAACTCACCACGGACATCGTAGAGCGACAGTGAGCCGTGGACGAGATAGGACGCGCCGTTTTCCAGGTGTTCGCGTTGGCCGGCGTTGCGGTTGCGAAAGAACGCGCAACGCAGCGCGCCGCGCTCGTCCTTGAGTGTGAAGTAGGCATGTCCGGACGACGCCAGGTTGAGGTTGGAGATCTCACCGGACACCCAGATCCCGCTCAGGTGGCGATCGTGCTCCAGCAGCTCCTTGAGGTAGCGCGTTACCTCGGACACCGGATACACGGGACCCACCGTCGAGGTTGGCGACGCGATCGCCGTCATCCAGTAGCTCGAGGGCTCCTCGTTAGTCACGGTGAGTCACGGTCGGTCACACGCGCCTCGCTCGGGCCCGGCTAGGCCGTCGCCGTCCGTTCGATATAGCTGCCCGTGCTGGTGTTCACCTTGATCGTGTCGCCCTCGTTGATGAAGAGCGGGACGTTGACGACCAGGCCGGTCTCGAGTGTCGCAGGCTTGGTGGCGCCGCTCTGCGTGTCGCCGCGGATGCCGGGGTCCGAGCGCATGATCCTCATCTCGACCGCGGCGGGCACCTCGACGCCAAGTGCTTCGTCACCGTGGGTGATCACCTGCACCGTCATCCCCTCCTTGATGTAGGGGGCGGCGTCCTTGATGAGTTCCTCATTGATCGTGGTCTGCTCGTAAGTCTCGTTGTTCATGAAGGTGTGCATGCCGTCCTGCCCGTACAGGTATTGCATGTCGCGCCGCTCCACGCGCGCCGCGGTGACCTTGTCGCCGGCGTTGAACGTGCGCTCAATGATGTGCCCGCCCCGGAGGTCGCGGAGCTTCACGCGGTACACGGCGCTCCTCTTCGTCTTGACGTGCTGGACTTCCTCGATGCGGTAGAGCTGGCCATCCAGCTCCATCGAGGCGCCGCGCTTCATTTCGCTGGTGCTGATCGTCATTGGACTCCCGCTCTCACGCTCTTCGTCACGTCGAGCTTGCGCGCCGTCGAGATGACACGCAGCCGACCGTTTTCCATCACACACTGGTCCTCGATGCGGACCCCACCCCAGCCGGGCAAGTAGATTCCCGGCTCGACCGTCACCACGTGGCCTTCCTCGATGGGACCGTCGTACAGCGGCGCGAGCCGCGGCGCCTCGTGAATATCGAGGCCGACGCCGTGACCAAGGCCGTGACCGAACGCGTCGCCGTAGCCGGCCCGGCGAATCACCTCGTGGGCAATCTCGTGGCCAAGCTTACCGGGCATCCCCGCCTCGATGCGCTCCTCGGCCATTGTCTGCGCCGTGAGCACGATGTCGTAAATCTCGCGGAACTTCGCATCGGGCTCGCCGAGGAACAGCGTGCGCGTCAGGTCGGAGCAATACCCGCCGACCTTCACGCCGAGGTCGAGGACCACACCCTGCCCCGCCTCGAGGGGGATCGGCCTTGGGCGCGCGTGCGGCAACGCGCCCCACGGCCCGCCGGCGATGATCGTGTCGAACGACAGGGAGTCGGCGCCGTGCTCGATGGCGTAGCGCTGGATTTCCCAGGCGAGGGCCTGTTCCGTCATTCCGGGCTCGATGACCTCAATGGCGTGCTCGCACGCCGCATCACCGAGGAGCACCGCACGCTCCAGAGCGGCCAACTCCTCGGGCTCCTTCACCATACGCAGCGCCTCGATTGCCTGAGGCGCCGGCACCAGTCGCGGTCTGTCCCCGGGAGGCAGGTCACCAAGGGCCTGCGTCCACTCCTCGTACTCCGCGTAGGTGAGCGCGGCTGGCTCGAAACCTACGCGCTGTCCACCGGTTCCCGCGAGGAGCGCCTGTACCCAGCTTGCGAGTGCACCCCTGGTCCGCACCAGCTCGAAGGCCGGTGACTGGATTCCGATCTGCTCCCAGTAGCGGGAGTCCGAGGCGATCCTCGCGACGCTCTTGCCGACGAACACCACGCCCGCCGATCCCGTGAACCCCGCCACCCACCGTCGATTCGACGGTGCGGTGACGACGAAGGCATCGAGCCCAATGGCCTCGAGGCGGGTGCGCACCCGCTCGAGACGGGAGGTTCCGGGGGCTGTGGCGGCGGTCACGCCTGAGCCACGTCTTCCTGCTCGGAAAGCGCGTCATGCAGCACGTCGAGGGCGGCCAGATATCCGCGGTAGCCAAAGCCCGTCATCATTCCCCACGCCACGGGCGCGATGAACGAATGGTGCCGAAACTCCTCGCGTGCGAAGACATTCGAGAGGTGCACCTCGACCGTAGTGATGCCCACGGCGGTGATCGCATCGGGAATCGCGACTGACGTGTGCGTCAGCGCGCCGGCGTTAATGATGAGACCGTCCCAGTCGCGGTGCGTCTGGATCGCGTCGACCAGGTCGCCCTCGTGATTTGACTGCACGAACGTGAGTTCGACATCCTCGAGATCGTCCGCATGGTTGCGCATCAATACCTCGATGTAGGCCAGCGTCTCGAGACCATAGATCTCGGGCTCACGGCTGCCGAGGAGGTTCAGGTTCGGGCCGTTGAGCACCAGGATGCGCACGGTCGGCTCCCTCGGACTGATCGGCATCCCGCCAGATACCAGCGGCTCAGGTACGCTGAGTGTACAAGGTCAGGCCGACCGAGCACCTCGGCAAAACCGCCCTCGATTTGGCCCACCTCACCGAAGCATCAGACGAGGCTGGTTGCCCACTCCTCGAATCGAGTCGGATCGAGCCGCGTCACCCCATTGATGTCGTCGAACCCGCGGTCCGCGCTGATGATGCGGGTCGAGCCGGCTCGGTGCATCACGGCCGCGTGCAGCAGATCTCGTGCGTTGGCGCGCGTGCCGCGGGCCTCGTCAGCCAGTCCAGATGCGTACACCATGTCAGCGTCCGTCACGGCTTCGACGCGTCCGAGGAACAGTTCTCTGAACGCCGACAACACTTCGCGCCCGAAAGTCCAGCGCTGCTCGCTCAGGTATCGATGCACGATCTCCTGCAGAACCTCGACACTCGTGATGAAGGCCGAAGGGCGTTCCGCGACCAGCTCCAGCACGCTCACCGAAGGCGCGCGCAGCGGATGGGGCGCCCCCACGGCGTACATCGGAATGTTCGTATCCACAAAGACGGGCGTCATTCCTGGGAACGAACCTCGTAGGTTTCGGCCAGCTGCCGCGAGAGCTCGTCAGGGTCGGGCATTGCTTCGCCCTCCGCCTGCGCGGCCACGAGGCGACGTACAGCAGCCCGGCGGCGCTCGAGGAGCAGGTCTTCGTAAGCCTCGTCGATCATCTTTCGCACCATTTCCGACCGCGGCACCTCGTACACCGCGGCGATCTCACGCAACATCTGCTGCCGTTGGACGCCCAGCCGGACCTCCAGCCGTTCAGTTTGCCCGGGTTCACGTGCGCCCGAATCCGGGTTGTACGTATAATCCGCGTGTTGTTCACCGGTGGTCATGCGGGCCTCAGCTGGCAATACTGTACGGTTTGAACTGTCCGTACAGTATTGCATTCTTCACAAATTTTAAGTCGCTTGTTTCGTACGGTTGCGTCGTTTCGCATCGATCTCCCGCGCACGGCCGAGGGCCGAAGCTACGATTCCGCCATGGCGCGCTGGTGTCACTCCGGTGTAAATCTGCGTCGTATCGATTGAGGAATGCCCCAACAGGTGCTGCACAACCCGAAGATCCGCCCCCTGCTCGACGAGGTGGGTCGCGAACGAGTGACGTAAGAGGTGCGGATGCACCCGCTGACGCACGCCGTTTCCGATGCCCGCGCGACGCACGATCTCCTGCATCGAGCGGGCGCTGAGGCGTCCCCCCGAGCGATTGAGGAACAACGCGGCCTCGGCGCCCAACGCGAGTACCGGACGGCCGTGCGTGATGTACGCCTCGAGCGCCTCGCGGGCCGGGACTCCAAACAGCGCCACACGGGTCCTGTCGCCTTTGCCTGTGACCACCACCTGCTGGTTCACCACGTCCAGATCGCGCCCGTCGATACCCTCAACTTCGCTCACGCGGAGACCTGCCGCATAGAGGAGCTCGAGGAGTGCGCGATTGCGAAGCGCAGCCGGCGTCTGCTCGGGAGGCGCGGCATTCTCGTCCGGTGGTGGCCCCTCGATGAGGAGTCGTGCATCGGCGGTGCTGAGGAATCGAGGCAAGAGGCGAGGCGCCTTCGGGTACATCAGGCGGAGGATCGAGTCCCCCGGCGTCGCGGGAGGCAGCTCGCCATCGCGGTCAAGCCAGGCGTAGAAGCCGCGCACCACTGTCGCATGGCGCTTGATCGAGGCGTCGGCAACCTCGAGTTGACGCAATTCGGCAAGGAAGGCGCGACCGTTCAGTCGACCCGCGCGATCGAACTCGATGCCACGGGCAGCCAGGAACCGAAAGAACGCCTCGATGTCGTGGGCGTAGTTTCGTAGGGTGTTCGCCGAGCGTCCTCGGGCGCTACCCAACTCCGCGAGATAGCGGGTGAGTGCCTCGCGAGCACGGGGCTCGACCTCAGGCGGGACTGCCGGGATGGGACGGGCACGTCGAGGCACGGTAACCTGCGTTCACCTACCAACTGTTCGAGAGTACCACAGAGGTCTCGGCGGAGGCCGTTACGCCGAACGTCTCCGCGGCGCGCGTGCTGTCGAGGTGCGACGGCGGGGTGTCCTCGCGCCGGGCTCGATGCCCTGTTCGCGCATCTTTTGCTCGCGTGCCGCCAGCAACTCCAGTGCGTCGTCCATCTCGATGGTCGCCGGGTCGCGGCCGGAGGGGATGCTCGCGTTGACCGTACCATCGGTGACGTACGGGCCAAACCGCCCTTTGAGGATGCGCATCGGCGCCTTCGAAGTGGGGTGCTCCCCCAGTTCTTTGAGCGCCGCGGCTGCGGCGAAGGAGCGACCGCGCTTCGGCTCCGCCAAGATCCGTACGGCCTCGTCGAGATCGACCGAGCGCATGTGGTCATGGTCGCGCAGTGAACGGCTGTCTTTCGCCCCCATACGCATGTACGGCCCGTTCGGACCATCCTGCACGGTGATGGGTTCGCCGGTCACCGGGTGGGTACCCAGCGTCTTGGGGAACTGCAAGATCTCGAGTGCGTCCTCGCGGGTGACGGACTCGATGGTCATCCCGGGGAACAGGCTGCCGCGTTTGGGCTTCCCACCGTTCGAGTCATCTTCGCCCACCTGCACGTACGGCCCGTAGCGTCCCGTTTTCACGTAAATCAGGTCGCCCGTCTTGGGGTACGTACCGAGTTCGCGGTCGCCGAGGGCGGCCTCCTCGAGGAGGGCGATCGCCTTCGCGAGAGTGATCTCGTCGGGCACGGTCTCGTCCGGGATCGAGGCGCGTTCGGTGGTGTCACCCGCCTGCACGTACGGCCCGTAGCGACCAACCCGCACCGCCACCTCGCGGCCCTGGCTATCCTCGCCCAGCACCACCGACGACACCTCGCGGGCATCGATGTCGCCGAGGCCTGCTGAGATGCGAGCCTTCAGGCCAATGCTCTTCCGGTCCTCATCGGGCGTGCCTTCGCCCCCGAAGTAGAACGCCTTCAACCACGGTCGTGCCTCCAGGTCGCCCGACGCCACGGCGTCGAGCTGCCCCTCCATGCGCGCCGTGAAGTCGAGGTCCACCAGTTCGGGGAAGTGCTCCTCTAGGAGTCGGGTGACCGCGAAGGCCACGAAGTTCGGCACGAGGGCAGAGCCGCGCTTGTGCACGTAACCGCGGTCCTGCACCGTCTGGATGATGGTCGCGTACGTCGAGGGACGGCCGATGCCGCGCTCTTCGAGTTCGCGTACCAGGCTCGCCTCGGTGAACCGAGCGGGTGGTTGCGTCTCGTGGCCATGCGCCGTGGCGTCCGTGGTATCGAGAACCTGGCCATCGCGCATCGCCGGCAGCACACGCTCCTGATCCTCGAGTTCCGCATCCGGGTCGTCGGACCCCTCGACGTAGGCCCGCAGGAATCCCGCGAACGTGATCACCTTGCCAGAGGTGGTCAGCAGGGCGAGCCCGTGTTCGCCCGCGGTCGCCTCCAGTCGCACGTTGGTGCGAAGGCCGGTTGCATCGCGCATCTGCCCGGCGACTGTGCGCTTCCAGATCAGGTCGTAGAGGCGGAATGCGTCGTCATCCAGTTCGCGCCGCAGGCTATCCGGCGTGCGGAATTGCTCGCCCGCGGGGCGAATCGCCTCGTGAGCCTCCTGTGCGTTTTTTGACGAGGCGTACGTTCGAGGCTGGTCGGGCAAGAACTCGTTGCCGTACAGCGAACGCACCTGCGACCGTGCGGCTTCCACCGCCTGGGTCGACAGGTTTGTCGAATCGGTACGCATGTAGGTGATGTACCCGTTCTCGTAGAGACCCTGCGCCACGCGCATCGTGCGTTGCGCCGTGTAGCGAAGCTTGCGACCCGCCTCCTGCTGGAGCGTCGAGGTGATGAACGGCGCGGGGGGACGCTGTGTGAAAGGGCGCTCGGTCACTTCACGCACAGTCGCGGGCTGGCCACGCAACGCGGTCGCAACGGCCTGGGCCTTCATCTCATCAAGGAGCGCAGCATCTGAGGTGAGTACGCCCGTCGTCGGATCGAAGTCGCGCCCCGACGCGATCCTGCTGCCATCCAGATGCACGAGGCGGGTCGGGACCATCTCAGCGCCGTCGCGCGTCACGAGCGACGCGTCGACATCCCAGAAGCCGGCCTTGACGAAGCGCATGCGGGCGCGTTCGCGCTCGACGATCAGACGCACGGCGGCCGACTGCACTCGACCGGCGGACAGCCGAGGACGCACCTTCTTCCAGAGGACCGGGGAGACTTCGTAGCCGTACAGCCGGTCAAGGATGCGACGCGCCTCCTGCGCGGCCACGAGTTCCTCATCGATGTCACGAGGTGAGGCGAGCGCCTCCTGGATCGCGGCACGCGTGATCTCGTGGAACACCATGCGCCGAACAGGTACGCGAGGGTTCAGGACTTCGCGCAGGTGCCAGGCGATCGCCTCACCCTCGCGGTCCTCGTCAGTTGCCAGGTACAGCTCGCTGGCGTCCTTGAGGAGCGCCTTGAGCTTCGCAACCTGCGCCTTCTTGTTGGCCGGCACGATGTACAGCGGCTCGAAGCCCTCATCGACGTTCACGCCGAGGCGGGCCCACTTGTCCTTCTTCAGGTCGTCCGGGATCTCCGCCGCCGTCGAGGGCAGATCGCGGATGTGTCCGATGGACGACTCCACGATGTACTCAGGCCCGAGGTACTGCGCGATCGTGCGCGCCTTCGCCGGCGACTCAACGATGACGAGCGCGACGCCGGTGCCGGCGCGAGTCGCGCGGGTGGTGCGTGCCGTCGAGGCGACAGGGGTTCCTGCAGTCGCACCGGCCGCGGCCGCCTTGTTTACTGCTGCCCTGGTCGCGGCCGCCTTACGAGCGGCCGTCGTCCGCGGTGTTCCGCTGCTGCGTCGTTGCGTGGTCAAGAGGGCATCCTCAGCGTGCGGTACGTGCTCAAGGGCGCAGAAGTAGTGAGGTGCGGGCCGGCAAGCGGGATGCCCTCAGTGGTCACGCGTGTCGATGTCCACCTCGTAAACGGGGGAGTCTTTGCGAACACGGACGTATTGCATGGTACCGACATTGCGAACGAGACCCTTCAGTCCGAGAAGCGCGAGGGTAGCTGAGACCTCCGCCACCGCCAAACCACTGCTTCGCACTACCTCGTCGATGTGCCTCGGTTCTCGCGTCAGCGCACCGAGGAGCGATTGCTACTGCGGGGTGGCCGGGTGAGCCGCTCGACCGAAATCGAGCTGCGCCCCGAGCTTTGTCAGGTTCAAAGCCTCAAGGATTTCGCCCGCTGTGGAAATCGTGGTTACCACGTCCCTGAGCAGCGAAAGCGGCCCCTTCGACTGAGGCGAAAAGATCGAGCCCGGAACGGCGAACACCTCGCGGTTCTGTTTGGCAGTGAACCTGGCCGTGATCATCGAGCCGCTCTTGACGTCACCTTCCACGATCAGCGTACCAAGTGCGAGGCTAGGCATAATTCTATTGCGCCGCGGGAAGAACTCCGCGCGGGGCTTGGTGCCCAGCGGATAGTCGGTCACGAGGGCGCCCGCAGCCTCGATCTCCCGCGCGAGTCCGGCATGCTCTGGCGGATAGATGGTATCGAGCCCGGACGCGAGGACCGCGATCGTGCGCCCGCCGGTATCGAGGGCGGCGCGATGTGCGAGCGTGTCGATGCCGCGTGCCAGTCCGGATACGACCGTCACGCGATTCGCCGCAAGCCATCGGGCCAGCTCGCTTGTAGCCTACCGGCCGTAGGCGGTCGCACGCCGCGTGCCGACGACGGCGACGCTCCACTCGTCGTCGATGGTGATGGTGCAGCGTACATAAATCACCGGTGGGGCGTCGCTGATCTCGCGCAGAAAAGCGTGGTAGGCGCTCTGCGGTCGCGCGATCGCGGTGATGCCCGCGCGCTCTAACCGCTCGAGCTCGGCGTCGGGGCTGGTGCGATCGCGCTCGAGGATGAGCGCACCCGCCGTGCGGCTGTCGAGGCCCGCCGCCTGCAACTCACCTCGGGAGGCGTACTAGGCATCGCGCAACGTTGGAAACGCGGACTCGAGCACGGCGAAGCGCACGCTGCCGAGTCGATGGACTCGATGCAGTGCCACCCAGTAGGGGAGGTCGTCCCCGGCGTGTGCCATCGAGGCGGCCGGCTCGACAATGAGCAAAGGGGCCCCCGCGGGGCCTTGCGAGTCCATCACGCGCTCAGCGTAGACACGCCGGCTCCACGCGAGCAATCCGCTGGTTATGAATCGCCGAAGTGAAGCTCTGCGGCAGCCGGCGACGGCTACTCGGCGACGGCCGCCTCGGGCGCCTGGTCGACCTCCGACAGCCGTTCGATGCGTACGGTCTTGACGCGACGGCCCACCACCGAGAGCACCCGCAGGCGCAGTCCGTGCTCGATGTCGGTGACGTCGTCTCCCGGCACGGCCAGCCGTCCGAGGCGTGACACAACCAGTCCGCCCACGGTGTCCACGTCCTCGATCTCGACCTCGACGCCGAACAGGTCGGCGAGTTCGGAGAGTGCGAGGCCGGCGTCGACGATGCATTCGTCGTCGGAGATACGCTTGACCTCGACCTTCGCCGTGTCGTATTCGTCGCTGATCTCGCCCACGATTTCCTCGAGGAGGTCCTCGACCGTCACCACGCCAGCGGTCCCGCCGTACTCGTCGACGGCGATCGCCAGGTGGACCTTGTTGCGACGCATCTCCGCGAGCAGGTCGTTCGCACGTTTGGTCTCGGGTACGAAATACGCTGGCCTCGCGATGTCCTGCAACCGAGGACGCACCTCTCCGCTGAGGAAGTACGCGAGCAGATCCTTGGCGTACACCACGCCGACCACGTGGTCGACGTCTTCGGCGTAGAGCGGTATGCGGCTGAAGCCAGAGTCCGTGACCACGCGCAGGACGTCGCCGATGGAGGCGTCGGTCGAGACGGCGGTGATGTCGGTTCGCGGCGACATGAGTTCGCGGACGGTTTGCTCGGAAAGGTCCAGAACGCCGCGCATCATGCGCCGCTCATCGCTCAGCACATCGTCATCGCCATCCGGTGCCTCGAGGATGGCGAGGAGTTCGTCGGCCGTGTCGGGCGCCTTGGGCCCCGTGGGGCGCCCCATTGCCCGGAGCAGCACCAGCGCGGGCAGGCCGGCGAACCACGAAACAGGCGTGAACGCGATCTGGATCCAGCGGGTGGGCCCCGCGAGAGCGATCCCGACCGCCTCCGGGTTCTGGGTCGCCAGCGACCGCGCCGTCTGGCGAATGAGCGACACAGAGACGACGGCAATCACCGTGACCAGGCCGAGGGCGGGCAACGAAGCGCGGTCGGGTCCGAGGATCACGTGGGTCAGGAGCGCCGTCCCGGCGATCGTGGTGGTGGTAGCCGCCGCCGAGAGCGCGGCGACGATGGCATGTCGATGGTAGATGTAGCTCATCAGCAGGGCGCTGGAGCCGTTCTGTTGCTGACCGTGCACGCGGCTGCGACTGATCGCGATGATGCCGGCCTCGGCGGCGGTGGTCAGCCCGAGGAGGAGCGCTGCCACTCCGAGGAGGATGCTGCCGATGAGTCTCGTATCGTCCAAAGTCAGGCCCCGGCAGGGCCGTTAGCCTCCTCGTCAGCTTGTTGGCGGCTGCCATTCGTGGTTCGAGGTCGAGCCGGCATCCCGAGGACGAGCGTGCCCGCCTCGACGTTGCGCGTGACCACGGCGCCCGCGGCGGTGCGTGCGCCCGCGCCCACCTCGATCGGCGCGACCAGCAGGGAGTCGCTGCCGATGAAGGCGCCATCGCCGACGCGGGTGCGGTGCTTCAGCGCGCCGTCGTAGTTCACCGTGATCGTCCCGGCACCGATGTTCACATCGGTCCCGATGTCGGCGTCACCGATGTAGGAGAAGTGGCCTACCGACGTACGCGCGCCGATGCGCGACGCCTTCACCTCGACGTAGTTGCCGAGGTGGACGTCGGCCTCGATGACGGCGCCCGGCCGCAGGTGGCAGTACGGGCCGATCGTGACGCGATCTCCCACGTGCGACTCCTCGAGGGTGGAACTGCTGATCTCGCAGTCGTCACCAACGATCATGTCCCGAAGGACGGCGTTCGGCCCGATCCGGCAGTCGCTGCCGATGCGCGTACGACCGAGGAGGTGCACGCCCGGGAGGATGCTTGTGTCCATGCCTACCTCGACCCCGGCATCGATGAATGTGCTCGCCGGGTCGAGGAGCGTCACGCCCTCCAGCATCAGGCGCTCGCGGACGCGGTCACGCAGCAGCGCTTCTGCCTTCGCGAGGTCGACTCGCGTGTTGACCTGCTGTACTTCGCGTGCGTCGGTGCTGGCGTGTGTCTCGACGCCGAGACCACCGGCGATGCAGCGCGCGACTAGATCGGTGAGGTAACGCTCACCATGCGGTCCGGGGTCTACGGCCTCGAGGGCGGGCCACAGCCACACGGCATCGAGGGCATAGAGCCCTACGTTGATCTCGTGCAGTGCGCGGGTCGACTGGTCGGCGTCGCGCTCCTCGACGACGGCGACCACGCCGCGGCTCCCGCTGTAGTCGCGCACCACCCGCCCGTACCCCGTCGCTTCATCGAGATGTGCCGTGAGGAATGTGAGCGTCGCCCCACACATCTCGTGTTCCATCGCCAGGGCACGCAAGGTGGCGGCGGTGAGCAGCGGCAGGTCCGCGTTCACGATCAACACCTTCGAGACACCAGCGGCCGCCTCGCGAGCGGCCAGTGCCGCATGGCCCGTGCCCAGTGGCTCCGGCTGCACGGCGATGCGTACCTCGGGTGCGTTCTCCCGGAGATGTCGCGCGACCTCGTCATCGGCGGCTGCGGTGACGACGACGACATCGAGAATCCCTGCGGCGTGAAGCGCTTCACGGACGAGGTCGATCATCGGGACGCCGGCGACGTGATGTAGCGGTTTCGCAAGGCGGGAACGCATCCGCGTCCCACGCCCGGCGGCGAGCACCACTGCGATCCACCCCTGGAGGGCTGGCGCCTCCGGGGCGCTCGGCGTGGTCACGAGCGAACTCGAAGCGAGCGGACAGTGCTCGATCTTCCGGCTTGCGGAGGTTCTATGGGATCATTGGCCGAATGGTCGGATTCGATAGTCGGCCCCCCGGGGTCGACACCTCGGGGAGCGGGGCTCCGGCGAGGGCGATAGAATCGACTCGGTCACGGCGCATCGTACAGATGCACCGTGCTGACGCCACCACTCGATACGCACGAGCGGCTGCCAGCACGCTGATTGTACACAGGCGCCCGCGCGCTTCCTACTGAGGTGTTTCCCTATCCCGGGGCTGGGCGAAGCTGAGTCCCACGGAGCCGAGGTTCATGGCACTTACTGTCGATCAATTGCGAGAGACCTTTCTCACCTACTTCGAGGGGCGCGGCCACCTCCGCATCCCTTCGTCGTCTCTTGTCCCGCACGGCGATCCCACGCTGCTCTTCACCACGGCCGGGATGGTGCAGTTCAAGCCGTACTTCATGGGCCTGGACGAGCCGCCGGCGCGACGCATGACCTCGGTGCAGAAGTGTTTCCGCACGACGGACATCGAGGAAGTGGGCGACGCCTCGCACCTCACGTTCTTCGAGATGCTGGGCAACTTCTCAGTCGGCGACTATTTCAAGGCCGAGGCCATCGAGTGGGCCTGGGACTTCCTTACCGGTACGCTGGGCATCGATCCCGATCGCCTCTGGGCGACCGTCTACATTGACGACGACGAGGCCCTCGAGCTGTGGGCGCAGCGCGGCGTACCGCGTGACCGCATCCTCCGCTACACCGCCGACCAGGGGAACTTCTGGGGCCCACCAGGCGACAGCGGGCCATGCGGCCCCTGTTCGGAGCTGCACTTCGATTTTGGCGCCACCCTCGGCTGCAGACGCTGCGCCGAGGACACCTGTCATCCTGATGTCGGCTGCGGCCGCTTCCTCGAGATCTGGAACCTGGTCTTCATGGCCCACTTCCAGGACGAGGACGGCACGCGCACGCCGCTGCCTGCGCAGAACATCGATACCGGCGCTGGCCTCGAGCGGCTGGCGTGGGTCCTGCAGCAGGGTGCCTCGGTATACGACACCAACGAGCTGCGTACGGTTGTCGATGCAGTCGCGAGCATCGCCGGCCGCGCCTACGACGCGGACGAGTCCCCCGAGGTGGCACGCGCCCTGCGGTCGATGGCGGAGCACGCGAGGGCGATCGTCTTCCTCGTCAATGACGGTGTGCTGCCCGCCAACGAGGGCCGCGGCTACGTCCTGCGCCGCGAGCTGCGCCGCGCACTGTATTTCGCGCACACCATCGGCCTGCGCGAGCCCTTCCTCGAGCGCGCCGTTGATGTCGCCCTCGAGGTGTCGAGCGTGCACTACCCCGGACTGCGCGAGCAGCGCGACTTCATCCGCCGCATCGCCGCTGCCGAGGAGGCCCGCTTCCAGGCGACGCTTGCCCGGGGCCTCGAACTCCTCGATGACGTCCTCGCCCGCGAGCAGGCATCGAAACGCATCCCCGGCCGCGACATGTTCGTGCTGTATGACACCCACGGCCTCCCGCCCGAACTGACTTGCGAGGTGGCCGCCGGACTCGGCTTCGACGTGGATGAGACGGGCTTTGAAGCAGAGATGGCCGCCCAGCGTGAGCGATCTCGCGGCGCGCAGTTCGGTGGCGACGCCGAGGCGGACCGTGCCCAGCGCTATGCGGCGCTGGCGCTCGAATCGCAATTCGAGGGCTACGAGACGACAATGCTCGACTCGGAAGTCACCGCCACCATCATCGACGGCGCGCGCGTTGACCACCTCGAGACTGGCCAGCAGGGCGAGGTCGTGCTCGCCGCCACGTCTTTCTACCCCGAGGGCGGGGGCCAGGTCGGCGACCGAGGTGAGATCGTCACGGCCACTGGCCGCTTCCGTGTGGACGACACCATGCGCTTTGGCGACGTTATCGTGCACGCCGGCGCCGTCCTCGAGGGGGCGATCGGCGCCAATGCGGCGGCCCGCGCCCAGGTCGACCGCCAGTGGCGGCTCGGCTCGCAGCGCAACCACACGGCGACGCACCTCCTGCACGCCGCGCTGCGCTCGGTGCTCGGCACGCATGTCCGCCAGGCTGGCTCCTACGTCGGCCCTGACCGCCTGAGGTTTGACTACACCCACCCTGAAGCGCCCACCGCCGAGGAACTGCACGCGGTCCAGCGCCTGGTCAACGCGAAAGTCCGTGACGACATCCGCCGTGAGACACTGGAACTCCCGTACGACGCTGCCATCGAGCGCGGTGCGATCGCCTTCTTCGAAGACCGCTACACCTCGACGGTGCGCGTCGTGGAGTACTGCGAGCTACCCGATGCGGAGCACCCGAACGACCACGGCGACGGCACCCACCACCACGCCGACCATCAGCACAGCGCGGTCTGTTTCAGCCGTGAGCTTTGCGGAGGGACGCATCTCCCCTCGACGGGCCAGGTGGGCATCCTCCAGGTGGTCAGCGACTCGAGCATTGGTGCCGGCCTGCGCCGCATCGAAGCGGTCACGGGGCCTGAGGCGGAGCGGCTGATCGAGGAGCGGGCCGACCTGGTGAACGGGTTGGCGCTGCGCTTTCGCGTTCCCGCTGCCGAGGTCACCGGGCGGATCGACTTGCTCGAGGCGCAACTCGCCGAGGAGCGTCGCCGCCTCGAACAGCAGCGGCGTGAGGCAAGCGCGGGGGCGGCAGACCGGCTCCTTGAAGCCGCGACCGTGGTAGGAGGCGTGCAGGTGCTCGGCGCTCTGGTCGAGGCGGATTCGAGTGACGATCTGCGCGCGATGGCCGATCGACTGCGCCACCAGTTCGGGAGCGCCGTCGTCGTGCTCGGCGCCGACATCGCCGGGCGACCGGCGTTGCTCGTGGCCGTGACCGACGACGTAGTCGCACGAGGCGTACGCGCCGATGAGCTGGTCCGTGCCGGGGCAGAGCTGATTGGTGGCCGTGGCGGTGGACGCCCTAACCTCGCACAGGCCGGTGGTCGCGACGCCTCGAGGCTCGCCGACGCCATCGAAGTAGCGCGTAAGCTGGCTGATGCTCGACTTCGGGGGTAGCGGCACGATCAGGGGTGAGACCCGGCGATGACCACCTTCCCGGACTCCTGGCGAACCAGCGCGGAGTTGCTGCGCCTTGCCGCTCGAAGCGCCGCCGCGACCTTCGGCGAGGATACCCTCGATCTGTGGCGACAGGTGTTCACGTCCGGCCGCCCGGCTCCGCAGGCGCCGATCCCTCCCACAACCACTGAGGAGGCGCCGACGCCCGATGAGTCCCGTGACCTCTGGGCGCTGGTACGCGGTCCGGCCGCGCCTGGGTCGACCCAGGCCAGCTGCGAGGTTCCCACGGCGGCAGAGGCTGACGCGCTCTGGGCGCGCCTGCGCGCCCCAATCGCGGGACTCCGGACGGCGGTCCGAATCGCGCGGCTGGAACCCGAAGGCGACGCACGGCTCGCCCCGGAGTTCACCGAACCCACCCGACCGGCCCCGATGCCGGCGCGCCCTTGCCGGGTCGGCCGAGACGCCCTCGGCGTCCATGTGCTCTTGGAGCGTGGCGATGACGTGGCGACTGTGCTCGGTCGCATCGAGGCCGCCGCCGACCCCGAGGTCGTGCTTGTCGTTCCTCGAGGCGTCGCCTCGGTGCGGACTGCTCCCGCGTGGGCTCGTCTGTCTGGCCATGTGCGCCGTCGAGGACTGACGCTACGTGTGGTCGCCGCTCGCGCGGAAGTGCGCGGCTACGCGCGGCAGACCGGGCTCGGTGCGGCGCGCACCTGGCAGGGCCTGCCTGCCTGGTGCGCGCCGTTCATGCTTGGTGACTTCGCGCTGCCGAGTTCGCTGCCGGCGTTCCTCGATTCGCTGGGCGCGCGCTTTTTCGCGATGCTCGCGACTCTGAGCGTCGCGGTGACCGTGTTCGCCTACTTCGGGCCGCTCGCCCGGATCGAGGTGAGCCCACCATCCGTGGCTGTAGAGCAACGCGTTCAGATCCGTGTCGATCCCATAGCCCCTCGCATCGATATGGGAACACTGACGCTCCCGGCAACCACGGTGCAGCGGAGCGTGCGCGTCGTGGTCAGCTCTCCCGCGACCGGCTCAGCGCCCGTGGGCGGCCGGCCGGCCGGCGTGCGCCTCGAATTCCGCAACGATGGTGACACTCCTATCGACGTGCCGGCGGGGACGGTCGGCCAGTCTGATACGTACCCGGGCTTCGCCACTACGGAGCGGCTCACGGTTCCCGCTGGGCGGCGCGCGTCAGTCGATGTACTCGCGGTACAACCGGGGACTGCGGGCAACGTTGGGGCCGGTGCGGTTCACCTCCTCGCCAGCATGCCACGTGGGCTCAGCGTTGTGAACCCGCAGGCTGCTCGTGGGGGCGCGGACCGCCTCGTACCCGCGGTCGCGCAGGCCGACGTCGATCACGTGCGTGCGCTCGCCCACAACGTGCTGACGCAGGCCGCCATGCGTGACGCGCGCGCGGCCCACGAGGGCGGCCTGGTGCTCCCGAGTGCGGTGTCCATCGCCGTTCTCGGTCAGACGCCGTACCAGCGCCTGGAGGAACAGTCCGATGTCTTTGTCGCCGAATACGTTGCGCAGGCCTCCATATCGGTGGTCCTCCCCGAGACCGCCAGCCGGTTCGCGGAGTGGTACCTGCGTACCCAGCTCCCCCCCTCGCAAGACTTGGTCCCGGGGTTCAGCCGCCTGACCTTCGAGGGTTCGCCGACGGCTGAGGGCGGCCAGTCCCGAACCTTCGTCACGGTGAGTGGCCGCGCCTCCGACCGTCTCGATGCGAATGCGCTCGCGGCGGTGGTTACGGGCGCCACTCCGCGCGACGCCAAGGACCGCCTTCGCGAACGACTCGCCATCGATGTCGACCCACGGGTGAACGTGACGCCGAGCTGGCTACCACGGCCATGGCTCCCCCGACGTGCCGACCGCATCGACGTCACGCTCGGATCCCCCAACGCGATCAACTCGCGACCGATCGAGTGAGCGGCGCATGAGGTGGCTCGGTATTGATCCCGGTGGCGCGCGCGTCGGCATCGCCGCGTGCGACGAGGAGGAGCGTGTGGCCGTGCCCCTCGAGGTAGTGCCCGAGGCTGCGGCCTTCCCGGCGATCCGCGGGATCGCCCGACGCGAGGAGGCCAGCGGCATCGTGATCGGGCTCGCGGTCTCCCTCGACGGCACCGAGGGCCGCCAGGCCGCGGTCGCGCGGCGCCTCGGCGAGCGTCTGGCCCGCGAACTCGGGATCCCCGTGGAGTACGAGGACGAACGGTTTACCTCAGCGGCCGCCGAGCGCGCACGCGGTCGAGGTTCACGCGATCCGCGTGACGACATCGCCGCCGCGCTCATCCTGCAACAGTTCATCGACCGACGCCGACGAATCGCCGTCGCACCGCACGAGGAGGCCACGCCGTGAGGCGCCCGCTCCTCGCGCTCTACGTGTGCGCGGCCGTTGCCGTCGCCGGAGGACTTGCATTCGAGACCGAGCGTCGCATCGAGGCGGGCATAGGCGGCCCGCCAGACGTCGAGGTCCGCGCGGCGACCGTCCTCGGGCCCCGCGAGCGCGTGATCGTGAAGCAGGGCATGGGCGGTGACGCCATCGCTAACCTCCTGGTCGAGCGCGGTGTCATCACCGACGTCCGCCGCTTCCGCACCCTCCTCGGCGTCACGGGAGCGTCGTCGGAGTTGCAGGCCGGCTGTTACGAGATCGCCCGCGGCACACCCACCATCGAGGTGATCCGCCGGCTCCGCGGCGGCCTCACGACGGATCGGGTGCTGGTCATCCCTGAAGGCCTGCGCCAGGAGGAGGTGGCAGAACGCGCTGTGCGCGCGGGCATCGGCACGTCGGACGAGTGGGCCTCGGCGTTGCGTGTCGCCACGGCAGCACCGGGGCCAGCGGGCCGTCCGGCTGGTGCCGGACTGGTGGGCTACCTCTTTCCGGCTGCTTACCCGGTTGAATGCGACACCACGCCCGACACCCTGCTCAAGGCCATGATCGAGGCGTTTGCGACAGAGGTGCCGCCCGCGCTCCTCGGCGAGGCCCAGCGCGCGGGGCTCACCGTGCAGGACGTCATCACCATCGCCTCGATCGTGGAGCGCGAGGCGGTGGTGAAGGAAGAGCGCGCCGTGATCGCGTCGGTCTACCGCAACCGTCTGGAGGACGACATCGGGCTCGATGCAGACCCCACGGTCCAGTACGCCGTTGCGACGCCGGAGTCGGTCGCCCGCTACGGCTGGTGGAAGCGAGGCCTCACCTTTCAGGATCTCACCAACCGTTCGCCGTACAACACCTACGTCCACGAAGGTCTGCCACCCGGCCCGATCGCCAGCCCGGGGTTCGAAGCCATCGAGGCGGCTGTGCGCCCGGCGCGCACCGATTTCCTGTTCTTCGTTGCGAAGGGCGACGGCACCCACGCGTTCGCACGAACGCTTACCGAACACAATCGTAACGTCGTCCAGTACCTCGGTGTGCAGTGACATGTCTGGCAGGAACGCAGGCAGCCGCGTGACGCAGACCATCGCGCTCATCGGTCACCCGGTCGCGCACTCGATCTCACCGGCCTTCCAGCAGGCCGCGCTGGATGCGCTCGGTATCGACGCCCGCTACGAGGCCTGGGACGTGCCTTCCGAGGCGCTGGCGGCGACCGCCGAGCGCCTGCGTTCGGGCACAGTGCTGGGCGCGAACGTCACCGTCCCGCACAAGGTCGCGATGCTGCGCTTCATCGACAGCCCCGACGCCACCGTGGAGCGCGTGGGTGCGCTCAACACCATCGTCCGCCGCGACTCGAAACTCCACGCGACGAACACCGACGTTTCTGGCATCCTGCGCGCCCTCGAGGCCGCCGGCGTCTCCCCGAGGGGCAAGCGCGCGCTCCTCCTCGGTGCGGGGGGCGCCGCTCGCGCCGTCGTCGTGGCCATGCGCGAGGCCGGAGCCACGGCGCTCACGATCGCCAATCGGACCCACGAGCGTGCGTCGGCCTTGGTGGCCCTCGGCGGCGCGGAACTCGTGGTGACCACGTGTCCCCTCGATCCCGCCGATCCAGCGCTCGTCGCCGCGATGGACGCCGCGGACCTGGTGGTACACTCCACCTCACTGGGCATGCGGCACGGTCCGGATGAGGACGCGACGCCGGTTCCGGCGAGCTCCTTTCACGTCGGCCAGGTGGCGTTCGACCTCGTCTACGTGCCGGAGCGGACGCCGTTCCTGCGCGCCGCCGAGGCGGGCGGGGCGCAGCCGGTAGGTGGCCTCGCGATGCTTGTGCGCCAGGGCGCGGAATCGTTCCGTCTGTGGACAGGTCAGGAGCCCCCCCTCGAGGTCATGTTCGCGGCGGCCCGGGCGGCGCTCGCAGCCCGCGGATAGGCGGTAACGCGGCGCGACTCGTGGTCAATCGCGAGCCGCGCCGGACGTTCGCTTCGGAGGAGGCGGCATCGTGGACCTGGGCATCCTCTTCTTCACGATTCTCGGGCTGATCTTCGGCGGCATCGTGCTGCAGGCGACGTTCGCTGCCCAGCAATGGCGGCGCTCGATCGCGGCCGGCGACATGAACGTACTTCGCGAGGCCGTGTCGAACGCCATGGAGGCCTGGCGCCGTCAGAAGCCCTCTCGAGGGTTCCCCCCCGCCGACTGGCAGGCGTTGATGTCTGTGGCGGTGGTCGCTATGGACCAACGGCGCTGCCGCGTCTCGATGCTGGTGACGCCCGACATCCGCGTGGTGGACAACCAGCGCCGCGAGGTGGGACGCGCCATCGATGTTGCGCGTCGCGTCACCGTCCGCATGGCCGAGCGCGTGCTGTACGAGGTTCCTCACGTTCGTTTTGAGGAGCTTCAGATCGATGTCTACAACTCGTACGTCGGCGCCGATGGCGAATCCCAGTCCAGTTGCATCCTCGTGACCCGCGTCGACCAGCCCGGCGCCGCGGCCGCACCGTGGGATACCGGCGATGACGCCGACATCCTCGCCACTTGGGATACCCTTGAGGCTGACGCGAACGAGTTCCTCGACCCCGATGTCGATGCACTCATCGCCCCCGAAGCGCAGGCGGCCGTGCTCGCCGCTGAGGAGACACTGCGGAGGGCCTCCCGATGACACAACTGCGCTGGTTCACCGCCGGCGAATCCCACGGCCCCTCGCTCACGGCCATCGTCGAAGGCGTCCCGGCCGGCCTCGAGATCACGGAGGAGCGCATCCGCGCCGACCTCGCGCGACGCCAGAAAGGCTACGGCCGCGGCAAGCGCCAGGAGATTGAGGTCGACTGGGCCGAGATCACGGCTGGCGTGCGCCACGGTAAGACCATGGGCGCCCCGATCGCGATGTGGATTCGCAACAACGACTGGGAGAACGCCAACTGGAAGGTCCGCATGTCGGTGGGCACCATCGATGAGGTGGTGGACCTCGTCACGCTCCTGCGGCCCGGTCACGCCGACCTCGCCGGCACCCAGAAGTACAACCTCGATGACGTGCGCCCCATCCTCGAGCGCTCGAGCGCGCGCGAGACCGCCGCGCGCGTCGCCGTCGGTGCGATCGCCCGCGCGCTGCTTGCGACCCTCGGCGTCACGATCCACTCGCACGTCCTGCGCGTGGGCACCGTCGAGGCGGCGCCGCCTCAACCAGAGGCCATCGACTGGGCCGCCGTCGAGGGATCGCCCGTGCGCACCGCCGACCCATTCGTCGAGCAGCGCATGATCGACGAGATCGACGCCGCCAAGGCCGCCAACGACACCATCGGCGGCATCTTCGAGGTACGCGCCTCCGGCGTTTCGTTCGGCCTCGGCAGCCACGTGCAGTGGGACCGCAAGCTGGATGGCCGCATCGCGCAGGCCTTCCTCGCGATCCACGCCGTCAAGGGCGTCGAGATCGGCGACGCCTGGGAGAGCGCCGGCAAGCGGGGCTCGCAGGTGCAGGACATCATCCTGCCGCGCCAACAGTGGACAGACCGCCCATGGCAGCGCCTCACCAACCGCGCGGGCGGCCTAGAGGGCGGGATGACCAACGGCGAGGACATCGTCGTCCGTGGCGCGCTCAAGCCCATCTCCACCGTGCCTCAGCGCATGCCCACCGCCGACCTGCTCACCGGCGATGAGGCCACCTCGTTCTACGAGCGCTCGGATGCCTGCGTGGTACCCGCCGCGGGTGTCATCGGCGAGGCGATGCTCGCGATCGTGCTAGCCACGGCCGCCCTCGAGAAGTTCGGCGGAGACCACATCGATGAGTTCCGGCGCAACTTTGAGGGCTTCAACGCGACCGTCGGCCCTCGCACGGTGCGCGATTGATCGCTCGTTGACCGGACTCGAGGGCGCGCAGCCGTGACCGTTCCTCGCCAGATCGTGCTCGTCGGCCTCAGCGGCGTCGGCAAGTCGTCGGTCGGCCGCGAGCTGTCCAAACGCCTCGGTTGGACGCTCGTCGATACCGACGACATCGTCCGTGAGCGCACCGGCCAGACCCCGGCACAGTTGATCGTCGCGAAGGGTGAAGCGGCGTTTCGCGACATCGAGGCGCAGGCAGTTATCGAGGCGGTCAGGCACGAGTCCGCCGTCATCGCTACCGGTGGCGGCGCCTTCCAGCGCCCCGCCAACCGCCACGCCGCCGCCGAGCGCGGCCTCATCTGCTTCCTCGACGCCACACCGGCGGAGATCGCGAGGCGGTTGCGCAGCGCTCCAGACGGCAGTGACCGTCCGCTGCTGGGCGATGACATCGAGGCGCGCCTCTACGAGCTCGAGCGCGAGCGTCGCGGGCAGTACGACCACGCCGACCTCTGGGTGCCGTGCCTCGGGATGACGCCTGCCGAGGTGGCGACGCGCATCGTGCAGCGCTGGGCCGTCGATGGCGAGCAGATGATGGGGCTGCCCTCGCGCCTGGAACGCGTGAGCGCGCCGGGTCCCGCGCTTGCCCCGACTGCCATCGTCGACACGGGCACCGAGCGCTACCCGATCTGGGTGGGCTCCGGCGAACGCCGTCGACTGCCCGAGCGCATGAAGATGCTGGGCCTGCTGGGTCGCGTCTTCCTGATCTCGGACGCGAACGTCATCGAGCAGCACGGCGCCTCGATCGCCGAGGCGCTCGACAGTGCTGGCATCTCGGGTGCTTCGTACGTGATCCCGCCCGGCGAGAAATCGAAGTCGTTGCGCGTCGCTCAGGAGATCTACGGCTGGCTCGCCGCCGAGCGGGCCGAACGCCGCGACGTCATCATCGCCCTTGGTGGTGGCGTGGTCGGTGACCTCGCGGGCTACGTTGCCGCCACCTACCTCCGAGGGATGCCTGTCATCCAGATACCCACCTCGGTGCTGGCCATGAACGACGCCGCTATCGGGGGCAAGGTCGCCGTCGACCTTCCGGCGGGCAAGAACCTGGTCGGCGCGTTCCACCAGCCCGCCGCTGTCATCTCAGACGTCGAGGTGCTGTCGACGTTGCCGCGACGCTCCTACCTCGAGGGGTTCGCGGAGGTCATCAAGCACGCGTTCATCCTCGACGCGGACCTGCTCGGCCTGCTCGAGCGCAACGGGCGCATGCTCGCCTCGATGGGTGCCGACCCCGCGCTGCTCACCGCGATCATCGCCCGCTCATCGAGGCTGAAGGCGCTCGTCGTCTCCGCCGACCCCCAGGAGCGCGGCCTGCGCTCAATCCTCAACTACGGACACACCATCGGCCACGGCATCGAGACGGCGGCCGGCCTTGGCAGGTACCTCCACGGCGAGGCGGTGAGCATCGGGATGGCGGGTGCGGCACGCATCGGCACCCGCATGGGCGTGACTTCCGAGGACGTGGCGGGCCGCCTCAACGAGCTGCTGCACGCTTTCGATCTGCCGCTGGGCGCGCCCGCGGTGGACCACGGCGCCGTGCTCGCCGCGATGCGCCTCGATAAGAAGGTCAGCGGCGGCCAGATGCGCTTCGTGCTGCTCGAGGACATCGGGCGCGCCGTGCTGCGTGATGACGTCGCACCCGCGCTCGTCGAGGACGTCGTGCGCGGCCTCGTGGCGAACTGACCTCGATGCCAGGGCGTACGAGGCGAATCGTGGCGCTGGCAACCGGCCGTGTGCAGGGCGTCGGCTACCGTGCCTTCGCCGCCGACGAGGCGGTGCGCCTGCTCATCACCGGCTTCGCGAAGAACCTCGATGACGGCGCGACCGTGCAGGTGGTCGCTGAGGGTGACGAGCACACCCTGCGCCACTTCGTCGAGCGGCTGCGCGAGGGCCCCACGCTCGCCCGCGTCGACGGCGTGCGCTTCCGCTGGGAAGACGCCACCGGCGAGTACGCCGGCTTCGAGGCGATGATCTGAGGTGGAGCGGGTCTTCGCGAGCCTCCTCTTAGTCGCCGCGCTTCTTACCGCCGCTTGCGGACGACTCATCGAGTCCGGCACGACTCCGTCCACAGATGGCGGCCAGAAACTCGCCGCCCCAGCGCGGGCGGGCCCAACGTTTGGCCGGATCGTCTTCGGCTGCAGGACGCTGATTTGCACAGCCAACGGCGACGGGTCGGACACACGAACGTTGTTCGAATGGTCTCGTGGGGTTTGGTCGCCGGACGGGCTGCGTATCGCGTACCAGTTGCGACCGCCCGCACCTGTAACGCACCCCTCGGGTCTCTTCGATGTCGTTGCCGCGAATTTGATGGTGGCAGACGCCGACGGAAGCAATTAGCGTCGCTTGTCAGACTGGCCCGCGGCTGGCATCCAGGGGGCCGCCTTCTTGGTCTCCTGACGGATCAATGATCGCGTTTATCGGTTCGGTTGGGGGAACAGGCTCCGGCTTTCGTCTCTCGGTCGTCTCTCTTGATGGATCGGTAGTCACGGGTCGAGATGACCTCTTCTCGACGTCGTGGTCGCCAGACAGTCGAGCCCTCGTCAGTTACCTTACGCGAACCGGGTTAGTGACGGTCGCGGTCCCATCCGGTGATCTGAGCGTCTTCTATTCTGCCCCGGGCGGCTCGATTACCGGCGCTACCTACCTTCACGATCGCTACGTCATCTTTGTGCGGGGCGGCGATCTCCTGGTGCTCAACTCGAGCGCGGAAGTCACGATGCGGATCAGCGATCCGGACGGCGGGCGATTCCAGGGCGAGCTTGCTGGCTACGGGCCGCTCAGCACGTCGCCCGATTGGCAATGCGCGTTGAGCAACGTGCTGCAGCGCCGAGCGCAGCCTTCCGATCCCATCAGATGGCGGGCGGGCGCGATCTGTCTCAATCAAGGGACAATCGCGTCGATCTCAGACCTTGGGGAGGGCCTCCCCGTGGCATGGGCAGGCGACAGAGTTTGGCGGTCGTGAGCCGGGGGATTGCCGGGCAGAACACGCTCTGGGTGGTAGGTGTTGGCAATTCTAAAGAGCAGCAGCTACCGCTCGATGGTCCCATCACTGGCTTCGACTGGTACATCCACCAACCCACCAGTTATCTCCGCCATCCCCTCGTGCGTCGCGCTCGCGGCGTAGAGGGCGGCACGGGGGCATCGAGGCGCTCGGCGGAAACCGGGTTAAGCCGACCTTCGCTGGCGCGCTCCGACGAGGTCGTACTGCGTCTGGAGGTTCAACCAGAACTGCGCTGGCAGGCCGAGCGCGTCTTCGAGTTGGACCGCGGTATCGGCGATGATCGTACGCTGGCCTCGGATGATCTCGCTGATCAGTCCCGGAGGTCGCCCCATAGCGGCGGCGAGTTCCCTCTGGGTGAGGGTGGCGCCTACAACTCCTCGGCGAGCGTCTCGCCGGGGTGGATCGCGAGGTCGGATTCAACAACTTTCGCCATGTCAGCCATGGTAATCCACCACCTCGTCGATTCGCACGCTGGTCTCGCTGAGCACCGTCAGGATGAGCCGCACGTTCCGGTGAGGCGGACCGCATGCTGCCGTGTCCGATCGCCGGTCAGTGGGTGCAGATTCGCGGCTCTGAGGTCGAATAACGTGCGTACGTTCGGGAGAGCGCGGATCTGGTTGATCCTGAGAACGTATCGCGGCTCCACAACCGGCCACCAGGCGCGAATTGCCTCGGCGCTACGCTCTTAGCGGCGTTCCAATTGCCGGGTTCCGCATTCGATCTCCACGGCCCCCTAACCCCCGAGCCACCTCCGCCATCTCCCGCGGCGCTGCGCGCGGGGCGTCGAGGGCGGCACGGGGGCATCTTCTGAATGCAGGCGTTCGAGCAGGCGGCGCTTGCTCTCGATGGGGGATTCCGAGGCGCGTGCGAGGGCCGAGGAGCCGGTCCCGAGCCCCGTCGATGGAGCGCGCCCCGCCAGCAACCGCTCCTCGATGACCGCCGCTAGGCCGATGTCGTCCGCGGGGCCGCTGGCCGCGAAGGCGCGTGCGAGCTGGTCGCTGGTCACGGCCGCCACCAGCTCCGTCGAGGGCGTCACCGGGGCCGCGCCTTCCTCAATGATCTCGACCGCTGCCGCAGCTTCCCCTCCGGGCGACTCGTAGCCCTCGGCCAGCAGCACGTCGAGGGCGGGGTCGAGGGCAGCGGCCCGCGAGGCGAGCTCGCGCACGTCGATAGCGCCCGGCAGCGAGATGCGCGCGCCGCTGCCCGTGGTGAGCACGGTCGCCGTTGCGCCATCGAGGCCGGTGCGCGCCTCGACGCTGCCCGCGCGGAAGCCGCGCTGCCGCAGCGCGTTCGTCAGGGCGACGATGAGCAGCGACTTCCCGGAGCCGGGTGCGCCGACGACCCGCAACAGAACCGGCATCGAGGGCGGAGGAGTCACCGCGTGCTGGGCGGCGGTACCGGCGGTAGCTCCTGGTCGATCAGGATCAGGTCGCACTCGCTGCCTGCCTCGATGAAGGTGACGTCCTCGGGGCAAACGGCGTAGGCGTTGGCGAACGCCATCGAGGTGAGCACGCCGGAGCCCTGCGGGCCCGTCAGCCTCGCGACGTAACGCCCGCCTTCCTCGGAGACGCGGCAACGAGCGTAGAACCTGCGCCCGTCGGTGTTCTGGATGCGGTCGGCGGTTACCCCTCGTACGGTCGGTCGAGGCCAGAGCTGCGGCTTGCCGAGCATCGTGAAGATCGCCGGACGTCCGAACAGCTCGAAGGTCATCATCGCCGACACCGGGTTGCCCGGCAGCCCGAGGTGGGGAACGGCTCGTCCCTCACCTCGAAAGAGGCCGAAGGCGAGCGGCTTGCCCGGTCGCATGCGCACGGTCCAGAATCCGATTTCACCCTCGCGCTCGAGCACGTCCTTCACCACATCGAAGTCCCCGCGCGACACACCAGCCGAGGTGACCAGCAGGTCAGCGTCGCGGAGTCCTTCGTGGATGCGCGCCGTAAGCTCCTCCACGGTGTCGCGTGCGATCTCGAGGATGCGCGGCTCGCCGCCCCAGGCCCGAACCTGCGCCGCCAGCGAGAAGGCGTTGGCATCGTAGATCTTGCCCGGCGCGGGCGGCTCGCCCGGCCGGAGCAGCTCGTCACCCGTCGAGAGGATGGCCACGCGGGGGCGCCGCACCACGCGCGCCGCGGCAAGACCCAGCGAGGCGAGCACCCCCACCTGCGCCGGCCCGATCACGGTCCCTCGAGGCAACACGAGCTCGCCCGCGCACACGTCCTCGCCGGCCAGTCGCAGGTTCGCGCCGCGTCGCGCCTCGACGTCGATACGGACTGTCGAGGCGGGGTCGGACTGCCAGCGGCTGGCGCGCTCCTGCTCGTCGGTCTCCTCGAAGGGCACAACCGCGTCGGCCTTAGCGGGCAGCGGTGCGCCGGTCATGATGCGCACTGCCTCGCCGGGCCCCACGCTGCCCTCGAAGACCGCGCCAGCAGCGAGGTACCCGGTCACGAGCAGCGTTCGAGGCGCCTCCGGGGTCGCGCCAGCCGTGTCCGAGGCGCGCACGGCATAGCCATCCATGGCGGTGTTGGTCAGCGGCGGGATGTCGAACCCCGCGACTACGTCTTCGGCGAGCACGAGTCCGAGCGCCTCACCGAGGGGCAGCAAGACCGCTTCAAGGGGTGCGAAGTGCGCGAGGATCCGTTCGCGCGCCTCCTCCACCGAGATCATGTCCGGCGGCAGGATCGAGCGCGGCTTCCCACCCGGTGGTGCTGACTTGCTGTAACTGAGGCTGTCGTTGACCACGTCGCGCGTTGCCCCTCGATACCCGGGCTAGCCGAGGTTGACTGAGAGGCAGGTCGTCGCGCGCTGGATCCCGCTGAGCTGCTGAATCTCCTCGGTGATGCACTTGCTGAGGAGGTCGAGATCGGCTGCCTCGAGCTGGACGATCACGTCGAAGGGTCCGGTGACGGTGTCCACCGCGAGGACTTTCGAGTTCTGCGACTTCAGGCCTTTGCGGGCGTTGCCGACGGCCTGCGTTCGGCCCACCTCGGTTGCCACCAGCACGTACCAGCGGATGCTCACGCCCGCCTCCCCTCGCCAGCGCTCACAGGCTTCGATGGTAGCGGAGGGCCGAGGCCCACGGAGGCGGGGTGTGGGCCTCCGAGGCAGGGGCGCGAGGCCTCGCGCCCCTCCGGTGCCCTCGGTCCCCGTTCATAGGGAGCCAGCAGTCCATGTTCGCGGTGAGCCCGCAGTCCTCGTTCGTGGTGAGCCTGTCGAACCACACCGATCTTCACCGATGGCTCGAGCCACCAACTCCGGTGTAACGCGGACCACTTCGGACAGCGCCGTGGTTCGACAGACTCACTACGAACCGATGAAGGTGTTCATCTCCGCATAGCCACGCCGCCCGCCGCAAACGCAGAACGCCCGGCCGCAAGTCGGGCGTTCTGTTGCATGCGTTCGGTCGAGGCTAGCGGCCGCGCCTCGGCGTCGGTGCTGGCGTGGGGGCGTTCGGCGCCTCGTCGAGCCAGATGACGAACGACTCGACGCGCAGCCCGTTGCTCGTGTACCGGGTGAAGTGGTGACCCATGCCGGAGTGCGCACCCGCAGGCAGAGCGTCCTCCGAGTCACCATCGGCGTCGTCGCCTCGACCCGGCCCGCCAGCGAAGCCGGACGGCGCGACGCCCGGTGCACGAGCCGCCCCCGGCACCACGCTCGCCGCGAACGAGTTCGACGCGTCGAGGTGGGTGTACATCGCGGCCAGCATGTCGAAGTCGTGCTGGTTTGGGTGCTCGTTGCTGGGGTCGGTCTCACTCGCGCCGCCGGACCACCGTCGGGATCGTTGGTGTAGTTCATGCAGGATCCGGTGTTCACGTCGGTGCAGACCTCGTTGACGTGGCCCAGGCCGAAAGTGTGGCCGATTTCCTGGCAGGTCACGAAGCGCTTCCAGGCGGTGGTGTTGTACGCCGCTGTGTTGAAGTACGTGTCGTTGTCCTTCACGGTCCCCGCGACAATGTGGTCTCCGTTGATCCAGATCGAGGCGATGCCGAGCCAGCCGTCCCTGCCGTAGGTGTAGTTACAGACGCGCACCTGACCGGAGACTGAGGGGCAGCGCTGGCGCGTCGAGGTGGAATCGCTCCCGCTCACGCTCGTGAGGTCGAAGGGCGCTGCGGCCTCCAGTCGTTCAGTGCCTCGTTGCGGTAGCCATCCCACGCGCTGGTGGTGCTATCGACGACCTTGAGGGTGAACGGGTTCGCGGTGCGCGACTAGTGGTACGGCTGCCCGGACCAGCTGAGCCACGCGTGATTCGCGTCACTCCGGCCGGTCGAGGCGAACCAGCCCGCCGAGGCGAGCGCGACAATCACGATCGAGGCAATCAGCGTCCGTGGCGTCTGGGCTCCAAACACAATCCCGCAGTGGCCGTCGGCATATTATCGTTACGCGTCGCCACGCGCTCATCGGGTGTTCCGATTACGGGAGTGCCCGCCTTCAGTTCGAATCTGAGCGCTTCTGCCAAGCCCCCCGCGACCGCTATATTTACTTTCATGACTACCACCGACGCCGTTCGCAGCATCGAGGAGCAGGCGCGCGCTGGTCTTGCCGCCGCCACGGATGAACGCGCCCTTGAGGCATGGCGTACCGCCGTGCTCGGGCGCTCCGGCTCGCTAACCGGCGTCCTGCGTTCGCTCGGCGAGCTGGCCCCGGAGGCGCGTCGTGAGCTTGGTGCCGCCGCCAACCGCGTCAAGACCGAGTTCGAAGCCGCCCTCGAGGTGCGGCGCGAGGCGTTGCGCCAGGCGGCCCACGCCAGCGCGGTGACCACGGGTGCACTCGACGTAACGCTCCCCGGACGCCCCCTGCACCGGGGTCGTTACCACCCTCTTACGCTCACGCTGCGCGAGATCCTCGCGACCTTCGAGCACATGGGCTTCGCCACTATCGAGGGCCCGGAGATCGAGAACGACAGCTACAACTTCGAGGCGCTGCGCATTCCCGCCGACCATCCCGCGCGTGACATGTGGGACACGTTCTGGCTCGAATCCCAGGCGACAGCCGAGGGCGAATGGGAGGGCGCGGGCGGCCTGCTCCTCCGCACCCACACGAGTCCGATGCAGGCGCGCTACATGGAGACGCACCAGCCGCCGATCCGCATCGCGGTTCCGGGCCGCTGCTACCGCTACGAGGCCACCGACGCCACCCATGAGTGGATGCTGCAGCAGGTGGAGCTCCTCGTCGTCGACGAGGGCGTCTCGATGGCCGACCTCAAGGGTACGCTGCAGGAGTTCGCGCGGGCGCTGTTCGGGCCGGAGCGGCGCGTGATGATGCGCAACTCCTACTTCCCGTTCGTCGAGCCCGGCGTCGAGATCGCCGTCGACTGCTTCGCCTGCGCGGGCTCGAACCCCTCTTGCCCGGTCTGTCGAGGATCGGGCTGGCTCGAGATCATGGGCGCGGGGATGGTGCACCCGGAGATCCTCGCGGGCATGGGCTACGACGCCGAGCGTTACACCGGTTTCGCCGCGGGCATGGGCGTGGAGCGCATCGCGATGCTCAAGTACGGCATCGAGGACATCCGCAACTTTTACCAGAACGACCTCCGTTTCTTGAGGCAGTTCTAAGGGAGGATCCCCCCCTCCCTCCGCCGAACCATCGAGGCCGCCTCGCTTCCGCCTCATTGGCCACCCCCGGTAGACTCGCCACGTAGCGCCTCGAAAGGCCGTTTATGCTCGTCTCGCTGAAGTGGTTGCGTGAGTACCTCGACCCCGCGCCGGCGTCGCTGGCGGCGGACCCCGAGGGCGTCGCGCACCGCCTCACCCTCGCGTCGGCCGAGGTGGAAGGCATCCATCGCGTCGGCGGCTGGGATCGCGAGCGCGTCGTGATCGGCGAAGTCCTCGCCGTCGAGCCGCACCCCAACGCCGATCGATTGCGCCTCGCGATCGTGAACTACGGCGGCAACGAGCCACAGAGCGTCGTCTGTGGCGCCCCCAACCTCGAGGTGGGCCAGCGCATCGCCTTCGGCCGCGAGGGCGCAGTGCTCATCGACGGCCACACGGGCGAGCGCCTGGAGCTGAAGCGCGCCAGCATCCGCGGCGTGGAGTCGGCGGGCATGGTGCTCTCCGCGCGCGAACTGGGTCTGAGCGAGGAGCACGAGGGCATCCTCGAACTCCCGGCCGACGCCCCGATCGGCACGCCGCTCGCCGACTACCTCGGCGACGTCGTCCTCGATGTCCACGTCTGGCCCAACCGCGCCGATACCATGAACATGCTCGGCATCGCCCGCGAGATCGCCGCCATCGAGGGCGGCACGGTCCGCGAGCCCGACCTCAAGTACCGGGAGGGCCGCGAGCCCACATCGTCAGCCGTCGAGGTCCGCATCGAGGACCGCGACCTCTGCGCGCGCTATATCGCCACCCTCGTCGAGGGCGTCACGGTGACGCCCTCGACGCAGTGGCTGCAGGACCGCCTGCGCGCCATCGGCCAGCGTCCGATCAACAACATCGTCGACATCACCAACTACGTCATGTTCGAGCTGGGACAGCCGCTACACGCCTTCGACGCCGACACGGTCAGGGGCGCCATCGTCGTCCGCCGCGCGCGCGCCGGTGAGCGCATTACCACCCTCGATGGCGTCGAGCGCGAGCTTCGTCCCGACACGCTGCTGATCACCGACGAGGGCGCGCCCGGCGGCCGCCCGATCGCGCTCGCGGGCGTCATGGGCGGGGCCGCCACCCAGGTCACCGAGGCGACCACACGCGTCATTCTCGAGTCTGCGGCCTTCGATGGCTCGAGCATTCGTCGCACTTCGACGCGCCTCCACCTGAGATCCGAGTCGTCGGCCCGCTTCGAGCGCGGCCTCTCGCCGGAGCTGCCGCTGCAGGCCTCGAGGCGCGCCACGAAGCTGCTCGTCGAAATCGGCGGCGGTACGGCCCGGCGAGGCCGCGTCGACGTCTACCCGAAGCGCTGGCACGCCCGCGCCGTCGAGGTGACCCGCAAGCGCCTCGATACCGTCATCGGCTACAAGGTCGCCGACCGCGAGGTGCGCGCCATCCTCGACGCCCTCGGCTTCGAGGTGGAGCGTGTTGGCTCAGCGGCCAGCGGGACCTACATCGTGACGCCCCCGTGGTGGCGCACCGACATCCTCATCCCCGACGACGTCGTCGAGGAGGTCGTGCGCATCGCCGGCTACGACCGCCTCACTTCGACTGGTGTGTCGGGGCGTGTACCCACTCGCGAACCGCACCCCCTCGAGGACCTCCGGGAGCGCTTGCGGGATGCGCTGGTGCGCGCCGGCCTGCAGGAGACGATGTCCTACTCGCTGACGACGGACGCCGTGCTGCGCCGCGTGATCCCCACAGAGGACCTGGTGATCATCGCGCCGCTGCGCCTCCGCAACACGCTCTCCGCCGACCGCGAGGTGATGCGCCCGACGCTGCGCCACTCCATCCTCGAGACGGTGGACCGCAACATTCGCGCAGGCGCCGACTCGATCGTCATCTTCGAGATCGCGCGGGCTTACCTGCCGCGCCACGACTCTGGCCCCGACACTGCACCCGATGCGCTCCCCGAGGAACGCGAGTACGTCGTCGGCGCGCTGTCCGGCGTCGAACTGGACCGCTGGGGTCGCCTCGGCGATCGAGGGCTGGACTTCTTCGACGCCAAGGGCGCCCTCGAGTCCGCCCTGGACGAGCTTGGCGTGACCGCGAATTACACGGCAGCCACGGAGTTCGCTCTCCTCGATGGCCGGACCGCCACACTCGGTGTCGGTGGTGATCGTATTGGCGTCCTCGGCGAGGTCCACCCCGAAACGCTGGCGCAGTTCGGCATCGAGCAGCCAGTCGTGCTCTTTGAGGTCGACGTGGCGGCGCTGCTGCCCCACGCCTTGAAGCGTCGAGCGATCACCTCGGTGTCACGCTTTCCGGCCGTCGAGCAAGATCTCGCGCTCGTGGTGGACGAGGCCGTCCCCGCCGGACGCGTGCAGGCCATCCTCGAGGGTTCGAACCTCGTCGAATCCGCGCTGGTCTTCGATGTGTTCCGGGGCGACCAGCTGGGCGTCGGGAAGAAGTCCCTCGCCTTCAGCATTCGTTACCAGGCCGCGGATCGCACCCTCACCACCGAGGACGCGAACAAAGAACAGGCACGCCTCGTCCGCCGCCTCCAGCACGAGCTAGGTGCCGAGCAGCGGGGGTAACGCAGCACCCTCTTTTCCGTTCGCCCTGAGCCTGTCGAATGGCATGCAGACCTGGATGATGCGCCGGGCGTGCCGGGGCCTCGCCTCACTATCAACGGATGACCTTGGCGCGAGCCCTACTCGTTGCGCAGGGCGGTGATCGGGTCGAGCTTGCTCGCGCGGTAGGCCGGGTAGATCCCGCTGAGGATGCCGATGATCGCGGCGACGGCGAACGCCACGCCGATGCTCCACGGCTGAATCACCGTGATCATCTGCTGTCCCGAGATCTGACGACCGTTAAGAGCGAATGCTCCACCGACGCCAAGGGCCGCGCCGAGGAGCCCGCCCATGATCGAGAGCGCCAGCGCCTCGAAGATGAACTGCGTCATGATGTCGGCCCGCCGCGCGCCGATGGCGGCACGGATGCCGATCTCGCGCGTTCGCTCGGCGACATTGACCAGCATGATGTTCATCACGCCGATACCGCCGACGAGCAGCGAGATACCGGCAACGCTGCCGAGGAGGATCGAGAGGGTTCGACTCACCTCGCCGGCCGCGCCGATCAGGTCCTCCTGGCTCTGCACCGTGAAGTCCGGTGTCACCACGGAGTGCCGCTCCGAGAGCAACTGACTGACCGCACCGCTGACGATCTGCTGGTCCACCTTCGGCGCGGTCTGCACGTTGATCTGCTGGACGAAGACCTGCCCCGTCGAGTTACGCAGGAAGCCGAGGCGCCCCTGGATCGTCGGCAGCGGTACGAATACGTAGTTGTCGGACTCACCGTTGCCGCCGCGCACGGCCATCACACCCAGCACGCGGAAGTTGAAACCGATGCGCCCACCCGCGAACGTCAGGCGCACGTTCTGGCCGATGGTGTCTCCGTCGGGGAACAGCGTCTTCGCAACGGTGGCACCGAGGACAACAGTGAGCGCCTTGCGGTCTACGTCCGCGAGAGTGAAGAACTCGCCATCCGCGACCGGCGAGGAACGCACCATCACGTAGTCGGGCGTCGTGCCCACGATCGTTACACCCAGGTTATTGCTACCAACGATGCCCTGCGCGGGGATCGTGATCTGGGGCGCGACCCCCTCGACCCCGGGGATCGAGGCGGCGGCCAGCGCGTCGGAGTCGGCGAGCGTCAGCGTGGGCGCTGACCCCTGGGCGCCTCGAGCGCCGGCACCATCCTGCGATGCACCAGGCCGCACGAACACGAGGTTGGTGCCAAGCCCACGAATGCGATCCTGCACGCCCTTCTGCGCGCCCTGACCAACGGCAATCAGCACGATCACCGAACTCACACCGATGATCATGCCGAGCGTCGTCAGGGCGCTACGCAGCCGGTTCGAGTTCAGCGCTCGAAAGGCGAGGGTTACCGCATCGCGCAGGCTCACGAGGCGCTCGCCGTCGCGGCTGTCGCGTACTCGGACGGTGGCCCCTGCCAGACGATACGGCCATCGCGCATCCGTACCACACGCTCGGCGTGCTCGGCGACCTCGATCTCGTGCGTCACGATGATCACCGTGATGCCGTGCTCGCGCACCATCCCGCTGAGGATGTTCATGACCTCGTTACCGGTCTGCGTGTCGAGCGCGCCCGTGGGCTCGTCGGCCAGCACGATGCGCGGCTCAATGACGAGCGATCTCGCGATGGCGACGCGCTGCTGCTGGCCGCCGGAGAGCTGTGTCGGCTGATGGTTCGCCCGGTCGAGGAGCCCCACCTTCAGCAACGCCTCCGCAGCACGCCGGCGCCGGTCGGAGGGCGACACGCCCTGGTACACGAGGGGCAGCTCGACCTGTTCGATCACCGACAGGCGAGGAATCAGGTTGTACGACTGGAAGACGAAGCCAAAGACACGACCGCGTAAAGACGCGCGCTGGTCGTCGGAGAGCGCACCAACCTCGACATCGTCGAAGTAGTAGGAGCCGGACGTCGGTCGGTCGAGACAGCCGAGGATGTTCATCAGCGTGCTCTTACCGGACCCTGACTGCCCCATGATCGCGACAAACTCGCCGTCGGCGATCTCGAGGTTGACCCCATCGAGCGCGCGCACCAGCTCGGTGCCGATGTAATAGTGCCGGACGACGTTCTCGAGTCGGATCATCGGACCTGCCCGCCACCGAAGCCGCCCGGCCCGGGCCCACCCCCACCAGCAGGCACGACGCCGCCCGCCGCTGCCTTCGCAGCCGCGGTTGCCGTTGGCGCCGTCCCCGGCGCAGGCGTGATGATCAGGACGGTCGCCCCCTCGTCGACGCCACTGGTGACGATGGTGTTCGTCCCGTTCGTGCTGCCGATGGTGACCGCGACCTGCTCCTGGGCGCCGCTCGCGTTCTTCAGCGTCACGAAGGTCTGTCGCCCCTCGCGCTTGATGGCGCCGCTGGGCACCAACAGCTGGTTCTCGTCGACGCGCAGCAACACGGTGATCGAGGCGTTCATGCCCGGCGAGGGGAGGTTACTGGCGTCATCGGCTGTCGTCGGACGTGCACCGCCCGCGCCCGGACCGCCGGGTCGCTGGCCACCGCCTCCACCGGGACCACCCTGCCCACCGCCGCCACCGAAGCCGGCCGGTGGACCGCCGGCACCTGGGCCGCCGGCACCTGGGCCGCCGGCCCCTCCAGCCGCACCACCGAAGGCGCCTCGGATCGCCGCGGGGCCGCCCTGCGCGAGGCTCCCCAGCTGTTCGCGCGCCTGCAGCAAGCCCTCGCCGGTGACGATATCGGCCTGCACGGGGTAGGAAACCACGCCCTGCGCCACGGTGGGGAGAGTGCTGATGCCTCGGATGCGGATCACCACGGGGCGCCCGGGTAGCGCGTCGAAGAGCGCCAGGCCGAACTGGCCGACGCGCAGCGATGGGAGGTCTGCCTCGGACACCGTCAGGTCGATGCGAATCGCCCCGGGGTTGTTGATCGTGACCGCGGGGTTTGCCGACTGCGCGCCGACCACGGCTGTAACCGCGCTCACGCCGCCATCGAACGGCGCACGCAGCACGGTGTCGTCGGCGGCGTCCCGCGCCGTCTGGAGTGCGATTTCAGCCGACCGTACCGACTCCCGTGCCAGTTCGATCTCGAACGCGGTGGCGCCTCGCTGGAGTTCGGCCTCGCGGGCGAGCGCCGACTCGAGGCCCCCCTGCGCAGAGGCCACAGCGGCCTGTGCCTGAGACAGCTCGAGTGGCGTCGGCGGGTCGGTCAACTGCTTGTGGCGTGCCTCAGCCACGGTGCGCGACTGCTTCGCCCCGTCCCGATTCACGACGGCGTTCACATAGGAGGTGTTGGCATTGATGAGGTCGCGGGCGCGGCTGGCCAGTTGGCTGGGGGTGTCCGTACCCGTCTGCCCTGTGTAGAACGCCAGCAACTCAACTGACGCAGGCGTGAGCGGCAAATTGGCCGGGCCGCAACGAATGCCGTTGATAGAGTGGTAGGTGCAGAGCACGTTCTGCGAGGCAAGTAGCAGGCCCCACGTAGTATCGACGTTGAGTACTGCCGTCTCGATGCTGCGCCGTGCGGAGGTGAGTGTCGACTCGGACGCGGCAAGGTCCGCAGGTTCCGGGCCGCGCACGAGGGCGTCGAGGTTGCTTTCAGCACCGGCGAGTTGCGAGCGCGCGCCCGAGATAGCCTGCGAGGCGGCTCGCACCTCGGACTCAGTGGGTGGCGCGAGCAGCTGGTCGCGGCGCGTGCGCGCGCCCGCCAGCGAGATCTCAGCCGTTTCGAGCTTGCGCTTCGCCTCCCGGTCATCGATGCGGGCCAGCTCCTGGCCCGCCTTCACGGAGTCGCCGACTTTGACCGACACGCCCGTGACTCGACCGCCAGCAGCGAACGAGAGCGCCGCCGTCTGCCCCGCAGCCGCGGCCCCCGATGTGGTCAGTGTGGTGGCGAGGGGCCCTCGCGAGACCTGGAGTTCCTGGATCGTCGGTGGTACGACGGGCGCGGCCTTGAAGCGGTTGTAGGAGAACCAGCCTGCTCCAATGACGAGCACGCCCGCCGCGCCAAGCCACACAACTCGACGGGACATCGAGGGCTGTACCAGCGCCTCGATGTCCGCGACGCCTGTCTGGCCAGTCCGCGTGTCGGTGGTTGCCATGCGCCTGCCCTCAATCGCCCGCGCGCAGCGGGCGCGACGGTAGCTGCGACGAATTACGAGTCCTGATCGACTCTAACGCGTCGCATGCCGAGGGCACATTAGGGGACCGTTAGTATGGGCATGGTACGGTCAGGGTGAACCCTCGGATCGGCGCTCAATCGACGCTGCTGGGCCCGGGAACGGTGCGCTTGAGCGCTGCGGTGACACGTTCCTTGGTGCACGGCTTAGCGACGAAGTCGACGGCCCCGGCCTCTAGCACGTCGCGTACCTTCACCGCAGCCCGCTCCGCGCTCACCACGATGATTCGCGCGGCCTGGTCCGCCGTCCGGAGCGGGCGCAACACGTCGAGGCCATCCGCGGCGCCGAGGTTCAGGTCGAGCAGCACCACGTCCGGCGCACGCACGCCGAACGTCTCGGAAGCGGACTTCGCGTCGGTCGCCTCAACCACCGTGAACCCGGCGGCGCTCACGATCCTGCCGAGGATCGTATGTACGATCGCCATATCGTCCGCGATCAGTGCAGTTGGCACAGGTACTCCTCGGGTCGGGTCGCCCGCCTTGGACACGCCTGATCTCAGTGTCGACATCGCCCGCACGCCGGCGAGGCCCTCCCGTAATCCGCCCTGACCACTTCCTGACGACACCACCCGATCGCGGTGCGAGTCGCTACTGGCCCGCCGACGCCGCCTTTGGTGGTTTACTGACGGCACGACACCCCGTTACGAATCCGCAGGAGGCACTCATGGCCGATGCCGGACTACCAAGGCGCCAGCTCGGCCACACGGGCCTTGAGGTAACCACGCTTGGCTACGGCGCGATGTCGCTCGATGCCCGTTTCGGGCCGGTCATCTCGCAGGAACCGGCGACGCGCGTACTGAACGCGGTCCTCGATGGCGGCGTGAATCTCATCGACACGTCACCCGACTACGGACCTTCCGAGGAGATGATCGGGGTCGCGATTGCCGGTCGTCGCGACGAGTACGTGCTCGCCTCGAAGGTGGGCTGCCCCGTCGCATCGGACGCCGTCGAGAGCGGTGGCCGCCACGTCTACACCCGCGAGAACATCGTCGCCGCCGTCGAGCAGAGCCTCCGTCGCATGCGCACCGACCACCTCGATATTGTCCAGTTCCACGGGAGTCCGTCGCCCGCGACGCTCGAGGAGTACGGCGCCGTCGAGGTGCTCCGCGACCTCCAGCGCGCGGGCAAAGTCCGCTTCATCGGCATGTCTGGCACCATCCCCAACCTCGAGGGCTACATCGACGGTGGGGCCTTCGACGAGTTCCAGATCCCCTACTCCGCGCTCCAGCGCGAGCACGAGAGCCTGATCTCGGCGGCGGCGAAGTCCGGTGCGGGCACGGTGATCCGAGGTGGCGTAGCCCGCGGTGCGCCTGCCGAAGACAAGGCGTGGGACATCCGTCGCCTCCCTGAGGTCGCGGAAGAGCGACCGCGCGCGCTCTGGGAGGCCGCGGCTCTCGACGTCCTGCTCGATGGCCTCACACGCATGGAGTTCATGCTGCGTTTCACGCTCTCGCACCCGGACGTTCACACCACCATCGTCGGCACGGCCAACCTCGAACACCTGGGTGCCAACCTCGAGGTCGCGCGCAAGGGTGCGCTGCCCCCCGACCTGTACGCCGAGGCGAAGCGTCGCCTCGACGCGGCGATGGCGTAACGGACGTGGCCGACGACTCCGGACCGCTGGCGTTTTCCGCGAACCCCCTGACGCGCCCGGTCACCGAGGCGCACGACGAGGCCTGGGTGCAGGCACGCCTCATTGACCCCGCCGCACGATTCCTGCCGATGCGCCGCCTCGAGGCACTCATCGACGGCGACGATCCACCGCAGCTCGGCTGGCGCGGCGTCGAGGTGCTCAACCACCTCGCGGACGGCGCCTTCGCGGTCTTCCTCGGCACGCTCGACGGCATCCCGCACTTCGCCGTCGCCGTCGGTAGCCTTGAACCTCAAGAGGGCGCGCGCTTTATCGACGCGCGCACGCTCGCGACGTTGCTCCCCGCCGCCGATGTCGGCATCCTAGGTAACGCCCGCTCGCTCGTCGACTGGCACGCACGGCATCGGTTCTGCGCGCAGTGCGGCGCACCAACGGAGCACATCGAGGGCGGCGCGCGCCGCCGTTGCACCCGCTGCGACGCCCGCCACTACCCGCGTGTCGACCCCTCGGTGATCATGCTCGTCGAGCACAACGACCGGATTCTCCTCGCGCGCCGCGCCACCGCGCCCGGCAACCGCCGCTCCTGTCTCGCGGGCTTCCTCGAGCCCGGCGAGAGCATCGAGGAGGCCGTCGCCCGCGAAGTCTTCGAGGAGGCGGGCGTGACGGTCACCGACGTGCGCTACGTCACCTCGCAGCCGTGGCCGTTTCCCTCGCAGCTCATGATTGGCTGCCGCACGGTCGCGCTCAGCGACGAAGTCAACGTTGATGGCATCGAGATCGCGAGCGCCGAATGGTTCGATCGCGCCGAGGTGCGCGCCGCCGTCGAGGGGCGCAGTGCCGTCCTCGAGGTTCCCGGCCCCATCGCGATCGCCTACCACCTCATCCGCACCTGGGCTTACGAGCAGTAGCGCCGTTCGAACAAGGAGACATTGATGAAGGCATACCGACTCACCACCGGCGAAGGCATCGATGGCCTCACCCGCGTCGACCTGCCGGACCCGACCCCGGGTCCCGGCGAAGTAGTGATCCGCATCCGCGCCACGTCGCTGAATTACCGCGACCTCGGTATCGCCCGGCGCTCGGCCGCAGGCGTGATTCCCCTCTCGGATGGGGCCGGCGAGGTGGTCGCGGCCGGCGAGGGGGTACGCATCGACGTCGGCACTCGCGTGGCCGGGTGCTTCATGCCCTACTGGCGCGACGGTGAGGTCAGCCCCGAGTATCAGCGCGATGCCCTCGGTGGCATGGTTGACGGCGTGCTTGCGGAGCAGGTCGTGCTGCCCGCCGCCTCGGTGGTGCGCCTGCCCGACTACCTGACGTTCGAGGAGGCGGCGACTCTCCCCTGCGCCGCCGTCACCGCGTGGAACGCGATGTTCGAGGCGACTCGACTCAAGCCCGGCTCTACGGTGCTGTTCCTCGGTACCGGCGGCGTCTCGATCTTTGGCCTGCAGCTCGGCGTAGCCGCCGGGATGCGCACCATCGTGACTTCGAGCAGCAACGCGAAGCTCGAGAAGGCACGCGCCATCGGCGCCCACGAGACCATCAACTACCGCGAGCGCGAGGACTGGGAGCGCGCCGTCCTCGACCTCACGGGCGGGCGAGGTGTCGACCTAGTCCTCGAGGTGGGCGGCGTCGGCACGTTTGCGAAGTCCAATGTTGCAGTAAGGCACGGGGGGTCCATCGTAGTTATCGGTGGACTTGCCTCCGCTGAGGGTGGCGCGTTTGTGCCGCTTGTCGGGCCGAACCGGCTGGTAACCCGCATCTCCGTGGGCAGCCGTCGCATGTTCGAGGACATGAACCGCGCCCTCGAGGTGGGCGGCGTGCACCCGGTGATTGACCGCGTCTTCGAGTTCGACCAGGCCCTCGAGGCGTACCGCTACCTCGAGTCGCAGCAGCACCTCGGCAAGGTGGTCGTGCGGGTCTAATTGCCGCATATGGTGCCAGGTGGGGCCGCGCAGGGAACTGCGGGTGCGATTGGACCTGCCGGACCTGCCGGAGGAGGTGGTGCACCAGTTTGGCGCGTAATCGACCTTGGCACGGTTGGCATGACCTCGGGCGGCGCTGCCGTGGCCTTCCCGATAACGGACACCCATGATTGCCGGTGGGTGATGGCCATGGCTTCCGGCAGCGCGCCGGGGTTCGGGCTAGCACTGTCCATGTCACCCGACGGGACCACGACGGTAGAGACCCGACTCTCGGCCACTGTATTCGGAGCGACCAACGGCGTGAACAGCGCTTCGGTTCTGTTCGACGACCCCGCGCCGTTCCTCCAACTGAGGGCATTCGGTTCAGGGGGACAGGTCCGGGGCTGGCTCTACTGCTCGCCCTGGTGAGTCTCGTTGGCCTCAGGAGGCGTGAGCAGTCCGAGGCGCTCGAGGTAGTCGCGCTCTGACTCGCGCTTGTACGGGTGCGTGCCGATCCACTCGATCACGCGCCGTTCCTCTCTGGCTTCCTACCGCCACCACGCCTAGGGGCGCGTACTAGGGCCACCAGGCGGCCACTCAGGCCAGTGCCCCGGCGTGGGCTGCCACAGGGCAGGGTCTGACAACCAGAACGTAATCAGCGCCTTGCGGTGGCTGAACCAGTCCTGGCCGCGTGGCCCTCGAGGAATCCGTGGTCACTAGGCCCGCCGTAGGGCCTGTGCTCCGCGAACCCCGAGGCGTTGCGCGACCGCACTCGGAAGCTCGTCTCGCGCGAGGTCGGCGCGTTCCACTTCGGCATTCCGGAGTCGCCCGAGCCCACGAGCCTCATGCACCACACCTTCGGCAGTCGCGCCGGTGTCGATAAGGCCGCCGTCCGCCTCGATCTGAGCGGCGCGACGCTGCGGCCGCTGCCCACTCCGCCCGCCCCCTAACCTCGGGCCACCGCGGCAGCTGAGGCGAACGCACTCACGAGGTCCGCGAGCGAGCGGCGTAACAGCGTCGGGTTGAAGGTCAGTAGCGTCCCGCCCCATGCCTTGTTGTGGTCCGGCACAAACACGCCGAGGTCGAACAATCGCTCGGTGAACCTCGCGCCATCGAGGTCAGCGCCCAGCCGCAGGCGCACGATGTTCGAACCGCGCTCGAACTCCGCCACCTCCAGGCCGGACACGCCTTCCAGGCCACCGATGAGCGCTCGCCCGGCGCGCATCACCTCGATGTGTCGCTCCTCGAGGCCGTCCATCCCATCGAGGGCGAGCGCGGCCGCCAGCGCTGCCGAGGGCAGGCTGCCGCCAAACATCCGGCGGTCGTGGTGCAGGCCGTCGAGGAGGGCCGCAGGCCCGGCGAGGATCGCGCCGAATTGCGCGGGCAGGTACTTCCACAGCGACACATACACAGTGTCGAAGAGGGAGGCATAGTCGCGCGCCCGGACGCCCGTCGCCGCGCTCATCATGAATAGCCGCGCGCCATCGAGGTGTGTGCCGATTCCTCGGGAGCGACATAAGCCGGTGAGCGCGCGCAGCTCCTCGAATGGCGCGACTGCGCCCGCCTGCCGCCGCACCGGGCTCTCGATCACCACCGCACCCACCGGGCTGAGCACGCGCCCGCCCTCCGCGGCGTCGAAGGCCGCCACGAGTTCAGCGACGTTGAAGCAGGCGCGCCCGGGCGCCAGCGGTACGACCGCGATACCGCTCAGCCGTTGCAGGCCGTCACCTTCGTCCTGGAAGAGGTGGCTCTCGGCGGGCACGACGATTCGAGGCGCTCGCGGTCGCGCCTCGAGAAGCCGCCGGACCGCAAGGTGGTTGGCGAGCGTGCCAGTAGGCAACCAGACGGCCGCTTCCTTGCCGAGGAGGGCAGCCCAGCGCTCCTCGAGGCGAGTCACGCTGCCACCAAGGGAGTAATCGTCGCCCTCGACCGCGCCCGCTGCGGCCAGCCTCGAGATCCGCGCCGCGAGCGCTTCAGGCAGCTCGGGTTCGCCGTCGCCGGCGAACAACACCGCGTCCGGCCTCGCGGTCAGCGCCGCCATCCGCTCTCGAGGTGTCATCGGACCGGCCCAGTCGCGCCGTTTGCCACGCCCGCGCCTCGCGCGAACTCCTCGATGGCGGAATGGTGTGCGGCCCACGCCCGCCACACCGAAGCAGCCCACGCACGGGCGGCCGCGATGTGGGCCCCCGCGGATCTCGCCTGCGCGACATCGACGACGCGCACGCTCCCGAGGTTGTTCGGCGGCGCGCAGTGGGGCCAGTTGTGCACGGTTGCGGCGAGGTGCTTGTGCCGCCTCGGTATCTCCGAAGTGGGCACGCCGCGACTAAGCACGAGGTACAGCCCCACGAGGTGGATCGCGATCGACTTGTCTGGATGCGCGCCGCCGGGGTGCTGGGCGGCGAACGTGTCGACGCTCAACTGGTGCACGGGCCAGAGCGCTGCCTGCGTGTACTCGCGCCAGCACCTCGCCGTAGGCAGCCCAGCAGGTCGCCGAGGAGTTGAAGTAGACGTGCCGCTGGCCATTGAGGGCGGGCGCCCCGAAGCCGTACACGCACACGTCGAGGTCCGCCGTCACGCCGTGCCGCCCGCCTGCCCCGCCTCGCGCCCAGCGGCCACGAGGTCATCCAGCTGGACGAGGCCGTCGGTCGTCATCATGCGCAGGCGAATGTTCGCGAGGGCTTCGGCCGGCAGCCCATCGAGGGCCGCACTCGCCGTCATGAACAGCTCGGGCGCGGTGATCAGTGCGTAGCGCGTTGCCTCGCTGGCGACTCGCAGCGATTCGTCCCACTCGTGCGTGCGCTCCTCGGGAGGGGTCAGGCGCTGACCGTTGGCCACTACCAGACCTCGAGGCGCCCGCTGCTCCTTCGCGATCACCTCGTCGAGGCGTGCCCGCAACGTGTAGTGCGGCCCCATCCCGACCTCGCGCTCACTCCCGGCGACCTCGACGAGTAGTGCGCCCTCGAGGGCGCGCACGCTGCCTTCCCCGCTCGGCTCGAACCCGAGCAAGGCGAGACAGCGCTCGACGCCGATCGCCAGCGATCGAGGGCTCTCCGTCCAGAGCACGTCCCGCAAGACGGCGAGTTCAGCTCGAGCGAACTCCGCCTCTTCGAGGGCTGAGCGTGCGCTATCGAGTGTGGCTCGCGCCTGTGTCACGGCGGCCTCGCGCGCCGGCAGCCCCGTCAGCGGCACGTCCGCGAGCCATACCGGTGACGCACCCTGCGCACGTCCGAGCATGGCCGCGACGCTTTCGATCACTGCGGTCGCCAGCTCGAGCGCGAGCGCGCCACCCGGGCTTCGAGGCTCAGGCACAAACACGATTCGCCCCGCGCCGACGGTGAACTCGGCGGCTACAGGCGCGCCTCCCGAGGACCGCGCGAGCACCCGCGCGTTGCCTGCGAACCCGGCCGCGCGGTCGTCGAAGTAGGCGTGGTAACGCAGATCCTGCCGCAGCACGTCGATGACGCGCGCGAAGGGGTGCGCGTGATCCGTCACGGCCGCGCTGGCGCCCTCGCCGCCCTGAATCAGCCGTGCGTCCCAGCCGAGGCCCGCAGGCGCCGGGAGGAAGAAGTAGCGGTCGAGCCCGGAGAACGTCGACACCCCGGGGATCGAGGCCTGCGGGTGCATGAACACGACCACGATCGCTCCGCGCTCCAGGGCTCGCGCGAACTCGTGTTGTCGTCGTCGCAGCAGCTCGCCGAGGCCCGCGTGCGTCGCCGTGGTCTCGCCGTTGGCGATCGGCGTGTCCGTGTGTGTGAAGTGCTCGGCGCGCGTCTCGACTACATCGAGGATGCTTTCGAAGACCCCACCCGGGTCGACCACGATCGCGTCGTAGTCGAACACCGAGGGCGCGTTGAAGATCGAGTGGTTGTCGGCCCGCGGATGCCGCAGCGGATGCGAAATCGAGAGCAACCGGAACTCATCCGCCATACGCCACCCCTCGATGCCAGCGGTCGCTGCCGCGTGCGCCGAGGATAGCGAGGGCGGGCAGGGAGAGGGGCGAGCCTCAGACCGTGTTGCCCTCTGAGGGCACGGCTCGAGATCTGACCGCTACGTGTATACCGGCAATGACGATGACAGAACACTCGTACTGATCGTCGCGGACCAGTCAGTTCCTGACCCCATCGGATCCCCCGTGCTAACATCGAGGCGTGGTCGTGCTAGGCGGGGAGTTAGCGGTGCCCTGTACCCGCAATCCGCTTTAGCGGGGCTGAATGCCCGCCCGAGGGGTGCGCGCCCCCGGGGTCTACCACCCCACGCTGGTGTTGAGAGCCTGGTCCTGCGCGGCGATGCCCGGCCAACCCCGTCAGGTCCGGAAGGAAGCAGCGGTACGTCGGATACATCGGGTGCCGCAGGGCAGCCGGGTTTGAGCTGGCGAGGGGTGGCAAGCCCGAGGACCGTCTCGACGGCGGGGCACGACCATCTTCCGCGTCCCATCCTCATGACTATCACCCAAGCGACTATCGAGGCGTAACCGCCTGCCGACACGCAAGCGCCGTCCCCACACCAACCCGAAGCCACGCCCCGTCGAGGGCCCGGTCGAGCCGCCACCGCTTCTCAAGCGGTTCGGTGTCACGCCTCGGAAGTCGCTTGGTCAGCACTTCCTCGTGGATGAGTTCGCGCTGCACGACATCGCCGAGGCCTGTCGCCTCGACGAGACGACGACAGTGCTCGAGATCGGCGCCGGGCCGGGTGCACTCACCGAGGAGCTGTCGCAGCGCGCCGGGCGCGTTGTCGCGGTGGAGCTCGACGAGGAGCTCGTCACCCTCACGCGCCGCCGCCTCGAGGCGTACACCAACCTCGAGCTGCTCGCCGCCGACGTACTGGACTACACGCCGCTCGAGCTGCTCGAGGAAGGTGGCGCCACTGCGCCATACGTGGCCTGCGGCAACCTGCCGTACTACATCACCCAGCCCGTGGTGCGCCGCCTCATCGAGGCCGATCCGTCACCCGAGCGCATCGTCGTGATGATGCAGCGCGAGGTGGCGCATCGCGTCGTCGGTGGACACGGCAATGAGTCGCTGCTCTCCATCTCCGTGCGGCTTTACGGGCAGGCTGAGTTGATGTTCGAGCTGCCGCCCGCAGCGTTCTGGCCGCCACCAAAGGTGCATTCCGCCGTCGTGCGCATCGAGCGCTGGATCGAGCCACCGCTGGTGCTCGATGACGAGTCACAACCCCGCTTCTTCAACGTGCTTCGCGCCGGGTTCTCAGAACCTCGCAAGCAGTTCCACAACGCGATCGGCAACTCGCTGGCGCTGCCCGCCCCCGCGGTCCTCGAGGTGCTCGCCGCAGCGGGTATCGCCCCCGACGTACGCGCCCAGCACCTGGACCTCGTGGACTGGCAGCGTCTGCACGCCACCCTCGAAGCGCTGCACCCGCGGACTCTCGATGACCAGTAGCTTGACAGGCAACGCCGAGGCTGGCGCGCGGGCCGGTGTGCGTGTGATCGCACCCGCCAAACTGAACCTGGTCCTCGAGGTGCTCGGCAAGCGTCGCGACGGCTACCACGACATCGACACGGTGATGACAACCATCGACCTCGCCGACGAGCTGCGCCTGCGTCCGCATCCCACCCTCGAGGTGAGCTACGACGGTCCCCACGCCCGTGACCTCGCCGTCAGCGCAGGCGGCACGGACCTCGTCACCGGGGCGGCGCTCGCGCTGGCCGCGGCTGCCGGCATCGAGCCCCGCGCGGGCATCGAGGTGACGAAGCGCATACCGCACCCCGCTGGCCTCGGTGGAGGTTCCTCGGATGCGGCCGCCGCCCTGCGAGGGCTGAATGCGCTGTGGGGCCTCCACTGGCCCGCCGCTCGGCTCGCGGAGGTGGCGGTCACGATTGGCTCAGACGCGCCCTTCTTTGTCTACGGCGGCAATGCGCACTGCACCGGCCGCGGCGACACCGTCGAGGCGCTCCGTGACCTGCCCGAGCTGCGCGTCCTCGTGCTTGTTCCACCAGTCGGCTCGCAGGAGAACAAGACAGCGCGCCGCTACGCCGACCTCACCCGCAGCGACTTCAGTGACGGCGGGCGCTCGCAGCGCCTCGCCTATCGAGTTGCGCGCGGCGCCCCTCCTCCGGCACGCGATCTGTACAACACGTTCGAGGCGGTCATCGAGCGCACGGACTTCGAGTTGATGGGCCACTTCGCCGCCTATCGAGCAGTGGGCGCACCGACGTTGCACCTCTGTGGCTCGGGCCCAGCCGCCTTCCTCTTCGTTAGCGAACGGGCGAAGGTCTCCGAGCTGCGCCACCATTTCCGCGAGGCTGGCGCCGAGGTCATCGAGGCACGCACGCTGCGCCGCGCCGCCGCCCTCCGCCTCGAACCCCTCGATTCCCCCCCCGCCGCCGAGGGGTAGCGCGTGGGTTCATCGGAGGTACTGCGCGCGCTGCTGGCGGGGCTGATCGCGGGTTCGCTCGTCGCCTTCGGCAGCACCGCGATCGGGATCGTGGCGCTCTGGCGCAACCCGAGCTGGTTTGCGCGCGCGCCGAGTCTTCGCGTCCCGCTGCCGCTCGTCGGCGTGGCGCTAGTCAACGGCTTTCTGCTCGGGTGGACAGTGCTGGGCATGGTGCTCGGCGCCGTGCTGCCCGCTGTCGAGGCCACACGGCCCGCCGATGGCCTTGGCAGTCCGAACGCCGCCTTCACGGCCGCGATCGTTGCGGCGTCGCTGGCCGGTCTGGCCGCGGCCGTGGTCGTCCGCGGGCGTCTGGGCTGGCCGCTGAACTCGATGGTCATCTTGGCAACGCTGTCCTTCGGCTGGCTTCTGCCGTGGCTGGGGCTGTAGGCGCCGGATCGCGAATCCGGGAGTTCCCGCACCCCCGGCGCTGGCACTCCGCCGAGGCCATCACGTATGCTCCGCGCAACTTCCTGATTCACAGGCACGTTCGACGACTTGACTTGGGGGCTCCCCCTGCAACTGAACGATGGCTTCAGCGAAACCGTAGTGGATATGCACGTGCACACCCTGGGCACGTCATCGGACAGCATGCTCGACCCGCTGGAGTTGCCGGAGGTCGCGCGCACTGCCCGACTCACCGGTTACAACCTCGCCGAGCACGACCAGATCTGGGAGCGTCACCGCCAGCTCGCGTATCGCAACGACAACTCGGACCTCTTCGTCAACTTCGGCATCGAGGTCTCGACTGAGTTCGGTCACATGCTCGCCATCGGCCTCAAGGAGTACGTCGGCGGCATCCGCCGCGCGCCCAAGCTGCGAGAAGAACTCGACAAGATCGGCGGCTTTCTGATCGTCGCGCACCCGTTCCGGCACGTCTTTGACCCCGTGACGGCGATGCGCAAGGGCGGCAAGCCGTTCACCATGACGCCCGAAGAAGCGGCCGAGATGCCAGTCTTCAAGATCGTGAACGCCATCGAGATCGGCAACGCGGCGAACACGCCTCGTGAGAACTACTTCGCCGCGCAGGTCGCGAAGTACGCGAACCTCCCCACGACCGGAGGCAGCGACGCCCACTCGAAGTCAGGCGTCGGTAACTTCGCCACCGGCTTCTCCGAGAAGGTCCGCGACGAGGTCCACTTCCTGGAGTTGCTGCACGCTCGCAAGATGGAGTGCGTCCACAAGACCGCCTCCGGCCGCTGGGTCCGCTTCGAGGAAGGCAGCCTCGAGGCCGGCCTCGAGGAGACGGCTTAGCCCGCAACCATCGCCTAGGGCGTCCGTCTAGCGGGCGCGCGACCAAACGCCGCCGCCCGTTGACTTCAACGTCGACCAATTCGCACTGACGGCGACGGCTAGGGTCTGCCCGGGCAACGCGGTCATGAAAAGTACGTTGTCCTTGTACACGAGGCACGAGGACGCCCCAGTTACGTCGGCGATGTACGTTCCTTGCGACATCTCAGCGGTTACTGGTGACGAGTTCGCGGTGCCGACCACACTGTATCTTCCGTCATGGAACGTCGTTCCCAGGACCGTTAATGGTGCGCGGGGCAACGGTCCTGTGAGGGTTGAGTTGCTTGGCTCGGCGGACAAGGCGAAGAGGGCGACGATAATCGATGTGAGAATGAGCGCACCGAGAGCAACTCGCGGCGCGTCCAAAGTCGACATCACCCTGTGCGTGGTTCCTTGGCTGGCTGTTGTGCGAGCGGCCTCCCGAGGATCAGGACGTACATCCGGAGGGGGAGGCGAACTACGCGCTTGACAAGCCCGTCGGGCGGACGCGTCGCGCTGAATCGATTCGTATGCCACGTTGATGGGGGCCATCCGCGCAGCGTCAGGTGACTCGCCGCTGTCCGGATGGAACTTGCGAGCCAACCGTCGGAACGCGGCCTGAATGACCTCGTCGCTTGCGTTGCGCGACACTTCGAGTTCTTCGTACCGGTCGAAGTCAAGTGGCATCGGGGGTCGTCTCTCGAAGAGCGCTCCTCGGCTTCCTCGGATTATCGGCCAAGAACTGCCGGGAGAGGCCTCTCCGCCTCTCACCATGCCACCCGCTACCATCGAGGTGTAACGCGGGCGCTGCGCGCCTGGGATGGACCACCCCTGCTCCCCACCTCCACGGGCTCGCCATTCACCGGCGCGTTTACCGAGTTCGTCGCCCTCGACCTCGAAACCACCGGCCTCGACCCCTCGGGCGACCGCATCATCGAGATCGGCGCGACGCGCTTCGATCGCGCGGGCGAGCTTGACGCGTACAGCACCTTCGTCGACCCCGGCCGTCCGATTCCACCCGAGGTGCAGCGCCTGACCTCGATCCGCGACACGGACGTAGCCGGTGCCCCGGGGCCGAGCCTCGCCGTTGCGCGGCTTATCGCCTTCGTTGGTGGGCGGCCGATCGTCGGCCACAACATCCCGTTCGACCTCGAGTTCCTCGCGCCATACGGCTTCGAGGCACGCGTGCCGGTCTTTGACACCTGGGACCTCGCCTCGGTCGTGCTGCCCAGGGCGTCACGCCTCAACCTCGAGTCGCTCGCCACGCTCCTCCGCGTTCCCCAGTCCGAGGCGCACCGTGCTTTTGCCGACGCGGCCACGACGCGCGACGTCTTCCTCGCGCTGCTGGCTCGCCTCGAAGGGTTGCCGCGAGCCACCCTTGCCGACCTGGAGAGCATTGCGCGCAGCGCCGGCTGGTCCGCCCGGGCACTCTTCGAGGCCGCCCTCGAGGCGCCGTCGACGCCAGCGCCGTCTCGCGCGCGGGAGCACCTGACCGCAGCCGCCCCATCCGAGGTACGTGGCGCGCCGACCGGTCTCGCCGCGCGTGGCGTGGCCCAGGTTTCGGCGCGGGACATCGAGGCGCTGTTCGAACTTGCCTCGGCGCGCGCCGGCGTGGTTCGGGGCTACGAGGCGCGCGCCGGTCAGCGGGAGATGGCGGCGGCCGTCGCCGGCACGCTCGTGTACGGCGGCCAGCTCGCGGTCGAGGCCGGCACGGGCACCGGCAAATCGCTCGCCTACCTGCTACCGGCCCTGCTCCACGCCACACGGACCGGCGAGCGCGTGGTCGTCTCCACCCACACCATCAACCTCCAGGAACAGCTCATCCAGCACGACATTCCGGCCGCCGTCGCACTGGTCGAGGAGTACGAGCACCTCGAGCCCGGCGCCGTGCGCGCCACCATGCTCAAAGGCCGCGCCAACTACCTCTGCCTGGAGCGCTGGGCGCTGCGCCGCCACGACCCTCGACCGCGCGCGCCCACCGAGGCGAGGCTGCACGGCCGTATCGCCACATGGCTTCCCGATACCGAGACGGGTGACCTCGCCGAGCTGTACATGCCATCGGACCAGCGCGAGGCGTGGAGCGCCCTCTCCGCCGCGGACGGCGACTGCCTCTCGCGACGCTGCAAGTACGTCCGCGACGGGACGTGCTTCTTGTTGCGCGCGCGCCAGCAGGCCGCCGCCGCGCATGTGGTGGTCGTGAACCACGCCCTGCTGCTCGCCGATGCCGCCACCGACTCCGCCGTGCTCCCCCAGTACGAGCATCTGGTCATCGACGAGGCCCATCGCCTGGAGGAGGTCGCCACCTCGCAGTATGGCGGCTCGCTCTCGACGCGGGAACTGCGAGGGCTGCTCGATGGCCTGGCCGACGCCGCTGGCGTCGCCGGGCGGATGCAAGACGCTGCTGCGTTCGATTCCGCGCCGCTCTCCTCGACGGCAGCCCTCGTGCCGGAGTCCGAGGTGCTGCGGACCGCGGCACGCCGTGCACGCGAGCGTGTGCCCGCTCTCGAACGCGCGCTGCGCACCTACGCGGAGGAACGTCGTGAGACCGAGGCCGGCTCGCGCGGCGGCAACGGCGCCAGTTCGAACAACGACGAGGAGATCGCCATCACCTCCTCGCGATACTCCCAGCCTGCCTGGGAGGACGTCGAGGAGCGTGCCGTTGAGGTGGACGTCGCGCTGCACGAAGTCGTCCGCGCCCTCGAGCGTGCGCGCGGTCTGTGCCAGTCCCTGCCGCCCGGCACCGCCCCCGGCATCGAGCAGCTGATCAGCGATCTCGGTCGCGCGAGTCAGGCGCTCGAAGTCGCGCGCTCGGTCCTTGCGAGTGTGCTCGGCTCCGGCTCCGGCCTCGTGCGCTGGTTACGTACCGGCGAGGGCGATACGCGCCTCAACGTCGCACCTCTGGATGTCTCGGAGCACCTCGTCACCGACGTGTTCACAGGGCGCAATTCGGTCATCGCGACCAGCGCCACGCTCACCGCAGGCGACAGTTTCGACTTCACCCTGCGCGCCCTCGGATTGCATGACGCGGAGACACTCGCCATCCCCTCGCCCTATGACTATCGACGTGCCGTGCTGATCCTCGTCGTGAACGATGTCGTCGAACCAGACGCGCCCGGCCACGCCTCGGCGCTGCAGGGCGCACTTGCGGCCGCGACGGCCGCCGCCGAGGGGCGCACGCTGGCCCTGTTCACCTCGCACGGCGGCGTCCGCCAGACCGCGGCGGCGCTGCGCGGCCCCCTCGCCCGCGAGGGCATCGCCGTGCTCGCCCAGCAGGTCGATGGCACCCCGGCGCGCCTCCTCGAATCGCTCATGGGCGAGCCGCGGACGCTGCTGCTCGGCACGGCGGCCTTCTGGGAGGGCGTAGATGTGCGAGGCGACACGCTCTCGCAGGTTGCCATCGCCAGACTGCCGTTCCCGGTGCCCACGGACCCCGTGCACGCCGGACGGGCCGCGCTCTACCAGGATCCCTTCGCCGAATACGCCCTGCCGCAGGCGCTGCTGCGGTTCCGCCAAGGCTTCGGGAGGCTGATTCGCGGCGCCGAGGAGCGCGGCGTGCTGCTCGTCCTCGACCGCCGTGTACTCACGCGGCGCTACGGGGAGGCCTTCTTGGAGGCCTTGCCGGACTGCGAGGTGCGCCGCGTGCCGACTTCGGCAGTCGCGGGCGCGGTACGCGACTGGTTGGCTCGATGACGCGGATAACCGGCTCAAGCCCAGAGGTGTGGGCGCGCGGCAGAGGCGTCGTGCTCACGCCTCGGGACGCCGGCGCGCCGCTCACCGACGGCCTGAGGCAGGCGCTTCGCGACGGCGTCGAGCGCGGTCACGACGGCACGGCCGAGGGCGATACGCCCGCGCTCCCGCTCGATACCAGAACCTACACGATCGAGGTTGGGAAGCGGGAAGTCGGCCTGCTCGCGTTGCGCCTCGACTGGCCCAACGTGAGGACGGCCACCGTCCTCGCCCTGGTCATCGACCCCGGCGCGCGCGGCCACGCCTACGCCGCTCGCGCGCTGTTCACGGCTGAGCAAGCGCTTGCGGATGACATCGATCGCTGGTTGGCCGTCGTTCCGCGCACCAACGGTCGAGGGCTCTACTTCATGCTGCGCTGCGGCTACGCTCCGCTCCTCGCCCGCCCGCTAGGGGCATCCAGCACGGGCGTCACCTGGTTCGAGCGTGGTCCTCGGGCGTAGCGTGTGGCGGTCGACAGAAGGCCCGCACCGCCTCTATCGAGGCTGGCGTCGCGCCCGTGCCTGCGCCAGCTGCTTGCGCACCCACCGTCGATAGATGCCGACGGCGAACAGCGCCGTCAGCGCTGTCAGCGCGAAGGCCGTCAGATCCTCCAAGCGGTCCGGCAGCCGGTAGAACGCCCTGCCTGCCCAGACGCCGATGGCGGTCGCCAACATGGCGCCCCATGGCCAGCCCCGGGGGCGCTCCTCGGGCTCGTCGTCCTCGAATTCGTCGTTCTGCTCGTCTTGGTATTCGTCGTACTCATCGATGCCGTCACCTGCGTCGAGGTGCGTGCTGTCCGCCGCCACAGCTCTCGAGGGCGGCTCGGTCACGGTTCGACGCGGCGGTAGCGACGCCGCACGCGATGCCGCTCGGGCTTCGGTGGTAGCTCGGTCGCGCGCAACCTCGAGTCCTGAGGCACGGGGGGCAGGCCGGGCGCGCCGGGCGTCATCGCCTGCACCACGGCGGCGTAGCGGGCCATCGTGGGATCCGGCTGAGGCTCCATCGAGTGCGCCTGCATGAGGTCGATGCAGGTCTGGCAGTAGTACTCGACGCCGAGGCTCTCGCCGATCCAGGCATCGCCGCAGTCCAGCCCCGCGATGTCCGTGCGCGGGTTAAGGTGGAACGGGTTGCCACACTCGAAGCAGGATTGGAGCAGCCGCAGGTCTGGCTCACCCTGTCCGCAGACGGCGCACCCCGTGGGGCTCTCCGCATCGCTCGTCATCGGTGCTCCTTCGTGACCGCGGTCGAAGCCGTGCCCGCCAGATCGAGGCCCTCTCGCACGGCTCGGCGAGCCGCGGCGGCGGTCCCCAGCGTGCCGAGATAACGTGCCGCGCGCAAGCGCCGCAGCCACTCACCCAGCCGGGGCCCGGCCGGTACTCCGAGCCGCTCGATCTCGGCGGCCGCGAGGAGCGGGCGGGTCCGCTCCCAGCGACGGAGCGCCCGCTGCACCATGGCCTGTCGTGCTGGTTGGAGCCAGCGCGCCGCCTGTCGCGCGGTTTCAGAGGCATCTTCGACCACCACCAGCTGCTCAGGTGCGGGATTCACCAAGGACAGGAGCGCCGCCGCCTCGCGGGCAGCGCGCGCTACCTCCCGAGGTACGGCGAGCCGCTCACAGATCGCCTCCCGCGCCTCGAGGGGTGCCGCGATGGCGGCGAACAGGACGCTTACCTCGACAGGCCCGCGTCGCTTCGAGAGCGCACGGGCGGCGTCGGGATGCAGGCGCAGCCCGTGCGCGCTGGCCTCGAGGGCGCCCCAGCCCTCGAGGAGTGATAGCACGCGACCCGGCGATGGTTCGGCGGCCGTACGCTCGAACTCGGCCCAGATGCGTTCTCCCGAGATGCCCTCCAGCCAGCGTATGCCCTCGCCAAGCTGCGCCAGTGTCGCGGGCTCGACCCGCAGCCCGAGGCGCGCCGCGTAGCGTGCGCCACGCCAGATCCGGGTCGCATCGTCCCGAAACGAATCGCCGTGCAACACACGCAGTTGCCGCTCCTCGAGGTCCCTCAACCCATCGAACGGGTCCACTACGGCGCCTCGCTGGGTGCCATCGAGCTCGAGGGCGATCGCGTTCACGCTGAAGTCGCGCCGCGCAAGGTCTTCCTCGATGGTTGCCCCGAACTCGGCGGTCGGCAGCGCGCTCGGCCGCTCGTAGCGCTCGCGACGCAGCCGTGCGAAGTCGAGGCGGCCGGCAGCGCCGACCGCCGAGTTCGTACCAAACTGCGCGTACGCCTCGACGGTGCCCTCGAGGGCGACCGCAGCCGCCGAGGCGAGAGCGCCCAGGTCACCCGACGTCGCCAGGTCGAGGTCAACGATGGTGCGGCCGAGCGCGACGTCGCGTACCGCGCCGCCGACCGCCCACACCGGGACATCCGGTGCCGCCGCCTGCAGTGTGGCATCGAGGGCACCCACAAGGCCATCCGGTAGGGCGGCGCGTAACGCCTCGATAGTAGGGCGCATAAGCAGATAAGCAGTTTTGCGTGTTATCGTTGACACCACTCGCCATGCGAACTTAGGATCGATCTCGATCTCGATCTCGATATAGCGCGGCCTGTCCCCGCGCCTGGAATCTGCATCGCACCATGTCCTGCACATCCTACGCGAGGCGGAGGCGCGTGGGCCGTGCGGAGAGGCGAGCCCTTGGTCTCCGCGTCTGACCTCTCCACCAGCGTGCCACCGCGGCCCCGCGCCGATCTCGAACCTGCCGAACGGCTCCGCCTCGCTGAAGCGGGCATGGGTGTCCAGTTCCAGGACTCCGCCCTCCTGCGACTCGCGCTCACACACCCCTCGTATGCGAATGAGCATGCCGAGGCGTCACCCGAGACTAACGAGCGACTCGAGTTCCTCGGGGACGCCGTCCTCGGACTTGTGGTCGCGGAGGCGCTCTACGCTCGCTACCCGGAAGAGCCCGAGGGCCGCCTTACCGAACGCCGCGCGCAACTGGTCATGGGCCCGACGCTTGCGCGCGTCTCGGGCGCGCTCGGCCTTGGTGAAGCGCTCTTTCTCGGACGTGGCGAGGAAGCTACGGGTGGTCGTGCGCGCGACCGCAACCTTGAGCGGGTGTATGAGGCGGTTGTTGGTGCGCTGCTGCTCGACCATGGCCTCGAGGCGGCTCGTGCCTTCATCCAGCGCACGCTTGGCGACGAGGTCGAAGGCCTCGACGCCGGTGCGGCAACGCTGAACCCGAAGGGCGACCTGCAACAACTCACCCAGGGCCTCCACACCCGTCCTGAGTACGTGACCGTCTCCGAGGCAGGCCCGGAGCACGATCGCACGTTCACGGTCGAGGTGCGCATGGGCGACCGCGTGCTGGGCAGCGGCAGCGGCGCCAGCCGCCAGCTCGCCGAGAAGGCCGCCGCCGCGCGCGCCCTCGAGGTGCTGCGCGAACTCCCTTCGGCCGCGCCGCAATCACCGTTAACGTCGGTGGAGGAATCACCGACGAACCAGGGCTAGTCACGCCCACATCAGGAGCGCGCGCGGTTGCGGCCGCGCTGGCGAGGAGCAGGGATGTATCTCAGGCGACTCGATGCCCAGGGCTTCAAAGCCTTCGCCGATCCGCAGAAGTTCGAGTTCGGCCCCGGCCTCACGGTCATCGTGGGACCGAACGGCTCCGGCAAGTCCAACGTCTCGGACGCGATTCGCTGGGCGCTCGGTGAGACGTCCGCGCGGCAGGTGCGCGCCCGCAAGACGGAGGACGTGATCTTCTCCGGCTCGGAGAAGCGCCGCCAGCTGGGCGCCGCCGAAGTCTCGATTTCTCTCGACAACTCCGAGGGCTGGATGCCCATCGAGTTCGGCGAAGTCACGGTCACCCGCCGGGCGTTCCGTTCCGGCGAAAACGAGTACCTGATCAACGGCCAGAATGTGCGCCTCTCGGACGTGCAGGACCTCTTCCGCCGAGCACAGGTAGGGCAGAACTCCTACGCGATGATGACCCAGGGCGTCGTCGACGGAGTGCTGGCGATGCGCCCCTCGGAGCGCCGCGACCTGATCGAGGAGGCTGCGAATGTTCGCCGTCATCGCCAGCAGGTCACGCTCTCGGAACGTCGCCTTGTCGAGACGCGTGACAACCTCGGGCGCGTGCGCATGCTCATCCGCGAGGTCGAACCACGGATCCGCGCGCTGCAGCGCCAGACGTCGCGAGCCGAGAAGTACCGCGACCTCGCCGCCCGGCTTCGCGAGGCGCAACTGGTCCACTACGAGCACGAGCTGCGCGCCGCCAACGACGCACTTGCTGTGGCGCGCGCTGGCCACGATCAGCACAGCGAGGAGTTCGAGGCGACCAGCCGCGTCTCGGCGGAGATGACCGCGCGCTTCGAGCAGCTGAACGCGCTGACAGCTGAGCGTCGCAGCGCGCTGGAAACCGCGCAGCTCAGCGAGCGCGCGCTCGCCGACGAGGAGCGCCAGCTCGCGCAGAGCCTCGCCCTCGCGCGCCAGCGCCTCGAGTTGCTGACCTCCAGGCAGACCGACCTACAGGCCGAGATCGCTCGGCTTGAGGCGGAACCTGCCGCCACCTCGGACAGCGACGACATCGATGCACTCGCGGCCAGGGTCGAGGAGTGGCGCACCACCGGGGTACGCGAGCAGGAAGCCCTGCGCTCCGTCGATGACGCCGTGCGGGGCAAGCTTCGCGAACTCAATGAGGCCGAGGCGCGCCGTGCTCGTCTGGAGGCCGAACACGCCGAGGCTGACCGTCGCGTGCAGGAAGCGGAGCTTCGTCAGCGTGCCCTCGCGGAGGAACGCACGCAGGCTCGCGTCGCCCGCGTGGCCGCACTTGAGGAGCTGAAGGTTCTCGGGCAGCGCGCGCTCGCCCTGCAAGGCGAGGCTGCCGCGATTGAGGCGACCGCCGATCTCGCCCGTGAACGCCGCGCCGCCAGCGAACGCGCTCTCGAGGAGCAGCTACGTGGCGTGGTCGAGGCGCGCGACACGCTGCGCGCTGCCGAGTCTCGGCTCGCACAGCACCAGGAGCGCGCCACGCTGCTCGCGCGCCTTGCCGGCGCCGCCGGTGTCAGTGGCGAGGGCGCACGCGCCATCATCGAAGCCGGAGAGTCCGAAGCCGACGGCGCGCTCAAGGGCGTGCTTGGCTCGATCATCGGCCTGCTGCGCGTTCCCGATGGCCTCGATGTCGCCATCGAAGCAGCGCTCGCCGAGCAACTCGCCGCCGTCGTCGTCGAGCGGGAGACCGATGCACTCGCGGCCGTCGAGTACCTGCGCATCAGCGAGGCAGGCACGGCTACAGTGCTCGCCCTCGACGCCGTTCCCCAGCAGTACCCGGTCAACCTGTTCAATGAGCGCGGCGTCATCGGTGTCGCCTCCCGCCTCGTGCGGTGCGACGCTCCTTGTCGCCAGCTCGTCGACGCGTTGCTGGGGCGCACGATCATCGTCGAAGACCTCTCGACGGCGCGCGAGATGGTGCGTCGCGGCCTCGGCTCTGTCGTCACGCAGGACGGGGTACTCCTCAGGCCGGGAGGGTCCTATTTCGGCGGCAAGACCGGTGCTGCCGCACGCCAGTTCAGCCTGCGCCGTGAGATCGAAGAGCTACCCGCCCAGGTCGTCGCCCTGGAGCGAGAGATCGAGACGGCCCGCACGCGGCTGACCACGCTGGAGGAATCCACGGTCGCCGCCCGCGACGCGGTCGAGACCGCCCGCGCTGGCTACGACGGCATGGAACAGCGCCGCGCCACGCATCGCGATGCCGCGGAAGCGGTCCGCCGTCGTGTCGGCACCCTCAGCGGCGAGATGCGGCTCGTGCGACGCGCGCTTGTTGAGGCCGGTGGCGATGACGAGGCCCTGCGCACCGCCATCGAGGCACGTGAGCACGCCACCCTCGAACTCGGCGCCCTCGGTGACCGGCTCGCCGGTGTCCGGGACCGGGCCACCTCGGTCACCGCCGAGCGCGACGTTGTCGCCGAGCGGTCGACGGCCGCCATTGCACAGCTCGCGGCGGCACAGGGCGCCCACCGCACGGCGCTCGCGCAGCAGGCGGAGCGCGAGGCTGTCCGCCAGCGGGCACTCGAGCAACTCGACGGCGCCCGCCAACGCCTCGATACCGCGCGCCGCGAATTCGAGGACCTCACGCACTCGCTCGCCGAGGCTGAGGAACGCGCGAATGTCGCCGCCGCCGCCCGCAAGCTCGCCGAGGAAGCCCTCGACCAGACGCGCGAGGCTCTGGGCGCCGTGTTGAGGGAAGAGCGCGCGCTCCAGGAGCAGCGTGGGGCCGCGCAGGCCCGTTTCTTCGCCGCCGAGCGCGTTCTCGTCGAGTCCGATGGTGCGCTGCGCCAAGCACTCGCCCAACTGCAGCGCGTCAACGAGCAGTTGCGCGACGACGGCTTCGAGGCCGACGAGCACGGCCTTGTGCGCCCCTCCGCCACCGCCGAGCTGCCGGCACGTGACGCTCTCCCACTGAAGGTGCCAGCCGACGACCCGGACTCGGAGGCACTGTCGCTCCTCGGCGCTCCGACCACGGACGAGCTCCTGGAGGTGGGCGCCGTGACGCCGGTTCGAGGCGGCACGACCGTCGACCTTCCCGCGCTCCGTGAGGAGATCTCCTCGCTGCGGGCGGAGATCCGCGCGCTTGGCCCCGTCAACGTCGATGCGCTGGAGGAGCTCACCGAAGAACGCACTCGCTTCGACTTCCTCAGCGGACAGGTTGCCGACCTCGAGGCGGCGGAACAGGAGCTGCGCCGCGCCATCGTGGAACTGCGCAAGCTCATCGGTGCGCGCTTCGACGAGACCTTCACGGCCGTGAACAAGGCGTTCATCGAATACTTCCAGCGTTTCTTCGGCGGCGGCGTCGCCGAGCTGAAGCTCCTTGCTGATGAAGACGACGACGAACCCGGTGTCGAGATCAGCGCGCAGCCGCCCGGCAAGCGCATCTCGAGTCTCAGCGTGCTTTCCGGCGGCGAGCGTTCGCTGACCTCGGTGGCGCTGCTCTTCGCACTGCTCTCCGTCAACCCGGCCCCGGTCTGCGTGCTGGACGAAGTGGATGCCGCGCTCGATGAGGCGAACGTCGGACGGTTCGTGGAGACGCTGCGCGAACTCACCAACCGTTCGCAGTTTATCGTGATCAGCCACAACCGGCGCACCATCGAGGCAGCCGACGCGCTCTACGGCGTGTCGATGGGCGAGGACTCCACCTCGCGCGTGCTGTCGCTGCGCCTGGCCGACCTCCCGGCCGCCTCCTGAGACGCGCGCCAGCTCGAGGTTGGCGCGCGCCCGGGGGCGGTCGTACGCTGGGAGCACGCTTCGATCCGCCTGAGTTTCTGTGGACGTGAGGTCGCGTGAGGCTCTTCCGCCGCAAGCCCAGGGACGAAGCGCCCGCCGGGAGTGCCGTCACGGCTGACGCCGCTGCAGTTGCGGCTGCCGAGGCAGACGAGGCCGCGCAGGACGCGGCCGAGGATGCACGCCGCACGACCAACGCCCTCGAGCGCACGAAGCGCTACTGGTTCGGCCGCCTCGCGAGCGCTTTTCGAGGCTCCGAGGTGACCGAGGCGCTTTGGGAAGAGCTCGATGAAGTGCTGATCGGCGCCGATACCGGTGTCACGGTCACGATGGCACTCCTCGACCGCGTGCGCGCGACCAAACCTCGGACTGCCGAGGAAGTACGCGTCGCGCTACGCGAGGAGATGGTCCGAATCCTCACCGCGCCGGACGCCACCCCTCGCGGGCGGTTGTGGGGCCAGGGCGGCGCCAACCTCGATCCCGAGGCACCAGCACTGGTGCTGGTCGTCGGCGTGAACGGCACGGGCAAGACGACGGCTATCGGGCGGCTCGCATACCTCTACCAGCAGCAGGGTGCGAAAGTGAGCCTCGCCGCTGGCGACACGTATCGCGCCGCCGCCATCGAGCAGCTGCAGGCGTGGGCAAAGCTCCTCAACGCCGACGTGATCGCACACCAGCAGGGCGCAGACGCCGCTGCCGTGGCGTTCGACGCCATCGAGGCCGCGCGCGCGCGAGGATCCGACATCCTCTTCGTCGACACGGCCGGACGGTTACATAACAAGCAGAACCTCATGGACGAACTTTCCAAGGTGCGGCGCGTGATCGAACGCGGCCTTGGTCGCTCACCTGACGAGGTGTTGCTGGTCTTGGATGCGACCACGGGCCAGAACGGCATGGCGCAGGCGCGCGCCTTCACGGAGTCAGTCGAGGTGACTGCCGTCATGCTCACCAAGCTCGACGGGACCGCGAAGGGGGGCATTGTCTTCGCGATCGCCGCCGACCTCGGGCTGCCGGTGCGCTTCATCGGCACGGGGCAGGAGGCGGGCGATATCGCACCGTTCGAGGCGGCCGCATTCGTCGACAGCTTGCTCGCCGAGCCCGCCCCCCCCGCCGCTTCGCGGACCTAGGCGCCCGCGCCGCGTGGCTTCCGAGGTCGGAGACGTCGTCTGCTGGTACCTCGTCACGCTCGGCATCGGCGTCGCCGGTCTCATCCCCGTCACGCACCTGTTTGGCCGCCTTGACTCCAGAGGTGTGCTCTTCGCGAGGCCGTTCGGACTCCTCGTGGTCGGCTACGTTGCCTGGCTCGTCGGCTGGGGCGCACCGATCGGCTACGGGACTCCGGCGGCGTTCCTCGGCTTGGCTGTCCTCGTCGGCTGGACCCTCGCGCTCGACTGGCGATGCCACGCGCTCGTCGCTCTGATCCGAGGCCAGTGGCGACTGCTCCTCCTGGGGGAGGTGCTCGGTCTCGTGATCTTCGCCGTCGTCCTCTACGCCCGCTGGTTAACCCCCGCGGCGGTTTTCACCGAGAAGCCGATGGACATGATGATCCTCGTCGCCATCCACGAGGCCGAACGACTGCCGCCGCAGGACGCGTGGTACGCGGGCCGCGCGCTCTCCTACTACCACCTGGGTCACACGATGGTGGACGTGACATCGAGGCTGGCACGCGTGCAGCCGGACGTGGCCTTCAACCTCGGTCTGGCGAGCGCCGGCTCGATGACTGGCCTGGCGATCTTCGGGCTCGCCGGTGACGCGAGCGCGCTCACTGCAACTCGTCGACGGCGGACGTGGCTTGCCGGAGGGGCGGCCACCATCGCGCTGCTCGCCGTGGGCAGCCTCGAGGGCGGGCTCGAGCTCCTTGCGGCGAACGGACTCGGCAGCGCCTCGTGGGCGGGACTCGACGTCACAGGGTTCCCTTCAGGCGACGGCGCCGTCAACGGCATCCCCACAGGTTTCTGGTGGTGGTGGCGCGCCACGCGCATCCTTCCCGACGCGATCTCCGAATTCCCGGCCTTCTCGTTCGTCCTCGGCGACCTGCACGCGCACGTGCTCGCGTTGCCGATCGCCCTCCTTGCGGTCGGTATCGCCATCACCGCCTTCGAAGGCTCACGACCGCAGACGCTGCAGGTGTGGATCCAGCGCCCCGGCGAGTTGATCTGCGCTGCGCTGATCTTCGCCGGTCTCGCGATGACCAACGCCTGGGACGCTCCGCTCTACGGCGTCGTCTGGCTGGCGGCTGGGTTCGCAGCCTACGTCGCCGCGGGCTGGAGCATGTTCGGGGCCCTCATCGGCATTGTGCGACACCTGGTGCCACCGGCGGCACTGGCGGGGCTGATCGCCTTGCCGATGCTGTCCACCCTCGAGGGCACGCCGGTCGGGATCTCACCCGTGCTGACTTCGGGCAGCGACCCAGTGCGCCTGCTCTTGTTCTGGGGGCCGCTCGCGGCCCTACTCCTCGCCTGCGCTCTGGTTGTCCGCCCGGGTATTCATCGAGGCGTGGCCGGCATCACGCTGGTCGACTGCGCTGCGTTCCTCGGCGCCTGGGTGCTGGCGGTGCTCGCCTCCGGAAACTCGGACGCCCTAGCCCTCCGCGGCGCGGGGTGGCTGACGTTGCCTGCCCTCGCCGTGGCGACCGCCTTCGCGTTCGGGAGTTCGGCACGGGCGTACCGGGATGCGAATCATGCCCGCGCTGCCTGGGTCGGCCTCGCCGGGCTCGCGACGCTCGTGGTGCTTGGCACGGAGCTCTTCCATCTCGTCGATGCATCGGTAGGGCGCTTCAACACGGTCTTCAAATTCTGGTACGGCGGCTGGGTGCTGCTCTCCATTGCGGGCGGGATCGCGGTCGCCGATGCCGCAGCGACCTTCAATGTGCGTGGTGCGACCTGGATCGGGCGCGGGGCTGTGCTCGGCGCTGCTGCGCTCATCGAGTTGTGCGTGCTGTACACGCCGGCCGCGCTGCTCAGCCGCGGCCACGAGGGCGCCGCGCCCGGTATCGATGCGCTCGCTTACCTCCAGCAGGAGAATCGGGCTATATATGCCTCGATCGACTGGGGGCGCACCGCGCTGCCGCGATCGGCCGTGGTCCTTGAGGCTGAGGGCAAGTCCTTCACGCCCACGAATCGCTTCTCGATGGCGACGGGCCTGCCGACAGTGGTCGGGTGGCCCGACCATGAAGTGACATGGCGGGGCAGCGGAGAGAACGTCACGCAGCGCATGGTGGACGTAAGAACCTTCTATACCGCGGGCGCCAGCGCGCCTGCTCTGGAAGTCGCTCGTCGCTACGGAGTCACACACGTCTTCATCGCCGCGCGCGAGCTCGAGCTGTACGGCGCCGATGTCGCCGCTCGCTTCAGCGACTGGCACACTGTCTTCGATGAAGGCAATGTTCGAATAGTGGAAGTACCTGTCGAGGTGGCGCGACCGTGACCGAACTGCGAGCCTCGATACGCGCATCTGCAGCCCGCTCACGGGCGAATTCCGGGTCCGGCGTCGTGGCATGGCTCCGACGGGACGCGTGGCTCATCGTGGCCATGGGTGCCATCGTCGTCATCGCCCTGCTCATGCGCACATTCGAGCTCGGCGTGCGAGCCAGCCACCACGACGAGTCGCTGCACGCCCTCTTCTCGTATGACTTTGCCCAGGGCAATGACTATCGACACGACCCGATGATGCACGGACCGCTCCAGTTCCACCTGATCGCGCTCGTCTTCAAGCTCTTTGGTGCCTCGGACGCACTGTCCAGAGTGCCGGCGGCGCTCTTCGGTAGCGCGCTGGTCGCGATGCCGCTGTTGCTGCGCCGCTACGTCGGCGTGGCCGCCGTGCTCGCGATGGCGGTCCTCCTCGCCATCTCGCCGTCGCTGCTCTACTACTCGAGGTTCACGCGTAACGAGGCGTTCGTCGCCGTTGAGACGCTACTGCTGGCCGTTGCCATCTGGCGTTATCGCGAGGAAGGCGGCATGCGCTGGCTCGTGGCGATCTCGGCCGCTGTCGCCCTTGAGTTTGCCACGAAGGAAACGGCGTTCCTCATCGCCGCGGTCTTCCTGCTCTACGTAAACGGCATCCTCACGGGCGCACTCGTCGATCGCCTGCATAGCGAGGGGCGTCGGCGCTTCTGGCGCACGTTGCTCCTCTTTCCCGTCGCGTGGCTGGTCGCTGCCACCTGGCCGGTAAGCGCCGCGCGGTTCGGTGAGGGCGAACGGCCGCGCGAGGTGGACCTGATGGTCGTGCTGGGCACGCTGGTACTACCGTACCTCGCCGCCGCCGCGCAGCTTCCGCTCGTGATGTTCGGCCTGCGCGTCGAGGGGGACTCGCAGCGCCTCATCGGCGGATTGCTTGTGACGGCCTTCATGGTGGCGGCAGGCGAGATCGGCATCTGGTGGGACTGGCGGCGCTGGCTCATCCTGACCGGCATCGCCATGGTCATCACGACCTTGCTCTTCACGACCTTCTTCACGAACCCGGCGGGCTTCGCGGGTGCGTACTGGAACCAGCTCGACTATTGGCTTTCCCAGCAGAGCGTCCAGCGAGGCACGCAGCCCTGGTTCTACTACCTCTTCATGGTGCCCCTGTACGAGTTCGCGGCGCTGCTCCCGGCCGTGATCGGCGGGGCAGTGCTGATCTCGAGTGGTGATCGGCTCGCGAAGCTGCTGGTGTGGTGGGCGCTGGGCACCTTCTTGGCACTAACGCTGGCCGGAGAGAAGATGCCGTGGCTCACGGTGCATGTAGCTCTGCCGCTGGCTATCCTCGCGGGGTACGTTCTGGGGCAGGTTGTGGGAGCGTTGCGCGCGCCGGCGGGCGCCCGCCGTGTCGGGGCAGCGCTCGCGTTCGCCAGCATGGCGTTCCTCGTCGCGCTCTCGATTCGCAACGGCGCGGCCGTCTCATATAACCACCCGGATACACCGATCGAGCCATTGATCTACACCCAGACGTCGCCCGACATCCCCGTCATAGCCCGGCAGATCGAAGCCTACTCGGCAACCCGAGGCGGCAAAGAGCTACACATCGTCGTTGACGCCGCAGAATCGATGTCGTGGCCATGGGCCTGGTACCTGCGCGACTACAAGAACGCTACCTACGTGGACAACCTCACCGACAAGGACATCCCGGAGGGTGCGGTCGTCCTGCTCTGGCGCACCACCGAGCGCACCTCGGGCACCATCGGACTCGGCTATGCCACCTCCGAGCCATACGTGCACCGCTGGTGGTTTCCTGAGGAGACCTACCGCGCTGCGACTCTCGATGGCCTCTCAGCCGCGCTTCTAGACGGCTCGTTGCCACGGAGCATCGCCTCCTTCTACGTCCGAGGCGAAGAGCGCTGGCGCGTTGGCACGCTGGACGGCGTCGCCCTCTTCCCCGAAACACCACCAGAGGTGACCATCCCCTCGACGGGAGAGACCTACGGCCGCTAGCCCCCAGGCAGGTGAGGTACGTCGCGCCTCGACCTGGCGCAGCCCGCGCGTCTGGGTGGGCATCGGTGTCAGCGCGATCTTCCTTGGCCTCCTGGTGGGGCGGGTTGACGGCGGTGAGCTGCGCACGGCGCTCACGGAGATGCACCCGCAGTGGCTCGTGCTCGCGCTCGGCGTCTACTTCGTGGCCCTCTGGGTCCGCGGTCTGCGCTGGCAGCTGGTCCTCAGCCCGCACGTCCACGTCACGCCCTTCGAGGCGTTCTCGCTTCTGGTGATTGGCTACGCCGCCAACAACGTCCTTCCGGTGCGCGCCGGCGAGTTCGTGCGTGCCGGGCTGTTGCAGTCGCGGCACGGCACGCCGTGGGCCACGGGCCTCGGCGCGATCGTGGTCGAACGCGTTCTCGATGGTCTGGTGCTCGCGCTCTTCCTGAGCGGCACGGTGCTGCTGGCCGGTGGTGACCGCGTCGATGGCGTCGTCCGAGCGCTCGCGGGTCTTGGTGCGGCCGGATTCCTTGGTGTGCTCGTAATGATGTACGCCCTCGCGCTGGCGGGAGATCGAGGCACAGCGCTCCTCGTGAGGCTACTCCGCCTCCTCCCGGTGATCGGCGAACGCCTCGCGTCGGTGGCAGAGGGAATGCTCGGTGGGCTCGCGGTCCTCCGCGACCTTCGCGTAGGCCCTTTGCTCCTCGTGACGACCGTGGCCACGTGGGGCCTGGAGGCCGCCACGTACTGGCTCGTAGGGGAGGGCTTCGACCTTGGTCTCGCGCCCGCGCTTTACCTCGGAGTCTGCGGCGCCGCCAACCTCGCGATTGCCGCCCCCAGTACCTCGGGCGGCATCGGGCCCTTCGAGTACTTTGCGAGGCTGGTCGCGGTGAGCTTCGGCGCCGCGACCGCTGCCGCGACGGCGTACGCTCTCGTCGTGCATGCCGTGGTGCTCGTCCCCGTCGTCCTGCTCGGAGCCTTCCTGCTCTGGCGTCAACAGCTTGGCTTCGGTTCGCTGCTCGCGGCGCGCGAGCGCCTCGAAGCCACCACGCCCATCGAGGGCTAACGAAAGGTTCCGGATGCGTGTCGTGATCATCGGCGGCGGGATGATGGGCCTCGGCGCCGCGTGGGAACTCGTCAAGCACGGCCACGAGGTACGTCTCTTCGAGGCGAGCCCGCTGCTCGGCGGGCAGGTGCGCACCTTCGAGATCGGCGGCGGCCGCCTCGAGATCTTCTACCACCACCTCTTCCGCTCGGACGCCACTGTCGCCGGGGTCATCGAGGAGATCGGGCTCGGCCCAGACCTCGAGTGGATCGACTCGAAAGTCGGCTTCTTCGCTCGCGGCAAGCACTACCCGTTCGTAGGCGCGGTCGACCTCCTCAAGTTCTCCGACGTTTCGTTCCCCACACGTGTCCGCCTCGGGCTCGCCGCGCTCTGGCTGCGTCGCTACAAGAACTGGCACAACTACGAGGGCAAAACCGCCAGCGCCTGGATTCGCAAGTGGGTAGGCACCGAGGGCTACGAGCACGTCTGGGGCCCGCTCCTGCGCGCCAAGTTCGGCACGAAGGCCGAGCAGGCCTCACTGGTCTGGTTCTGGGGCAAGGTCCACCTGCGCTTCGCCTCGCGGCCCGGCGGACTGTTTGCGCAGGAGCAGCTCGGCTACCTCCAGGGCTCCTTCGGTCGCCTCGTAGACACACTCGTCGAGGCGATTCGCGGCCGCGGCGGCGCCCTAGAAGCGAGCGCACCCGCCTCAAGGATCGTCATCGAGGACGATCGCGCGGTCGGTATCGCCATCCGCAACGCCGACGGCACCGAGCGCATCGAGCGCGCCGACGCGGTCCTCGCGACCGTGCCTTCGTACGCCTTCCTCAACCTCGTCCCGGAGTTCGAGTCGGACTATCGAGCACAGCTCGAGAGCGTGCAGTACCAGTGGGCGACGGTGATGGTCCTCGCGATGGACCGCCCGCTGTCACCGACTTACTGGCTCACCGTCACCGACGACGACTGCCCCTTCGTCGTAGCTGTCGAGCAGACTAACTTTGTGTCCCCAGACCGCTACGGTGGCAACCACGTCATCTACTTCTCGAACTACTGCGACCCCGGCGATCCTGCCGCCGACTGGACTGTCGAGGAGACGTTCGAGCGCTATTTACCATTCATCCGCCGCATCAACCCGGACTTCGATCCATCCTGGGTGCGCGAGAAGTGGCTGTACAAGGACCGCGCCGGCCAGCCCGTCGTCGACGCCGACTACCACACTCGCATTCCCGCGCACCGCACGCCGGTGCCTGGCCTCTACCTGGCGAACACCACGCAGGTCTACCCCGAAGACCGCGGTCAGAACTACTCGCTGCGGATGGGTGCGCGCGTCGCCCAGCTGATGATGGCGGACCTAGGCGGGCTGGACGCGCCCCTCAATCCTGAGCAGGTCGCGGCTGCGGAAGAGGTGGGGACTCGGAGGTAATGGGGCGCGTTACCCCGTTCGTACTGACCCTGGCGAAGCAAGCCAGTGCTGCTCGATCTTCCGTGGCACCCCTCGCGCACCGTGTCGTTCGCAGGAGCGGGTCGTCGGGACGAAGGGGACGCCAGGGACCACCACGCCCCCGTTAGGCGTCGCCATTCCATGCACACCATACGCGTATCACCTCCTCGAGTTCAGCGCGCGCGGCCTCGACCTCGTCGAGGTTCGCGAAGCGCATGGTGCGCACGAGCTTGCCGTCCCCCTCTAAGCGGGGGTGGACTCCGGGAATCTCCGCACCCCTGTGGAACATCACACTGATCACGTTCTTGGAGGGGTTGAAGCTCGCGATGTTCCCGCGGAACTCGAACGTCGGCGTGTTCCACTTGATCGTCTCAGTGACTAGATCGTCCGCCGTCAGGATGATCTCGCGCGCTCGGCGTAACGCCGTGTCGAGGGGGTGATTCCGCTCGTCGAGCCAGCGGTCGACTGCGCGATTTCGGTTCACGGTTCACCTCCCTCGGGGCGTCGCCATTACGCGCGGACGAAGGAGGTGAACGCGCCCATGTCCGTGATGAATATCGAACTCACGACAACACCCTCGCGGACGGTAAGTTGCTCGACGATCCGGACCGTGAGGCCGGCCCGCGCGGAGTCGTACATCTGGAAGCCTGCGTTGCCCTGATACGCCTCGGCGACCATCGTGGTTTTCGCGTCGCGCGGGAACGCGCCAGCGTTCAGAAACGCATCGTGACCGCCGCCGCCCATGTCGCCCGCTGCAAAGCGGAACTCGGTTGTCTGGACATGCGCAATCGCCCGCCTGTCCTGCCCCATCCACGCTTCGCAATAGAGGCGACAGACGCGTTGCGTCTCAGCAGTCATCCGTTCGACTGTCGACATGATGCCGACGTCGTTCTAGCGTTATTGCGCGTTATTGCGCGTTATTGTATATTCGCGGTAGCGAAAGTAAAGCTATGCTGGATCTGTTTGACGCGATCGCGCACCCCCAGCGCCGGGCGGTGCTCCGGCTCGTGATCGACGGTGAGCTGCCGGCGGGCGAACTGGCGCGGCGCACTGGGATGCGGCAGCCCACGGCGAGCCAGCACCTGAAGGTGCTCCGCAACGCTGGACTCGTCGAAGTGCGCGCCCTCGGGACGCAACGGCTTTACCGAGCGAGCCCCGAGGGCCTCGAGCGTCTCCGTGCAGAACTCGACGCTCTCTGGAGGCCGAGTCTCGAGGCGTTCCGCGCGGCGGCCGAGGCCGAGGTGCAACCCTAAACATCGTACAGTACGAGCTTGTCATTGAGGCGCGTGCGGCGGTCGTGTACGCCCATCTCACCGACGCCACCAGGCTGCTCCGGTGGATCGCCGTCGAAGCGACGGTCGATGCCACTCCTGGCGGCGAGCTTCGCTGGACGCACGAGAACGGCGCCACGGTGATCGGACGCTTCCTCGAGTTGGTGCCGTCACGGCGCGGCGTGTTCACGTACGGTTGGGATGGCGATCTCATGGGGCTGCCGCCCGGATCATCTGTCGTCGAGATCGACCTCGTTGAAGCAGAGGGCAAGACCACGCTTCGCCTCTCGCAACGAAGCGTTCCGCCCGAGTTTCTGGACGCGCACCAGTTCGGCTGGGAGTTCTTTATGGGTCGCCTGCAAGACGTGCTCGCCGCCGAGTGAGCGGCGCCGCGCGGCAGGCCGGGCGCTGATGCCGCCCGCCGACGCGAGGCATACCCTTCACCCTGCTGCGCCTTGAACCACCCGCCGGGCGCACTTACTATCTCGTCGCCGTCGCAGAGCGACGGCGCGGATGCACCGTCGCCAGCGTCCTTCCGAGGGCGCCCGCGCCCCAGTACGCCTGCCAAGAGGTCGCTATGCCCCTCGAGACCGAGGCCACCGCGCAGATTCGAGCGCTTCTGGACGGCCTGAAGCCGAACGACGCCGACCTCCTCGAAGCACTCCATCGAGTCCAGCACCGCTACGGCTACGTCTCCGGCGAAGCCATGAAAGTCGTCGGCGAGAAGCTCGGCCTCGCCCCCGCGCATGTCTACGGCGCCACAACCTACTACGCCGACTTCCGAGTCACCCCGCCGCCAGCGACGCTCATCGCGTGGTGCGCCGGCGCCGCCTGCCGCCTCAAGCGGAGCGACGGCATCCTGCGCGCGCTAGAGGCGGTCCTCGAGATCCGCCTCGGCGAGCCCGACCCCGAGCACAAGGTCGAGATCGTGCGCGGTCAGTGCAACGGCACCTGCGAGCTGGCCCCGATGGCCTGGATCAACGAGAAGGTCGTGCCGCGCATGACCGCCGCCCGCGCCATCGGCTTCGCACGCGCGCTCGCTTCCGGCGCTTCCACGGAGGATGCCCTCAAGATGTTCGACGGCACGGATTTCGAGGGTGGTGCCTGATGGTCTCTGCGCCGACCACATCCTTCGCCGACATCCGCACGCGCAGCGAGGCCGAGTGGGCGGCTTGGCAGCACCCGGTGCGCCCTCGCATCGAGGTCGCGCTCGATACGTCCGCCATTGCCGCAGGCGCCGGCCCCGTCCGTGACGCCATCGAACGCGAAGCCAGCGCTCGCAACGCCGCAGTCGACATCGGCCGCACCGTCGGTGTGGGTCTCCAGTGGCTCAACCCGACCGTCACCATCGCCTGGCCGGACGGTACTCGAGTCGTCTACGGCCCGGTGAAGCCCGAGCACGCCGGAATGCTCCTCGATGAGGCCACCGGCCGCGTCGGCGCGGCGGCGGCGATCACCATCGGTACGCTCGCCGGCTCGAGGCCGGGGGTACCGGCCGTCTTCGACCACCCGTTCTTCCAGAACGAGGTCGGGCGGCGCCTGCTGGCACGCATCGGCTACTCCGACCCCGAATCCATCGAGCACTACATCGCCACCGGCGGCTACTACGCCGTCCAGCGCATGCTCACCCGCCACCAGACGCCCGACGCCATCCGCCAGGCCATGCTCGATGCGGGCCTCACGGGCCGCGGAGGCGCGTACTTCCCCGCGGGCACCAAGTGGACCTTCCTCGCGACCGCCGCCAATCCCGAGCGCTACCTCGTCTGCAACGCCGACGAGGGCGACCCGGGCGCGTGGGTGAACCGCATCATCCTCGAAGGCGACCCGCACCTGCTCCTCGAGGGCATGATCATCGCCGCGGCTGCGACGGGCGCGCGTCACGGCTTCATCTACATTCGCGCTGAGTACCCGCTCGCGCAGCAGCGCGTGAACCAGGCCATCGAGCAGGCGAAGGCCTTGGGCCTCCTCGGTGAAGGCATCTTCGGCACGGCGATGAACTTCACCATCGAGGTGATTCGCGGCGCAGGTGCCTACGTCTGCGGCGAAGAGACGGGGCTCATTGCCTCGGTGCAGGACGGGCGCGGCATGCCTCGCGTGAAGCCGCCATTCCCGGCCGCCGCGGGCATCTTCATGAAGCCCACCAACGTCAACAACGTCGAGACCTACTCGACGACCCCGCTCATCCTCCGCAACGGTCCCGAGTGGTACCGCGAGGTGGGCACGGAACGTAACTCGGGCACCAAGATCTTTTCGTTCTCCGGCGACATCGAGCGCGTGGGCTTCACCGAGTTGCCGTGGGGTGTTCCGCTCCCGAAGGTCCTCGAGGCGTGCGGTGGCATGTCGGGCGGCGTCGCGCTGAAGGCCATCCAGGCGGGCGGCCCGCTGGCGGGCTATCTGCCCGGCCGTCTCCTCGACGAGCTCTCGCTCGAGCGCGAGGCATTCGTCCCGCATGGTGCGCTCGTTGGCTCCGGTGGCATCGTCTTCATGGGCACGGACACCTGCTCCATCGACATCAACTCGACCTTCGCCGACTTCCTCGAAGATGAGTCCTGCGGCCGTTGCACCACCTGTCACGGCGGCAACCAGCGCATGACCGAGATCTTCCGGCGCATCCAGGTAGGCGGCGGCCGTCGCGAGGACCGCCACAGCCTGGAGCTCGTGGGGAACACCCTCCAGTACTCGAACTGCGTGCACGGCCAGGCCAGTCCGACCATCATGCGCAACACCCTGCGCTTCTTCGCCGACGAGTACGAAGCCCACGTCCACGGCGGCACCTGCGAGGCCCTCCGCTGCACCGGCCTCTCGAGGTACCGCGTGGTCGACCAGACCGATCTGCGCCTGCCCCGCGCTCAGGCCATCTGCCCGACCGGAGCGATCGTTGCTGAGGGCGGTTCGTACCGCATCGAGGACAGCGCCTGCGTGCGCTGCGGCGCCTGCGAGGAGCTCGCCCCCCGCGGTATCGCCCTCGAAGCCGCCCCTCGAGGTACCTCGCTTCCGGTCGAAGCCCCATATGGCTCCCCTGGCCACCGCCAGCGATAGAGGCGAGGCGTCTCGCCATCGAGGTTCGCCAGCTCTCGTCGGTCCCTAGCCCGAGAGCCGGCGAACCTCGATGGCGAGTTGTACGATCGCGACTGGTGCCAGCGCCGCGAGCACGCCGAGCGACGTGGCGAAGCGGAACCGCCTGTCACCTCGGATCAGGAACGCGAAGTGGAGCGCCACCGCGAAAAGCCAGCCGACCCCGAGGGTGAGCGCTACCCAGTCGCCAGCGCGTTGGGCGCTGACCTTCCAGACAAGGCCGGAGAGCAGGAGCAGCACGATCCCGAAGTTGAACACGAGGTTGAGCTGGGCCCCGCCCGGGATGCGGAGGAGTTCCCACTCCCGCCAGTAGGCGGAGTCGATCTGGTGGCAGACTAAGAGCGTCGCGTTCACCACATAGAGCGTACGGCCCAGTCAGCGTTGCTCATCGCGCCACCCCGCCATCAGAGCCAGTATCGCGCAGCCGGACGGATCCGCCTCAGCCCGACTGCTACGCTCGCGGCACCGAGATGGGGCGCGCATGACCGACCGTTCCTCGTGACCACGACGATCGAGGAAGTTCCCTTCCGCGAGGCGGTCCGCGTTTGGGCGCGCATCGGCCTCGAGTCGTTCGGTGGACCCGCCGCCCAGATCGCCGTCATGCATCGAGTGGTGGTCGAGGAACGTCGCTGGCTCACCGAGCAGCAGTTCCTGCACGCCCTGAACTACTGCATTCTGCTCCCCGGTCCCGAGGCGCAACAGCTCGCCATCTACTGCGGCTGGCTCCTGCACGGCTACCGAGGTGGCCTTGTTGCAGGGTGGCTGTTTGTACTGCCGGGCGCGCTCGTCATGCTGGCCCTCAGCATCGTGTATGCCTCGTACCAGGACGTCACTGTTGTCGCCGGGATGTTCTTCGGGCTGCGTGCCGCCGTGCTTGCGATCGTCTTCGAGGCCGTTGTGCGCATCTGTCGGCGCGTCATCGGTAAGCCGTCATCGATGTGGATCGCCGCCGCGGCCTTTGTGGGGATCTTCTTCTTCACGCTCCCGTTCCCCGTGATCGTCCTCGGCGCCGCGCTGGCCGGATTCACCACGGGTCGAGGCGGCTCTGCCGATGCCTCGGCGGCGACGGACGCTCCGCTGGCAAAGCGAGGCGCCCTCGGCGTCGGGCGGGCGCTGCGAGTCGCAGGGCTGTGGGGCGGGCTCTGGCTCGCGCCCGTCGTCGCGATCACGTACGCCCTCGGTCCGGACAGTGTCTGGAGCGAGCTCGCGAGGTTCTTCAGCCTCGCTGCCGTGCTCACCTTTGGCGGTGCGTACGCCGTGCTCGCCTTCGTCGGCCAGCGCGCCGTCGAAGTCTACGGCTGGCTCGAACCGGGCGAAATGCTCGTCGGCCTCGGCATGGCCGAGACCACCCCGGGCCCGCTCATCCTCGTACTGGAGTTCGTCGGCTTCCTCGGCGCGCACCGCGAGCCCGGAGCGCTGCCGCCCGTCCTTGCGGGCACGCTCGGCGCGGGCCTCGTGTTGTGGGTGACGTTCGCACCGTGCTTTCTCTGGATCTTCCTCGGGGCTCCGTACGCCGAGCGTCTGCGGGGCATGCGGGCCCTCGACAGCGCGCTCGGCGGGGTCACCGCCGCTGTCGTCGGCGTCATCCTGAACCTCAGCGTCTGGCTCACGCTCCACACGCTGTTCTCCACCGTCGAGGACGAACGTGCGTTTGGCGTCCGCCTGCTCCTCCCGGACCTCGCCACGCTCAACATCGCGGCCTTGGCGATCGGTGCCGGGGCAACCATCGCGGTCTTCCGCTGGCACGTCGGGACACTGAAGGTGCTCGGCGCCGCCGTGACCGCCGGGATCGCCCTCCGGTTGCTGGGCTTCGCCGCGCTCGCTTAAGCCCCGTAATTTCCGACCTCGAACCATCGAGATACACTCGACACATGCCGACCGACGAAGAGAAGCAGGCCTACCGAGATGCCTATGCGACGTGGCAACGTCACCTCGAGGCCCTCCACGCCTTCATTCTCGACGGTCAGCTCCCCGCGAGTGGCCCCAATCTGCCAGACGCCATCAAGGGCCTGCTGAACCGTGAGGTGCGTTCGAAGGAGCGCTACGAGGAGGCGCGCCGCGCGCTCCTCGGAGTCGAGTGAAGCGCGTGATATTGAGGTGCGCGTGACCACTGCGCCCCTCGTCGAGTCGCCCCCCACCTCGAGGTGGCGCCAGGGGTACCCACGGTCAGTAGCCATCGGCGCGGCCTTCTCGATCGCGTGGTCGCCGTGCATCGGACCGATCCTCGGGGTGGTGCTGACGCTCGCTGCCACCTCGGGCAACTGGCTGCATGGCGGCATCCTCCTGGTGGCCTACGCGCTGGGCCTCGGTGTCTGGTTCCTCGCCTTTGGCGCCTTCTTCGGGTGGCTCACACCAAGGTCGCGTCGACTCCAACCGTTCATGGGGAAGGCGCTCGTAGGCGCCGGGCTGCTGTTCATGCTCGTGGGTGCACTGATGTTCCTGGGCGAGTTCACAAGGCTGAACGCGTACTTCCAGTCGTTCGGATTTCTGTTCTCGCAGACCTCATCCACCGAGGAGCGGCTCGCCGGGAGCGTTGGCGGGGCCCTGGGCCCGGCGATCGCCTTCGCCGGTGGAGTGCTCTCGTTCCTGTCGCCGTGCGTGCTCCCGCTCGTTCCGGTCTACCTCGCGAACCTGACCGGCGAGGCCTTCCGGACCGGCGGAGCCAGCGCCGCGGATCGCCGGCGGGTCTTCTTCCACTCGGTCGCGTTTGTCATTGGGTTTACGCTCGTGTTCGCGGTCGTGGGCGCCTCGGCGGGGCTCGTCGGCGACGCGCTGCAGGAGCAACTGCCACTGTTGACTCGAGTCGGTGGCGTCGTCCTGATGGTGCTCGGCCTCCACCTCAGCGGCCTGATCAGAATCCCGTTCCTGGAGCGTACCTACCAGCCCTCGTGGTCGTAGCCCTGCCATCGACTACACTCGGTGTATGAACGATGACCTAGGCGTCGACCTCGACGAGATCGGGCGCGTCATCGACGAAGCGGACGTCTTCATCGTTCGCTTCGGCAAGATCGAGTCCCGCCTGCTCGTCGACGCGCGCTCGGCACCCGGCGACCCCCCGCGCATCGAGGTGGTTCCGCCCGTCAACTCGGCCTCCGAGCGCTATCGCTACCTCCAGCAGACGCGCCCGGCCATGTCCCTGCCGGACCAGATCACGGTCTTCACGTGGCCGCGCCCCGTCGACCTGATGCGCGAGCACGGCGTCTGGCAGCGCATCACGCAGCGCCTTGTCTCCTTGGGCGGTCCGGCGCTAGCCGACGACTGCGATCGCGTCTTCCAGCAGGTGGCTTCCCGCGAGCGCGCGGAGATCGCCGCGGCGATCCTTGGTGGTGAAGGCTTCGAGACCGTCTGGGAACGCCAGCCGCGCTAACTACGGCCCCGCGCCACCAGTCCCCGGCAAGTCACCGCGAGGCGGTGAGCTGCATGATCGCGGCGCCGTTGTCCCACTGCACCAATCGATGCGGCGGCGCGACTTCGATCCAGGCGGTGCGTGAGGCGCGACCCGAGACTACGAGGACGCGCCACGCGTCGATGGTACCGGCGGGCGCGGTGACCTCGGCTCGACCGACCACCGAGAGCGTGACAAGACTCTGGCTGCGCTCGTAGGAGTTCACGGAGTTGTAGCGAGCGGTGTAGCCCTCGGCGAGTGGGAGCGAGCGCCAGAGCCAGAAGGCCGAGTCGTTGTCGTACGCGTTGTCGCGCAGCTTCAGCTCGCGAGTCTCGATCTTGCCGGCCTTCACCCGCGTAGAGGTGACGCGCCGGTCCGCAAGGTTGTAGTCGAGAGCATGTCCCTCGAGACTGCCGCTGAATTCGATGGATCGTTCCGAGGAACGCGTCCGAAGGGCATCATCCGTGGTCACCTCGCTCAGATCGGCGTTCGTCGCGTTCGTCTCGGAGCGGTAGTTGTGGCTCAGGGTCCAACCATTAGAGGCCTTCGTGGCCCGGAGGGTGCCTCGAACCGGCTCGCGTCCCGGTTCGGTGATCGCGTATTCGAAGACCTCGCCATCGTGAAGAGCGGCGCCGGGTGAAGGGACGAGCGCTTCGAGGGCTGGGCCGCTCGACGCGCATGCACCTGCAAAGAGCAGCGCGAGCGCGCAGAACCCGAGGAGCAACCTTCGAGGCAAGTCAGCCGCCTCTAGAAGGAGCGCAGGACGCGCGTGGTTGTGTCGATGGCCGGTGGGGGATGTCGTCGGCGTGGATGTCGAGGTGGGTTACCATGCGAACGCGCTGCGGACTGGTGCCGGTGCAGAGCACGCCATCGGCGGCGAGGCGGCGGCGGAATTCCGCGCCGTCGACGGCCGCATCGAGCTCGAAGAAGATGATGTTCGTGTCGACATCCGATGGTGTGATGCTGAGGTGCGGCGTGCTATCGAGGCCTTCCGCGAGCCGCCTCGCGTTCGCGTGGTCCGCGGGAAGACGCTCGACGTTGTGCTCCAACTCGTAGAGCGCGGCGGCAGCGATGACGCCCGCCTGCCGCATGCCGCCGCCGACCATCCGCCGGATCGGCCGTGCCCGCTCGATGAAGGACGCAGGTCCGGTGATCACGGAGCCGACCGGCGCCCCGAGTCCCTTCGAGAAGCAGAACGAGACGGTGTCGCCTTCGGCGGCCAGCGTGGCGGCGTCGGTTTCGAGGGCGGCCGCGGTATTGAAGATGCGTGCGCCATCGATGTGGACAGCGAGACCGTGCCCGCGTGCGATGCCCGTCACCTCGCGCATGCTGGCGAGGGGGATAGCTGCGCCGCCACAACGGTTCTGCGTGTTCTCGAGGCAGAGCACGGTGGTCCGAGGCGCGGCCGGGCGGATCAACGATGCGACCTCCGCGCCGGAAATGCTACCTCGTTCGTCGTTGCGGGCCGTCCGCAGGCTGATCCCACCCAGGGCGCTCGCTCCGACCGCCTCGTGGTAGAGGATGTGCGACTCGGACCTGACGATCGCCTCGTCACCGCGTCCACAATGCGTGAGGAGCGAGACGAGGTTGGCCATCGTGCTGCTGGGGACGTACAGCGCGGCCTCCTTGCCCAACCGCGCGGCCGCCGTTTCCTCCAGGAGCTGCACAGTGGGGTCATCGCCGATGACGTCGTCGCCCACATCGGCGCCTGCCATCGCACCGCGCATCTCGGGTGATGGGCGTGTGACGGTATCGGAGCGCAGGTCGATGACGCGAGTTGCCATGGGAGGTCGAGGTTAGCAGAGGGCCGCGCTTGTCTCGATGGGCTGGCTACCGTCGAGGTGCCACCCAAGCCAGCGAGGCGCCTCAGCTGTCCTTCCACAGGCAACCGCGTTTTGCCTTGCGCGCATCCTGTTCGATGGCGACCAGCCGGTCGCGCAGCACGCCATCGTCGCGCCAGCCGCGCGCGAGGCCCTCGGCAACGAGTGTCGCGTCGATGGAGCGGCCGTCCGGCGCGAAGACGTAACGAAGCTCGCGCTTGAAGCTGTCCTGCAGGCGGGCGTCCGGTACCAGCACCACCGCGCGACCCACGAGGGCGGTCGTCCGGGCAGTCGCCTCGGAGAAGCAGGCCTGACCACGCTCAGTGGTATCGATGCCGTAGAAGCGGATCCGCAATACTTCCGCCGAGGCGCGCACGTCCATGGTGTCGCCATCGACGACGCGATCCACGGCCACCCTGGTCGCGTCCGCGCGGCCGCCGATGTCGTGCGACGCGAACCAGCCTGCGTCCAGCTCGATGATTCCCAGCGGGCCTGTGGGGTCGCCTGCTTGCGGGACGCCCGGCCCGGCGGTCGGAGCCGCGGGGGGCGGCGCCAGCTGCGTGAAGACCGCCATCAACACAACGATTAGCGCGCCGATGAGCACGGTCCCTCGACTCAAGCGCCGCCATCGAGGCCCGTAGTCTGGCCACTCCGGTACATACCACCGTCGACGGCTCATTGACGAGAACTCGCGAACCCGACCAGCGGCGCGCCTGCCCACTCGATGGCAGCTGTGGCATCTCCCCAGCCTTCCGCTGCCGCTGCCCGGGCGGCGACAAACGCCGTGAGCTCGGCGTCGCGTACTAGAACCGCGCCCGCAGCGCGAAAGTGGTCGCGCTCCTCGAACGTGGCGCCGGCGGCCGCAGCGCCCGGCAGCGTCGCCACGCTGTCGAGGATGGCACGCACCTCCCACTCGTAGAGTTGCGGTCCGTCGGCGGCTCCCCGCAACCCGAGGACGAACAGGGTGCTCGGGACGTCGGCCGTATCGCTCGATAGTGGTGGGGCCGCATCGATATCGAGCTCGGCGGCCGCGCTCCACATCCCGGAGGTCACACGCGCCACGCCGCGCATGATGAAGGCCATGTGCGCCGGAGACGCCGCGAACGCCTCGAGCGCGTCCCGCGAATCGAGCCATGTAGCGACGAGCAGGTCCGTGCGGGATGCCGCGACCGCCACGGCAACAGTCGAGGTCGCCTCGATCAACCCGAGGCCAAGTACGCGCGCGGCCTCCATCGTCGCGTCGTCAACGTCGGGGCGCAGTCTTGCGGAGACGACATGCACAAGCCCCGCCATCAGCGGAGCGGCGTCGGGCGGCGCGGCGGCTGGAGCGGGTTGACCGCGCGAGGTTGCAGCGCATCAGGCGCGCGGGGCGCCAGCACCCGTTCCGAGGGCGGCACGAACCGCCCATCGGACAGCTCCTTGACTCGGTCCACGTGCTGCATCACGAAGGGGTCGTGCGTCGCGGTTACGATCGTCGCGCCGCCGTCTGCTACGGAACGCAACAGCCCGAAGATCTGTGCCCCGGTCGCAGAATCGAGTTCGCCTGTCGGCTCGTCTGCGATTACCACGCGAGGCCGGTTCGCGAGCGCTCTGGCGATCGCGACGCGTTGCTGTTCGCCGCCCGATAGCTCGTACGGTCGGTGGTTCGCTCGTCGCGACAGCCCGACCAGCTCGAGGAGCTCTCGAGTGCGCTCGCCGCGCTCGCGCATGCCAGCGCCCGCAATCCGCAAGGCCAGCTCGACGTTTTCGGCGGCCGAGAGCAGTGGCAGCAGTCCGAACGACTGGAACACGAACCCGAGCGTGTGACGCCGCAGCTGCGTCAGCTGCGCCTCGCCGAATGCCGACACCTCGTCCTCGCCGATGAAGATCCGTCCCTCATCCGGCTTATCGAGGCCAGCGATCAGGTTGAGGAGTGTCGTCTTTCCGGAGCCAGACCGCCCGACGAGGGCGATGAACTGCCCTGCCGGCACATCGAGCGCGACATCACGGATCGCGTGCACGGTACCGCCACCTGAGTGAAACGAGCGCGACACGCCCTCGACGCGGATCGGCAGGCCGCCGTCCACCTGCTGACCGTCGCCACCAGCGCGCTCCGTCATCGACGACGTCACGAGCGCCGCCACGGCAGCGGCCGGTCCTCGGCGGGTTGCTCCGGCCGCACTTCCACGTGATCGCCGGTCAGTTCGACGCGCGCACGCTCGCCGATCCCCAGCGCATCGAGGTGCTCGCGCGGCAGTTGCAGCCGCCCGCTCCGGTCCACTACCGCGAACTCCTCGACGAGCTCGCCCTGGCCTCGCGCGAATGCGGCGTGTCGAACGATCTCGGTGCTCGTGCGTCCGTCGCGCATCGCGACCACGCGGTCCACGCGGCGGGCGATCGCGCGGTCGTGCGTGACGACCACGATGGTGACGGCGGTGGTCTCGTTGAGCGCACGGAACACGCGAAAGATCTCATCCGCGGTCACGCTGTCGAGCTCACCGGTGGGCTCATCGGCGAGGAGCAGCGGCGGGTCGTTCGCCAGCGCGACAGCGATGGCAACGCGCTGTTGCTCGCCGCCGGAGAGCTGGTCCGGTCGCTGCTTCCGCCGCTCGAGGAGCCCCACCGCCTCCAGGAGGTACTGCGCGCGGTGCTGCGCCTGCTTGCGTGATGCACCATCGAGGATCAGCGGCACCTCGACGTTCTGCTGTGCGGTCAGGTAGGCGATGAGGTTGCGTCCGGTCTGCTGCCATACGAAGCCCACCTCGCGACGCCGGTAGTCGACGAGGTCATCCTCGGTGGTCGTGAGCAGGTCGCGGTCACCGACCTGCACGCGGCCCGCCGAGGGCGTATCGAGGCCCGCGAGGATGTTCAGCAACGTCGATTTCCCGGAGCCGGAGGCGCCCACGATCGCCATCATCTCGCCGCGCGCGACCTTGAGATCGAGGCCGCGCAGCGCAACGACCTCCAGCTCTTCGCTCTTGTAGATCTTGAAGAGGTCTTCGCAGTGGATGTAAGGCGCCGGGAATCCCTGTGCGGGAGTCCCCGGGGCGGCCGCGGCTGAGGTAGAGGTCATCGGCTCAAGCGTCGCCAATCCGGAGCGCGCGATGCACCTGCAACCGAACGTACATTAGCACGACCCCACCGATGGTCGCCGCGAACACACTCCCGAGGATGACCCACGCCAGCGCCACCGCGGGCCATGACACGCCGAGCACGAACGGGGGCAGCACCTGCGCCCCCTGCTCGTCCGTGCCGAGGAACCGCATCATCATCCGCCCGACCTGGAGCCCCACCGCCGTTCCGAGCCCCATCCCGGTCACGATGACGAACACGTGCTCGAAGGCGACTACGCCGAAGATCTGGCGGCTCGAGAACCCGAGCGTGCGCAGGATCGCGAACTCCAGAGACCGCTCCTGTGCCGTCAGGTACGAGTACACGAGGAACCCGAGCGCCGACAGGAGGAGCACGGCCCCGAAGGCGATGAACAGGATGCCCTGCCAACCTGCGGCTACCAGCGGATCCTCCTGCTGCACCGCTCGTTCGGAAGCCACATCGAGGAGCAACTGTGGTCCGAGGCTGCTCGCCTCGATCGCCGCGCGCAGCTGCGCCGGGTCCGTGGAGGCCAGCCACGCCTCGTTGGGTGCGACACCGCTCTGCCCCGGCGCCTGGTTGATCGCGTACAGGAGTCGGTCGAGGTTGACGAGGCCGAACCCGGAATCCCCATCGACACGCACCGTCGGGAAATAGTCAACAAGACCCACCAGCTCGGCCGTCGTGTAACGCGATTGGGCGAGGACCTCGAATGTCTCGCCGATAGCCAGTCCGAGGTCGGCCGCGGTCGACCTCAGCAGGAACATCTGCATCGGCGCTACCGGCGTCGCGCGCTGCACGCCCCGCAGGGTCGGTCCGCGCCGGTCGTCCACCCACGAGTAGCGCAGCGACCCGCGGGGATGCGCGGGCGGGGCATCCGTGTCGGCCACCGGACGGTCCGTCACCTCGGTAGGCCGCAGCCCCTGGATGGTTTGCAGCCCCTCCGGAGAAGCAAAATCGGCAACCAGCTGCGCCCCGACGAACTCCTCGGCACGCGGGATGCCAAGGAGAGCGCCGGGGTCGGGAGCGGCGTCCGAGGCGAGCACGGGGCCCAACAGGACAGTCCCGCGCGCGCTCGCGATGCCGCCGCGCGGGACGAAGTAGTAGGAGGTCACCTCCAGGGGGGCGCGGAGGCGGTCCGGTGGCACCGCGGCGGCGAGGAACCTCCACTGGCTCGTCACGTCCTGTTGAGGCTGCACGCCGCCCAGGATGACATCGACATAACGACCATCGACATCTCGCAGGCGCACTCCGACATCGACGAGCCCGCTGATCGTCGGGGCCTTCACCCAGGCGCCGATTTGTCGTGGATTGCCGGGCACCGGGAACCCCGGCTCGCGCGCGCCGTCGATTGTCAGCAGGGCGGTCATCTCATCGAGGCTGATGGGCGCGAAGTCGCCTCTGAAGTAGGCGACTTCGCCAAACGTGGCGGGATCCACCCCGAGGAGTTGCGTAGACGCGTTGCCGCCCGGCCCTTGGATCGAGGCGTTCACGCGCAGCACCGGGGACGCAGCTTCGGCCGGTAGCGCCTTGAAGGCAGCGCGTGCACCTAGGTCGCCCGTGCGTTGCAGCCCTCGGAAGTCTGCGGCACGCACGTCGGCGCCCACGGCGTAGGCCGCGCGGTCCTCGTAGGAGTTGTCCAGCGTCGCACTGAAGGAGGCAGCGAACATCCCAACGCCTGTCGCGAACATGAGCATCAGGACCAGTCGCGTGTAGTGCGTCGGATTTCGCACCAGCGAACGGATGCCCACGATGACTGCGGTATTGCCGGTCGCCGTCAGCACCAGCCCAACCACGCGCAGCAGTACGGGAAACAGTCGCAGGAAAAGGATCGCGACCGTAAGCAGAAATACCGCCGGGGTCAGCAGCAGCAGCGGGTCCGACTGTACGTGTCCACCGAAGAGCGACGCCTCGAAGAGATTGTCCTGCCTCGACAGTCGCCAGAAGACGATTCCGCTCACCGCGACGAGCAGCACATCGAGGTAGTAGCGCAGGAAGAAAGGCACGGTTCGAGGGCGCGCCGCGGCACGTTTGAACTCCACCATCGTGGTCCCGGTCACTCGCCACGCGGGATACATCAGCGACCCGAACGCCACCAGCGCGCCACCAGCCGCGAGGACGTAGGCGCTACTCGAGATGCGTACCTCGAGCAGCCCCCCACCCGACAGCGCCGCGAACGCCGGGCTCGGCCCCAGCGCGGCGATCACCAGCGCCGCCAGCGGTGGGCCAACCACAGTGGCCACTCCGGCGAGGATGAATGCCTCGACGCCGTACTGGGCCAGCAACTGGGACGTGGATGCGCCTCGACTCCGCTGCAGCGCGATCTCACCCGCCTGCCGCTCAACGAGCATCGTCGACACCATGACGAGGTAGTACGCGACGATGCCGACCACCTGTAGCAGGAAGATCAACAGCGGGATGCGGGTGAAGAACAGCTTCGTGTCGAACGTCCGCAACAGCTCCGGTAGCTCCGTGCTCACGCGGAGCCGTGGTTCGCTTTCCTGCAAGGCCCGCGCCGCACCGTCGAGGGCGGTGGCAACAGCCTTGGCCGCGCGCGCATCGAGGGCGTCAAGGTTCACGCCGTAGGTGTCGATGAGGTCGCCCTGGATCCCCGGCAGCCGCTCGCCAACCGCCCCGAAGAGCGTCGCCTCCGGCACGAGGAAGGCGTAGGTATCCCATGCCCCCGGCGTGGCATCGATAGTGTCCCGGGCGCCATCCCAGAACGACTCGCCGGTGTCGAGGGCCTCGATGATCGCCGCAACCTCGATGCGGACAGGTTTCGTGTCGGGATCCCAGAACGGGTGCAGGTCGAGTCGATCACCGACGCGCATCGTGGCGCGCTCCGCCGTGACTCGTCCCACGGCCACGGGAATGGCCATTCCATCCGCATGGGGGACGGGTGCGGGGAAGGCACCGGCGACCAATCGCACATGGTCCTCGTAATCTGCGCGCAGGAGCAGGAACGCCCTGGGCCGGTCCTCCGCCTTCGACACCGTGACATCGAGCGCGGTCGGGAAGAAGGTCGCCGACGTGATCTGCCGGTTGTGCATCCCCGCCGCCTCACCGAGCGCCGCGGCCAGTACAGGGTCGACTCGATTCCGTGTGCGCTGGTAGGTCGGTCGGTCGATCACGACGGTGCCCTGCGTGACGCGGATGTCGAGGAGCGCGCGCTCGTGGTGATCGAGCGCGTAATCGAGGCCGAGGTCGCGGATCGCGTCGGAGTAGACCGCCGTTGAGGCGATAATCGTGGAGGCGATGATGGTCCCAACGGCAATGCTCGCCTGCAGACGCCAGTTTCCGAGCATTCGACGCACGGCGATGATGGGGAGCGAACGAAACCGCATGCCTCTATCTTAGAGCGCACCACGGCTCGAGGCGCACGAACAGGGCGATCGACGTGCGACGCACGAACGCGCCGGGCAGCGTCCCAGCCCTCGAGGGCTATACTGGCCGCGTGGCCCCCGATACGTTAGCGCCCGACGCCCCCGCCCCTACCGTCGAGGTGAACGACGGCACTCGCGCGGGCAAGCCCCTCCTGCTCATCCTCGATAGTCACGGGATCATCTATCGCTCGTACTTCGCGCTGCGCGATGCGCTGACGATCAGGCGCACGGGTGAGTCGGTAGGCGCAGTGTACGGCTTCGCCAATAGCCTGCTCTACGCTCTGGACACGCTGCACCCGGAGTACATCATTGCCGCGTGGGACGGCCCCACCCCGACCTTCCGCCACGACGCCGACGTGAACTACAAGGCCACCCGCCGCCCGATGCCAGACGACCTGCGACCGCAGATCGGGCGGGTGCGCGCCCTCCTCGATGCCTTCCGCGTACCTGTCGTCGAGGTCCACGGCTTCGAGGCCGATGACGTCGTCGGCACGCTCGCGGCGCAGGCGGCCGCCCAGGATGTCGAGGTGGTCATCCTCACGCTCGACAACGACATGGTGCAGCTTGTCGAAGGCCCTGTTCGAGTCCAGATGTACCGCCCCTACCAGCGCGACTACGTGATGTACGACGCGGCTGCCGTCCGCGACCGTTGGGGCTTCGACCCGAGGCAGATCGTCGACTACAAGGCGCTCGTCGGTGACACCTCCGACAACATTCCCGGTGTGCAGGGCATCGGAGAGAAAGGCGCCCTCGCCCTGATCCAGCAGTGGGGCAGCGTCGAGGCGATGCTCGAACACATCGATGAAGTCACGCCCCCGCGGGCGCGCACCGCCCTCGAGGCCGGGCGCGACGACGCTCTCCACTCAAAGATGATGGCCACCATCGTCCGCGACGTTCCGGGCGTCGCGCTGGATCTCGAGGCCTGCGTGGTCGGCGACTACGACCGCGACGCCGTCCTCGAGATGTTCCGCGACCTCGAGTTCCGCTCCCTCGTCTCGCGCCTGCCCGACCACATCACCGACTCGCCCGGGCCGACCGCTCCCGTTGCCGCCGCACCACTCGAGGAGCGCCGCTACGATGTGGTCACGAGCCCAGAACGCCTCACCGAGATGGTGCGCGCAATCCGCAAGGCTGGCCGCTTCGGCTACGAGGTGGTCGCCGATGACCCGCACCCGATGCGTGCCGCCGACACCCTCGTCGGCATAGGCCTGAGCATCGAGGCGTCAGCGGGCTGGTACGTCCCGTTCGGCCACACGGCCGAGCGGCTGCCTCCGGCGGATGGCCAGCAAGGGTTCGCCCTCGACACCGCTCCAACTGGCGAGGACACACGCGCCTCGATTCCCCAGCTCGCGCAGGAGGAAGTGTTCGCCATCCTCGGCCCGTTGCTGGCCGATCCCGCCGTGGAGCGCGTGGCCCACGACGCAAAGTTCACCACGCTCGCCCTCGCCGAGGCCAGAGGTGGCACCTGGCCCGCGCCCGTGTCGTTCGACACGATGGTCGCAGCGTACCTGCTCGGTGATTCCAACGTCACCGTTCGCGGGCTTGCCTTCAACCGCCTCGGTCAGGAACTCATCGACCCGAAGGTGCTCCTCGGCACCGGTCGAAAGGCGATCCCATTCTCGCGCACGACTCCTGAGGACTGCGGCGCCTTCGCCACGGGGAACGCCGACCTTGCCCTCCGCCTCTCCGAGGTGCTGCGGGCGGACCTCGAGGCCAACAGCCTCCTCGCGGTCTTCGAGGACCTCGACCTTCCGCACATCCCCGTACTCGCGAGGATGGAGCGCTGGGGGCTCGCCCTCGACACCGCGACCCTACGCCAGCAAGCCGGCGTACTCGAGGCGGCGATCGAGGAGGCGGAGCGTGAGGTCTTCGCCGCCGTCGGCCATGAGTTCCAGATCGGCTCCCCTCAGCAGCTCTCCGGCGTGCTGTTTGGCGAGCTCGGCCTCCCTAAGTCGAGGAAGACCACCACCGGCTACACCACCGACGCGACCGCCCTTGAGCCGTTACGCCACGTGCATCCCGCCGTGGACGCCGTCATGCGCTGGCGCGAGGTGACCAAGATCAAGTCGACGTACGTCGACACGCTGCCGGAGCAGGTGAACACTCGAACCGGGCGTGTGCACAGCGTCTTCTCGCAGGTCACGGCTGCCACGGGCCGTCTCTCCTCGAGCGACCCCAACCTCCAGAACATCCCGCTGCGCACCGAGATCGGCAACGCGGTGCGGCGCGCCTGCGTCGCCAGCGATTGCGGCGAGTCGCCGATGTTCCTCTCCTTCGACTACTCGCAGATCGAGTTGCGCGTGCTGGCGCACATGTGTGGCGACGATGAGCTGCGGTTGGCCTTCGAGCGCGGCCTCGATATCCACGCCGCCACCTCGGCGCGTGTCTTCAACGTCTCGCTCAACGAGGTGACGCCGGAGATGCGCCGTCGCGCCAAAGTCTTCAACTTCGGCGTCCTCTACGGCCTCACCGCCTTCGGCCTCTCCCAGCGCGAAGGCATCCCGCGTGACGAGGCCGAACAGTTCATCAAGCACTACTTCGAGGCCTACCCGACGGTGGCGAACTGGCGAGACCGCGTCGTCGACGAGGCACGCGCGAAGGGTTACGCCTCAACCCTCACTGGACGCCGTCGCTACATCCCGGAGTTACGGGCCAGCAACCGCAACCAGCGCATGGCCGCCGAGCGCATCGCCATCAACATGCCGATCCAGGGCACGGCCGCCGACATCATCAAGATCGCGATGAACCGCATCGATGGCGAGCTGCTCTCGAGGCAGGCGCAGGGCGCGCAGGCACGCATGGTCCTCCAGGTCCACGACGAGCTCATCTTCGAGCTTCCCGCTGCCGAGGCCGACGACGTCCGCGACCTCGCCCATCGCCTGATGCCATCGCTCGAGCTGGCGGTGCCGTTGGTCATCGAGGAGAAGTCGGGCCGCTCCTGGGGCGACCTCGCCTGAGCGAAACCAGCGTCACTACATCGACATGGCCTCGTAGGCCAGCACGCTATCGATGATCGGCAACCCGTCGAGGAGCTTCACGGCATTCTCCATGCTCTCTGCGCTCACCAGGCAGTACCACGTCAGCGGCGAACCCGTGTCTGGCGTCAGATCTCGCGCGCTCATCTTTGTGATCTCACGGCCGATCGCCAGATGGGTTGCCGCTGTTCACGAACCGACTGCCGACCGACGCGAACCAGCCGTTCCACGCCGCCATAACGATGGGTGTCGGCTCCTCATAGCCGTACGCCAGCACTAGGAACTTCTTCATGAGGTCACCTCCGTGTCAGTCCGCGGCCCCATGCGGGCCTCGCTTGCTTGCTCCACGCCTAGATAGGGGGCGTAGTTCTCGATGGTTTCTTCGCCACTGCCCCACAGTACGCATGGAACTGGCCGAGCCAGCCCTGCAGCCGCCGGAGCGCCTCTCGGTTAAGCGTCAGGAAGGTCGTCCGACCCATCTTTCGGCGACTCACGAACTCAGCGGCTTCGAGCACACGGACGTGCTTGTGCATCGCTGGCAGAGAAAGTCCCCGCATCGCGGCGAGCTGACTGATCGAGGACGGGCGCAGGCTCAGTGCGCGCACGATCTCCCGTCGGTGCTTGTGCGCCAGCGCCTCGAAGAGCTCGTCGAGGTCTTCGAGCGGGGATGGAGAAGGTGTCGCACCCCAAGCAGCCATGACACTTAACCTCGCGGTGAACCACAGTTGCGAGACGCGAGATCGTCAAACCGGGGCCGAATCTGCGACGCCCGATCAACTATTTCGCCCGACCCCGAGTCGCGCACTCGTATGCTGCGTACCACCGCGTAGGAGATCGTTGCTGTATGCCTGAACTCCCCGAAGTCGAAACGATCCGGCGCGATCTCGCGCCGCTCCTCGTCGGGCGCACGATCGAGGCGGTCCATATCCACACGGGAGGCGAGCGCCTGGCGATGACGCACTCACCGCGTGAGCTCGAGCGTGCGCTCCACGGCCGCACCATCGAGGCCCTCGACCGCCACGGGAAGTACCTCATCGCCCACCTCGATGACGGGCGCTCCTGGGTACTGCACCTGCGGATGACCGGCGCGCTCGTCCACACGACCTCCGAGGCACCGGCCGGCCGCTTCGAGCGCGCGCGCATCGATCTCGACAACGGCGGCTCGCTGCGCTGGAGCGACGTGCGCAAGTTCGGCACGTGGCACCTGGTCGCCGACGTGACCGAGGCGATGCCGCGCCTGGGCCCGGATGCCCTCTCCCCGGAGTTCACGGTCGAAGGTCTGCGTACCCAGCTCGCCCGGCGCTCGGTCCCGGTGAAAACGGCTCTCCTCGACCAGCGGGTGGCCGCAGGCGTTGGCAACATCTACGCGGATGAAGCCTGCTGGTACGCGCGTATCGATCCCCGAACCCCTGCGAACAGCCTTGGTCCGCGACGCGTCGCGCGGCTCCACGCCGGAGTACGCACGGCGCTCGAGGCGTCACTCGCGGATCGTGGCAGTTCGTTCTCGGATTACCGGGACGGCCTCGGTGGCGAGGGCCTCCATCACATCCACGTCCACGTGTTTCGGCGCACAGGCGAGCCCTGCCACGAGTGCGGGACGCCCATCCAATGGGTTCGGCTCGCTGGGCGAAGCACACACTTCTGTCCTCGTTGTCAACGCGACTAGCATCAAGTCATAAGCGCGTGGATATCTGACATTGTTCCGCACATAAGAACCGCAAAACCGTTCAGAATCCACGTTTCCGAGTCGATCTACAACGTCTACGGCTTGCCACGCTGATACCCCGATTGGTAAGGTGCGGGCGACCCGGCGCGTGAGCACTACCCCCTCGAAGGCTTGTCCCATGATGGTCTGGGTTGTGGCTTCCGTGGCGCTGGGCGTGTTGCTGCTGTACGGCACGACGATCTTTTACTGTGCGGAAATGTTCACTCGCTCCAAGCGCCGCCGGGTCCAGGGCACACCTGAGGATATGGGGCTCCGCTTCGAGGATATACGCTTCCGCGCCCCCGACATGACCGTGTTGCGAGGCTGGTTCCTCGAGTCTCCCGGCGCCCGCGCGTCTGTCGTCCTTGTCCACAGCGACGATGGCACACGTGCTGACACGGACGTGGGCCTCATGCGCCTGCAGCGTGCCTACGTTCGCAACGGCTTTAACGTCTTCGCGTTCGACCTGCGGGGCCGGGGGGAGTCGAGCGGCGAGCGGGATCACCTGGGTTCGGCAGAGCAGGTCGACCTCGAAGCCGCCGTTGGCTACGTCCGGCGGCGTTCCGGCGGGATTCCTGTCGTGCTGCACGGCTTTGGCCTCGGCGCCGCGCTGGCGATCCAGGCGAGCGCCGATGGGCTAGAGGTTGGCGCGCTCATCGCTGACTCCACCTTTGGGTCAGCCCGGGAGCAACTCCGGCTGCGCTGGAATCGTGTGCCAAGTGTGATCTTCGGCCCTGCCTGCTGGGTCGCGCGCAAGGTCTACCACGCGGATGTCGACGCGCTTCGTCCCGTCGCGGCCATGAGCCGCATCAAGGCGCCTCTGCTGCTCGTCCACGGCGCGCTCGACGATGTCGTGCCCCTGGCCTGCGCACACAACCTGCTGGCTGCCTCGCTCAGCCAGAGCAGCGAGCTGTGGGTCGTCCCGGAGGCGGCGCACCTGCAGGGATTCAATGTTGCCGGCGACGAGTACCTGCGGCGTTGCATGCGCGTCATCGACACCGCCGTGCCCGCACGGACCATTCGCCACATGTCCACGGCCGCACTGGTAGCGGTCTAGCGCCGTCGGGCGCGCCGCGCCTACGGCACATTCGCCGATGCCCGGTCTTCTCGACGCCATCACCGACGTTCCCGGTATTCGCGTCGGTCACTGGACAGACCGACGGGCCGTCACCGGATGCACCGTGGTGCGCTGTGACGGCGGCGCTGTCGGCGGCGTGGACGTCCGAGGTGCCGCACCCGGCACTCGGGAGACGGACCTGCTCCGTCCCGACAACACGGTCGAGGAAGTGCACGCCATCGTGCTCTCCGGTGGCTCTGCCTTCGGCCTCGACGCTGCAACCGGCGTCGTTCGCTACCTGGCGGAGCGCGGCATCGGCCTCGAGTTCGGCGCGCACCGCATTCCGATCGTGCCCGCTGCGATCCTCATGGACCTTGGTATCGGGAAGCCCACACACCCCGATGCCGACGCGGGCTATCGGGCAGCAGCGCGTGCCTCACGAGGCGCCATCGCACAGGGCTCCGTAGGCGCAGGTACCGGTGCGACCGTCGCCAAGCAGGCAGGGCCGAACCGTCGACTCAAGGGCGGCTTGGGCACTGCCAGCGAAGTCCTCGGCACAGGGGTGATAGTCGGTGCCATCGCCGCCGTCAACGCGATCGGCACCATTCGTGACCCTGCCACCGGCGAAGTGGTGGCAGGCCCCCGAGGTAACCGCCGCGGCACCTTCATCGACATCGACGAGGTGCTCCGCACTGGCAAGTCATGGCGCGACCTGCACCCGGAGGAATCGGCCCCCGGCGCCGACGTCTCGCAGCAAAAGCGCCCGCCCGACGACCCAGATCGAGGCCAGAACACGACCATCGCCGTCATCGCGACGAACGCGCGGCTGACTAAGGCACTCACGAACCGCCTCGCCACGGTCGCGCACGACGCGTTCGCCCGAACCACCTGGCCCGCCCACACTCGAGGCGACGGCGACGCTATCTTCGCCCTGGCTACGGGGGACATCGAGGTGGATCCCGCCGGCTACAACGCCCTGGAGGCGATGGCCACGCGCGCCCTCGAACGCGCCATCCTCAACGGCGTTCGCCTTGCGGAAGGGCTGGGCGGTACCATCTCGGCCGCCGAATGGCGCCGCCGGCCCCGCCGGTAGATCTGGCGCTACGCCTGCTGAGTCATCCGCGGCGCCTCCGGAAGCTCCCGAATCCGTCCCCGACACCCGATGACGAAGGCGCAGAGCCAGAAAACCGAGCGGGTCCGTTGACACGGGCCGCCCAGTTTCTATACTCAGCGCGTCGGCCGACCCGAAGCGGCGGCCAAGGACACCTGCGAAGCAGACCCTGCCATCTATCCGCTTGGATCTTTGGACCGAGACGGAGGAACGATGACAGCGAGATGTCGCGTCACACCTTCTGCTGCTGACTCTGCCTGCGGGAACGCCCACACCAACGGCCCTGGCGATCGGCGCCCTCGATGCGCATGATGCTTCGGGGCAAGATTCATCGGGCCACTGTGACCAGCGCGGACCTCGAATACGTGGGCTCGATTTCCATCGACCGCATGCTTCTCGAGGCTGCCGGGATTGTGGAGTGGGAGCAGGTTCACGTCCTCGACGTGACCAACGGCGCTCGCCTTACCACATACGCCATCGAAGCGCCCGCCGGTTCCGGCGAGATCTGCGTCAACGGCGCCGCGGCGCACCTCGTCAACCCGGGCGATATGGTCATCATCCTCAACTACGAGGGCGTCCCCACCGAGCGCATCGAGGAGCACCACCCGCGCCTCGTGCATGTGGACGGTGCCAACCGAATCGTCGACCTCGTCACCGGCGAGGCTGCCGTGGGGCAGTTCGCACAGGCGTACGATAACATCGTGTCCGCTGGCATCGCTGGATAGGAGCGCATCAATGAGCGCCATCCGAAGCACTGCTGTCAGACGAGTCTCGATTAGCGACATCCAGGCAATGCGCGACAATGGTCAGCCGATCACGATGGTGACGGCCTACGACTACCCAAGTGCGCGTCTCGTCGACCAGGCCGGGTTGCCGATCATCCTCGTCGGCGACTCCCTCGGGATGGTCGTCCTCGGTTACGACTCCACCATCCCCGTCACGCTCGAAGACATGATCCACCACGGCAAGGCGGTCGTCCGAGGCGCCCAGCGCGCCCACGTGGTTGTCGACATGCCGTTCGGCAGCTACCAGACCGGCTGGCAGGACGCGATGCGCAACGCCACCCGCCTGATGCAGGAGGCCGGCGCCGGGTCCGTGAAGCTCGAGGGTGGTGTCCGCGTCGCCGAGACCGTGCATCGCCTCGTCGAGTCGGGGATCCCTGTCATGGGACACGTCGGGCTCACGCCACAGTCCGTGAACCAGTTCGGTGGCTTTAAGCTCCAAGGCAAGACCCCTCGCGAGGCGGTTGCGGTGATCGCGGACGCGCGTGCCCTCGAGGAGGCCGGCGCCTACGCCGTCGTCCTCGAGACGGTACCGACCGCACTCGCGCACATGATCACGCAGCGCATCAAGGTCCCCACGATTGGCATTGGCGCGGGCCCCTTCTGCAGCGGCCAGGTGCAGGTGTTGCACGACATGCTCGGTCTATACGAGGACTTCAAGCCCAAGCACGCGCGCCGCTTCCTGGAGGGTGCGACGCTCGTTCGTGATGCGCTCACCGCCTACCGCGAATCCGTCGAGGCGAACACGTTCCCGACCGCTGCGGAATCCTTCTACATGGACGAGCGCGCCCTTGCCCTTATCGAGCGCATGGCGCCGCCGCTTCCGGACGGCGACGGCATCGAGGATCTGAGCGACGCCTCGGACGTCCTCGCCGACGCCGACACCGTCCGGACGAACCGCCAGCGCCAGACCGCCGGCTCCGAGCCCGCGTCGTAGCCACGTAACTTCTCGATGCACGTCGTTCGCACCATCGAGGAGTTGCGCGCCGCGCGACGTGAACTACCGGGCCCCGTGGGCTTCGTGCCGACCATGGGCGCCCTGCATCGAGGCCACATGTCACTCGTGGAGGCAGCCCGTGCCGACTGCGCGTCCGTCATCGCCTCGATCTTCGTGAATCCGACGCAGTTCGGGCCCAACGAGGATCTGGCGCGTTACCCGCGCCCCGAGGAGTCCGATCTCGCGCTGCTGAAAGGCGCCGGGGTAGCCCTCGTCTTCCTCCCCATCGTCGAGGTGATGTACCCGGAGGGCAGCGTGACCCGCGTGTGCGTGGGCGGGATCACCACGCGGCTCGAAGGCGCTTCCAGACCAGGGCACTTCGATGGCGTCTCCACCATCGTCAACAAGCTCTTCAACCTCGTGCAGCCAGATCGCGCCTACTTCGGTCAGAAGGACGCACAGCAGCTCGCCGTCATCCGCCGGATGGTCCGCGACCTCGATCAGCCGCTCGAGGTGGTCGGCTGCCCAACAGTACGCGACGAAGACGGCCTCGCCCTCTCGTCACGGAACATTTACCTCTCGCCTCAGGAGCGCGCCGAGGCGCTGGCGCTCTCGCGAGGCCTGCGCTGGGCGAAAGCCATGTTCGAGGACGGCGTCCGCGATCCCGCGACCCTGCGCAAGCTGGTTGTGGATGAGATCGCGCCCCAGCCGCTCGCCAGCATTGACTACGTCGCCCTCACCGACGCGGTCACGCTCGAGGACCTCGACGGCCCGATCACGCGCCACGCGTTGCTGTCTCTCGCCGTCCGCTTCGGCAGCACCCGCCTCATCGATAACGTCGCCCTGGGGGAGTAACCCCCAGGCAGCCCCTTCGAGATGGCCGAGAATCAATGCAACGGCGTGCCACTTCAGCCCGCGGCTCCCGTTACTCTTAATCTCTACTGAGCGGTCAGACGAGCCAATGCGAACCATCCTCTCCGCTGTTGGCAGCGTTTTCCCCCTCTTTGTATAATCATACTTACAAAGAGAGATTGGTCGGGAGATGCGGCGATGACAGTGATTGCGTCGGGATAGCAAACGGATCGGTCGGATGTACGAGCCAGAACGTTGCAGGCAGTTAAGAGAATTTGTGGTGGCGCACGGCACTTCCAGAGTGCGGATGTGCGCACGTACTTAGGGTACAGCGAGAAATCGGAGGAAGGGCACTACATGCACGCAGTACTCTTCCGCTTAAAGAAGGATGGCATCATCATGACCGACCTCTCGAGGCGGCGGAACCAGTATCTCTGGATCAAGGATGAGATCGCCCTCGAACGTGAACTGGCACACGCACTGTCAAGACGAGGTAAAGCACCAGCCCGAGTTGCGACTGCTCCCGACGCCGACCAACCGCTTCCGCCCATCGGTGGGGCACCTCGGCGCGTCGTCTTCCTGGAAGAGCGGGTCGCCGAGTTAGAAACGGCCTTTATCAAACTCTCGGCTTTCCCCGAAACGCTCTCAACAGAGCTATGTGCCATGCGTGCCGAATTGGTCGGAATTCGAGAACGGCTAGACGACCTAAACCGCACCTAGAACTAGTTGGTCCGGCAGGCGTCGTGTGGTCGCCTACCTTCGCCAGCGCCCCGCTGTTAGCATGCCTGTGCGACATCACTGACATCGATGTAGGCGCGAACCCACGGAGGCTCCTGTGTCCGGGCACTCAAAGTGGTCCTCGATCAAGCACAAGAAGGGCGCCATCGACGCCAAGCGTGGCCAGCTCTTCACCAAGCTCGCCCGTGAGGTGACCATGGCCGCCCGCTCCGGCGGCGGCGACCCCTCGATGAACGCCCGCCTGCGGCTCGCCGTCCTCAAGGCCAAAGAGGCCAACATGCCAGGTGACAACATCGACCGCGCCATCCAGCGCGGCGCAGGCGGCGGCGAAGCCGACAATCTCGAGGAGATCACCTACGAGGGCTACGGCCCGGGCGGCACCGCCGTCCTGATCGAGGCCGTCACCGACAACCGCAACCGCACCGTCGCCGATCTCCGCAACGCCTTCTCAAGGGGTGGCGGCAACCTAGCCGAGGCGGGCGCCGTCGCCTGGCAGTTCGAGATGCGCGGCGTCATCACCGTCGATGCCACCTCGAAGGATCCCGACGAGATCGAGCTGGCCGCCATCGATGCCGGCGCCGAGGACACCTCCGTCGAGGAGGATACCGTTGAGGTCTACACCCAGCCCGCCTCTCTCGGCGACGTACGGACCGCCCTCGAAGAGGCCGGCTTCGCCATCGAGAGCGCTGAGGTCGCCAACCAGCCGAAGACCCTGATCGATCTCGATGAAAAGGCCGCGCTGGCAGCGCTGAAGCTCCTTGAGCGCCTCGACGACCTCGATGACGTGCAGCGCGTCTTCTCGAACGCCAACTTCCCCGCCGAACTCCTCGAGGCGGCTTCCGCTTGAGCGATGCGTTCGTCAGCCGGGTGTTCGGCGTCGACCCCGGTCTCGCCACCACCGGGTACGGCATCGTCGACGGCAACGGCACCGAGGCACGCATCGTCGCCGTGGGCACCATCAAGACCAGCGCCCGCGTACCGAAGGCCGAGCGCCTCGCGCGCCTCTTCGAGGGCATCGGCGCGCTCCTCGAGGAGCACCACCCGGATGCGCTCGCCGTTGAGCAGCAGTTCGTCGCCGAGAATGTCCGCAGCGCCATGACCATCGGCGAGGCGCGTTCCGCCGCGATCGTCGCCGCCGCCTCACGAGGGCTTCCCGTCTTCGAGTACCTGCCGAGCGCGATCAAGGAGTCCGTCACCGGCCACGGCGGTGCGCCGAAGGAGCAGGTGCGGCAGATGGTCGCCGTGCACCTCGGCCTGACGCTCGAGGAGATGCCGGCGTCACTCGACGCCTCGGACGCTCTCGCCGTCGCCCTCACGCGCCTCGCCGACCTCCGCCTCGAGGCCGCGCTCGCCCGCCGAGCGTGATTCGCAGGTGATCGCCGGACTCCGGGGCACCCTCGCGCGCTGGGACGAGGCGAGTTCTACACTCTGGCTCGATGTCGCAGGCGTCATCTACGAGGTGCTGGTGCCTGCGTTCGCCGCCGAGTGGGTGGCAGTGCACGATCCTGGCGCTGAGGTCGCTTTGTATACGTATTATCACGTCAACGAGCGTCAGCCGCGGCCCGTGCTGATCGGCTTCCCCCGCCTCGCAGAGCGCGAGTTCTTCCGAAAGTTCATCGAAGTCCCTGATGTCGGTCCCGTACGGGCCGTGAGAGCCTTGGACAGACCAGTGTCCGAGATCGCACGCGCCATCGAAGGCGGCGATACGAAGGCACTGCAGCAACTGCCCGGAATTGGTGCGCGCACAGCGCAAACCATAATCGCGCATCTCCAGGGGAAACTGCTGGAGGAGGCCCTGTTGTCCGACGCAGCCAGCGGCACCACTGCCGGCGCCGAGCCCAGCGTGCGCGACGACGCCGTCGAGGCGCTTCTCGCCCTCCAGTACGGACGCCGCGAGGCCGAAGCGATGGTCGCCGCTGCCCTTGAGTCGGCGCCTGAGGTCGAGGACCTCGAGACCCTCCTCCGCGCCGTCCTCAACCAGCGCGTGCGTTCCTGATGTCCGCGTTCGGAGTCTTGAGCTCCATCGGCTATCGAGTCGACACCAGCCTGCGCTGGAGTCGCGAGCACTGGGCTGCCTCCACGGGCGCACTGGCCTCAGCTGCGTTGCTCACCGTAGCGGGTGCGATGTTCCGACCACGCCCACCGGCGAGCTGGCAGCGGTTGCTCTCGGCGCCCTGTCCATCGGCCTGGCCGTCGAGCTTGCGCGTACCTCGCGCGCGACGCTGCAACGCGAGCACCGACTGGTCGACCAGGGCGCGACGCTCCGACTCATGGCTGCGCGCCTGGAGGACATGGCGTGCCTCGATGCAGTCACGGGCATCAATAACCGCCGGGCCCTCACCGACGACCTCACCGCGGAGGTAAATCGCGCCTCGCGTTACGGCCGCCCGCCCTCGATCTTGCTCATCGACATTGACCACTTCAAGGGCGTGAACAACACCTACGGCCACCAGTTCGACGACGCCGTCCTCGCCTCGACGGCCGCGACGTTGGGGCGGACGCTCCGGGCCACCGACTCCGTTGCCAGCTACGGCGGCGAGGAGTTCGTGGTCACCATTCCCGAGACCAGCCTCGAGGAGGCCGCGATCGCGGCCGAGAAACTCCGCCGTGCTGTCGAGGTCGATACAGTCGCCCTGGGCGACACGAGTACGACTGTCACCATCTCGCTGGGTGTGGCATCCCTCGACGGCTCGTTTCAGCCCGCGGCCGAGGCGACCGAGCGCCTGATCGCCAGCGCCGACGCGGCGATGTATGCCGCTAAGCAGGCCGGCCGCAATCGAGTGGTGACAGAACTCGAGGTGGATGACACAACGGAACGCCTCGCGGCTTAACCTTCGCGTAGCGGCGCAAGGCGTTGCGTCCCCTCGATGGTGCCCTTACCTCGATCCCACCGCCCGGAACCCGTCGCTCTATACTTGAACGCATGAGCGAACCACCGCCCGAGGGCGCCACGCGGCGCTTTAAGCTCGTCTCCGACTTCAAGCCCACGGGGGACCAGCCGCGCGCCATCGAGGAGCTTGTCGGCGGCCTCGAGGCGGGCCTCACCTTCCAGACGATGCTCGGCGCCACCGCCACCGGCAAGACATTCACGATGGCCAACATCATCGAGCAGCGCCAGGTGCCCACGCTCGTGCTCGCCCCCAACCGCACGCTTGCCGCGCAGCTCGCCTCCGAGTTCCGCGAGATGTTCCCCTCGAACGCCGTCGAGTACTTCGTCTCCTACTACGACTACTACCAGCCTGAGGCGTACATCCCTCGCAGCGACACTTATATCGCCAAGGACGCCGACATCAACGAAGAGATCGACAAGATGCGGCACGCCGCGACGCGCTCTCTCTTCGAGCGCCGCGACGTCCTCATTGTTGCCTCTGTCTCCTGCATCTACGGCCTCGGTGAGCCGGGCGAGTACCAGAAGTTCGTCCAGCAGCTCTATCGAGGGCGTCACGTCAATCGCGGCTCCGTCGTCCGCCAGCTCATCGACATGCAGTACGACCGCAACGACATGAGTCTGGTCCGCGGCACCTTCCGCGTGCGCGGTGACTCCCTCACGGTGTTCCCGGCATACGAAGAGCTCGCGATCCGCATCGACTTCTTCGGCGATGAGATCGAGCGCATCGTCACCATCGATCCGCTCACCGGCGAGCTGCTGAGTGACACGGAGCACGTCGCGATCTACCCAGCCAAGCACTTCGTCACCTCGAAGGACCGCCTGGAGTCGGCAGTTGCCGCGATCCAGGCAGAGCTCGAGGCGCGCACCACCGAACTGCGCGCCGGCGGGCACATCCTCGAGGCCGCGCGCCTCGAGGAGCGCACCCGCTTCGATGTCGAAACGCTTCGCGAGGTCGGCTACTGTTCCGGCATCGAGAACTACTCGCGCCACCTCGCTGGTCGCGAGGCGGGCTCGACGCCGTGGACGCTGCTCGACTACTTCCCCGACGACTGGCTCCTCTTTGTCGACGAGTCGCACATCGCGATCCCCCAGGTCCGAGGGATGTTCTTCGGCGACCGTTCGAGGAAAGAGACGCTGGTCGAGTATGGCTTCCGCCTGCCGAGCGCCCTCGACAATCGTCCGCTGAACTTCGATGAGTTCTCCGACCACATCAACCAGGTGATCTTCACCTCGGCCACCCCGGGGCCCTACGAACTCGATGTCTCCGAGCGCATTGCCGAGCAGGTCATCCGTCCCACGGGCCTCCTCGATCCCGAGATCAGCGTCCGGGAGACGAAGGGCCAGATCGACGACCTGCTCCACGAGGTGCAGGAGCGCGCCAAGCGCAACGAGCGCGTCCTGATCACCACACTCACCAAGAAGATGGCCGAGGATCTCACAGACTACCTGCAGGAGATGGGCGTCCGCGCCATGTACCTGCACTCGGAGATCGACACGCTCCAGCGCGTCGAGATCCTGCGCGATCTGCGCCACGGCGTCTACGACACCATCGTCGGCATCAACCTGCTGCGTGAAGGCCTCGACCTGCCGGAAGTCTCCCTCGTCTGCATCCTCGACGCCGACAAGGAGGGCTACCTGCGCTCAGGCGGATCGCTCATCCAGACCATCGGCCGCGCCGCCCGCCACGCCGATGGCAGAGTCATCATGTACGCCGACAACGTCACCGACTCGATGCGTCACGCCATCGATGAGACGAACCGCCGTCGAGGCGTCCAGGAGGCGTACAACACCGCCCACGGCATCACGCCGCAGGGCATCATCAAGACCATTCGCGACATCACAGACCGCCTCCGAGGCGTCGCCGAGGAGTCGTCGCCCTACACGGCCGCCTCGGAGCTGCCGAAGGAGGAGCTGGCCCGCCTGATCCGCGAGCTTGAGTCACAGATGAAGGTCGCCGCGCGGGAGCTCGACTACGAACGCGCCGCCATCCTGCGCGACCAGATCGTCGACCTCCGCCGCGAGCAGATCCTCGAGAACGACCGCCCCGAGGGCCTCCGCGAGTTCAATCGCTCCTCAAACACCCGTCCCAGCCAGCGCACCAAGCGCGGCGGCCGCAGTCGTCCCATCCCGCGGAGAAGCGGGTAGGCGACGGAGGAGCGTGCTTCAGGGCTAGGAGCATATCGATGGCAAACATGAACACGAGAGCGATGACCGTCGAGGCGCAAACCTACGCAGATGAGCGCACGATGCGTTTCGGACTCGTCGAGTCAACCCCGGTCGGCAGTGACATTGAGCAGGATCTGTTGGCCGTGGCGCGTGCTATTGGACACGGCGGGCTGTTCATGGTGGCTTTGGTTAAACAGAGCGAGGAATTGTGCGGCGGAATCCGGGTGCCTGTCAGACTCGAATAAGCTACCAGACGCGAACTTGTCCAGCGCGACTTGGTTATCCCGGTGCGTTAATCGCGCGGACGTCGGGCTCGCATCGAGGCGGCGCGCACCGTCCGCGTAGGGGCGCGAACCACCGCCTTTCCACGTTCGTGGTGAGCCTGTCGAACCACGAGCCAACCTTACATTCACCACGCGGGCCATCGAGCCGCGTGGTGCCATTCTCGATGTACCCACCAGCAAGCAGGCCCCGTGTGAGCGTGGCCTGTTACGTGGGACGTGCCTGAGAAAGGAGCGCCCGGCCACGCCCTTATCGAGGTGGAACAGGCGGGGGAGCGGCCCGAGCCGGCGGGCTCACCGTCGAGGGCGGTTGGAGCGCGGCTACGGAGCGGGGCGCGAACCGGACGTGGGGAGTGAGCTCAACCCTGTGTCGTGAGACCTCGAAGACCTTCGGCGGGGCGCTGCGTCGCTGCTGTGTCCAACGGCTGACCATCCAGTCCGAAGCAACCTCGCTGCCTCTCGGCCTGTACACGCACTAGTATGCGCGCCGCCGTCGAGCCGGTGTAGCGGCCCTTGGCCCCCTCCTGCGGCGACGTGAGGCCTGCTTGGGCTCTTCTTCGTCCTCCACGTCATCTACGTCCGCCGCATCGAGGCAGGGGTCGTCGTATTCCGCATCGCCACTCTCGATCTCGAGGGCCGGCATCGATGGAATCGCGGGCGCCGAGCCGCCAGCGTCGCCGGCCTCGATGATCCCTTCGGCGGTCACCACGGCGCGAGAGTTCGACCCGTCCGAAGGCCCGACGATCCCGCGCTCTTCGAGGGCATCCATGATGCGAGCCGCCCTCGGGTAGCCGACGCGCAGGCGGCGCTGCAGCATCGAGACGGAGATCGTCTTCAGCTCGAGGACGAGCGCGACGGCGCGATCCACCATCGGATCCGCGTCCCTCTCCTCCTCGATGGCCTGCGTCTGCTGCTCGGCTTCCTCGAGGAGGTCGTCGTGCTTGTCCGGCACGAGGTCGGAGAAGCGGTCGGCGGTCCAGAAGTCCACCACGGCCTCGATCTCCGCGTCGGAGAGGAACACGCCCTGCACTCGACGCGGCTTGTGCGCGCCAGGCGGGACGAACAGCATGTCGCCGCGCCCCAGCAGCTTCTCCGCGCCGCCCTGGTCGAGGACAGTGCGCGAGTCCACCATCGAGGACATCGCGAAGGCGATGCGCGTGGGGAAGTTCGCCTTGATTAGCCCCGTCACTACATCTACCGAGGGCCGCTGCGTCGCGATGATCAGGTGGATACCAGTCGCGCGCGCCAGCTGCGCCAGCCGCACGATCTGGTTCTCCACCTGGTACGGGGCAACAAGCATGAGGTCGGCCAGCTCGTCGACCACCACCACCCAGTAGGGGAGCTTCACGCCGCCGGATTTCGAGGCGACCTCGTTGTAGCGACGCAGGTCGCGTACGCCCGCCGCCGCGAAGCGGCGGTAGCGCGACTCCATCTCGTTAATGATCGCCTGGAGGGTCCCCACCACTCGATCCATGTCCACGATGATGTTCGAGAACGCGAGGTGCGGGATGTTCGCGTACGGCGTCAGCTCGACACGCTTCGGGTCGACCAGCACCAGGCGCAATTCGTTCGGCGAGAACCGCAACAGCAGTCCGGTGATGATCGCGTTGAGGCAGACCGACTTGCCGGCGCCGGTTGCGCCCGCGATCAGGAGGTGCGGCATCTTCGCTAGGTCCGCCATCACCGGCTCGCCTGACACGCCCGCACCGAGGGCGATCGGCAGGTCCGCCTTCGCCGCGAACTTGTCGTAGGCCGGACCTTCCATCAGCTGCTTCATCGTGACCATCGTCGAGATCGTGTTCGGCACCTCGATGCCCACGACGGGCTTCCCCGGCACCGGCGCCTCGATGCGGAGCGCGGGCGCGGCAAGCGCCAGCGCGAGATCGTTTTGCAGCGACGTGATGCGGTTCACCCGGATGCGCGTCCGCGACACTTCGACCTCGTGCGTGACCGGCTGTCCCTCTTCGTCGTAGACCAGGCCGTCGATGTCCCGGTCCTGGACGGTGCGCATCTTCACGTCCCAGCCCGGTTCGACGCCGAACTGCGTGACGGTCGGGCCCTCGTTGATCTCCACGACCTTCGAGTCGACACCGAATGACGCCAGCGTGTCGACAATCAACTGCGCTCGACGCTGCGTGTCGGCCTGCTTCTGCTTGCTCGCCGCCTTCGGATCCTCTAGCAGGGTGAGTGGCGGCAGCTGCCAGCCGTCGGCGGAGTGACGCCATTTGTCGACCGGCTGGTCGAGATCCATGGGGATCTGGCGGCGGATCTTCTTCGCGACGGGCGCCGGTTCCGGGACAGCCGCGGGTTCTTCGTCCTCCTCGAGTTCATCCTCGAACTCGGCGCCGTCCCACTCCTCGTCGTCCTCGAAGCCTTCGTAGTCCTCGTCTTCGAACCCTTTCTCGTCCCAATCTTCACCGCGGTGGCGCAGACGCGAGATTGCCACGCTGGCTCCCCGGAAGGAGGGAGCGAGTACCGAGTCCCACACCCACAGCGAGGCAGCGCCGGTACCGCGAGCGGCCGCACCCGGCGCCGTCCTCCCGATCTCGGCAGCCGTCTCCGGCCAGAGCATGGCGAATCCGGCAAACAACGAGGCAAGCCAGGGCACGACCAGCGGCCAGCCGAGGAGGGCGCGGCCGGTGGTACCGGCTGCCGTCACGATGTGCAGGTCGACGCCGCCGATGCGCACGTTCGGGGTCCAGAACGCGAGCACACCGGCACTGAAGAACGTAAGCGCGAGGATGCCGGCGATCTGTCGAGGTCGCACCTGTAGCCAGGCTAGGTTGCGACCGAGCGCCAGCACCCCCCCAGCGATCGTGTAGAGCACCACCGTGGCGACGTGCACACCCAGCGCGCGGAACATCGAGTCACGCAGGTCGGCAAGCAGGTCGCCGATGGGGAGCAGCAGCGGCATGACGACCGCGCTGATGAGCACCAGCGAGGTGATGATGACCTCGGGACGAAGTAGTTGATCGACGAGGTTGAACTCGTAGTCGTGGTAGCGAGCGCGGGCACGGGCCACCGGAAGCTCCTCAACCGGCGCGCGCCCCACCATCGCGCGTGAACTCTGACCGTGTCGTGCTCGAGGGTGGACAACCCGCGAGGGGGCCGGCGGGGCCCACCCGCCAGCGTCAGTGCGAAGGCTTATCGCCTATACAATTATACCTCGACTACGAACGGAAGCACGAGGGGGTGACGATGCGTTTGGTCCCGCAGGTACGCCGCCACGTCGTCTTTCAGCGAATCGTGGATCCGAGTCCAATCAATGTGGCCGCCCTCGCCGCCGAGCGAATCGGTGACGATGCCAATCACACCTTCGATGAGCGCCGCCTCCTCGTCGAGGCCGACGAAGCCCTGGGTCATCACGTCGGGCCGCCGCACCAGGCGCCCGGTCTGGCGTTGCACAGGCACCACCACCACCACGAAGCCATCCGAGGCGAGGTGCGCACGATCGCGCAGCACGTACTCGTCAACGTCCCCGATACCGAGGCCATCGACGAAGACATAATCGGCGGGGACTTTGTCCACGACACTCGCGCTGTCCTCGTTGACCTCGAGAACATCGCCGTCGTTGAGCACGAACGCGTTCTCCTCGGGCATCCCGAGCGAGATCGCCAGCTCGCGATGCAGGACCAGGTGCCGGTACTCGCCGTGGATCGGCACGAAGTACTTCGGTTGCACCACGCGATGAGTAATCTTGAGCTCTTCGCGCGCCGCGTGGCCGCGGACGTGCACGTCCGCGACGCGGTTGTAGACCACGTGCGCGCCCAGCTCGAAGAGGTTGTCGATGTTGCGGCTGACGAACTTCTCGTTCCCCGGCACGGGGTTCGAGGAGAGGATCACCGTATCGCCCCTGCGGATCGCGACCTGCTGGTGAGTGCCGTTCGCCATCCTCGTCAGTGCTGACGTCGGCTCGCCCTGCGACCCGGTGCAGATCACGACGGTCTTCGCGTCCGGGTGTTCGTTCACCTCGCGGGGCGACAGGAACGTGCCACCGGGGGCCTTGAGATAGCCCATGTCGCGGGCCATCTGGGTGTTGTTGATCATCGAGCGGCCAGTGACAAACACTCGACGCCCGTGTTTCACCGCGGCGTCGACCACCATCTGTACGCGCGAGATCAGCGACGCGAACGTCGTCACCACCACGCGGCCTTCGGCTTCGCCAATCACCCGGTCGAGGGCGACGGCGACGTTCTGCTCGGATGGGGTGTACCCCTCGACCTCCGCGTACGTGGAGTCGGCGAGGAGCATCAGTACGCCCTCGGAACCCAGCTGCGCCAGGCGGTTGAGGTCGGTGTGCTGCCCCATGACCGGGGTGTGGTCGATCTTGAAGTCGCCGGTATGGACGATCGGTCCGAGGGGCGTGTGAATGATCACGCCGGCGGCGTCCGGGATCGAGTGAGACACCGAGAAGAATTCGACCGCGAGCGGCCCCACCTCGACAGTGTCGCCGTACTCGACGGTGTTGATGCTCGAACCCTCGAGGAGTCGCTGCTCCTTGAGCTTGACCTCGACCAGCCCTCGAGTCAGGCGCGTGCAGTAGACGGGTACGTTGAGTTCGCGCAGCAGGAACGGCAGCGCGCCGATGTGGTCTTCGTGGCCGTGTGTCAGGAAGACCGCCTTCAGAAGCCCCGGGCGCTCCGTCAGGTACGTGATTTCGGGGATCACAATGTCGACTCCGAGCATTTCGTGCTCGGGGAACATGAGGCCGACATCGACCGCGATCGCGGTCCCGTCGTACTCGTAAACCATCATGTTGCGACCGATGTCGCCGAGGCCGCCGAGGGGGATGACGCGTAAAGAAGGGCTCACGGGTTCATAGTAGGCGTTCGGACGCCTCTGCGCCCCCCACCGCGCCTCGAAGGACAACACCCGTCGCGGCGGCCGCCGCTTCGGTCCCTGCAGCGGTCCTCGCCTCATCGAGAAGCGCCGGCAGCCTCGCGAAGTCGGCCAGCAGGACCGGACGCAGGCCGCCGTTGCGCAGCGCCGCCGCCGGATGGTACATCGGCACCACGATGCGCCGGTCCTCAAGGCGGCGCGGCTGGCCGTGAATGCGGGAGATCGAGGCGCCGGGGAACCAGCGCGCCATCGAGAAACGCCCCAGCGTCACGATCAACCGCACGTTGAGCAGCTGCAGCGCCTCATCTAGGAACGGGGCGCACGCCGCGATCTCTTCCGGCTCCGGGTCGCGATTGCCGGCCGGCCGGCACTTCACCACGTTAGTGACATATACATCGTTGCGAGTCCAGCCCGCGGCGCCAAGCAGCTCGTCGAGAAACTTGCCCGCAGGCCCGACGAACGGCACCCCCTGCTCGTCCTCGCGCTGCCCGGGCCCTTCGCCCACGAACATCACTTCCGAGGTCGCGGGCCCCGAGCCGGGCACCGTGCGAGTACGCGTCTTCGCGAGCACGCAGTTCGGGCAATCGGCGATGCGCTCGTACAGGTCGAGCAAGATCGGGTCGACGGCGGGCGGGAGCAGCGGAGCAGTCATCGAGTGGCCTCGAAGGTTCGGGGAGAGGCCGCGTAGCGCTCTCGATGTTAGCGGCAGGGGAGGTGTACTCAACGTTGGAGGCTCACGGTCGAGCTCGTGGTACGCCATGACGCCGTTCACTAGCGAGATCTACTCGCGCCGCACCAGCCACGCTAGGCCAATGCCGATGAAGTACAGCACCAGCATCGGCGCCGCGACCAGCGTCTGCGTCACCGGGTCGGGCGTCGGCGTCAGGATCGCCGAGATCGTAAAGACGAGGACGACCGCCCACGCCTTGAAGCGCCAGAGCTTCCCCGCCGTCACGAGCCCGAACTTCGCCAGGCCCATGATCACCAGCGGCGTCTGGAAGACGAGTCCCACGACGAGAATTAGGCGAGTCGTCAGGTCGATGTAGCTTGAGATCGTCGGCGTGGGGTCGGCGAACTGGCTGCCGAACGTGAACAGGAACCCGTAGGCCGCCGGCAGTACCCAGAAGTACGCGAAGGTCATCCCGAGACCGAACATCACGGTCGTGCCCACAACCACCGGGATGAGCCAGCGCCTCTCCTTCGACGTCAGCGCCGGCGTCACGAACGCGAGCATCTGGTACATCAGCATCGGCATGCCGAGCGTGAGCCCACCCAGCAGCGCCACTTCGAAGTACACCGTGATGTTCTCCATCGGCGAGATCGCCTGGGCGTGGAAGTTGGGATTCTGCGCGCGCGCCGGCTCGATGAGCGCCGCGATCACGCGCAGCCCGATCGCGGGCACAAAGAACGGCAGCATTCCCGCGAACACCGCGATCGAGGCCAACATCAACCGCGAGCGCAGCTCGAGCAGATGCTCGAGCAGCGTCATCGTGGCGCCCTCGCGGGGCTCGGTCAGCGGCGGACCATCGAGAGGTTCGGCGGCAACCACGCTCTAGGAGCCCGACGCAGGCTTCGGGGTGGCGGTCGTCGAAGTGGTCGTCTCTGCGGGTTCCGAGGGCACCTCTGCCACGCGTTCCGCCTCCACGGTCGCGGCCGCGGTGCGGGGTGGCGGCATAACCGGGTCCGTGCTGCCGAAGGGGTTCACGCCCACGACCTGCTCGGACGAGTATGGCGGGCCAGACGGACGGGGGGCTTCGGCTTCATTCTCGGTGCCCGCGTTCGCGGTTGGTGTGTGGTAGTCCGCATACGACGCGGACACGCGCGCGAACGGGTCGCGGTTCGCAGGTACGGCGACCGGGGGCGCCGTCATCGGCTCCGGCGCCTCGGGCTCACGACGGCCCTCAGGCGAAGCGGCCGAGGGCGTCGTATCCGTGGATGCCGCGGCGACCGCGCCCGCGCCGATCGCCCTCATATCGGTGGCGCCTTCGGTCACGCCCGCGCGCACCTCGTTGCCGATCTCGCGCACAGCTTTGATGTCGCCGGTCTGCTCGTTGACCTCGTTCTCGAGTTCCTTCAGCGCCATGGTCAGGTCGCCCGTGACCTCGGCCGTGAACCGTCGAGCCATGCGGTAGTACTTGCCAGCCTCGCGAGCGATCTGAGGAAAGCGCTCGGGGCCCACCACCAGCATGGTGATCAGGAGCACGAGCCCGGCCTCGCCGATGCCGACACCAAAAAGTTCCATTGCCTCGAATCATACGCCGCGATGCGCCTCACGGCTCTCAGCCACCACGCTTCGGTAAGGGGATTCGCGTCAATGACCGTGACCAGGGGCCGGCTGTAGAGCGCCTCGCGCGTCCGGCCTGTCCGGAGATCGCGCGCTGCCCCGGGCGAATCGGGGCAGCGCGCGAGTGGCTGCTGAGGAAGCGGAGTCGGAAGGGACGGTGGCGGCTAGTCTTCGATGCCGGCGTCGTGGATGAAATCGATCGCGTCCTGTACGGACTGGATCTTCTCGGCGTCTTCGTCGGAGATCTCGACGGGTGCGCCGTCCTTCGAGAATTCCTCCTCGATGGACATGATCAGCTCCACCAGGTCGAGCGAGTCCGCATTCAGGTCGTCGACGAACGAGGCGTTCGGCACCACCTGGTCCTCTTCGACACCGAGCTGGTCCACGACCAATGAGCGTACGCGCTCGTATACAGTTGCCACTTCTTGCGGCTCCTCTCTCAGGGCTCTTGCTGACCCGGTGCAGCCAGCGCGACCGCCCCGAGCACTCCGTTCACGAATCGTCCCGACGACTCCGACCCGTAGCCCTTAGCGAGCTCGACGGCCTCGTTAATGGCCGCCCGGAGCGGAGCGCCGCGATTATCAAATAGGACCTCGAAGACCGCAAGACGAAGGACATTACGGTCGACTGGTGCCATGTCCTCCAGCGGGAACGACGTCGCGTATCGCGCAATAGTCGCATCGATCTCCGCGAGGTGTTGGTGTACGCCATCGATGAGATGTCGCACGAACTCGTCCGCGTCCTCGGGCAGGGCCGCCTCGAGAAGGCGTCGCTCGAGGATGGGCTCGACCGCGCGGGCCGAGGCGTCCGCCTCGAACAGCACCTGGAACGCCACGATGCGCGCACGACGCCGTCCACCTCGTGCCATCTAGTACCTCGACAGACTGAACGTCGAGGTCACTGCATCACCAGCCCGCCATCGACGTGGAACGTCTGCCCGGTGATGTAGGCCGCGCCGTCAGTCGCGAGGAACCCCACCAGCGGGGCGATGTCATCCGGCTGCGCGTACCTGCCCATCGGGATCTGGGTCAGGATGAACGTCTTCTGCTCGTCCGTCAGCGTCGCGGTCATGTCGGTCGCTACAAAACCTGGCGCGATGGCGTTCACGGTCACTCCTCGCGAGGCGACTTCACGCGCTACCGATTTCGTGAAGCCGAGGATGCCGGCCTTCGAAGCGGCGTAGTTCGCCTGCCCGGCGTTCCCCATCACGCCCGCGACTGAGGAAATGTTGATGATCCGGCCCCATCGCGAACGCGTCATATGACGCAGCACCAGCTTGGTCGCCAGGAACGTGCTGGTGAGGTTCGTCGCGAGCACCTCGTCCCACGACTCCTCGCCCATGCGCAGCACGAGCTTGTCGTCGGTCATGCCAGCGTTGTTTACCAAGATGTCCACGCCGCCGAAGCGTTGCCGGACCTCCTCGACCATCCGCTCTAGGTCAGTACTGCTTCGTACGTCCACCTCGGCGGTAACGCAGCCCGTACCAAGCTCGCGGATCTGACGGGCGACGGCCTCCGCAAGTACCCCGTTCGCGCGGTAGGTGATGAGCAAGTCCGCACCCAGACGACCAAGCTCCATCGCGATCGCGCGGCCGATCCCGCGCGACCCGCCGGTAACGACCGCGGTCTTACCGGCCAGCGGCCGCCCGCCGGAGGCGGTCATCGCGAGGCGCCCTCGGCGACCAGCGCAGCCTCGTCGGCGGTCGCGACGTTGCGGACCGTGGCGTCCTTCGCGAGGCGCTTCACGGTCCCCGTGAGCACTCGACCCGGTCCAAACTCGATGAACGAGGTGACCCCGCCGTCGAGCATGGTCTGCACGCAATCCACCCACCGCACCGGACTCGTCACCTGATCCGTCAGCTCCTGCGCGAACGCAGTCCCGGAGGTGAGCGGCGTGGCGGTGACGTTGGAGACCACCGGCATGCGAGGCGCGTCGAATTTCGCACCTGCGAGGACGGCTCGCATCCCCTCTGCGGCCTGTGCCATGAGCGGCGTGTGGAACGCTCCGGCCACGCTGAGGGCTACCACCCGCGAGGCGCCAGCGGCCGTCGCAGCAGCGCTTGCCGCCTCAACCGCGGCAACGGTGCCACCGATCGTGACGTTGCCGGGCGCATTGATGTTGCAGAGCGCCGCGCCGTGCTCGGCGCAGATCGAGACGAGTTGCGCGGGCTCCAGGCCAAGCACCGCCGCCATTGTCCCCGGCACGGCGTCGCAGGCCTCTTGCATGAGACGCCCGCGCTCGTGTACCAGCCGCACGCCGTCCTCGAAGGACACCGCGCCGGCGGCGATCATCGCTGCATATTCGCCCAGCGAGTGTCCGGCCACGAAGTCGGGGCGTCCGGTGATGCTCCCTGAGTCGATGGCCGCGACGAGGGCCGCAATGGCGTGAGTAACGAGGGCGGGCTGGGTGTTCACGGTGCGCGTCAGCTCATCCTCGGGGCCCTCGAAGCACAGCGTCGACAGCGAGAATCCGAGGGCTGCGTCGGCCGCCTCGAAGACCGCGCGCGCCGCCGGGACATGGTCGTAGAGGTCTTTCCCCATACCGACGTGCTGCGCGCCCTGGCCTGGGAACAGCCACGCCGTCCCGGGAGCGGGCGGCAGATCCGGGATCGTCACCGTGGCCATCGTGCCTCCTACGTTTCGTTATCGCTCACTCGCCGCGGCGAGTCTACCTCGATCGTTCTCGTCTGACCCGCATCCATCGAGGACTATGTCGGATCCTGCGTGATGCCTCGCCTGTCGCTCGCCATGAGCTCCTGGAGCGCGAGCCGGACTGGCAGTGGAAGTGAGTCGCCTGCGTCGTGAGACCGCGCTCTATCCGCTCGGCGGCGTGTGGCGCAGGCCACGACGAAAAGCGGGAGCGCGGGGAGTCACCCCACGGGCGCTCGCTCGCGATGCCAGTCCCGTCCCGAGGTCTTCGCTATATGAGGATTACGAGGCCGTCCCGGACTCGGCCAGCGGATGACCCTTCCGGTCGCGATCCGCTGCGGAGAAGCTGTGACTCAGCTTCCACCGCCCCGTGCGAGGGTCCCGCACGATCGACGGCAGAATCGCGTGGTGATGACTCCGCCGCAGCCGTTGCTTCGACTGAGAAGTCCTGCGCTTAGGAACGCCCATCGGGTACCTCCGCCGCTCGTAGCCGCGTGGCCAGCTCGTTCAGAGTGGACCACGCGGAATCGATGTCGTTCGCCGCGCAACCACACGGCCCGTCATTCAAGTCGCTCCCACAGCTGGGACAGAGCCCGGCGCAGTCCTCCTGGCACAATGGGCCGATCGGAAGCGCGGACGCTTCATATTGCCTTACCGCCTCGCTCAGGTCGAGGTGCTGGTCGTCTCCCAGCCGAAATTCGTCTGGTTCTGCTTCTACCGTAACGAGCGTAATCGGGTCGCGAGTGAAGACATACAACTCTTCGATGACCAGATCGAGCGGTCTAGTGAACGACTTCAAGCAACGACCACATTCGAGTTTGGGGGTGACCGTGAGCTTCGCGCGCACCAAGACGCCCCGTGCCGTCCGAAGGAGCCGGATCTCCCCTTCCAGAGGGCGACGGTAGTTCTCCTCGGGCACCTCGGCGACTTCGCCAGCCGCATCGAGGCGGCGAGCAGCCCCCGGGGCCTCCCGCAGCAGCGTCGCGACGTTCATCAGCACACAAATCCCCCGGGGTTGCGGTTGGTCTCTGGCGAGACCGGTCTATTCATCTCATCGTACATCGAGGTCGCCGCGCCCGTTCGACGGCTTTTCGTAGCTTTCGCTATCCAGCCGTGTGGGAAAGGTCGAGGCATACTGACCGCTGGCGGGGCCACGGAGGTGCCCCATGCCGGCTTTCGGTTACCGGCGCGAAACCACTGGGCAGAATGCCGTCGAAGTCACGCATACCCTGGAGGCGCAGGGCGTTGCCATCGCCGGCGCCTGCGAGGCGCATCTGCTCGGCGATCGCGTCGCGGTCCTCGACTACGGCCGGGTGCTCCAGTGCGACGATCGCGATGTGGTCTTCCAGCGACCCACATCGCGGCGCGTCGCCGAACTCACGGGCGTCGCCAATATCCTCAGGGGCACCTCCCGGGGCGCCACTGGCGACGTTGCCGGTCTCCCGCTCCGCACCGCCACCAGCTCGACCGCGGGCTCCGTCGATATCGCCATTCGCGCCGAACGCTGCAACCTCCGTCGCCTCGACCACGCGAGCTCCCTGCCCGAGAACTGCTACGTCGCGACCATCACACGCGAGCTCGCCTTTGGGAACACTCACACGCTGCACCTTCGACCCGACGGCACTGGTCCCGACATTGAGGTCGAAGTCGCGTCGAGGCCATACGACATCCTCGGTATCTCCACCCGCCGCCAGTGGGTGGTCGAACTCCTGCCAGCCGACCTCCATGTGGTGCCACCATCCCCATAGCGGCTCGTTGACAGAACTATCGGCGGGTCGTCGGTGCCAGAGTGACACCGGGTGTTCAACGGTGCGCCCGGCGACCACGAGACGCGCTCTCGGCGCTACCGTGCACGGCATACACGATGGATCTCGAGGCGAACGCGACAGCGAGCCTTGAGGCATGTCAGGAGGGAAGCACTGTGGCGGACGAGTGGATGCAGGCGTGGCAACCCACCATCGATGCCGTGGGCCAGGATTTCGGCGGTGGCACTGAGAGCGCGGCTATCGACAGGATCGAGCTCGGTGCGGTTCGCAAGTTCCTGGAGGCCGTCGAACTCGACTGCCCCCTCCATTACGACGTCGGCGTTGCGAGGCAGCATGGCTACCGCAACGTGCTGGCTCCGATCAGCGGTGTGTCGCAGACCTGGCTGGACGCCGGGCTCTGGCGGCCCGGACTCGGCTCGCGCTACCCGAGTGCACACCCACACGTCGATATTCCGCGCGAGCGTGTCGCGGATGCGCCGAACCCGCCGATGCCGCCCACGACCGTCGGTTTCGCCACCGAGGTCGAGATCGAGTACTTCGAACCGCCCGTCGTCGGCGACCGGCTCACCGTGCGCGGTCGGAAGCTGATGTCGTGCAATCCTCGCGAGACCCGTGTCGGGAGGGGGGCCTTCATGGTGTGGGAGCGGGAGGTGGTCAACCAGGACGGTGTGCGTGTCGCGCTCATCCGCAACGGCGGGTACTCATACGTGCCGTTCGAGGCGACCGAGAGTCGTGGATCCAATCCCGCGCCACGACCGCCTGCGCCGGTCCATTCCGAAGAGGACCTGATCACGATCCGCAACGTCCAGCCCGAGCCCCCTGGTGGCGTCGACTGGACCGCGCAGCGCTACTGGGATGACGTGAATGTCGGTGACCCGATCGAGCCGCTCTCGATCAACCTCACGATCGCGCGACTCGTCGTCGAGGCGGGTGGCAATCGCGATTTCAATCAGATCCATCACAACTCGCCCGTCTCGAAGGCAACCGGTGCACCTGAGATGTACGCGAACAACGTGTTCATCCAGTCGTGGTGGGAGCGCGCTGTGCGCGAGTACATCGGCCTCGATGGTCGTTTCAAGAAGACGGGGCCTTTCCGAATGCGCGTCTTCAATGCCGTTGGCGAGTGCGCGGTGACCAGCGGACAGGTCACGCGCAAATGGCAGGAAGGCTCCGAGCACCTCGTGGAGATCGACGTGAAGACCGAGACGTCTCAGGGCATCACCGTCGGGCCGGGCCCTGTCGTCGCGAGCCTGCCTGCGCGAGGCTAGCGCCTCGGTGTCTCCTCGATCCGGCCGCTGAGATACCAGCCCGCCAATTCGCGTGAGCGTCGCTCCATCGAGGAACAACGGAGGCGGATCGGTGGAAGACGTCGAGCTGGTCGTGGTTGGTGCGGGCGCGGCCGGATTGATGGCGGCGACGTGGGCGGGCCGTTACGGGAGGCGGGTGATCGTGCTCGACGGTGCGCGCGCGCTCGGCGCGAAGATCTTGGTGTCCGGCGGCGGACGCTGCAACGTCACCCACGACGAGGTCGACGAACGCGCCTACGCGGGCTCGTCGACCTCGGCGATTCGGCGGGTTCTGCGAAGTTTCGATGTGGCTCGGACCGTCCAGTTCTTTGCAGATCTGGGCGTCGAGTTGAAACGTGAAGCAACAGGCAAGCTGTTCCCGGTCACAGACCGGGCGCGCACCGTACTCGACGCACTGTTGCAGGCGACGCGCGATGGCGGTGCCGAGCTGCGACATCCGTGGCGCGTACACGCCGTCGAGCGCCTCGCTGACGGCGCCTTCCATGTGCGCACGGACCAGGGCGACCTGCGCGCCCGGCGGGTCATCCTCGCGACTGGAGGCCGCAGCGTGCCGAGGTCGGGCAGCGATGGTGCGGGTATCGACATGGCGCGCGCACTGGGGCACAGCGTCACGCCTCACCTCGTGCCGGCGCTGGTCGGACTGACCGTCGCCGCGGACTGTTTCGTGCGCGAGCTGTCGGGCCTCGCGGTCGACGCGCGCCTCGAGGTACGGTCGTGGAGCGGGAAGCGGCTGCATTCGCTTACGGGAGCCACGTTGTGCACCCACTTTGGTCTCTCCGGCCCCGCACCGATGGACATCAGCCGCCATTGGCAGCTGGCCGTCCTCGAGGATCCAGCTGCGACGCTCGTCGTCTCGTGGCTACCAGATGAGTCTGCCGAGTCACTGGACGCGGCACTCCAGAACCTTGGCGAACAGAGCCCGCATCGCTACCTCACACAGCACCTGCCGAACCGGCTGGCGCGTGCGGTGTGCGTATCTGCCGGGGTCGATCCGAACGCCTCAGGACACACGCTCCGGCGGGAGGATCGCCGGGCGCTGGTGCGCGCCGTCCTCGCAACCACGATACCTGTGACGGGCACGCGGGGCTGGAACAACGCGGAGGCAACGGCCGGCGGCGCCCCGCTCAGCGAGGTCCAGCTCGAGACGATGGAGTCGCGCGTCGCACCCGGCCTCTTCCTCTGCGGCGAGATGCTCGATGTCGACGGCCGGATCGGTGGCTACAACTTCCAGTGGGCGTGGGCCAGCGGGTACGTCGCTGGCGTAGGCGCAGCCAGGCGGTAACGAGGCGGCGGCGTTGACGCGAGACCCAGCGACGGCTGCCGTGGATACTTCTGCGCAAGGCCACTGCAGGCGCACCGCGCAAGCTGGACGCCCTTCCGAGTGTCGGCGTGGGCTCGCAACGCCACCAGCGCAGGTGCGAGAATCTGCCCGTGGAGGCATTCACCGAACTCGACCAACAGCTCTTCGAGGCGGGGGGCCATGATCACCTCATATCAGGTGCTGGGCGCGCACGCGGTCGAGGGTGGCACCGCCTTCGGCGTCTGGGCGCCCCATGCACGCTCGGTGCAGGTCGTCGGCGAGTTCGACTCGTGAGGCGCTAGCGACCATCAACTCACCGGCAGCGCCGCTGGTATGTGGTCCGGGTTAATCACCAGCGCGCGGTCCGGACAGCTCTACAAGTACCGCCTGATCGGTATCGACGGCGAAACGTTCGACAAGGCAGACCCGTTCGCAGCGGCCACCGAAGTACCTCCCGGGACCGCATCGCGGATCGCCGACCTCGCCTACGACTGGCACGACGCGGAGTGGCTGGCCACCCGCGGCCCGCAGCAGACGCTCACCGCGCCCATCTCGATCTACGAGTTGCACCTCGGTTCATGGCGCCGCCCGCCGGGCAGCGTCAACTATCGAGCGATCGCGGCCCCCCCTCGCAGGGCACGTCCTCGCCTTGGGCTTCACGCATGTGGATCTGCTCCCGGTGATGGAGCACCAGTACTACGGGTCGTGGGGATATCAGACCACGGGCTACCTCGCGCCGACATCGCGGTACAGCAGCACGCAGGACCTCATGTACCGCATCGACTCGCTGCATCAACGCGGGATCGGCGTGATTCTTGACTGGACCCCCGCGCACTTCGCCAAGGATGCCCCCGGACACGGGCAATTCGACGGCACGACCCTGTACGAGCACCCTGATCCGCGCCGCGGACATCACCCGGTGTGGGGAACGCTCGTCTTCGACTACGCCCGCCCTGAGGTCCGTTCCTTCCTCATCTCTAGCGCCTGCTCCTGATTCGAGCGCTACCACGTCGACGGCCTGCGGATGGACGCAGTTACGTCCATGCTCTACCGCGACTACCTCCACAGGGAGGGCGAGTGGCTGCCCAACGCCGAAGGAGGTCCCGAGGACTATGCGGCAGTCCGTCTGCTCCAGGACCTGAACGAGGTCTTCCACGAGCGCTTCCCTGACGTACTCACCTGCGCCGAGTAAGACACCTCCTAGCCCGGCGTAACGCACCCCATCTCGGATGGCGGGCTCGGCTTCGATCTGAAGTGGGATGGGGGGTTGGTGCACGATGCCGGGGAGGCAACAGAACATCTCCTGCGTAGCGGGTGACCACGCCCAACGATAGTTAGTGGCAAGGTCGATCAGGCGGTGGTAGGTGTCCGGCACTGACTGCACGCCATTCGTGAAGCGCCCGGTCGGCGTCCGCAATGCAGTGCCTCGGAATGAGTCGGCAGGCGGATTCTTCACTCTGAGCCGACCGCTGTTAGGGGTCAATCAGGAACGCGCTTACCACATCGAACCAACACCGACGGAGCCCAGGACGTGACGTAACGGACGGCGGCAACGTGTCCGGCTGGACTCGATCCAGTCTGACGTGGGCCCGGACTGTCAGACTCTTCGGGGGTGCGCGTCAACGTACTGGTAGACGCGATCCGCATCAAGAGACGCGGCAACGGCCCCGTCAGCGCTATCGACACACGCCTAACGCCCCGCCAGCACCGACGGCTCGTCGCGCGGTGCGCCGTCTGAGCCGGCCCGGCTATCTGCGGGCGCCACGGTCGGCTTCGGGAGGAACACCACGAACAACGAGCCGAGCGCTGCCGCCACCGCGAGCGCGGTGAATCCGAACGTGTAGGAGCCTGTCAGGTCGTACGACAGGCCCGCGAGCAGCGGCGCAGACACGGAGGCGACCGTCACCACGCTCGAGGACAGCCCCATGATCGCGCCGAACGACGTGGATCCGAAGTATTCGGCACGCATCGTTACCACCACGGGGACGCGTGCCCCCCACGCCAGCCCGTTCGTGATCGCGAAGGCGACGATGACCGCCACGGCGCTGCTGTAGGCGAGGGCCAGCAGCGAGACGGCGTGCATGAGCATGCAGGCCATGATCACGGCGTGCGACCCAACCCGGTTCGCTACCCACCCGCCGAGCGGACGGCCGGCGAAGTTCGTCGCCGTCATAATCGTCGTCATGCTGGCCGCGAGCGAGAGCGAGTAGCCGAGCGATCCGACGAGGTGCGCGGTGAAGTGCACCTGCACCACCGAGACCACGAGCACAGAGGCGGCGTGTGCCAGCGAGATGAACCAGAATGCTCGCGTTCGCAGCGCCTGGCGAACCGTGAAATCGACCTCGGGCGTCACCCGGCGACCGTCCCGAGTCGTCGCCACTGCAGCGGCCTCACCCGGTTGACGGCCGTCAGGCAGGTAGCCATACGGCTCCGGCCTCTGCCGGATGATCTGCGTCAGGGGGAGTCCCACGGCGAGGACGATCACACCCGAGATGTCAGCGACCGCCCGCCAGCCCAGCGTATCGAGGCCGAACACGACCAGCGGCAGCGAAAACCCACCGATCGCCGTACCGAGCAGGGCGATGCCCATCGCCGTCTGGAGTTTCTGCTCGAACCAGTTCACGATCACCGTGGTGATCGACAGGAAGCCCGCAAGCGAGGCGCCCACCGCCATCAGCATGTAGGCACCGTAGAACGCGGGGATCGAGTTGATCCGCGCGAACACGAAGAAGCCGGCCGCGAAGATCAGCACCCCTGTCCGCATCACGACGCGCGGACCAAGGCGATCGAGCAGCCACCCCTGGAATGGCCCCAGCAGGCCGTCTTCGACACGCGCGAGCGAGAACGCGCCGGACAGCGCCGTCCGGCTCCACCCGAAATCGCGCTGCAGCAACACGATGTAGGACCCGAACGCCTGCTGCATCAGCCCCGCCGAAAGGGCCTGCGCGCCGATGGCAGCACCAACGATCCACCAGCCATAGAACGGGCGGCGAAGCTTCAACATCCGCAGCGACTCCTCAGCGGAGAGGGATCCAGGCGCCACGCCTGAGGTGGTACGGTGTACTGAGCAGGCGGAGCGTCTCCGCTCCTGCCATAGTCCCGGATTCCGCGCTCGTGGGCGAACGCTTGTGGGCCTGTCGCCCGCCTTGCGGCTGCGCGTGTCTGCCGCCACCGTAGCCTCTGTGCCGCGAGACCGCTCGAGGAGGCGCAGTGCGACGTCTGTTCCCCAACGTCTACGAGGGCTGGCTCGTGGTTGGCGCCTCGGCGTTCTACATCACCCTGACGTCCGGGGCCATTAACTACGGCTTCGGCACCATCTTTCGCCCGCTGCGTGAAGAATTCGGGTGGAGCGTGGCGGCCACCGCGTTCGCGTTCTCGCTCCGCCAGGAGGCGAGCGGGATCGCCGCGCCACTCATCGGCATGATCAACGACCGCTTCGGGCCGCAACGTACGGTCGCTCTGGGCGTCCTGATCATCTCCTCGGCGGTTCTTGGTCTGTCATTCATCCAGAATCTCTGGCAGTTCTACACGGCGATGCTGCTGATCTCCGTCGGCGCCAGCAGCGTCGGCGGACCGGTCGGTATGGCCGCGGTCACTACGTGGTTCGAGCGGCGGCGGGCGCGTGCCCTCGCGTTGATGACTATGGGGGGCGGCCTGGCCGGGGTGATGGTCGTGCCGATCGCGGCGCTCGTCGTTGGGCTCGGCTGGCGTGGCGCCCTGCGCGTCGAGGCGCTCACGCTACTGCTCGCGGGCCTCGTTCCCGCATCCACCACACGCTTCCGTCCGGCCGATCACCACCAGCCGCTGGATGGGCTCCCCGTTACCAGTGCCGACGGGACGCCCGTCAGCCGCCGCGTGTTCTGGGGGATTCCGGTCCGTCAGGCGATCCGCACACCGTCGTTTGTGATGCTGACGCTCGGCCTAGCAGGCATCTCATTCGGCACCGCCACGGTGACCGTCCTCCAGATCCCCTACCTCGAGTCGATCGGACTCCCGTCGACGGCGGCGGCGTCTACGGTGGCCTTCTACGCCCTCTCGTCGCTGATCGGAAGGATCGGTTTCGGATTCCTCGCCGACCGCTTCAACAAGCGCATCATGCTTGCCACCTGCACCGCGATGATCGCGCTCGGTCTGGGACTGCTCCCGTTCGTGCACACGCTCTACGAAGCGCTCGCAGTGCTGCTCCTGCTCGGTCCAGGTTTTGGTGGGACTATCCCCGTCCGGGCCGCGATGATCGCCGACAACTACGGGACCCGCTACTTCGGGACACTGAATGGTCTCGCCACGTTTGTACGCACGATCGGGTCTGCGTTCGGCCCGCTCCTCGTGGGATACACCGTGGACCGCACCGGCCTGTACCTCGTTGGCTGGCTACTTGCTGCCGCCGTGGTTACCGCCGGCTTCGTTGCCGTCATCCTCGAACGCCCGCCCGAGGCGCTTCGCACGCGCTGGCGAGACGAGCTGGAGCCAGCGACCGCAGGGCGCTGAGGCACCGTCATTCTCTGCTGGAGACACAACTGTGAAGGCGCTTACGCCCCGAAGTACACCGCGCGTGCCCCGTGCCACCGCATCCGGATCCCTGACGAGCCCGGTCGCCTAAGCGCTCCTGAGGAATTGCGGTCGATATCAAAGGAGTGAGAGCGATCCCCCGCCCGGAGGCATTGACGCAATCCGAGACACTCCACGGGGGCTCTGTCAGAACTCAGGGCCCAGAGACTCGAAGGCGCCTGATCCGGTCTTCCCAGCGCTTGCTCTCAGATTCGAAACGGGGCTGCTTCTTCTGACGTTCCTGGCCGAAATCGGGGTCGAGCCCTGAGTTCTGACGGAACCCGTGCTCGGTGCGCGAGGCGTAGCTTGTGTTACGGTGCGCGCCGATGACAACTGAACGTATACAGCGCCGCATTGACGCCCTCTTGGACGAGGCCGAAGCCGCCATGTCCGCCGACGACTGGCCGCTGGTCGCGAACAAGGCCCGGGCAGTACTTGCGAGCGACCCCGACAGCAAGGATGCCCAGACCTTCCTGAAGATGGCCGAGGCCAACCTCGGCTCTACCACACCCTCGACGCCGGCGCCTGCTGCCCCCACCCCTACGACCGTCGCCCCTGCCGCACACCCCGAGTCGTTCGTTGCAGGCCGCTACCACGTGCGCCGCTTCCTCGGCGAAGGCGGCAAGAAGAAGGTGTTCCTCGCGCACGATGAGTCCCTCGATCGCGACGTGGCCTTTGCGCTGATCAAGACGGATGGCCTCGACGCGACGGGACGCGAGCGGATCACGCGTGAGGCGCAGGCGATGGGCCGCATGGGCTCGCACCCGCACGTCGTCACGATCTTCGAGATGGGCGAGGAGGGCGGTGCGCCCTACGTCGTGACCGAATTGCTCGGCGGTGGGGATGTTGAAGGCCTGCTGGAGAAGGCAGGCGGCGCCCTTCCGCTCGAACGGGCACTCGCGATTGCGAAGAACGTCGCCGACGGCCTCGTGTTTGCGCACGCACAGGGGATCGTGCATCGCGACCTCAAGCCGGGGAACGTCTGGCTGAC
>SHYS01000009.1 GCA_009692685.1 Dehalococcoidia bacterium
AGAAGGAGCTCTGGCTGAAGGCGGAAGCGCGCCAGCTGGATCAGGTCTGGGGCGTGTATTACCCGGTCGGGGCGTACCAGCGCATCTTCTTCCACAACTACGTGATCAACATCCGGCCGCACGGCGTTGGCGCCGCGCTTAACTGTTACGCCGACGGCAAGGCGCGCGCGATCTGGCTCGATGAGGGTGCGCCACAGGCGGCTCTGCTGCCGAACGGCGACATCAAGATCAAGCAGGCCGACGGGACGATCCACACCGTCTAGTCGTGTCCGCTCGTGAGTTCGCCGCAAGGCGATGGCACGAGGGCGCCTCGGTAATCCGAGGCGCCCTCGGTGTCTGTACGCACCCTCCTACGCGACACCGACATTGGTCCGCCTGGCTCTCCCCGCGACTGCTGCTGCGCGTGGTCCACAGCTGTGCTACACAGCGTCGTCTACGAGCATGGTGACCATCAACACGTACGGAGTGGTGCGAGTCTGAACCGATTATCACCTCGTACGAATCCAGCATCACTGTAGACGGCGTATGTCATACGAAGGCACGGCGCTACTCGGCGTCGCGAGGCACGGAGCACCGGAGGGACTTTCTTGGCAACGGACAACTACTAGTCGCGTCATGTCACCCGTTGTTCGGCGCTGAGAGGCGCGGGCGTGGGGATCGCCGGGCTCGCAGGAGCGGCACTCTTCGGCTGCGGTGCTGGCGCCGAGCAGTCGACCGTCGCCGACGTGAAGTCGACGAACTCGTTTGCAGCTGGTGACGCCCTCGTCATCCCGCCCCCGGCCGGGAAAGTTGGTCGGGACCAGGGCCGGGTGAAGCCGGGGGTGTACGAGAACTTCGTGCCAATGAGCCCGGCTGAGACCGACCCGCTGGCGAACGGCCGCTACGGCGGGACGCTGCTCAACCGCTACCTTGACCCGCCGAGCATGGACTTCAACCGCACGCTGTCGTGCACCATCAACTCGACGATGGACTACACGAAGAACAAGCTGGTGCGAGGTGTGTTCGGTACGCGCGCGAACCCTGCCCTCGTCCATGTGGAACCAGACCTGGCCGAGAAATGGGAAGTGAGCCCGGACCAGACCGTGTTCACCTGCCACCTGCGCAAGGGTGTGAAGTTCCATAATGTGGCGCCGCTAAATGGCCGCGAGTTCACGTCTGCTGACGTGAAGGCCTCGATCGAGCGCTACCGGGCTGGTGGCGTGCAGAAGGACGTCTGGGAGCCGGTGACGGGCATCGAGACGCCGGACAACTACACCGTGAAGCAGCCGACAACCCTCGAACGACCGAGGTGAGGAAGGGCCCGTTGCAACGGGCCCTTCTGCTTGCCTGCGCGAGACTCGACGGAGGACAGCAAGAGGGGCGGCTCGTGCGGGTACTCCACGTACGGAGAGCACGGAAATGATTGTGAGAACAAGCACATGACACTACCTCCGGGTGTTAGTCTAATGACGATCAACCGTTGCCCCGGGCACGCGCTGGTGCCGGGCGACAATCATGAAGGAGCCGTAATTTGTCCACAAGTGAGTACTGGTCGCGTCGTCTAGACCGACGCAGCGCGCTCCGCGGCGTTGGTGTCGGCATCGCTGGGATCGCCGGAGCTGCCCTGTTCGGGTGCGGCGGCGGCGGCGAACAGGATCGCGTACAGGTTCCGATCACGTCGGGCAACGCGTTCACCGGTGATGCGCTGGTGATTCCGCCTCCGGCGGGTAAGGTCGGCAAGGACCAGGTTCGATTGAAGCCCGGTTCCTACGACTTCAACGTTCCGATGAGCCCGGCTGAGACGGACCCGCTGGCGAACGGCCGCTACGGCGGGACGCTGCTCAACCGCTACCTTGACCCGCCGAGCATGGACTTCAACCGCACGCTGTCGTGCACCATTAACACCACGATGGACTACACGAAGAACAAGCTGATCCGCGGCGTCTTCGGGCCCAAGGCGAACCCGGCGGCGATCAACATCGAGCCGGACCTGGCCGAGAAATGGGAAGTCAACCCGGACCAGACCGTGTTCACCTTCCACCTGCGCAAGGGTGTGAAGTTCCATAATGTGGCGCCGCTAAATGGCCGCGAGTTCACGTCTGCTGACGTGAAGGCCTCGATCGAGCGCTACCGGGCTGGTGGCGTGCAGAAGGACGTCTGGGAGCCGGTCTCCAGCATCGAGACGCCGGACGCCTACACGGTAAAACTGACGCTGAGCGAGCCGCTGGCCGACTTCCCGCGCAACATAGCGGCGTGGTCGCACATGGACGCGCGCGAGATGCTGGACGACAAAGCAGGGCTGGCCCTGAAGGCCGTTGGCACGGGGCCGTTCATCCAGCAGGAGTGGGTCCGCAAGGAGCGCTCGATTTTCGCGAAGAACCCTGAGTACTTCGAGAAGGGCCTGCCGTTCCTCGACAACGTCATCTCGACGGTGCAGGACGACCTTGCTGTCTTGCTCGCGGGCTTCTCGACGAACAACTTCGTCGACTACGCCACGCGTGACCGCGACGACGCGGACGTGGTGATGAAGAAGAACCCCGGCGGCGACGTGGTGATGATGAAGTACACGACCGCACAGGGCGTGAACACTTCCGGCTTCCACTTCCAGATGAAGAACCCGAAGTGGCAGGACGTCCGCATCCGCCGAGCGTTCTCGCTGGCCATCGACCGCCGTGAGTTCGACCTCGCGCGCTACCTCGGCGAGGGCGGTGGCTACTCCAAGGGCCCGATCCCGTGGCAGACGCTCTACGGTCAGATGCCGACACTCGAGTCGCAGGGCCCGTGGCTTGCGTACGACCCGAAGCAGGCCAGCCAGCTCCTGCAGGCTGCCGGCTACAGTGCCGCGAACCCGATCGTCGCGGACGCGCCGGTCTGGTACGGCCGCAGCGAGTACCAGCAGATCATGGCGCCGATGTTCGGCAAGATCCCGGAGTTGAAGTTCAACATCCGCATCGTCGACAACCCGACGGCCGTCCAGATGCTGAACGACCGCAACTTCGACGACACGATGAACGTGACATGGGGCCCGCCGTCGTACTCGGTCGACCAGGTGGTCTACCCCTGGTACCACTCGAAGGGTGGCGTGAACCACGCGAGTGTGAACGACCCGGACATGGACGCCTTGCTGGTCGCGCAGCGGCGCGAGAAGAACGTCGAGGCGCAGAAGGAGATCTGGAAGAAGATCGAGCGCAAGTACTTCGACGAGGCTTGGCAGGTCTGGTACCCGGTCGGTCCGTTCGCCCGCACCGCCTGGCACAACTACATGATCAACTACCGCCCGCACGGCATCGGTAGCTTCACTTGCTACGCGAACGCGCAGACGCGCGCCGTGTGGCTGGACGAGGGCGCCCCGAACGCGCTGGCGATGCCCGAGTTCCGCGACGTCGCGGAGCAGCTCGGCCAGGCATAGCCCGTACTACCCCTCGGAGGCCCGAGGTGAGAGAAGGCCCCGCCGTCAGGCGGGGCCTTCTCGTTGGCCAGCTGGCTGGTTGGCTCATGGCCTCGTTGGTGCGTGGCTTCGAGGGCGTGGGCCCGCCTACAATGACGGCTCGACGTAAGGGTCGCGAGGGGGGTGGGGTGGCGTGAGCAAGGCGAGCACCGGCAACTACTTCGAGGATCTGGTGTCGGGCCTCGAGATCCACCACCCCACGCCGCGCACGATCACCGATGGCGACGCCTCGATGTACATCGCGCTGACGGCGGACCGGTATCCGTTGCACTGTGACGCCGAGTTCGCACGTCGCCTCGGGTTCCGGCGTGAGACGGTCAACGACCTGTTGCTCTTCCACATGGTCTTCGGAAAGTCGGTGCCCGACATCTCTCTGAACGCCGTGGCCAACCTCGGCTATGCCGACGTGCGGTTCGGGGCGACCGTCTACCCGGGCGACACCGTGCGTGCGCACACGACAGTCCTGGGCCGGCGCGAGTCAGCTCGAGGTGACACAGGCGTCGTCTGGGTGCGGACCACCGGCTACAACCAGCGCGACGAGGAAGTCCTGACCTTCATCCGCTGGGTGCTGATGAACAAGCGCGACACCTCCAGCGCGACGGGGATCGATGACGCGCCGGCCACGCCGGCGCGTGTCGATACCTCCGCCTTCGTCGTGCCGTCCGAGCTGAACCTCGATGGTTTCGCGGGGAGCGAGACCGGCGGTCGTGCCTGGTGGGGCGATTACGAGGTGGGCGAGCGGATCCACCACATCGAAGGCGTCGCCATCGAGGAGGCGGAGAGCCAGATGGCGGCCCGCCTGTACCAGAACACCGCGCGTGCGCACTTCAACGCCCACGCTCTGCAGGGCACGCGCTTCGGTAAGCGCGTCATCTATGGTGGCCACATCATCTCGATGGCGCGTGCGTTGGGGTACAACGGCCTCGAGAACGCCGTGCGCGTGCTCGCGTTCAACGGCGGGACGCACAGCAACCCGACGTTCGCCGGAGACACCGTCTTTGCGTGGACAGAGGTGCTGGAGCGCATCGACCTCGGGCGGCCGGACTGCGGCGCGCTGCGGCTACGGCTGGTGGGCGTCAAGAACCGCGACCCCAACACCGAGGAGACACCGTTGCGCGTCACCGACGAGCAAGGCCGCGAGCGCTACCACGAACACGTTGTGCTCGACCTCGACTACACGGTGCTGATGCCTCGAGCACGCTAGCCTCGATCTCACGACCGCCCGAACACTCAAAGGGGATGACGATGGCGACGAATGCCGCGCGGATGCTCGTGGACGCCTCGCAGGCGGTGGTCGACGCGGCACTGCGCCACCACGCCGGAGTGACAGGCGGCGGCAACGACGTCGACGGCCACCAGGTGCACACTGAGCGCGTCGCCTACCTCGCGACCCAGGTGCGTGCTGCACACGAACTGACGGCCTACGTGGAACGGCTGGTGGCGGCGGGGAAGCCGGACAGCACCATCGAGGAGTGCGCGCTGATCTATGCCGCCGAGGCGACGCACGCGCTGCGCTCCGCCATCGAGATGGCATGGGACGACTTCGGACTCGATGAGGCGACGTCGGGCACGCTCCAGACCCCCGCGGTGCGCGCCGCAGTGCGAGACGCCCTCGCACACGCCCGTGTCGAGGCGCTGGGTCGCGCGGTACTTGCCAACCTCGGGCAGAACCACATCGAGCTCGAGGACGAGGTGGCGACGCTGACACGTGACGCCGCGCGCGAGTTCGCGAAGAACGAGGTGGTGCCGCGCGCGCAGGAGATACACCGCCAGGACCTTCTGGTCCCGGACGACCTCATCCAGAAGTTCGCCGCGCAGGGCTTTTTCGGCTCCTCGATCCCGGAGGAGTACGGCGGGACCGGCATGGGCGACCTGCCGATGATCATCATCACCGAGGAGCTGTCGGCCGCCTCGTTGGGCGCGGCCGGGTCACTGGCAACGCGGCCCGAAATCCTCTCAAAAGCCCTGCTGGCGGGCGGCACCGACGAGCAGAAGCGTAGCTGGCTGCCGCGCATCGCCTCGGGCGAAGTGCTGGTCGCGATCGCGGTGACCGAGCCCGATGTCGGCTCGGACGTCGCCTCCATCCAAACGCGCGCAGAGCCGTCGGAGCACGAGGGCCGTCGAGGCTGGCGGCTGAACGGTGCGAAGGCCTGGAGCACGTTCTCAGGTCGCGCGAACGTCCTCGCGCTGCTCGCGCGCACCGACCCCGACACCAGCAAGGGCAACCGAGGCCTCTCGCTGTTCATCGTGCCCAAGGACTCGTACCAGGGTCACCAGTGGCGCTACGAGCAGCCCGAGGGCGGAGTGATCTCGGGGACCGCCAATCCGACCCCCGGCTATCGAGGCATGCACTCCTTCACCCTGGCCATCGAGAACTTCTTCGTGCCACACGAGAACCTCGTGGGTGGCGACGCCGGGGTGAACCAGGGGTTCTTCCTGCAGATGGGCGGGTTCGCGGCGGGCCGCCTCCAGACCGGCGGACGTGCCTCGGGGCTGGCGCAGGCGGCCCTCGAGAAGGCGTGTCAGTACGTAACGCAGCGCACGCAGTTCGGCAGCGCGGTGTCTGAGTACCAGCTGACGCAGCACCGCATCGGGATGATGGCGGCGAAGATCGCGGCCGTGCGGCAGCTCACGTACCAGGCAGCTCGATGGTTCAACTCGCGCGCTGTGGAGCCCGCGATGGCGAAGCTTCTGGCGTGCGACGTGGCCGTCGAGGTGACGCAGTCGGCGCAACAGCTGCACGGCGGCTGGGGCTACTCCGAGGAGGACCCGATCGCGCGCTACGCCGTAGACGCGCTGGTGCTGCCGATCTTCGAGGGCGTGAAGCCGATCCTCGAGCTGCGCGTGATCGGTCGAGCCATTCTCGCGGCCGCCGCCGCCTCGTAGCGGCGCACGACCTCGATGGCTGAGCTGCAACCGTTCGCCGAGGGCCATGAGCACAGCGAGGACTGCGCGCTCCTCTACGCCGAGTGGAAACGCCAGCACACAGTGGTGATGGACCTGACAGGTCGCTTCACGAGGCAGGACATTCTCGCGGCGCGTCACGAGCGCGAGAAGTTCGAGCATCAGCTGCGGCTGATCGGGTGCTCGGGTGAGCGCCTACGTCGCATGGAGCGCGATCGGGAGATTGAGGAGCATGGCCGTCCGACGCTGGGGTAGGCGTGGGGGGAGGGGGGTGTGAGCTGTTCGCCCTCGTGGTCGCCGGCGCGATCGTGCTGGGCTGTGTTGAGGTGGGTGTGCCCTCGACCGCGACGCCGACTCCCGTCCTGAGTCCGCCGGCGGCGTGGAGCCATACGTTCACACCGAAGGCCACCGCGCCGCCGCCCTCGACCGCAACGGCTACCCGCGCCCAGTCCGCTTCCGTCCCCCACACCCGTGTCGAGCGCGGGCTGGCCCATCTACGCTGATGGGCGCGTGGGCATCGAGTTCCGTTATCCACCGACGTGCCCGCCTCGCCTCAACGGCCCGACGTTCGAGGTGGGGGGCCGCGCATCGGCCTCGACATCGCGGAGACACCGGCGCCGACACTCGACGCGCACGTGGAGGCACTGCTGAGGGCGAAGGACTGGCGGATCGAGTCGCTGGTCCGAGGCATCCTCGGGGACGCCCCGACGGTCCGCGTCGAGTACCGCTTCGGAGGGGCGAACCGCTCCGGCGCGGCGTTCTTCGTCGGTCGGGGGGATCTTGTGTACGCGTGGCAGTTCAGCACCGGCGGCGGCGCCACCGAGTGCGACTCCGCCGAGGTGTTCGCGGCGGTCATCGAGAGCTTCCGGTTGGCCGGCGTCGTCCGTGAGCGCCAGCCAGGCCGCCTTCGAAAAACGCCTGCCCTCGGTCCACATGGCGGTGACCTTGGTCCCTCGGCGTGCGCTGAAGTTGGCCTCACGATCGTTGTAGGAGGTGCGGCCATGATGTGGGGAAACGACGGCTGGGATATGGGTTGGGGCGCGGGCTGGATGATGCTGTGCGGCGGGCGCGCCGCGTCGACGACCTCGGGATCGTCGCTGGCGACGCAGGTGTCGCGGCGCGAAACGCCGCTGGAGACTGCGCAGCGGCGCTACGCCCTTGGGCGAACTGTCGAGTGATGACTTCATCCGCATCCGCGACGACCTCGGAGGTGGGAGCAGTGGGGGCGCGCCGCCCGCGAGCTAGGACGCGAGCATCGAGGCCAGCGTGCTGACCGCCCGCCAGTTGCGGATCGTCGAGATTGTCGCCAGCGTGGGGTCAAAGTAGTCGTTGGTGAGCTTGCTGCGCCCGCTCCCGTTTGGCAGGTGGAGGTAGATCTCGCGACCGCACAACTCGAAGGCGTCCGGCGCCGAGCGCGCTGGATCGAGGGCGGCCACCCGCGCCTCGGTGGGCCGCTCGGCGAGGAAGGCGATATGCAGCTTGTCTGTGCTCACGCCGCGCGCGACGAACGGGTTGTCCTCGATGGCGGCCGTGAACTCGGAGGCGGAACGCAGCACCACCGGCACGCGGTAGCCAAAACGCGCCTCGATGGCTGATGTCACACCGTCCGGGAGGCCAGAGGCGACCGTCGTCGACGCCTCGAAAAGCACATTGCCACTCTGGATGTAGGTGCGGACGTTTGCCGCATCGAGGTCGGCGAAGATCGTTGCGAGGTAGGCCATTGGGAGCTTGTTCTGGCCCACGACGTTGCTTCCTAGGAGCAGCGCGACGTAACGGGGCATTGTGTGAGTCCGCCCACCTCGACGTAACGGCTAGCGGTAGAGTTTGACGACCTTGACTTTAGCGCCAGCGGCCTGGATGCAGAGGTCACATAACGTGCACTCGTCGAGGTTGTCCTCGACCGTACCCACGCGGCCCGAGGGCTCGAGAGCGAAGATGTCGACGGGGCAGGACTCGACGAGCTGCTTCTTGAGCGCGTCGTCGGCCTGGACGGCGTCATCGATGTCGACTCGGATGAACATGGCCATGGGAAGTGCCCTTCGAGGCGCCCTCGGTAGTGGAGGGCGCGGCTGCGTGGGTTCGGTTCGTGCCTTCTCGGACCTGTCGGTCAGCCGATCTTCTCTTTGAGGAAGTGGGGGATGTCCTCGATGCGCTCGGCGACGCGGATGCCCGCGGCCTCCATGCGCTCGATCTTCTCGGCGGTGGTGTCGGCTTTGCCCTCGACGATGGTGCCGGCGTGGCCGAAGCGCATGCCCGGCATAGCGTCCATGAAGCGACCCGCCATGAAGGCCACCACGGGGAGCTTCGAACCGCTCTCGCGCATGTAATCGGCCAGCTGTGCCTCGGACTGGCCACCCGGCTCGCTGTAGATGGCGATGCCTTTCGTGGCGGGGTCGGCGTCGAAGAGCGGCATCAGCTCGGCGTAGGTGCTGCCGATGATGGCGTCGCCGCCGATCGAGACCGCTGTCGAGATGCCGAGTCCGGACTCGGAGAGGGCGTTCGAGATCTCGACGGTCATGCCACCGGAGCGAGACATCACACCGATGACGCCGGGGTGGAAGGCTCGCCGCGTCGACTCGGCAGCCCCGCCGACGCCACCGACACGGGCCTTGCCGGGCGAGATCACGCCGAGGCAGTTCGGGCCGATGATGCGGGTGCCCATCTGGTCCGCGTACTCGACGAACTGGGCGACCTGCTTCCGAGGAATGCGCTCGGTGACGATGATGACGAGCTTGATGCCGGCCTCGATCGCCTCGAAGACGGCGTCGGTGGCGAAGGCGGGCGGGACGGCCACCACCGAGGCGTCGACGCGCTCGCGCTCCGTGAAGGCGCGCACCGTGTCCTCGACAGGCAGGCCGTGGACGTTGCGGCCCTTACGGCCGGGCGTGACGCCGCCCAGGACCTTCGAGCCGTAGTCCATCACCTCGCGGGTCATCGTGACGGCCTCGCGGCCGGTGATGCCCTGGATGATGAAGGTGGTGTTCTCGTCGATGAGGATGGACATCGGGGCCTCCGGGCCGTCGAGGAGTTCGGTTGCGGTCGCTGCTCGGACTTACTTGCCGGCCATCTTGGCGACGGCGCGTGCGGCCGCCTCGTGCATCGAGACGGAGCGGTCTACGAACTCGACGCCGTACTTCTTGAGGATGGCGAAGCCCTCTTCCTCCCACGAACCGGGGATGCGGAAGATCGCGATCTTCTCGGCGGGATCGAAGCCCGCCTCGATGACACCCTTCACGATGCCGCGGGCCATCATGTCGGCGCGGGTGTTGGAGACGACGTTCATCATCACGGCGATCTTGTCGACGCCGGGCTTGCTCAGCACGAGCTTCGTGAGGGCTGCCGCCTTGGCGACCGAGGGGTTGCCGCCGATCTCGCAGTAGTTGGCGGGGTTGCCCCCGGCAGCCTGCACCGCGTCGAAGAGCGTGAGCGAGCCGCCGCCCGCGCCGATGATGAGCCCGAGGTTGCCATCGAACTCCGTGATGTTGCCCGCGATACCTCGAGTGTCGGCGTCGTTGACCTTCGCGCCCGCGATCTCGAACTCAGTTGGGGGGCGAGCCATACGCGTGTCCTCGTCGGGGATACCAACGGCGCGCAGGAGGTCGGCGTGCTGGCCTCGAGCCTCCTGCTCCATGTCCATGTGGGAGTCGAGGGCGACGAAGGTACCGTCGGCGAGCTTGCCGATCGGGTTGATCTCGGCGAGGGTCATGTCGCGCTCGACGAAGACGCGGGTGAGCGCGGCGACGATGCGCGTGAGCGGACCGAGGTCGTTCCCGGTGACGCCGACCTTCGAGACGGCAAGCTTGGCCTGGTAGTCGGACAGCGGCGCGAGGTTGGAGAAGTGGGTGCGCGAGAGGTGCTCGGGGTGTTTCTCGGCGACCTCTTCGATGTCGATGCCACCCATGTCGCTGAAGATGATCACGGGGCGTTTGGCGCGGCCGTCCCATGTGACAGCGGCGTAGTACTCCTGCACGACATCGCGGCGCTCTTCGACGAGCACGCCGACGGGAGTCTGGCCGTTCACGGTGATGGTGAGAATCTCGGCCGTGGCCGTTTTCGCGGTGGCGGCGTTGTCGGCGAACTTGATGGCGCCCGCCTTCATGCGGCCGCCGCTGAGGACCTGGCTCTTGAGGACAAGCGCGCCACCGACCTCGGCGGCTGCGGCCTCGGCCTCCTCGGGAGTGCGAGCCATGACGCTCTTCGGGAGCGGGACGCGGGCGCGGCGGAGCACCTCTTTGGCCTCGAACTCGTAGAACCGCACGGGCACCTCACTCACAGCACTCAACGGAGTGCGAGCACGGCCTGATCGAGGATGGCGCGAGGGCACGAGGCCCCTCGACGGATCCGAAGTGAGCTGGTCCGACGTGGGAACGTGGATTCGCCGCCGGAAAAGCCTAACGACGGGGTCGAGGGGGGTCAACGCGTAATTTGGTAAGCAGAGGGAGGACCTGGAAACGTCCGGCGGCGGCGACACCCAACCAAGCGCCGAACCCAACCCCGCCACGGCGCCCGCGACCGTTCCTGTTGCGGTTTCGCCCTCGCCCGCAAGCAGCTGCGCCGTGCTCTGGCCGCCCGCGGGCGCCCCGGCGACCGGGTCGGCGACCAAGCCCGCGGAGGCGGTTGGCAACCTGACGGTGGTCACTCGGGATGATGGGTCGAAGATGCTCGCCTACAACGGCCTGCCGCTGTACCGGTTCAGCTAGGACACCGCCGCTGGCGAGACCAATGGCAAGGGCGTCGGCGGCTTTTCGGTCGCTCGCCCTTAGCGCCTGAGATATCGATGTAACGAGCCCTCATCGAGTGTTCACGCGCCGCCGCCACCCTCAAGGTGGGGGCGGTTGCGTTTGCGGGGCTACCCCCTCCACCTCGTCACCGCTGCCGGCAGGGCGAGGGCAACGCCGAGGCCGAGGGCGATGAGTGCATTCCACATCGGGATGTTGAGGAGTGTGCGCGAGAGCGAGACGTACTCGCCGAGGGCGGCGCTCGACGTAGTGTCGATGGTGGCGAGCGCGCCACGAGCGGTGATGGTCAGGATCAGGGCGAGCGCACCACCGAGCGTCACCGCGAGGTCCAGCGCGAGCCATCGATGACCGCGCGCGGCGAACAGCAGGACCAGCGCCAGTGTCACCATGACTCCCCCGAGGACGACGAGGGCGCGCCCCGCCTGTCGATGGCGCTCCTGGGTTAGGTTGTCGAGGAACGCCTCGATGAGGCGATCCGAGGCTAGAGCGTCCACCGAGCGCACCGCCTCGACGCCCTGTCCGTAGACGCGGGCGGCACTCGAAGTGAGGAGGGCCTCGCGGTAGGCGAGAGTGTCGAGGACGCCTGGTTGGTCCACGGCTGCTGCAGGCACGGCGAGGACGCGCACGGGGAAGTCGGCGAGCACGAGTTCGGTGGCGCCCGCATCGAGCTGGCGCTGGAGGTCGGCCGCACGGAGCGCGATGAGTGCGTCGACCTCGGTGAGAGTGGCGAGCCCGCGCGCGTGAGTAACGAGGGCGACGGCGGGACGTGTCGCCACCCAGGCGGAGGCGACGATGAGCGCGATCGCGATCGCGCCGCTCTCCACAAGTGTCAGGAACACGGCGAGTCCGACTCGCGGGCCGTGGTCATACCCCGAGTACGGGTCGCGGGGCGGGCGGCGATTGGTGGATCGCTCGTCCGGGGCGAGCCGCTCCCGAAGTAAGGCGCTGCGGAAACTCTCGGGGCGTTCGGCACCTGAAGGGTCGGGGTGAGGCGAGTCGCGTCGAATCACGAGCGCCGCTCTTCTCCGGTCGCGAGGGTGAGGCGCGTACGGGCGACGCGGTCGTGGAGCGCCCTCGATGTCGGCAACGCCACCCACAGGGCCGTCGAGCCGAACGCGAGCAGGCCGGTGAACGTGGCCATGAAGCCGAACAGTATCGCCGGCCACGGGAGTCCCGAGGCAGCGGCCAGCAGCGCCAGCCAGCCCCACAGCGGGAGCGAGAGGGGATGGATGGCGGTCCGTGCCAGGCGGGCCAGTGGGCCGCCCTGTACCTGGAGTCCGGCGCGGCGCTGGCCCGAGGTGGCGCCGTGCGCGACACCCGGAGCGAGCCAGGCCGCCCATGCCGGCGGCACGGCGAGGACGATGGCGGCAGCCCGGCGGGCGTCGGCGTCCTGCACCCGGAGCAGGCCCGCCTCGGTACGCACGAGCAGCCACGAGGTCGTGACCGTCACAGCGATCGCGAGACCCACCAGGAGCGGCGCGGCATCGCGGGCGACGGCCGCGGCGCGGAGCCGCCTCGCGATGCGTGGTTCGGTGGTGGGGAGTGTGGTGGCTGTCACGCATCGATTGTCGGTGGTGCAGGCGGGTTGAGCATCCCGCTGTACCGGGCGCTCGGAAGTCGGTGCGCTAACTTGAGGAGCATGGCTGGACCTGCACCTCGAACTGCCTTGCGCTACGCGGCGACGGCCACGGTCTTTGCCGTGGCGGTGGCGCTGTGGCTTGTGCTGCTCGGGGAGCGACGCTGGAGTCCGGATCCCGACGAATTCGACATTGTCTCCTGGGAGCTGGCGGTGGGACCGGAGAAATGGCTGTTTGGTCTGGGTGCGCCGCTGCGCGATGACCCACCTGCGGAGGCGGCGCTCGTCCGTTACTTCGCGCTCGCCGAGCGCACGGGTGCGGAGGGCATGCGGCTGGAGCCGGTCGCGGAGGCTGCCATCGAGGGGCGGCTGGACGCCGGGTTACGCGGCCTGCGGTTGCCAGGCGTGGGCGGACTATCAGTCTGGCCGCCCGTGGACATCGAATTGACCGGCCCGCTGCGCGTGCTGGCGATCTCGCCTCGGGAGCAAATCTTCCTGACGTCGCGGTCGATCCTGCGGTCCGGACTGAGGGTCGACGAAGCGGCGGCCATCGAGGAGCGCATGCAGGCGCGGGATCCGACGACCTCGGCGGCCGTGCTGCCAATCGGCGGACTGTCGACGTATCCGGCGATCGTGACTGATACCGCCTCGTACGCCGACACGCTGAAAGCGTCGGCGCACGAGTGGGTGCACCACTATCTCGCCTTCGCTCCACTGGGCCGTGGCGCGTTGCGCGATCGCGACACGCTGCGGATCAACGAGACGGTTGCCGACCTTGCTGGTGAGGAGATCGCGTCAGTCGTGCTGGCGCGGTTTGGCGACCCTACGGCGACTATCGATGGTGGTACGGCTGGCGCGGGCACCGAGGACCGAGCCGCCGCCGCGGCGGCGCGCCTCGCCCGTCGCGATACGACGCTGCGAGCGCTACGGATTGAAGTGGACGCCTTGCTCGGCGACGGCCGGGTGGAGGGCGCCGAGCGACGAATGGAGGAGGTGCGGCTCGATCTGGCGGGGCAGGGCGTGAAGATTCGACGGCTCAACCAGGCGTACTTCGCGTGGACCGGCACATACGCCGCCCGCGGCGACAGCATCGACACGCTCGGCGGCGACCTGCGCGAGATCCGAGCGAGGGCGGGCACCGTACCGCGTTTCCTGGAGGTCGTGCGCGACACTAGCTCGCGGGCGGACGTAGCGCGCCTGCTCGAGGAGCTGCGTGGCGAGGAACGAACTCGCTAGGGAGTTGCGGGTGTGACGGCGTTCCGTATGGTGAGCGGTGTCGATGTCGAAGTCTGGCCGCGGCTGCTGTCGTTGACCGTCAACCGAATCGTGTAGATGCCGTCGGGGATTGTCCGCGTGTTCCAGGTCGCGAGCAACGCCGACTGAACCGGCTGATCGAGTGTCGCGATCGGCTCCCACGCGGTGGGCGCTAGGCCACGCCCGAACTCGATGGTGGCGGACACGAAGTCAGGCGATTGGGCGCTGCCCTCGACCTGGATGGTCCCACCCATGGTGACCCCGGTGACCGGAGCAGTCATGCGCGCGACGGACGTCGATACCGGCACGGGAGTCGGCGGTCCGCCGTTATTGGCGAGCACCACCGGGACGGCGTAGTAGATCGGGCCGAGCTTGCCGTCGTCGACGAGCAGGCGGAGCGTGTAGTACCCGTCGGCGATCTTCGTGGTGTCCCAGCGTGAGATCTCCCGGGCGCTCACTGGCGTGGATGAGCTGAAGATCCGTGTCCAGCTCGCGGGGTTCGGTCCAGCGCCGTACTCGACGTCGTAGCGCTTGAAGTCGGGCGAGGCGACGCGTCCGAGGATGCTGATGGACCCGACGAGGCGTGCCCCGGCACTGGGCGAGCTGATCTGAACGGACGATGCGACGGCGCCCAGCTCCTGAGTCGGGGCGAGCTTGCCGCCGAGCCCGACCTTGGCCGCCCACTCGAACGGACTCCAGCCCTCGATCTCTTCCTTGGGAAGGACCAGCCGGACCTCTTCGCGGACGAATTGCGCCGGGGTGTTCGGTTGCGCGAGCTGACCGTTGCGCGAGTCGACCCTGACCTTCTGCCACCATTTGTCGATGAGCGCCTCGGGCGGCCGATCCGGGTTGGGACCGAGCGCCTCGGCAGCATAGAGACCCTTGTAACGGCGCTCCTTCGGACAGAGGGCGGAAGGCAGAGCCCCCGATGGGTAACAGAGCTCCCTCTCGATGACTCCGGACGGGCGGGTGAACGGCGTCGGTGGGAAATTACGCGCCTTCGAAGCGGCGGTCATGAAGTCTCGCCAGACGCGCCAGGAGACGGAGGTCGACAGGATATTGACCATGCGGCCGTTGTCGGAGTTGCCGAACCAGACGCCCGCCACTAGGTGGGGGGTGAACCCGACGGCCCAAGTCTCGCCGATGTCGCGACTGTTGTCGAAGGGCTCGCTGGTGCCGGTCTTCTGTGCGGAGGGGCGGTCTGCCAGCTGGATCGCACCACAGACGCCGAAGGTGATGCACTGGTTGTTACCGTCCGAGATGATCGAAGTGACGAGGTAAGCGTAGTTCTCGCTGACGATGCGCCGCTCGGCGGGCTGGCCGAACTGGTAGAGGACTTTGCCATCGGGGCCGGTGACGCGAAGGATCGAGACCTGGTCGAGTTGGCGCTCGCCGGGGAGGTGCTTGACGAGCGCGTCCCGCCCGCGCATCACGCCCTTCGCGGCCAGAACGCTGTATGCGTACGTCAGATCCTGCAGCGTGACCTCGGCACCGCCGAGGGTCAGGGCGGGGCCGTAGCCGCCATCGCTGTTGAGGGTGGTGAACCCGATCGATCGCAGGGTGTTCAGGGTCTGTGGCACACCCGCGTAGAGGATTGTCTTGAGTGCGGCGACGTTGAGCGAATTACCCAGAGCCTTGTCGGCCGGGATGATCCCCTGATAGCCCTCGATCGGGTTGCGTGGTGAGAAGTCCTGTCCGGTGGAAGGGTCCATGACCTTGGTCGGGATATCGAAGATGCCCGCGCCCGTGCTCCAGCCCTTCTGGAAAGCGGTCATGTAGGTGAAGGGCTTGAGGGTTGAGCCCGGGGAGTTCGAGGCCGCAACGTTGTCGTTGCGGCCCTCGATGTCGTCGCGGAAGTAATCGCGGCTGCCGATGTAGACCAGGATCTGGCCGTTGTTCGGGTCGAGGGCATAGAAGGCGCCGTTGTGCCCGCGCGACGACACCTCGAACTCACGGATCCAAGTTTCCAGAGCTTCGCCCGCGGCTTTTTGGAGCTCAAGGTCGAGCGACGTAGTGATATCGAGACCCTGTCGATAGAGGGCGTTCTGGCCAAAGCGCTCCGTGATCTCGGTCGCGACGGGACCAAGGACGAAATGCGGCGCCTCGATGTCGAAACGGGCCTGGCGCAACGTCAGCGGCTCGGCGCGGGCACGGCTGGCATCCTTGGCGTTCAGGCGGCCGTGGCGCACCATCAGCTCGAGGACATCAGACTGACGTGCCTTGGCGAGCTGCGGGTTACGCAGGGGGTCAAAGCGAACTGGCTGCTGAGGAATGCCCGCGAGCAGCGAGGCCTCGGCGAGGGTGAGGTCGGAGGCGGACTTGCCGAAGTAGCCCTGGGAAGCGGCCTCGACGCCGACGTATACGCCGCCGTAGGAAATCGAGTTGAGGTACCACTCGATGACCTGTTCCTTCGGATAGCGCTGGGTGAGCTCAAGGGCGATGGCCGCCTCCTTGAGCTTGCGTTCGACGGAGCGCTCGAGGCGTTTCTCCGGGGAGATGTAGACGTTCTTGGCGAGCTGCTGGGTGATCGAGGAGCCGCCAGAGCCGGAGAAGGCGTCGCCGCCAAACGGGGAGAAGTTCTCCCACGCCGCGCGTGTCAGACCGCGGATGTTCAGCCCGCTGTTTTCCCAGTACGTGGCGTCTTCGGTGGAGATGGTGGCATCGATGAGCCACGGCGAGATCTGGTCGAGGGGCACGGGCCGTCGCAGGCCGCCGAGCTGGTCGACGAACTCGTAGAGCAGGACGCCATTGCGGTCGTAGATGCGCGCACCGCCTCGCGGGAGGCTGGCGAGGAGTTCCTCGGGAGGCTGCACGCCGGCGACGAAGTCGCGGTAGCGGGCGGCACCGTACAGCGCGATCCCGGCGGCGCCGACGAGGCCTGCGACGAACAGCCCGAGGAGTACGCCAACGACGATGCCCGCCAGCTTGCGGCGACCGCTGGTCGCGGCGCGACCGGCGACCTCCACCCGGCGGCGGCGATGGGCGGCGCGTCGTACCGCGCTCATGCGGCGGCACCCGGCTTGCGGAGGATGTAGACGTGCGAGATGCCGAAACGTCGGGCAGGGCCACCCTCGATGGCGTGCATGGCCGCACGCACGGCGCGGCCCGCCCAGCCGAAACGGCCAGCCACGTTGTCGAAACCTGGGAAGACGTAGTCGCGAGTGACGATCTGGAGGCCGGAGCCGCGGACGACCTCATCGAGGGAGCGCCGCGTATACACGCGCGCGTGAGGCACGAGGCGATCGCGCAGCACCCGAGGGAGCCAGTTCACGAGTGGGATATTGCCGAAGATGAAGCGGCGACCGGCGTGATCGGAGGTCAGCGACTGCAGTGTCGGCACGTAGACGCCATGCGTCTCGAATGGGAAGAGGCGGTTGGGCGCGAAGATCACGCACATCCCGCCGGGGGCGAGGACGCGTGCCACCTCGCGGATGGTCTGGCGGTCGCTGGCGACGTGCTCGATGACCTCGTTGAGGACGACGACATCCAGTGCAGCGTCGCGGAATGGGAGTGCTTCGCCCGCCGCAGCAAGGACGGCCGAGGCCCCCCGCGCGCGCGCCTCGATGAGGCGTGGCAACTCGATGTCGCAGCCGAGGGCGTTTGCGCCACGACGCGCGAAGGCTCGCACGTACTCGCCGACGCCGCAGCCCAGGTCGAGCACGCGGCGGCCAGCGATGGGCACGTGCTGCTCGATGATGGCGAGGCGGCGGTCCTGGCCTCCACGCCAGACATAACTCGGATTACCAAGGCGAGCCGCGTCTGGCTCCGTCTCGATGCGGCCCTCGGCAGGCGGCGTCGCGCACAGGGCGGCGGTTGCGAACGGACGATCGAAGCGAGCGATGCGCGAGCCTCCTGCTCCGGGTGGACATCGATCCTACCCCGGCGCGGGTCGGGGCGTGAAGGGCGTCGCTGGCACGGCATGCCGAGCCGCCCGTATGATCGGCGGAATCGAACGTGGAGTGTGACGTGGCGCTGACCAGCGACGAAGTACGACACATCGCAACGCTGGCGCGCGTCGAGCTGACGGACGCCGAGGTTGAGCGCTACCGCGAGCAGCTGTCCTCGATCTTCGCGCATTTCGAGACGCTGGGAGCGATCGACACCAGCGATGTGCCGCCGACGACGCAGACCCTCGATCTGGTGAACGTGGAGCGCGAGGACGCCTCGCGGCCCTCGGCCTCGACTGCCGAAGTGCTGGCCAACGCCACGCGCCGCGAGGACGGCTACCTCCGCGTCCGCGCGGTCCTCGAGTAGCGGCGCGGCCTCGATGCCCATAAACCTCGATGTCACAGCGCATGAGCACGCGCGCGCGCTGCGCGCCGGCGAGTACACCGCGCGCGCCCTCGCGGAGACCACGCTGGGACGAGTGAAGGCGCAGGAGCCGACCCTGAACGCCTACATCCGCCTCACCGAGGAGGAGGCGCTAGCGCAGGCCGACGCCGCCGACGCGCGCCTGAAGTCCGGAAACGCCGCCCCGCTCACCGGTATTCCGGTCGCGATCAAGGATCTGCTCTCGACGAAGGGTGTCGAGACGACGGCTGCCTCGAAGATGCTCGAGCACTTCATCCCGATCGTGGACTGCACAGTCGTCGCACGCCTGCGTGAGGCGGGCGCCGTGTTTGTCGGCAAGGCCAACCTGGATGAGTTCGCGATGGGCTCCTCGACGGAGCACTCTGCGTTCGGACCAACGAAGAACCCGTGGGACGTCACGCGAGTGCCCGGCGGCTCCTCGGGAGGATCAGCAGCGACCGTCGCGGCGCGCGGGGTACCCCTCGCGACCGGGACCGACACGGGCGGCTCCATTCGGCAGCCCGCGGCGCTGTGCGGCATCCTCGGTCTGAAGCCGACATACGGCCGGGTGAGCCGCTTCGGGGTTGTCGCATTCGCGTCCTCGCTCGAACAGGTGGGGCCGTTCGCTCGCGACGCCGAGGACATCGCGAACTTCCTCGCTGCCATCGCCGGACACGACGTGAAGGACTCGACGACATCGCCGTTGCCGGTGCCCGATTACACCACTGAGCTGGGCCGTGGTCTCGCGGGCCTGCGCGTCGGCGTCCCCACGGCGCTGTTTGCCGAGGGTCTCGATGATGGCGTGCGTGCGGCGGTCGAGGCAGCCATCGATACCTTCGCCGCCCAGGGCGCGATCGTGGAGCGCGACGTCGAGTTGCCCACCGCGACTGCGGCGCTGCCTGTGTACTACCTGATTGCACCCTCGGAGGCGTCGGCAAACCTTGCGCGGTACGACGGCGTGAAGTACGGGTACTCGAACCACGATGGGCCCAGCCAAGAAGCCGAGATGGCGCGAACGCGCGGCCAGGGCTTCGGCGACGAGGTGAAGCGGCGCATCATGCTGGGGACGTACGCACTGTCGGCGGGCTATTACGATGCGTACTATCTGAAGGCGCAGAAAGTCCGCACGCTGATCCGACGAGAGTTCGCGGCGGCCTTCGAGCGCTACGACGTGTTGCTCACTCCCACGACGCCCGGAGTGGCGTTCCGGCTGGGAGAGAAGACGGCGGACCCGCTCTCGATGTACCTCAACGACCTGTTCACGATTCCGGCGAACATCGCCGGCATTCCCGCAATGAGCATCCCGTGCGGATTCGCCGACGGACTGCCCGTGGGCCTGCAGCTGATGGCCCGGCCCTTCGCGGAGGGCACGCTCATTCGGGCCGCGGACGGCTACGCCGCGGTCACCGACTGGCATCGGCACACCCCGGCGGCGATCGATGGTGTGGCGTGAGCGCGGAGCGGGCGTTCCAGCCCCGGGCGCTGAGTGCGGAGGGCGCGCATATCGCACAGCGCGGTATGACCTCGAGCGTGGTGTCGTCGCTGCCGTCCTCGGGGATCCGGCGTTTCTTCGAGATGCTGGACGCCATGGAGGACGTGATCTCACTCGGCGTCGGTCAGCCGGACTTTGCGACGCCCGCGCAGATTACGCGTGCCGCGATGGACGCGATGGTGGACGGACGCACCGGTTACACCAGCAACTACGGACTGCTCGAGGTGCGCGAACTGCTGAGCCAGCAGCTGTCGCGGCGCTACGGCGTCGATTACTCGCCGAAGACGGAGATCTTGCTCACCACAGGCGTCTCCGAGGCGCTCGACCTTGCCTGCCGCGCGCTCATCGATCCGGGTGACGAGGTGCTGGTGCCGGAGCCAGCGTACGTGGCCTTCCAGCCCGTGATCCTGCTGGCGGGTGGGCGCTACGTACCGGTGCCGACGACGGTCGCCGATGAGTTCATGGTCGCCGCGGACCAGCTCGAGGAGCGGATCACGCCGGCGACGAAGGCGGTGCTGCTGGCCTACCCCTCGAACCCCACGGGTGCGGTGATGTCACGCGCGGCGCTGGAGGCGGTCGCGGACGTGGTGCGTCGCCACGACCTCTGGGTGATCTCGGATGAGACGTACGACCGGCTGGTGTACGGCCACGAGCACGTCTGTTTTCCCTCGATCGAGGGGATGCGCGAGCGGACGGTGCTGCTCGGGGGCTTCTCGAAAGCGTACGCGATGACCGGCTGGCGCCTCGGCTTCGCGGCGGCCCCGCCGGTGGTGCTCGAAGAGATGATGAAAGTGCACCAGTACGTCATGATGTCGGCGCCGAGCGCCGCCCAATACGCGGCGCTGGAGGCACTGCGATCCGGCGAGGAGGACGTACGCGGCATGACCGCCGCGTACAACCGGCGCCGCCAGAAGATGCTGGGGCGCCTCCGCGGGATGGGGCTGCCGGTGGTAGAGCCGCGCGGCGCGTTCTACATCTTCCCGGACATCACCTCGACGGGGCTCTCAGACCTCGACTTCTGCGAGCGACTGCTGCAGGAGGAGCGCGTCGCGGTAATCCCTGGCTCCGCCTTCGGCGACAGCGGCAAGGGCTACGTTCGTATCTGCTACGCTTCCTCGGACGCCGACCTTGAGGAGGCGATGAATCGCTTGGAGCGGTTCCTTGCCCGGCGCCGCGCCGAGGTCGTAACCAAATGACGGCAGCCAGAACATGACCGAAGCCCCACCCCCCGGATCTCCAGACGACGATTTCGTGTTCGATGGCGGCGCGTTCGCTTCGCCGCCTGCGCCATCAGATCCGACCGCAGACCTCGAGCTCTCCATCAAGAGCGCGAGCGCTAAGCCCGGAAACCAGCCGGGAGAAATGCATGTCGAGCTGGAGACGACGCGCGGGCCGCTCGAGATGTACCTCCAGCCGCGCGAGGGCAAGACCGGCTGCGCGATCTTCATCGGCGGCGCCGGCGGTGGCGTCGATGGTCCCGCGAACAAGGTGTACGTGCGCCTGAGTCAGTCGCTCCTCGAGCTTGGTGTCACCTCGTTGCGAGTGATGTACCGGAAGCCGGGTGAGTTCCAGGAGTGCGTGTTGGATGCGCTCGCGGCGTGCTCGTTCCTCAAGGGGCTGGGCGCGGAGCGGGCCGTCATGGTGGGGCATTCGTTCGGCGGCGCGGTCGCCATCAAGGCGGGCGAGCTTGGTGGCCTGGTGAACTCGGTGGTCGCGATGTCGTCGCAGCGTTTTGGGACGCAGGACGTCGACAAGCTGGGTCGCCCGCTGTTGCTGATCCACGGGTCTCAGGACGATGTCCTCGATCGCGCGGCGTCTGACGATATTCACTCGCGAGCGAAGGATCCGAAGCACTTGGTAATCCTCGAGGGCGCGGGCCACGGGTTGGCCGAGGCCGCTGATGACGTATTCGGCATCCTCGAAGACTTCATCTCGAGGCAAGTCGGTGACGGCCCTCGGAGCTAGGGTTTGTCAGGGTGGGCGGTGTAACAGGTCGCCTCGTGTTCTACGCGAATTTCGGCAGACGCCCGATGATGAAAGTTCCGCTTCCATGTGTACAATGACGCCGCAAACGCCCAGCCGGCACAGCCGGAGGTGGGGGTAGCAGACAGCCACGATCGTCCTCGCAGAGTGTCCGCGGGGCGGCAGCGTCCGACTGCCGCGGGCAAAGAGAGGGTGCCTGAGCATGACAACCGATACACCCGCATTGAGCCCCGGCCTCGAGGGAGTTCCGATCGCGGAGTCCTCGATTTCCCGCGTCGACGGCGCCGCGGGACGCCTGACATACCGTGGGTACTCAATCGAGGATCTGACCCAGAACGGCACGACCTTTGAGGAGATCGTCGCCCTGCTCTACGACGGCGATCTGCCTGGCAAAGCCCGGCTCGCCGAGGTGCGGAACCAGCTCGAGGCGGCTCGGGGGCTGACCGAGGGCCAGATCGACCTAGCGCGCCGCGCCGCAGCGCTCACCCACCCGATGTTCGCCCTCCAGGCGGCGACCGCCATCCTCGGACCGAAGGTGAACGACTTCGAACCCCACGTTGATGAGGCGTACAACCGAGGCATCGCGCTGATCGCGAAGGTCGGCCATCTCGTCGGGGTAATCGCACAGGCCGTGGCGAACCGTCCGTACGATGGCCCGAGGCCCGGTGAGCCGCACGCGCACATGATCCTGCGCATGATCACCGGCCACGACCCGTCCCCGCTGCACGAGGAGGTCCTGAACTACCTCCTGATCTTGCAGGCCGACCACTCGGCCGGGAACGCGGGCACGTTCACGGCGCGCGTGGTGACCTCCACGAAGTCTGAGCCGGAGGCCGTGGTCTCCTCGGCTATCGGGGCGCTTTCGGGGCCGGCTCACGGCGGCGCGAACGAGCACTCGCTACGGCTGTTCCAGCAGATCGGCGACCCGAAGGGCGCGCAGGCGCAGATCGAGCAGATGCTCGCGGACCGCTACAAGATCCCCGGGTTCGGTCACCGGGTGTACCACGTGAAGGACCCGCGGGCGATCGTCATCCAGCGGCTGGCGGATCGCGTGATCGAACGCCAGCGTGAGAAGGACCTCTACCAGATCGCGCTGACCGTCGAGGCCGTGGCGACTGAGAAGATGGGTTCACGAGGCCTGTTCCCAAACGTTGACCTGTTCTCAGGCTGCGTCTTTGCTGGCCTCGACATCCCGATCGACTTCTTCACGCCGATCTTTGCGGCGTCGAGGACGGCCGGCTGGGTCGTGCACCTTCGGGAGCAGTGGGACTCCGGGAACCGCATCTTCCGCCCGACGCAGATCTACGCGGGCAAGGACGGCCGGACGTTCACGGGCCTGGGCGAGCGCTAGCGTCGACGGCTCATCGCCCTCGAACTGAGAGGGACCGCTCGAGAGAGCGGTCCCTCTTGTTGTCCGGACGCGCCGCATGACCTCTGGCGGCGGTCGGTCGCGCTGGTGCTGGCGATTGTCCGGGGCTACCTGGCGCGGACCGGAAATCGAGACCAGTTCCGTCCGATCTGGATCGGCGCGGCCTCGGCGGCCGCGGTATCGCTCGCCTTCGCGACCGCCCTCCAAATCACCGCGGCGGAACTCTCGGGACAGGCCCTGGAGGCGTTCGAGGGCATCACGATGCTCGCGGCGGTGGTGGTTCTGACCTGGATGGTGTTCTGGACGCGCAAGCAGGCCGCCTCGATTGGTCGTGAGCTGCGGGAGCAGGTGGACTCGGCGATCGAGCGTGGTTCGCTGGTAGCGCTGGTCGGGCTGGCGTTCTCTGCGATGGCCCGTGATGGCATCGAGACCGCGTTGTTCCTGTTCGCAGGGGCGCAAGCACAGGCCGGTGGCGGTGCCGGGTTTGCCCTCGGCGTGGTGCTGGGCTTCGGACTCGCCGTGGTGATCGGTGTGGTGATCTACGCCGGCGCGCATCGATGTCGCCGTCAGGGAGCGACTCGCGCTCGAGGTTCGCAACGAAGCGCGGACCGACCGCGAGGTTGAGGGCATTGAAGGCACACAGATCAGCGAGACGCTCGTGCCGGCCGGGAAGTCACGCACCATCAACTACACCGTGCAGCAGACGGGCCGCCCGCTCAAGGTGAAGTGCTACTCGCCCGGCGGCCCCTCAACAATCATCGACCTCGTGCCCGGCGCCGCGATTGCGGGAAGTCCTGGCGGCTGCTGATCAAGGGGACGGATATGAGACTCGGACTCGTTCACCTCGGATTCTCCGGGCTGATCGCCACGGCTGCGCTTGCTGCGGCGTGCTCGTCTGATTCAGAAGAGGGTGCGGCGTTCGCGACGAAGAAGGCGCCGACGGACACGGTGGTTGTGCACCTCACGAGCTATGCGGTGAGGGCTGACAAGGCATCGGTGGTCGCGGGTCCGATCAAGTTCTCGGCAGTGAATGACACGACCTCCGACGTGCACGAACTGGCGGTGCTGCGTTTGCGCGACGACGGGACTCGACAGAACGGCGGAGAGAGCGAGGATCTCAAGCCGGGCGCGTCGGGCGCGATCGTGCTCGACCTGCCTCGAGGGAAGTATGAGCTTGCGTGCCTGATCGCGCCCGGTGAGGAAGGCAGCAAGGTCGATCACTATCAGGAAGGCATGCACATCGAATTCGAGGTGCGGTAGCGCGCGGTAGTCCGGACCGGCACCGGCCCCTCAGTCGGCGGGCGGCCACCAGCGGCTGTTGTCTGCGAGATAGTCGAGGCCGATCGCGTCGCGGACCAGCGCCATCGTTTCCTGCGCTGCGCGACGGCCGGCGGCTGAACCATCGGCGAGTGCTTCCTTCACCAGCTGCGGGTGCGCGAGGTAGTAGGCGCGCCGCTCACGGAACGGCTCGAGGAGGTCGTTGATCGCCTTCGCGAGCGCGCGCTTCACCTCGACATCCCCGACCTTACCAGCGACGTAACGCTCCTTGAAGTCGTTGACTTGGTCGACGTCGGGGTTGAAGGCGTCGTGGTACATAAACAGCGGGTTGCCCTCGATATGTCCGGGGTCGGTGGCGCGCAGCCGCGTGGGATCGGTGTACATCGACATCACCTTGATGCCTATGTCCTCGACGCCGTCCTTGAGGTCGATGGTGTTGCCTAGGGACTTCGACATCTTGGCGTTGCCATCGAGCCCGACGAGGCGCGGCACGCGGCCGATCATCGCCTGCGGCACTGGGAAGACATCTGTGTCGTTCCCGGCGCGGTCTTTCCCGAACATGCGGTTGAAGCGGCGGGCGACCTCGCGCGCGAGCTCGATGTGCGGGGCCTGATCCTCGCCCACGGGCACAAGGTGCGCGCGGGGCATGAGGATGTTCGCCACCTGCATGACGGGATAGTTGAAGAAGGCGACCGGTACCGCATCGAGCTTCGCCTCGACGTCCGCCATCTCTGCCTTGAGGGTCGGGTTGCGCTCCAGCCTGCCGAGGCCGATCCACCAGGAGAGCCACAGCGTCAGCTCGGCGTGCTCCGGCACCTGGCTCTCGATGACGAAGTGGCTGCTCTGTGGGTCGAGGCCGACGGAGAGCCAGTCGAGGGCGACCTCGAAGACCGAGCGCCGGACGCGCTCGATGTCATTGGCGTAGTCGGAGACCTGATAGTCGGCGATCAGGAAGTAGCACTCGTAGTCGTGCTGAAGGCGGAGCCAGTTCTCGAGGGCGCCAGCGTAGTGTCCGAGATGGAGCGAGCCGGTGGGGCGCACGCCGGTGAGGATGCGCTTGCGCTCGTCAGCCATGGAGGTGCGTCCTCTCGGAGCCTGTGGCGATCGATGCGCGAAGGCACATCGATGAGTGGTCGCGCCTGCGGCGCGGCTGGCCCGCCCACCAGCCCCTTGCCTGTGGGGGCTCCGCCCCCACGCCCCCCCCGAGGGAAGATGCATCTCAAGGTATGAGGGCCCGCCGTTATCCGTTCGTGGTGAGCCTGTCGAACCACACCGCGGACATCGATTGGTGGGCGTTCGACATCCCGCCTCGAGTCGAGATTATCGGGCGCGCAAGGTGGAGACTACATCTGCTCCGGAGCAGAGACGCCCATCAGGCCCAGTGAGCGGGCGAGGACGGCGCGGGCGGCCTCGAGGAGAAGCAGGCGCGCCTTCGTGAGCTCGGCGTCGTCCGTGATGACCCGGCACTGGGTGTAGAAGACGTGGAACGCGGAGGCGAGCGCCTGCGCGTAGTGCGGCAGGTGGTGCGGGGCGAGGTCGGTCAGCACCTTCTCCTCGGTCTCCGGGAGTTCGAGGAGGCGGCGCAGCAGAGTCTGTTCGGCCTCGTGGGTGAGCAGGCTCGAATCAGCACCCGAAGATGTGAGGCCCTGCTCCTTCGCCTTCGCGAGGACGCCTGCGATCCGGGCGTGTGCGTACTGCACGTAATAGACCGGGTTCTCATCGGACTGCTTCTTCGCCAGTTCGAGGTCGAAGTCGACGGTGGAGCCGGCGGAGGTAGCGAGGAAGAAGAAGCGCGTGGCATCGGCGCCGACTTCTTCGACGACCTCGCGCAGGGTGACGATGTCGCCGGCGCGCTTCGAGAGCGGCACGATCTCGCCCCCGCGCTTGAGGGTGACCAACTGATAGAGGAGCACCTCGAGTTTTGCGGGGTCGCCGCCGACGGCCTGCACCGAGGCCTTCACGCGCGAGACGTGGCCCTGGTGGTCCGCGCCCCAGATGTCGATGACGCGGTCGAAGCCGCGTTCGATGAACTTGTTGTAGTGGTAGGCGATATCGGTCGCGAAGTACGTCGGCTGGCCGTCTGAGCGGATGAGGACGTTATCCTTCGATTCGCCGAGTTGGCTGGAGGCGAACCAGACCGCGCCTTCGCGCTCGACGACGTACCCCTCGGCGCGCAGCCGTCCGAGCGCCTTGTCGTACGGTCCGCCCTCGACCTGCAGCGAGCGCTCCGAGAACCAGCGGTCGTACTCGACACCGATGAGTTCGAGGTCGGCGCGGATGCGGTCGACCATGCGCTGGATGCCGATCTCGCCCAGAGCCGGGTCGGCGTCCTCGCCATCGGGCCGCAGGTAGCGGTCGCCGGCCTCCGCCTGCAGGTCCTTCGCGAGGTCGATGACGTACTGCCCGGGGTAACCGTTCTCGGGGACCGTGACCTCGCGGCCGAAGAGCTGCTGGTAGCGGGCGTAGAGGGTGCGGCCGAAGATGCCGACCTGCGTGCCAGCGTCATTGACGTAATATTCCTGCTCGACGTCGTAGCCGTGCGCCTTGAAGACCCGCGCGAGCGTGGAGCCGATGGCAGCGCCTCGTCCATTGCCGACGTGGCATGGCCCCGTGGGGTTCGCCGAGACGTACTCGAACTGCACGCGCTGTCCGGCGCCGACCTTCGTACCACCGAAGTCGGTACCGGCCGCGGCGATGACCTCGGCCTGCCGTGCCGCCCACGCGGGATCGAGGTAGAAGTTGAGAAAGCCCGGGGGCGCGATGCGCACCTCGGAGACCGCCTCGTGGGGTGGGACATGCTTGCGGATGGCCTCGGCCACCTCGATGGCCCTCATGTGGGCCATGCCCTGGATGCGGAGGGGGAGGTTGGCGGAGTAGTCGCCGTGCTCGGGGCGCTGAGGATGCTCGAGTTGCACCTCGGGCGCGGTAAAGTCGGGCAGGTCGCCGGCGGCCTGCGCCGAGGCGAGGGCGCGCGTTACGAGGTTCGAGAGCTCATCGCGAATCACGCCGTGATCCTCGCATGCCAGAGGCGGAGGGGGCTAGTGGGGTCATGTGGACCGGAGGCGCTCCCATAGCTCGTCTCGGAACCCCAGCCTCTTGTAGCTTCGAGCGAGTGCCAACCTCAGGTCGGCAGCTTCGTTTCCCAGGTAGGCGGCACACTCCCAGACCGATCGCAGATACGGCCTAAACGCTTCATTGGTGACGGAGAGGTATGCCGCGCCAGCGCCTTCCTCGGTTGAGTACATTTGGTTGACGGTGCGGGCGGCGAACGGCGTCCCATTTCCCAGGGCTGAGTCCAGACGGTAGGCGTAACCTGAGCGAAAGACAGTCTCGACGAGGTCTGTGCTCGAGAGCATCTTCCTCGCAGTCAGGCCCGCAGACTCCGCCGCCGCGAGAAACGCACTGGTCTGCGTCTTGGAATATGCGACAACTTCCGCCAAGGCTGGTTGCGGGTCCGTTTTCAGTCCGGCCTCGCTGATCCGTCGTTCCTGGTCGAGGTCATCTCCTTTGACCCGAAGGAGCCTGTCGATGCGCATCGCCAGCCCCACGTTTCGAGCCGAGAGCCAGTAGGCAATGGCCGGGCCCCATCCCAGGAGCTCTGCCTCAAACTGCTGGAGGCCCTGGGCGCCATGTCAGTAGCTGATGGCGATCCCTCCGAAGTCACACTGGGTACGAGTAGCAGAAAGTCGCCACACCTGCCCAGCTCGTCGAGAATGTCTCGGATGGGCTGCTCGTCGGTCATACCTCACACCTCGACGAAACTGGTCCAGGAATCTGGCGGCGGTGCGGCTTCGCCCGCGTCGCGGAGGGATTCGATGTGGAGGGTGATGGCCTCGCGCATAAGGCGTTCCACCTCGGAACGTGTGTCGCCAGCGGCAACGCAGCCGGGGAGGTCGGGGACGTACGCCGACCAGCCCTCGGGGGTGCGCTCGTAGAGGACCACGTAGCTCATCGAGGTCACGATAGCGAATCCCAGAAGTCGCGTTCGATCCTGTCTGGCGCGCCGGCGACGTTCTCGCGGTTGAAGGCCCAGCGGAGCGGATTCTCCTCGATGTAGCGCCGCACGCGGGTGAGGTCGGTTTCGTCGCGGATGACGTGCTCGTAGTAGTTGCGCTGCCAGACGGGCGTGCCGGGAGTGTTGCGGAGGGCGTTGATTTCGCGGGGCACTGCGGATTTGTAGCCCCCGACGAATGTACTCAACGAGCGCGGCTGTATACGAGTGGTGTTCCGCTGTAGGGGCGCGAGGCCTCGCGCCCCTACCCGATCCGCTTGGTCCTCAGCACGTCGTTCCCTTTTGCTGAATCCGCTTGGTTAGTGATCCACACAATGCTGTGGATGTTGTTGGGCATGACAACGAAGACGTCCAACTCGATCTCCGCGCGGAGTGCGCCCGACCGACTCCACTCGTAGGCAGCAATGTCGAGGTATTCCGGCTGTCTGAAGAGGAGTGCTCGGCGGTTGGTGCAGATGGTGACGAAGTAGGCGCCCAGGCGTCCGCAGTCGAAATGCGGAAGTCGGAGGCGCCGTCGTGGACCTCGGACTGCCACGGCTCACCCCTAGTGCCGCTCGTCCACCACGCCGTCCGAGGCGCGGAGGGCGAGGAGGCGCAGCTCGATGTGGGCGCGGGAGGCGAGCTCCGGGTCGGCATCGAGGAGCCGTTCGGCCTCGGCGCGGGTCTCGGCGATGAGCGGGGCGTCGAGCAGCGAGGCGACGCGCAGCGAGGGCGCGCCGGACTGACGGGTGCCAAAGAACTCGCCTGGGCCCCGCAGCTTGAGGTCCTCCTCGGCGAGCGCGAAGCCATCGCGGGTGCGGGCGACGATCTTGAGGCGCTCGATGGCCTCGTCAGAGGGCTCATCGGCCAGCAGGAAGCACATCGACGGCCACTGGCCGCGGCCGACGCGACCGCGGAACTGGTGCAGCTGGGCGAGCCCGAAGCGGTCCGCGCCCTCGATGATCATCACCGTGGCATTCGGGACATCGATGCCCACCTCGACCACCGCCGTGGAGACGAGGATCTTCGTGTCGCCTCGAGCGAAGGCGCGCATTGCGGCATCCTTGTCCTTCGCGGACATGCGCCCGTGGAGAAGCGCGATCCGAGGGGCGAGGTCGGGGAACTCCTCCAGGCGGAGACGGTCGTACTCCTCGGTGGCGGCGCGCGAGGCGACCGTGTCGGAGCCCTCGACGAGGGGGCAGATCACGAAGGCCTGGCATCCCGCCTCGATCTCTGTGCGGATCTGTGCGAACGCCTCGTGACGGCGCTCTGGGGGCAGCCAGCAAGTCTCGATGGGCGCCCGGCCCGGCGGGAGCTCGTCGATGATCGTGAGGTCGAGGTCGCCGTAGACGGCGAGGGCCAAAGAGCGCGGGATCGGCGTGGCGGTCATGACCAGGAGGTGCGGGGTCTGCCGCCCCCCCTCGCGTCCAGCGCCGTGGGCACCCTTGCTGCGCAGTGCGGCGCGTTGCATCACGCCGAAGCGGTGCTGCTCGTCGACGACGGCGAGGCCGAGGCGCTGAAACTCGACGCCCTCCTCGATGAGCGCGTGCGTGCCGATGACGAGGTTGGCGCCGCCGTGGCGGATCGAAGCGAGGGCGTCGTGGCGCTCCTTCGTCCTCGTCGAGCCCGTGAGCAGGACAGCCCGCAGCGGCAGGGCGAGGAATGATGCCGGCAGCAGCCCGCCGAGGGGTGGCTCGGGCTCACCGGAGAGCAGGCGGCAGATCGTGCGGAAGTGCTGTTCCGCCAGCACCTCGGTGGGGGCCATCAGCACCGCCTGGTAGCCCGAGGCGACCGCGGCCAGCATCGCCGCTAGGGCGACGACCGTCTTCCCGGAGCCGACATCGCCCTCGAGGAGACGCGCCATCGGGGTGGTGCGGGAGACGTCGCGCAGGACGTCATCGAGGGCGGTTCGCTGCGCAGCGGTGAGCGTGTACGGCAGCGTGCCGAGGAACCACTCGACTGTCGCGTTGCCCTCGAGGGCGGGAGCGTCGCCGGTGCCGCTCCAGTCGCGCTTGCGCCGCTGCACGCCGAGCTGGATGGCGAGCAGCTCCTCGAAGGCGAGGCGGCGTCGGGCGCGGGCCAGCGCCTCGGCGCTGTCGGGGTAGTGGATCTGGCGAACCGCCTCGGCGGCCGGCATGAGGTCGTGTTCGCGCAGCACCTCGAGCGGCAGCGGGTCCGGAATGCGATCGGTGAACCGTTCGAGGAGGTTGGCGATCAGCGAGCGCAGCGTGCGCTGCGGGACGCCCTCGGTCAGGCGGTAGACGGGGATGATGCGGCCGGTGTGCGCCTGGCCCGTGCGGCTGTCGAGGCGGCCATCAAGGCGCTCGAACTCGGGATTCTCGAGCGTCGGATGGCCACGGAAGGCCTTGACCGGACCGGCGAGGGCCACCTCGGCCCCCTCAGGCAGCGCACGCACCAGGAAGGGCTGGTTGAACCAGATGACGCGAAGCGGCGTGCCGAACTCATCGAGGACCGTCGCCTCCGTGGAGCGCATGCGGCCACCGCGCCCCATGCGGACCTCGCGGACGCGCGAGACCGTGCCGCGCACCGTCTGTTCGGTGCCGACCCGGAGTTGCGCGACTGGCACCGTCACCGAGAAGTCGTGATGGCGATGCGGATAGTGGCGCAGCGCGTCGCCGACCGTTTCGAGGCCGAGGCGCGCCAGCCGCTCGATGGTGGGTCCGCGCAGGCCCGTCGCCGCCTGCAGGAGTGGGAGATCGAGGCCGGCCGGCCCCGGCGCGATCTTACGTGCGGCCCTTGGCTGGGCAGCGGAGGTGGGAGATTCGGGGGGGGCTGCTCGTCCGTCTCGCGGGGTGGTCGCCCGGGGAGCCACCGGCACGCGAGCGTCCGAGGCCTCCGCCGGAGACACCTCGGAGGGAGCGCCACGCGCCCGCGGCGGTCGAGGGCGCGTGGCGTTTGAGCCGGGGGCCGCAGCCGCGATGCCCCAGCGGGCGCGCGGCGGTCGAGGCGCGGGCTTCGAGCTTTCGAGGGCGATGGTGGCGAGCGCGCGACGTAGCCAGATGCGCCGGTCGTCCACCGGGAGGGCGGTGAAGCCTTCGGGGGGCAGGTGCGCGAACATCCTAAGGAGGGGGGAGCCGGGCTGCTCCCCGAGCGCCTGCCGGCGCAGGAGATCATCGAGGCCGCCCTCAACGGCGCGGTCATCGCATCCGTCATCGAGCACGCCTCGCAGGACGCCATCGAGCAGGGCGAGGTCGGCGGTCATCGAGCGTCCGTACGGTCGGGGAGGAGCGTGTGGCGCAGCCGATCTCCTTGCGGGAGCGGGCAAGTCAATGCTAGCCTCTGGACTCCGCGAACGACAGCGCCGACCCGATTCGCCGCCCACGGCGGCCTCGGTGGCTGGTGCATTCGATATCCGGGCATGACATACCGACGACGATTCTGGTTGGGGAGCGCGCCATGGCGAGCCCGGGCAAGTGCGAGATCTGCGACAAGCACACGATGTTTGGACGGAACATCCGTCACAAGCACTCCGGTCGGTGGGAGCGCAAGGCGCCCCGCACGAACCGCCAGTTCCTGCCGAACGTGCACAACAAGCGCATGTTCATCGAGGGCAAGTGGCAGCGCATGAACGTCTGCACCCGCTGCCTACGGACCCAGCTCAAGCACCTGATCGCGGCGTAACGGCCGTTGGAGTACCAGCCTCGGACAGCCGAGTACGAAAAACGCGCCCCACGGGGCGCTTTTCGTACTCGAGCGTGGCGGATTGTGGCGGGCTACTCGGCCGCCAGCGCTGCGTCGAGGGCGGCAACCGCCTCGGCGGGCGTTTGCGCCTCGTTGTAGACGGCTGAGCCGGCGACCGCGATGTGTGCGCCGGCAGCGAGGCAGCTCGCGATGTTGGTGGCCTTCACGCCGCCATCCACCTCGATGTGGGTGGCGAGGCCCGCGGCATCGATGCGGGCTCGCAGGTCGCGGACCTTCTCGAGGAGTTCTGGCATCATCGGCTGACCGCCTCGCCCCGGATGGATGAGCATCACCGTGACCTGCTCGAGATCTGCGAGCAGCCCCTCGAGGGCGGACACGGGCGTCTCCGGGGAGATCGCAATGCCGCGTTCGCAGCCGAGGGCGCGCGTCGCCTCAAGGAGCGCATGGGGCTCGGTGGTGGCTTCGTAGTGGAACATCAGGCGCTGCGCACCCGCCTCGGCGAAGGGGCGCAGCTGATCGGCGGGGTTGGCGACCATGAGGTGAACCTCGATTGGCAGCGTCGAGGCGCGTCGAAAGACCTCGACAACCGAGGCGCCGAAGGTGATGGCGGGGACGAAGTGTCCGTCCATCACATCGAGGTGCCAGAGGTCGACCCCGGCGGCCCCGCCCGCCCGCGCGGCTTCTTCGAGGCGCCCGAAGTCGGCGGTGAGGATTGAGGGCGCGATCAGGATCGAGCGCATGAGCGCCCCCCCCACTAGCTCTCTCGCCACACGGGGAGGCGCTCGGCATCGAGGCGCGCGACGGCGGTCTCGAGGGCGCGCGCGACGGCCTCGGGCCCGGTCCCCCCGGGGACGTTCCTCGCAGCCAGCGCAGCATCTAGGCCGATCGCCAGCACGCCTGCATCGAACGCCGCGTGTGCGGCGCGGTACTCGTCCAGAGTGATGTCGGCTAGCGTCTTGCCCTCGCGCTCGCAGCGGGCAACCAGGGCGCCCACCGCCTCGTGAGCCTCGCGGAAGGGGACGCCGCGCTTCGCGAGGTAGTCTGCGACATCAGTGGCTAGGGCGAAGTTGGCAACAGCGGCGGCGCGCCCGCGCTCGCGGTCGAACTCGAGGGTGGGAAGCATCGCGGTTATGACCTCGACGCACATAAGGAGCGTATCCACGCTGTCGAACAGCGGTTCTTTGTCCTCCTGCATGTCCTTGTTGTAAGCCAGCGGCTGGCCCTTGAGCAGCGTCAGCGCCTGCACGAGGTTGCCGATGGCACGCGCGCTCTTGCCTCGCACCAACTCCGCAACGTCGGGATTCTTCTTCTGCGGCATGATGCTGGACCCGGTGGAGAACGCGTCATCGAGGCGAACGAGGGCGAACTCGGCACTCGACCATAAGACGAGCTCTTCGCCCAGCCTCGAGAGGTGAACCATCGCCAGCGCTGCCGCGGCATGGAAGTCGACGACAAAGTCGCGGTCGGAGACCGCATCGAGGGAGTTCGTGGTGATGCTTTCAAAGCCCAACTCTCGCGCCACGAAGCCGCGGTCAATGGGGTAGGTGACGCCGGCGAGCGCGCCGCTGCCGAGTGGCAGGACGTTCGCGCGGGCACGCGCCTGCGCGAAGCGCTCGGTGTCGCGCGTGAGCATCTCCTCGTAAGCGAGGAGATGGTGCGAAAGGAGCACGGGCTGCGCACGCTGAAGGTGGGTGTAGCCGGGAACGACTGTACCCGCCTCGCGACGGGCGAGCGCGATGAAGGCGGCGCGGAGCGCACGCAGCCCCTCGAGGGTGGTGTCGATGGCGCTCCGAACGAAGAGGCGCATGTCGGTCGCGACCTGGTCGTTGCGGGAGCGCGCGGTATGCAGGCGCCGCGCCGGCTCACCGAGGAGGTCGGCGAGCGCCGCCTCGATGTTGAGGTGGATGTCCTCGCGGTCGAGGCGGAAGTCGAAGCGGCCCGCCTCGATATCGGCACGGATCGCCTCAAGGCCACCGACGATGGCGTCGCGGTCGGAGTCGGAGATGATGCGGGTCGCGGCGAGCATGCGCGCGTGCGCGATCGAGCCCGCGATGTCTTCTCGATAGAGGCGACGGTCGAACGGGATCGAGGCGTTGAACGCCTCGACGAGTTCGTTCGTGGGGCCGGAAAATCGTCCGCCCCAGAGCTTGCCTGAGGGGGGTGGAAAGTCAGGAGTCATCGGAGTTCCTGATGCGCCTGACCTCAACGCCGATGTCGAGATTGGCCCAGCTCCGGTCGCCCGTGAAGGTAACGGCACCGAGGCGTTGCGCGAGCGCGAGGCAGGCGCGGTCCCCGAGGGAGAGCTGCAGTTCGCGGGTCGTCGGATAGAACTCGCCGGTGACGTCGGCGTCTGTCTCGTCGAACGGCGCGAATGAGAGTCCACGCTGCTCGAGATCACGCCGCAGACCGCCGGTGTCGCCGCCCTTGCGGATGGTCACCTGCAACACCTCGGCCCAGTTGACCGCCGCGATTACGGCACAGCGGAGGACATCTCGAACGCGGTCGGCGCCCGGTTCCCGGAACGGCAGCGCAAGCAACGCCGACGCGTCCAGCACAACGCCTCGCTCACTGGTCATAGGACTCGAGTTCCTCGCGCCAGAAGTCGAGGCGACGTTCCGCGATCAGCTCGTCCACCGCGCTGCCCTTACGGGGGAGTTGGTCGAACCGCGATTGAATCTGCTCCAGGAGTGCAGCGTCATCTTCTTCAGCTTGCGCGCCCGTGGCCGCAAGCCGGGCGAGCTCAGCGGATGAGCTCGCGAGTTCGGTTGCAGCCACGCGGAGCAGCTCGATTGGCGATCGCTCGCTATTCGCCGACGTGGCCTTGCGCAGGCGATCGACATCGCGCTCGATCTTGCGTGCGGCTCGTTCGACATGGTCGAGGAGGTCGTCGCGCCGCGCCATCACTCAGCCTCCTGGGGGCGGGCGAGGAAGAGCGGATCGCGATGGTCGCGAAGGAGCTGGGCCTGCGCCTGCACCTCGACGGGGAGTCCCCAGAGCTTGATGAAGCCCTGCGCGGCGGACTGGTCGAACTGGTCGCCGGCGCCGTAGGTGGCGAGGGCGTGGCTGTAGAGGCTGAAGTCGGAGCGCTGCCCGGCGGCGACCGCCGTGCCTCGCCAGAACTTCATGCGTACGTCACCGGTGACGTGGCGCTGCGTCGACATCACGTAGGCCGCGAGATCCTGGTGGTGCGCGGAGAACCAGAGGCCGTTGTAGATGAGGTCGGCGTATTCTTGGGAGACGCCGGATTTCCAGCGGAGCTGCTGCTTGGAGAGCGTGAGCGACTCGAGGGCGCGGTGAGCGGCCAGCAGCGCGACGGCGGCGGGCGCCTCGTAAATCTCGCGCGACTTGATGCCGACGAGGCGGTTCTCGATCTGGTCCATGCGACCGATGCCGTGACGGCCGGCCGCCTCCTGCACACGGTTCACGAGGTCGACGGGTGCGAGCTTCTCGCCATCGATCGCGACCGGGACACCGTGCTCGAACGAGATCTCGAGATACTCCGGCTCGGCAGGCGTGAGATCGAGGGGGCGAGTCCACTCGTAGGCGTCCTCGGGCGGCTCGATCCAGGGATCTTCAAGGATGCCGCACTCGACGGCACGGCCCCAGAGGTTCTCGTCGGTCGAGTAGGGCGAGGCGGCGGTGGCGCGCACCGGGATGTTGAACTTCGCCGCGTAGGCGATGGCGTCCTCGCGCGTCATCAGGTTCTCGCGCGTAGTGCCTACGATCTTGAGGTCGGGCCCAAGAGCGTGAATCGCCACATCGAGGCGGACTTGGTCGTTGCCTTTGCCCGTGCAACCGTGGGCCACGGCAGTCGCGCCCGCCTCGCGAGCCTTGTCGACGAGCAGCTTGGCGATGAGCGGGCGGCCGAGGGCGGTCGCGAGCGGGTAACCATCCTCGTAGACGGCGTTGGCGGCAAGGGCGGGGAAGGCGAAGAAGCGGAGGAAGTCCTCCTTCGCGTCGACGATGTCGAGGGCCTTTGCGCCCGCGGCCATAGCGCGTTCGCGCGCTGTATCGAGGTCTGGCAGGTTGCCGAGGTCGACCGTGAGACAGACGACCTCGTAGCCGCGCGCCTCCTGGAGCCACTTCGTTGCTACAGAGGTGTCCAGCCCACCGGAATAGGCGAGCACGATGGTTTCAGGCATCGATGGCTCCCAGCTTCTACTCAGCAGTTACTTCGAGGTGACAGCGGCGAGCGCCTGCTCGACGATCGCGACGGCCTCCGCGATCTCGTCCGCGGTGACATTGAGCGGTGGCATCAGGCGCACGACATCCGGGCGCACGGCGTTGGCGAGCAGACCGCGCTCGATGGCGGCGGTGACGACGTCTGCCGCGATCTCCTGTTTCAACTCGAGGCCGCGCAGCAGGCCCTTGCCACGCACGCCCTTCACCACGGGATAGCGGTCCTCGAGGCTGAGCAGCGCGCGCTCGAGCTGATCGCCGCGTTCGTTGACGTTGGCGAGCACGCCGCCTTCGGCGACGCGCGTGAGGACGTGGAGGCCGGCCGCGGTCGAGAGTGGGTTGCCCCCGAAGGTCGAGCCGTGGTCGCCGGGCTCGAAGACCGCAGCGTGCTCCCTGGCGAGGACAGCGCCGATGGGCACACCACCAGCGAGGCCCTTGGCGAGCGTCATGATGTCGGGCTCGATGCCCGTCTGCTGATACGCCCAGAGGGTGCCGAGGCGCCCAACGCCCGTCTGCACCTCATCGATGATGAGCAGGAGGCCCTGCTCGTCGCACCAGGCGCGCACCTGCTTGAGGTAGTCCGGGGCGGGGACGTTGACGCCACCTTCGCCCTGCACTGCCTCAAGCAGGATGGCGACGGTGCTGGTTGTCGTCGCGGCCTTTATGGCCTCGATGTCGTCGTAGTCGACGAAGTGGACGCCGGGGAGCGGCGGTCCGAACGGGTCGCGGTAGCGAGGGGTGCCCGTGGCGGAGACCGTCATGAGCGTACGCCCGTGGAACGAGTTGTTGGCAGAGATTATCTCGTACGCGCCGTTGCGGTGCTGCTGGCCCCACTTGCGGGCGAGTTTGAACGCTGCCTCGTTGGCTTCGGCGCCGGAGTTCTGGAAGTAGACGCGGTCAAAGGCAGAGTGCTTGACCAAAAGCTCGGCGAGCTGCACCTGCGGTTCGCTGTAGAAGAGGTTCGAGACGTGATGCAGCGTGCCCATCTGGGTCGAGACCACCTCGACGAGTCCCGGGTCGGCGTGGCCCAGCGAGGTAGAGGCGATGCCGGCGACGAAATCGAGATACGACTTGCCCTCGGCGTCCCAGACGCGCGTGCCTTTGCCGCGGACGAGCGTGACGGGCATACGACGGCCCGCCTGCATGAAGACTTTTGCTTCGCGGGCGGGGATGTCGCTCACGGCACGCTCCTTTCGAGGACGGCTCGCTGGCTCAGATAGCCATACACCATTGTCCCAGACTTCATTGTTCCAGAGTGGGTCGTTGGGCGGCCGGAGGAATCAGTGGCGACGTCCCTGAGGGCGTCGCCACTGAGCCTTAGCGAATCGGCGCCGGAGTGCCGGCGGTGGGCGCAGCAGGCGCGGCGGGTGTGGCGGTGGGCCGTGGAGCGCCCTGTTGGCGCTCGATCTCATCGAGGATGGCGTGCAGGCGATCGAGGTCCGACTGGGCCGCGCCGGAGGCGGCACGGGCCGCATCGAGGAGTTCCTGGAGGCTACCAGCAGGTGCTGTAGACGCCGGCCTGGCCGGTGTTGGTGTCGCCTCGGGGCCGGTGCCCGGGGCACCCGGCGGTGCGGCCGGCGGAGTACCACCGCCGGGTAGCGAGGACGTGGCGAGTCCGAAGACCACATCGAGGGAGCGTCGGAACGTCTCCTCCATCGCGATGGTGTTGCCGTTGGCGACGACGACGCGTTTGAGCTCCGGCAGCCTCGAGTTCTGTGCCTGAAGGTAGATCGGCTCGACGAAGAGGAAAGAGTCGCCGATGGGGATCATGAGGAGGTTGCCCCGGATGACGCTGGAGCCGGACTGGTTCCAGAGCGAGAGCTGCTGCGAAATACCCGGGTTCTGATCGATGCGTGCTTCGACCTGTGCGGGGCCGAAGACGAGGTCGTCCGTGGGGAAGCGGAATGTGCGGAGCTTGCCGTAGTGGTCGCCGTCGGAGCGGCCGGCGAGCCAAGCGACGGTGTTCTGCTTGTTGCGGGGAGTAAAGGGGAGGATGAGGGCGAACTCCTCGCGGGACTCGCCGGGCAGGCGCATCACCACGTAGTAGGGCTCCACCTGCTGTTCCTGCTGCCCGCCGAAACGCTCGGTGGGGATGGCCCACAGGTCCTCGCCGACGAAGAACACCTTGGGGTCGGTGATGTGGTAGCGGAGGTACTGGAGGGACTGTTGGCGGAAGAGATCCTCGGGGTAACGAATGTGTTCGCGAAGTCCGGGCGGCATCTGCGAGGCAGGCGTGAAGAGGTCCGGGAAGATCCTCCCCCAAGTGTTGACGAGCGGCTCGTCCTCCATCTGGTAGAAGACCGTGTCGCCGGTCACCGCATCTACGGTGACCTTGACGCTGTTGCGCAGGTAGTTGATATCCCCCTGGCGCTGCGAGTATGGGTAGTTGCCGGTCGCGGTATAGGCATCCTGCACCCATAGCAGGTGGCCATCGAGCGTGATCAGGTATGGGTCGTGGTCGAGGGTGAGGAAGGGCGCGATGAAGGCGATGCGCTCGCTGATCTTGCGGTGCATCAGCACTCGTGACCCCGGTCCGAGCTGCCCGGAGACCAGCAGGTTGATATCGGCGAGCTGCCAGGCGAGGGCGGTTCGCCTGCCCACGGAGCCCAGCCGGATGCCGCGATCGGCGGCATAGGTGGTGGTGGCGTTACCTGTACCGACGGGGTAGTCGAACTCGTCGACGTTGGTGTTGACGACGACGTAATGGCGGGTGAGCTCACCAAAGTAGATGCGTGCGCCATCGACGCTGATCGGCACATCTGTGCCGACGGGCGGGATGTCCTTCGTGAGGAGGTTCGGCAGGCCCTCGGTGGAGACCTCGTTGACCGGGGCGACGATGGCGCCGAAGCCGTGGGTGAGCTGGAGGCGCTCTCGAGTCCACACGGGCGACTGAACACGCGAGATGTCTAGTTCGCGCGCGGAGATCATGACCGAGCGGAGCCGGTTGCCAATTCTGTACCGGTCGATGTCTACGTCGTTGAAGATGTAGAGCGGACGAATCGACTGGACCTGGTTGACCGTCTCGCGGAGGGGACGAGGGTCGAGCAGGCGGATGTTGTCGATGGTCTCAGGGTTGGCACGCACCTGATCGAGGGTGACCGCAGGCAGGGCCGGGAACGTCGTTTCCTCGACCGCGTCGAGCGCCCATGCGCGGCGTGTGGCCTCGATGTTGCGGGCGATGAAGGGCGTCTCCTTCTCCAGCTCGTTCGGGCTGACCTGGAGGGACTGCACCAGCTGGGGGTAGATGGCGCCGCCGACGACGGCGACAACGCCCCAGACACCGAGGAGGAACGTCGGGAGGCGGAAGCTCGAGCTGATGAAGCCGTTGGCGATGGTCGCCAGGCCCGCAAAGAGGCCTACGCCCGCCAGAATGTAACGCACCGGCAGACGGGCGTTGATATCGGTGTAGGTGGCCCCGAAGACGGCGCCGCTGCCCGAGAGCGTGAGCCCGAACGTGCTGAGCCAGGTGCCGACCGCTACCAGCACGATGATGAACCCGACCATGATCGAGAGGTGGATGCGCATCGCCGCGGTGATCACCATCTCGAAGCGCTGGAGCGCGATGGCGAGACCGTAGACAGCCGCCGAGGCGAGGGTGGCCACGAAGAAGAGCGCCAGCGCCCAGCCGTGCACGAACTGGTACGCCGGGAGCTCGAAGACGTAGAACGACACATCGCGGTGGAAGGCGGGATCAGCAACGCCGAATGGCGCCGCGTAGTACCAGGCGAGCAGGCGCTCCCACGCCCCGCTCGCGGTGGCGCCGAAGACGATCGAGAGCAGCAGCGTGGCGGCGATAAGCGCGACCGAGACCAGGCGACGGATCGCCTGCGGGTCGACCTCCTCGATGAACGACTCCTCATCGAGGGTGGGGGGCGCGAGTCGTCGCGCCAGCGAAACGCTACCTCCGATGACGAGGGCCGCGGTCAGCGCGCCGCCGAAGAACAGCATCACGCGCATGGCGAGGACCGTCTGGAAGATGGTCAGGTAGCTTGAGTCGCCATTGGGGCCGACGGAATCGAACCAGAGCCAGTCGACGTAGAGTGACTTGGTGACGTTGAGGACGAGGGCGAGGAGGAACATGGCGGCGAGCGCGCCAAGGCCTCGGAAGCGCGTCTGAGAGAGCCCCTCGCCACCAATTCGGAAGATGTCCGGAGGTGGGCCGAGGTTGTCACCGCCGCCGCGATTACCGGGGAATCCCAAGAGCTACCGCATTTCCTATAGTCAACAAACGCCGACGTCGGTGTTAGTCACCGATGCGCGTGCCCAATCGCTGACCACTCACAATAGCGCGTAGCGTGCCCGGTGTGCGACCGTTGGCCATGATCGCCACGCCCCCGCCCTCGACGGCACGGAAGCAGGCCTCGACCTTTGGAATCATGCCACCGGCGATTGTGCCCGCAGCGCGCAGTGCTTCCGCCTCCGTGGCGCTGATCGAGGGCAACACCCGGCCCGAGGCGTCCATGAGGCCATCGACGTCGGTGAGGAAGACCAACCGGGTGGCGCCGATGGCGCGCGCCACCTCACCGGCGACGGTGTCGGCGTTGATGTTGAGCGGCTGGCTCGGACGCTCGAGGCCGATCGGCGCGATCACTGGTACGACCCTGGCATCGAGCAGCGAGTTCAGGAAGGCGTCATCGACGCCCGTGATCTGCCCGACGTAGCCGAGGCGCGGGTCGTAGCGCTGTGCCTCGACGAGGCCGCCATCGACCCCGCACAGGCCGATCGCGCGCCCGCCGAGGGCGCCGAGCTGGCCGACCAGCTGGGCGTTGATCACGCCACGGAGAACGGCGACCACGACTTCGAGGGCCTCGGCGCTGGTCGAACGCAGGCCGTCGACGAACTCGGAGGTGACCTGCATCTTGTCGAGCCAGTCGGTGATCATCGCGCCGCCGCCGTGAACGACGACGACACGCTCGCCAGCGCGCTGCAGGGCGACTACATCCTCGAGGGTGGTGTCTTCCGCGCCGAGGGTGGAGCCACCGATCTTGATGACAGTGGTCGAGGGGGCAGGCGACATAGTGTTACTCCGAGTGGCTCCGTGCGATTCCGAGATAGCCGCAAACCAGACGTAAGAGGCGAGTTAGGTCGTGTAGTCAGCGTTGATTCGGACGTAGCCCTCCGTTAGGTCGCATCCCCAGGCGACCGCCTCAGTGGCGCCCATGCCGAGGTCGACGCGGATGACAACCTCCGGCGCGTCCATCGCCTGCGAGAGGACGGCATAGTCCACCGTCGACGGTGCGCCGTGCTCGAAGGCGCAGTGGTCGCCGATCCAGACCGCCATCTTCGAGGTGTCGAGCGCGGCGCCCGAGCGTCCCACGGCGGCGAGCACCCGTCCGAGGTTGGCATCGCGGCCGGTCACCATCGTCTTCACGAGGGGGGACGAGGCGACCGTGCGGGCGGCACGGCGCGCGTCTTCGAGGGAGGCGGCGCCGCAGGCGCGCACCTCGATGAGCGTGCGCGCGCCTTCGCCGTCGCGCGCGAGATCGCGGGCCAGCTCGATGGCGACCGCCTCGATGGCCGCCCGCAATCGAGGCGCGTCGGGGTGGCCGTTGGTGATCGGTGCGCCGCCGCCCGCGCCGTTGGCGAAGAGGAGCATCGTGTCGCTGGTGGACGTGTCCATGTCGACATCGACCATGTTGATGGAGACATCGGCCACCGCACGCAGCGTCGACTGCAGCCAGGCGAGATCGACGGGCGCATCGGTAGTCAGGAAGCAGAACACCGTGGCCATGTCCGGGTGCACCATCCCCGAGCCCTTGGCCACGCCCCCGACCGTGTATGTTCGGGCTCCGTCCATCGAGGCGACCCGAATAGCGCGTGACTTCGGGTAGGTGTCCGTGGTCATGATGGCGCGCGCGAAGTCGCCGCCGCCGGCCTCGGAGAGCGTGACCGCCGCGATGCCCGGTTCGACGAGTTGCATCGGCAAGGGGCGGCCGATGACGCCGGTGGAGGCGACGAACACCTCGTTCTCCGGGATGCCGAGGCGGGCGGCGACCAGCGCCGTCATGCGCCGCGCGTCGCGCTCGCCTTGCTCCCCGGTGGCGGTGTTCGAGCAGCCGGAGTTAGCGACGATCGCGCGGCCGCCGCCGTCGGCCACACGCGCGCGGTCGAGGCCCACGGCGGGGCCAAAGACCAGATTCTTCGTGAAGACGCCAGCCACGGCGCTCGGCAGGTCCGAGGCGAGAATGCCAATGTCGAAACGCGGTTCGTCGCCGTACGTCTTCACGCCTGCATAAGTCGCACCTGCGCGCCAGCCGGTGGGCGAGGTGACCCCCCCGCCATCGATCCAGTGAAGCCAGTCAGGATGCTGGACGGGCATAAGTGCGCTGCTCCAATTGCGAGGCTCGAAGTATACTGAACTGTTCCTCGGGGCGAGCCCCGAGGGCTACGGCGTGGCGCGGCGAGCGCCGCCGTCCATGTAGACCGCGCTGGCGAAGACGTACGAGCACGCCTCGGAGGCGAGGAACGTGGCGACGCGGGCGATCTCCTCGGGGTGGGCGATGCGGCCCGCGGGCAGCCGCGCGCCCGCCTCGGCGATGGCCTGTTCCACCTCGATGCCGCGCGCGGCGGCAGCCGCCGCCTGGAGGTCGCGGGCGCGGTCCGTGTCGGTGACGCCGGGGCAGATCACGTTGACGAGCACGCCGTCGCCGGCGAGCGCGTCGGAGAGAGCGTGCGTCATGTTGAGCACGCCGATGTTCGCGAGGCTCGTCGGCAGGTTGCCCGCCGTTGGGCTGGTCCCGGCGCCACCCGCAATGTTCACGATGCGGCCCCAGCCGCGAGCGCGCATGCCGGGAGCGACGAGCTGGGACAGCCTCAGGTAGCCGAACAACTTGAGGTCGAGCGCCTCCTCGATCATCGAGACCGGGAGGTCGAGGACCGGGAGCTGGCGAGCGGCGCCGGCACAGTTGATGAGGATATCGGCAGGCCCGAGCGTCGCCTCGCAGGCGGCGACGGCAGCGGCACAGCCCGCCTCGGTGGAGAGGTCTGCGACCACAGCCGCGGCGCGCACGCCCAGCGAGGTCAGGCGCGTGACGGCGGTCGTGAGCAGCTCCTGATCGCGTGCCACAACGCAGACATCGGCGCCATCGCGGGCCAGCTCGAGGGCGCAGGCGAGACCGATACCACGGCTGCCGCCGGTGACGAGGGCAACCTTGCCCAGCAGACCCAACTCCATGGCGGTGCCTCCTCGATGTGCCGGCGTGGACTCAGGCGTGGCACGGTACGCCGAGCACAGGTCGTGCGAAACTCGGGCAGTTCACGATGCTAGGCTCGACGGAGGTGTCGCGCTCGATGGACGTGCACGTTCACTCCGCCCTCGAGCAAGATCTCGAGGCGATCCAGCGTATCTACAAGTACGAGATCCTCACCGGCACGGCCACGTGGGACCTTGCGCCGTGGCCCGCCGAGCAGCGTCTGGAGTGGTGGCGCGAGCACGTCGCCGACCCCTCGATTCCCGTGGTCGTGGCGGAGGTCGAGGGCGCGGTTGCCGGGTTCGCCTACCTTTCGATCTACCGCGCGAAGGCGGGCTATCGCTACACGCGCGAGACCTCGGTGTACGTGGACCAACGCTTCCATCGAGGCGGCGTCGGACGCGCGCTGATGGAGGTGCAACTCGCCTCGGCGCGCGCGCTGGGCCTGCACGCGCTGATGGCCGTGATCGAGGCGGAGAACGCGGCGAGCATCGCGCTCCACGCCGGCTTCGGCTTCGAGCGTGTCGCCCTCAAGCGGGAGGTGGGGCGGAAGTTCGGCCGGTGGCTGGACTCGGTGGAGATGGAACTGCTGCTGCCTCTGGAGCCGCCTGATTGAGTGGCCCTGCCTGCGCCGTAACCTCGATTCTCCGGAGGCAGGCCGCACCCCGTTCGTGGTGAGCCGTCGAACCACGCCGCCATTCTCGGTGGACCGAGTTGCCACTCCGGCCGCGACCAGCTGGCCAACGATGTGGGCGGGGCCTTCGACAGGCTTAGGCCGAACGGGGGGAGGGTGCTGTTGAGGCAGGCGAGGCGTCGCGTCCGAACGTCATGCCTCCGACGGCTACAGTTCCGGCGGCCCCACACGCGGGCACCGAGGGAGGAGCGGGCATTCGACGCAGCGCGGGCCGCGGGCGTGGCAGGTGCGGCGGCCGTGCTGGATGAGGTCGACGTGGAAGGCGTAGACCTCGGATGGCGCGAGCTGGGCCTCGAGGAGCTCGTGGGCGCGATCGGCGGGGGTGCGAGGAGGCACGAGGCCGAGGCGCTTCGCCACGCGCTCGACGTGCGTGTCGACGGGGAGCGCGGGGCGGCCGAGGGCGAACAGCAGCACGCACGCCGCCGTCTTCGGACCCACGCCCGGCAGCGAGGTGAGCCAGCGCTTCGCCTCGGGCATCGGGAGGCGGCGCAGGAAGTCGAGATCCCAGTCGGGCGCGCGCCTGTGCACCTCCTCGAGGAGTGCGATGAGGCGCTTCGACTTCGTGGGCGCGAGGCCGCCGGGCCGGATGGCGTCCTCGACATCCTCTGGCGACGCCGCGAGGATGGTGTCCCACGAGGGCAGGCGCTCCATGAGTTGGTGCATCGCTCGCCCCGAGTTGTGGTCCGAGGTGTGTTGCGACAGGAGTGTCAGGACCAGTTCGGTGAGTGGGGCGCCCGAGGGTCGCGCCGGGACGCGCCCGTACTCGCGACCGAGGATGGCGACTAGCTCGGTGGGCGCCCACGGCGGGGCAGCACGCGCCGGTGCGGGCGCCGGCGGCGCGCGAGTGCCGCGTGGTTTCGAGGACGGGCGTGGCGGCTTCGATGGTGACTTTGATGCTGCCATCGAGTCGATGGTACGCCGCCGTCGGGAGCCGCATCCAGTGCGGGCGGGAGCGGGTACGATGGAGCCTCGGACAACCACTGTCGAGGAGCGTTCGTGACCCGAGACGACATCGTGCGGCTGACTGACCTCGCCTCCTGCGCTGGCTGAGCAGGCAAGATGGGTCTGGGGACCCTGGCGCAGGTGCTGCGTCCCATTCACGAGCGGTTCAAGCCCGAAGACCACCCAGATCTGCTGGTGGGACTGGCGCGCTCTGATGACGCGGCGGTGTTCCGTGTCTCGGATGACCTCGCGATCATCCAGACGCTCGACTTCTTCCCGCCGGTCGTCGATGACCCCTACACGTACGGCGTGATCGCCGCAGTGAACGCCATGTCGGACGTGTATGCGATGGGTGGCGAGGTGCGCCTAGCGCTCAACATCGCTGCGTGGCCGGACGACCTCGATCCTGGGCTGCTGTCGGAGGTCTTCCGAGGTGGGGCGGACGCCGTCGCCGAGGCGGGTGGCGTGATCGCGGGTGGCCATACGGTCTTCGACAAAGAGCCGAAGTACGGGCTCTCGGTGATGGGGATGGTGCACCCCGGCGCGATCATCACCAAGGGTGGGGCGCAGGCCGGCGACGTGCTGCTGCTCACGAAACCCCTCGGGACGGGGATCCTGATGACCGCCGCGAAGCAGCGGCTGGCGGGCGCCGAGACTGCCCTCGAGGGCGCGGTCGCCTCGATGCGGCGGCTCAACCGTCACGCCGCGCACCTTGCGCGAGCGGCCAGCGTGCACGCGATGACCGATGTGACCGGGTTCGCGCTCGTGGGACACGCTGCCGAGATGGCCGAGCAGGCAGGCGCTACCTTCGTCCTCGAAACGGGCGCCGTGCCGGAGCTTCCCGGGGCGCGCCGCTTTGCCGGGGGAGGCGCCATCACCGGCGGCGCGAGTCGCAACCGCGAGCAGCTGGGGGACCGGATTCGCCTCCCCGCAGACCTCGAGGAGATGACCGGCCACCTGTTGTACGACCCGCAGACCTCGGGCGGCCTGCTGATCGCCGTGCCCGTCGCCGAGGCGGAAGCCCTGCGCGCGCGGATCGCTGAGGTCGAGGGCGCCTGCTGGATCGTCGGGCACGTCGCGGCGGGGCCCGGCATCGTGGTGGTGCGTTGAGGCGGTCCGTGGCACGACTCGTGGCGCTGCTGCTGACGGCGCTGTTGCTCGCCGCATGCGGCAAAGACACAGCGTCCGAGGAGAGCGCGGCGGTCGTGCTCGAGCGGGCGGCGGCGCGGATCGAGCAGGCGAAGAGCTATCGATTCCTCCTCGAGTTCGAGGGGGGCACGGCGGAGATCGCGAGCGGCCTGCAGATGCGTCGCGCCGAGGGCGTGTTCGCCGGCCTCGACAACTTCGACTCACAGGTACTGGTGAGCGTGGGCCCGATCGACGCGCGCGTCGGCGTTCGCGTGGTGAACAGCCAGTCGTGGATGACGAACCCGCTCACGCAGCGCTGGGAGAAGACGCCGCTGTCTGTGGCGCAGCTGTTCGACATCTCGACCGGTGTCACGGCGCTCATGCGATCGGCGGCGAGCCCGAAATTTGGCGCAACCGAGACCATCGAGGGCGTCCCCGTGCGTCGCATCGAGGGCGAGCTCGCCTCGGAGAAGTTCACGCTGCTGCCGGGTGTGCCGCCCGGACAGACGCTCAAGGCCGCCGCCTGGGTGGGGACGCAGGACGACCTCGTACGCCGTCTTGAGGTGAGCGGGCACGGTCCGCCGTTCGCTGTGGGCGAGCACGCCGAGGGCAAAGTGCGCCTCACCCTGAGCGCCTTCGATGAGCCGGTCGCCATCGAAGCGCCGCGCTGACGGGCGCCGCATGACGGACCCGACCACCACCAACGAGGTGCGCCGTGGAAACTGGCTGCTGCTCGTGGTGGCAGGCGGCGTCTTCATCGCGGCCGACGACCAGACCTCGGTGGTGACGGTCCTGCCCTCGATGCTGCGTGATGCCGGGATCACCGTCGACGACTTCTATCGAGCGTCGTGGATCATCAACGCGTACCTGCTCGGATACATCGTGGCGCTGCCGATCGTGGGACGGGTCGCCGATGTCTTCGGCCACGCGCGCGTGTATGCCGCGAGCCTCGCCGTGTTCATCGTGGGATCGATGCTGGTCGCGAGCGCACCGGGGTTCGCGTGGTTGATCAGCGCCCGCGCGCTGCAGGCCGTCGGCGGGGGCGCGGTGGTGCCGGTCGCGATGGCGATCGTCGTCGGTGAACTGCCACCGTCGAAGCGGGTGCTGGGCCTGGGCGCGATCGCGGCGGCCTCGGAGGCCGGGGCGCTGATCGGACCGCTCTGGGGTGGCGCCATCACCGAGGCGTGGGGCTGGCGCTGGGTCTTCTGGGTCAACGTGCCGATGGCGATACCGTTTCTCTGGGGCGCGTGGCGCTACGCAGGTCGCGAGGTGCGCTCTGGTGCCATCGACTGGCCGAGCGCGCTGCTCCTCGGCGCAGCGCTGACGATCCTCACGCTCGCCCTCGTCGATGACCCCATCACGCCGAGGCCGCTGGCGGTCACGCTCGCGCTGCTCGCCTCGACGGTCGTGCCGGCCGCGCTGTTCGTGCTGCGGCAGCGCGCCGCCCGCGAGCCAATGCTGCGCCTCGCGTCGCTGGCGCCGCGGGCGGCCTGGTCGGCCAACGCCGTCAACTTCCTCGTGGGCGGCGGGTTGATCACCGTGCTGATCGGCGGGCCGCTGTTCGTGAACCTCGTGCTGGCGCAGCGCCCCCTCGAGGGTGGGCTGACGTTGATGCGGTTCACCGTGGCGGTGCCGCTCGGCGCGCTGGCTGGCGGCTGGCTGGCCCACCGCTGGAGCCTGCGGGGCACCGCGTTCCTCGGTATGGCGCTGGCGGCCACGTGCTTCGGTGGGTTGCAGGCCTGGGACCGCACGCTGACCGAGGTGCTGCGCACGCTGCCTCAGCTGGTCGGGGGCTTTGGCTTTGGCCTTGTGATCGCGCCCCTGTCGGCGGCGGTGCTGCACGGCGTTGCCGAGCGCGAGCGTGCGACGGCCGCCTCGTGGCTGACGCTGAGCCGGATGGTGGGGATGCTGGTCGGCACCTCGCTGCTCACTTCGCACGGCCTGGGGCGGTTCTACGCGCGGGCGAGCGGCGTCGAGTTCGGCTCGCCCGAGTTCGGCGTGCTGGTGGCGCAGGCGCAGGTGGTCACGTTTCGCGAGGTGTTCATCGTCGCCGGCGCGGTGATGGTTGTGGGCTCGTTGCTGGCGTTACTCCTCGGCCGTGGCCGCGCCGAGGATGAGGCAGGGCCGTGGTGGGCGGTGGGCTGAGCACCTATCGCTCCATGCGCCACAGCGTCTCGAAGCCCTCGCCGCCGGTGACGGCGCGCTCGGCACAGTCGCGCTCCAGCACCTCGAGGTCACGCAGCGCCGATGAAAGCTCGGCGGCGGCGTCGAGGCCGTGCTCGCGCCGCACGCGGCGCACAATCGCATACGCCACGTCGGACGCGCCGAGATAACCGACGCTGTGCGGCCAGAAGGCGAACGCGGAGCCCTCGGGAGCGCCAAGGCTCGGACGGCGGTAGGCGAGCCAGATGGCGCGCTCGGCGGGGGAGTTGAGGGGCTCGACGACCTCAATCAGCGGACCGAGGAGACCGTCGGAGCGCATGTCGAGGAGCAGGCGCTGCTGGCAGAAGGGAAAGGCCATCACCAGCACGTCCGAGTGGTCGACCACCTCGATGAGTTCTGCGAAGTCGGGACCGATGACGTCTTCACCGTGCAGCAGGGGCGGGCTCCATCTCGATAATGCCGGGATCGAGGAGGGGCCGGGGTGAGCCGGCCCCTCGCAGGGTCTCAGTCGGTGGCCGGAGAGGCCAGACCCGGCTAGGCCTAGTACATGTCCATTGGAGGAGCAGGGTTGCCGCCACCATGGCGGTCCGGCTCGTCCGTGACCAGACAGTTGGTGGTGAGGACCATGCCGGCGATGGAGACGGCGTTGTCGAGGGCGGCCTTGGTGACCTTGGCGGGGTCGATGATACCGAACTCGATCATGTTGCCGTAGCGGTCGGCGCGGGCGTCGTAGCCGTCGCCCTTCTTGCGCTGCTGCACGGCGCGCACGATGACCGAGCCATCCTGGCCGGCGTTGGTGGCGATGCGTCGCAGCGGCTCTTCCAAGGCGCGGCGCAGGATGCGCACGCCCGTGGCCTCGTCGCCTTCGAGGACGAGCTTGTCGAGGCTGGCGAGTGCGTTGATGAAGGCCACGCCACCACCGGGGACGATGCCCTCCTCGACGGCTGCGCGCGTGGCGGAGAGCGCGTCTTCGACGCGGTGCTTCTTCTCGGTGAGCTCCACCTCGGTGGCGGCGCCGACCTTGATGACGGCGACGGAGCCGGAGAGCTTGCCGAGGCGCTCCTCGAGCTTCTCGCGGTCCCAGTCGCTGGTGGCGCGCTCGAGCTGGGCGCGAATCATCTTCACGCGGTCCTCGATGGCCTTCTTGGCGCCCTTGCCCTCGATGATGGTCGTCTCTTCCTTGCCGACGACGATGCGGCGCGCCTGACCGAGGTCGGTGGGCTCCGCGGAGTCGAGGCCGCGGCCAAGCTCGGGGCTGATGACCGTGGCGCCGGTGAGGGCGGCGATGTCGCCCAGGTTCTCCTTGCGGCGGTCGCCGAACCCCGGGGCCTTCACGGCGACGACGTTGACCGTGCCGCGGAGCTTGTTGACAGCGAGTGTGGCCAGCGCCTCACCATCGACGTCCTCGGCGATGACGAGCAGGTTCTTGGAGCGCTGCAGCTGCTTCTCGAGGAGGGGCAGGATGTCGTTGACGGAGGAGATCTTCTGGTCGGTGACGAGGATGAAGCAGTCCTCGATGATGGATTCCATGCGGTCGGCGTTGGTGACGAAGTATGGGGAGATGTAGCCACGGTCGAATGCCATGCCCTCGACGTACTCGATCTCGGTCTGGATGCCGCGCGACTCCTCGACGGTGATGACGCCGTCCTTGCCGGTGGCCTCCATCACCTCGCCGATGAGCTCGCCGATTTCCTGCGATGCCGCGGAGATCGAGGCGACCTGCGCCATCTGCTCGCGGGTGGTGACCTTGACTGAGTTCTTGGTGATGGCCTCGCTGATGGCGCGAGCGGCGGCCTCGATGCCGCGCTTGAGCGCCATCGGGTCCGCGCCAGCGGCGACGTTCTTAAGGCCCTCGTGCACGATCGCCTGGCCGAGGACGGTGGCGGTGGTGGTGCCGTCGCCAGCGATGTCGTTGGTCTTGGAGGCGATCTCCTTGGCCAGTTGCGCACCGATGTTCTCGAAGTGGTCGGCGAGCTCGATGTCCTTGGCGATGGTGACGCCGTCGTTAGTGATGGTTGGTGGTCCGAACTTCTTGTCAAGGACCACATTGCGGCCCCGAGGCCCAAGGGTCATCTTGACCGCGTCGGCGAGGGCGTCGATGCCATCGCGCAGAGCGGCGCGCGCCTGCTCATCGAAGAGAAGCTGCTTGGCCATTGCCTGTCCTTATCGCCGTGAGGGTGAATCCCTCGGGGCCGCGTTGATACGAACCTGTGGATGCCAGAACCGTGAGAACGAACTGGCGCTGCCACGGGGATGCCGAGAGGACCGCCCCGTCGCACTCGTAGGCGAGAGTGACGCGAACGGGTCTGCGACGAAACTTTAGCACTCGCGAGGTGAGAGTGCTAACGGCATGATTTGTACCGAATCGTGTGGGGCGATGCAAGCCTCCGGCCTCTCGAAAGCTGTCGGGCGTGAGGTTTGAGGCAGGACGCGCCATCTGCCGTTGAAGGCGCTAGGATGCGCGCGGAATCGCGGAATTACGAACGCTGTCGCAGCCGCAACGCAGACCGTCACAGGAGGTGGCCGTGACCACTACCACCCCGGCCGATGCTGCCCCGAGCGAGGTGACCGTCGAGCCCGTGCTCATCGAGCAGATCGGCGACGTCACGCTGCTCAAGATGAACCGGCCGGAGAAGCTGAACGCCTGGAGCGCACCGGTATCGAACGCCCTCAACGAGTTCTTCCAGGCGCTGAACGCTGGCGAGTACACGACGCGCGCGATCGTCCTCACTGGTTATGGTCGTGCGTTCTGCGCCGGGGGCGACGTCTCCAGCTTCCCGGGCTCAGGGGCGGTGGGAGGCGGCCAGGCCCGGCGCCGGCTGTGGCGGCGTCCGCACCTAGAGACGTACACGGTCCAGGTGATGCGTAGCTGTGACGTACCGATCATCGGCGCCATTAACGGCTACGCCGTTGGCCTCGGATTCGGTGTGGCGCTGGGTACGGACCTGCGGGTGGCAGCGGACGACGCCATCTTCGCCGTCTCGCAGACCACTCGAGGGTTGCTCGCGGACTACGGACTCGGCCACTTTCTCAACGAGGCGCTGGGCCCGCAGCGGGCGATGGAGTTGATGCTCACGGGCCGCCGTGTGGGTGCGCAGGAGGCCCTCGAACTGGGCCTGGTGCTGAAAGTCGTGCCGCGCGACCGGCTGATCGAGGAGTCCGTGGACCTGGCGACGCAGATCGCGAAGGGGCCACCACTCGGGATGGCCGCCTCCAAGCGTGTGATCTACATGAACCAGGAGGCGGACCTCTCGAGGGTCGTCGACTTTACCTCGCTGACCATCGATAGCCTGTTCGTTTCGGACGATGGGGTCGAGGGCGTGCGCTCGTTCGTGGAGCGACGCGACCCGGTGTTCAAGGGGAGCTAGGACCCCAAGCGTTGGGGTTCTCGGTCACGCCGCGGCAGGACCTGCGCCCGTATCACCGCTGCGGCTCGCGCCTGAAACTTCTGGGCGTCGCTCGGACAAGCAGGAATGGCAGCGCGGTGGAACGAGTCCGGCTGGGGATCGTGGTGTTCTCCTCGCGGGGTATGGCGGAGACGGAGGCGCTGGTGCGCGAAGCCCTAGCTGCCGCAGGCTTCGGCGTGCTGACAGAGATCGACGTACAGGCGACGCTGCAGGAGAAGCTCAGCAAGGACACTGGCCCGTACAAGATCCTCGGGGCCTGCCACCCGCCGTCCGTGTACCGGGCGCTCGAGGCGTGGTGCGGCGTAGGCGTGCTGTTGCCCTGCAACGTGGTGCTGTACCGGACCGGAGACCACGTGCCTGTTCAGGCGTTCGACCCGCTGTCGATGGGTGAGCTCGTCGAATTTCCGGAACTGGTGAGCGTTGCCCGCGAGGCGTCAGAACGTCTTGATCGGGCGATGCGAGCGGTGGAGGATCGGGCTGCGTAACCCCGAAAATCTCCCAAACCTCACGGTGGCGCATCGATTTTGCGATACGCGTCCGAACGGCCATTGCCACCTGAGACGCAACGCCCGAGGCTACGTGCGGAGGGGGGCGCGGGATGAAATACCGAGAGCTAGCAGACTCGGGAGTGCGCGTTTCCGAGGTCGGATTTGGGGTGTGGACCGTCGCCGCCGGGTGGTGGGGCGAGCACTCCGACGACGAGGCGGCCGCGCTGCTGCGCCACGCCATGGACCTCGGGGTGACGTTCTTCGACACTGCGGAAACCTACGGGAACGGTCGAGGCGAGACCGTGCTGGCACACGCCTTCCCCGGCGTTGAGCGCGACCGCATCGTCATCGGCGCCAAGTTCGGATACGACTGGGCGAACCGCGATCCGAACCAGGCGGGGCATCGCGAGGCGCCGCATCGCTTCGACGTGCCGTTCCTGGAGCAGGCGCTGGATGCCTCGTTGAAGCGTCTGGGCACGGACCGCATCGACTTTTACCAGCTGCACAACCCGCGGATGGCACACCTCCAGTTGGACGACATCTGGACATGGGCCGAGCGCGCGAAAGCTGCCGGCAAGGTACGCGCCATCGGCGTCGCCCTCGGCCCCGCGATCGGCTGGCTCGAGGAGGGGCTGTACGCGATGGAGCACCTGCCCGTCGAGGGCGTGCAGATGATCTACAACGCGCTCGAGCTCGACCCCGGCCGGGAACTCATCGCCTGCGCGGAGCGCACCGGCAAGAGCCTCGTGGTCCGGGTGCCGCATTCCTCGGGCATGCTCGAGGGCAACTACACGACCGAGACCACCTTCGGGCCGAACGACCACCGACAGCACCGTCCGAAGGCGTGGCTCGAGGACGGCCTGCGCAAGATCGAGTCCCTCGATTTCCTGAGCGCGGAGACCGGGTCGACACTTGGGCAGGCGGCGCTGCGCTACGCACTCCAGTCGCCGACCGTCGTGTCGGCGCTGCCGAACATCTACGAGGTCTCGCAGCTCGTCGAGTTTGCCGCGGCTGGTGACCAGCCCGCGCTGAGCGAGGCGCAGGTGGCGCGCGTGATTGACCTGTACGAGACCAACTATGGATTGCCGCGCCGCGCGGCGGAAGCGGCGGTAGCGCGATGACGACCCTCGAGACGGCGGCTACTGCGGAGGTCAGCTCGACCGCACTGCCCGATGCCCTGCGGCGCGCCGGCGCACCGCTGAGCGAGACGACGCGGTTGCTGCTCGACCTGATGCAGGACGAATTTCCGCTCGTTCCACGGCCCTACGAGGCGCTGGGCAAACGCCTTGGGCTGACAGAGGCGCAGACGCTCGAGTACCTTGCGGAGGCGCGGGCGGCCGGCGTGGTGCGCCAGATCTGCGCGATCTTCGACACCAAGGCGCTCGGGTACTCCTCGGCACTGGTGGCGATGCGGATCGCGCCGGAGCAGCTCAGGCGCGCCGTCGCGGTGGTGAACGCGCACCCCGGTGTCTCGCACAACTATCGGCGGAGCCACGACTTCAACCTCTGGTTCACGGTGGCCATGCCGCCCGGCGATGACCTGGACGAGGTCATCCAGAAGCTGCACGTGTTGACCGGCGCCGAGTCGACGCGGCCGATGCCGACGCTGCACCTCTTCAAGATCGCCGTCACCCTCGACATGACGGGGACGCGTGACCTCGAGGCGCGGGGCGAGCCGGAGTACACGCAGGAACGCCGCCACGAGGCCGCACGCCACGTGGTCAGCGACGAGGACATTGCCTACATCCGCGCGACGCAGGGCGATCTGCAGGACATCCTCGAGCCTTTCGCGCCGATCGCGCGCGAGTTGGGCTGGAGCGTGGAACGCGTGCTCGAGCACGGCCGCACGATGATCGAGCGCGGCCATCTGCGGCGGTTCGCGGGCATCATCAACCACCGCACGGCCGGATTCCGCGCCAACGGCATGGCGGTGTGGAACGTCCCCGCCGAGCGCATTCAGGACTTCGGGCAGTTCGTGGCCGGCTACCGAGGTGTCTCGCACTGCTACCAGCGCCCGACGTATCCCGACTGGCCGTACTCGGTCTTCTCGATGCTGCACCACCCTAAGGTCGCTGGCGTGGAGGAGTCCGCGGCCGCGATCTCACGCGAGACGGGTATCGAGGATTACCGGGTTCTCTACTCGACCACCGAGTACAAGAAGATCCGCCTGCCGTACTTCATTCCGGAGTACGACAACTGGGAGGCGCTGTGCGCGGCGGCCGCCCTCGAGCCCGTGGTCGCGGAACAGCCCGAGGAGGTGCTCGCATGACGACTGCGGAGCGCCCGGCGGCGAGCCCTCACCAGATTCACGCCCCCGCCTCGGAGCCCGACGGTGCGACGGCACGGACGCCTCGAGGTGTGCAGAGCGTGAAGTTCTCGTTCTTCAGGCTATCGGCGGAGGCTCGCCGCCTCCCCGGGGACCAGCGCGCCGCCCTTGGTGAGGCGCTGTCCGGGCTGCTGAGTGCCTCGACGGACCGCATGCTGACCCGCGTCTACACGACGGCCGGGACGCGAAGCGACACGGACTTCCTCGTCTGGCAGGTCCATGACGATCTGGCGATCATCTCGGACTGGCATGCCGAGTTCGATCGATCGAACGCCGGCGCCTGGCTGGAGCGTCCACACTCGTACCTGTCGATGACGATGCGATCGCAGTACACCAACACCGAGCATGCGAGCGCCGAGCGTCGCGAGCGCCTGCGCGCGGACGGTGGCGTAGACGCGTACCTGTTCGTCTATCCGATGGCGAAGACGAAGGCCTGGTACCAGCTCCCGCAGGAGGAGCGCCAGCGGATGATGGATGAGCACATCGCCATTGGCCACAAATACCACGGCATCAAGATCAACACGACGTACTCGTACGGGCTGGATGATCAGGAGTTCGTGGTCGCCTTCGAGGGCGACGACCCGGGCGAGTTCCTCGCGCTCGTACGCGAGCTGCGAGGCACCGACTCGACTCAGTACACGGCGTTCGACACGCCGATGTTCACGTGTCGCCGCATCGAGGCTGACGCGCTCGCCGCGCACCTCGGCCTCACGTAATCTGGGTCGATGGCGTACTATCCGATCTTCGTGGAGATGCGCGGGCGCAAGGTGCTGCTCGTGGGTGGCGGACACGTCGCCCTCGAGAAGATCGGCAAGCTCGTGGAGTCTGAGGCTGACGTGACCGTCGTCGCGCCCGCGCTCATCCCCGAGGTGCGCACCTTCATCGACAGCGGTTTGGCCAGCCTCGAGGAGCGCGAATACCGCGCCGGCGACACCGCGGGCTTCGAGGTGGTGATGGTTGCGACGGACGACGGCGGCATCAACCGCCAGGTCGCGGACGAGGCGCGGTCGCGCGGCATCTGGGTGAACGCCGCCGACGACATCGCCAACTGCGACTTCATCCTCCCCGGCGTGGCGAGGCGCGGGCGGATCGCGATTGCGACCTCGACGGGTGGGGCGAGCCCGGCGCTGGCGCGCTGGCTGCGCGAGCGCATGGAGGAGCTCCTCTCCGACGAGGTGGTGGCGCTGGGCGACGTGCTCGCCGAGCTGCGTGTCCGGGTGCGTGCCCGGGACCGCGAGTGCGCCGCGGGCTGCGACCGCACGCAGCCACCCCCGCCACTGCTCTGCAAGACCTGCCCGAACCGCATCCCGCCCGAGAGCTGGCAGGCCGCCATAGATCACGAGGTGATGGCGCTCCTCGCGGCGGGCAACATCGATGCGGCGACCGCCCGCATCGCGACGGGGATCGGCCTTGACCGACCGCTCCGCGCGCGCGTTCAGGCGTAGCCGGGTAACGAGGCCACGCGATGCCCACCAGGCGGAACGGCGAGTCGATGCTGACTATGGTGGGCGTGAGCCACCACGACGCGCCCCTCGAGGTGCGCGAACGCCTCGCGATCCACGCCGACGCCGTGTCCCCGACTCTCGAGGCGCTGGCGCACACTCTGGGGCCAGCGGTCATCCTGAGCACCTGCAACCGCAGCGAGGTCTACCTCTCGGGGGCCTTCAACCTCGATGACGTCGTTGCGGTACTCGAGGGCGCAACCGGGATCGACGGCGTGCAGGCGCGCCGCTATCTGCGCGTTCGGCGCGACCTTGATGCGGTGCATCACCTCTTCGAGGTCGCCGCAGGCGTGGACTCGATGGTGATCGGGGAGCCTGAGATCCTCGGACAGGTCCGTGGCGCCTTCTCGCTTTCGACGGCGGCCGGTTCGGATGACGCGGTCCTCTCGAGGCTGTTCCACGTCGCGATCCGCGTGGGGCGTAGAGCGCGTGCGGAGACAGGGATCTCGCGCCACGCGATCTCGCTCTCCTCGGTCGCGGTGCATGAGGCGCTGGCGCATTATCCGGACGTGTCGCGGACGAGCGTGCTCGTGATCGGAGCCGGTGACGCCGGACGCGCGGCCGCCGAGGCGCTCGTTGACAGAGGCGTAGCGCGCGTGGAGGTCATCAATCGCACGCTGGCTCACGCCGAGGCGCTGGCCGCCGACCTGGGCGGCACGGCGCGTCCCTTCGACATGCTGATCGACGCGCTGGCTGCGGCCGACGTGGTCATCGCCGCCACGGGTGCGGCGGGGTACGTGGTGGGTTGCGCCGACCTGCAGGCGGCGCTGCGTCTGCGGCATGAGCGCCTGGCGAGCGGCCCCTTGTTGGTGTTCGACATCGCCGTACCACGTGACTTCGAGGCGGAGGCGCGCAGCCTAGCCGGCGCGGCCTATCGCGACATCGACGACCTGCAGGCCGTGTCCGAGGCCAACGGCGCGGCCCGGGGTGCGGAGGTTGAGGCCGTGCGTGCGATCGTCGACGCCGCGGCAGACCGCTTCACGGCGTGGTGGCGACAGCTCTCGGTGCTGCCCACCATCGCGGCCATCACCGAACGCGCCGAGGCGATGCGCGAGGAGCAGGTGAAGCGCACGCTGCAGGCGCTGGGTTCTGACTTCGCCGGCGCTGATCTGCACCAGCACCTGGATGTGCTGACGCGCTCGCTGGTCAGGCAGTTGCTGCATGACCCGATAGCGGCGTTGCGCCGTCGCGGCGACCGCGACGATTACCTCGCCGCCGCCCGCACGCTGTTCGCACTCGATGGGCGCGTCGCTGTCGGTGCCGATGGCGCCGCCGAGCACAGCGAACTCGAGGCGTAGGCAAGTGACCACCCTGCGCATCGCGACACGGGGCTCGGCGCTGGCCCTGGTGCAGACACGCTTGGCGGCGGAGGTGCTGCGCGTCGCGCACCCCGGCCTGTCGATCGAGGAAGTGATCATCACCACGGAGGGTGACCGCGACCGCGTGACACCGCTCACGGTCCTCGGCGGTCGAGGCGTGTTCGTGCGCTCGGTGGAGGAGGCGCTGCTCGAGAACCGCGCCGATGTGGCCATGCATTCGCTGAAGGACGTGCCCACGGCGCAGATCGCCGGGTTGACCCTGGCCGCAGTGCTGCCTCGGGCGGATGTACGCGACGTGCTCGTGACGCTGACGGGGACGCGGTTGGCGGACTTGCCGGCCGGCTCGCGAGTCGGGACGAGCTCGCGTCGACGGGTGGCGCTGCTGCGGGCCGCGCGGCCAGACCTGCTCACGACAGAGCTGCGAGGCAACGTCGACACGCGCCTGCGGAGGGTCGCGGAGGGCGCCGTGGAAGGTGCTGTGCTGGCGGCCGCCGGTCTCGCGAGGTTGAACCGGCTCGATGGGAAAGCCGAGCTGTTCGACCCGGTGACGTTCGTGCCCGCACCGGGTCAGGGCGCGATCGTGCTGCAGTGCCGCGCCGATGACGCCTCGACGCTGGCGATGTTGCGCGCCATCGATGACCTCGACACGCACCTCACGACGGACGCGGAGCGAGCAGCGCTCGCCGCGCTTGGCTCGGGGTGTTCGTTACCTGTGGGTGCCCACGCCGTGATCGAAGGTGGACGGCTGCGGCTGCGCGGGTTCATCGAGGACGATTCGGGCAAGGGGTACTTCGAGGACGCCGAAGGTCCGGCCGCCGAGGCTGCTGCGCTTGGCCTCGATGTTGGCCGTCGCCTTGCGGTGCGCGCGGGCGTGACGGGCATGACCCCGTGAGCGCCTACGGCCATGTCTGGCTCGTAGGCGCTGGTCCGGGCGCGCCCGGCCTCGTCACCGTCGCGGGCATCGAAGCGCTGCGTCGAGCTGAGGTCGTCCTCTATGACCGGCTCGCGCCGCCGGAGCTGCTCGCCGAGGCGCCCACAGGTGCGCTCCTCCTCGACGCGGGGAAGTCCGCGGGCGACCACGCGATGACGCAGGACGAGATCAACGCGTCGCTCGTCGAGCACGCGCGCGCCGGCAAGCGCGTGGTGCGGCTGAAGGGCGGCGATCCGTTCGTCTTCGGGCGTGGCGGCGAGGAAGCACTCGCGCTTGCTGAGGCGGGACTGACCTGCACCGTGGTGCCCGGGGTGACCTCGGCGATCGCCGGGCTGGCCGCGGCCGGGATTCCGATCACCCATCGAGGTGTGGCGTCGTCGTTCGTCGTGATCACCGGCCACGAGGATCCCACCAAACCAGAGACCGCTGTCGATTGGACGCGCCACGCGCAGGGTGGCGACACACTGGTCGTGCTGATGGGCGTCGGCCGCCTCGACGCGATCGCGCGGGCGCTCATCGAGGCAGGGCGCGCGCCGTCGACGCCTGTCGCGATCGTGCACGCCGCGACCACGCCTCGGCAGCGCGTGGTGACGGCGCCGCTGTCGGAGATCGCGAAGACGGCCGCCTCGGCGGGAATCGTGGCGCCGTCGTTGCTGGTGGTGGGCGACGTCGTTGCCATGCGTGAGCCGCTGTTGCAGGCAGCGAGCCCGCTGGCCGGGAAACGGGTGCTCATCACCCGGACTCGGGCGCAGGCATCGACGCTGGCCGAGCTGCTGGCTGCCGAAGGAGCGCACTCGATCCTGCTCCCCGCCCTCGAGCTGGAGCGCCGCGTAGATGAGTTCGCGATGGCGAACGCCGTCGAGCGCCTGCGCGCGCGCGCCTACGGCTGGGTTGTCTTCACCTCGGCGAACGCAGTGGAGGCCACCATCGAGTTACTGCGCGAGCGCGGCCTCGACGCTCGAGCGTTCGCGGGCTCGCGCGTGTGCGCCATCGGCGGAGGCACCGCCGAAGCGCTCGCGTCGCGAGGGCTGCTCGCCGACCTGATTCCACCGGAGGCGCTGGGCGAGTCGGTGGTGGAGGCGCTGGTCGAGGCGGGCGGTCTCGACGGCATATGCGTGCTGCTGGCGCGCGCCGAGGGCGGACGCGCCATCCTGCCGGACGGCCTGCGCGCAGCCGGCGCCAGCGTCGATGAGGTCACGCTCTACGTTGCCGCGCCGCCGGCGAGTGCGCCACCCGAGGCGCTGGCGCTGCTGCGCGGGGGCGAGATTGATGCGGTGGCGTTCACCTCGTCATCCACGGTGCGCAACCTGCTTACAGTGCTCCGCGGGGACGCGCAGGCGCGCGCGGGCCTCGATGGTGCGCTGGTCGCCTGCATCGGACCCGCGACCGCGGAGACGGCGCGCGCGGCCGGGCTGGCGGTTGGTGTTGAGGCGGAAGAGCATTCGGTACCAGGACTCGTAGCGGCGCTACGCAACGGGTTTGTGCGCGCCGCTGCTCGAACGGAGGCAGGTCGATGACCATCGCTGCGCGGCTGGCGACACGGGACTTCACCCGGACCCGGCGCACGCGTCGCACCGAGGCGTTGCGCGGCCTGGTTCGGGAGACCCGCCTCGATCCGGCATCGTTCATCTATCCGCTGTTTGTGACCTACGGCGTGGACGTACGCCAGCCGATCAGTTCGATGCCGGGGCAGTTCCGGCTCTCGCTCGACCAGCTGCCTGCCGAGGCGGCCGAGTTGCGCGCCCTCGGTGTGCGCGCCGTGCTGCTGTTCGGGATCCCGGCGTTCAAGGACGACGTGGGTACCGAGGGCTACGCGCCCAACGGCATCGTGCAGCAGGCGGCGCGCACGTTGAAGGCAGCCGACCCCGATCTGGTCGTGGTCGCCGATGTCTGCCTCTGCGAGTACACGGACCACGGCCACTGTGGTGTGCTGCTGCCGAACGGCGAGGTGGACAACGACCCCTCTCTGGACCTGCTGTCGAGGATGGCGATCACGCTGGCGGACGCGGGCGCGGATGTCATCGCGCCGTCTGACATGATGGACGGGCGCGTCGAGGCGATACGCGAAGCCCTCGATGACGCGGGCCATGCCTCCGTGCCGATCATGGCCTACAGCGCGAAGTACGCCTCCGCGTACTACGGCCCCTTCCGCGAGGCGGCCGACTCGACACCGCAGTTTGGCGACCGCCGCGGCTACCAGATGGACCCGGCGAACGTGCGCGAGGCGTTGCGCGAGATCGACATCGACGAGGCGGAGGGCGCGGACATCGTGATGGTGAAGCCAGCGCTCGCCTACCTCGACGTGATCGCGCGCGTGCGGCAGCGAACGGACCTGCCGCTTGCCGCCTACAATGTGAGCGGCGAGTACGCGATGGTGAAGGCTGCTGCGCAGCAGGGCTGGCTCGACGAGCGACGCATTGTGCTCGAGACACTCACCTCGATCCGCCGAGCGGGCGCCGACATCATCATCACCTACCACGCCAAAGAGGCCGCCCGCTGGCTTGCCGATGGGTAGGTGTGGACGCTCAGACTCCTGTGATTGAGGACATGAACAGGCTGTCGGTTCGCGGTTCGGTAGGCTCACTATGGGCAGGAGATTCCCGCTCACCCTGAGCATGTCGAAGGGTGAGCGGGACTGACGGGTGAGTTCATGAGTTTCGTTGCGTACATCCTGCGGTGCGCGGACGGGTCGTATTACGTGGGTCACGCAGAAGACCTCGAAGCTCGTCTGGAAGCGCACCAGACGGGCGTACTGCACGGGTATACAAGGAGCCAACGACCGGTCCAGTTGGTCTGGCAGGAGGCATTCGCGACGCGCGACGAGGCGTTCCAGGCCGAACGACGTATCAAGGGCTGGACCCGAGCGAAGAAGGAAGTCCTCATTCGTGGCGACTGGTCGACGCTGCAGTTGCTGGCTCGGGCTCGTGGTTCGACAGGCTTACCACGAGCGGGAGGAGGGGGCTCACCACGAGCGGGTGCAGGCGGCTCGTCACCGGCACAAGCAGGTAGTCTGCTGCGCGATCCGGATGCGATAGAGGACTGCGCATGCCGCTGAACCACACCCGGTCCCGTGCGGTGATGGCGCGCGCCCGAGTGCTGCTCCCGGGCGGTGTCGACTCACCGGTGCGCGCGTATCGGGCGGTGGGCGGCGAGCCGATCGTCATCGCCTCGGGGGCAGCAGCGCGCGTCACGGACGTCGATGGCAACGTATACATCGACTACGTCTGCTCGTTTGGGCCGCTCATCCTCGGGCACGCGTACCCCTCCGTGGTCGCCGCCATCCGCGACGCGGCCGGACGGGGAACCTCGTTCGGGGCTCCTACGGAGGCGGAGGTCGAGCTGGCCGAGCGGGTGATCGAGGCGGTGCCGTCCATCGAGATGGTGCGCTTCGTCTCGTCAGGCACGGAGGCGACGATGACGGCGCTGCGCCTGGCGCGCGCCGCCACGGGACGAGACCTCATCCTCAAGTTCGATGGTGGCTACCACGGGCACGCCGATGGACTGCTCGCCTCGGCGGGGTCCGGCGTCGCGACGCTTGGGCTGCCCGACTCGCCAGGCGTCCCCGTAGCCTTTGCCGCGCAGACCCTTGTCACGCCGTACAACGATCTCGCTGCCGCGGAGGCAGCGTTCGAGGCGCACACCGGCGCGATCGCGGCCGTCATCGTCGAGCCAGTTGCCGGGAACATGGGACTCGTCGAGCCCGTCGCTGGCTTCCTCGAGGGCCTGCGCGCGCTGTGCGACCGGCACGGCGTACTCCTCGTCTTTGACGAGGTGATCACCGGCTTTCGAGTCGGGCGCGGAGGCGCGCAGGCGCATTACGGCGTCACCCCCGACCTCACCGCGCTCGGCAAGATCATCGGCGGCGGCCTGCCCGTCGGTGCCTACGGCGGCGCCCGAGGGCTGATGGAACGCATGGCGCCCGTAGGGCCTGTCTATCAGGCAGGCACGCTCTCGGGGAACCCGCTGGCGATGGCGTCGGGGATTGCCACGCTCGACGCGCTGGCGAACATCGAGGGGGCCTACTCGCGCCTCGACGAGTTGGGAGCTCGGCTCGAACGTGGGCTCACCGAGGCTGCAAGCGCAGCCCGTGTGGCGCTCTCCGTGGCGCGTGTGGGATCGACGCTGACGCCGTTCTTCCGAGGCAGCGCGCCGCGTGACTACGCCGAGGCGCGTGAGTCCGACACCGCCGCGTTTGCTCGCTTCCACGCCTCGATGCTCGAGCGTGGCGTGCTCCTGCCGCCCTCGCAGTTCGAGACCTGGTTCGTGTCACTGGCGCACGACGAGGCGGCGCTCGACGCCACCGTAGAGGCGGCGCGCGGCGCCTTCATCGATGTTGCGGAGCGTGCCTCGGCCTAGCACGCTCGACTGCGCCTAGAAAGCCATCAGCACCAGCGGCGTTCCGACGAACACCACCAGGAACGTCGCCAGCCAGCGCTTCTTGCTCGAGACCGCGTGCGCACCGGCGAGGATGGCGCGCGAGTAAGGTCCGTAGGCGAGCGCGAGCACGATGACCGAAACGAGCGCGACTGAGAGCATCTCGGCGAGGACAACCACAGGTGCGGCGCGCGCGTTGACGAGGAGCGCTGCGAAGAGTGTGTCGATGAAGGTGGTGATATTGGCGCCCATCACGTACGGCACGACCGCCTCGCAACGCCGATGTTATTGAGTGCGAGCGGCACCAGGATCGTCACCGAGAGCGGCACCGACATCGTCAGCGACGTGACGAGCATGCCGAAGAGGAACATCGAGCGTGGGGCGGCGAAGTGGCGCGACATCCGCTCGAACGCTTGGGGTGGTGGATCGAGGTTCGGCAGCAGCCGGTCAAAGAGCGCGAACGCGCCGAGCAGCGAGCCTACGCCGAGGAGGAACCCGAGCGCGCCGGGGAGCTGCGCATCGATTGCCCGGACCACGTGGTTGACGAGCGCGCTGGGAGCCTCGGTCCAGCCGTTCGGATCGCGCGAGCGGGAGTATCGAGGATGCCGCTGCGGAGCAACTCGATAGCGACGAAGGTGGCGGGGATGTAGATGGTGGCGGTGGTGAGCAGCGCCACCACGCCGATGTAGCGGCTATCTGGCCGCTGCCGCCCGAGCACGTAGAAGACGAAGCCGATCACGAGCACCACCATCGACGCGCCGAGCCGCGAGCCTGCGAGCATGCCGAGGGCCTCGGTCGCGTCGAGCGCACCACCGTCGAGGAGGGAAAGGGAGAGGGCGGCGACCGGCGAGCCAGAGAGCGCACCGTAAGCGAGCAGCCAGCCGAATCCAACGAAGTTGGTCACGCCGTCGACGTCGAACTGCCGCAGCACGACGGCCACCGCCGAAGCGGAAGCGGCGAGCAACTTGAGGGCGAGGACGAACATGACAAGCACGGCGGCCACCACGCCCGCCGTCAGCGCAGCGTGCGCAACGCGGACGGCGCGGCGGCGTGGCGAAGGACCGGGGCGGCACGAGCGGTCGAGGCCGCGACAAGGCCCGCAGGATGGCGCGGAACGCCCTCGCCGCGCGGGTCCGCTGGGGCCAGCGATCGTGGCGTCCTCGGAGGTCATGCAGCGCCCATCGCGTAATCACAACTAAGAAGAGTGACTTTGTCGTGATTAGCGACAGGGTGAGCGGTGCGCCATCCGAAGCTCCGGGCTACTCGAACGGCGCGTCCTCGATGACGGCCAGCAGCTCTGTGCCGAAGCGTGTGGCCCTCGAGGAGCCGAGTCCCCACGTCTGGAGCAGCGCCGCCATGCTCGACGGGCGCGAGGTGGCGAGGTCGCGGAGGGTGCGGTCCGAAAAGATGGTGTAGGCGGGGACAGCGTCGCGCTTTGCACGCTCGCCGCGCCACTCCCGAAGCCGCCGGTAGAGCGCCGCCGTCGAGGGGTCGTCGGGCATCGGCTCGGACGGCGCACCGGCCTGCCGCTCGATGCGCGGTGCCGGTCTCCCCCGTCGAGGCGGCGGTGCGGCCTCGGGGTTGTTCGCTTCCCAGGCGGCGATGGCGCTCAGCAGGTCGCCGCCGAACCACTGCACGCGCGCCGGGCCCATCCCCCACACCTCGAGGAGCGCGCCCTCGCTTGCCGGGCGGTGTGTTGCCAACTCGCGGATCGAGCGGCTGGTGAGGACCGTGAGAGCGTCGCGACCAGCACGCTGTGCGACGCGGTCCCGCACCTGCAGGAGCGTGGCGAAGAGATCTTCGGGGTAGGGCGACTCGGCGTCTTCAGCGCAGGCATCGCAGTTGCCGCAGCGGGCGGGCGGTTGCTCGCCGAAGTAGCGCCGCAGCAGCGCGCGGCGGCAGCCGGTGGTCTCGGCGTACTCGATCATCTCCGCGAGGCGCGCCTCCGCCTGGCGCCGGCGCTCCTCGAGGCCGCGCGTGTCGATCGGAGCCATGCGGTTCGTCGAGAGCAACTGGAGGCCCGTTGGGGAGACGAGCCCGGAGGCTCGGAGGGCTCCGAGGATGGCGCCGTAGCCATCGGCGTCGCTGTTCACCTGCAACCGCCCACCGGAGGCGAGCAGGTCGCCGTTGCTGGCCTCGCTCGCCTCAAGCCAGCGCTGCCAAGTCTCGCGCACACCGCGCTCATCGGGGTACGACTGGTCGATGAAGTACTGCTGGCGGGCGCGGTCGCGGTTGGAGTAGAGCAGCGTGCACTCGGCAGGGTCGCCGTCGCGCCCGGCGCGGCCGGCTTCCTGATAGTACGCCTCGATACGGGCGGGCAGGTGGTAGTGCACCACGTAGCGCACGTCGGGTTTGTCGATGCCCATGCCGAAGGCGTTCGTGGCGACGATCACCGGCGTGGTGCCGAGGGTAAAACGTCGCTGGGTGTCGCTGCGGCGGTCGCGCTCGAGGCCGGCGTGATAGGCCTCGGCGTGTACCCCAATGCGACGTAAGTCTTCGGACACATCGTCTGCAGCTTTACGTGTGCCTACGTAAATAATCCCGGCCTGCCCCTCGTGTTGTGTCACGTAACGGCGCAGCCAGGAGTCGCGATCCGCGTCGGTTTGGACTGGCTGAACAGAGAGACGAAGCGTTGGACGGTCGATGGGGCTGACCACCTCAGCGGCCGTGCCGGCAATGCCGAGGCGTTGCATGACATCGCTGCGGACACGCGCGTCGGCAGTGGCGGTCAGGGCGAGCGTCCTGGGGAAGCCGAGCTGCTCCCGCACGGACCCGAGCGCGAGGTAGTCGGGGCGGAAGTCGTGGCCCCATTCCGAGATGCAATGGGCTTCATCGATGGCGAGCAGATTCACACCCGCACGCCTGAGACCCTCGATGAAACGCTCGTTGGCGAAGCGCTCCGGCGCGACGTAGAGGAGGGCGATACGGCCGCGAATGAAATCGACGTAGCGCTCGTTCTGCTCAGCGCGCCCCACGTTCGAATTGATGAAGGAGGCGGCGACGCCGGCGGATCGCAGCCCCTCGACCTGGTCTTGCATGAGCGCGATGAGCGGCGAGACGACCAGCGTGCGGCCCACCTCGAGGGCCGGGAGTACGTAGCAGAGGCTCTTCCCACTGCCAGTCGGCATCACGGCCAGCACGTCGCGCTCGCCGATCGCCTCCAAGACGTCGGCCTGTCCCTCGCGGAAGTCGGGGTAGCCGAAGACGGCCTGCAGCCGCTCGCGATACACCTCGAGCGAGCGAGGCAGCGGCACGGCCGAGGGTGCGTCCGAGGTGGTGGTCACGCGACCTCGCAAGCGGGAAGATCTCGATGGTAACCGGCGTGGTGAGATGAGGCACTCCGGCGAAGCCTAAACTAGTCTTAACATCGCCTCAAGGAGAAATTCCGCGGCACCGCTACACTCCAGAGAGATGTTTGGAGGAGATGTGGCCATCATCGACCAGCGGAGTAATCAGCAGGCGATTATGGGAACCACGGCGCGGCGCGGGGACGAGACGATGTTGGGCCTCGAAATCCCACAGGACGCACCCATCGATGACCCGGCGATCGAGTTGCGAAACGTCAACGTCTGGTACGGGCGCAAGCAGGCCGTGGGCGATGTGAGTCTGCGGATCCCGCGGAATCAGATAACGGCGCTCATCGGGCCTTCGGGCTGCGGGAAGAGCACGCTGCTCCGCACGATCAATCGAATGACGGACCTGGTGGCGATCGCGCGGGCGAGCGGCGAGGTCATCATCGGTGGCCTCAACATCCTCGATCCGGACGTTGACCCCGTCGAGGTTCGGCGCAATGTGGGCATGGTGTTCCAGAAGCCCAACCCATTCCCGAAGTCGATTCGAGACAACGTGGCGTTCGGGCTGCAGATCAACGGCTACACGGGCGACCTCGGTCCGCTGGTTGAACGAGCGCTGCGGCAGGCGGCGCTGTGGGACGAGGTCAAAGACAAGCTGAATGACTCTGGCCTGGCACTTTCGGGAGGGCAACAGCAGCGGCTCTGCATCGCACGGGCTATCGCCATCGAGCCCGCGATCATCTTGATGGACGAGCCGTGCTCGGCACTGGACCCTATTGCCACGCAGCATATCGAAGATCTAATGCGCGATCTGGCGACTCGATTTACAATAGTCATTGTGACGCACAACATGCAGCAAGCCGCCCGTATCTCGAGCCGAACGGCCTTCATGCTTGCCGAGCAAGACCTCGTAGGACACATGGTGGAGTACGGCGAGACAGACCGGATATTCCGCACTCCACACGACCAGCGGACTGAGGCTTACATCACTGGACGCTTCGGCTAGCAGGAGACGGGCGGCCGCTGATGCCACGCGAGGAGTTTGACCGGCGGCTCGGTGCGCTTGAAGACAGCGTTCTAGAAATGGGCGCGATGGTTGATCGGCAGATCGAACGCTCGCTGCAGTCGCTCGTGGAGCGCGATACCACCCTTGCCGAGGCCGTGGTCCGTGACGACGTCGAGGTGAACCGGGCGCGGTTCCGCATCGACAACGAGTGCCTCAGTGTGCTAGCGCAAGAGGCGCCGCTCGCCAAGGACCTGCGAGTCGTCGTGTCGGTCATGGCCATCGCGGCCGAGCTTGAGCGGATGGGCGATCACGCCGAGGGCAACGCCGCCATCGTGCTGCTCATGCAGGACGAGCCGTTCGTGAAGCCACTGGTCGACATTCCGAAGATGGCGCAGATCTGCCGCGAGATGCTGCGCGAATCGCTGGAGGCGTTCACGGATCGAGACGTCGACAAGGCGTTCGCCGTCGGGCGACGCGATGACGCCGTCGATGAGCTGCAGGACATTGTCTACCACGACCTCGTGCGGATCATGATCAAGAATCCCTCGACGGTCGAGCCGTGCACCCACCTGCTGTGGGTGGCACACAACATGGAGCGCATTGCGGATCGCGCGACCAACATCGCGGAGCGCGTGGTGTTTACGGTGACCGGGGCGCTTCCTGAGATGCAGGTCTCGAACTACTAGGCTGCCGGCGAACCGCTGAGTGGCCCCCTCGGGACCCGACTCGGTAGAAGCACACAGGCAGCATTCAGGGTACGGATACCGGAACGCCCGAGGTCTGTGTGTCGAACTTGGGCGTTCGTATGTGGTTCCGAGGGCGAGCCGTCTAGGCCGTGGGCAGGACCGCCTGGATCTGGTCGAGGTGGCCATGATCGTGGGCCGGTCCGCCACGGATGATCGAGTCACCGACCTCGATTTCCTCTGGCCGGAAGCCCATCGGGATCATCTCGCGCAGTTCGTCCCGGGTGACCTCGCGCAGGGCGATGATCGCGTGGCGATGGCCCTCGGTGATCTCATCGAGGAGCTCGCGAACCGATTTGCCGGAGCGATCGGCGACCTGACCGGCGTTGATATCGTCGATGCTTGTGGGGGCGGGCGGCTGAGGTGCGTTCGGGTCTTTCAGGGCACGAGCGCGGGCCATGACGCGCGCGACGCCGTTGGCGCGGGCGGCGAGGTGGCTGAGCGCGTCCCTGACGCGCCAGGTGCCTTCGGCGAGCGGAGTATCGCCGTGCTCCAGGATGCGGCCCCAGAGTTCCTCGACACGCATGTCTGCGTCCTCGATGGCCGCGATGATCTGATCGTGGTTTGCCACTGCCCCGCCCTTTCTGCCTGACTGGTGGCCGACATCATACGGGTGATCGCCTTGCGTGCCTCATCGAAACGGAGATCCCGCGGACATTCCCCTATTGGACCACGCCTCCGGAGCGGGTCCAATCGAAAGTGTAATCGCGGCAGAGGATGGCACTCGGAAGGAGATCCCTCCATACGCGAGCTGCCTCCGGAAGACCAGCTCCTGCGTCCCCGTGACGTCGAGCCGATCGTAGTCGTGCCCCCGCAGACGTGGCATTGCATGTTCTGCGACCCCGCGGGCCCGGTCGGCACTCGAACGACGGTGGTCTGGCTCGGCCCCAACACCGATGGCCCGCACGGCCGCTGCACTGAGTGCGGCCAGAAGTACGCTCTGGCAGCGCTGTACGGCATATTGCTGCGTGAGGCTCTGCCGCGTAGCGAGGTGGAAGCGAGGCTCGATCACTGCGAGTTCTGCGAGCCGGAGGCCCCAGGCAGGCTCGCGGCCGACCGTCGCGTGGCGCGGCCCTCGAGGGCGGTGCGCGAGATGTGGGCAGGCGTACGGACGGACGCTGCCAGACTCGAAGGCGGCGTGAGGCCCGTTCAGGGCCGTCGCGCGGTCACGACCGAGCGGACCTCGAAGCCGAGGGCGTGCCAGAACGCGTGGGCGGGAGCGTTGTCGCGGAGGATGGCGGCCTCCACTAGGCGTGTTCCGCGGCCTCGATGGGTGGCGAGGAGTGCCTCGACGGCCGCTCGCCCCGCACCGCGACGGCGGTACGCGGGATCGACGTAGAACTCGACGATCTCGGCCACGTTGAGGTCATGGTCGGGCCAATCTGGCAACGTGCGTGTTATGCAGAACCCGCCCTGCGCGCCGTCAACATCGACCCAGAACAGTTCGCGACCTGAGTCGACATCGGCGAGGTCTTCGAGGATGGCAGCGCGGTAGACATCGATGTGCTCGGAGCTCTGGGCTCGATCGCCTGCTTGGTCGTGGTCGAAGAGGTCGAGTTCGCGCTCGTAGACATCGCACATCACGAAGAACGCGTCGTACTCCTCAGGAGTGATCGGGCGCAGGCGCACATCGAGGGGCATATGCGCGTGTCTTAGACGGCCGCGAGCTGGCGCGCGCTACCGATGAGTTGCAGGAGCGCCTCGGTAGCCGGGAGCCAGTCGCGGCCGAGGTCGGCGCGGGAGACGCGGACCTGTTGCTGGCCCACGCGCACCCCTCGAGGCAGGGCGGGGAGGTGCCGGCGAGCGAAGCCCGCGCGGTCCTCGGCCACCAGCACCACGTCATCGTCCTCGAGGCGGACGGCGGAGATCGAGGCGGCGCGCGCCGCGAGGCGGATGCGCACGAGCGCGAAGAGCTGGGCGAGTGGCGGCGGGATTGGCCCGAGGCGGTCGGACGTCTCGGCGCGTAGCGCCTCACACTCCTCGAGCGAGGTGAGTGCGGCGATGCGCTGATAGAGCGCTAGGCGCGCTTCGACCTCTTCAACGTATGACTCGGGGATGAACGCTGAGGTCGGGAGATCGATGGCGGGGCCCCGACCGATCGGGGCGACGGTGGGCGCGCGACCCTCATGGGCGGCGCGCATCGATTCAACCGCTTCGGCCAGCATCTTCGTGTAGAGGTCGAAGCCGACCGTGGCGATGTGACCGCTCTGCTCCGCGCCGAGGAGATTGCCGGCGCCGCGGATCTCCAGGTCGCGGAGCGCCACATGGAAGCCCGCGCCCAGCTCGCTCGCCTCGAAAATGGCGGCTAGACGCTGCTGTGCCTCCTCCGACAGCACGCGGTCGCGGGCGTGGAGGAGATAGGCGGATGCCTGGTGCGCGCTGCGTCCGACGCGCCCGCGGAGCTGGTAGAGCTGCGACAGGCCGAGGCGGTCCGCGCCATCGATGATCAACGTGTTGACGTTCGGGATGTCGATGCCGGACTCGATGATGGTTGTGCACACGAGCACATCGAACTCACCGTCGGCGAAGCGTTCCATCACGCGCTTGAGCAGGTGCTCTGGCATCTGGCCGTGACCGACGACGATGCGCGCCTCGGGAACGAGCGACCTCAGCCTGTCGGCGAACGGGTCAATGGATTGGACGCGGTTGTGGACGATGTAGATCTGCCCGCCACGCTCCAGCTCGTGCAGGACAGCGTCGCGGACCAGTGTGTCGTCCCACTCAGCGACGAAGGTCTGGACCGGCTGCCTGCCCTCGGGCGGAGTGTCGATGGTGGACATGTCGCGGATGCCAGAGAGCGCCATGTGCATCGTGCGTGGGATGGGCGTGGCGGAGAGGGCGAGCACGTCTACCTCGAGGCGCATGCGCTTCAGGCGGTCCTTGTGGTTCACGCCGAAGCGCTGCTCCTCGTCGATGATCACCAGACCGAGGTTGGCGAACTCGATGCCGCCCTGAAGGAGGCGATGCGTGCCGATGACGATGTCGACCTCACCGGCCTTGAGGCTGGCGATGACCTGTCGCGCCTCCTCATCGGTGCGGAAGCGGGAGAGCACCTCGATGGTGACGGGGAAGCCTGCGAGGCGCTCACGGAAGGTCCTCTCGTGCTGCTGGGCGAGCACCGTCGTCGGGACGAGGACCGCCACCTGATAGCCGTCCATGACTGCTTTGAAGGCGGCGCGGATGGCCACCTCGGTCTTGCCGAAGCCGACGTCGCCGCAGATGATGCGATCCATCGGACGAGGTGACTCCATGTCCGCCTTCACCTCTGTAAGGGCCTGGAGTTGATCGGGCGTCTCCTCGTACGGGAATCCCGTTTCGAGTTCGCGCTGCCACTCGGTGTCCGGCCGGAAGGCGTGGCCCTCGAGGAGTTGGCGCGCCGCATAGAGGCGCACGAGATCGGCGGCGACCAGCGCCACCGCCTCGCGGACACGGGCGCGAGCGCGGGCCCACTCCTGCGTCCCGAGTCGTGTGAGGCGCGGCGGGCGATCCGACGGGCCGACGAATCTCGAGACGCGGTCCACCTGATCGATTGGCACGTAGAGGCGGTCGTCGCCCGCGTAGCGCAGTTCGAGGTAGTCGCGGTCCTCGTCGCCGACCGGACGGCGCACGATGCCGCCAAAGCGCGCGATGCCGTGGTCAGCGTGGACGACGAAGTCGCCGGGCTGCACTTCAGCGAGGAACTGAGATCGATGGGACTCGCGACGGCGCAACTGGCGGCGGCGTTTGGTGAAGCCGAACAGCTCGCGGTCGGTCTGGAGGAGGATGACACCCGTCGAGGTGCCGACCTGCCAGCCCTCAGGGAGCGCGCCCTGCACCAGCGCCAGCTCGCCGGCCGCGGGCGCCTCCGGGAGGTCGAGGTGGACGCGGGCATCGATGGCGTTCTCGGCGAGGATCTCGGTGTAACGCTGCGCCTGCTGCGTGACGACCAGCGTGCGATCGCCTCGAGGCGCGCGGCGGCGTGCGTCCTCGGCGGCTGCGGTCAGGCGGCCGGCGTACGCGTCGGCGACCTGGAAGGGGAGGCGGAAGCCGCCGGGCTCGTGGCCGGTGGCCCAGCGGGCGAGGTCGGCGCGGCCGCGGAAGCCCTCGATCGTGCTTTCGATGGCCGGACCGGGGGTGTGCGGGAAGGGCACGCCCGCGCCCAGCTCACCCTTCGCGGCGAGGTCGGCGCGCCGCTCACGCGCCAGTGCGTCGAGGTCGTGCAGCGCGGCAGCAACGTTTGGTTGCTCATCGATGACGAGTCCCCACCCCGGCCGCAGGTGGTCGAGGAGCGACGCATTCGAGGAGAGTGGGCCGTAGAGGGCGGGCGCCGGCAGCTCGCCAAACTGCAACGAGCGTCGCTCATCCTCGATCTCCGGCCGGTGTGCGCTGCCCGCCCCCGTTCCGAGGTGCTCCGCGACGGCGACAAGATCGTCGCGCGACGGGAACCACTCTGTGGCGGGACCGAGGGTGACGAATTCCAGCCGCTGGATGGTGCGCTGGGTTGCGGGGTCGAAGGTGCGGATCGACTCCACCTCGGCGCCTGTGAACTCGAGGCGGAACGGGTGCATCGCGTCCACCGGCCAGACGTCGACGAGGCCACCTCGACGTGCGGCCTGGCCGGGTGCGTCGACGAGAGGCTCAACGGCGTAGCCCGCCTCGACGAGCGCCGTGACGAGGCCATCGAGGGAGGCTCGCTCGCCGACCTCGAGGCGTCCGGGCCCGCGTGAGAGATCCGCGGGCGCGAGCGTGTGCTCGGCGACGGCCGCTGCCGAGGCGACCACGAGTAGCGCCTCACCGCGCGCCAGCTGCGAGAGCACGCCGATGCGCCGGCTGGTGACGGACGGGTCCGCGAGGTCGCGCGCGTAGGGCAGCTGACTTCGCGAGGGGAAGTGCGCGGCGCGTCCGCCGGTCCAGGCATGGAGCTGCTCGACAGTGAGTTCGGCATCGACCTCGCGAGGCACGACGAGGAGGAGTGGCTTCCGCGCGTGACGCCAGAGTAGCGCGCTAGTGACCGGCTTGGCCGAGTCCGGCACGCCGAGGAGCACGGCGTGACCCGCTCCGAGGCGTGCGTATACCTCCGTGAGGGGCTCCACGGTCGCCAGCGTCGGCAGCAGGCGGCTCAGGTCCAGCCGCGGCCTCCTTCGAGGACGTCACGTACGTGCGGGAACGCTCAGAAGAGCCGCCCTCGCGGGTGGCCCTGTTCAGCGCCTCCTGAGGGGAGTGTAGCCAGATCGAGGGGGGTTCGCCTCGGGGAACTGCGGAGGCAGACCTACGGGTTGAAGCGGCTCATCGCCGCCTCGATGCCGTCGCGAGCGGCGACCTCGATGGCGTCGGCGGCGCGGACGACGACGGCCTCGAGCTGTTCGCGCTCCGCCGACGGCGGGTTACCGAGCACCCACGAGGCGATGCGGTCGGGATCGCGCACCGGCGTGCCGTCGTCGTACGGACGGTCGATGCCAACGCGAATGCGGGCGAAGTCCTGCGAGCCGAGCGCGGCGACGATCGAGCGCATGCCGTTGTTGCCGCCGTGCCCGCCGAAGGCGCGGATGCGGATCTGCGCGACGGGCAGGTCCAGCTCGTCGTAGACGACCAGCAGCTGCCACGGCGCTAGCCCGAGGTGGCGCAGTTCGCCCTGCACAGGGCCGCCGCTGTCGTTGTAGTAGCTCGACAGCACGCGGCCGAGGTAGAGGCGGGTGCCCTCGATGTCCGCGCGGCCCAGCTCCATGCGGCCTTCGCGAGCGAACTGGACCTGGTGGCGGCGTGCCAGCTCGCGGATGCACCACTGGCCGACGTTGTGCCTCGAGCGGGCGTACTTGTCGCCAGGGTTACCGAGGCCGACGACCAGCACCGGCCGCCGCTCGCTCAGCGGCGGAGCCTCGAGGGTAGTCTCGGGATCGGACTGGCCCACCGAGCGACGGAACTGGGCAAAGCGCTCGCGCATGGCCCCATGGTGGGGCATGGCGAGCGCTCAGACGAGCCTCAGGCCGGGGCCACGCTCGGCGCGGAACTTCGCGGCAGGCGCTGGCATCGAGGTCGCCCCTGGCGGGCACTTGAAAACGGGTGTTCTCTCGCGGCATCGCCGGCGGCCGTCCTACCGGGGCGCGACACCAACGCTCGTGTTGCCCGGGGCCTTGGGGCACCCATATGCTGACGCCGCCCCCGCCTACCGGGGGCCGAGGCGCACCTCGATGGAGGGCGCCCCGCGTGTCCCTTGGGGGCCCTACGCCCCCGCATCTACCGCCCAGGAGATGACCGCATGCCAGACCCCATCGCTGCCGCGCGCGCCGCGGGCCGCACGCTGCTGACCGAGGTGGAATCGAAAGAGTTGCTGCACGACGCAGGGATCCCCGTGACCGTCTCGAAGCTGGCGACCACCGCCGACGAGGCCGCGAAGATCGCGAAGAGCATCGGTTACCCGGTGGTGATGAAGATCGTCTCGGGCGACATCGCCCACAAGTCGGACGTCGGCGGCGTCGTCCTCGGCCTCAAGACCGCGAAGGCGGTCAAAGATGGCTTCGAGGAGATGATGACGCGAGTGAAGAAGAACGCGCCGGGTGCGCGCATCGACGGCGTGGCGGTGCAGCAGATGGCTGAGTCCGGCACCGAGGTGATCGTGGGCCTGACCACGGACCCGCAGTTCGGGCACGTCATGATGTTTGGCCTCGGCGGCATCTTCGTCGAGGTGCTCAAGGACGTCGCCTTCCGCATCGTGCCGCTGGAGGCACGCGACGCGAGCCAGCTAGTACGCGAGATCAAGGCGTTTCCGGTACTCGAGGGCGTGCGCGGGCAGGCCGGGGCGGACCTTCCCGCCCTCGAGAAGCTGCTGCTGCAGGTCTCCGAGTTCGCGGTCGCCCACCCCGAGGTGCGCGAGCTTGACCTGAACCCCGTGATCGCGCGGCCCGACGGCGTCATCGCCGTCGACGCGCGCGTCGTCCTCGCCGAGGCCTAACGATGGCCGTCGACCAGGCACGCCTCCACAAGACACTCAACCCACGCACCGTGGTGGTGGTAGGCGACAAGGGCCCGAACTACCAGTGGCTGACCAACCAGAAGGACTTCACGGGCGACGTTTACTCGGTCCAGGTGGACCCGAAGGACATCGAGGAGATCGAGAAGCGCGGCTTCACGAACTTCAAGTCCCTCGATGAAGTCCCCGGGGACATCGACCTCGTGATCTGCGCGGTGCCGAGGCCGATCGCGCCTCGGATTGTCGCCGACTCGATCAAGCGCAGGGTCGCCGGGATCAGCATGTTCACCTCCGGCTTCGCCGAGACCGGTGAGCCTCAGGCCATCGAGTTGCAGGCCAAGATCGTGGAGCTCGCGACGGGCGACGGAATGCCCATCGTTGGTCCGAACTGCATGGGGATCTACAACCGGCGCCTGGGGCTGAAGTTCACCACCGACGCCGACAAGGGAGATGGCGGCCGCGTCTCCGTGCTCTCGCAGAGCGGGACGCACGCGATCGGGATGACGCTGGGCCTGCAGCGGCTGGGCGTGAAGCTGACGAGGTCGGTCTCGATCGGCAACGCCGTCATCGTCAACGAATCGGACTACCTCGACTACCTCCGGGACGACCCGGACACCCACGTCATCGCGATGTACCTCGAGGGCGTCAAGGACGGTCGGAGGTTCTACGAGACGCTGAAGAAGGCCACGGCGGTGAAGCCCGTCATCATCTGGCGCGGCGGCAGGTCGAGCGCAGGCGCGCGGGCAATCCTGTCGCACACCGGTTCGCTGGCGTCCTCGGTGGCCGTCTGGGACGCGATGGTGAAGCAGGCGGGCGCGATCGGCACGAAGTCGATCGATGAGACGCTGGACATCGTGCAGGCGTTCGAGCACACCAACCGCCCCACCGGCCGAGGCCCGGCGCTGATCGCGATGACCGGCGGCCAGTCCGTGGCGATTGCGGACCAGTTCCAGTACGCGGGCTTCGATGTCCCCGGGCTGTCCGACAAGTCCTACGCCGAGCTGGCCGAATTCTTCATGACCATCGGGGGCTCGTACCGCAACCCGTTCGACGCCGCCTCGACCATTGGGCGCGAGACGGACAATCTGCGGCGGATCCTCGACATCCTGGCAGACGACCCAGCCATCGATGGCGGTGTCGGCATTGAGATGGGTGTCGGGCGTGGCCCAGGTGGCGACAGCGATCCGATGGAGCGCCTGAACGCCCAGCTCGACCTCCTCGATGACTACCGCAAGAAGACCGGCGAGCCCATCCTGCTGATGATGATGGAGGGCAGCGCGGGCGCTTCAAACGTCGAGGCTGTGGTGCGCGCTCGCATCCACGCGTCGAGTCGCGGTTTCGCCGTCTACCCGAACTTCGAGCGCGCCGCGATCGCCCTCAACCGCGTCGTCGAGTACTGGGAGTCGCGGGGGAAGTAGAGGTCGTCCGTGTTTATTGCGTAAAACGCCGTGGAGATCGCCAGGCCCCCCGCCGATGTCTTCGCCTACGGCACAAACCCGCGCAACATCCCGAAATGGCGGCCAATCGCCCTTGAGGTGCTGAACGTCGTTGAGCCAATCGGTGTGGGCAGCACGTTCGACCTCGTAGAGAACATGATGGGTCGAAGGCAGTTCGGGCAGCGGGTGCTCGAGCACGTGCCGGACCAACTGCACGTCATCGAAACGACCTCGGGCCCGGTACGGCCGATCCAGCACCACTCGTTCGGGGCGCCGGCCTTCGGGGGAACCCGTTACACGGCGCGCCTCGAGGTGTATACGCAAGTGCCGATGCGCCTGTTCGAGCCGCCGCTTCGGGGTCGGGTCCGGAAGTCGATGGCCAAGTACGGCCTGAACCTCAAGCGCGTTCTCGAGGCAAGTTAGCGCCGGCGGGGATGGCGGTTCGTTTCGAGCCCGTCACGCGCCGTGAAGCTGACACTCTCTACCCGGGCGGGGTATATCCTGTGGGTGTGACTACCTCCCCCACGCCCCCGCGCGAACCTCTGTACCTCGATTCTGCCGCATCGACGGCGGTGCGTGCCGATGTGCTGGCGGCGATGCTGCCGTACTTCACCACGCTGTACGCCAACCCCTCCGGGCACCACGCAGGCGGGTTCCGCGCGAACGACGCCATCGAGGCGGCGCGCGCGACCGTCGCGGGCGTGCTGGGGGCGCTCAAGGAAGAGGTGGTGTTCACCTCGGGTGGCACGGAGAGTATCAACGCTGCGATCAAGGGCGTCGCGTTCGCCCAGCGTGACTCCGGCGCCGGCCAGCACATCGTCACCACACAGATCGAGCACCACGCCGTCCTGCACTCGGCGCAATACCTTGAGCGCTTCGGCTTCGAGGTGGACTACGTACCCGTCGATGGCGCGGGCATGGTGGACCCCGCGGACGTGCTCGCCGCCGTGCGGCCGGACACCGTGCTCGTGTCCGTGATGTACGCCAACAACGAGGTGGGGACGGTGCAGCCGTTGCCGGCCATCGCAGCAGGGCTGCGCGCGCGCGCCTCGATGCTCGGTCGACGGATTCCCTTCCACACGGACGCCGTGCAGGCTGCGAACGCGCTGTCGTTGCGCGTCGACGACCTTGGTGTCGACTTGCTCTCGCTGTCGGGGCACAAGTTCGGCGGGCCAAAGGGCACCGGTGTGCTGTACATCCGCCGCGACGTGCCGTTCCTCGAGCAACTGTCGGGCGGCGGACAGGAGCGCCAGCGCCGCTCCGGTACCGAGAACACCCCGGGCATCGTCGGCCTCGCGACTGCCCTCGAGCTCGCGCAACGGGAGCACGAGGCGTTCACCGCCCGTACCTCGATGCTGCGTGACCGGTTCCTCGCCGGCATCCGTCAAGGGTTGCCAGACGCCAGGCTGAACGGCCACGAGACGGCCCGATTGCCCAACAACCTGCACATCTGCATCCCCGGCGTCGAGGGTGAGGCGGTCGTCACCGCCCTCGACCGGCTGGGGATTGCCTGCTCGGCCGGTGCCGCGTGCACATCGGCGACGTGGGAGCCTTCGCACGTGCTGCTGGCGATGAACGTGCCGATCGACCTCGCCATCGGGTCGGTGCGGATGTCGACGTGGCCAACGCTGACTGAGGCGGACGTCGACTATGTCGTCGAGGCATTGCCGTCGGTCGTGGCGCGGCTGCGCGCCGCAGGTGTCCCCGCGATCTAACTTGACCGTCACGGGAGCTTGAGGTAACCGACCCTCAGCAACTCAGCCGCCGCTGGATCGATGCGTGGAGCGAGCGCGATCTTGAGGCGATCCTCGAGCACTACGCTGACGACATCGAGGTGCGCTCGCCTCGAGTTGCGGAGCGCTTCGGGATACCGGACGGCATCTTGCGTGGCAAAGACCGGCTCCGCGAGTACTGCGCCCTCGGGCTGGCGAAGCCTGACCTGCATTTCGAACTCGTCGAGGTCCTCGAAGGTCCGGGAACGATGACCGTTGTGTATCGCCGCGAGACCGGGGCGCTGGTGGCCGATTGCTCTGAACTGGACTCGGCGGGCCGGATCACGAGGATGATCGCCACGTACGGGGCGCCCTCGAAGTGACGTAACGGTAGATATCCACGAGTCTGACGGCGCTCATCGGCATAAGCACTTTACAGCAACGGTTTCACGGGTTATTCTCGCCTACACAGTTGATCAGTAGCGATGCGTAGACGGCGCTGACGGTCGGAAACGCCTTAACTGACCGCCTGAACCGCCGTTCTCCCAGCCGACGGGGTCCCCACAGTGTCCGACTCGCCATTCGATGACTATCTCGACCTGGTGGAGGCTGCCCGCGAGCTGAACATCCACCCGCAAAGCCTGAGGCGCCTGATCAAGCAGGGGCGGCTTGGTGCGCACCTCTTTGCGGGCAAGTATCTGATCGAACGAGACGCGCTGAACATGTTCAAGTCGAACTATGACCCGCGTCCGGGCCGCAAGCCGATCCGCCGCCTGTTCTAGGTCGATCGATCGAGGTAATCGTCCTGGTCTCACGCTCTCGACAGCAGGGGATGCAATCTCCTGCGGTCAGGGCTTGGTGACGGCTGCCCCATTGACGTTGAATGGACGGACCGGCTCTGAAGCCCTCGACGGTGCGCCGCACTCGAGGAGCAGTGATGCCCGCTCCGAGCGCATACGTGCCGCTCGCCAACGCGCTCTCTATCGTAAGCCGCAAGATTTCCGTAAGGCGTTTAAGCATCCGCTCAGGAAGCTGTAACGCGAGGCCTGGCCTAGGCTGTCGGCTATCCGCGCGCGTGTAATGCAATGCAAGAAGCGACCGAGGAAGGCCGCACCGAGGAGCACGCCGGGTCGGTGAACATCGCGTGCCGGGGCATGCGTTTCGGAGGTCAGGCGATCGTGGTTGAAGCTTCAGGCGAGGCGCCGGTCGTAATGGTCATTGCTGATGAGGACGCCGAGCCGTCCGCAGGCCTGTTGCACGGGCTACTCAAGGCCGGTTTTGCAGTCCTCGCTGTGGTCATAGCTGTGGTGTGCTGACGGGTGTCTCCGGTTGTTCGCAGATTCACTGTGACGGCTGCAGGCGCAGTCCAGTTGGGTTGGGACAGCCCGCGTGTGCCGCCGTATGGCAGCAGAATGGCAGCAACTGCTAAGGCTGCAGTTCATGCATGCGCGGTTGGCCGTGCGAAGCAGTACGTGCGGGTCCACGCCAGATTCAGACTATGGCCTTCCTGTCCTCAGCCGTGGGCATCGATGCCCACTGGTCCGCGTGTGTGGCTGTCAAACTCCACCGCCAGCACGCCCTCGAGCCGTGCACGTCACACCCGAGTCAGGTCCGCATCTCGCCTCGCGCGAGCTGGCCGTAAGCGTGGAGCACGTATCGTTGCGCGAGGTACTCACCGAACTCGCGCGCTCGTTCCGCTTGAGCTCTGGGAACGAAGCGCTGGGGTATGGGGCGTCGAGGATCCACTCGAGATCGGGGCGGCTGATCTCGTAGAGGTGCGCGAAGATCGCGTCCAGCTCGCACTTGAGGCGGTGCCGTCGGGGCTTGGGCCGTCTCCGAGCACCCAAGCGCCGTCGAATACTCCAAAGTTTCCAGTTCCGCCAACTCCTCGCGGGCAATCCGTTACGCCCTACTCATCTGAGGAGAGCGCTGGCGCTACCCGAGTGAATCTCATGGGCGGCTAAGTGAAGAGGGACGAGGTCAAGGAGGGGGCAGCGCCCCCGCCTCAATCCCTGGTCGACCAAGGACACACGAGGTCCTCGTGTGCTCGGCACGCCGTTTGCGCAACTTAAGTGGCGATGCAGCCAGCTCTTCAGGGCAGCAAAATGGCAGCAATCGTGCGAGTGCTGAGCAGTTCCGAGGGCGGCTCCAGATTTGGAAATTGGAGGCCACGGCGGGAATCGAACCCGCGATGGAGGTTTTGCAGACCTCTGCCTTACCACTTGGCTACGTGGCCCCGCAGATTCAGAAACGGGGTAATCGCCCCACCCTGACTCTCCGAATGTACCCACCGATGTACCCACGGGGCACTAACGGCCCTGTTCCGCGGTCTTTCCGAAGGCCGCGTCCGTGGCGTTCGCAGCGTCTCGTTTTAACTCATCGGTGAGGTGGGCGTAGGTATCCGCCGTGATGCGAATACCGCTGTGACCGAGAATATCCGAAATGGTGGATAGCGGTACTCCCTGAGCGAGCATGAGGCTAGCGGCGCCGTGCCGAAGGTCGTGGAAACGCATCCGGGGCAGCGCACGAAAGTCGTGGTCTGCCGCACCTGCGTGGCCTGACTCGCTACCACCGAAGACGCGGCAAACTGAGGCAAGGATGCGCTGGAAGCGCCGCGTAGTGTGCGGGCCGTCGAGGGGCTGGCCGCGCTCGCCCGTGAATACGAGCCCCGCGTCGCTCCATGCCTCGCCGGCATGAAGGCGCTCCTGCAACTGCCGCGTGCGATGGCCGCGGAGAGCGAGCACCGCGAAGGAGGGGAGCGGGATGGTGCGCCTGCTCTTAGCGGTTTTCGGCGGGACGGCGATCAGCACTACCTCGACGCGCTGGATGGTCCGATTCACGCGCAGAGTGCGCGCGTCGAGGTCGAGGTCTTCCCAGCGCAGCCCCAACTGGCGCTAGCCTGCACCCATGAAGCGCCGCAATCTCCTCCTTCCCCTGGTCGTTGTCTTCCTCGCTGCGGCAGTGGGCTGCACGTCCAACACCGCAGAGGTGCAGAACCTCCGCAAGGAAGTCGAGACTCAACGGGCGGCGATCGAAGCGCTGAGGGCCGCAATGCCGGTCGCCCCACCCACGCCAGTGGTCGTGAACAAACGCATCGCCTTCATGAGTGACCGGGATGGCGACTACGAGATCTTCGTGATGGATGCCGATGGCTCCCACGTCCAGCAACTCACTGACAACGACAGGTACGACGGGAACCAGGCGTGGTCACCAGACGGCAAACGCATCGCCTTCATGAGTGACCGGGATGGCGACTACGAGATCTTCGTGATGGATGCCGATGGCTCCCACGTCCAGCAACTCACTGACAACGACAGGTACGACGGGGACCCGGCGTGGTCACCAGACGGCAAACGCATCGCCTTCCACAGTGCCCGGGATGGCGACGCCGAAATCTTCGTGATGGATGCCGATGGCTCCCACGTCCAGCAACTCACTGCCAACAACAAGTTCGACGCGTCACCGGCGTGGTCACCAGACGGCAAACGCATCGTCTTCATGAGTGCCCGAGATGGCGACTCCGAAATCTTCGTGATGGATGCCGATGGCTCCCGCGTCCAGCAACTCACTGCCAACAACAAGAACGACTGGACCCCGGCGTGGTCACCAGACGGCAAACGCATCGCCTTCCACAGTGACCGGGATGGCGACTACGAAATCTTCGTGATGGATGCCGATGGCTCCCGCGTCCAGCAACTCACTGACAACAACAAGTTCGACGGGAACCAGGCGTGGTCACCAGACGGCAAGCGCATCGTCTTCACGAGTGACCGGTATGGCGACGACGAGATCTTCGTGATGGATGCCGATGGCTCCCACGTATTTTCAACCAGCCAGAAGGGACAGCTACCCAGCTGGCGGTAGCGGTTCTGTACGAACTCAGGGCCCGCCGCTGACTACAGCACCGCCGTCCCTAAGCCGCGCTATAGAGTTGCGGGGCATGAACCTAGGCCGCCTCGTGGCGCTGGAGTCAGCGCGGCGAAACGGACGAGAGGCACTGAGGGTGAATCGGTCGGCGATGAGCCCTGAGTGCTGACAGAACCGCCATGAGGTACTTCATCGGCACTCGGGTGGCAGGATGCTGCCGAGCGTCGCCTTGGCCCAGCATGGCGACTCATTGTTGTTGGGCCCCAGCACAGTCTCCCGCTCAACGCCGCCGACCACGATGGTCACGTAAAATCCCCATCGCCCACTTCCCGCGGCGCTGACGTATCGGTTCTTTGCGACGACGGTGTAGTCGGGCACTGGGGTTGCCGTAGGGGCGGGTGTGGCCTTCCCCGTGCAGCCCGCCAGCAGAGCGCAAAGGATCGCGGCGGTGAGTAGGCGCTTCATGTGGTGCACTCGACATCGAGGCTCAGGGGCAACGTAGTGGGTTCGAGTTCGGTCGGAGGCAGCCTGTGTCGGGACGGCAGCTGGTGGAGGACCGTTCCCTCCGCAATCAAGGGGCGGGCAGGCGCGAGAGCTGGCGCGGACGTGCGCTGAGCGGCTTCTCCTCCCTGCGCGATCCGAGCTTCCGGGCACTGTGGTTCGGCCTGCTGTTCTCGCAAGCGGCGATGCAGATCAACATGGTCGCGCGCCCTTGGCTGGCCTATCACGTGTCGAACTCAGGTGCGGCGCTCGGCATCGTTGCGCTCGCCTCCGGGCTGCCGATGGCGATCGTATCGCTGTTCGCTGGCGTCGTCGTCGATCGCACCGAGAAGCGGACACTGCTGCTGCTGGTGACGTGGGTCCTCGCCGTGCTCGCGCTCGGGACGGCCGTGCTGGTGCACCTGAACATCGTGTCCGTCTGGCACCTCGCGCTGGTCGGGATGCTGCAAGGGGTGACATTCGCGTTCAACTTCCCGGCGCGATCTGCGCTGATCCCCGCACTCGTGTCGGACGAGGATCTCCCGAACGCGATTGCGATGAACTCGACGGGGCTGAACCTCAACCGCGTAGCCGTCCCGGCGGCGGCGGGTTTGCTGCTCGCGTGGTGGCCCGCGATCGCCTTTGACGTGATCGCGGGGCTCTACGTGATCTCGGCGCTGATGCTGATCCGGTTGCCGTCTTTGGGGATAGTGCGTCGTGGAAGCAGCGCGCTCCAAGACATGGTGCAGGGATTCCGGTACGTCTGGGGAGACCGCGCGGTTCGGCGCTTGCTGCTGCTGGCGCTGTTCCCCACGCTGCTCGGGATGCCGTTCCAGCAGTTCCTGCCGGTCTTCCAGGAGAACGTGCTGAAGCTCGGCCCGTCATCCCTTGGTCTGATGTTTACCGCGGTGGGCATTGGTTCGCTCGCGGGATCCATGAGCGTCGCCTATGTCTCCGCAACACGGCTGCGCGCGTTGCAGACGGTAGGCGCACTCGGCTTTGGGCTCGCGCTGATCGGCTTTGCGCTTTCCACGACGCTGGTGATCGCGCTGCCGTTCCTCGGGCTGGTCGGTCTGACGAGCCAGGGCTACTTCGTGATCAATAACGTGCTGCTGATGGGCGCGACGGATCGCGAGTACTACGGCCGAACGATGAGTGTCTACATGATCAGCTGGTCGATAATGCCCGTCGCGGTTCTCCCAATGGGAATCATGATCGACCATTTCGGCATGCCCATCACGCAGGCGCTGGCCGGTGCGTTGCTGGTTGCCGTGGCCGCGCCGCTGGTTTTCGGTGCCCACCGTGCCGCCACGCCCGTCACCATCTGAGTCCATCCGTCGCGTCGCGCCATAGCCGCTGGTGATCGCGGCTACCCGGTGGCCATTCATGGTCGCGCCGGTGCACGGGCTCAAGGCTGCATGCGCAGTGGTTATGTGACAGGCCGGATCCCCAGTTCTTGGTACCGGCCGCGGAGTACGTCCAGCGCCGGGGTTCACCAGCGGCCGGATTCGCGGGCCGTCTCTATTCCGCCATACTCGCTGGTCTGGCGACATTGCCACCGGCCTCATCTAACTCGAGCGGTTCGTCGTCGGCGTCCGGCAGTACCTCGGCCTTCAGGCCTGCGTCGATGCGGAGCTGCTCGACCTTATCAACCTGGCGGTCGAGAGCCCGCGTGCGCCGACTGACGAGGTTGCCGAAGGCCTTCTGCGTCGATTCGAGACGGTGTTCGACCGTGCGCATGGCATCTTTGTATTTCCCCCACTGCAGATTGAAGCCGCCGAGTGCCGTCAAGATCTCGTCCGTCCGCTGTGTGAGATGGAAGTTGTCGATGGCCTGCCTAATGACGGCGAGTACCGCGAAGAGGGTGAACGGAGAGCACAGCACCACGCGCTGTTGTAATGCACTGTCCAGAAGCCCCGGATCGTTCTCATGGATGAACCCGTATACCTGTTCGTTAGGAACGAAGAGCAGCACGTAATCCAGTGTCCCGCCGGCCGCATCGATGTAGTCCCGATTGGTGACTTCTTTGATCCGTGACCTCGCATCGCGCAGAAAGTCGTGAACCGCCGCAGATCGCTCGATGGCGGACTCAGTTTCGAGGTAACGAAGGTATGCAGCGAGTGGGAACTTCACATCCATGTTCAGGATGCGTGCCTGCGGCAGCAGGAACGTGAAGTCCGGCCGCCCGGTACCTCCGTCAAGTTGGGTGTTCTTCCGGTACTGGACACCCTCG
>SHYS01000012.1 GCA_009692685.1 Dehalococcoidia bacterium
GGTGTCCGAGATCAGCGCGACGCGCACGAACGATCCGTCCTCTCCGGATGCAGCTACCCGGTCAGTATCGCCGCCGTTATACCAGCCTTCGTCCGCGACCGTGCGGATCATTAGGTTCCAGCCCGGTGGGTGCGTGAACGCTATGTCCTGGTGCGTGAACGCTATGTCCTAATGCGACCCTCGATGAGCCAAAGCCTGAGCACGTCGTCCTATTCACGATTCACGGGCAGTCGACGACACAACCACCCCCCTAGCGGGGGAGTGGTTCGCCCAAACAGTGTTCCGAGCGATCGTCCGCGACGGACTCGGGTGTCCCTCGACTTGCGCGTCGGACAGACTCCCCTGATTAGGCGTTCACCCACAACTCGTCGTAGCGCTCCTTGCCTTCGGCGCCGAAGGTGAGCTCCGTGTTCTGGACTCGCTTGCGGGAGACGCGGAACGCCGCGCTGTAGGTCGAATACACGTCATACACTTGGTCGGCGAGGATCTTCTCCGCCTCCTGGTAGTAGCGCTTCCGCTCCTTCGTGTCGTAGGACTCGCGGGCCTTCGCGATGAAGTCGTCCAGTTGCGGGTTCTCAAAGTGGCCCGCGTTGTAGAAGCCCTTGGTGTGGACGACCTCGGAGAGCGTGCCGTCCGGGTCCGCGCGGATGCTGAAGCCCGACAGCAGCGCGTTGACGTCCTGGGTGACCCACATCCGGTTCGTGTACGTCTGCAGCGGGAGCAGGTCCAGTTGGACGTTGATCTTCTTCAGCATGTCCTGCCAGAGCGCCGCGCGGGTCGCCGAGGTCTGGTCGGTGCCGATGGTGCAGGTGATCTTTGTGCCATTGGGGTATTTGCTCTTGGCTAGGAACTCCTTCGCCTTCGCCAAGTCGAACTTCGGCGCAGAAGCGACAGGCTCGTACGCCCACTTCGCGGCCGGCGTCAGGATGCCCGTCGCGACCTCGAAGCGGCCGAAGTTCAGCGCCTTGTTCTCCGCCTCGCGGTCGATGGCGTACGCAATGGCACGGCGGAGGTTCACGTCATCAGTGGGGGCCAACTTCAGGTTGAAGTACATGCCACTCCAGGACGCCCCGAGGAACTTCGAGAGCTGGTACTGCCCGGACTTCTCCAGGCGGTCCATCTCTGACAGCGGCGGCACCGCAATGTCGATCTCACCCGACTCCACCGAGGCGAGTGCCACATTGGGGTCCGGGATCACCTTCCACTCGATCTCGTCGAGGTATGGCAGCGCATTCCCGTCCACGCCCTTGCGCCAGTAGTCCGGGTTCTTCTGCACCCGCACGCGCGAGTCCGAGACCCACTCGACGAAGCGGAACGGCCCGGTACCGCCTAACGGCTTCCGGTCGAACGCCTCCACACCCTTCTCGAGGGCCGTCGGGGAGACCATCTGCCCGCCGCGGTCACCGAGGAGCGTGAGCAGCGCCGCGTTCGGCTTGTCGAGTTTGAAGATCGCCGTACGCTCGTCGATCACGTCGACCTTCTGCACCGGGAGGATTTGCGAGCGCGCGGCGGACTTGTACGCCTCCGCCTGCACCTTGCCGATGTTGTAGCGGACGTCCTCCGCCTTCATCGTCGTACCGTCGTGGTACTTGATACCGGGACGCAGGGTGAATTTGATCGTCGTCGGGTCGATCGTCTCGAAGGACTCAGCAAGCGAGTACTTCGTGTCTGGGACGCCGTCACGGTTGTATTGGACCAGACCTTCGTACATCGTCCAGAAAAACTTGTGGTCGCCGCCGCCCTGGCCGCGATGCGGGTTGAGCGAGCCGAGCGGCTCAGCACCCACCGCGACGGTCAGTTTGCCACCGCGCTTGATGCTGACAGTCGAACCGCTGGCTTTCGTTGCCCCACCGGCGGCCGGCTGACTACCACCGTCTTCCTTCGCGCCGTCGCTACATCCAAAGAGCGCGGCGCCAGCCAGGCCCGCTGCCCCAAGGCCCGATGCGCGGAGGACACTCCGGCGATTCATCGGACGCCCCCAGTAATTGACCTCGTCGAATCGTGACACAGATTGCCCTCTTTAGTGCGCAAAACATTGCATGCGAAAGAATTATCCAGCGACTCGGTTCGCAATAGCATACGTTTACTACGTATTTTTAGGGTTGACCTCACGGCGTACTGTGACCTCGCTCCACGGCAGTTAAAAGGCGCTAACACATGTGAGCACACACACTAACTCCGCCCGCCTCGGCGATATCGCACCGTCTATACGTGCCCCCGTGATCGGGAGGGCGCCTGAGTTCCGGCGTCTGCGAAATCTGCTCACGCGTGCGTCGCGCGGTGCAGTCGCGATCGGGCACCTCACAGGCTCTCCTGGCGTCGGGAAGACCTATCTCGCGTCCGCCCTCGCCACTCACGCTCGGAGCGAGGGCTTTCGGGTGATCGTCGCCGCCGCCCCACTGGCGTCTGGTGGCGCCTACGGGCTCCTGGACCATCTGGCCGAACAGTTGGAGGTGCGGACGACGTCATCGTCCGGCGCAACCGCACGGGACGTCCGCGCTGCGCTGCGCGCGCAGGCTGCGATGCCTCTCTTGCTCGTGCTGGACTCGGCCGATCGACTGGCTCCGAGCGACCTCGAGTTCGCAGAATCGATCCTCCGCGAGCCACCGCACCGCCGGATGCTCGTCGTCGCGACCAGCCGAGCGGGCAGCGGCGATCGCGGCCCGGCGGTGCGCGAGTTCCTCCGCGCACTCACCTCCTCCGGCGCGGAAACGCTTACGATCGCCACCCTGCGCGCGGCCGACGTCACGTCCATCCTCGAATCATGGTTTCCGGACGAGGCACTGAGCCCAGAGTTCACGGACGCCGCCTTCGAGCTGACGGAGGGCAATGCGTACTACCTCGCCTGCATCCGCGATCGTATCTTTCATCTTGCACCATCGGTGCGTTGGGAGGTGCTCCAGGGGCGCACGCTCCTCACGGAGCAGGCCCCGCTCGCCACGGCCGAGGATCTGCTCGCCGATCGCGCCGCGGGCCTCGACCGTCGTCACCTCGCCACGCTGCGAGCGCTCGCGCTGCACGCGGCCCCAGCGTCGGTGGACGCCGTGGTGCGTATGGCTGACCTACCCACGGCCAGCGTGGTACAGGCCCTCGCACGGTTGGAGGATGCTGACCTCATTGCTGGCACGGAAGACCGAGGCGACGCGGTCTTCCGCATCGTTGACCCGGTGCTCCGCGCGGTGGTCGTGCGCCACACGCCGCTCCTCACCCGCCGTGCGATGCACACCCGGGCTGCCGAGGTGCTTGCTGAGCGGCTCGCTTCGGAGTCGCTCGCGCCGAACGCTGCTGACCTCTCGGCATTTGCCACGCACGCCCAGGCTGGGACTGTTCCCGTGGACGACCGCACGGCTCAGCCCCTCCTCACGCACGCCGAACGGCTGCTGAAACACGGACGGACGCTCTCCGCTCGGCGCGTATTGGAGTTTGTCTACCAGTCCCTCGATCAGACCCACACCCCCGAGGTGTGGGCGCGCACCGTTGCGCTGCTCAGCCGAGCATGCGTGCGCCTCGGTGACCCCGAGACAGCCGACCACCTTCTAGAGAGCCTCCGTCCGACATCTACAGAGCCCCTGCCTTACCCGATGATCGCCGCCCGACACCTCCGCCGCCTCGTGGATGCTGGCGACGACCGTGCAGCGCTCTCGCTGTTCGAGGAGCACACCCGCACGGACATCGGCATCGACGCGCGCCAGCGCGCACAACAGCTCGCAGACGCCTCGCTCGCAGCGTTCAACCTCGGGCGACACCACGAGGGAGATTCACTCGCCCGCGAGGCTGTCGCCATAGCCCAGTCAGTCGACGACGCCGAACTGGAGTCCATCCTGCGCGTGCCGCTCATCTCCATGGCGCTTCGGCGCGGCGACCCGAGGCTAGCGCTTGACCACGCACGCACCGCCTACACCGTGGCACGACGTTCGACCTCCATGAAGGCAACGGCCCGCGTGGCTGCCGGGATTGGCGATGCACTCGGCGACCTCGGAGAGTTGCCGCGCTCCCTCCGCTGGTTCGTGCGAGCACACCGCGATGCCAGGGCCGCTGGCGATCGCGCCGCCACCTCCATCATTCTCAAGATGCAGTCGCGCCGGCAGTTCGAGTTTGGCGAATGGATGAAGGCACTCAACACGGCGCACATGGGCATCGCTGTGGACGAACAGGCACATCGCAGCCGCGCCGGACAGTTGCTCGGTGGATTCGCGAGATTAATCGAAACGTCACTCGGGCAGCCATCAGCCACCGTCCCCGACAAGGACCGGTTAGCGATCGGGCCGGACCAGGCGCCCTCCGAGGTTCTGATCGGCGAGGCCCTGGCCCTTGCTACGACCTATGTCAGCGTTGGTCAGTTGCAGGAGTGCCGCGACCTCCTGCTCGCTCTGGTCGAGGCGTGTACTGGCCACATGAATTTACGCCGTGCCCTGCTGACCGATGTGCTCCCTGCCCTGACCGACGTCGCTGTCCGGCTGGGCGACGCTCCCGCCTTGAAGGCAGCACGTGACGCCCTACAGCAGGCGGTCGACGAGGGCACGACATTGTTTCTCGTCCCACTTGAGGCTGAGTACGCCAGCGCCCTCGTCGCCATCACGGCCGGTGTACCGGCCCCCGGGGTCGCGCTCGCGCGTTCGGTCGCACAGCACTTCGAGATTCGGGGGTTCGTCTGGAGGGCTGCCCGTGCATGGCTGGTCGTGGGTGAGGCAGAACTGAGGATACACGACGAGAGGCAGGCCACGGCCACGCTCCGCCACGCCCACGAACTCTACGAACGCATGGGCGCCGTGCATGAAACGGAACGGGCGCGTGCGCTCCTCGCGGAGATCGGACACCGGCCTAGCAGCACTCGACGCGGCCGTTCCGCCGACCACCTCACCTCCCGCGAGATCGAGATCGCGATCCTCGCAGTCGAGGAATTGAGCAACGCGGAAATCGCGAAGCGGCTCGTGATCAGCGAGCGCACGGTCTCTACGCACATGCAGCACGTCCTGCATAAACTGCAGATCCGGTCCCGCACCCAGATCCAGCAGTCGATGCTGGGCTAAAACGCTGACGACTGAAACTCGCCCACCACCAGCCTACGGGCGCATGTGGTGCTGCTTCTTCCCTACCTGCAACGGAAGTCGCTCATACGCGTCGTGGATCCACTCGACGAGGATCGGGCGCGTCTCTCGCGGATCGATCAGGTTCTCGATGTCGAACGCCTCGGCTGTCTTGAGCGGGTTGCGCGACTCAATCAGTTCATCCTCGATGCGCTTGCGCTCCACATCGGGGTTAGGGGCGTCCTCGATCTGGCGCCGGTAGGCTGCCGCGACACCACCCTCGATAGGTATGGAGCCCCACTCGGCGGACGGCCACGCCATCCGGAACGAGTGCCGGCGGTGGCTCTGGTGCGCAGCACCAGCCACCCCGTATACACGCCGCACGATGATCGTCGCCCATGGGATCGAGGAGTCGTAGATTGCGGCTAGCGCCCGCACGCCCTTCTTCAGCGTCCCGGCCTGCTCAGCGCCCGGCCCGATCATGAACCCCGGCTGGTCGACGAAGTTCGCCAGCGGTACATGAAACGTATCGCAGAGATCTACGAACTTCGTGAACTTTTCGGCCGCTGCCGCGTCCATCGAGCCACCCAAGACACGCGGGTCATTCGCAATCATGCCCACCGGGTGCCCGTCCAAACGTCCAAACGCGGTGACGACAGACCCGCCGTAGTAGCGCCCCATTTCGAATACGCTGCCTCTGTCGGCGATGTGCGCCAGCATCTTTCGCGTGTCGTAGGGCCGCCGTCGGTCGCGCGGGATGAGCGAGATCAACTCCTCGTCCTGCCGGTCGGAGGGGTCTGAGCAGGGCGACACCGGCGGAATCGTGTAGACGTTGCTCGGGAGATAGGAGAGGAACTGGCGCACCTGCTGGAGCGCATCCTCTTCGGACTCCGCCTCGTTGTCGGCCAGCCCGCTCCCTCGTGCGTGGACCTGGGAGCCGCCCAACTCCTCCTTCGTGATCTCGCGGCCAAGGGCACGCTGGACGACCGGTGGGCCCGCCGCGAACACCTGCGATGTGCCCCGCACCATCACAGTAAAATGCGTCGCGGCAGCGTGGGCGGCCGGCCCACCCGCGACGGAACCAAGCGCCGCCGCGACGACAGGCACTTCACCCAGCATTTCGTGGATCATCCAGTAGTCGCGCATCTCTGGGATGTACGTCCGGCCCATCGCCGCGACACCGCGAATGCTCGCGCCAAACGCGTCGATCAGGTGGACAAACGGGACCTTCATCTCCAGCGCCATCTCGGCGGCATAGGTGCCCTTGTTGCGCTGACGGCCGGTCACCTCCGGCGCACGGCGAGCGGTGAAGTCAGAGCCGGTGACAATCACGCGGCGGCCATCGATATGCGCCGTGCCAACGACGACCCCGGAGGGGAAGAACTTCTCCAACCGCCCGTTTTCGTACACGCCAACACCGGCGAGGCGCCCCTGCTCGCGGAATGAGTCATCGTCAATCAGGAGATCGATGCGCTCGCGTACGGTGAGTTTGCCATCGGCATGATGCTGCGCGATGAGCTCTGGGCCACCCATCTGACCGCCCAGTTCGCGACGACGGACGATGTCTTCAACTTCCGGCTCCCACGACATGATGTCTCCTATCAGCTCGGCGGACGGTCCGCCGTAACGCCAGCGGTATACAGATCCGCGATCTCGCTGTCCGGCAGGCCGAGTAGCCCACCCAGAATGGCCTCGTTGTGCTGTCCGAGCGTCGGCGCCACGGTCCATCCGCTCGGCGCTGCCCCATCGACCCGCACCGGCGTGCCGGGGTAGGAGACGGGCCAGACGTCGGGGTGGTCTAGCTCCACGAAGAACCCACGCGCATGCAGGTGAGGTTCAGACAACAACTCTGGCGCGTTCATCACTGCGCCCGCCGGCACTCCGGCATCCTGCAGCATCGAGGCGAGTTCGAGCTTTTCGAGGCCGACCGTCCATTCCTCGATGGCTGCGTCGAGTGCGTCCTCGTTGGCCTTGCGCGCCTCTAGCGTGGCGAAACGCGCATCCTGCTCCCATCCGAGGGCGGCAAAGCGGGACAGAACCAGCCATTCCGCCTCGGAGCGAGCGCCGATGGCGATCCAGTCGTCGTCCCCGGCGCAGCGATACACGTTGTGCGGGGCGTACGCGCGATGGCGGTTGCTAGAGATCGACGGGAGGTCAGGCTCCATCTGATGGGCGACCAACTCACCTGCGAAGAACGGAATGAAGCCTTCGTACTGCGACAGGTCAATGAACGCCCCGCGTCCCGTGACTTCACGCCTCCAGAGCGCCGTCATCACCGCAGACGCGGCGACCGTACCCGCCGTCGCGTCCGGGAGCGCGATCGAAGTGACTCGCGGGATCCCGTCGCCGTACCCGAGGAGGTACGCAAGGCCGGTCATGGGCTCGATGCTCGGGCCGTACGCCACGTAGTCCCGGTACGGGCCACTGAGGCCATATCCTGGCATCGAGAGATAGACGATCGCCGGATTCGCCGCAGACAGCGCCTCATAGCCGATCCCGAGGTCGTCCATCGTCCCGGCGCTGAAATTTTCCATCACCACATCGCTCTTCGCGACGAGTTCGAGGAACAACTCCAGAGCCCTCGACTTTTTCAGATCGAGGACGAAGCTCTGCTTGTTGCGGTTCAGTTTGTTGAACGAGCCTTGCCGGTTCCACGGACGGTCGCCCGGATCGCCAGCGGCAAACTGCCCGCCAGCGGCGAACTGCCCGCCACGCGTAGCACCGCGCCCGTTCGGCGCCTCCACCTTCACCACGTCAGCGCCGAGGTCAGCAAGGATCCGCGCGCCCAGCGGACCTGCCCACACGCGGGTAAGGTCGACGACTCGGACACCGTTCAGCGGGCCATCGGCCATCAGGAGCGCCTCTCCGCGGCCTCGTGGGCCGCTGGTGCGGATACCTCATCGTCCTCGAGGAAACGGAAGGGGCGCGAGGGAAAGAGCACCGGGCGTCCGTCGACAACCTCGTGGCTCCAGAATTCGCGCGCGACCAGTTGGGGATCCTCAAGGAGTTCAGCGGGAGTGCGCACAGCACCGACGGGAACACGCCGGCGGCTCTGGCCTTCCTCCTGAAGCGCGACCTTGGTCTGACCCGCGATCGCTTGCTTGATCTCCTCGTCCAGATCAGAGGCGTGCTCGATCCGGTCCGTCAGCACCGCGAAGCGAGGGTCGGTCAGCCAGTGGAGACCGAGCCAACGCGCGAAGTTCTCCCAGAACGTCGCCACAATGCACATCCCGAACCAGCCATCTGCGCAGGGCAGAATGGTGATCGGGTGGATCCCGTCCCAGCGATTGCCCTTCCGGATCCGGATGTGCCTCGAGTAGGTGTAGTTCACCGTCGTGTGCTGGTGCAGCGACGCCAACGCCTCGAGTTCGCTCACCTCGACCATCTGCGCGGTCGTCCCCGCGCTACGTCGCGACTGCAACAACACCGCCAGAGCGGCCGAGTAGGCATACAACGCTGACTGATACGCCACGTAGTCGCCGGGAAGCGTGAGCGGTGCCTGGCCGGGCTCGCCGATCAGGAACGTGTGCCCGCTGAGCGCGAGGATCGTGGCAGGTGTCGCTGGGCGGTCGCGATAGGGCCCCGTCATTCCGAACGGCGTGATGAGTACCCGTGCTCGCAACCGGCCACCCACCGTGGTGTGTAGACCCAGCCGTTCGATGTCGCGCGGATCGAGGTCGGTCACTACTAGGTCAACCTCGGCCGCCAGCGCGCGGACGCGCTCCGGCGAGTCGGGACGGTCGAGGTCAACCTCGATCTGGCGCTTCCCGCGGTTGAGATACAGGGAGAGGTGCGCTCCCGGTGGTACACCTCGTGCGGCACGGACGGAGGTCACATCTGCGCCGGAGTCCACGAACAGCCGCCCGGCGAACGCCGCCGAGGAACGGGCGCTGATCTCCAAGACTCGAAGACCCTGCAACGCTGGCGCCGTCGGTTCCACGGTGACCTCACAGCCGGCACCTGCTCGGCGACCGGACGGGCCGACTCTAGGCGTAGCGATCACGGCCGGGGAATACGTCGATTGCGTACTTCGAGGCTGCGCGCTTCCGGCATCACGCCCTCCATGCGGGGTTTGGCGTCACGTACGAAGATATGCGCGGCGCGGACGGCTTCCGCGCCCCCGTGCTGCTCAGAAGGCGCTCTATGACCGACAAACTGCTCGTTGATAACCCGGTGAAGGGCGTCCGCCTCCTCACGATGAACCACCCGGAGGTACTGAACGCCCTCGGCGACGAACTGCTCCCCGCCCTCACCGAGGAGGTCGAGCGCTTCCGCACCGACCCCACCGCGCGCTGCCTCGTGATCATCGGTGCCGGCCGTGGTTTCTCCTCCGGGGCGAACGTCCGAGGCCTCGCCGCCCGTATCGATGCGGCTGACGCCCCCGCGGGTAACCAGAAGCCCTCCACCCCCTGGGAGGACCTCGATGCGATGTACACAGGGCTAGGAGGAAGCGGGGAGCGCGGCACGCCGCAGCACAAAGTTCGTGTGCGGGGTCTTTTGCGCCTTGTACTCGTCGGCACGGCTGCGCTCCACCTCGACGATCTCGAAGCCGCAGGCCGCGAAGATGTCCTGGTAGGTGCGGCGGGGCATTCGGTGGACTCGGAACGGCGAGCGCACGCCAGCGCCGTGGTCCCGGATCATCTCCATATGCCGGGCCATCTCGCGCGACTCGTCGAATGTGTAGACGGAGGCGATGAACAGTCCGCCGGGCTTCAGCGCGCGGTGCACGTTGGAGCAGTACCGGAGCAACTCGTCGAAGTCGAACTGCATCAGCAGTTCGTGGCCGATCACGGCGTTGAACTCTTCGGCGCGCAGGTCGTCCCCGAGGCCGTGGGTGAGACGGAACTCCACTCGCGGCAGGTCGGTCGTGGCGGCGCGAGCCTCGGCGAGAATGCGCTCGGAGATGTCGTTCGCGACGAGGGTGCCGACGAGCGGGCGGATGTGGCGCGTCACACGCCCACCGCCGCAGCCGAGTTCGAGTGCGTGAGCAGTCTTCGGAACGTGCTTCGCGACGAGGCCCATGAAGGTTTCGAGGCCGCCCCAGGTGGCGCCCATGCCACCGTCCGGGATCACCTGTCGCACCGTGTCGACGTGGATCAACCAAGAGAGTGTGTGGTCGGCGCGCAGGCCAGCGCTCGCGCCACCGAGCGCGGTCCGCGCCGCGTGCAGGATGAGGCGCGGCTGGCGAATCAGAAGTCGGGCAAGGCGGACGGAGCCGCTGGAGGAACCGGCCAACGCCTGGATGCGCTGGCTCTCCTCCTCGGTCGCGTCGAACCGGACAGGAGCCGGGCGACCCGTGGCGCCATTGCTGGCGGTCGGATTCGCGTGCGCGTCCTCACGGCTGTCGTGCCGTTGATCCATCGAAATCATCCCCGCCCCCCACAGCGCTGCTGGCGCGGTGTCCAAAACACCCCATCTGCCTCACGGGAAAGATGCGAACCAGCACCGTCAGATGGGGAAATATAAGCCAGATCGTCCGTTGAGGCGCACATCCGCCTCGGGGGCACCACTCAGGGTACCGGCTCACTCAACAGGCGCCGCCTCCTGCTGGTGCCGGAACGTCCCCCGTAGCGCCTCGACCGAGGCTTGCGCGAACAGCTCCGCCCGCAGCGTCCGGGCCTCCGGACGCCCTGCTCCGTACTGCGCCAGGTGCTTCTTCATCTGTAGGAGCGCCATCCGAGGCAGGAACGCTGCCTCGATGAGATCGAGGTGTTCACCCACCACGCGAGCCTCGTACGCCGCCCGTCCGTCCACGGAAAGCGACTCGTACCCCGCGTCGAAGAGCCACGGGCGACCAAGAGCGGCCCGCCCGACCATGACGGAGCGGCAGCCGGTCGTCGCCATCATCGCGCGCGCCTCGGCGAGTGACGCGACGTCGCCGTTGCCGGTCACCGGGATATCAACAGCTGCCACGACCTCGGCGATGACCTCCCACGGCGCCCGTCCACCGTAGCGCTGCGCGCGCGTCCTCGGATGCACCGTGATCGCGTCGACGCCGGCGGCCTGCGCCATCTCTGCCACTTCCACCGCGTTCGGCTGGCAGTCGTCCCAGCCGCCGCGGATCTTGATCGTGAGCGGCACATCGATAGCACGCCGCAAGGCTTCAAGGATGCGGCCGGTGGCCGCCACGTCCCGCATCAGTGCCGCGCCCTTGCCTCGATGGACGATCTTCGGCACGGGACATCCCATGTTGATGTCCACGATGTCTGCGCCCGCCTCGACGAGACGGACCGCGGCGGGCACGAGCGTCTCAGCGCTGTTCCCCAGCAATTGCATCGCGACCGGGCCAAGCTCGAGGTCCTGGCGCGCCGACTCCGCCGCCCACGCGCTGCCTGCGAGCAGTGCTTCCGCGTCGATCTCCTCGTTGGTCGTAAAGCCACTCCCGCAGCGCACAGCGATATAGCGGAATGGCGCGTTAGTAAACGACGCCATTGGAGCTAGCCGGACGGGCGACTCGGCAAGCAGGTCAACCATCGAAATGCGAGGCATACACCGAGTATCCAGCGCCAGCGCGGGACGTGCGAGGCGTTCCGGCCAGCGACGCCTCAGATTGGCGCGCCCGGTAAGATGGGCGTTGCCCCGGCCGTAGGAGGTTCCGATGACCACCACTGAGAAGCCTGCCAGCCCATACAAGGTCGTAGGGACCCGTCCGGTCCGCCCGGACGGGGTGGATAAGGTCACCGGCCGCGCGGAATACGGCGCGGACATCAAGCTCCCCGGGATGCTCTACGGGCGCGTCCTGCGCAGCCCGCACGCCCACGCCATCATCAAGCGCATCGATGTCTCGCGCGCCCTCGCCCACCCGGGCGTCTTTGCGGTGGTCACCTCAGCCGACTTCCCCGCCCTCGGAAACAACCCCGTCCCCACCATCCGAGGCCCCATCCCGGAGCGCTGGAGCCGCGAAACCCTGCTCGCCGACGGCAAGGCACTGTTCAAGGGCCACGCGATCGCCGCCCTCGCCGCGACCGACCCGCACGTCGCCGAGGATGCCCTCGACCTGATCGAGGTCGAGTACGAGGTGCTGACACCGGTGATAAGCATCGACCAGGCGATCTCACCCGATGCCCCCCTGCTGCACGACCCGGCGATCACCGCCGATATCAAGGGACTGTTCGATCCGGTCGACGGGCGCCAGACCAACATCGCGCGGCAATTGGAGATCCGCTTCGGCGACGTGGAGCAGGGCTTCGCGGAGTCGGACATCGTGATCGAACGCGAGTTCTCGACAGCCAGTGCCCACCAGGGCTACATCGAGCCGCACAATGCCACCGCGTTCTGGAACAAGGACGGCCTGCTCACCATCTGGACGAGTACGCAGGGCGCATTCGGCGTGCGTGATGCCGTCTCTGGTGTGCTGAAGATGCCGGTCGCCCGTCTGAAGGTGGTACCGATGGAGATCGGTGGCGGCTTCGGCGGCAAGATCCCGGTCTACCTCGAACCGCTCGCGGCGCTGCTCTCCAAGAAGTCCGGCCGCCCTGTCCAGATCACGATGTCCCGTGCCGAGGTCTTCGAGGCCACCGGCCCCACCTCGGCGACCCAGATGCGCGTAAAGATGGGCGCGAAGCGTGACGGCACGCTGGTCGCCGGTGAGGTCCACCTGGGCTACGAGTCCGGCGGGTACCCCGGCGCCCCAGTCCCAGGCGCGGCCCGCAGCGCCCTAGCCCCGTACGACATGCCTCATCACCTCGTGCAGGGGTTCGAGGTCGTCGTGAACAAGCCGAAAGTCGCCGCCTACCGCGCCCCGGGCGCGCCACAGGCGGAGTTCGCCGTCGAGTCCGTGGTGGATGAACTCGCCGAGATGCTGAAGATGGATCCCGTCGAGTTCCGCTTGAAGAACGCATCGCGTCAGGGTGTACGCCGCTCCGAGGGCGTCCCGCACGGCTCGGTCGGCACCCAGCAGGTGCTGCAGGCCGCCCGCGACAGCGCCCACTACCGATCCGAAATGCATGGCGACAAGATCGGCCGCGGCGTCGCGACCGGTTACTGGGGCAACGGTGGCAACGAGTCGGCCGCCTATGCCGCCGTCAACGCGGACGGCACGGTCAGCCTCGTCACCGGCTCCGTCGACATCGGCGGACAGCGCGCCGCACTCGCGATGCAGTTCGCGGAGACCCTCGGGATCCCCTACGACACAATCAAGTCCACGGTCGGTGACACCGACTCCATCGGCTACACCTCGAACACTGGCGGCAGCCGCACGACCTTCGCGACCGGCTGGGCCGTGATCGAGGCGGCTTACGACATCCGCGGCCAGCTGATCGCGCGTGCCGCGAAGATCTGGGACGTCGAACCCGACAAGGTCACCTACGACACCGGCGTCCTCCGCGAGGAGGGCGGCCAAACGATGACGTTTAATGAGATCGCGCGCAAACTCGCCGGTAGCGGAGGCGCCATCCAGGGCCGCGCCGCCGTGAAGCCGAGCGGCACCGGCGCCGCTGTCGCGACGCACATCTGCGATGTCCACGTGGACACCGACACGGGCAAGGTCACGGTGCTCCGCTACACGGCCGTCCAGGACGTCGGCACCGCCATCCACCCCTCGTATGTCGAGGGGCAGATCCAGGGCGGGGCGGCGCAGGGCATCGGCATGGCGCTGAACGAGGGCTACGTCTACCGCCCGGACGGCTCGATGGCGAACGCGAGTTACCTCGACTACCGCATGCCGGTCGCGAATGACCTCCCGCCGATCGAGACGATCCTCGTGGAGTTCCCAAACCCCGGTCACCCCTACGGCGTCCGAGGCGTGGGCGAGGTGCCGATCGTCCCGCCGCTGGCTGCGGTCGCGAACGCGATCTACGACGCCATCGGTGTGCGAGTGCGTCACCTTCCTGCATCGCCCGGGTTCATCCTCGAAGAGTTGGAGCGCCTGAAGAAGTAGGCGCCTGATGTCGGGGAACCAGTCCAGCCGGCGGGTAGCCTTCGGTGCGCTGTCACATCGCGACTACCGTCGCTTTGCGATCTCGCTGTTCCTCACGTCGATCGGTGTCCAACTGATCCAGACGGCGATCTTCTGGCAGGTCTACGTGCTCACGGGCAGCGCGCTCCTGCTCGGCTTCACAGGCCTGGCAAGAGCGCTCCCGCACGTCATCCTCTCGATGGTGGGTGGGGTCGCCGCTGATCGCCTGGACCGCGTGCGGCTGATCCAGGCGGGCCAGGTCGGCAACGCGGTGCTGGTGGTGGCCCTCGCGTACGTCACGTTCACCGGTGACGTGCAGGTCTGGCACCTGTACGTGGTCACCTCCCTGAACGCCGCATTCAGCGCGCTCACCCAGCCCGCGCGGACGGCACTTATCCCTGCCCTGATCGAGCCGGGGCGGCTCGTCAACGCAATCGCCCTGAACGCGACCATCGGTCAGTTCGCTCAGATCGCGGGCCCCGCGCTCGCCGGCGTCGCCATCGCGAAGTTCGACCTCGGCCCGGTCTACCTCATCAACGCGGCGCTCTACCTCGCGGCGATGGCCGCCATCACCGGCATCCGCGTACCGATGGCTCGCCCCGCGATCGTCGAGGGGCCCTGGCAGAGCTTCATGGAGGGCCTGAACTTCGTCCGCACGAAGCCGGTCATCCTCTCGCTCCTGCTCCTCGATGTGGCTGCGACGCTGTTCGGGAGCTATCGAGCGCTCCTGCCGGTATTCGCCGATCTGTTAGGCGTCGGTGCGGCGGGTTTCGGGCTGCTGAGCGCGGCACCCGGTGTCGGTGCGCTGCTCGGCGCGGGCTTCATCCTGTCGCTGGGCGACATGACCTACAAGGGGCTCTACACGGTCTTCGGCGTGCTCGCCTACTGCGTGGCGCTGGTCGTCCTAGCGATCTCGCCGTGGTTCATCGTCGCGCTGATCGCGGCCGCACTGCTGGGCACCACCAACTCCGTGCAGATGATTCCGCGCAACACCGTCATCCTCACGATCTCACCCAACGCCCTCCGAGGCCGCGTCGAGTCATTCCGCAGCATGCTCGCGGGCGGTGCGCCACCCCTCGGCTACATGCTCAGCGGCGTACTCGCTGCGGTGATGACCCCTGCCCTCGCGCTCGTCGTGGGTGCCGTCGCCTGTACCGCGATGGTCGGCGCGATCGCCGCGTGGAGCCGCGACCTGCGCGAGCCGAGCCTCGGCGCGGAGGTACCCGAAGCCCTCGCTGCCGACGGTTAGCGATGCTCTAGCGATCGCGCAGGGGGACGAGTTCGGTGAGGATGCCCGCGTTGCCCTGCGGGCGGAAGAACGCCACCGTCCGTCGACCGTCCGATGTCCTCGGCAGGGAGATCTCGGAAAGCCCCGCTGCGAGGAGGCGGTCGGCCTCCACGTGGACATCGGTACAGGCGTAGCAGATGTGGTGCAGGCCGGGCCCGCGCCGTTCGAGGTAACGCGCGGTGCCGCTGGTCGCGCCCGGCGCGGGGACAAGTACCTCGACGCACGTCTCGCCCTCACCCACCTTGAAGAAGAAGTTGTACGTCTGCTCGGGCGCGAAGTACGACCCCTCCGGCCATTTCGAGCGCGGCTCGTCGATCACGAGGCCCAGTGCGTCGCCGAGGATGGCGTTCGCCTCGTCAATAGAGTTGGCAACTACGCCAACGTGGTCGATTCGGCTGAACATGACGGGCCCCCTCAATTGCGTCGCAACTGCGGCGCTGCCGGTAATCTAGCGCGCCCACCGGGCCGCCGACGGTGGACAGGCGACCCCGATTCCGAGTACGAATCGCCCGCCCTCGACCCGGGGGGGCACCGTCAAGGAGCTCGCGGTGCCGGAGCCGCTGGTCACCTACGAACTGGACAGGGACGTAGCCCTGCTCGGCCTCAACCGCGACGACGTCCGTAATGCCATCAACGGTGCGCTCCTCAATTCTCTGAAGGAGTGCATGCTGCGCGCCACCGAGGAGGCGCGCGCTGCCGTCATCTTCAGCCACCGCGAGAAGCACTTCTCCGCCGGCCTCGACCTGGCCAAAGCGCAGGCGAGGCGTGCTGAGACGCCCAGCGCGCATCCGCGCAAGACCAGGAGCAAGTGGCACACGACGTTCGACCTGATCTCGCGCGGGGAGATCCCGTTCGTCTCCGCGCTGAAGGGCGCCACCGTCGGGGGCGGCCTCGAACTCGCAGCCGCCACCGCACGTCCGCGTCGCCGACGAGACGACGTTCTTCGCGTTGCCCGAGAGCCAGCGCGGCATCTTCGTCGGCGGCGGCGGCGGCTCGGTGAACATCCAGCGACTGCTGGGCTACGCACGGATGGCCGACCGCATGCTCACGGGGCGCGTGCTCTCCGCCGCCGAGGGCGAACGCAGAACCTCTGCCAGTACGTGGTGCCGGCTGGCGAGTCGTTCGCGAAGGCGAAAGAACTCGCCCACAAGATCGCGACGAACGCGCCGTTGACCAACTGAGCCGTCTGCTCGGTGTTGCCGCGCGTCGGTGACCTCTCGCACGATGACGGCCTCACCATCGAAAGCCTCATCGGGGCGTCCGTACGCAGCACGGAAGGCCGCGCCGCGCCGATCGTCGCGCCGGGTGCCGAGGGCGCCCGACCAACCTCGACGTAGCGGACCTACAGCGCCTTCACCGACACCTCGCGCAGGTTCGGGCTCACATCGAGCGGTGCGCCGGTCAGCGAGGCAATCTCGGCGGCGGTGTAACCGGGGGCGTGCTCTTCAAGCAGGAACCGGCCACCCTTCACGGAGATCACGGCGATGTCCGTGACGATCAGCGTCACTCCGCGCGGCGACGTCACCGGCAGCGTCGTGTGCGCGAGCAGCCTCGGCGCCCCCTCGCGCGTCGTGTGCTCCATCGCCAGCCAGATCTGCTTCGCGCGCGCGACGAGGTCCATGGCACCACCGATACCACCGAGGTTGTCGAACGGTGCATCGCTCAGCCGCCAGTTGGCGAACGAGCCGTCCGCCGCCACCTCGTAGGCGCCGAGCACGGTGACGTCGAGCCGTCCGCTGCGCACGAGCGCGAACGAGTCAGCGTGGTGCACGAAGGAGGCGCCGGGCACGATGGTGACCTGCTGGCCGCCGGCGTTCACGATGTCCGGGTCACCCTCTCCAGCCTCGGCCAAGCGGCTGTACCCGATCACGCCGTTCTCCGAGGTGAATGTGACGTGGTCCTTCGGGTCCACGTAGTTCGAAGCGAACGTCGGGATGCCGATACCGAGGTTGGCGATCCAGCCGGGCTGGATGCGCTGGCCGATGACCGCGGCCATCTCCTGCCGGCTCAGTTTTCGCTTCCCCTCACCCGGAGGCGTTGAGGGAGGAGACGGCGCCGGCTCAGCGCGCGCGACGCGCAGTACGCCGTGCGGCAGGATCTGCACGAGACGCTCCACGTAGATGCCCGAGGTGTGAATCTGGTCCGGATCGAGTTCGCCTGCTTCGACGATCGGCTCTTCCACCTCGACGATCACGTGCTGTGCTGCCATCGCGGCAATCGGGTTGTAGTTGCGTCCGGCGTGGCGGAACACGAGGTTGCCAGCGGTGTCGGCCTTCCACGCACGGATCAGCGCGTAGTCCGCGAAGATCGCCTCCTCGAGCACGTAGGTCTCGCCGTCGAAGTCGCGGTGTTCTTTGCCCTCGGAGAGCAGCGTGCCGACGCCAGCCGGCGTGTAGAACGCGGGGACGCCCGCGCCACCGGCGCGGATCCGCTCGGCGAGAGTGCCCTGCGGGACCAGCTCAGCGATCAGGGTGCCGTCCTTCACCATCTGCTCGGGTTTCGACAGCCGCGAGGGGTGCGTCGATGCGGTGAAAGAGGCAATCACCTTCTTCACGCGCCCGGCCTCGACGAGGTCGCCGAGGCCCTTCATCTTCCCGTCTGCGGAGGCAGTGCCAACGCCGTTCGACACCGCGGTGATGCCCTTCGCGCCCTGGTGGTAGAGCGCGGTCAGCAAGTTCCACGGCATCCCCGTCGCGCCAAAGCCGGGGATCAGCAGCGTGATCCCGTCGGGGATGTCGGCAACCGCCTCGTCAAGCGTGGCGCAGATCTTCGGTCGTGGCATGCGGCACCTCCGTCCTCGGGCCGCAGCCGAGGAGCGGGCGCACCATAGGCCTCTGTGCCCTGCCCCGCAATCGATGGTTGGCACCCCGCCGCAGTCACACGAGCAGCGGAGTCCCAAGCGTTTGTGCGCGCGAGCGCAACGTCGCGAGAGTATCTCGGTGCAGCGGCACGCCTACCTTCGAGCGGTACTCGAAGGCGTCAGCCTCCGGATCGCCAGGGAGGATGACCGGCCTCGATGGGTCGGAGGGACGGGTCTCCGTGAAGTAGCGGATCAGGCGGTCCATGTCGGCCTTGAAGCCCTCGATCGGCCGCATCTTGCCGATGTCGATCGCCATGAACCATGCCATATTCGAGCCGTAGTCGAGGTCGACACTCGACCCGCCGCCCGCGAGGACGCCGGCAAGGATGTCCACCATCACGGCAAGCCCATATCCCTTGTAGTTCACGCCCTCGCCGTCTGCACTCTCCCCGATCGGCGTGAGTGCCCACGAGGTGTCTCGCGCGCCCGGTGGGGTCTCCAGCGGCTGGCCGTTGCCATCAACGGCCCAGCCGCGCGGGATCGGCAAACCGAGCGCATGCGCACGACGCACCTTCCCGGACGCAACGGTGCTGGTGGCCATATCGAGGACGAACGGGCGCTCCTCGCCAGCCGGCGCGGCGAACGCGATCGGGTTCGTGCCAAAGCGAGGGTCAACGCCGCGCGCCGGGCGCACGCTGCGATTCGCGTTCGTGACGGCCATGCCGATCATGTCCTGCCCCGCCGCCATCAGCGGGTAGTACCCGACCATCCCGATGTGCCGCCCGTCGACAATGCCCGCCTGCCCGATCCCCGTAACGCGCGCCTTCTCGATCGCCGTGCGCATCGCGAGGTGCGCGCCAACGACGCCAAGGCCGCCCTCGTTCGAGACCACGGCGGATCCGAGGGACTCCCGGATCACGTGCGGCGTCACGGTCGGATCGATCAATCCTGCCTCGATCTGCTCCATGTACCGGAGGCCAGTGACCACGCCGTGCGTGTCGACGCCACGCAGGTCGGACGCCACGAGGATGTCCGCGGTCGTAGCGGCATGTTCCTCAGAGACGCGGAGTGCGACGAAGATGTGCGCCATCTGCTCGCGGAGCGCGATGCCGTCGACCCGGACGAACTCGCCAGATGCGATCTGCTCGATCGTCGGTTCAGTCGCCATCGCTAGAACCCGCGTGCCTTATTGATCAGGCCCTCGAGCGGCTCGCCCGCACGGAAGTGCGCGAGGTTCCGGCAGAAGCGATCGAGGTTGCGTGGGATGCGGAACTGGCTCGCCCCCGCGGTATGCGGCGTCATAATCACGTTGGGTGCCGTCCAGAGTGGATGGTCGGCGGGCAGCGGCTCCACGGGCGCGACATCGAGGCCGGCGCCGGCGATCTGCTTCGCGTGGACCGCGGCGACCAGCGCGTCAGCGTCCACGACCTCGCCACGCGTGACGTTCACGAGGATGGCGGTCGGCTTCATCAGTTCGAAGGCACGCTTGCCGAACAGGCCGCGCGTGTCTGGCGTCAGTGGCAGGCCCGAGGTGACCACGTCCGCCGTGCGGAACAACTCCTCCAGGCGGTCACTACCCCAGACTTCGGGGACCTCGGCCGTCGGCGGGACGGGGTCACAGTCGACGGCGATGCAGCGCATCCCAAAGGCGGCGGCCCGCCTGGCGATCGCACGGCCGGTGCCGCCGAACCCCACGATGCCCATCGTGCAGCCTTCGAGTTCGAACTCCTCGGCGCGATAGGCGACGCGGTGCTCCCAGGACGCGGGACCGTCCACGACCGCACGCGCGAGGCGGCGCGTGAGCGCGAGCAGGTGGGCGAACGTGTGGTCGGCGAGGTGGCTACCCACAAGTCCCTTGTCACCGGAGAGCCAGACATCGCTCGCGACCATCTCGGGGAACAGGTACGCGTCCGCCCCGGAGGTGATGGCGTGTACCCAGCGCAACTTCCGAGCGCGCGCGAACATCGCCGGCGTGATGACGCCCAGGACGACCTCGACATCCTCCATCGCCTCGATCGCCTCCCCGGGCGTGTCGGCGATACGGATGTTCGTGCCAGAGCCTGCCGCCTCATGGATGCGCGTGAGGAGCGGCGCGTCCACCACGGGCATCGTGACGCCAAGGATAATAAGGATGTTCACGCGCGCGACGATAGCACGGGCACTCGGAGCCTCGACCCCGCCGCTAGCTGAGCGCGGTCGCAGGGTTCTGTTGCACCATCCTCCGTACTTCATCCGTGGTGAAGCCTGCATCAAGGAACCGCTCGATCCACGACCCGAACCCCACCGGCGGCGCCGGGTTCGCCGCCTGACCGAGGTCAGTCGAGAGCACGACGTGCTCCGGACCGACCGCGCGCACCTCGCTGGCGACCGACGCGAAATAGTCATCACCACCCTCGCGGAAGGAGTTCACGGAGCACTGCTCGATAAACGCGCCACGATCCGCGAGTGCCTGCTGCACCTCGAGCGGGATGTGGAACGAGGTCGCGTGCGACACGATCGAGCGGATCTCACGCCGCCTCGACTCCGTGACGAGCGCGAGTGTCTCCGCGGGGTCGAGGTGCCCGCTGCACAACGTCGCGCCGTACTCCGCCATCAGGTCAAGCAGCGTGTGGCACACCGACACGAGCGCTCCGCGCTCGTCGATCACGCGTATCGAGTCCGCCTTCGCGTGCCAGCGTCCGAAGGTGTCGCGTGACCAGAGGGAGTCGAACGTCGGCCACCACACGACGCGCGTCCCGATGCGCAACGCAGCATCGAGGGCGTCCGGGTTCAGTCCGCCGACGGAGTGGTCGAGGGCGATCGCGCCGTAGACCGTGATGCCTTCGACTTCCTGGTCGAGCGCCCAGGCGAGCGGCTGTGTGGGATACTCGTGGCTCTTCAGCACCAGAGCCGCCAGCCCGGCCTCGCGCGCCGCATACACGAGCGTACGCGCGTCCATCCGCCGCTCCGCGTATGGATCCGGCGAGGCGTGGACATGGACATCGATGGCACCACGTAGGAGGGCGCGGGAGTCCTCGCGCAGTTCGGCCAGTGTCTCCACGCGATAACTCGTCGCCATCGACTGCTCCCGTCGCTCGACCGTGAATGGGGGCACTCTACCGCCCCGTCATGCAACGACGGGGGGCTACCCCTCCTCGCGGGAACGCCGTCCGCTCGCTAGCATCGCCCGCTCACCCCTCGCAGCCCGCACGCCAAGGCGAGCCCATGCCCCCGCACACCCCGCCACCAGCGCCTCGCCACAACCACCTCGGTCAGCCAATCGGCGCAGCGCTCCCCGACTGGACGCCGAGCCCGATCCCCGCCCGCTCACCGATGGCCGGGCTCTTCTGTCACGTCGAGCCCCTCAATGTCACAGTGCACGCGGACGACCTGATCGCCGCCTACGCGCTGGATACCGAGGGCCGCAACTGGACGTACCTGCCCTACGGGCCGTTCGAGTCGCCGGAGGCGCACCGAGCGTGGCTCGCGAACGCGGCCCAGAAGGACCACTCACGTTTCTTCGCGATCATCGATCTCACGATCGGGAAGGCCGTCGGTATCGCCGCGTTCCTCGCCATGCAGCCGGAGATCGGATCCATCGAGGTCGGCCACCTCGCGTATTCGCCGCTCCTGCAGCGCACACCGGCTGCGACCGAGGCGATGCACCTGATGATGCGACGCGCCTTCGAGGCGCTACGGCTATCGGCGGTACGAATGGAAGTGCGACAGCCTGAACGCGCCATCATGGAACGCCGCCGAACGCCTCGGCGTCACGTTCGAGGGCATCCACCGACAGGCCCGCGTCCTGAAGGGCCGCACCCGCGACAACGCCTGGCTGTCAATCACCGATGCCAAATGGCCTGCAGTTCGCACAGCGCTTCAGGCCTGGCTCGACCCCGCCAACTTCGACAAGACGGGGCAGCAGCGCCACCGCCTCGAAGTGTTCCGCGCGAAGTGAAGCACGCCGCTAGGCGTCGCTACGCGGGAACGGCGTGACCTGCCCTGGCCCCACCTGCACCTCGAATGCGTTGAGCGACATCGAAGTCAGCACGTAGAACCCGATGACCGCCGTGATCTCCACGACGCCCTGCTCACCCCAGGTGGTGACCGCACGGTCGTACAACGGCTTCGGGAGCAGGTGGCTGACGAGCAGCGCCATCGAGACGTCGTACATCAGCAGCTGGTCAGGAGAGGCCTTGACCGGCCGCTCACCCTTCAGAATCGTGTCCATGACGTCTTGTGGGATGCCGTACTCGACGGCACGAGGCGCGTGTGCCGCCCACTCCACGTTCGCCTCGTACACCTTGCCGGTGATCGAGATCGCGAGTTCGACCAGCCCTCGGTCAAGCGAGGTGCGATTCCAGAGCATGCCAGCGAGGCCCATGACGCGGTGGAACAACTCCGCGTTCAGGATCCACGGGTCGAACGGGCCGCCCATCATCCCGTCCGCGCGCACCTTCCGAGTCTTCAGGAAGACCGCGTACTGCTCACGCTGCTCCGGCGTCAGTTGGTCCAGTGTGTACTTCGTCTGTCGCGACATCGATGCCTCCTCGAATCTTCGAATGTGTGTTGTGGTAGGTGCATGCACCGCGGGATCAGCTGGAGACGAGCATCGCGCCGTCCACGGGCAACGCCACGCCGCTGATGAATCGCGCTTCGTCGGAATGCAGGAAAAGCGCGGCGTAGGCGACGTCCCAGCCCGAACCCATCTTCTTGCCCAGCGGCACCTGGCGGTTCCGCTCTGCGATCACGACCTCGCGCGCGACGCCCTCCGCGACGCGCGGCTCGATGGCCATCGGCGTTTCCATCAGGCCAGGAAGGATCGTGTTCACGCGGATCATGTCGCCGGCGTGTTCGGCCGCGAGGTACTCCGTGAGACCGATCACGGCGACCTTCGTCGTCTTGTAGCCGACGCGCGGGTACTTATGGTGCGCCGCCGCCGAGGAGATGTTCACGATCGAACCACCACCGTGCTCCTGCATGACCGGGATGGCCCACTTGCAGGCGAGCCACATCCCGCGCAGGTTGACCTCGAACACTCGGTCCCATGCCTCCACACTCATCTTCACCGCAGACTCGTCACCCAGCGACAGGCCGCCACCGATGTTGTTGTGCAGCAGATCGAGACGGCCGTAGGCCTTCACGCCTGCGACAACGGCTGCCTGCACGTCCGTCTCCTGGCGTACGTCCGCCGCGAACGACTCGGCCTGGCCGCCTTCGCGTCGGATCTCAGCGCAGGTCGCTGCGGCGCGATCACCGTCGAGGTCCACCACAAACACTCGAGCGCCCTCACGGCCGAGGAGCAGCGCGGTCGCGCGCCCGTTGCCAATCGTCTCGCCGGGCGTCTGACCGCCACCCATCACGAGCGCCACTTTGCCCTCGACACGTCCAGGCATTCGATGTCCCCCGCTCCGCAGCGCTCTCACCACACGTCGAGGCGGCATCGTAACGGCGATGTCGCGCCCCGTGAGTGCCTCCAACGCTCCGCATGTGGCACGCTGGGTGAGATGACTGAGAGGTGTCCGAGACTGCCGAGGAAACCGCTGGTGATCCTGCTGCTCTGCGCCACCGCGCTGCTCGCCGCCGCCTGCGACAACGGAGCGTCGGCTCCAGCAGCCACTACGACTGTCCCCCCCCCCGGCCACGATCGAGGCGGCTACCCCCACCTCGATCGCCACTTCACCGAGACGAGCGGGGATCCCGGCCGAGGTGGACACGCTGATCAACCTCGTACTCGCGGGCGATACCGCCGCCCTTGATCGCGCCGTCATCCTCACCAGCCTCCCCTGTGGCCCACAGCAGGTCTCGGGCTCGCCGCCTGCTTGCCCGCCGGGTCAGCCCGCTGGCACACGCGTCGACGTCTTCCCGGTGGCAACGTGCGAGGGTGAACTGCGCCCGGCCTCGTCCGTGCGCGCGACCCTCGACCAAGTCATGCAGACGAAGCCGGTGCCCACCGGCGTCTACCGCGCTCCCAGCGCCGTATCTGCCACCGGTACAAGCCGATCAGGTCATTGTGTTCAGCCGGACGCCGACCGGAGGCGTGACCGGGCCGCTGGGCGCTGGCCTCGTGGTCGTGGGTGGCAGGCTCGCCGGCATCTGGTTCGGCTGCGGCGCGAAGCCGACCGAGATCGTGCCGCCGGGCACCGAGCCGCTGTTCCTCCCGGGCGGTTAGCAAGCGCGTTCGCCCCGGCTGGACCAGCCGGCGCTGACGGCCGCGAGCGCCATCGTCAGCGGCACCGCCGCGACAATGCCGATGCTCCCGACGACGGTGCGGACCACCTCGGTCGCGAGCGCATCGAAGGAGATGAGGATCCCCGCCGGCTGCTGTTGCGCTGACAGGATGAGGATCAGCGGCAGCGCGGTGCCCGCGTAGGCAAGCAGCAGCGTGTTCGTGGTCGCCGAGATGTGATCACGTCCGACGTTCATCCCGCGCCGAAACAGTTCTTGCGCCGACAGGCTCGGATCCGCCTCGTGCAGTTCACCGACGGCCGAGGCCTGCGTCGTCGTCACGTCATCGAGGACGCCCACCGCGCCGAGAATCATGCTGCCGAGCAGGAGCCCGCGCGGGTCGATCACGCCGTTCCCCAGCAGAATCTGGAGCGTGCTCGCATCGTCTGACGCGATTCCGGTCAGGTGTGCAAGCTGCACCGACCACACGGCCAGCAGCCCGGTCAGCGCGAGGCATGCGACCGTCGCCCCGAATGCCACCGTCGTCTTGCGCTCGACGCCATGCCCGAGGGTCAACGTCGTCGCGATGATCAAGAGGGCACCGGCGATGCAGACGACCAGCGGATCCCACCCGGACATGATCGCCGGCACAATGAACCGCGCGATCACCAGCACGCTCGACCCGAGGCCCCCCAGTGACAGCGCGCCTC